>NZ_JAVYAA010000003.1:0-820184 GCF_032337355.1 Paenibacillus suaedae
AACCGTTCCTTTCGTAAATGGTGGGTGGTACTTCCATTTTACTAAAGAACGGTTTCTTTTTGTTTTACATATTTGAAAACAAGGGGGCGTCCCAAATCTTTTTAGACTTTTGGGACACCCCCTTTTTGATGGTCGACACCGCAGACGAAAATATGTGGTATGGCACTGTTCGGGGCTGCGAATGGTCTTGGCTTCGTTCTAGATCCTGCAATGAGTGGCATTCTATCCTTATCGGCTCCGAGATCGAGCAAGGCTCTGTGCCTCTACAAGGGGAGGACGCAGAGCCTTGCTGCATTCGAAATGATAATTAGGATTTGGATGCTGATCGATACTTGTCTAAGAATTCCTTTACCTTCTCAGGATCTGCCTTCAGTTCATTCCCGGTCTTTACGATTGGGCTGACCGTCGAGGCTGCCTTGAAGATATGGTTATTGTAGAATTTCAAGAAGTCTTCTTGGTTGATAGAGTATAGAACTGCTTTTCGCAGGTCTGCACTCTTGGCTACTTCTCGATTCGCTGTGTTGAAGAGCAGGTAAGATACTGCATTGCTCTCAATGCTTTGCAAGGACAACTTGCTGTCATTTTTCACAAGGTCAAATTTTGTTTCAGGCACTCCATAGTTGACATAGATTTCACCGCTTCGAAGTGCGGCCAATTGGCTGTCAGCATCCTTTATGAAGCGCAGAATGACTTTATTGATTTTCGGTTCATGCTTTGTGCCTCTCAAGTAACCCGGATTTTTGTATAGAATCGCTTCATAATCATTTTTATAGGACAAGATATATGGTCCGCTCGTAACCAGTACGTTATTGTATTTGTTTCCTTCCGTAACTGTATTCTGATCTCCATATGGAATGTCCTTGTTAACATCGAACTTCGCTACATCGTATGTATTGATGCGCTCTACCTGCTGCTTCGATACGATTCCTGCCGACTGATGAGCCAAATAATTTAATACTTGAGGGAAAGGTTCAGTTGTTGTCAATTTGATAACTTGATATTTGCCGGTCTTGCTGTTCGCATCATTTTTATTCGTGACAAGTGAGGAAATCTTGTTTTCAAGTCCTTGCTCTAGCACAGTCTTAATTGTGTCACTGCCTCCTGAGAGCTTCGCAGTTTCCAGCTCCTTCAGATCTGAGACAATCTCAACGGACTTAATATGCTCATGCAGGCTGTACGTGCGATGATCGGGAACAGAGTTCTTATCCTTTGCCCGATTCAGGGAAAATACAACATCGTCAGCTCCAACGCGCTCGCCGGTATCAACAGCAAGCTTGTTCTCAATTTTGGCAAAATGGATATCATCTCTCAAAATAAAGTAATAATCCGAGTTGCCTTCAGCAATTGCGTGATTGTAGGACAAGGAACCGTCTGAAGTGATGCGGTCATCATCGGTCAGATTAATGAGACGTACATACATATTCGTATTGATCATGTTGATCGATCCATCATTGCCTTTAATCGGATCAAGGGAGGTCAGCGTTGAAGATCCTTGCGACAAAATGAGAGGAGTTGCTTGACGCTTGGACGTATCCTTAAAGTCTACATCCTCCCAGGCAAAGGAACGAGACTTGGACAATCTCACGGAATCTCCATTCAGCAGGTCTTTATTGTAAGCTTGGCTCTTTAACGAAATATATAAGGGCGCAATATAAGCTTGATCAAACACGAGCCGCTGCTCCAATTGCTTGTAGGTCTCGATAAACTCCGCAGGGGTCTGTGAGGCCGCTTTGTCGATCAATGCATCGATTTCCGGATCAGCGAGGATACTGTAGTCTCCTCCTGATTTGAATAGGGAACGTACGGCATAATCAGGATTTCCCGTTACGGTGGTCCAGCCTGACAGTGCGATATCATAGTTGCCAGCTTCCTTCTGAGCCTTGAAGCTGCCGTAATCCGGCTGCAAGTTCAGCTTCACGTTGAAGCCATTTTTGGTTAGTTGATCACGAATGATGTTAAGATCGGATTCGCCAGTGCTCATGCCCAGCAGTTCGATGGTCACTGGTGCTCCTGTTTCTGTTTGCGGTTTATTTTCAGCGCTCTTGGCAGGCTCTTTGCCAACGGTATCGGATTTCGTACTTACCGAGCATCCGCTTACTAACACGAGTACAGACAATAGTAAGATGAAGAACTTGCTTTTGGATAGCATATGAGTTCCCTCCCATAATCTCGTATTTATGATTCTGACTTCTTTGTTCGTGCGCATATTTTTGCAGCATGACTTGCGGCCATTTTTGCCTATATTAGGCCAAGTAATCGCATTCCCTTAGTGCATTTTCGGATCTAGTGCATCCCGTATTCCATCGCCAAGGAAGTTAAAGGACAATACAAGTGCGATGATAGCAATGCCTGGGTAGATAGCGAGATATGAATGCGACTCAAGATAAGTGCTGCCAAGCTTCAAAATGTTGCCCCATTCTGGGATATGCGGCTCAACGCCAAGCCCTAAATAACTTAAGCTGCTTGTTGAAATAACAGCGCCACCGATTGTAAGTGTCGACTTCACAATCATCGGGGCAAGTGAATTCGGTACAATATGTTGGAATATAATTGCCAACTTCCGTTGACCGAGGGCCCTAGCTGCTTCTACGTATTCATATGTAGCTACGACCATGACGCTAGCTCTCATCGTGCGGGCATAGCTCGGAATTGATCCGATGCTTAGTGCAGCAATGAGATTGATCGTGTTGGCGCCGAATGCCGCGATGATGGCGATGGCTAGCAATATCCCCGGAATAGCGTAAATCACATCGAGCAGCCGCATAATGATATTGTCCGTCCGGCGTCCATAAAAGCCGGAGATGGCGCCGAGCACACCGCCCACAATGACAGGGATTGCTGTGGAAATGATTCCAACTATGAGTGAAATACGAGCTCCAAATATAATTCTCGAAAATAGGCATCTGCCAAAGTTGTCGGTGCCGAGCGGGTAGGTGAGGCTCGGTGATTGCAGAATCGAACTGTAATCATTCTCCACAGCGATGCTGTAGTCGAAGGTGAAGAAGCTGCAAATCGAGATTGAGAACAAGAAGAGGATAAAGAATAACCCTGACATGGCTGCTGCATTCCGTGTTATTCGTTCCCATACTTCCTTCCACTTCGCACCAGTCTCATCATGCCGATTGTTCAGAAGCAGCATGACTCCAAGCAGCAGAGCGAATAAATTCCCCGTAATCGCTGTGAACAGGAGTAGGACCGCAAAGGTCCGTATCCATAGCCTTATTCGGTTCTGTATAATGCCGCAAGCTATTAGAATGAGGATTGTGAGTTGAAAAATGGCGATCACGATCAGGATCAGCATCGCCGCTGGGAATGTATCGGCCACATAGGGCTTAAATAGGTTTAGAGCAGATACGCCGAGAACAAAGACCTGTGTCAGCAGCATGTATACAGCTAAGGAATAATGCAGCGAAGCTCTGTTCTTCAGCAATTGTAGTGAGGCGGCTGCAACGAACACATTCCCAGTAAGAAGGCTTAGTAATAACGGATAACCGGCAGCTCGTGTGGAGGTTCTGATGTCGCCACTGCAGCTGATATCATGCTTAATCTTGATCGTGACAGCCAACTGAAGCAAGGTGAAGAAGATATATAGGACAGCAGCGGTGAATACATAATGCCGTACAGCTTGATTTGTTACATCATAACTGTTCACCAGGAGGAGTAGAGACAATAAGGATGATACGATGGTCGCGAAGCTGGCGTACTTATATTCTCTGTTTGTTCTCAGTCGGTTTGTGTTATCGCATCGTTTGTCTAGTGATTTGTTCATGATTCACCTGCTTTAGTATTGTTTCATCTTGGTACGAATCCGTGGGTCAATGAAGGCGTACATAATATCCACCGCTAAATTGACCAGTGATATCGTAATCGCCGTGTAGACAACACCTCCCATAATGGCGGGAATATCCGGAATGAACTGCTTATCGATGATATAACTGCCGATACCGCTAATATTGAACACCTTCTCCGTAACAGCAGCTCCTCCAAGCATTGCTCCAAATTGCAATCCCACTACCGTCAGAATCGGAATGAGGGCACTTCTTACAGCATGCCGGAGCAGTACCTGCCGTTTGCGCAGCCCCTTCGCTCTAGCAGTTAAGATGTAGTCCTCATGAATCACCTCAAGAGTAGAAGCGCGGGTCATGCGGGCTACGGATGCTGTCAATCCTGTTCCAAGTACAATGACCGGCATAATGACAGACAGCCAATTATTCGGATTATAGGTGGCAGGCAGCCATTTCAGATGAATGGAGAAGTTAAGAATGAAGACCAGTCCCTGCCAAAAGTTAGGTATCGATAAACCAAGCAATGCGATGAAGATGAACGTATAATCGAACAATGTATTAGGTCGTGTTGCAGAAATGATGCCGATCGGCAGTGCAATGAGGAGAGCAAGTGCAAGTGAAATAATTGTTAGCGTTAACGTAATTGGAAATTTGGCTGCGATGGCAGTTGATACTTCTTCGTTGCCTGCAAATGAACTGCCTAAATCAAATGTGGCGATGCCTCTTAATGTGTTCCACAGTTGAATGAAAAAGGGTTGATCCAAGCCGTGCATCTTATTGAACGCCTCGATCTGCTCCGCTGTCGCCGTTTCTCCCAAAATATTAACTGCAGGATGGAATGGGGACAGCTTCAATATGGTGAATACGACAATAGAGACCCCGATAATTACAAGCAGACTCATCATCAATCGCTCAAATATGTATTTGAGATATGCGTTGTAATACAAGAGCACAAGCAGATACATCGGAAATCCGGGAAGTAAGGTCAAGATGATAAACAGCGGGTGTCGAAGCAAGGCTTGAAAGGTACCAGAGTAGGTAGTGCGTCTATGGAGTCGTTGGTCAAGCATTTTAATGGTATGTTCATGTACGGCTTGGCGGAATTGTTCTTCAGTCAACTTGTGAACCTGGCGATTGAACTGGAGATTGTCTATGTTCTCACCGAAGAAGCGATGCTTGCAGCGTAGTTGATCCTCGAAGTCGGCTTGAAGCTTCTCTTTGTAACCGGAAGCGAGGAGTTCCTGCGTGACCAAATCTCGTGCCGCTTGGACGTTATCATCCCTTCGTTTAACCTGATAGATAATGTATGCCGCAAGGTGGACAGGCAAGCCGAGCAGTATGGCAAGGCGTGCATAGATTGGGTTCAGGCTCAACTTTGTATAGCTGTGGCTGATTGTCTCTGTCCATTTTGGAAGCCTAGGCGCTTCAGTATATTCCATTTGCATGTAGTATAAGCACCTCCTTCACTTTTAATTTGTATAATTCCGATGGATATAGTATATTTTATTTCAAGGTTTTGTCAAGAACTGTTAGCAAACCTATTCATCACTACGATAGACGGGGGAACGGGCATGGAGCATATCCTTCAAGTTCAGGATTTATCGGTAGCATTTCAGAATCGGGAGCAAGAGATTCAAGCGGTTCGAGGCGTAAGCTTCGTGGTCAACCCAGGCGAGACTCTCGGAATTGTGGGCGAATCAGGGAGTGGCAAGAGTGTTACAGCACGATCCATCATGCGCTTGCTGCCTTCATCGATAGCATCAAAGCAGAGAGGTACGATTAGTTTCTTAGGTGAGGACGTGGCGCGTTATTCAGAGTCCGACATGGAGAATATTCGTGGGCGTCACATCGGGATGATTTTTCAAGATCCAATGACTTCGTTGAATCCAACGATGAGCATTGGAAGTCAAATTGCAGAGAGCTTAATCAAGCATCAGGATATGACAGCTGCACAGGCAAAGGCGGAAGCGATCAACATGTTGAAGATGGTTGGGATCCGCAATAGTGAAGTGCGTTATTCTCACTATCCTCATGAATGCTCAGGCGGCATGCGCCAAAGAGTAATGATAGCTATCGCCCTTGCCTGCAGGCCGGCACTCCTCATTGCAGATGAACCGACAACTGCACTGGATGTTACAATTCAGGCGCAAATCTTGAATGTTATGAAGCATATGCAGAGAGAATTTGGTACTTCAATCATTCTCATTACGCATGACCTTGGTGTCGTTGCAGGGATGTGTGATCGCGTGCTCGTCATGAAGGAAGGAGAGATTGTGGAGGAAGGCCCGACCGTAGAGCTATTCGCCAATCCACAACATCCATATACGCTAAAATTATTGAACGCGCTTCCCCGATTACATGAGAAGAAGGTGAAGTCTGCCCCATTCGTTCGTCCTCGGTCAACTGATCAACGTCCATTGCTGGAGGTTCGTTCCTTAAAGCAGCATTTTGATTTGGGCAAAGGGAATATCGTAAAGGCAGTTAACGATATCAGCTTCTATATCCAAGAGGGGGAGACGCTTGGCGTCGTGGGAGAATCCGGCTGCGGCAAATCAACAACAGGAAGAGCGATATTGCGCCTGTATGAGCCAACTGGTGGTGATGTGCTGTATCAGGGCATGTCGGTAAACCGATTGTCAGCACAGGAGATGAAAATCGTTCGCAGGCATATGCAAATGATCTTTCAGGATCCGTACGCGTCATTGAATCCGAGATGGAAGGTTATCGATCTGATCGGTGAAGCGCTGGATGTTCACCGATTGGTCTCAAGCAAGCAAGAGCGGAAGAAGCGGGTAGAGGAGCTGCTCGATATGGTTGGGCTAGAGCCATCTCATGCTATGCGTTATCCGCATGAATTCTCTGGAGGGCAGCGTCAGCGCATCGGAATCGCTAGAGCGCTTGCGGTAGAACCGAAATTCATTGTGTGTGACGAACCACTATCAGCGCTTGATGTATCGATACAAGCCCAAATTGTGCAGCTGATGCAGGAGCTTCAGCAAAATCTTGGCTTAACCTACTTGTTCATTGCACATGACCTGTCTATGGTCAAGCATATTAGTGATCGGGTAGCTGTGATGTATCGCGGCAAAATCGTAGAGTTGGCAGAAAGCGAAGTATTGTATTCGAACCCGCAGCATGCGTATACGAAGTCATTATTAGCCGCAATTCCTGTACCAGATCCGCAGATCGAAATGCAGAAGCCACGTGCATTCATGGAAGAATTGGGGGAATCCGATCCGTATCAGCTGGATCGTTCCCGATTGGTCGAGGTTGCCTCGGGTCACTGGGTGTCCATTCCTTCGTAGGTCAAGCATATATGGGATATTTGACAATAATAACAAAAAAGCTCCTGTATCAGAACGCAAGTTGGTTCTGGTACAGGAGCTTTGCCCGTGTCTATGTAACGGGATTATCGAGTAGCAGAGGGTGAATGCTGCCCATGCCCTGGTTCGGTATCTTTATCTTCCAAGAAGCGATATCCGTCTGCAACCCATTCCAATGCCCCCGTATCTGGATGGATGACCATGCCATGCACAGGTACGTCAGAAGGAAGAAGCGGGTGCTTGCGCAGCACTTGTACGCTGTTCATTACCCCTTCATGGACATCATTGAAGCCTCGCAGCCAGTGGTGCAGCTTAATGCCGGAGTTCGTCAGCGTATCCAGAACAACATCTTCAACGCCGCGCTTTTTGGCCTTGTCGATAATTTGTTGAGAGTTCAAGCCAGTCATCCCGCAGCCATAGTGTCCGATAACGATAACCTCATCGGCTTCCAGTTCATAAATAGCGACAAGCACACTGCGCACAACACTTCCGAATGGCTGTGAAATGATTGCACCTGCGTTTTTAATAATTTTTACGTCGCCATTTCGCAAATTCATTGCTTTTGGAAGGAGCTCGACGAGTCGAGTATCCATGCATGTGATAATGACCATTTTCTTGTCGGGGAATTTGTCAGTCAAGTACTGTTCATATTCGCGTTTCTCGACGAATTCACGGTTGAAATCTAAAATGTTGGACATGTTGGACATGTTTTTCCCTCCCTTGCATGTTGACGCTTCATTTGTTGTCACGTCGATCCTTGCATGCGACATGTGTTGAATAAATTTGTTGTGCACTGCTCAGCTTGTAAAAGCCGCCTGTCCCCGATACATCAAGGTTCAATTTCTCATCAAAAAACACCATGTGATGCCGGTTCATGTAGATGTCAAGCGGGGCATTGCTTTGCAGCTGCACGTCATCTGCGTCAGCCTGCGGGGCGATCCATATGGCGGGCACGCCGTTGACGGCGCAGCCGCAGCCTTCCGTATCGTGTACAAGCTTGATAATTCCGCCATCTGCGGAGCTGAGACGCTGCTTGAGCTGCTCTTCGGCAGCTTCAGTCACTTGAATCCAAATTGACATCGAATCTGCTCCTTTATGGCTTGACATGTTCGAGTAAGTGTACAAATAGCAATGTAACAATGATTCCAAAATACGAATCGTTATTCACAATCGCTTTCGAATGTTGATTATATCGTTTTCACCGCGTATCATCAAGAAGGAAGACTATACATAATTCGAGGTGAAATAGGCATGAATGCGCAAAATGAGGCAATCTTGCAGAAATTTCGGGATATAACAACGAAACTGAAAAGTTATGGTGAAGCATTAAGCATTTTGCATTGGGATCTGCGTACAGGTGCTCCACGCAAGGGGGCTGAACAGCGTTCTAAAACAATCGGAGCATTGTCCGAGGATATGTTCAAGCTGTCCGTATCGGATGAGATGGGAGAATGTTTGGATGCATTGGAGCAGGCTGATGTATTCGGCGAACTGTCCGATGCAGATCGTAAAATGGTTACAGATGCGCGTAAGGAATACAACCGCAGCCGCAAAATTCCTCCCAAGCTGTATCAAGAATATGTCGTATTAACCTCGCATGCAGAGACGATGTGGGAGGAAGCGAAGGAAAAGGCTGATTTTGAAATGTTCGCTCCGTATTTGCGTGACATCGTAGCGAAGACGCAGCAATTGATCGACTATTGGGGCGTGAAGGACACGCGCTATGACACGCTGCTTGATATGTATGAGCCAGGGATGACGGTGGAGAAGCTGGATGCCATCTTTGGTAAACTGAAAGAAGGTCTTGTTCCGCTTGTACATGCTGTACAGGAGAAAGATGAACAGCCGGCGTATGAGTTCTTGCATCGTGATTACGCAATTGAGCAGCAGAAGGAAATCAGCCTGTATTTGCTGAAGGAAATGGGCTACGACTTCGAGGCTGGACGCTTGGATGAGAGCGTTCACCCATTTATGATCGGGTTGAACTCAGGCGATGTTCGTATTACGACGCATTATAAGAAGGATGATGCGGCGAGTGCGATATTCAGTTCTTTGCACGAAGGTGGCCATGCCTTGTATGAGCAGAACATTACTAAGGAATTCGATGGCACTCCATTGTCAACCGGAACATCGATGGGCATTCACGAATCGCAATCCCGATTCTGGGAGAACATGATCGGCCGCAGCCGTCCGTTCTGGAATCGTTACTACGGGGAATTGCAGCGTCTGTTCCCAGAGCAATTGAACGAAGTGGAAGTTGATACCTTCTACCGTGCAATTAACCGGGTAGAACCTTCCTTAATCCGTACGGATGCAGATGAAGTGACGTACAATTTGCATATCATAATCCGTTATGAGATCGAGAAGATGCTGTTCAATGAGAATCTGCCTGTTGAGGAGCTTCCTCGCGTGTGGAATGAGAAATATGAGTCTTATTTGGGCGTGCGTCCGAGCCATGCTGGAGAAGGGGTCTTGCAGGATGTGCACTGGTCAGGCGGCGGATTCGGCTACTTCCCATCGTATTCCCTTGGCAACATGTATGCCGCTCAAATGATGCATACGATGGAAAGCGCGCTTCCTAACTTAGAGACCCTCGTTGAAAATGGCCAGTTGGAGCCAATTAAGCAATGGTTGACGGAACAAGTGTATCAATACGGGAAGCTTTTGACTCCATCCGAGATCATTATGAAGGTAACTGGAGAGGCATTGAACCCGCAATATCTGGTCGATTATTTGACGAAGAAGACGAATGAAGTTTACGGCATGTAACCGAATCAATGTTGAATGTAGAACGCAGTCCCGGATGGGGCTGCGTTTTTTTATGATTTATGCTACTCATTCGGCGGCAGGGAGCACCTCAATCGCAACGATGGAGGATAAGCTTTTTTCAAGCGTTGCCATTTGATTAGGGTCGGGCGAATAACCATTTCAGTAATGGATGCATACAATGCAATAACCGAACAACAGGGCAGGTTCAATTAGGTAAGAGTTTACGCGATTATGGGTCGAGCAGATTGACTCAGAAGAGTACGAACAGGTTCCATGGTATACCCATTCCAGATAAGGAGGACAGATATCGGATGAGACACAAGTGGCGAATAGGTACCTTGGCCATCGTAGTTTTTGCTGTGCTGGTGCTTAGTGCATGTGGTTCAAGCAGTGATTTAGTGAAGATCAAGGTAGGAGAAGTGACGCGCTCTGTATTCTATGCCCCTGAGTATGTGGCGCTTGGCAAGGGATTCTTCAAGGAGGAAGGACTGGACGTTGATCTACAGACGACTTCTGGCGGAGATAAGACAATGACAGCGCTGCTCTCAGGGGGAATTGATGTAGCGCTTGTTGGCTCAGAGACGTCCATCTATGTTGCACAGCAGGGGGCTGAGGATCCGGTTATTAATTTTGCGCAGCTCACGCAAACAGATGGCACGTTCCTCGTTGCCCGTGAGAAAAAGGACGGCTTCGATTGGGATCAACTAAAGGGAAGTACATTCCTCGGACAGCGCAAGGGCGGAATGCCTCAGATGGCAGGGGAATTTACGCTTAAGAAGCATGGCATTGATCCACACAAAGACCTGCAGCTCATTCAGAATATTGATTTCGCCAATATTGCGTCAGCATTCGCTTCAGGGACTGGCGAATATGTACAGCTATTCGAGCCGCAGGCTTCTATTTTTGAGAAAGAAGGCAAGGGGGTTGTTGTCGCCTCATTCGGTGTAGAGAGCGGCAAGCTTCCTTATACGGCCTTCATGTCTAAGCAGAGCTATATCTCTAAGAACAAGGATGCTGTACAGAAGTTCACGAATGCGATCTATAAAGCGCAGCAATGGGTAGAGAAGCAGTCCGCTGAAGAGATTACCGATGTTATTCTGCCATTCTTCAAGGATGCTGACCGGGATATTGTCGCAAGTGCGGTTAAGCGGTATAAGGAACAACAATCGTATGCCGCAGATCCAGTCCTGGATGAGCAGGAATGGAACAATCTACTGGATGTGCTAGATTCGGCAGGGGAGTTGAAATCTCGTGTACATCACGAGCAGATCGTTACGAATGAATTTGCCGAGAAAGCGATAAAGCTGGTGAAATGACGGATGCCCATAACGCTCATTCGAAGGGAGGCGCCTCAATGATACCTGCAGTAGAACTATCCCGTGTGACTCATGTCTATGTGACAGATCGAGAAGCGAAGCTGGCAGTAAATGAACTAACCGCTTCCATCATGCCGGGCGAGTTCGTTAGTCTGGTTGGGCCGAGCGGCTGCGGCAAGACAACAATACTATCCATTATCGCTGGCCTGATGAAGCCAACCTACGGATATGTAAATGTATATGGTCAGCGAGTGAGCGGTACCTCATCTCATGTCGGCTATATGCTTCAACAGGACTATCTCTTCCCTTGGAGATCGATTCTTGACAATGCATGCATGGGGCTGGAACTGACAAAACAGTTAACCCCTGAGATGATGGAGAGAGTTGTTCAGCTGCTTAACGGAATGGGACTCGAAGGGACAGAGAAGCTGTATCCTCATCAACTGTCCGGCGGAATGAGGCAGCGTGTTGCACTGGTCAGGACGCTTGCGACGGAACCGGAGCTTATGCTGCTGGATGAACCCTTCTCTGCCTTGGATTACCAGACGAAGCTGCAATTGGAGGATTTGGTCGTGGAAACTTTGCGTCTACGAAATAAGACGGCCATTCTCGTTACCCACGATCTGTCAGAGGCAATAGCCGTTAGTGATCGGGTGATTGTGTTGAACCGTGATCCAGGCAGCATTCGGCGAACATTCGTCATACCAGAGTCAATCCGCAACTCCCAACCCTTCTATGCACGTGAGCAGGAAGGATTCAATGATCTGTTCCATGACTTGTGGAAGGAACTTGAGGCGTCAGATCGGAGGGAAAGCAATGAGCCGACATTCGGATCTTGATGATTCAACGCCCATACCCCATCCCTCAGATAATACGAAGGAGCTAGTAGCATCGACCTATGCGCAATATCGCGCACGCAGACGTGCACTGTCAACATCAGTTACGGTGACACAGCTAATCATTCTAATCTCCTGTATAGCGCTCTGGGAGCTAGCAGGCCGACTGAAGTGGATCGATGTTCTGTTATTCAGTTATCCGAGCAAGGTAGGCGCGCAAATTGTGCAGGATGTCATGAACGGTTCCATTTGGCCCCATTTAGGGATGACAGTAGGTGAGACGATTGTAGGCTTTGTACTCGGTACTGTTTTCGGCACTCTGCTTGCCGTGCTCATTTGGTGGTCAGAATTTCTTGCGCGAGTGCTAGATCCGTACATGGTTGTCTTCAACAGCATGCCGAAAGTTGCGCTTGGCCCCTTGTTCATCGTCGGGTTTGGAGCGGGATTTACAGCCATTGTGGCTACCACTTTATCCATCACCGTAATCATAACAACCATTGTTGTGTACAATAGCTTTCGGGAAGTCGATCCAAATTACATCAAGGTTGTCCGTGTATTTGGGGGCGGGAAGCGGACGATATTTCGCAAGGTCGTTCTGCCGGCCTCATTTCCTGCGATCGTGTCCACGCTGAAGGTGAATGTCGGGCTTGCATGGGTAGGTGTAATTGTTGGTGAATTTCTTGTATCCAAGGTAGGGCTTGGATATTTGATTATATATGGATTTCAAGTGTTTAATTTTACACTGGTTATGTCATCGCTTGTCATTATCGCAATTGTGGCTACACTAATGTATAAAGCAGTTGCGTTCGCAGAGCGGAAACTCGTGAATCGTACGTAATCCGTATAAGTTCTCGTGGTTTGCCGAAGTGTATATGGAGTGACAGGGGAATGCCAATGAATGGCATTCCTCTTTTTTTGCAACACATCATCCGAGTCGATATAATGAACATGTATCATAAGAAGATAACATTACATAAGGGTCTCATTGAAGGAGCGTACTCGCACATGGTGTTCGGATTTGTTGGTATTCGTGTCATTAAGACAGCGATCGCGTCAATATTGGCGATAATCGTTGCTAACCTTGCAGGAGCAGTGAATCCGCTAGGAGCGGGCTTGCTAGCTATATTAGGAGTGGATGTTACCCGCAAGCGCAGCATAAAGACCGTGTCGGCGCGATTTCTGGCATCGGTTGTCGGCTTGCTGCTAGCTTCATTATTGTTCGGGCTTCTCGGTTTCGAGCTATGGGTGCTGGCTTTATACATATTAGTTGCATTCCCGATTATCGCTAAGCTTAATTTCAAGGAAGGAATCGTAACAAGCTCAGTCGTTGTGTTCCATATCTATGGCGCAGGAACCTTAACGCTGCATGGCGTGTTGAACGAAGTGCTTCTGTTGGCCATTGGACTTGGTGCAGCCAGTGTCGTCAATCTGGTGTATATGCCGAATGAAGAGGATAAGCTTGTCCGAATTAAGAAGGAAGTCGATGCTTACTTTTCCCTGATTTTCACACAAATTAGCTCCAATTTGAGGGATACAACCTATGTATGGGATGGACATGAAATTATTGATGCGGATGAAAAAGTAAATGAAGGAATCTTTATTGCCTCGAAGGCATTGGAGAATCGACTCATGCGTACGGATGATATTCATGCCGATGAGCAGTGGCTGATTTATTTCTACATGCGCAAGGCGCAGCTGGAAAATGTGCAGGGAATCCTTCAGCTGCTCTCTCAAGTGTATCAATCATTCCCTCAGTGCTATTTAGTAGCAGATGTATTCGATCAATTGAGCGAGGATGTGAAGGAGCCGCATTATACGGGCAAGACAGAACAGCTTCTGAATGATTTGGACGAGGTATTCCGTCAAATGGATTTGCCTGTTACACGTGGAGAATTTGAAGTGCGTGCAGCCGTCTTGCAAGTAATTCGCGAGCTTCAACAATATTTGAAGATAGCGAAAAGAGATAAGAAACAACTTCGACTTGGCGTGTAACCCGCGTCAGGCCAGCATATGTTGACTCTCAAAAAATGCGTTCACTCTTAAAAAATTGTTGTCACCCTAGACGACTGTCCTGCATACACTTTAATTGAATGATTGTATGGAGGAGGTCCACAGGATGGCAAACACAGAAAAACACCACTGCCGGGAAATCATCACGAAAGCAGTCTGCGGCAAAGGTCGTAAGTTCTCTGTCGTCACACATACCGTCTCTCCGCCTAATCATCCGACAAGCATATTGGGGGCTTGGCTCATAAACCATCAATATGAATCGGTGCGGGCAGGAGACGGCATTGAAGTAATTGGTACTTACGATATCAACATCTGGTATTCATACGACAACAATTCCCAAACTGACGTTGCGAAAGAAACGGTGTCGTATGTAGATCTCGTTCCGCTGTCGTATGTTGATCCGAAGCATCGTTCTTCCACTGTTGAGGTATCTGCGGAAGCAGTTCAGGAACCGAACTGCGTTGAAGCTAGTGTATCTTCGCATGGACGCGGTGTGACTATTCGTGTTGAGCGGGAATTCGTTGTGGAAATGGTTGCAGAGACAAAGGTATGTGTTCTCGTTTGTAAGGACGGGTGCAATGATTTCGAAGACAAGGATTTTGACTTTAGTGTTCAGGATGAGAGCTTCGACGACTTGGAACCGGACTTGACGGATGAGGAGTTGTAATCATCGCCGCAGGCCCTGACCGCTTGCGGCGGTTTCTCATTTCCTATTGAGGATACTCTCAACCAACATGCGCATGGTGGGTGAGCTGCTGCAAAACCTGTGCTTACAAACTTGATGATATACCCACAGGATATGCAGTAAAGGAAAGATTGTAGAGGGCGGGAGCCCTCCTTTTTTTTGGATTCGCAACAAAAATTCAGGTAATGTTGTTGGTTGGCCTCATAGCTGCAATGTGAATCTAATCAGGATGTAATCATATATGCTGGATGCGAAGGGGGAGGCGACGTTGAGCCGAGACCTTGCTTGTGAAGATAGCGTGGTTGTCATAACGGATGACCGGGAAGCCGCCAACATGTGGAAGCAGTATAAAGTGAAGGCGGTCTCCAATACGAGATATGTGCGAGCCGGAGCTAGGTCAATTGCTGTTCAGGAGCTTGGGAAATTAATCGTATGGTGGAAACGCAGTATGGCACAGCGGAATCGGGAGGATGCGGAGAGAGTAGTGGATCGTCAGGAGGAAGAGGGCGCAATCGTACTCAATCGCTATGCTGCGAGTTGGCGCTCAAGCACCATGCGTGAACGCTTGAAGCTATGGGGGTTGCCTGTGGCCGAATGGGCTACGTGGGCAGATGAATTGCCGCCGAATTCGGGCCAGCATTACGTTCGTTCTATATGCTTCTGGGTCAATGGCTGTCGTATCGTTGCTGCCGCACAGAGTTCAACTCCTCCGCAGGGTCTTCCCATGTATCGTGCGCTTGATGATTGGTCCAAGCCGCCTTATCGCCGGCTTGCCCGGCTGGCTCTGCGAGCTGCATATGCGGTAGGCTGGGACATCGCTGCAGTTACGCTGCGCTGCACACCATCTTCTGCCGTGGAGGGAATGACAGACTTGCCAGCGGGTGTGCTGGATGAGCCCCAGTTGGGTGATGTAATCGTGCATATCGACCCTATACCGCAGCGAATTCCATCATGGGTACGGGAGAGGTATGCTGCAGCATGGCATGAGGAGACAATACAGCATTCACGAATTCGGAACAAGGGAACACAACTGAAGCTTGGGATGGATGTAGAATTAATTCTATATGATGCCCATGCCGAGAAGATCGTCCCCGCCGTTCGGTACTTACCCAAGGGTGGGGCCGCAGGTTGTGATGCCGTGCGTCTGCAAGGACGTGTCATCTATCCTCTGATGGAGCTTCGTCCGGAACCTGCTGAGCGTCCGGCCCAGCTTGTGGAGCATTTGTGCAGGGCTATGCAGCTTGCAGACCGTATCATTGCAGAGAAGCGTGCTTCTCACATGCAGGATTCCAAGCTCGTATGGCTGGGTGGATCGCATCCAGCAGGAAAATTCTCGCTCGGCGGGCATATCCATGTTAGTGGAATTTGGCTAACCTCAGACTTGATAAGAGCGTTGGATACTTATGTAGCTCTGCCGCTGGCTCTTCTTGAGAATCCAGCGGGTTCATTAAGGAGGCGTCCAGGGTATGGGACGTATGGGGATGTGCGCGAACATGATCATGGCGGTGAGGGCGGATTTGAATACCGAACACTTCCATGCTTTATTATGACGCCGGTCCTGACATTAGAGGTTCTAACCTTATTCCGTACGGTTGCAGTGGTTTATCCAAAGCTGACTAGGCGCGATAGTGTGCGTGAAGAGGTGATTCAAGCATTCCATGCTTATCCGACAAGGCGCGATAATTATCTCACAGATGCGGGAAGACAACCTATGCGCATGCTGGCGTTAGAGCTTATGGACGACTTGCTGAGAGAAGTGAGGAAGTGCAGGAATGAATGGAGAGATGATATCCTATCGGTACAGGCCGAACATGCTATTCAAGCGCTGTCTCATCGCATAAGAGCACAATGGATATGGGATGAGCAGGAGGATTTGCGGAGTACATGGTTGGGATCGAGTGAGCGGTGACTGCGTGAAATGCGCGTGAGTCCCCGCTCTTTTTTTGATATAATAGAGTTCTACTTATGTTATCGGAGGGTGTTTATGGTGAAGCTGACACCGATGATGGAACAATATTTGAGCATCAAGGAGCAGGTTAAGGATGCCTTTTTGTTTTTCCGCCTCGGGGATTTTTACGAGATGTTCTTTGACGATGCGATTCAAGCATCGAAGGAATTGGAGATTACACTGACGGGTAGAGGCAGCAGCGGTGCAGAGGATCGTATCCCAATGTGTGGCGTGCCTTATCATTCGGCAGATAATTATATTCAGAGATTAATTGAAAAGGGATATAAGGTTGCCATCTGTGAACAGGTGGAGGATCCAGCGGAAGCTAAGGGAGTCGTCCGCCGGGAAATCGTCCGGATTGTGACGCCAGGCACAGTCATGGAAGGCAAGCTGATCGACGATAAGTCGAATCATTATCTAGTCTGTCTATCCCAAGGGAGTACCAGCAATGCACTGGCTGCCTGTGATCTTTCCACAGGGGAACTGATTGTTACTTCAGCACCGATCGGGCAATCTTGGCTTATTGATGAGCTGAATGTCTATATGCCGACAGAAGTTATTGGCCATCCTGCATTGCTGCAAGAGGCGGAGCCGCTTACGAAGGCGTGGAATCGTTCTGTTCTGTTTACCGAATGGAGCCGCAAGGATGAAGTATTGGCAAGGCAGCAGTTCGGCGAAGCCGTCTGGACTCGACTTGAGGATGAGCGGCAGCAGGCGCTTGCTATGCTGATGGGGTATTTGCAAGAAACACAGAAGCGCTCATTGAGTCAGCTGACGAATATTCGAACTTACGACCCGGATCAATATCTGGTGTTAGATCCTTTTACACGTCGTAATTTGGAGCTTACGGAAACCGTGCGTGAGCGTGCGAAGAAAGGCTCCCTGCTCTGGCTGCTTGATCGCACCGAGACGTCGATGGGGGCAAGGCTGCTTCGTCGCTGGATTGACAAGCCGCTCATGAATCGGCAGGCCATTGAGGAGCGCTTAGAGGCCGTTGATACGCTGTATCATCATCTCATATGGCGAGAAGAGCTGCGTGAGCAGTTGTCCTCGGTATATGATCTGGAGCGTCTTGTAGGCCGGATTGCCTTCGGTACGGCGAACGGTCGTGATCTCGTTGCACTGAAGTCTTCACTGAGTCAGATTCCGATGCTGAAGCAGTTATGCGTGCAGACATCGTCTGCAACACTTCACAATCTTGTTAGTGAATTGGATGCATGTGGAGATATCCACGATTGGATTGAACGTGCGGTGGTGGACGAGCCTCCGGTATCGGTACGTGACGGTGGACTTATTAAGCCAGGATACGATGAATATCTTGATCAGCTCCGAGAAGCAAGTGTGAACGGCAAGCGCTGGATCGCTGAGCTGGAGCGCAGAGAGAAGGAAGCGACCGGAATCAAGTCGCTTAAGATCGGATACAACAAGGTATTCGGCTATTATATCGAGGTAACGAAGTCGAATTTGTCATCCCTGCCGGAAGGACGATATGAGCGTAAGCAGACGCTGGCGAATGCAGAACGATTCGTAACGCCTGAATTGAAGGAGAAGGAAGCGCTAATTCTCGAGGCTGAGGATAAGATGCTCGGCTTGGAGTACGAGCGCTTTAGCGAGCTGCGTCAGCGCATTGGAGGCGAGATTCGCCGCCTGCAGGCATTGGCAGAAGCAGTTGCTGAAATAGACGTCTACCAATCACTCGCTGCAGTCAGTGCAGCTAGGAGATATGTTCGTCCGGCATTCACGGAGCAATTGGATATGCATATTGCTGAGGGACGCCATCCCGTTGTGGAGGCCGTCATGCAGGGTGGAGACTTCATGGCGAACGATACCGAGCTGACAGAGCAGAATGAGACGATGCTGCTCATAACAGGGCCGAATATGGCAGGTAAGAGCACGTACATGCGTCAAGTAGCCCTGATATCGATCATGGCGCAGATTGGATGCTTCGTTCCAGCTGAACGAGCGTCTATGCCGATTGTCGATCGGATCTTCACGAGAATTGGAGCTGCAGATGATCTAATTGGCGGTCAGAGTACGTTTATGGTGGAAATGATGGATATACAGGTGATGACAGAGAAGGCAACGCGCCGCAGTTTGGTCATCATTGACGAGCTGGGTCGTGGCACATCAACGAGTGAGGGGATGTCCATTGCACAGGCTGTAGTGGAATATGTCCACGATCGAATCGGCTGTAAGGCGCTCGTTTCGACCCATTTCCATGAATTGGCGCATATGGCGGATCGCCTGCCACGATTGAAGAATGTATGCATGGCCGTACAGGAAAGCGGTAATCAAGTTACCTTCCTGCGTAAGTTGATTTCAGGCGCAGCCAGCACAAGCTATGGTATCTATTGTGCACGTCTTGCGGGTCTCCCTGATCAAATTATTAATCGTGCATACGACCTGTTGAAGCAGTATGAGACAACGGATCGTGAAGGGACAACACATGCATCCCCTTCGAGTTCGCAGCAAGAGCTTCCTGTCAATCATGTGGAACAGCTGTCCTTATTCGGATGGGATCAGACTGCGGTATCTGCGGATAGTCCCATTCAGTCACCTACACAGCATGTGAAGCCTTTGCAAGACAGTCAGACAGATGACGAGCAATCTGTCATGAGTATGGCAAGTACTGCCGAGACCCATCAAGCGGCACAGCAAGAGAAGCCGGATCATTCCGTTCAATACAGTGCTGAAGTAATAGCAATGAAGGAGTTCATCGGCACTTTGACAGATGTAGATGTGATGTCAATGACTCCATTGGAAGCAATGAATCAACTGCATGATCTGATGAAGCGGGCACGTGAAATTACTCGTGAATCCTAATGAATAGAGCATGAGAAATCGAGAGTTAAGGAGGTGTGAGAGATGGCAATTATTAAAATATTGGACGAGCACATTGCCAACCAGATTGCCGCAGGCGAAGTAGTGGAGCGTCCTTCATCGGTTGTGAAGGAGCTGGTTGAGAACTCGATAGATGCAGGAGCTACACGTATTGATGTATCCGTTGAAGAAGGGGGCCTGCAGCTCATCCGAGTAAAAGACAATGGCTCCGGTATAGCGGATGATGATGCGGAAAATGCCTTTTTGCGGCATGCGACGAGCAAGATCCAGACAGGGAAAGATCTATTCTCGATTCGCAGTCTAGGGTTCCGAGGAGAGGCACTTCCGAGTATTGCGGCTGTTGCCAAGGTAGAGTTGGTAACGTCGACAGAATCCAGCGGGTTAGGCAGGCGGCTTGTTATTGAAGGCGGTGCGATCAAATCATATGAGCCCGCACAGTCCATGCAAGGGACGGAGATTACGGTACGTGAACTGTTCTATAATACGCCTGCACGGTTAAAGTATATGAAAACAATCCAGACGGAGCTGGGGCATATCTCTGATCTCATCTATCGTTTGGCGTTATCGTATCCAAGTATAGCGTTTACCTTGAAGCATAATGAGCACACTCTGCTGCAAACGATTGGCAATGGAGACTTATTGCAGGTTATTGCCTCTGTATATGGCGTTCAGACAGCGAAAGGGATGCTGCAGGTCAAGGGAGAACACTTGGACTTCGAGGTGCAAGGCTATATTGGCAAGCCTGAATTAACGCGCTCAAACCGCAATGCGATGTCATGGATGATCAATGGCAGATATGTCAGAAGCTTTCCGCTGAATCAAGCGATACTTCGTGCGTACCATACGTTCTTGCCGATCAATCGCTACCCGATGCTCGTGCTTCATGTGACGATGCACCCTTCTCTCGTGGATGTGAATGTGCATCCTGCCAAGCTTGAAGTTCGCTTCAGCAAAGAGGCAGAGTTGTGCGCATTCATCGAAGAGACCGTGAAGCAATTGCTGCATAAGCAGCGTCTTATTCCTGAAGCGGCTCCGAAGAAGGCGAAGGTGCGAACGTATGTCGAGCAAGCAGAGCTTCAATGGGAAGCTGCGGAGACGATAGCGGCCAATCAAGAGAAGCAATTAAAGCCAATGGGGGCGCTAGTCATTGAGTCTGATCCGTCCTCTGCCGCGCAATTAGCGAAGGAAGATCGGGAGCAGTCACGAAGCAATGCTGAAACATCCCATCAACCTAACGTGCAGCGACAACCTGAACTAACGGGGAAATGGAATCAGACCGCAGCAGCCGAAATGTCTCGTGTTGCTCCAGAAGCCTTGCAACCTCCAAATGAATCCGTTATTGATTCTATTGCACTAAGTGGCTCGGTAGAACAGAAGAAGACGGAGCAGCAACAACTGCAAGAGATAGGTCGCAAGAACGAGGATGAGCTGGCTGTAGCTGCAAGTGCAGATCCAGTGGCTATTAAGTCCTCTGAATCGACTTCTAGTAACGAGGACACCGTAGACAGTCCGGCGAAACTCAAGCAAGCTGTGGATCACGAATTGATTCCATCAACTTCCTATGATGCAGAGACAGCATCGATTGCAAACGGTCAAGAGGAGAGAGAGAGAGTTCGAGAGACGTCTCCTTCTTACGGTAGCCGCAATGCGGGAAGTTCCAATACGAGTGCTTATTCGAATCCTTATTCGAATGCTAAGCAGCAAGCAGGGCAAGCCGCAGTGAAGGCCGGTGCGGAGAAATGGAAGGAATGGCTGACGGAGGAAGGTAGTACGGACAACGCTGCATTGCCGAAGTTCCCCGCACTTTCTTACATTGGTCAGCTGCACGGAACATACTTGATCGCTTCGAATGAAGAGGGGCTCTATTTAATTGATCAGCATGCAGCGCATGAACGAATCAATTATGAATATTATTTTGAGCGATTCGGCAAGCCGGTAGAAGCCTCTCAAGAGCTGCTTCTGCCGATCACATTAGAGTTTACCCCTGCTGATGCGGAGCGGATTCGATCCCGTATGCATTTGCTGGAGCAGGTCGGGATCATCATGGAGCCATTTGGGGGCCAAACATTCCTAGTTCGTTCCCATCCATACTGGTTCCCTAAAGGGGAAGAAACGGATATTATTCAAGAAATGACGGACTGGGTGTTGAGCGAGAAGGCGCCCGATATTGCAAAATTAAGAGAGGCCTCAGCGACGATGTGCTCTTGTAAGGCATCGATTAAAGCGAATCAGCGCTTGACAGCAGCTGAGGCGGAGACGCTATTCGTCCGATTGGGAACATGCCGCCAGCCATTTACATGTCCGCATGGCAGGCCGATCGTCATTCGATTTACAACATACGATCTGGAGAAAATGTTTAAGCGGGTTATGTGAGAATAGCTGGGGATTTGTAATTCCCTTTCCACAGCGTATATAATGAGGAGGAGCAAATGATAGTCACGACAGGCGAGTATACGTCACCAGAGCTTAAGGAGCGGGCGCGGAAGATGGCCAAGCTGTTCGGATGGTTCTATGCAGAACGGCGCGATCAGACCTTGCCTCGCATGCAGCGTAGATATGGCGACGATGAATTTCTCGTCTACCTGAACGATTGTGTCCGCTATTTGAAGTTAGGGGTCACAGAGCTGACTTATCATCCGAGTATGGCCTATGTGCGGGCGAAGCGGATTTTGTCCGGAGATGCGGACGGGATGATTACAGCGAGTGGTGTTACGCCTGGCGATGAGGTGTTAGACTGTACGGCAGGCCTAGCAGGGGATTCTCTGGTGTTTGCCGTCGCGGTAGGCCCCAATGGGAAGGTTACAGCGCTGGAGAGTGAGCCATCACTTTTTGCGCTTGTGCACGAAGGGCTGCAGCTGTATGAGAGTGGTGTGGACGAGGTTACGGGAGCGATGCGCCGTATTGTGATGAAGCAGGCTGAACATCTATGCATGCTCAGTTCACTGCCAAGCCGTTCCGTCGATGTGGTATACTTTGATCCGATGTTCCGCTCTCCCGTTACAAGCTCGGCATCGATTGATCCGCTGCGTACGATGGCGAACCATAAAGCCTTGACGCATGAAGCGATTGCGGAAGCTTGCCGTGTGGCGCGCAAGAGAGTGGTCATGAAGGAAGTAAAGAACAGCGAAGAATTTGCCCGGCTAGGATTCACCCGTGTGTTACCATCCGGAGCGAAATTGGCATATGGGGTGATTGACATTGCTGGAGGCAACGATGAGTAATAAACCGAGGCTGCTTGTACTCATTGGACCGACTGCGGTTGGAAAGACGAAGCTTAGTCTTGACTTGGCTAAGAAATTCCAATGTGAGGTTATATCCGGTGACAGTATGCAGGTATATCGGCAAATGGATATTGGTACAGCTAAGCTGCCAGTAGAGCAGCGAGAGGGCATTCCACACCATTTAATGGATATATTAGATCCCGATGAGCCGTATTCGGTCGCTGATTTTCAACTTCAGTGCCGGACACTTATCGACGAGATCGCGAACCGCAATCATACCCCATTTATCGTCGGGGGAACTGGGCTCTATGTTGAATCAGTATGCTACGGGTATGAATTCAGTGAACACGGTGCAGATGAAGCATTCCGTCAAGAAATGGTGGAATTTGCAGCTTCTCACGGTGCAGAAGCGCTTCTGGAGCGCTTGCGGGGAGTGGATCCGGAAACTGCTGACAAACTGCATGCCAATGATCAGCGCAGAGTAATTAGAGCCTTGGAAGTATATCATCTTACAGGCGAGCCATTTTCGAAGCAATTAGGCCGTCAGAAAAAGGAGTCGCCGTTCGATCTGTGTATCATAGGTTTGACAATGGATAGGCAGATGCTATATAAACGAATAGAGGCAAGAGTTGATATGATGATGGAGGAGGGGCTGGTGGAAGAAGTTCGCCGGCTGCTCGAACAGGGCTACTCGCGAAATCTCGTATCGATGCAAGGCCTTGGCTACAAGGAAATCGCAGCGTATATTGAAGGTGACATGTCACTCGATGCTGCCGTTGAACTGCTTAAGCGCGATACAAGAAGATTTGCGAAGCGCCAGCTCTCTTGGTTCCGGCACATGAAGGATATTCACTGGGTTGATGTCACAGAATCAGATTGTGCAGATCAACAATTTGAACAAATTTGTAAGCTCATAGCAGGAAAGTTTCGATAACAGGTTGAATATATTTCAACACAATCTCATGATTATTGGGGGTACGGACGATGAATAAATCTATTAACATTCAGGACACTTTTTTGAATCAATTGCGCAAGGAAAGCATTCCAGTGACCGTATATTTGACGAACGGATTCCAGATTCGTGGTGTCATTCGCGCATTCGATAACTTTACCATTGTCATCGATAGCGAGGGACGTCAACAAATGGTGTATAAACACGCCATTTCCACATTCACGCCACAACGTAACGTATCCCTGATGCAAGATCATCAGAACGAGGCGTAAATTAGATGGATTGGGGCAGATTGCCAATGAAACTTTTTGCCCCTCCATCACGTCTAATGGAATATAGTCGCTGCCGAACAACCCTGAAGGGTTGTTCTTTTCATTCGTAGTCATATTGGGTATAAGTATGAGGGATATGCTTCAATCGTATCTCAACAAGGTATGAAGAGAGAGACAATCAAAGGAATAAAGGGAGTCGGATTGCAGATGACGAGAGAAAAAGAATCAACTCAACGTACGCGCACACCGGCACATGGAAATCCTAAGCGCAAAGCTAAGAAGAAAAAGAAATGGACTTGGAAAAAGACGTTTTGGCTTATGTTTTTCACGACGGCATTTGCCGTGTTCTGTGCCGTTGGCGGTTATTTGTTCGTATTATTGAACGGGGAGCGGCTGATGCGTGAATACAAGGATGCTGATATGTTCAAGCTGGCTGAGGTATCCACTGTATACGATGTGAATGGTACAGAGCTTGCTAAGCTTGGTAAAGGCATAGAGCATCGAGAGATTGCGGAGCCAAGAGATATTCCGGAATTCGTTAGCAATGCCTTCATAGCGACGGAAGACAGACGCTTCAAGGAGCACTCCGGGGTCGATCTGTGGTCAATTGGGCGTGCGATGGTTAAGGACGTTGTGTCACGAAGCCTTGCAGAAGGCGGAAGTACCATTACACAGCAGCTTGCTAAAAATATGTTCCTGACGAGTGATAAGACGTTCTTCCGGAAGGCAACGGAAGTGTCGATTGCGCTTTCGTTGGAGAATCATTTTACGAAGGACGAAATAATTACGATGTACTTAAACCGGATCTTCTTCGGTAAAGGTGCGTATGGGCTTAAAGCTGCTGCTAAGGTGTATTTCAATAAGGATGACTTGAATGATCTGAAGCTATGGGAAGTTGCGACTTTGGCAGCTATCCCAAAAGCGCCATCCCGATATAATCCGCTGTCGAGTCCAGAGCGATCGAAGGAACGCCGGGCTGTTGTTCTTCAGCTGATGTATGAACAAGGCTATATTACGGCTGAAGAGGCGAAGAGTGCTGCAGCGGTGGAATATGATCCGAAAATGTCGGGGCACGCGGCTAAGTCGGAGGATAAGCAAAATGAAGCATACAACGCATTCATTGACTACATGGTAGAGGAAGCGACTGAGAAAACGGGTCTTACCGAGGATGAGCTGTATCGCGGAGGATATCACATTTATACGACGATGGATGCGAATGCTCAGCGCATTATGTACGATGCGTTCAACAATGACGATATGTTCGAGCAGAGCCCGGATGATACGAAAATGCAAGGCGCAATGGTTATTACAGATCATAGCAATGGCTCCATCATCGCGATGGTAGGTGGGCGGGATTATGCTCGCAAAGGATTGAATCGTGCTACTGTAAAGCGTCAGCCGGGATCGTCCTTCAAGCCAATCGTGTCCTATGCGCCAGCGCTGGAGACGGGCAAGTACTTCCCGTGGTCGAAATTGAGCAATGAGAAGCAGTGCTTCGGCAAATATTGTCCTACGAACCTTGGGGGCTATACGACATCAGTAGAGATGACGGAAGCGGTTAGACGTTCCATCAATATCCCTGCTGTATGGACATTGAATGAAATTGGAATGAAAAAAGGGTTTGAATTTGCGAAAAGCCTCGGCTTCCCTCTGACGAATGACGATTATAACTTGTCAATCGCATTGGGAGGGATGACGTACGGGGTTACTCCGATCAATATGTCAGAGGCTTATAATGCATTCGCTAACGGAGGGAATTATTATGATGCCTATGCGATTGCAAAGATTACAGACCGCAAAAACAATGACTATTATGTGTATCACGTGCCGAAAGGCAAAAAGGTCATGAGTGAGAAAACGGCTTACTATATGACTGAAATGATGCGCGAAGTCGTTACGAATGGTACGGGTAAAAATGCACAAATCAGTGGTCGTACTGTTGCGGGTAAAACGGGTACGACGCAGTATTCTGTGCCAGGCTACACTGGCAAGGGCGACCGTGATGCGTGGTTCGTCGGATATACGCCAGAATGGACAGCAGCTGTCTGGATGGGGTATGACAAGACTGACAAAAATCACCTTGTCCATGAGAGCAGCCGCAGAGCATCGAAAATGTTCAGCGAGGTTATGGGTAAGGCGCTGCAAAGCAAGAAGTCGGGTTCCTTCAAGAAGCCGGATAAAGTGGAACAAAAGCCGGAAGAACTGCGGGCGCCTAGCGGGTTGAGTGCATCGTACTCTGAGAATACAAAGAGTGTGGCACTGAGCTGGAACAGCGTATCTGGTGATAATATTTCTTACCATGTTTATCGGAAGTCTTCTAAGGACAACACATTCACACAGCTGCTCAAAGGCTTGAAGAGCAACAGCGCTGAAGATGTTGGTGTCTTCCCTGGAGAAACGTACACGTACTATGTTACAGCGGTAAATGCATCCGAAGAGTCAGGAAGATCGAATCAATCTTCCGTCACGATTAAGGAGGAGACACCGGAAACGCCAATTGATCCACCGGCAGTAGATCCACCGGCCGTTGATCCGCCGACAACGGAACAGCCTACGAACCCGGATGAGCCGACACCGCCAACTGTACCGGAAAATCCGGATTCGAATAATAATCAGCCGGAAACGGGCGATAACGGTACAGGCATTGGAGACGGAGGTTCTACAGGGACATCTAGTGGGGATGGTTCCTCAGGATCTACAGATACGACGGGTTCCAATACGTCTAATGGATCATCAGGGATGAATAGCTTCGGAACGAAAGGGTCGGATCGCATTATTAACTCTGGCGGTCAGAAGGATAAAGACAACAGCAGCAAAGATAAGTCTGCAGGCAACGGGGCAGAGGATTCTTCGGTAGAAATTCAATCTGTTACTGGGAAGATAATGAATCACAAGCAGAATAAGAATTCGAATAAGGCTGCTTAAGATAAGAAATAGACCGTGCAAACCGTGAGCAATAGCGGTGTTCTTCATCCACATAAGGTAGCGTAAGGCGATGTGCAGAGTGTGCAGGAGAGAGTTCCTGCACACTTTTTTTGTGATTATGTTTGTGACGTAGTATATATCCATGTTCGGATTGCAATTCCCCTTGATATGAATCATGCTCAGGAATAGCTATAGTAACGAAACTGCTAATAACCTGTCAGACGATAGAATATATTGGAACATCGACTATTTGTGTTCAGTGTTGTGAGGAAACATGATTAGGATGAACGTCGAAAGGGTGACAAGCATGAATGTTAGGCTTCGAGCGGCAAATTCCGAAGGAAATGCACGTCCGTCTCGTCAAATAAATGTCGTGCTGCGACCTGTGGAGCAATCCAATCAGGAGACAGCCGCAAATCAGACAAATGGAGAAGCAGCAGCGGATAGCTTGGCTGTCCCACAGGATGGGCCATTTGGCGAGGTTCGCAAAGAACTTGATCGACTTGTCGGCTTGAAGCATATGAAGGACATTGCCTATGAGCTCTATGCGATTTTACAGATGAATCGTAGACGGCAGGATGCGGGGCTGATCTGCCAATCACATGTATATCATATGATCTTCAAGGGCAATCCTGGTACGGGCAAGACGACTGTAGCCAGGATCATGGCGAAAATGTTCCAGCAGCTAGGAGTGCTCAGCAAAGGGCATTTGCTCGAAGTAGAGAGGGCTGATCTGGTTGGCGAATATATCGGACATACGGCACAGAAGACGCGAGATTTAATTAAAAGGGCAATGGGTGGCATTTTGTTTATAGATGAGGCATATAGCTTGGCCCGTGGCGGAGAAAAAGATTTCGGAAAAGAAGCAATTGATACTTTGGTAAAAGCCATGGAGGATCATAAAAATCAATTTATCCTCATATTGGCAGGGTATTCGGATGAGATGGATTGGTTAATGCAGACGAACTCTGGGCTGCCTTCGCGATTCCCAATACAAGTGGAATTCCCTGATTATTCGGTAGATGAACTTCTGCATATCGCAGAATCTATGGCAAAGGATCATGATTATGTACTAATGCCAACTACACAGGCGCAGTTAAAACAGGTGATTTTGGATGAGAAAATTCTTGCCCCTAATCTGTTCAGTAATGCGCGCTTTGTTCGAAATGTAATGGAAAAGGCGATGCGTAATCAAGCGGTTCGCCTCCTTCAGCTATATCCGCAGCAATCTCCGGGCAAGCTGGAATTAATGACATTGAAGCCAGAGGATTTAAAATGGGAGCGAAAATGAGGTATACTGTACAACGTATATGGTCAATGATCATAGTTCGATGGAAATATGGATGATGAACCGATAAGGAGAATGTACGCGAATGCGAAAAGAGCCTCACCAAACGAATCAAAATATACCCGATCGAGCGGTGCTCGTGACTTTAATAACAGATGATGTCAAGCGGAGCGGGGTTGATCCTCAATATTCGCTTGACGAGCTGGTGCAGCTGGCGGAAACGGCTGGCGTTGAGGTGTTGACCACGATGACACAGCAGCGTGAATTCCGTGATCCTAGATGGTTCATAGGGAAAGGCAAGGTACAAGAACTCAAGGCGGTCATTGATGAGATGGGTGCAACGACCGCTATTTTTGATCAAGAGCTGTCTGGCGCTCAAGTCCGCAACCTGGAACAAGCGTTGGATGTGAAGATTGTAGACCGTACTCAGCTCATTCTCGATATTTTCGCACAACGAGCAAAAACAAGAGAAGGTATCATTCAGGTGGAGCTGGCACAATTGTCATATCTGCTCCCTCGTCTATCCGGACACGGGAAGAACCTGTCGCGTCAAGGCGGTGGTATCGGCACAAGAGGGCCCGGGGAATCCCAATTGGAAACGGATCGCCGCCATATTCGAGGACGTATAACTGACTTGAAGCGTCACCTGCATGAAGTCGTTCGCAACCGCAATCTGCATCGAGAGCGCCGCAAGAAGACAGGAGCGTACCAGGTTGCGCTTGTCGGCTATACGAATGCGGGGAAGTCAACGCTGCTGCGACAACTGACTCAGGCGGATGTGTATGTGGAGAACCAATTGTTTGCGACGCTGGATCCAACTTCTCGCCAGTGGGAGCTTCCTAGCGGCAAGGAAGTGGTCTTAACGGATACGGTTGGCTTTATTCAAAATTTGCCTCATGATCTCGTAGCGGCTTTTCGTGCGACATTAGAGGAAGTGAACGAGGCTGATCTCATTTTGCATGTGATGGACGCTTCTTCGCAGATGCGAGAGGATCATATGCGGGTCGTAGAGGATATTTTGCAGCAATTAGGAGCGGGAGCCAAGCCGCAAATTGTTCTCTATAATAAGAAGGATCTGTGCACCCCAGAACAACGACAGATGCTGCCGCATGATAAAGATCACTTTATTATAAGCGCTTATGATGAAGGGGATCTGGAGCGTATTCGGCAGGCAGTGCAAGATCAATTGTCCGGCCAAACGGTTACCTATCGAATATCCGCGGATCGTGGGGATTTGATTGCCTTGATTTATCGACTGGGAGAGGTTCTGGAACAGGAGATCGACGAGAATGATCTGCTGCTTAAGGTTCGGTTGGATCGGCTAGCTGCTGAGCAGCATGGATATAAGTTGAAAGATTACATCAATAAATAAGCTTTCCTTCATGGGAATGGATCAAGGGGAATGGATAAGATGCAATTTACAGCAAGACTGGAGCAATTGGAGCAGCAAATCGAAGAGAAGATTGCTGGGCAGGTACGGGGAATCGAGCGAATCGCAGAGCGGAATCAATGGAAGGTTATACAGGCCTTTCAGAAGCATCATGTGAGTGATTTTCACTTTGCGGGATCGACGGGGTACGGCTACAATGACCGTGGACGCGAGGTGCTTGATGAGGTATATGCTCAAGTGTTCGGTGCGGAAGCGGGATTGGTGCGCCCTCATTTTGTATCAGGTACCCATACGATTGGGACGGCTCTGTTCGCCGTACTTCGCCCTGGCGATGAATTGTTATACATTACGGGGACACCGTACGACACGCTGCATAAGGTGATTGGCAAAGAGAATGATGGGACGGGCTCTCTGCGTGATTGGGGAGTATCCTATAATGAGGTGCCGCTGACTGAGGCAGGAGATGTAGATTGGGAGCATGTGCGTGAAAGCATAACCGAGCGTACGAAAGTCATAGGCATTCAACGTTCACGCGGTTATGGATGGAGAGCATCCTTCACGGTTGAACAGATCGGTGAGATGGTACGGCAAGTAAAAGCGATTAAGCCGGATGTTGTTGTGTTCGTGGATAATTGCTACGGGGAATTTACAGAACTGCAGGAGCCGACGGAGCTAGGTGTTGATGTAATGGCCGGCTCGCTTATTAAGAACCCAGGAGGCGGTATTGCTGAAACAGGCGGTTATATTGTAGGTAAGCGCGTGTATGTGGAAGCAGCGGCCTCTCGCTTAACTGCACCGGGAATTGGCGGAGAAGTCGGAGCTATGTTAGGGATGACACGTTCGATGTATCAAGGTCTCTTCTTAGCGCCAAGCATCGTTGGACAAGCAGTGCGAGGCAGTGTGTTTGCAGCAGCCTTGTTCGAGGAGCTTGGGTTTGAGACCTCGCCGCATTGGAAGGCGCCTCGTACTGATTTGATTCAAGCCTTGCGATTCCATACAGCCGATCATCTAATCGCGTTTGTTCAGGGGATTCAGAAAGCCTCGGCCGTTGATGCGCACGTCGTGCCTGAACCATGGGACATGCCTGGTTATGAGCATCCAGTCATTATGGCGGCAGGTACCTTCATTCAAGGGGGAAGCTTGGAGTTGTCTGCCGATGCGCCGATTCGTGAGCCATATACAGCATACATGCAGGGTGGGCTTACGTATGCGCATGCGAAGCTTGGAGCGCTGACAGCACTGCAAACCATGGTTGATCGAGGCTTGCTAGAGCTATAAAATTATTTTGTTAGATTTCCTGACATCCATTGACACGTTTGCTTCCAGGGGATAAAATGAGAACAAGAAAGGCATAGCACATACTCTGATCGGAGTAAATTCACTGATGAGCGACCGCGCGAAACAGGCGTTGTTAGACTAGGATGTCAGTTAGCGCACACAGCACGTAAACTTTCTTTTATGACAAACTAGGAAGGTTGATAAGCAGTGGGAGATGAAATTCGCAGAAATATGGCGTTGTTTCCAATCGGCATCGTGATGAAGCTGACGGATTTGACGGCTCGTCAAATTCGTTACTACGAACAGCATGAATTAATTATGCCTGCTCGTACTTCTGGAAACCAGCGTCTCTTTTCCTTCAATGACGTAGAGCGATTGCTTGAAATCAAGACACTTATTGAAAAGGGAGTCAACATAGCAGGCATTAAGCAGGTACTGAATCCGGTAACGAAGGAATCGGAAGAGGCAACTGTGCTTAGTGAAGCTTCGGAGAGCAAACGCAAGGAATTGTCCGATCTCCAATTGCACCGCATGTTGAAGCAGCAGCTTATAGCCGGTAATAGACCGGGGCAAGTATCGCTGATCCAAGGCGAACTGTCTCGTTTCTTTACAAAATAGATATGAATCTAATCACGCTTATGGAGAAGGAGATGTTACCCTGTGGGTTATACCAGAGAAGACATTGAACGCATTGCCAAGGAACAAAATGTACGATTTATCCGTCTGCAATTTACGGATTTGCTCGGTACGATTAAGAATGTCGAAATTCCGGTAAGCCAATTGCCTAAGGCACTGGATAACAAAATGATGTTTGACGGTTCTTCGATTGAAGGTTATGTGCGTATTGAAGAATCCGATATGTATCTTGTCCCAGATTTGGATACTTGGGTTGTCTTCCCATGGGTAACGGAAGATCGTGTCGCTAGATTGATCTGCGACGTATACACAACGGATGGAACGCCGTTTGCAGGATGCCCGCGTGGAATTTTGAAGAAAGCCCTGAAGGAAGCAGAAGCACTTGGCTTCACGTCCATGAACGTAGGTCCAGAACCAGAATTCTTCTTGTTCAAGACGGATGACAAGGGCAATCCTACGATGGAATTGAACGACCAAGGCGGTTACTTCGACTTGGCACCGACGGATCTTGGTGAGAACTGCCGCCGCGAAATCGTATTGAAGCTGGAAGAGATGGGCTTCGAAATTGAAGCTTCCCACCATGAGGTGGCTCCTGGTCAGCATGAGATCGATTTCAAATATGCAGATGCGATTAAGGCAGCAGACCAAATTCAAACCTTCAAGCTCGTCGTGAAGACGATTGCTCGTCAGCATGGCTTGCACGCTACATTCATGGCGAAGCCGCTGTTTGGTGTGAACGGTTCAGGTATGCACTGTAACATCTCCTTGTTCAACGGTAAGGAGAATGCGTTCTACGATGAAAGTGATAAGCTTGGCTTGAGTCCGGCAGCACGTCAATTTATGGCGGGGGTATTGAAACATGCTCGCGGATTTGCGGCAATCACGAATCCAACGGTCAACTCCTATAAGCGTTTAGTTCCTGGCTATGAAGCTCCATGTTATGTGGCATGGTCTGCAAGCAACCGCAGTCCAATGGTTCGTATCCCAGCGTCCCGTGGTTTGAGCACGCGTGTTGAAGTCCGCAACCCGGATCCAGCGGCGAACCCGTACTTGGCTCTAGCGGTAATTTTAAAAGCAGGATTGGAAGGCATCAAGAAGAAGTCTGACCTTCCAGCTCCAACGGATCGTAACATTTACGTCATGACAGAAGAAGAGCGTCTGGCGGAAGGCATCCCAAGCTTGCCATCCAGCTTGAAGGAAGCATTGGAAGAGCTTCTGCGCGACGAGACGATTTGCGATGCACTGGGTGATCATGCATTGCAGCACTTCTTGGAATTGAAAGAAATTGAATGGGATATGTACAGAACGCAAGTTCACCAATGGGAACGCGATCAATACATGACATTATACTAATTCATCTAAACCCTAGAGCCGTAAGGCTTCTAGGGTTTTTACTTTGGGGGCAGGGGGATGTGGTGAATGTCTTTTTAGATTCGTAATAAAGCAAACAACACACGATAGATGACATTGCATCTGGATCGGATCCAGTTGAGAAAAAATCATTCAGGAATGATAAATGAAGCAAGACAGCTTGTGAGTTTCGAAAGTTTACACGTTCAATCTCGATCCCCCAGTAAGTGCGGTAACATAACAAAAGATAAGTTCTTTGGTATTTTCTAAATTAATGCTTGCATTTATTTCAATTGGGGCTTATTAGGGAGGGTATAGAGTGAACAACTTATTACATAGGGGCAAAGCCCAAGGGGAGAGTGTAGAACATGTGCGATTCCCTAAAAATTATGCGCGAAGTTTCAAAGGATACGACAGAAATGTGCTGAATTCATATGCAAGTACTCGGAGTTCAAGAAAAGTTAGAAGCGCGGATAGGCAAACTAAAATAACTGTATGGGGGCAACGACCTTCTAGGGGATGGCTATATCATAAAGAACTGTAAGGAAAAAAATAAGTACACAATCAATTGAATATAGTTACACGAGCGGAATGAACAGAATGAATAAGGGCAACCTGAATGTAGATATTGAAAAGTTTGGAAAGATAAACGAGGTTATCTCTGAACCTTGTGGTGCTTGAGAACATAAACAGGAGGGGCGAGGAAGTTATATGGCACTAACTTGTGAAGATTAACCAGTACAGTTGTGATAAGGTAATTTGCTGTCGCAATCATGTTCGGTTAGAAAGAAGTTTGTGAGGATCCCTGATACGATAGAAGATAGGTACATGCGTGAATACGTCAAGGACTTCCAGGTATACACCTTTGTTTTTGACCCACCAATTTTCAGGAAAAGCAAGAACTATAACCGTCAACAGTAATTTTTATTTTCTCATAATTGCCTGGGGTTACGCTGATAGGATCAGATGGTTCGTTACTTAAATCTACCCGTCTTACTTCTTTCTTGCTTATTGCTTCCCATGTTTCATTTTTATAGGCAAATATCTGATATTTCACATCATCTGTTGGGCCCGCTGCTCCTACGAATTGTACAAAACTCAAATGTAGTGTTTGAGGAAACGTGATTTCTAAACTTCCAGAAAAGAAGTCGGATGTGGGGCCCCATTGAGTGGTTAAATCACCATCAAACACATACTTAGCTAATTGATTATCAAAGTTATTACTATCTACTACCGTCGTACCTTTGGGCATTGGCGAAACTACGTTTGGCTACGAATTAAATGAAGTACCTGATCCAGAAAAATCAACAAATCCAGAGCTGACCAAAGGAAACAGAGCATTATTAGTAGTTACCATGACAACAGGTTTGGAGAAAGAATTCGACCTTAGCATGGAAGAAGTAAATGCGCCTTCATCACATGGTACGAAAATAAGCAGGCTGGATCGGGAACTGCTTCTTATGCAATCAACAAGCACAACAATAACAAAGAGTCATTCAGCGCACGTAAAGACTACGTTATCTTTGATAAGATCCTAACGTTTGAAGTGAACGAGTATACAACTAAATAAACTCAATGCCGCTCCTTCGGGAGAGGTAATTTGTTGACTTTGCAGATATAAATATTTTTCAGATGAGTGCCGATATAAGTTTAGTCAATAAGAAAAAAAGGAATGGCATTTTTGAAAATTACAAAGTTTCTATTGTGTGCAGTATTGATGTTCTCTCTTATTGCAGGTTTAGTATCTGCGCAAGAGGGAAAAAACGAAGTGGCTTTTTCTATTCCTGCAAATTCGTTTTGTGATGCATCACATAAGGTTCAATTGTCATTGAACATAACTAACATCGGTGGCAATGCTGCTGATATTACTTTACAGTTGTATAACGAAGAAGGAGCTCCGATCTCTATAAAAGGTGACTCTCACAACGGAATAAAATCTAATATTACACTTGGAGATTCAACTAATATCGTACCTAAAAAGACGGTATTCTACCAAGTTAGTTTTGGGCAAAACTACTTTTCTTGTGAAGAAATGCCATATTACGGTACATTGCAAGTGAAAGATTCGAGCAGTAAAGTAATTGCAAGTGGATGGATAAGTGCTACTAACGGGAATACACCAATTATTATTAATTCTGGATTGCCGATAACTGGTAGTCAAGGAGGAAACGACGTCAATGGAGGCGAGGAAACGACGCCGCCATCTGATACGAATTTAGTTAAACCATTAGATTGTAATGATCCCGAAAAGGCTATTTTGGCCTTTGCATCAAGTAGTTACAGTCAAAACTTCTTACCATGTAAGGCATTTGATGGAGATATTTATACAAGTTGGGCAACAAAGGATTATACAACGGCAGGGTGGCTAGCAGTAGATTTCGGCGAACCTACCTTAGTGCAAGAATATGAGATTGCTGCAAGAACTAAAGATATAGATGGAACCGGATCAGCACCAAAGACATGGACATTCGAGGGTAGTAACGATAAAATCAATTGGACTGAATTGGATACACAGGTAGACCAAAAATCATGGGAATTCGGTGAAGCAAGAAGCTTTTTAACAAAGAACAAAAATAGTTATCGTTACTATCGAATCAATATTACTAAAAACAATGGCCTAGAGTTATACACTGCTATCGGTGAATTACGTATGTTTTAATGAACAGATAAGAGTATCCTTCTATGGATGCTCTTTTAATTTCTATGTTTTTGTCAACCTCCATAGCCGCTCCTTAGGGGGCGGTACTTTTATTAAGATTAATAGAAAAAGTGATACAGTTTAAGTTAAATAATGGTATTATATAGGAGGGAGTTGGAAAATAACTCTACTACATATGAAGGTGGGATACTATGAAAAAGTTTGTATCAACGCTTCTGGTATTCGCATTAATGTTTGTTTTATCAACTAGCGCTTTCGCGTCAAAAGGCTATGCTGACACTAAGGAAACTGCGGTGGAATTAAACGGATTATCTCAAGCTGGTTCGTTCTTGGATTATCAGGACAGCGACTTTTACAAGTACACAAATAATACTGGAAGAACGATTGTGCTGAACTTTGTTGTTGAGCCGCAAGTAAGTTTTATTAACTATGATATCAGAGGGTATTTTCCTAATGGCGATATCCTTACGGCAAAAGATCAAGGTGCTGGCAACAAGGACATTATTTACGATGTAGAACTCCAGCCAGGAGAGGTTATTTACTTAGAAATTAAGGGTCATACAGTTAGAGACTTTGGAAGGGATGCCCCATATCGCATATACTACCTTTAAGCAAAGAAAGCCCTAATTAGCCACTGAACAATCAGTGGCTTTTTTCATGGAGAGTTCAAAGATCAAACTACTGATCCAGTAGATAAAAGTATTGAAGTAGAGGATCATTTCGCCAGTACATGAAGTAGTTGAGACAGCTAACATAAAAGTCCCTGCTAGGGATAGAAGGGTTAAGGATGGATAATAAAAAGTAGATAATTAGTTTAATAGACAATTCCTTTGTTATATTTACAATTTAACCCTACTGAGTTAATATATTGATATAGGTACAAAAACCCCTATTATATCAATGAGAGGGAAGTGAGACTATGAAAGCAAAAAAAATGTTTGTTGCGTTTTTAATGGCAGTAGTAATGGTAGTGACTTCACCTTCTGTTTTTGCATACACGGGTTTCGGCGATACCTTACAAGAAGCTGTGATGCTTTATAGATGGGGGTACTCATATGAAGACCAATTCACTTTACCAATTGATAATATCAATGACTATGATTACTATGTGATCGATTATACAAATGGTGATCAGAGTGCAATGGGTTTCCATATTAGTATGAAGCCCCAGCCAGGAGTTATTTACGATCTTCAACTTATCGAAACAGATTCAAACGGGAGAATTATTAAAGTAACCGACTACAACGACAACACAATTGAGAAAAATATTTGGCATTCGCTTTATAATGGGCATAAGGCATACATCAGAGTATCCTCACATGGGTTTAATGATTACGGTAAAGATTACACTCTGAAGTTTAAGAGAGTTGTATAATAGATATAACACGAGTATGAGCCGTAGGAATCCCGCGGCTCTTTTAGTTTACTTTGCTGTCCTAAATCTAGTTGTATGACCGTCACGATTTTCGAATCTACACGAAGCTGGATCTCCTCAGCTGTTCACAATAACACCACCTGTAGCATGAATGAATTGACCCGAAATATACGATGCGTCTTCCGATGCCAGAAATACATACGCGGGTGCGACCTCGCAAGGTTGGCCGGCACGGCCCATCGGATTTTTTTCCCCCCACTTCGCGACTTGAGCGGCAGGAAAGGATGCGGGAATAAGAGGCGTCCATATGCTTCCAGGGACAACGCCGTTTACTCGAATGCCTCGGCTATGCAACGATTTCGAGAGCGACCGGGTAAAAGCAACGATGGCGCCCTTGGTGGCTGAATAATCGATGAGCTGTTCATTCCCCTCATAGGCAGTGAGCGAGGCGGCATTGATAACGCTGCTTCCCTTTTTCATGTGGGGAAGGGCAGCCTTCGTTAAATAAAATACTGAGAAAAAATTGGTTCGAAACGTTCTTTCCATCTGTTCGGATGTAATACTTTCTAAATTGTTCTGAACATGCTGCTCAGCCGCGTTATTCACGAGAATATCCAGTTTGCCGAATTGTGTGACAGTTTGTTCCACGATTTGTTTGCAAAAATCTTCTTGGCCAAGATCCCCGGCAATACACAGACATTTACCCCCTTTTTGCTCGACAACCTGTTTGGTTTCTTCAGCATCCGTATGTTCGTTAAGATACACAATGACGACATCTGCGCCTTCTTTGGCGAAGGCTACCGCTATGGCTCGTCCTTGGCCGCTGTCTCCTCCGGTAATGATGGCCACTTTATTTTTTAGTTTGCCGCTGGATTTGAACGGTAGTCTGTCATGCCTTCTGTAAGTGCTTGGATTATCTCTGCGATATTACCGACGATCCCGACTTGTGACGGAATGACCTCGCCGATAGCTGATATCCGTTCTTCGATATGGATCACTTGCGCATTTTTAGGGACATGATATTCCGGCCACCAAGAGGTACCGATGGCAAGGACGACATCCGCTTGTTTGCATAAGTCGCTTGCAAAAGGATTCCCGCCTTCGCCCAAACCGCCGAGCAGGTAAGGGTGAGAATCCGGAATTATTCCCTTCGCTCCGTAACTCACGACAATTCCGCATCCCCAGCGATCAGCCAGTTTCCGGATCGCATCACAGGCATGATTTGCTCGATTGCCAGCAAGGATCAAGGGGCGTTTCGCCTTAAGCATAAGATTCGCCGCTTGTTGGAGTTGGCTCTGTCCAGCTATTTGATTTATTATTCGAATAGGTTCGCGCGGTTGTGTCCCGCAGGAAAGTGTCCATAGATCGGAAGGGATGGAAAGATGAACGGGAATTGCCTGTTCCATTGCCGTAAACATGGCCTGTGTTAAGGTGTCAACGACTGCATTAGGATGAACGACAATTCGGCTGAACCCGGTAATCGCCTGAACTAGTCCCTGCTGATCAATATACTGCTTATACGCTGTTCCGATCTTGGGGGTAGGCGCTTGACCTGATATAGCCAAGACTGGAACGCGATCTAAGTATGCATCTCCTAGGCCAGTCATTAAATTAGTCAAACCAGGTCCCATTTGCGCGGCGCATACTCCGATTCGACCGGTTAATTTGGCTTCGGCAGACGCCATCATTGCAGCGACAGACTCATGTTTTACCCCAATCCATTCCAAATCATTCTGGCGTGAGAGACCCTCCATCAATCCAAAAATGGCATCCCCGATCACCCCGTAAATCCGCTTAACGCCCCATAATTTCAGTTGGTTGATAATCACATCCGCAACCTTTTGAGTTTCGATTCCTTCCTGCAATTGATTTCCTTTGGCAACTTCCGGGAATATACTCATTTTGGCGCCAGCTCCTTGCCTTTTTCTTAGTATGGATGCGCAGCCTGTGTATTATGAACAAGCTTGGATGAATGTTACGGTTGCTTCGTTGGTTTTGATAGTGAGGGATTAATCGACCTTTTGAGAATGGGTCAAGAAGTAATCGGCACTTTCTACAGTCCATAAAATGAGGCAAGTAGGTAGCAGATGTTGAAGTAGAGAATGAGCTGTTTAAGCGCACTTGTTAGGCCGTTTTACCTATGTGTCGGTGCATAGAAGCTGCAGGCTATCTGATGATAGCTTGGAATGGGGAGTTGAATACGGTGTCTATCCAAAAACAATGAGCATGGTTTATAGCGGAATATGAAACAGGCTTAATAAAGCACTGCGGGAACGGAAGTCTGTGGATCTTAGTATTTTTTACAATGAATAGGGTATAGCCGAGACACGCACATAACTACCTTAATACTATATGTATTGTATCTAGCGAGAGGAGGGCATCTCAAATGAGTGAAATTGGTCATCATCATCGCTTTACTTCTACAGCCATAATATTGGTTCTGTTTATTTTGTTGGTCATCGTACTCTGTGGCAGCTTTTGTTAATTTGATAAAAGGATCTGAGCTCACACAATTCCCCCATAGGCATTTCACGAGGATCAAATTTACTAATGACGTATCTTCAGTATTGATAACTTGAATATCCTGTTGTCGAGGGGGCATAAAGGCCAGTTCGAATAAGAGCCGATTCAATGGACGGAGTCGTGGAATTCTACCCTTGAAGGGGCAACACCGCCTAATTAATTCAGTATAGGAAATAGCCGAGTCAGAATGAAGGTAACATTTATACGATGTAAATGTGCCAAACGAGAGGAGGTTAACGCATATGGGTGAAGTTGTTGGAGGTTTCTCATGTGGATTTGGAGGTTTCACTTCGATTGGTGTAATCTTGGTCTTGTTCATTTTGTTGGTTATCATTTCCCGTTCATTTATTTTTTAGCATCTAAGTAGATTGATTTCATAGCTCTGTATCTGTACACTGCAAATCTGTTTGAAATACTGGTGTTGTGCCGGCACACCGGTAAGCAAATAAGAGCCGTATGGGCATCCCCCGGCTCTTATACGGATCAACGATGTTGATGAAGAGCAAGTACGTATCAGATAATGAGGTTCAGAGAGTCGGTGGATGCTGTGAACCGATCCTCACCTGATGCCGAATGGACTTCTGAATCGCTCCGCTGAAATGAGTAGGCGTTGCCGGGATTCTCTCTCCGTTATCATGAGAGGAGTATCGTATTGATGGTTAAACCATCTTGCCGTACTTTAGAGTGAATCGCTAATAGCGATTAAAAAGGTGGTACCACGAAAACCTCGTCCTTTATTGGGCGAGGTTTTTTTATATTACTTGAAAGGGGTGATGGCCATGGATGATGGTTGGTGGATCACAAGATTGCATTTCAGAAATAACATTATGAGGAGGAACATAAGTGAAAGAACGGATTTTGACAGGCGATCGGATTACAGGAAAACTGCACCTTGGCCATTACGTTGGCAGTTTAAAAAATCGTGTGGAGTTGCAAAACCAATACGAAACTTTTTTAATACTTGCAGATGTTCAAGCCCTGACTACTCATTTTGAAAAACCTGAATCAATTAAACAAAACTTGCGCAATGTGGCATTGGACTATTTATCAGCAGGTATTAACCCTGATAGCGCAACAATATTTATTCAGAGTATGATCCCAGAGATTGCTGAATTAACCACTTATTTTTCCATGTTTGTTACGGTCAATTCGTTACGTCACAATCCTACTATAAAGGCGGAAGCCACAGAACGTGGATTCCATGATATGTATTACGGATTCCTGGGCTACCCCGTAAGCCAGGCGGCTGATATTACTTTTTGTAAGGCGACTTTGGTTCCAGTAGGAGAAGACCAAGTTCCTCATATCGAACAAACAAGGAAAATTGTCCGGCGGTTTAACCAACTTTATAAACCTGTGTTAGTGGAACCAAAACCACTTGTAGGTGATGTTCCACGACTGGTCGGATTAGATGGAAATAATAAAATGAGCAAAAGTCTAGGTAACACGATCAATTTGGACTCCACTCAGGAAGAGGTTAGTGAGAAGCTAAAGAAAGCGACAACTGATCCTGCTCGGATCCATAAAACGGATATCGGACATCCTGAAATTTGCCCAGTCTACGCTTATCATCAAGCATTTCGTAAAGAAGGCTCCGATGAGATTTATGAAAGTTGTAAAAAGGGGCAGATTGGATGTATGGAATGCAAACGAAAGATATCGCAAAGTATCAACCATTTACTTGAACCAATGAGAGAACGGAGAAGAATGTATCAAAACGATCCCAAAAAGGTCGATGAAATTCTTATGTCGGGTACAGAAAAAGCATGCCTTGTAGCAAAAGAAACGATGTTAGAAATACGTGATGCAATGAGTATGAACTATTTCTAAGCTGATTGTTTGTTGTACCCAATAGAGTATTAACTTACTTTATACATTCAATCCTACGCTTAGATATTGTGTAGAAGATAAACAGCCAATTTCCTACATGTTAGGAAATTGGCTGTTTGCTCAGTTATATCACTCGAATGAAATAGTGTACTTAAATAGAACGCAAGTTCACCGATGGGAACGAAATCAATACATGACATTATTTGCAGTTGAGTTGGATAAACGAGGTGAGGAATTTAATGTACGTGCATTATCTGATCACCCAGGAACGATTGTAACGAATTTATCTCAGAATTTATCGGATGAAGAAATGCGTTCAAATAGAGCTTTTGAGTAGTTAAATATGATGAAGTATTTACGTCCTCTTACATACATATCAATAGGGGTTCATTTTTAGTATGTGTCAACTTTCCTGAAATTTTCAAGTTTGTCATGCATAAATATATAATATTATGTATTTATATAGTATAGTGTATATTGACTAGCAACTATTAGATATAGAAAGTAGTGTTGGAAATTGAATCTTTTCTTCACGTATTTACTAGCGGGGCTTGCCGTTGCAATGCCTGTAGGTGCCATGACCGTTGAAATGACGAAGCAAGGGATGAAAAAGGGATTTATGCATGGCTGGGCTGTTGGACTAGGTGGGATGACCATTGATTTTTTATTAATCGTTTCCTTATATATGGGCTTGGCTTCCGTGCTTGCCATCCCCGTTATTCAAATCCCTATGTGGGTTATCGGAGCATGCTTTTTAATTTATTTAGGCTATGATTCCATCAAAAACTCGGATCAAGGCATTACATTGGCTGGCGATAAACCGAATGCATCATTTTTCAGTTCCTACCGAAATGGACTGCTCGTCGCTATATCGCCAGGTAATCTTGTGTTTTGGATTTCCGTTTTTGGTGCGGTGCTATCTGATTCGTATGATACGACACAACCGGCAAAATTTCTAATCGTAGGTGCAGGAATATTAGCTGGTATCCTCCTCCATGATGTTGGGTTGCTTGCCATTGTGGCTGTCACGAGAAGAGTAATGAGCCGAACTATGATTAAGCGGATGTCTATTATCGCAGGACTGATTTTATTTGGGTTCGCGGGGTATTTCTTATATGAGTTTATAGTAGCAATTCAAGGAATACCGTAACAAAACCTAGAGCTGTTAGGGCTCTAGGTTTTTTGCTTTTGTATTTAAAAGGTTGTGTTTTACTTCTGAAATGTCGACTCATTGAAGCGAGTATGACTATTTCTCTTGAAGTGTCCTCCTTTTACATGCTTCAGATGGGCGACGATCATGAAGGAAACGATGACAAGCAAAAACCATGAGCTGAATTTTCCCCACTTTACGAGATTCCAGCCGTTCGTCTGATGTGGATAATACCATGCGCCCAAGAAAGTCCCGATGTTTTCAGCCACCCATATAAAAAATCCGATTAAGACGAACGACAGAACAATCGGCATTCTTCGTGTCACGCCTAATACGGTATATTCCACGTAGGTTCTAAAGAAGATGACGAATAGCAAAATCATCAAAACCCAACGCAAATCGTAAATGAAGTGATGAGTCATGAAGTTGAAGTAAATCGCCGCACCTAGCGGAATCGTTAACCAAGCAGAAGGGTATCGATTTACCTTGACCTGCAGTCGTCGCCACGCTTGACATAAGTAACTTGCCACACTTGCGTACATAAATCCGCTATATAGAGGAACACCCAGTATTTTAGACCACCCGTCTTCCGGATAGCCCCATGATCCCATATGGATTTTAAATATTTCAAGTGCAAGACCGATGAAATGGAACATACAGATTACTTTACATTCATCCATTGTTTCTATCCCAAACCGGATCATTAGAACCTGCGCCAAGATACAAACAAGCAATAGGAAATCATAGCGATGCATGAATGGAATGTCAATGACCTTCGTGAGTGCCAACATCGCGAAAATATAAGCGGGGAACAAGCAGGACATTGCCTGGTGCCAGCCAAAACTGAGGAATGATTTTAGTTTGAAAAAGTTATTCATAGTTATCTCCTACCTTGTGTTCGTGAAAATGAATTTTGAACAGTTATACGAGGTGTATCATTAGGTATTATCCTATTCAAATACATGCTTTTAGTCAATAAAAAATTATTGTTATACAATAAATATTTATTGCTAAAGTTGATGTGTGTATATATTCGATGTGGTATAAATCTCTCGAACGATTAGGGTTCATAAGAGTGAACAGTGGTGAGGTTGTTTCGGTGAAGATAAGGAGAGAAAGTCGAATTTTATGAATAGAAAAGAGCGTTAATTTTAACTGCTTCTTTTCTAGTTGAGATTGTTCAGGTACTGTTCAGTAAATGATATGAAATAATGAGAAAGCAAAATGCCTCGCTCCCTTCATGAAAAGAAGAGAACGAGGCATCAATGTAATGTCTTAATGAAAATCACGGAACAAACCAATAACTTTGCCCAGAATCGTTACATGCTGTAAGCGAATCGGTTCATAGGTTGGATTCTCAGGCTGCAAGCGGATATGATCCTTCTCACGATAGAAAGTCTTAACCGTTGCTTCATCTTCTTCAGTCATGGCTACCACGATATCACCGTTGTTCGCTGTCTGCTGCTGACGTACGATGACAAAGTCGCCATTATGTATACCAGCTTCAATCATGCTATTACCCATGACCGACAACATGAATACATTCTCGTCATCTCCCACCATATGCATAGGAAGAGGGAAGTAATCTTCAATATTCTCTGTTGCGGTAATTGGCTCGCCTGCAGTTACTTTCCCAACGACCGGCACGCGTGCGAAGGAGCGAGAGAAGTCTGTTGAACGTTCAGATTGATCATGGCTAAGCAGTTCAATAGCACGAGGCTTCGTAGGGTCACGTCGAATGAATCCCTTCTTCTCGAGTCGATCAAGATGACCGTGAACAGTGGAACTGGATGCTAGACCAACGGCTTCGCCTATTTCACGAACAGAAGGCGGATAACCTTTAGCTCGAACTTCATCACGTATAAAATCAAGGATAGCTTGTTGACGACTTGATATTTTAGACAAGGGTATCAACTCCAATGAATACTCTTTTGACAAAATTATACCACAGAACCTCCGTTCGTACAAACATAAGTTCTAAAGATTCTGAAGAAAAAGATTGTGAGAAGTTCGAAAATTACGAGAGAGAAACAAGAGAAAGTTAAATGAGGCTAAATGCTTATTTTTCGATAATATAAAAAGGGGAACGAACGTTCTGAAAAAAATATTGACTCAAACGTGTGTTCGTGTTAGATTACATTATACAAGATAACAGAACAAGTGTTTGGGAGATGAGTCATTTATGATGTATACAACATATCGTTCAATCTATAAGGTGTCGACAACAGCTTCACAACCTATTCAGAAGAAGCGTTTGTTTCCTTTACGTGTTCGATTCATCATGAGCCTGATTGTATTGTTGTTCATTACTTGTGGAAGCATTGTTCAAGCGCTTGGCATGGATGATAGCCAAACGGAAATTGTAAATGGAGCTGCTGTGGAGCGCGTACTTGTTCAGCCAGGAGATACACTCTGGGGGATTGCATCCTCTTATAAGTCAGAACATACGGATACGCGTCAGTTTATATATGAAATCGTGGAGATGAATCAATTGAAAGGTGATATCTTACCGGCAGGAGAAGTATTGCTCGTTCCGATCCGATGAGTCGGGGTCATTGTCGAATTTACGGTTGAGAAGCTTTACATTCCTATACATAAGAGCAGACGGTTGGAGGCCCGAAGAGGCCTCTTTTTTGCGATATAAAAGCTTTCTTGCTGCTTGCTTGACAAGCTGTTACCTCCATGTCAAAGTAGAACATATGCTTACACACATGGAGGTTCCTGATGAATATCGACAAGCTTATTGCACGAATTAATGAATTGGCCCGCAAACATAAGACAGTGGGGCTGAGCGATGAGGAAATGGAAGAACGCGCGAAACTGCGCGAGGAATATTTGGTTCTATTCCGCAAGCAGGTACGCAATCAATTAGACACTATTCGCTATGTAGAAGATGAAGAAGGAACAGATAACTCTGGATCGAACGGGATCGTTCATTAAATGAACCTTCATCGATAACGATGGATTCACATTATTCGTTTACTATACAGGGGGTTGCGAATTCATGTCTCGCAGTTGGGAACGTAAAGTCCGTCAAAATAGTGAAAAGTTAAACAAACAGCGAATGAAGCAAGGCAAGCCGACGTTCGCTGCTGGCAAGCCTGCGCACGAAGAGTTTAAAGGACGCAGCTTCATTATGCCAATCGCTTTAATCGCCTTCGCCATTATGTATGGATTGTTGGGCGGTATCATTACGGACAATCAATATCCAACTCTATATTGGATCACAATCGTGTGTTACGTCGGATTGGGGATTATATTATTCCTGAGAAGACCATTTCTTCGTGTTGGAGCAGGTGAGGTATCTACGATTCGCTGGAATCGTCTCCGTACTCTGTCTGCAAAGGACATGAAGAAAATTGCGATCCAACCTGGTTATGTTGTTATTGAACACACGGGGAAAGGTGCGAATTGGATTTTCTCGCGAGTGCTGAATCGTTATGATACGAATGCAATGGGGGAACGTCTTCGTTCCTTCGCAAATCAACATAAGATTGAATTCGAAGATACATCGAAGAAAGACTCGAAAAAATAGAGAAATCCGATATAGAGGATTCGTTATCATTGTCGCTGTGATGGGAGAGATGAAACTTGGCTATTCGTGCTGTACTGTTCGACCTGGATGATACTTTGTTATGGGATGAGCGTTGTGTTGAGGAAGCTTTTGCTGCAACTTGTAAATACGCGCAAGATAAGACTGGGGTCAATGCAGAACAATTGGAAGCATTCGTTCGCCATGCTGCTCGTGAATTGTATGCCTCTTATGAGACTTATCCTTTCACACAGAATATTGGGATTAATCCCTTTGAAGCGCTGTGGGGGAGATTCGCAGAGGGAGAACATCCTGAATTTCGATTGTTGGAACAGCTTGCGCCGATGTATCGACAATCTGCATGGACACAAGGTCTTCAAGCCGCTGGTCAACCTAATGATGCATTAGGTGCCGAGCTGGCGGAGCGATTTATGAGTGAACGTCGTTCTCGCTCGTATGTGTACGATGAGACTTATGAGGTGCTGCGACAATTGATTGCGCAATATCCACTATTGTTGTTAACGAACGGATCGCCTGATTTGCAGCAGGAGAAGCTGAATGGAGAGCGTGAGCTTCTATCCTATTTCGATCATATCGTTATCTCTGGAGATCATCCACAAGGGAAGCCTGATCCAGAGCTGTTCAAGCACACGATGTCATTGCTCGGCATCGAACCGCATGAAGGGATCATGATTGGCGACAAATTAACGACGGATATTCTAGGCGCGCAGAATGTCGGCATGCATCATGCGTGGCTGAACCGCAAAGGCGTTGAATTGTCTGGCAATATTCACCCTGAATATACGATTGCAAGCTTGCGTGAAATTGAGCAAATTATTGATGAGATAAATTCGAAGGAATCATAAATCGGCGGGGATGTAATTACTTACTCCGCGTGTATGACAAAGAGGCCTGTGGGAACACAGGCCTTTTTGATATACGGTAATCTTCGCGAGGTGTCGGCAAGATTAGTGTGAGTACCTTAATTTGATTACCCTCCACATGAAACTATAAGGGTAAATGTGATAAATGTCATAGGATCGTCACACAATGATGCTCATTATAGCCCAATGGAGTCATGAGGAATTGGAGAATGCTGTCTATAATGTGATACGATAAATCTAGGATACAGTTGAGGAGTGAACGACGATTATGTTCAACAATAAGAGTAAATTAATCGTACTAACAATGGCAATAGGAGCAATGCTATTAGCCGGTTGTGGAAATAGCTCGTCAGCAGGTGGCGGTCATGAAGGACATGCAGGTCATGGCTCCAGTGATAAACAGGACAGTAAAAATGAGATGGCAGCAATGATTAAGGTAAACTTGCAAGTGCCGGAAGAAGTCAAAATCAATGAAGCTGTCACCATCTCTGCACAGGTCACACAAGAGGAGAAAGCGGTAGATGATGCAGATAAAGTAGAGTTCGAGTTGTGGCTGGATGGGGCTGACCACGAGAAGATTGAGGGAAAGCTCACGAAAGATGGCACGTATCAGATTGAGAAAACGTTTGATAAGGCCGGTACCTACACGGTCATTTCTCATGTGACTGCTCGTGACATGCACTCGATGCCGAAGAAGCAATTTACTGTAAAATAAGAATCTAAATACATAAGAAGAATTTATGCGAAGAAGGGGCAGCCTCAGAAGATCCAAATCGGGATCTTCTGAGGCTGCCCCTCTTAATATCAGTAATGGGACGTTTTTTATCGATTATGATTCCGATGATTCAGGAATTACGCCTGTTGGAAAGTAGGATCCGAATACGGATGCGCGATCCATCCTTCTGTTTCAATGAAGAGTCGAACTGCAACAATTTGACGATTATCCATCAGAGTGAAGTAGTGCGGCTTTTCTTCAGGGACGGAAATTACATCCCCAGCTTCCAATTCAACATCCATATAACCGATGTCGTCGCTTCCCTTAATTATGAAAATACCATTTCCGGCCGTAATAGCTCTTACTTCGTCTTCTGTGTGCGTGTGAACCTGTTCAAATTTCTTTAGCAGCTCTTCGATATTGGGAGTAGTGTCTGATAAAGAAATCAAATCCCACGTACGATAGCCCCGTCTTTCAGCCAAATCACGGATTTCTCCTTCATACGTGTCTAAAATGGCTTGCTTCTCTTCATCGGATAGTACGTACTTATCACGCAAAGATGGGGCAAGTTTGTTCGGATCCCAGTGTTCATACAGCACTCCTTGCGCTGATAGGAAAGAACGAACGTTTTCTTCGCCACTTATGATTTCGTTCGTGTTTCGGATACGTACCTGTGCCATTTGCAAAATCCCTCGTTTCCCAATGCGATTTATTTATTTAATTATAGTACAGAGGAAATGTTTGGGCAAGAAACATTTTACGATGACTCATTCATGAGTCTTTTCTAATCGGATCACATCTGCTAAACTAGGGTTTAACGTTTAAGACAGAGGGTGGGCAGAGCGATGAAAACAAGAACGATACAGGAACAACTACAAGAACGCATTCTCATTTTAGACGGTGCAATGGGCACGATGATCCAGCAAGCCGATTTAACGCCACTGGACTTTGGAGGCGAACAATTGGATGGGTGCAATGAGATGTTAGTCCTGACACGTCCAGATGTCATTTCTAGAATACACGAACAATATTTAGAAGCGGGCGCAGACATATTAGAGACGAATACGTTCGGGGCTACCAGTATCGTGCTTGCCGATTATGATATTGCTGATCAAGCACGTGAGTTGAACGTTGCCGCGGCGAAGCTTGCTGTCGAGGCAGCTGCAAAATACAGCACACCAGAATGGCCGCGTTTCGTTGCCGGTGCTATGGGGCCGACGACGAAGACTTTATCGGTTACCGGCGGGGTAACATTTGATGAGCTAATTGACAGCTATTATGAACAGGCAGTCGCGCTTATTGAAACAGGCGTTCATGCGCTCCTATTGGAGACTTCACAGGATACGTTGAACGTTAAGGCGGGTTCGATCGCGATTCAACGGGCATTCGAGTCTACGGGCATCACGCTTCCGCTCATGATATCGGGGACGATCGAGCCGATGGGGACAACGCTTGCTGGTCAAAATATTGAATCATTCTACATCTCCCTAGAGCATTTGAAGCCAATCTCGATCGGATTAAACTGTGCGACTGGGCCGGAATTCATGCGCGATCACTTGCGTACCCTTGCTTCCATCGCGAACTCTGCGATCAGTTGCTATCCAAATGCAGGGCTTCCCGATGAGAATGGTCACTATCATGAATCACCAGAATCGCTTGCCCGCAAAATCGCAACCTTTGCTGAGCAGGGCTGGCTGAATATTGCAGGCGGATGCTGTGGTACAACACCTGAACATATTCGTGTACTAAGAGAGACATTGCTCGAATACGCTCCACGAACTGCATTCGGCGAACATCCTCCGGCTGTATCCGGGATTGAGACGGTATATGTGGAAGATGAGAGCCGCCCTTATATGGTAGGGGAACGTACAAATGTTCTCGGCTCGCGCAAATTCAAGCGATTGATCGCTGAAGGTAAAATCGAAGAAGCCGCTGAAGTCGCACGTGCACAGGTGAAAAATGGAGCACATGTCATCGATGTGTGCGTTCAGGATCCGGATCGCGACGAAGCTCTTGATATGAAGGAATTTCTGCAGGAAGTTGTAAAGAAGGTTAAGGCACCACTCGTCATTGATACGACAGATGCCAAGGTATTGGAATTGTCGTTGAAGTATTCACAAGGGAAAGCGATTATTAACTCTGTTAACTTAGAGGACGGACTAGAGAAATTCGACCACGTCGTACCGCTTGTTCATCGTTATGGTGCAACCTTGGTTGTAGGTACGATTGATGAACGTGGTCAAGCGATTACGCGTGGAGATAAACTTGAGGTGGCGAAGCGATCCTTCGACATCCTTGTAAATGATTATGGTATACAGCCTGAAAACATTATCTTCGACCCACTCGTGTTTCCAGTTGGGACGGGCGATGAACAATATATTGGTTCTGCAAAAGAAACAGTGGAAGGGATTCGCCTCATTAAGGAGACCATTCCAAAGGTTCAAACGATTCTAGGAATCAGTAATATCTCGTTCGGTTTGCCTGAGGCTGGGCGTGAAGTATTGAATTCCGTCTTTCTATATGAATGCACGAAGGCTGGATTGGATTACGCGATCGTCAATACGGAGAAGTTGGAACGCTATGCATCCATCCCAGAACATGAACGCAAGCTTGCGGAAGATCTATTGTACGACACAAACGATGATACACTGGCTGCATTCGTAGCTGCGTTCCGCAACCGCAAAGTCGAGAAGAAAGAAAAGACTAGCAACCTGCCGCTTGAAGAGAGGTTAGCTTCATATGTAGTAGAAGGCACGAAGGAAGGTCTTGTTCCTGACTTAACGGAGGCGCTTCAGAAGTACTCGCCGCTTGAGGTCATTAATGGTCCCTTAATGGAAGGGATGGGAGAGGTCGGAAGACTGTTCAACAACAATGAGCTTATCGTTGCAGAAGTGCTCCAAAGTGCAGAAGTCATGAAGGCTTCGGTAAGCTTCTTGGAACCCCATATGGAAAAGAACGAGTCTGCTGTCAAAGGGAAAATTCTACTCGCAACGGTTAAGGGCGATGTGCATGATATCGGCAAAAATCTAGTTGAAATCATCTTATCGAATAATGGGTATGAAATCGTCAACCTAGGTATCAAGGTTCCGCCAGATCAATTGATCGAAGCCTATCGCAAGGAGAAGCCAGATGCAATCGGTCTGTCGGGCTTGCTTGTGAAGTCTGCACAGCAGATGGTCATAACCGCACAAGATTTGCGAACAGCTGGAATCGATGTGCCGATTCTTGTTGGCGGAGCGGCATTGACGCGGAAATTTACCAAGAATCGGATTAGCCCCGAATACGATGGATTAGTTTTATATGCGAAGGATGCCATGGACGGTCTTGATCTTGCCAATAAAATTATGGATTCTTCAGAGCGCAAGATTCTAGTGGAAGAGCTTCGCGCTCATAAAGAGCGTCTAGCTCGTGAAGCGGAAAATCAATCGAAGTTGCCAGAGCTTACACGTGCGGTACGCTCGGACATAAGAGAAGCAGAAGTATACATTCCGCCGGATTTGGAGCGTCATGTTCTTCGAGATATTCCAATTCCTCAAGTCATCCCTTATTTGAACTTCCAGATGCTGCTTGGCCATCATTTAGGATTGAAGGGATCTGTGGAACAGCTTCTGAAGAATCGGGATCCTAAGACTGTTGATTTGAAAGAAACCGTTGATCAGATTTTAGTGGAAGAATCACAAGCAGGTGTGCTTAAAGCGAACGCGATGTATCGTTTCTTCCCGGCTCAATCGGAAGGGGATTCTATTCATATATACAATCCGGACAACGTCCAGGAAGTACTGCATACCTTTACCTTCCCACGTCAGCAGGTTGAACCTTACTTGTGTCTTGCAGACTTCCTCCGTACGAAAGAAAGCGGAGTAATGGATTATGTAGGCTTCTTGGTTGTAACTGCTGGGGATGATGTTCGCGGCAAGGCCGATCAATGGAAGGAGAAGGGGGAATACTTGCGTTCTCATGCGCTTCAATCTGTAGCGTTGGAGCTTGCAGAAGGACTGGCAGAACGAATTCACCATATGATGCGCGAAGTATGGGGCTATCCTGATCCAGAAACGATGACGATGAAGGAGAGATTTGGTGCTAGATACCAAGGCATTCGAGTCTCATTTGGCTATCCAGCTTGTCCAAATCTTGAGGATCAAGAACCATTATTCAAGCTCATGCAGCCTGAGGATATCGGGATCCACTTAACAGAAGGATTTATGATGGAGCCAGAGGCATCTGTATCCGCGATGGTCTTCGCTCATCCGCAAGCGCAATACTTTAACGTGGATAAAGCATAAATAAGGCATAATTCTAATTCATTTTCGATTTATCAACGGAAATGGTAAGTTGTCTATATTAGGGACACCCTCTTATCTACAGATACACAATGAGCTCCGTATTGCCGGTAGGCGTGCGGAGCTTATTATATCTTTGCATAGTGAGGCATACTATGCACGTTAATCATTTATACAACAAATAGTTAACTAGGTTTAAAATATACATATCACCAATCTTAGCTGGATTGATTACTTCAGAAGTAGGAGGTATTACACGAGTATGGATATATACTTCTTGGGAACAGGAGCGGGTATGCCGACAACTAGGCGCAATGTAAGTAGTATGGCGCTGCGTCTGTATGAGGAACGCGGATCCCTCTGGATGTTCGACTGCGGGGAGGGAACCCAGCATCAAGTGCTGCAATCCCCATTAAAGCTAGGCAAGTGCGAATTTATTTTTATCACCCATTTGCACGGGGATCACATTTTCGGGTTACCGGGACTATTGTCCAGTCGTGCCTATCAAGGTGGAGTTTCTCCACTCACCGTCTTTGGCCCGGTGGGACTTCAACGATTTATACATACTGTGTTCGAATTAAGTGAAACGCATCTGCCTTACGAGCTTCATATTCAGGAGGTGGAGTCAGGAGTCATCTGGGAAGATGAACAATTTGCAGTTACGGCACTGCCTCTTGAACACCGTGTTCTATCCTTAGGTTATCGAGTGCAGCAGAAGGAGAGGCCAGGCAGACTTGATTTGAATCTGTTAAAGGAAAAGAATCTGCTGCCGGGGCCGTTATATGGTCAACTGAAACGAGGGCAAGATATTGTGCTGCCATCTGGTGAAATGGTAGAAGCGTCTTCTGTTCTTGGAAGCCCAATTCCCGGTAAGTCAGTGACGATACTCGGCGACACTCGTCCATGTGAGAATGCAATCAAGTTGGCTCAAGGTGTTGATCTGCTTGTGCATGAGGCGACCTTCATGGACGATAAACGTGAAAATGCAAATGAGTTTGGCCACAGTACGGCTCGGCAAGCTGCACAAATCGCAGTATCAGCAGGCGTTAAGAAGCTTGCGTTAACCCATTTCAGCTCGCGATACAATGATGAACGGATGGAGGAACTGCTGAAGGAGGCGTGCGAATTATTTTCTAATACCGTTCTTGCTGATGAACATATGATCGTTACAACATCTTAATATCACCACAATGCACCGTTAATGGTTCCTCGATACGCTATCCATAACTGGGTTAGTTGGATATGCAATTGCCTAGGCAATTGTATGTTCAGCAACCGTGATGCTAAGGAGGAGTTATGGATGGATACAGCGAGTCATTTGCTGCTTGGGACTTCATTGGCTGGAGCTGCTTGTCTGCACCCTCAGGTTGCGGAGCAGCCGGGATTGTTCTCTGCAATTTTGACCGCCACACTCATTGCTTCACATGCACCTGACTTTGATGCAATTACACGAGTTCGCAGCTATGCTGCCTATTTGCGCCACCATCGGGGCATTACTCATGCGATTCCAGCATGGTTCGTATGGCCAATTGTCATTGGTCTGCCGATCTCATGGTTATTTCAAGTGGGGGACGAATGGCCGCTTGTTCTGCTGTATACTTGGCTTGCAATCATGGTGCACATTGGCTTGGACTGGCTGAATGCATATGGAGTTCAAGCTGGAAGGCCTTTTTCGCTCAGATGGCTTCATGCTGATGTGTTATGTTTGTTTGATCCTTTCTTATTTGTCGTTCATCTAATAGGGGTTATTAGCTGGTTATGGCTGACGCGAACAGATGCTGCATGGTTATTTATCGGAGGATATGCGGTGACTCTGTTGTATATCGTGTGGCGTTGGAAGGTTCACCAGCGTCTCCTGCATCGATTGCAGGAGCAATTTCCAGGCGGCCTTCATTATCAACTTGTTCCAGAGGTCACTTGGCTTAGCTGGCAGTACGTTGTTGAGTATGAACAGCATTATGAGACAGGTTGGATACGACACTGCAAGCCGTTGCGGTTATCGTCAGCTGTAACTTTTGAGAAACACAGCATATACAACAAAATGTTCATAGACGACCGAGTTATGGAGCCGGCCCTAACGACAGATGGAGTACGGGCATTTCTTGGATTTGCTGAACGAGTGATCGTTCGAACACAGCGCTGGAGCGATGGCTACAAAATCATATGGAATGATGTTCGCTTCTGGCATCGAAGAGGGCTGCCGTTCGGCGTTGAGGTAGAGCTTGATGAGCAGTTTCGAGTAGTTAGAACGAAAGTCGGTTGGAGTAAAAAAGGCTGGGAGCCTCCTTATGTATAACAGAAACGTACAGCTTGAATAGCTGAAACATTCCAACTGAGAATAATATGCAAAGTGAATCTACATTAGGAATGACTGGCTCATCTACAAGAAACGGAGCAATCCGTTTCTTTCTTTTTCATCAAGGTTATGGTACAAGTCGTTGGTGATTGACTTGAGATCCAGCAGTCTGAAACGAGCGGAAGGGGAAAAGTAGGGGAGTAGAAAGGCAATTGTACATAAAAGTTTCCCGGGAAAGCGCAGAACCTGACAAATAGTCCGGCTTGCAGCTTGTTTGTATCACGCACTGCCTGCAATCGACAGTCTCTGACATCACTCTACGTCGACGCGACGCATTGTTGAGCCTTATATATGCTCTTGCCAGCCTTGAAATGGTTATTTACAATGTAGAAATAAGTTATTTCATTTCCCAAAGGCACTTCTATTCGAAACATCTTAGTCGTTGCTGGATAAAAGGAAGGTGGATCTGCTATGAATACACTTGGATTTACGATCGTAGGCTTCGGCAATATCGCTAAGACGCATATGATTGCACTGCGTACGATGCCGATTATCAAGCAGCTTCCCGTTACACCGGTATTGAATACACTCGTTACCCGTCGACCTGAACAGACGTTGGATCAGGCACGCCAAATTGGCTTTGTACATGTTACTTCCTCCTTGGAAGAAGCTTTGCAATACGATGGAGCGGAAGCAATTAGCATTTGCACGCCGAATGCGCTCCATGCTGAGCAAGTCCGTATGGCGGTTCAATATAATCAAGCCATCTATTGCGAGAAGCCAGTAACAGAAAGTGCCGCTTCTACCGCGCAAGTGCTGAAGGATGTCCCTTCAACACTGACACAGCAGCTTGCATTTGTCTATCGTTATCATCCGGCAGTTATGCGGATAAAGACATGGCTGGAAGAAGGGATTATCGGCGATGTGCTTCAGTGCAGACTGGCATATTTGCGCTCAGGATATTTAAGTGATGCCAGGCCTTACAGTTGGCGGGTAGACAACTCGTTATCTGGAGGAGGAGCTATTACGGATATCGGTGTTCATGCACTTGATTTACTCCGTCATTGGTTTGGTGAAATGAAGAGTGTGGATGGCAATACCGAAACATTTATTAAGAGCCGTAGAGCAGGAAACGGAACGGACGAACGGTTGGCTGTTCATGTAGATGATTGGGCACTTATGAATTATGTAACAGAGCAAGGCATTCAAGGAATCGTGGAAGTATCCCGTATTGCATTAGGTGAGGATGCGTTCCGTGTGCACATTGTCGGAACGAAGGGCAGCATCACTTGCGATTTGGAAACCGATAAGAAACCGCAGCTGCATCTAGTCAGCGGTCGTCATGGGGCGACACCAGAACCAGAATCACTTGCACTGCTTCCTGATGAGAAGGCAACAATGGGCATATTCCAGGACAGTCATTTCGCTGCGCTGCATCACTTTATTTTGCGCCACTGCGGGGATGAACGTTGGGATAACTTGGCTCCAACACTTGAAGATGGGCTTGTCGTAGAACGCTTGGTAGATCAAGTGATTCACGCCTCACAAGCACGGAAGCAGCGGTAAACGTTCAGAAGCACACAGAATGTAGGCGCAAGATATTCAATCCCAACACGCCAAGCATGGCTCCCGCCCCTCTACATGGGAATAGCGGGAGTTGTTCTATTTCATCGCGTCTGTTCTATGTATCGGAACACTCACTAGCGGCGGGAGTTCTCTACAATCAATAGGAAGCGAATAGGAATCGCCCTTGGATTTGATAAGGGGCTCTGTCCTTTTGGCTCGGAATTGCGTATACTAGCATTGATTCAACTGTATGGGCTTTGATGCTATGGATATCAGGGCAGCAATCTGTGGGGGACTCCAGACAGGTTTTGATTTTGAATCCAATATGTGATGGGGGATTTTCAGATTCTCTATTCGATGATTTGATGAGTACTTCCCATTAGATGGTGGAACGATTGTTCTTGCAGGTAGGTTGCTATTTTCCACAGCATGCTGCAGACATGTGTTAGGCAAGGAAGGAACGTGTATAGAAATGATGACAGAAAAATCGCGCAACAGCATATATGCGCTTATCGATTTAGATGGAACCATGTATCATGGGACTTCTCCGATTGAAGGAGCGGACAAGCTAATAGAGGAGCTTGGTCAACTTAGAGTTCCTTATCTGTTCGTAACAAACAATTCAACGCGCACGCCGGAAGAAGTGGCCAATCACTTGCAGCATTTTGGTATTTCTGCGGGTGCTCAAGATGTTCTCACCTCTGCTCAAGCGGCTGCATCGTATATTCAGAAGAGATTTTCGGATAAAATGGTATTCATGATAGGCGAGCTTGGCTTGCAGCAAGCGCTGGAGGATTCCGGAATATCGTGGACGGATCAAGTAGATGATGTGTGGAATTCTGAGATTGGAGTTGTCGTTCAGGGCTTGGATCGGAGCTTGACTTATGCCAAATTGGAGGCAGCTGCTTGTGCCCTACGTGGGGGAGCTGTATCCATCTTGACTAATCCAGATGTTATGCTGCCATCAGATCGTGGATTTTCCCCTGGAGCAGGTACAATAGGTGCCGCTCTCCAATCCGCTTCTAGTGTGGAACCTATTATTATCGGGAAACCAAGTGAAATTATTATGGATGAAGCTATGAATAGGCTTGGGTGTACGGCACAGGACGTTATCGTTATTGGAGACAACATGATGACTGATATTCTTGCCGGAGCGAATGCAGGATGCCGCACAGCACTTACCTATACAGGAGTAACGACGCCTGACAATTATGTTTCATTTTGTGCTCGTGCCGGTGTGGAGCCAAACATGGTGTTTCATAACATGAAGCAAGTACGTGAATGGTTCATTAAGGAAATGCTATAATGTATATCTTGAAATGTGAATGATTTAATTAATAACATAAAATACATGGCGATCATGAATGTGATTAGGAAGGAAGATGCAAGGTGCCGGAAATTCCAGAAATGGAACGCTACCGCAAACAGCTGGATCAGTTGATTACTGGAGAACGCATTCGCAGCCTTCATGTACAGCGTGAATCTTGGTTGAATACGGATCTCCATAGCTTGACAAATGGCTTGGTTGGGAGACAAATTCTGTATATTGAACGCAAAGGGACAGATTTAATATTGCATCTTGATGATGGCCGTAGGCTTGTTCTTCATGTAGGAACCGGTAGTCGTATGGAAGCAGTTTCTACCCTTCAAGCAGTTGCTCAAGGAGCATCAGGACATATAGAACCAGATGAAGAACAACAACTTGATGTCTCCCATGCACAATTCGCAATTACTACCGATCATGCACAGATGTACATTCATGGTGCACGAAGCTGCCAGATTATGTGGTTAACAGCGAAGCAGGTGGAGGAAATGCATCTCGAGATGGGGCCAGACCCATTATCTCGCTATTTGACAGCAGAGCGCTTCGCTCAGCGGTTCGCTAAGCGTCGTACGACTTTGAAGTCCGCATTGACCAATCCGAACATTATCGCTGGGATAGGAAGTCAGTTGGCGGATGATATCGCATTTGCTGCTGGACTGCTCCCAACTGTACGTACGGAGAAGCTTGAATCAGAACATTGGAATCGTGTGTTTTACGCGATGCTTGATGTGTTGCATATTGAAATTGAGCAAGATGGTTTAGTGAATACGCAGACACAACAACACCAGCCCGAAACAGGGGAAACAACGGGCATAACCATTCATGGCAAGACAGGAGAACCTTGTCCGAAATGCGGCACAGCGATTGAAGTCACGATGATTCAACGTCGTCCTGCGAACTTCTGTCCACATTGCCAGATTGATCCTGCAGCGGATGGCTCCGAACAAGAATGAATCCCGCCATGCTGCGCGCGCATTTGGTTGTCATTTGCCATTACGGGGAGGATATGCACACGCAGCGCGATTGGCAGTTCAACTGCAGCAGGAAGCAGGAGTTCGAAGTTATCAGTTTTTTAGCAAAAATCCGCGAGGTTTATCGATCAAAAGCGGATATGAGGCCGATGCTCAGACTGCACGTGAAATCTGTTCAGAGCATGGCATCCAGTCCATTGCTCATACGCCATATCCGACAAATTTAGCTGTGGATGCAAGCCGTTCACCTGAGAAGTTTCAGCTTACGGTTCAGTCATTACTGAACGATCTTATGATTGCAGAGGCTTGTGGAGCGGTAGGGATTGTCGTACATTTTGGTTCGTATAAGGGGATCTCAAGTACACCCGCCACAGATGCGGAGAAGCTGAGTTGCTACGAAAATATTATTGTTACACTGAACACTGTTCTTTCCGTATGGAATGGTCGAGCTAAGCTGCTGATTGAGAATCAGGCCGGGAATCACGGTGGGTTAGGTGCTACGTTGGAAGAATTGGTGAGTATCCGGCAATTCAGTCAATATCCCGATAAGATCGGTTTTTGCTTCGATACCTGTCATGCGTACGCAAGTGGCTTGTGGAACCCCTCTGCAACGAGTGAACTTCTCATGGCGGGGAACCGTCATGACTTTTGGAAACATGTGCATGCAGTTCATTTGAATGACTCTCGCGAGCCCTATCGTTCCAAGCAAGATCGTCATGCAAATTTGGGGCAAGGGTATATTGGAATTGACGGATTTACGGAGCTCCTCAGAGCGAAGGAATTGAAACGAAGTATGTTCGTGCTGGAGACGCCGGGCGATGCTTCTGGAGGGCATATGCGGGAATGGAAGCTTATCCAGGATATTTTGCAGTAGGCCAATCATTGTACGGTAGTTATGCTGCTGCTTGTTATCAATGGGCATCAGATAGGTAAGGAAGTGATAATGATGATACATGTGTACTTGGATGATTACCGTCGCTGTCCAGAAGGCTTCGTGCTTGCTCGCAATGCGGAAGAGTGCCTTCTGCTATTGGAACATGAACAAGTGGGGATCCTGTCCTTGGATCATGATTTGGGTGAAGATGAGCGAACGGGAACGGAACTAGTTCGAGAAATGGTTGTAAGTGGCTTATATCCGCAGACTGCGATTTATTTGCATACGTCGAGTATGATTGGTAGAAAGCGAATGTTCGAGATGCTCTATGCGAATAAGCCTGAGCATGTTGAACTGATTAATGGGCCGATGCCAGAGTCTTTGCTGATGCGGATACGAGGAAATAAGGTATGATTGAAATTTCGGAAATGCAGCTGAAGGCAGCACAGGTACAATCACAGAGCTTGTCTGCTGTAGAGCTGTTTTTTAGGCAATGGGATGCAGTATTCATACATAGTCCTTTTTGTGGGACTTGCCAGTTAGCATCGCGCATGCTGAACATTGTAGAAGTAACGAATCCGAAGTTGGAAATCGCAGCGGTCAATGTTAGCTCTATCCCTGTATGGGTGAACGCATTACGAATTGAAAGTGTCCCTTGTCTGCTTGTATGGGATCATCGAGAAGGCATGGGCAGCGTTGACAAGATATATGCCTTTCATTCTGTATCTCACATTTATGAACGTTTGAATCCTAGGAGAGAAGAGGAGACCTCTTCATAAATTTAATCCTAATGTGAGCAAGGAGTAGCTCGTAACTCAATCATTCAGTAGAGAATATTTGAATGTTCTTTATAGGGCTGTTCTTCATGCAAGGATTATGCTGGTCAATGGCCGGACGCAGAATGATCTGGTACACCTGATTGGGTGTCTCGTGTTGATTGTCTTAAGCAAGGAAATGTTCCGAACCGTGTAGTTTCGGCAGATAATTAATGACGTAAATAGATTGCAATTGGTTAACATAATGAAATGGAAACAGCTGAAGCAAGTTAAGTTGCTTAGCATTTGGAGGTTGCACTGCTTGGAATTATTACATCCGCTACAATTAGACACAAATTATGAATATGGATCACACTGGATCGTCACGTCCAATCATGGCTATATTGCCTACGCGCAGGAAGAGTGGCGAAGAAGGTTCGGTCAGTTGAAGAGTCGAATGATGGTTTCTGGTGAAATTGCACTAATGGAATTGCCTGTTGATCGCAACGAAGTATTCCAAGCGATGGAGTCTGAGCCGACGATGTTCATTCGCTATTTGCAACCGGTTGACATTGCATTCGATATTCAAGCATTGCAGACTGACACAGTTCAATCATTTGACAGTTTGCTTACTCATTTGATTCATGATCTAGAAGGTTCTATAGAGGGCATGCGACTAGGCGTCCATGTTCGTTCCAGCGCATCGGGTGATTCACTCGACAAGGAACTTCGAGATGCGCTGCGTACTGCTGTTGAGCGTACTGGAGCGTCTGTCGCGATCCAAGATCCCGAGCGAATTGTATCCTTATTTATTCATGATGGCGTTGGTTATGCAGGCCTCATGACAACAGCTGAAGCAGGTTCAGATTGGCCAGGAGGTACGGTACGCTTCCGCAGGGAAGAGGGGCAGGTATCTCGAGCAAAGTTCAAACTTCTTGAGGCGGAACGGACTTTCGGTTTGGACTTTACGGCTTATCGGAATGCCCTTGATATTGGAGCTGCGCCAGGAGGTTGGACAAGTCTTCTTCTGGAGCGAGGTGTGCAAGTTACTGCAGTCGATCCTGCTGCAATGCATCCGAGCCTGATTGATCATCCGAACTTGACTTACTATAAGAGCAATGCAGGGGACGTGGCTTTGGAACCTGGAGAATTCGATTTGCTCGTATGCGACATGAGCTGGAGCCCTAAAGTTACAGCGCAGCTTGTTATTGGCTTATTGGATTCGGTTATGCAAGGCGGTACTGTCATTGTGACTGTAAAGCTGATGCACAAAAAACCGCTGCAGACGATACGGGAAGTGAAGGAAATGTTCCTTGAGCATCTTCACATTATTCGCGCGAAACAATTGTTCCATAATCGCGATGAAATCACTCTGTACATGATGAAGATGTAGCGTATGCTGCGGTGTACTGGCATTGCCTGTTTGGGAAGTTTACTATTCTTTAGAAAAAAGACTGGACATATACTTCCGAATGGCATAAAATAACAACAAATGAATATGAGCGAAGGGAAGCACCCTGATTGTTCCAAACCGATAGGTTTGCAATCAGGGTGCTTTTTTTGTCGCCTGGAGGGAGAATTGTGGCGCATTCCATAACGAACCATTTGCAGGCTGGACACTTATTGCAAGACAGATATCGAATCGTTCGGTTGCTCGGAACAGGGGGAATGAGCGTTGTATATTTAGCCAATGACGAGCGATTGATCGGCAAGCAGTGGGCGATTAAGGAATCAAGACCAGTGGCGCAAGATGTGAGACAGCTTGTTCATGAAGCATCTATTTTAACATCGCTTCGACATCCACATCTTCCGCTTATTGTGGATTTCTATCCACCTGATGCCAGCGGCAGAGCATATCTGGTGATGGAGTATATTGAAGGGCACACGATAGCAGATTGGCTACGCATGAAGCCTCTAAGTTTTGAAGAGACGATGCATATTGTCATTCCGGTATGTGAAGCGCTTGCCTATTTGCACCGGCAGAATCCGCCCGTTGTATTCCGAGATGTAAAGCCATCTAATATTATGCTGGCGAAGGATGGCCAGGTGAAACTTATTGATTTTGGAATCGCAAGGAATGTGAATCCTTTATCTAATCAAGATACGGTTAAGCTTGGTACAGTAGGCTTTGCTGCTCCGGAGCAATATCGGGGACAACAGACCGATGCAAGAACAGATCTATATGGGGTAGGTGCACTCATTAGTCATATGTTGACCGGCGGCATATGGAAGGGAGAGCGTCCGCTAACCGCATCCATGCTGGCAGAAGATGTGCCAGAGAGCGTTTTTTCGGTACTGACACGATTACTCGCAAAGCGGCCTGAAGAACGCTATCAAACTGCTGATGAACTAATTGATCATCTACGACGTTACTATTCAGGACATTCTGAAAACCAAGGAGTTAACCGTGATGAGGTCAAGACATGGCAAGCTTCGAATGCAGGGGTGGTGATTGCTTTTCTGGGTGCTGCTTCAGGACTTGGAACTACACAATCAGCGCTCATGTGTGCCGCCATGCTTGCGAAGAAGGGGCGGAAGACGCTATATATCGATGCTAATGTTAAAGATCCATCTCTTGTTCCATTATTGGCTCAGGAATATGAGGGTGAAGAGGAGCTGTATTTAGCTGATGGGGATGTGTTCAAATTGTTTGGAGTGGATTGCATGGAATGGAAGTATGGTGCGAATCCAATGCCACCCTTGCTCGGATTCTATGACTATATTGTGTTAGACCTTGGTTGTGATGATCATGGAGAACGAATGGATGAATTCATGAGGGCTCATGTCCCTGTGCTCGTGGGAAGCCTGGCTCCGTGGAGAAAGAGTGATTGTACAACAATCGTTGGGGAGTTTGAGCGAAGAGGGTTCCATCGTTGGGTACTAGGCATTCCTTATTCGAATCGTTCTTATCCTGGTGGAACAGTGAAAGGCCGAGGAGCAAAGGTTACCTCCTACATTCCGATTCAAGCAGATCCGTTCGCATGTTCGGACAATACAGCCCGTTGGGTGGAACAATTAGTTGGTCCGATACAACGGGGAGGGCTTATCTATCATTTGCGGCGATGGATGAGTCGGAATAGAACAGAGAGAGGAGAGAGAAGAAGTTGAGAAGATGGACGAGGAAGACCAAGCAGATGATTGCGGCGTCGGTAGGAGGAGCAGCGGTAGCTGGGCTGCTTGTAGGAGGGTATCACTATTGGGCAATTGGCCAGAATGATGCGGCACAGCGTAAGGCAGCAGCGCATTATGAAGATGAGATTGCCAAGCTGCGCAAGCTTGCAGATGCTGAACTGCAAAAACGAACAAGCGTCTGGGTTTTCAATCAGCCACTTCTTGCAGGCAAGCGCATTCGATCCGATGATATTGCCAAGATTGAGATGTCGTCAGACCTAGCCCCGAAACAGGCGTTGAATCATCCTGATCAAATTATCGGGAAAGTATTGAAGATTGACACGGTTCCCCGAACACCCGTGATATCTACAATGCTATATGAAGATGGGAAGATGTCTGATGATTTGCGCTGGGTGGAGACAGCGGTTATTCAGCTTCCTTTACGACTGCAAGAGAAGGATATGATTGACGTACGAATCCGCTTTCCGAATGGTCAAGACTATATCATCCTTAGCAAGAAAGAGATTAAGAGCATGCAATATCCGACCGTTTGGGCACATATGGACGAACAAGAAAGGCTGCTGTTCTCAAGTGCTTGTGTCGATGCTTTTGTTAATGGTGGACAAATCTATGCGCTGCGATACATTGAACCTCAAATACAAAATGAAGCGGTGCCAAATTATCCGGCCAATGAACAAGTGTTGAAGTTGATTGAGGCGGATCCGAGTATTGTAAAGAAGGCAGATACAGACACGATTGGTTCGATCACGGATGGAGAAGGAATGGGAACGACAGAGTGCCAACAAGAGTCTAGCAGATGGTTGGAACAACATGGAGGGGAACCGAACAAATGTAAGCTATGTTTCTACGCATGGAGAGGGTTCGGCTGAAGTTTCAGGATACTCACCTTTAACCGGCAGAGCTGGGGCACCTATTCGTAATTCACCATTTGTTGGACAGCCTGGTTCTAATTCCGTGCAGTCCACGGATCTGTCATCTAATGAAAATCAACGGGAGACGGGTGTAGTCCAACAAGATAACGATACTCGCAAACAGCCAAATCCGAAGAATGGTGAGCAAGGGATCGCTAAGAAGGGGAGCACTATTACTCATGATGCCGAGAATCACCAAGATAAGATACTGAACCGGGACAATCTGAATAAAGAATCGACGGGAGAGGTATCGACAGGGGAAGAGGTCAGCTCTATTTTCTCAGAAGCGATACCGAGCTCAAAGAAGCAGTAGCGAAGAGGATTTCTGTCAAAGAGTAGTTACATAGATGAATATACAGGAGGAGTTAGGAAAATGACGATCGGTATATTCGTGGGCGCTTGTGATAAGAGCGATCATGTAGTGGCGCTAGCGACGTTCCTAACGAGATTAGAGAAGAAGGTGCTTATTGTTGATGCAACAACAACAAGACGGATTGGGACTGAGACAGGGCTGTTCATGCAATCTCAGCAACCTATTATGCACTGGAATGGTTATGATGTGCTGTCAGGAGCTATATCTTGGGACGATATGATTCAGTTGCTTGAACGGCATGGCAGCAGTGTTGAAGGCTACGACCATATCATTATTGACACGGATCGCGCATTGTTTTGTAATGCTGAACAATGGAAGCAGATCGACACTCGCTTGCTTGTGCAGACGATGGAACGCTTTTCATTGCAGAAGAACAGAGAATGGCTGCAAGCATTCCAGCAGCAATACGACGGAGATGAGGAGCTTGAATTCGTGCCCATGATCCTGCGTTCGCTCATGCCGGAGGATGAGTTTGCGTTTATGATCGAATGGTATTATTCCGTATTTGAGCACCGGTGGGCTCGAGAATGTATCGCTATTGAAGAAGATGAGCGTAATTGGACTGCACGCATGTCAGATATTCAGGATGGTCAATTGCACGCATCCAACTATCCACGTGCTACGAAGCGTGCTTGGCGCATCCTTACAGAGCATTTCACCGGTAAACTGACAGAACGGGCTTGGAAGCAGTGTTTAAGAACACCTAAGAAGGGACGAATGAAACATGTCGCTCTGTAAACATTGGATGATTTCGTCAATCGGAAGAGGAATGGCTGGAGGAACAACAGTTGCTGCGTGTACGGCAATTAGTCTCGCTTGGCACTATCGGATGAGAGTGCTGCTCATACATGTCAAAGGAAGAGGGGAAGGAGTTGAGAAGCTATTTCCTCCCACTCTTGATGTTATGCGCCAGGCAGGAGCAGGCGGGCGGCTAATAACTCCGAACGGCTGGAGTGCTCTTGCACGCATGCTTCGTCACCATCAAGTTGAGGAAGAATCGATCTCCTCCTATATGATAAGTGTGATGAGTCGATTAGATATTCTCCCTGGTTATGACTCAGAGGAGATGGGAGATACACTGCATGAGCAGCTTCTGCTTCATGTGCAGAAGCTAGTGAGCAAACGATATGATCTTGTGCTGTGGGATATGAATGAGCAGGATATAACCGCTCTGAAACTCATTGGCAAAATGAATATGCAAGGTACCATCGCAGTGTTGCCGCAGAACCGGTCTGAGATCCATATCTCAATGGAGAAAGCAGGAGAAAGCGCAGATGCATTCGTGATAGGACAGTATGATGCGGATGTTAAGGTAAATCCTATGAACGTAAAACGTATGTATTCGCTCCACCAGCCCTTTTTCACAATGCCGTATGCAGCAGCTTACCGCAATGCTGCAGACGATAGAATGGTGATGGACTGGTATTTGCGCCAATCTCAGCGCCATGAACGAGGGAAACGCTGCCCATTCATTTTAGAGAATATGAAGCTGAGTAAATATATTCTGGAAGAGTCCGGCTATCATCAAGGGAGAAAGGCAGGTGGATAGTGGATGTCAATTTGGGGTTATGTAGGATCCTCAATTTTGGGTGTTTCGGTTCTGCTCCTAGCGATGTTCGTTTGTTGGCGCTTGTTCCGTAACCCTAACAGACACACCTCTTATCCTACTAAGGATGAATGGACATGGGACTTGCTGGATCAAACAGTGAAGGATACGTTTCTTGCATGGACGAGTGATCTGCCGCTGGATTTGTACCGTAATGAAGAAGAATATTCTCGTGAAATGAATCGGCGTGTTTCTCTCCGCAAAACTCTCCGTACATGCTGCAGTGGGGATGTCGCGGATAAAGAGTACATTAAGGAATGGATTGTGGATATGCTCAAAGAGCAAATTAAGCTCAGCAAAGGAAATTCCGAACAGTTATTACCGATAGATCGACCCGAGCTTTTAACTTCACAAGACAAATTTGATCTATTACTGTATGCCTTTAAAAAGCGGTACAGCTTCGATGCCTTGCATAGGTTAATCGATAAATATGGCTGGAGTGAGCGTAAACGCATACCGATGGCACAGGGTGTTCATCAAATGCACGATGTAATTACGGAGGAAGATATCGATGCAGCATATCGGTTAGAAAGGCTTCAATTCAGTTGGGAGGATCGGATCTGGATAATCGCACAGCGGTTGTATCAACGTTATAAGGGATTCTCTGTTATTGATGAGATACGCGACATGCGGATAGATGGTGTCTCAGGTGGTGTGAGTGGTATACCAGATGATGCTATGACAAGAGGGGACTGGCAGAGTCCAAACAAAGCTTCACCGGCAAAGAATCAAGGAGATTTAGTTGCTGGCGGCCTACAGCGGGCATGTGATAGTGTGTGGATCTTTTATAAGGGTAAGTCGATTCAACTCTCCTTCCTATCATTTGGATCGGAAGCTGAACTGCGGCGGGTATGCCACAACATATATAAATACCAGACACCCGGATCATTAACGGAAGCGGACGGCTATCGGATCAATCATATGAAGGACGGGTCGCGTGTCGTTGTGCTGCGTCCGCCATTTGCAGAATCTTGGTCATTCTTTGTTCGTAAGTTTGATACGCAGGTTGTAACACTTCAGCAGCTCATACGAGACAAGAACGCTGAGCTTCCTACTGAATTGCTTCATTTCTTAATGCGAGGGGCGAGAGTGACCGCCATCACAGGTGCGCAAGGATCGGGGAAGACGACTCTGTTAATGGCATTAATTCAATCGATTTATGCGTTCTATCCGCTTCGAGTACAGGAACAGGCATTTGAACTGAATCTTCGTAAGTTATATCCCAACAGGAATATCCTTACGCTCCGAGAGACAGAGCGCATAGCGGGGCAGGCTGGTTTGGACGTACAGAAGAAGACAGACGGAACTGTGCATATTTTAGGTGAGGTGGCAACGGATCCGGTTGCAGCTTGGATGGTACAGATGGCTCAAGTCGCGAGCCTGTTCACCGTCTTCACGCATCATGCCAAGACATTTCCTGATTTGGTGCTGTCGCTTCGGAACTCGTTGGTTAAGACGGGAATGTTCCGTAATGAGTCGATAGCCGAGCAGCAGGTAAGCCAAGTGATTCACTTCGATGTTCATCTCTCTCGGGATGCCGAGGGCAAACGATATATTGAGCGCATTACAGAATGTATTCCACTTCTTAATCATAACGAAGGCGAAGAAATGATTGACACACAAAGTGATGCGAACATGACATGGGATCGCTATATCGAATCCTCGAAGCGTGTGCACCGACATATGATGCGAACTCGAACCTTCACTTACCGAAATATTATCGAATATCATCAAGGCCGATATTACCTCGTGAACCCGATATCCGTGAACCAGAGAGAAGCGATGGAAGCCGAAATGATTGCTGAGGATAAGCAACGATTCCGCGATTGGCTTGCTCAGGAGGGAGGATATTCGGTTGCTAGCTAGCAGCTTATTACTATGGATTGCAAGCGGGGCAATAGCTGTCTCTTTCATGTTATGGATGTTGTCTAGAAAGTTAATGTCGACTGGGATTGCTGAGAATAGGGTACGTACCCATGGACATCAGAATGGAGTTAAGGCTCTCACACAATTGTATAAAAAACTGCTGAGGGATGTCTATCGTTGGAGCTTGAGAGTTCCTATGCTAAAAAAGAAGACGGCGTCACTCCGCCAACAGCTTGCACCGTTATACAGTTATGACGAGTGGCTATTGCGTGAGCGAACAGCCTCCATACTGCTAGGGAGTGGAATAGCGATTCTCATTGCGCTCTCAATATTCGTCTCCTTCGATCAAAATCTGCTGTCATGGATCATGCTTATTGTTGTACTTAGTGTGGTGGAAAGTCTATATCGTGACGTTATGATCACACGTGCCGAAGTGAAGCTTCTTCATTTATCATCCATGTCGATTGGGCATATGAGACATGCCTATCATCGGTACAAGATGGTGGATGCTGCACTAGAAGATACGATTGAATGCTCGCATCCGATGCTCGCACCACATTTACAGCGTATTGCGAAGTTGATTAGCGATCCCGATTCCGATTCCGCTATGGCTGCTTATGAGGAGGCAGCTCCGAATCGTTATTATAAGATGCTTGGAGGCTTATCCAAGTTGGTAGCTGAGTATGGTGATCCGAAGGGAACAGATGGTTCTTCCTATTTGAAGGGACTTGCCATGATTGTTCGTGAAATGCAAACAGAGCTCGTTATGCGTGCACGACTCGATTATCTGCTTGGGGGATTAAAAGCAATTGCCGTTATTCCCGTTCTATTCACAGATCCACTGGAAAGGTGGGCGACGACCTATTTTCCATCTATGGAATTGTTTTATCATTCGAAGCTTGGTTGGTGTCTGCAACTAACAGTTTTCTGTTCCGTCTTGATGTGCCATCGCATATTACAACAGCTTCATTGGAGAAGCGCGATGGCTGAGAATCAATCACAGCGCACTGGGTGGATCAGAAGATTGCTGGAGCAGCGAATCATTCGAAGATTACTGGATGTCTGGGTGAACAGTAGGCAGATCGAGTCGCTGAAGCGTGCTCAGCGCTTATTACATGAAGCAAACGAATCGATGACCTTAGGGCATTTCTATGGCCATCGCTTCATACAAGCGATCGTAACTTGTGGAATCTGCTTTGTGTTAATTGTTTCATTGCACTTGGGATCTACGCAATGGATATGGAATCAGCTGAATACCAAATCGCTAGAAGCGGGACTAAGTATGGAGTTAACTAAGCAATGGATACTAAGTTCCAACCCAGAGACAGACAATCACGGACTTCAACTCGCTCTGAAAACTGCGATCTTGAAGGAACACCCAGACTGGAGCTATCAACGAATCGAACAATCGACGAAGTCGCTCGTACCACTTGCTATTTATCATCGTGAGATGAGAGTTTCATGGTGGGAAGTTCTGCTTCCATTCACCGTTGGGTGGGGTGCATATTATGCATTTGTTATGATTCTGCGGATCCGTATTCGGATTCGACATTTGGATATGCGTACAGAGATCAGTCAAATGCAGTCTCTTTGCATGCTGCTGCGTGCTTTCGAGCGGATGACGGCAGAATCGATGGTGGAGTGGATGAGTCGCTGCACGATTTTGTTCCGTCGCCCTTTACAAATATGTCTGCTTAATTGGGAGAGCGGTACGGATCATGCGCTTCAACAACTGCGAATCCATGCGCCATATCCAGACTTCGTCAGGCTTGTGGACAAGCTGGAGCTAGCCCACAATCATATTCCGCTTAATGAGGCGTTCGATGATGCAGAGCAAGACTGGTTCTATGAACAGGATATGCTTAGACAGCATTATGAGACAAGTATCGAAGCCAAAGCAGGCTGGGGAAGGTGGCTGGGGTTCGCTCCGATGTATACCTTAATTTTTTTGTATCTCGTGGTACCCCTTGTATGGATGAGCGCAGAGCAAATGCGTTCTTCCTTTGAACAAATCCAATCTCTATAACAAAGGAGTGTTAAAAGTATGAATAATGCCCAATCTGCATTGAAGGTGGCAGCAGGAATTTTTCTTACCATTGCGCTAATTACGATTGTTGTGTTGTTGTTCGTTAGTGCGCAGGAAGCGACAAAAACGGCTCAAAATGAATTTTCATCGATCCAGACAGAGTTAAGCAAGGCATCATTTACGGTTTATGATAATACCTCGGTTAGCGGTTCTCAGGTCATTAATGCAATACGTAAATTTTTCAAGCAAGATCAATTCGGGATTCGTGTTGTAACTGGTAAAAATCGTGCAGGAAAATCGGATGGAAATCATTATGGATATTACGTGCTGCCGAACGGTGAGATTGCGGGGAACAATCGAAATGACAGTATAGATTTGGCATTGAATGAATCATCTGATAACTACGTGAATCCTAGCGGAAAGTTTAAAGCAAAGCTAATCGTGGACTCCAGCAACGTTACAAGAGGGATTGTATTTGAACAGCAGTAGGATTTGGGGTGTCACCCTGAGTTTTCTTATATACATATCTCCACTGTGGAATTTTGGGAAACTTATATTTTGACATCAGTGCTTGAAAAGGGAGGCAGTATGCATAATGCGAGTCGAATAGCTGAACTAGCAGTAGCATCGATACTGTTTTTGGTCGCATTGACGGGGGCCTTACAACTCATTGGAAGTACGTCCTATACGATTCGACAAGTAGATCATGCCAATCAAGTGAAGGATCGGAATGTTCGATCTACGATGGAGCCTATACGATCTAAGCCATTAACGGGAGCTGATGTCATTCTATTTATCAGTCAGTTAAGGGAGAATGTTGAGCTTGAGGTTGAAGGCATGAGCGTCAAATCTACAATCCTCCTTGAGGATATTCAGTTCAATTCGATATCACGAACGAAACAATATCATCTTCATATCGAACGAAATGAAGATGGCGACATCCGTAAAATGATCTTCAGGTAGGAGGTAGCGGATTGGGCAATGCAGTGGTTAAGCTGCTTGGTGTGATGATAGGAGTGCTGCTGCTCTTTCTTTACCCGATATTAGAATCATATCAGCGGCAGGATGACCTAGCTGCGATGTATGTGCAGCGAAGTGCATCTACATTCTCAGATGCCGTAAGGGATAAGGGAGTAATCACTCCTGTCATGTGGAATGATTTTATGGCGGAAATGGAGAAGACGGGTAATGTATATGATGTGGTTGTTGAGCATTATGTGAAAAAGTATGATCCGATCTATAGGGATCCCGTTCAAGTCAATACATTTACTGGGGACTTTCTAATCCGTTACCAACTAAACAATAAAGTGATGCTGATGGAAAAGCTGTTTCCGGGAGATGGACAATCTGTTGAATCTCCGTCCCGTACGTATAAGCTGAGCATTGGAGATTATTTCTATGTGTCCGTAAGCAATACGAATCGAACACGTGCGGCCATGATTTTGGACTGGCTGACAGGCTCATTTGGCCCAAATGAACGGATTCGTATTCCTGTCGGAGGAATGGTTCGAAATGAAAGTAGTTAAATTTTCAATACTCTTTGTTCTGATCTGTTTCCCTTTGTTTTGGGTGAATAAGCTACAAGCAAGAGAGGAAGCGAGCAAGCTGCAGCTTGAACTAAAGTATAATGACGCTATGAATCAAGCCGTTGATGATGCAGCCCGTACACTGCAGATATCTGCTGTGTGGAAGGAAACGGAGGAAGGATATGAGTCACAGAAGCGGCTGGAACTGCGTCGTAATGATGCGATTAATTCATTCTTTATGACGTTATTTCTTAACTTTGGTTTATGGAATGAGGAGAAAGAGCAGGATGAATTGAAGCGATATATTCCGGTGATTGCAATCATTGGCTATGATGGTGTTGATATGTATGCTGAGGATGAATATATCGGCCAAAATGGTGAATCCCAGATGCAGCATGTATGGAAGCCGAAGTTGCCTTATGGGTTTATGGATCAAGGTGGAAATGTGATCGGATTTACGTTAGATGATTATATTACCGTGTATCGTCCATCATCGGGGAGCTGGCTTGCAGGATATCAACGGGAGTTAAAAAGCACGGCTGCAGATGTTCCGATACTACAGGATGATCAGTTATTTGATGCGGTAAGACGTACGACAATCGTAGATACCATTCAACAAGCGCTGGCCAACACCATCAATGAACACAACGAACGGGCTTTACGAAATGGTGTCTCCTATACGTTCACCTTGCCTTCCATTTCAGATGAAGAATGGCATAATACCATCAACGACGTGGGTGTTATGGCCTTCATACAAGGTTTGCCTTTAGGCTATTCTTCGTATAATCATTATGCTCTCGGCGGCTCACGGCTGCTTAAGAGAAACAATTATCATGGCGTAATCATGAATGGCATTAAGTATGCATTCCCCGAAAAATGCGCTCCATCGAATGCTTTGGAATCCTATCATTCAGCAGCTGATGCGGCCAAACAAGGATATTTTTTGAAATCATGTCCCTAATGCTATTTCAACTTAATAGGGGTCTTTGCTGTAATACATATCGCAAAGCGACGTTTTAATGAGCCGTCCTGAAAACAGCAGGGCGGTTGTTTATTTTACTGTAAATTTGCTGGGGCTGCTTCTGATTCACAAATTTAAACGCAGTTTGCACAATAATAAGATTATGTAAATCTATTGCTTCAATTCGGATGGTACCTCATCATATAAGAAATGAAGGAACAATGAAGATATATTCGTGCGAAATAGAAGAGGAGTAACAGGAATCGGATGAGAACCTATTGGCATGGAGTTAGAGAAACATTTGTGACCGCATTGCGGCTAGGATTGACTTCTTTTGGAGGGCCGGCTGCGCATATAGGCTACTTTCATAAAACCTATGTACAGCAGTTGAAATGGTTAGACGATCAGCAGTTTGCTGAATTGCAGGCGATTAGTCAAATGCTTCCCGGCCCATCCAGCAGCCAACTTGGAATTGGAATAGGTATGAAGAGAGCTGGATGGCTTGGAGGGGCGATGGCGTGGTTGGGCTTTACGCTGCCGTCTGCTTGTCTGCTTGCCTTATTTGCCTTCGGAATTAGTTGGCTGCCCAATCAAGATCCTGGGTGGCTGCAAGGATTGAAGCTTGCGGCAGTTCCGATTATTATTCAGGCGTTATGGGGAATGAATAAACAATTGACACCTGACGCGCTTCGAAGAACGATCGCAATTGTTGCCGCAATCCTATCCCTTCTTCTTATCGGCGTTTACGGACAGCTCCTTATTATGGGGGGGGCACTTGCTGCAGGTGTCGTCCTATTCCGAAATCGGGCGGAAAATAGCGAACCAGCGATCAGGACCAATCAAAACCAATATGAGTGTATTGAAGAAGGGAAGTCAAACATTTCACGTACATTTGCAAAATGGATGACTCTGTTATTTTTCGGACTGCTTATCGGGTTGCCAATGCTGGCGTATTATATACCAAGTGTAGTGACACAGCTTATGGAAATCATGTATCGTACCGGGTCAGCGGTGTTCGGTGGCGGACATGTTGTTCTTCCTGTACTGAAGCATGAACTGATGACGGCAGGGTTGCTGGATGATTCTTCACTGCTCGCAGGGTATGGGGCAGCACAAGCAGTACCAGGGCCTTTGTTTACATTTGCAGCATTTGTAGGTGCTTCTATTCATTCAGGTGGATTTGGAATCGTTCTTGCCATCGTTGCTACTTTATTTATTTTTCTCCCTTCTTACCTGCTAATGGGGGCAATACTCCCTTATATGTCGCATGTTCGGCAATGGAGAAGTGTTCGGGCAGCTTTTCAAGGGATCAATGCCGCTGTTGTAGGGTTGCTGCTTGCAGCACTTTACGATCCTGTCCTCACAACATCGGTAACGAGTCCGATTCACATGTGTATCGTGCTAATTGGTATATTATCACTAATTGTATGGAGGCAATCGCCCTGGATTACCGTTCTGCTGTCAGCCATGCTAGGTATGCTGTTGTTGTAAGCGGTGATGTAAAGATTATTTACAAATAAAAAATACGCCATTCGAACGTTCGCAGGTAGTTACATCATTGAACGATTGAATGGCGTATTCCTTTTACGAATGACACTTTGACAGAGATTGAAATCCACTTTATATTAATCGCGACTGCAAATAATTAAGAGGTAGCCTTCTCGCACACGAACCGAAGCAGTATCACCGTCATCCCATTCGTTGCTTATTCCTAGGGATTGTCCAATCTGCAGGGTTGCATCATAAAGCGGGTACTTAAATCCAGTTAACGTAATACCAGTTACTGTTGAGCTCAGTGGCAGCAATGATACATACGGGAAGGAATTCGTCTGTAATGTAACACTCGAATTCGTTAGCATAATGATATTGTGTTCGTCAACGATTTGACACTTAATTCCTTCATCGACGGCTTTGCGCAATAAATGAATATTAGACAGCGTATGATCAAGTCTCGTGCCGGTTACGCCGAATAGCGTAATTTGCGTTGGTTTCATTGCGAGAGCATGATTGAAAGCAAGTTCGGTGTCGGTATAATTTTTATCGACGGCGTCACAATCCATGTATTTCCGGCTCGAAGCGCGGATATGCTCCCGTTCATCCTCTGTTACGGAGTCGAAATCTCCTAAGGCCTGATCGGGAATAATGTTGTGCTGTACCAGATAGAGAGCTCCTCGATCAGCGCCGATGATGTAATCCATCGTACGAATCTGGTCTGCTATTTTCTCGGAAATGGTTCCACCCGCTACAATGGCAATATGAGCGGGTGTTGAAGTAACCTGTTGATCGTTTGACAACGTTATGACCTTCCTTTATATCGCAATGAGTATGATGACAAGTTGAATCCCTCCCATTATATCGAAATTTGAATGGGGAACCAAATAAATATATCCATTTGCAATAAATAAAGACTGCCGATACAATAAGTGAATCTTAACAGGATATACACCTTACATAATGAAACACTAAGTAAGGCAAGAAGCTATGGTATATAGAAAAGGGAGGAATGTTACGTGGCTGAAAGTACGAAGGTGAACGTGTTGTTCGTATGCCTGGGAAATATATGCCGTTCTCCTATGGCTGAAGCTGTATTCCGTGAGCAAGTGGAGCAAGCAGGCTTAGATCAGGTGATTCAGGTGGATTCAGCAGGTACAGGAGATTGGCATATAGGTCATCCTCCGCATGAAGGAACTCGCAAGCTATTGGACGAACACGGGATTACTTATGAAGGGATGAGAGCACGACAGCTTCATCCGACAGATTTTCAAACCTATACGTACATCGTATGTATGGATCCGAGCAACGAACAAAATGTGCTGGCGTGGGAAGGCTCGGACAACAGAACATCTGAAGTTCTGCGATTTATGACTTTGCTTCCTGAAGAGAACCTGGAAGAGGTGCCTGATCCGTACTATACAGGCAATTTTGAAGAAGTATATCGTTTAGTTCAAGCAGGGTGTGTACGATTGTTAGAGCGGATTAAAGAGAAACATCCTTTGATGTCATAAAAAATTTATGGGTTTGATGAAAAGTAGTGACATACATCCTTGTATGCCACTACTTTTTTTATGTTTAATAGGGGTGTTCCTCATCAATGCTTGTATGCTCATATGGAAATGGACAAGCAGCTAGTCAAGAAAATGACGAAGAGCATCTGGGACGTGTTTTTGCCAGAATCCCCACAAATGATGCCCTTCATGCTCACCATAGAGAACATGAGCATTTCGATCCGTAAACAGCTTGTGTGTATCCCGATTTAATTCAACAAAATTATAAGTCCCTGTATCGGTTGTGAACGCAGTCTCTTGCAGACCGACGATCATAAAGAGATGCAGCCATGATAGATCCTGCTCCTGCGCGATAAGCTGCTGCGAGTATGGGTAGTAGGCGCCGGACAAGGAGATTACCTGACGGAATTTGTCAGGATATTTTAGCGCTAGATGTAGGGAAACAGTGCCACCGAGTGAATCACCTGCGAGCGTGATTTCTGTCCAATCGGTGCGTACTGGATACATTCGCTCAATTGCAGGTACAATCTCTTCTGCAAAGGCGCGAGTATAGGATTCAAATCGTTCTCCATCCGGGGAATACTCAGAAGTACGGATTTTCTTATTCACATCAACTCCAACGATGATGAATGGCTCCATGTCACCTTCGATAATGAGCTGATTCGCGTGTGTCGCAATACGACCAAAATTAAAGAAATCTTCTCCGTCCTGACAATAGACAACGGGATAACTGAGTATTTCCTGATATCCTGGCGGCAAATAGACGCGAACGTGACGACTGCCTCCTTCAAGATATTTGCTTGGAATGTCGTGTTTTACAATGGTTCTCTTGAATATTGAAGAATCTGACATGCATAGCACCGCCTCATGCAAAATTTTATCAATGTTGGTGAATACTAATTTCGATGGTCTTGATTAGGGACTCACTATAGGAAAGAAATAAGAATCTTTGACTTTCTACTATATAATGTTCCGCGAACAAGTATCGACTATGTGAGTGAGTTCACAAATTTGTAACACCCTGTTATAGTCATTAACAACAGCTGTTATAACAACAATTCAACAAAATGTTCACTTTTTTCGCGTTTTCTTTTGACCAATCGACTAAAACAGGTGTATAATAATTCTATAACAGCGAAACAAAATCTTCAAACTTTTATTGAGGTGAAAAACATGAGCAAGTTCCCATTTGAAGTTCAGACGGAAGAGATTCAACCGTTGTCCGTCTTGTCTCCGGAAGGAGAAATTGTTAACCCGGATATGGTTCCGGATCTGACTGACGAACAATTGAAAGAAATCATGTACCGTATGGTATTTACACGTACATGGGATGATCGCGCAATCAACCTGGGCCGTCAAGGCCGCCTTGGTTTCTATGCACCGGTGTCCGGTCAAGAAGCTTCCATGGTAGGAAGCGTATATCCTTTGCAAAAAGAAGACTTTGTTGTACCAGCATATCGTGACATGCCGCAAATCGTATGGCACGGATTGCCTTTGTACCAAGCTTTCTTGTACTCCCGTGGTCATCAACATGGTGGACAAATTCCAGAAGGCGTTAACGTAATGATGCCGCAAATCATCATCGGCGCGCAAATCTTGCACGCGATGGGTATTGCAATGGGCTTCAAGTTGAAAAAGCAAGCACAGGTTGCAATCACATACACAGGTGACGGCGGTTCTTCCGAAGGCGACTTCTACGAAGGCTTGAACTTCGCAGGTGCATTCAACTTGCCAGTTATCTTCTTCGTACAAAACAACGGCTATGCAATCACAACTCCATTTGCGAAACAAACAAATGCGAAGTCGATCGCTCATAAATCCGTTGCAGCAGGTATCCATGGCATGCAAGTAGACGGCATGGACGTGCTTGCCGTTATCAAGGCTGTTCAAATCGCTGCAGAACGCGGACGCAAAGGTGAAGGCGCAACGTTGATCGAAGCGTTGACTTACCGTTACCGTCCACACTCCATGGCGGACGATACTACAAAATATCGTACAAAAGACGAAGAAGCAGAATGGGCAATCAAAGATCCACTCGTGCGCTTCGGCAAATACTTGGAGAAAAAAGGTCTTTGGACAGAAGAAGACACAGCTCGCGTAAAAGATGAAGCAAAAGCAAAAGTGAACGAAGAAATCAAACGTGCTGAAAAAACAGAGAAAATGACTGTTGCAGGCTTGATCGACAGCATGTTCGAAACTACTCCGAAATTCTTGGAAGAGCAAAAAGCGGATTTCCAATAATTCGGACAACGTTCTGAAAGTTAACGGGCCTCGTTGATGCGAGGACAACGAATCCATATATGGTTCTGTGATAACGGTAAGGAGGAAACAAGCAATGGCACAAATGAATATGAAAGAAGCAATTCGCGACGCAATGCGCGTTGAATTGAAAAGAGACCCTAATGTTGTGGTCTTTGGTGAAGACGTTGGCCATGTCGGCGGTGTATTCCGTGCGACTGAAGGTTTGCAAAAAGAATTTGGTGAAGAGCGTGTATTTGATACTCCGCTTGCAGAGTCCGCAATCGGCGGTATGGCAGTAGGTTTGGGCGTTCAAGGCTTCCGTCCTGTTGCTGAAATCCAATTCGTAGGTTTCATCTATGAAGCACTTGACCAAATGTGCGTTCAAGCAGCACGCATGCGCTTCCGTTCCGGCGGCCGCTACAACTCGCCAATCGTATTCCGCACACCATTCGGTGGCGGCGTAAAAGCTGCAGAATTGCATACAGACTCCCTTGAAGGTTTGATGGTACAAACACCAGGTATCAAGGTTATTGTTCCTTCCAACCCTTACGATGCAAAAGGATTGATGATTTCCGCAATCCGTGACAATGATCCAGTATTCTTCATGGAACACTTGAACTTGTATCATGCATTCCGTGATGAAGTGCCAGAAGGCGAATATACAGTTGAAATCGGTAAAGCCAAAGTTGTTCGTGAAGGTAAAGACGTAACAATTCTTGCATACGGCTTGATGGTTCACACAGCAATGAAAGCTGCTGCTGAACTTGAAAAAGAAGGCGTGCAAGCAGAAGTTATCGACCTTCGCACATTGGCGCCGCTTGATATCGACACAATCGTTGAGTCTATCAAGAAGACGAACCGCGCAATTGTGGTACAAGAAGCGCAAAAGACTTCCGGCGTAGCTGCAGAAGTTATTGCACAAATCAACGAAAAAGCGATTCTTCATCTGGAAGCACCTGTACTTCGTATTGCAGGTCCAGATACAGTGTATCCTTTCGCACAAATCGAAGATCAATGGTTGCCATCACCAGCTCGTATCGTAGCAGGCGTCAACAAAGTATTGAACTTCTAAGATAGAACCGGAACAGAGAGAAGGAGGATTTTACTGTGGCTAAATTTGAGTATCGCTTCCCTGAACTAGGGGAGGGCCTTCACGAAGGCGAAATTATCAAAATGCACATTAAAGCAGGAGACAAGGTAACTGATGATGATATCATCATGGAAGTACAAAACGATAAAGCTATCGTTGAAGTTCCTTGCCCTGTAAATGGTACGGTATTGGAAGTATTCGCGAAAGATGGTCAAGTATGCCACATGGGCGAAGTAGTAGCGATCATCGACGCTGAAGGTGAAATTCCTGAGCAAGATATGCCAGAAGAAGCAGCTCAAGAGGAAGCAGCTCCTGCACCAGCAGCTGAAGCTCCTAAAGCTGAAGGCGTAGCAGCAGCACCTAACCGTGATGTACTTGCAACTCCAAGCGTTCGCAAGCATGCTCGTGATCTTGGCGTGAACATTGCTGAAGTTCCTGCTACTGGCAAGAACGGCAAAATCACTCGTGAAGATGTAGAAGCATTCGCTAACGGCGGAGCACCTGCAACAGCTCCAGCAGCAACTGAGGCACCTAAAGCAGAAGAAGCGAAAAAAGCAGCTCCAGCGGCAGCAGCAACTGGACGCGATGCTGAAGAAGAGCGCGTACCGTTCAAAGGTATTCGCAAAGCGATTTCGAATGCAATGGTTAAATCGGCTTACACAGCTCCACACGTTACAATCATGGACGAAGTGGAAGTTGGCGAGCTTGTTGCATTCCGCACACGCTTGAAGCCAATGATGGAGAAGAAAGGTACAAAAGTAACTTACCTTCCATTCATCGTAAAAGCACTCGTTGCAGCTTGCCGTCAATTCCCTGCGATGAACGCAATGATCGACGAAGCAAACAACGAAATCGTGTACAAAAAGTACTACAATATCGGTATCGCAACAGATACAGACAACGGCTTGATGGTTCCTGTAATCAATGATGCAGATCGTCGCAGCATCTGGATGATCGCTAACGATATTAAAGATTTGGCTAGCCGCGGTCGTGAAGGCAAACTTGCTCCGAACGAACTGAAAGGCAGCACAATCACAATCACAAACATTGGTTCCGCTGGCGGTATGTTCTTTACTCCAATCATCAACTTCCCAGAAGTTGCAATCTTGGGTACAGGCCGTATCTCCGAGAAGCCAGTTGTGAAGAACGGCGAAATCGTGGCAGCGCCAGTTATGGCATTGTCCCTCAGCTTTGACCACCGTCTGATCGATGGCGCGACAGCTCAAAACTTTATGAACTACATCAAGCAACTGCTTGCTAATCCTGAGTTGCTTGTTATGGAGGTGTAACCAAATGGTAGTAGGAGACGCATCTTTGAACATTGACACTTTGGTTATCGGGGCAGGCCCTGGCGGTTACGTGGCAGCGATTCGCGCTGCCCAACTCGGCCAAAGCGTACTCATCGTAGATAAATCCGAACTCGGCGGTGTGTGCTTGAACCGCGGTTGTATCCCATCCAAAGCGCTTATCAGTGCTGCACACCAATATGAAGTAACACAACACGCTTCTGCAATCGGTATTACTGCAGAAAACGTAAAAGTGGACTTCACAAAAGTGCAAGAATTTAAAGGCGGCGTAGTTAAGAAATTGACTGGCGGCGTAGGCGCTTTGTTGAAAGCTAACAAAGTTCAAATCTTCAAAGGCGAATGCATGTTCATCAATGAAAATGAAGCACGTGTCTTCAACGATCAAGAAGCACCGCGCTACAAGTTCAAAAACTGCATCATCGCAACAGGTTCCCGTCCAATCGAATTGAAGCCTTTCCCATTCACTGGACGCATCCTGTCTTCGACAGAAGCTTTGGAATTGCCAGAAGTTCCTAAGTCCATGATCGTTATCGGCGGCGGCTACATCGGCGCTGAGCTTGGTCAAATGTACTCCAAGTTCGGTACGAAAGTAACTGTTATCGAAGGCGCGGACATGGTTCTTCCTGGCTTCGACAAAGACATGACACAACTTGTATCGAAAAACATGAAGAAATCCAATGTTGAGATCTTCACTGGTGCGAAAGCAGAATCTGCTACACAAACAGACAAAGACGTTACTGTGAAATTCACAGTTGGCGGCGAGTCCAAAGAAGTGACAGCTGACTACTTGCTCGTAACAGTTGGTCGTCGTCCGAACACTGACGGTGAGCTTGGTCTGGACATGATCGGCGTGAAAATGACTGATCGCGGCTTGATTGAAGTTGACCACCAAGGACGCACAAGCATTCCGCACATCTTCGCTATCGGCGATATCGTTGCTGGCCCTGCATTGGCTCACAAAGCTTCTTACGAAGGTAAAGTGGCTGCAGAAGCAATCGCTGGAATGCCTAGCGTTGTAGATTACAAGTGCATCCCTGCAGTATGCTTCACAGATCCAGAGTGCGCAAGCGTAGGCTTGTCTGAATCCGAAGCGAAGGAAAAAGGCTTCAAAGTAAAAGCTGGTAAATTCCCTTATGCAGGTAACGGTCGTGCGTTGTCCCTCGGCGGAAGCGTTGACGGTTTCGTGAAAATCGTATCCGATGCTGACACAGGTATCGTCCTCGGTTCTCAAATCGTAGGTCCTGAAGCATCGAACTTGATCGCGGAAATGGGCTTGGCAGTTGAAATGGCTGCAACTGTAGAAGACTTGGCGTTGACAATCCACGCTCACCCAACACTTGGTGAAATCGTGATGGAAGCTGCTGAAGTTGTTCTTGGTCACCCAATCCACACAGTAGGTAAGTAATCCCCTCTCTCTCTGAGGGTTCTGTATACGTTCTGTTACGGTTCTGTTTATATATTTGATTTGCTTTTGCCCTTGCAGCAGCGCTGCGGGGGCTTTTTTTTACCGAGATGTGAATAGTACTGGTTATGTAAGGTGATTCATGTAATAAACAGAGATGTTTTTCTCTATATTACTAATATCTAAAGTTATCATGATCAGTACTCATTTACGGAATGGAGAGGATTACGGTGAGCAGTTTTTTTGATAAATTAAAGCAAGGTGCAGCGGAAGCAGGAAAAAAAGCACAGTCCACGATAGAGGTAAATCGGTTGAAATTTCAAATTTCTTCAAAGGAAAAAGAAATTACGGGTATTTACAGTCGTATGGGAGAATGTGTGTATCATGCCATGCAAAATGGGACAATAGAAGAAATAAGCGATCAACTGCTGCTGTTTAGTGAACAGATCAATCAGAAGAAAGCAGAAGTTCAGGATGTTGAAAATCGGATTCGTACGGTGCAGAATGAGAAACTGTGTCCGTCTTGTAGTAAACCTGCTACATTAGATACAAAGTTCTGTTCAGGCTGCGGACATCATTTTGTAGGGCATTTTTCAGAAGAGGAAGTTGTAGATATAAAAGTGATGGTTGTATGTCCAGTGTGTCAGGTAGCAAGTGATAAAGGGTCGAGCTTCTGTGCGGAATGTGGTCATAAATTCGAAGAATAATTTAAATAGCAGATCTGTATACGTTCTGTAACGGTTTATGCATTGAAATTATTTTCGCCCTTGCAGTAGTACTGCGGGGCTTTTTTATGTCAACTATCAATTATGGACATTTGGAAATGGCCGTATTACCATTCTGATATTGTGGATATAACAGGAAGTGTTAGGCAGGAAAACATCTGCACATATCCTTGAAGTGAATATAACGTTTAAACTCCAAGAGGGCAAATATTCGAATTACGATGGCAGATTAGGATATGTATGACCAAAACCTTGAAAAACCGAAGGATGGGAAAATCACTTCCATGCAGGTGAAGCTGATGGAAGGCGATCAGTTAATTCGAATATGGCTCAGTGACAGGGATGGAAATACGCATAGGTTAGCGAACAGGTATCTTGTCGATTATACACCACCAAGACTATAGAGGTCATACAGCCTCTGTTCAAGCGTGGGAAGGTCGATGGTACCTCGTAGTCTATGAATGAAAGTATATTTACTATATCAAAAAATACAATATATTGACACAAATAGGATAAGATAATATTATGTCTGTAATAATAGTTCTGGAATAAAAAACAAGTTGAAAATGAGAGGAGGGTGAGGGTCAGAATAGGGAAGGCTAACGAGAACGTGAATTGTTGCGGAAGCCTCTGAAGTAATGAAGTATAATCTAACACAAATATGCTTGTTGTATCATCATGTAGATCAATTATTAGAATCTCAAATCACTTCCTCTTATCTTGCATAGTTTAGGTAAATACAGCGCAATGACTTGTGTAGGCAATTCTTTGAAGAGGCGTTACGATTAGTTGCCTACACGATACTATGAGTAGTTTAGAACACAAATAGTGAGTAAAAAATGGTAATCTACTACCTAAACTAAAGGGTTGCAAATGTAAAAATCTGTTGATTGCATTAGAAAAATACGGTAATATTGAAATATACGGAATCCTTGTACGCCTGTTATATTTTTCTTCCAAATAAGTATTTATAATACTAAAGTTTGCAGGAGGAACAATGGATTGGTATGCACTCTTTGTCGAAACAGGAAATGAAGAAATGGTTCAAGCATTGATTTATAAATTTTTCGATCAGTCCCTGATTCAAGCAATTGTGCCGAAACGGAAATTAAAAGAACGAAGACAAGGGAAATTCTACGAAGTGTGCAGGACGATGTTCCCCGGATATGTGTTTGTACATACGGTGCTGAATGTGGATACTTACTATGAACTCAAAAATATACCCAGGTGCTATCGGCTTCTGAACAAATTTAACTTCATTGATGAAAGTACAGGAAAGCATGTTTTCCATAAAATTGACGATGAGGAAATGGTGTACATCATTGATCTTATCAGTAAAAATGGTGAGATCGATTATTCCAATGTCTATGTGGAAAATGCCAAAGTAATTGTTCGCGACGGTCCTCTAAAGGGTAGAGAAGGAATCATTAAGAAAATTGACAAACGTAAGAGAAGAGCCCGTATCGAATTGAATTTTATGGGGAAAGAAGTCAGGTTTGATGTAGGTATTAATCTTTTGGAATAAAAAATAAAAGAATCAAAGTGAAATTCTATCGCTGCTTCGGTGCGTAGGTGTAACTTTGAGATCATAATGAGCTGATTGCGGTAGTGTAAATTTACATTTAGACGACAGGGCGAAGCTATGACCTTGTCTATAAATGATAGATAGAAGCGAAAAAAACGGTGCAGTTCAGCTTGTGAGTCTTAAAAATTCATTCATTCAGCCATTCCATGTTGAGCTTCCTCAGAAGGATTCCATCGGGGAATCCTAAGTTGTTATAGCACGGCCGAGACAAGTTCTGTTTTCATCCGGCTATCCATCGCCTAACCTAAGATCCTACACTCATACAGCTCCATTGCATTTGCGAGATTAAGCCATCCTTTAAACGTAAATATCCTGCTCCTTGAACTGCTACCGCACTGCCTTGACTGTCCCATAGTAACACTCCTCTTTTATTATAGAGGTTATCAATTTGTCTATCTATTGGATAAAGTCACTATTTCAGCACGAGTCTGTACATTATTGTTTTGTATTAGTTGAGACCTTTCCTTAAACAAATGATGTTATTTACTGTAGATGGTATGATGGCATATCAAAACAGATAGAAGTATGAAAAAATATCTGAGTTGTTATGGACAAAAAAAGATGCTGCCGCTTAAAAAACCGCCCGTTGACACGGGCGGTTTTGATTTAGGGGGATGAAAAGTGTGGAAAATAAAGCTTATAGACTCCATCAATTTAAGACCTCTTCTCTTAATTTTATAAATTACAACTATATCATAATAGATAAAGTTTCCGGTCAAGCTGCAATAGTAGACCCATCGTGGGACTTAGAATTAATAGTAAGGACATTTGAACACCTAGGAGTTCAACCTGCGTCAATTCTGTTGACTCATTCGCATATGGATCATGTTAATATGGTGAATCCATTAGTGGAACGGTATGACTCACAAGTTTTTATGTCCGCTGAGGAAATCAACTTTTATGGGTTTCGATGTAAAAATTTAAATTCCGTGCATGATTTTGATGTTCTTAATCTGGGTTTTACGGAACTAACTTTTCTCTTGACACCTGGCCACACTGTAGGGGGAATGTGTTTTCTATTGACGGATCATTTATTTACAGGTGATACCATATTCATTGAGGGATGTGGTGCGTGTACATCCAAAGGGGGATCACCGGAACAGATGTTTGAAAGTATCTGTAAGATAAAAAGAACCGTCAAGCCTCATGTTTGTATCTGTCCAGGACATTCGTACGGAAAAGAGCCTGGATATCCTTTGAGTTATCTGATGCATAACAACATATACTTTCAAATAGAAAAAGAGGAGTATTTTATTCAGTTCAGGATGCGTAACAACCAGAAAAATTTATTGCATTTTAAGTAATATCCGAGTCACTATGTAATACAGAAATTGGACGGGATATACATTTTGATATGTAGGAAGTGTTGGGGAATGGATAGGAGAAGAAAAGTTTTTATGTTCTCAGGACAGGGCTCTCAGTATTATCACATGGGAGAAGACCTCTTTCATAATAACGAAATATTTCAAAGGTACATGAAGAAGTTAGATCGAATCGCGTTAGACATGATTGGAAATTCAATTCTAGAACATCTGTTTGACAATAAAAAAAGAAAAATTGACCTATTTAACCGGACACTATTTAGTCATCCGGCCATTTTTATGTTCGAGTATTCAATGGCGATGACTTTTTTAGAACTTGGATTGGAACCGGATTATGTATTTGGTTCAAGTTTAGGAGAATATGCGGCTTTATCGATTGCTAATGTTGTACATGTTGAGGAGATGTTAGAGATCGTTATCAGGCAAGCTCAGCTATTTGAGGGATTTTGTATGAAGGGATCCATGTTGGCTATATTAAACAACTTTCATTCCTATGATGAGATACCTCTGATTCATAATAATAGCGAGTTAGCAGCTATTAATTTTAATTCCCATTATGTGATATCTGGTACGCATGAGAATTTGATAATGATCGAGAAATATTTGCGTAGCAAGGAGATAACGTGTCAAATGCTGCCTGTATCTTTTGCCTATCATTCAAGCTTAATCAATTCCATTGAAATTGAATTTAAGAAGTATGCATCTCAAATAAAATTTGAATGTCCGAAAGTAAAAATCTTGTCTTCATCGTATGGAAACGAAATAACAGGTGATATAACAAAAGATTACATATGGGATGTAGTCAGAAAGCCTATTCTATTTCAAGATGCAGTAGAGTATCTTGAAAAAAAAGAGGAATGTATCTATTTCGATTTCGGCCCATCAGGTACGTTATCAAATTTTGTTAAGTATAACCTGAATCGTCATACGGCATCGGAGACTCATGCAATTGGGACTCCATTTTCAAATGATATAGATAGATTTGAGTTTATTTGTAATAAGTTTATAAGAAAACAGTTAGAGTGGAAGTGAAAAAAACGAGAAGGAAGGTGTTTTGGTTGACAAAAGAATCAATTTTCAATGCAGTTAAAGAAGCAATTGTTGAGATTCTTCCAGATATAGAAGTGCATGAGGTTCAACCTGAAATGAGTTTAAAGGACATAGGCGCGAACTCTGTAGATAGGATGGATATTATTATAAGAACAATGGAATTGACAGACATAAAAGTACCACTTGTGGAATTTGGTAAACTGAGTAATATCCAAGGCATAATAGATCTTCTTGATGCAAAGAAATAAACATCTGGGTGATAAAATGAGGAATAATCGTTCTGTTGCCATCACCGGAATGGGTGTAGTTAGCTCCATTGGGCAAGACATAACAAGCTTTGCAGCTGCTCTTCAAACGGGTAAAAGCGGAATTGGATATTTGCAAAGGAATATTGATTTAGACATCCCTGTCAAAATCGGAGCAGAAATTAGAGGCTTTACTCTCGAGAACAAAAAAGGGACTATCCATCCTAGAATGGAGAGAATTATTAACAAAATTCAAAAATGTGTGAGACGTTCTCCTGAACCCCTTCACTATGCTGTTGCTGCTGCAATAGAAGCGTGGGAAAGTTCGGGTATTTGTGATGTCGATTTTGATATGGAAAGGGTTGGACTTGTAGTAGCAGGGAATAATCTTAACCAACACTTACAATATGACTTATATGAAAAATTCAAAAAGAATCCCGAATTTGTATCTTCCAGTTATGCGTTACAATTTATGGATACAGATCATGTAGGCACATTGAGCGAACTCTTTGGAATTAATGGGGAAGGTTTCACGGTAGGCGGAGCTTCAGCAAGTGGTAATGTGGGAATAATCAAGGGTCTGCAATTAATTAGGCTTGGAATCGTTGATGTTTGTGTTGTAGTGGGTGCAGCGGCCGTTTTTTCTCCTATGGAGCTCCAGGCATTTTACAATATTGGAGCGATGGGAGGGAAAATATATCATGATCGACCTGAACAGTCTTGTCGCCCCTTCGATATTGACCATGAAGGATTCATCTATGGGCAAGCCAGTGGATGTATAATTCTTGAATCTATGGAAAGCGCCAATGCGAGAAAAACGAAAATACTGGCAGAAATACTAGGGAGTTCGATTATTCTGGATGGAAACAAACTGTCTGACCCAAATGTACATGGAGAAGAAAGAGCCATGGCCAGCGCTCTTAAGCAGGCAAATATAAGGATTGGCGAGATAGACTATATAAATACTCATGGCAGTTCTTCTCCTCTTGGGGATAGGACTGAGTTAAAAGCTATTTCAAAGATATGTGGAAACGAAAAAGAGCGTATATGGATTAACTCAACGAAAAGTCTAACAGGTCATTGTTTATACTCTGCAGGAGTGATAGAAGCAATTGCAACAGTTCTACAGTTAAATGGGGGATTTGTGCACCCAAATCTCAATCTGGAAAGGCCTATAGACGAAACGTTTAGATTTAGTAAAGAAACCTACAATGATGTATCTATCAAAGTAGCCTTAAGTAACTCTTTTGCTTTTGGGGGAATCAACACAAGTCTTATCATTCGCAAAGGTGAATATTGAATAGGAATAGGAAATGAAGTAATAACGTTTTCAATGAGCGTCTAACATTGTGTACACGAGGAGGGTTGCAATGATCACATATTTGTTTCCAGGACAAGGATCTCAACAGAAGGGAATGGGAAAGGATTTATTTGATGAGTTTCCTGATATGGTTCATGCAGCAGATCAAATATTAGGTTATTCGATTAAGGAGTTGTGTTTGGAGGATCCTGAAAACAAATTAGGCTTTACACAGTTTACTCAACCTGCATTGTTTGTTGTCAATTCGTTACTATATCTCAAGAAACGTCTGGAGACTGGACAAATACCGGACTATGTTGCAGGTCATAGCTTGGGTGAATATAATGCACTTTTCGCTGCAAATGCGTTTAACTTCGAGACAGGTTTGAAACTAGTCAAAAAAAGAGGGGAACTGATGGGTAAAGCTTATGGCGGCGGAATGGCCGCGGTTATAGGCTTGACGGGCGATCAGGTACGTGAGGTACTGGATACTGAAAGGCTAGCAAAAATTGATATTGCAAATTACAATTCTCCGACACAAATCGTAATATCCGGCCCAAAAGAAGATATTGACAAAGCAAAATCCGTATTCGAATCAAATAATCATGTTAGGATGTACTCCCCTTTAAAGGTTAGTGGTGCATTTCACTCAAGGTATATGGAAAATGCCCGGCAGGAATTTGAAAAATATATAGATGAGATGCCGATTCAACAACTTGAAATATCTGTGATTTCAAATGTCTATGCTAGGCCCTATACTCAAAAGTCAATAAAAACAAATTTGATCAAGCAAATAACCCATTCTGTACAATGGACTGACAGTATACGTTACTTATTAGGCCGTGGCGAGATGAATTTTGAAGAAATAGGAACAGGCAAGATTCTTACGGGTATGCTCAATCGTATAAAAAGGGAAGCTGAACCGATTACTGAAGTTGAGGAAATTGAGGTTCCTAATTTCGATAGAAGTAATAAGTTGGGAAATGTATTAGCTATACACGAAGAAATAGTTGTTAAGAAACCTGTGGAGGAAGTCGTACAAAAGCCTTTTGAAATTATTGCTGCTTCATTGGGGAATAAGGAATTTAAAAAGAATTATGGTTTGAAGTATGCTTATCTAACAGGTGCTATGTATAGAGGTGTGGCCTCAAAGGAATTAGTTGTGAAGATGGGAAAATCCGGAATGATGGGATTTTTGGGTACCGGCGGAATGCATTTGGCTGCAATTGAAGCAGATATTCAATTCATTCAAAAGGAATTGTCAGAAGGACAGGCCTATGGTTTGAATTTTTTGTATAATCTTAACAATCCGGATAAGGAACATCAGCTTGTTGATTTGTTATTGAAATATAAAGTAAGAACTATTGAAGCTTCGGCATTTTTGGGAATTACCTCATCATTAGTGAAATATAAGGCTAAAGGCTTAAGGCGAGATGGAAATGGAAATGTCATAACTGACAACAGGATTATCGCCAAAATATCCAGGCCGGAAGTCGCGGAAGCTTTTTTGAGCCCAGCACCAAAGCGGATTGTTGATAAGCTGCTGGATGAGAACGTGATTACAGCGAATGAAGCTGAATTATTGAAGAATGTACCTATGGCGAATGACCTAAGTGTAGAAGCAGACTCTGGGGGACACACGGATAGTGGTGTAGCATATGCATTAATGCCTGCGATTACTGTACTTAGAGATGAGATGATGAGCAAGTATAGATATACTACTCCCGTGCGTGTCGGAGCTGCAGGAGGGATCGGAACTCCACAAGCCGCAGCTGCTGCATTTGTAATGGGAGCGGATTTTATTGTAACCGGATCGATCAACCAATGTACGGTGGAGGCTAATACTCACGATACAGTAAAGGATTTGCTGCAGCAAATGAATGTACAGGATACTGAATTAGCACCTGCTGGAGATATGTTTGAATTTGGAGCTAAGGTTCAGGTCTTGAAGAAAGGTTTATTCTTTCCTGCCAGGGCGAATAAACTTTATCATTTATACTGTCAGCATAATTCAATTGTTGATATAGATGAAAAAACAAAAAAACAGATACAGGAAAAATATTTTAAACGAAGTTTTGAAAGTGTATTTGAGGAATTGAAAAGTTATTATCCTCATAGTGATATAGAGAAGGCAGAAAATAATCCCAAGCATAAAATGGCATTAATTTTCAAATGGTATTTCGCTTATAGTACTAAATTAGCACTAAGTGGGAATATTGAATGCAAGGTGGATTATCAGGTGCATTGCGGCCCTTCTTTAGGTGCATTTAACCAATGGGTCAAGGGAACAGAGCTAGAAAACTGGAGAAACCGCCACGTAGATGATATTGCACTAAAAATTATGCATGGTTCTGCTGAATTGCTCAACAAGCGTTACAAAGAAATACTTATGAATGCGTAATTTAAAGAAATAGAACACAAGCAACATTACCTTCAATTTCATTTTCCATCTTGTATGACCAGATCATATAACCCCTCTTTTACCTTGAACATAATTTCCAATCAATAGAATTTACACAATACTCTATCATATTAGGAGACATCTCTTCTGTTTGGTAGTGTTTACTCTGTAAATTTACTACACCAACAATATGAGATGTCTTTGTTATTTCTTTTATTCATGGATTAACCATTAAACCCAATTATTTAGATGTGAAGAGTGAGCTATTAAGCAAAATTTCATAAGTGGGAAACAGAAGGAAACTTCAGTTGATGCATAAAACTCAAATCCATTTTGGATGAGATGTTCGAACTGATCAAGATCGGTAAGTTTCTCCTCATCAAAACCTATCTAAGGCAGTTTGAGTGTCAAAGATGAAAATCTGTGTAAGAGCCAGGAAAACGCAGAAAACATTATTTTTTGATGGAGGTATTACATTGATCAACATTAAACATGTCACCAAAAACTATCATTTAGGGAAAACCATTGTACCGGCTTTGCGCGGGATCGATTTACAAATTGATCAAGGCGATTTTGTTACAATCGCCGGATCCTCAGGGAGTGGTAAGTCAACCTTGCTCCAATTGATTGGCTGTTTGGATTATCCAACTAGCGGTGAAGTATGGATTCACAATACCAAAGTAAGTGATCTGCGGGAGAAAGCGTTAAACCGTATCCGGCTGTATACTATCGGCTTTATTTTTCAGTCATTTAACCTGATTCCAGTGTTGAATGTGTACGAAAATGTTGAACTGCCGCTTCTCATTATGAAAGAAGTCTCACCGGCAGAGCGCAAAGAACGGGTAAACTATTTTATTCAGGAAGTTGGGCTCTCCGGTCAAGCAAAACATAAACCGTCCGAACTTTCCGGTGGGCAACGGCAACGAGTGGCCATCGCCAGAGCGCTGGTTACCAAACCCAAATTGGTTTTAGCAGACGAACCTACGGCCAATCTCGACTTCCGGACGGGGATGGAAATTATTGATTTGATGCAAGAGATCAACCGGAGAGAACAAACTACATTTATCTTCTCAACCCATGATCCTAAGGTTATGCAAAAGGCAAACCGGATATTTCATTTGCAAGACGGTGTGATTGAAAGTGAGGGAAAATCATGAAGATATTTTTAATTTCCATCAAAAATATCTTTGTAACTCAATGGCGGACATTGATTTTGGGTTCATTCATTTTTTTTATTAGCTTTTTGATGGTTTTTTTTCAGTCCTTTGTTTCAACCATGAAGGCTAATATGGAGGGGCACCTCATCAATTCCCTGACTGGAGAGATTCAATTCCGTTCCTCGCAATCAGAAGAAGGAGACATGGCCACAACCAACAAAAACTGGGGAGAGATTAACTATCTGAATGGGGATCAAGTGGCGCTACTGGAAAAGTATCTGGATTCCCAGACGGAACGGCTGAGCTATGTCAAACGGGTACGTGAAAATGCCATGTTAACCCACGATAAATGGAAAGTCCCCGCGATGATTATCGGGCTTGACACAACTGCAACCAATTATCAACAATCTTATAAACTGATTGACGGTCGGTATTTGGCTCCTAATAAAACCCATGAGATTATGCTTACCGAATCTCAAGCCGAACAATTCAAAGTCAAAGTTGGGGATGACATTAGCGTGTTGGCTCAGACGAAGGACGGACATCCCATCAAGTTGGATTTGAAAGTGGTTGGGGTTGGTAGTCTAGAGCTGAATTCTGCGGTGGCCCAGTTTGACTATGCCTATGTGGATCTGCAAAGCGCCCAGGAATTAATGGGTCTTAAGGCTGGGGAGGTTACCGATTTTATTATTTATACCAAAGACCGCACGACAATCGAGCAGACGCTTGACGCCATAAACTCAGATTTAAGCACTTCAGGATTCCCATTGGACAAGATAAAAATATCCACCTGGGAAACCATGGGTGGCACTATTTTGGGCGGTGTCGACTTGTATGTCATGACCTTTTATAGTTTCCTCTTTATTCTAATGCTGATTAGTTGCTTATTGATTATCAATTTGGTGAATATGATGAGTTTGGAGCGGTATCAGGATATTGGAACTTTAAGAGCCATTGGTTTCAGCCGCTTCCGGATCATTCAGATTTTTATGGGAGAGATTCTGATTATCGTAACTTGTTTTGCTTTAATTGGAACCATCGCTGGGTCCGCTCTGGTTTTATACTTTTCAAAAGTAGGTATGAATACTGGGCCCGTGCTGGGAAAATTATTAGGAGAACACTTTTTCATGAAGTTTGAATTTTCCCAAATTATACCTCAATTTATCATCATCTTTTTCTTTGCCTTGATTTCGTCGCTCTATCCCACATATAAGGCGGCCTCGTTAAAACCAGTCGAGACCTTAAAGGAAATCTAGTAAAGGGGAATGATTCATGAAAAATATTATTAAAATTGCCTTTCGGAATATTTTGGCAAAGAAAAAACGCTCCATTTTAATAGGTTTGGCGATTTGGCTGTCGTTATTCCTTCTAATGACCACTGATGCCATTATGAATGGCGCGCAAAAGCAAGTTTCCAAAAGTTATGTCAATCTTCAGTCCGGGGATGTGGCAGTAATTTGGGAAAACACCAAAAAGGTCAAGAACAGTGATCCGTCTCGGTTGTTAGCCATTCAAGCTTTTGAGGCCGAGAAAAAAGATCAGAATCAACAGGCGATTAGCCGATTGGAGACCTTTGTAAAGGATCACTCGGAAGAGATCCAGGCATATTATCCCACCATTATCCGGAATGCTCAAATGACCAAGGGTAACACTGTGGATACCGCCAAAGTATTTAGCTTGACTCCGCAATACCAAGATATGCTCCTTGCCAGCGAAACCGTGAAAATGGATCAGGGAGTGCTATTATCGGATCAACCTTATTCCATTTGCATCAGTGCCGACAAGGCGAAAGCCAATCATCTGAAATTAGGCGACAAGGTCACGTTTGAGGCGATAACTCCCGATGGAACCAGTAAATCGCTGGATTTTGTAATCACGGGTATTTACAGCAACATGGCTATCTATGACAATAAATACTCTTTTATGTCTTATAACAATGCCAAGGAACTTTTTGATTTCGAATCCGGTTACTTCGATGTAGGAAGGATTTTTTTGAAGCATCCAGATCAGAGGGGCAGATTTGCAGAGACAATGGATCAATATTTAACCTCCGAAAGTCCCATATTGCGGGCTGAGTCATCGGAGATGGCTTCCTCGTTTTTCACCAATACTTCAACTATGTTAAAAGCATCCTTTGAAGTTTTTGTGGTGTTCTTTTTATGTGTCATCGCGCTCGGCATTTATTCCACCATTAAAATGAATCTGTTTGGACGAATGAAGGAATTTGGGACTATTCGAGCGATTGGCTATAGCCGTTTTCAAAGTTTCTTGATTATTTTCTTTGAATTTTACTTTTTGTCTATCATCGCCATGGTGGCTGCTTTGATAATGGTGGTGGTGCTGGTTCTAATCGTTGGCAATACCGGAATCTATTTGGGTTCAGGGGCGATTACTACGGTCATTGGAGGCGAGAGAATTTATCCCGTTCTAAAAGTTGGAGATACTATCTTGGCCTTTTTGATCATTACCCTGTTTACGATTATCTCTTCGGGCGGCCCTGGATTGAAATTGTGTTACCAAAATATCACGGATCTTATGCTGAAACGGCAACGGAAAATTTCGCTTTTCTCGATATTCTTCCGTAGTATTTTTCCGGGAAGCGAGCCTAAATCGAATCAGGGGAAATTCATTGGTTCGTAATTGAACTGGTGTTTGATAGGGATACTCCCCATAAAGTAGACAGGTTAATTAACAAAAACCTTCTGCTTTATGGGGAGTTTTTAGTGTGCGGTTTAATTGTTTCTTACGGCTCAAATAGTCAGTTTTGGATTAATGGCTAGATTCGGAATTGATGGTGGTGTCAGAAATGAATTTATTATTTAACTTTGCGGCATTTAAAAATCGTAAGGCAATCATCACTCAATCGGGTGAACATTTTTCATATGATGACTTAATCCGAGAATGTGATCGGTTCCAACCGTTTTTTGAATCAAGGGATAAAAAACTAGTGATGATCCTTGCCAAAAATAATATCGAAACCATAATTGGTTATTTGGCCGCAGTGCAAAGCAATAATGCTGCCATGATGATTGATGCCCATTTAGACAGTGAAATTCTTAATAATCTAATCTCGACATACCAGCCAGATTTTATTTGGCGTCCTGAAAATGGAGACGGTGTGTTCGGATACCAAGAATACGAATTAATAGATTATCGATGGGAACAGCAGCCAGAAATCCACTCGGATATCGCCGTGTTGCTTTCCACATCGGGATCGACTGGTTCACCTAAACTGGTGCGTCTGACGAAGCAAAATGTTATTGCTAACGCTAGATCCATCGCCGCTTTTCTTCATTTAAATGAGACAGAACGAGCAATCACTAATTTGCCAGTGCATTATTCCTATGGATTATCGGTTATTAATAGTCATTTGACTGTAGGCGCGACCATTCTACTAACGGATACCCCCATCGTCAAAAGAGAATTCTGGGACTTCTTCAAAGCCGAAGGAGGAACATCCCTCACTGGGGTGCCGTATACCTATGAAATTTTGAAACGAATGGGATTTTCTCAAATGGAGTTACCCTCATTACGCTATATGACCCAGGCGGGCGGGAAACTCAGTATCGAATTGGTGCTGGAATATGCTGAACTATCCCGATTAAAGAAATTTGATTTTTGGGTGATGTACGGTGCTACCGAAGCTACGGCTCGAATTGCTTACCTGGATCCGGCGTACAGCGTCTCCAAATCGGGGAGTATTGGGAAATCCATCCCCGGTGGGAAACTTTGGCTGGAGGATGAGGAGGGAAATCCGGTTACGGATCCCTTACTCGAAGGAGAGTTAATTTATGAGGGACCGAATGTGATGATGGGTTATGGGTATTGTCGGGAAGATCTCGCGAAAAGCGATAAATTGTTAGGCGTCTTAAAAACCGGTGATATAGGATATTTCGACAATGAAGGTTTTTTTTATATTACCGGACGTAAAAGCCGTTTTCTGAAGATTCTGGGAAAACGTATCGGGTTATCGGATATCGAGCATCATTTACAGTGTTTGGGGTTCAATTGTTATGTTGGTGGACAGGACGAACTGCTTCTGATTGCGTACCACCAGGAGGAGTTGCAAGATGTAGCCAAAGTGATACTGAATAACATCAAGAAGGAAGTTTTTACTCGGTTTAAAATCCCTATGGATCTCATTCAAGTGATTCCAATGCAACATATTCCCCGGACTTCTTCTGGGAAAATTAATTATGCTAGTTTTGGATTTAAGTTAAATCAAAAATCAACATTCAAGTGAGGTGGAGTTGGAAACCATGAATACAAATCAAAATCAGCGAATTCTCTATGCGACTTTCGAAAATGAAATTCAATTGCCAATCCTGGATATTACTCATCCCCTTTTTAACGCTAGTATTGATGAACAGGCGTATCATTTGAACTGTCTCAAGTCAGCTCGGAGCATTGAATCACTAAAGAAGATGCCAGGTTTTATTCGGAACATCTTTGTGAAAATGTCAAATGTCGACAATTCTTATCTTAGCGGCATGCGTACGTTGCTGTACAAACTTGGCCCCGGCTTAAGTCGGGGGATAAAATTAGGTTTCCGCGACAAGTGGGCGGTGAAACAGACCTCTTTTATGGGACTACGGATCAGGCTGAGAGATCTTTGCCGCAGCCAGTCGAAAATATTGCTGCCTCAGCTAAAGCAATTTCCTGAGCGCAACCTTTGTTTCTTCAATATCGCCGGAGGATCCGCTACCGACAGTATTAACACCCTGATTCTAATTCAGGAATCGGATCCGGAGTTACTCAAAGGTCGGAAGATTGAGATAAACATTTTAGATATCGATACCGTTGGTCCAAATTTCTCAAAACGATGCATTGATGTTATGAAGCAACCGGGTGAACGCTTCCATGGTCTGGACATTACCCTCAATATTGTTCACTATGACTGGAGCCAACCCGAGGCATTAGTAAAGTTGAGTTTGGAACGTTCCGATTGGATTCAGCTCTGTTCGTCAGAGGGGGGGCTTTTTGAGTACGGTTCGGATTCAGATATCATTGAAAATTTAAATCGTTTCTTTACCAACTCCCCGGCAGACGCCCGGGTCACAGGCTCCTTAATATTCGACCGAGCAAATGTAAATGCGGGATATCTGGGATTTACAGAGTTTATTGGCGTGCAGATCCGATATCTGGGGCTGGAGGGGTTGCAGCGAATTTTATCACAAACCTCGTGGGTTTTGGAAGAATCCCATGAAATTGATAAGATCTATATTCTGTTTTCATTGAAGAAAGCTTGATTTAGTTAAAGATATGGCTGTATTCATTTTGTACGCCATCAGGCGGGCCCACGGAGGTCGGGAAAGGTAAGGTGATGGGTATGGCTGAGAGTTGGATCGTCAGGGATCAGTTTAATAAACAGGCAACCCAATTTGACAATTGGACGATAACACAGGATGAAAAAACCCATCAGTTTCTAATGGAATTTTATAATATCAGCGCTGCTGACGAACTGTTGGAATTTGCTTGTGGGACGGGGGCATTTGCTATCTATGCGGCCGGGCGGGCCAGGACGGTTTGGGGGGTGGATATCTCCGAAGGGATGATTGAAGTTGCCACTACGAATGCCAGAGAACGCCAATTGGAAAACATCCGGTTCATCTGTAGTAATGCGGAAAAGGTGTCATTTGAGAGTGAGCAGTTCTCCTGTGTCAGTTCAAAAGCGGCATATCATCATATGAAAAACTATCCGGCAGTATTTCAGGAAATGAAACGCTACTGCCAAAATCAAGGGCGAATTTGTATCCAGGATATTATTTCGTATGAGGATTCAAAACTGGACGATTTTTTTGAGCGGTTGGAACTGTTAATCGACTCCTGCCATCATCGTACGCTTTCCAAACAAGAGATTGTCGACTTGTATAAACAAAATAATGTTGAAGTTTTTCGAGCACTGGTATCCGTATCCACACTGAATTTTTACGAATATGTCAATCACGCCGTGCAAACTGAAGAAGACAAAGCCGAGATTGACGAGCTGGTGCGGATGGGATTGAATGATCCTCTCATCTCTCAATGGCTCTTCACGGAAAACGATACACTGTTCTGGAAACGCAAGGTGTTGACCATCGCCGGTTACAAAAGATAAATAAGACGCTGCGCTGGCGATAAATAAAAAATGAAAAGAGGTATATCATCTGTGGAAGCAGCCAGCCAAACGCAAAGAGATATATCTATGGAAGTTGGGCAGACGAAAAGAAAATCCCGGCGATTGCTAAAGGTAAGCCTGTTAGTTGTCGGGATTTTGCTGGTAATGATGACGGTGTCAATTTTGTATATTGTCAATGAGGTAACCCCGAAAGCAGCGGCGGTATTTTCGGCCAGAACCCCTGACAAGGAAGGTAAAATAATTCCTGTAAATGGTTTTAATCTCTGGTATAAAGAGACAGGAAACCCTAATGGTGAACCCATCATCGTCATTCATGGAGGCCCGGGATTATCCTCGTATTATTTCCATGATTATTTGGATTTTTTGAAGCAAAAAAACAAGGTAATATTCTATGATCAACCGGGTACCGGAAATTCCGAGTCGAAGAGTGATTTGCAAAATTATAGTTTTCAACATCTCACGGATGATCTGGATGTTATTGTGAATGATTATGCAAAAAAGAAACCAGTAACTCTTTTGGGTCATAGTTTTGGAGCCATTGTAGCACTCCAATATGCGCTGGATCATCCAGGAAATGTCGATCAACTTATACTGGTTTCCACTCCCTTTATTCAATCCACGATGCAACCGGAAATGTTGCTCAAACTATATCGGACGCTGCCGCCAATTAATGACCCAGAAGCTACTAATCAGTGGTATCATCAGCGGTTGACAGAGTATTACAACACTACTTTCTATCATCCTGGCGGTGGCGAAAAGCTGGATCTCGGCCCTGCAAGTTATGCGCCGATGATGTCGATCTTTAAAACGATGCAAAACTTTAGCCTGAAGGATCGACTCCCGGGTTTTGATAAAAAGACATTAATTATTTACGGGGAGGCGGATAAGGACGTGATTTCCATAAAGGATCAGTTGATCCTACATCAAGACTTGCCCAACTCCACCTTGATTAAATTCGAAAATTCTGGTCATTGGTCATTTATCGAAGAACCTGAAAAATTCCGGAAAACGATTATGGATTTTTTAAATAATGGTCATTCATCGACAAACCTAAAAAATTCCGGAAAACGGTTATGGGATTTATAGAAAATTGATATGGGGAGGTAGAGTTATGGAGGTAGTGGAATTGAAGGGAGAAATATTTGATTTTATGAACGAAACATTTTTACTGGAGTTCAATGATAATATCACAGAGGGTACGGATCTGTTTAAAGCTGGGATCATTGACTCCTTTGGATATTTGAAGTTGATAACATTTTTAGAAAATGAATTTCATATTAAATTTTCTGAGGATGAGATTTTGGACAATGTTTTTGTTTCGTTTTCAGACATTGTGAATTGTATCTCAAGAAAGCTGTATAGATAAGGTTCGATTTTGGGACGTTTGGGGGTAAAATCGTGAGTAAGGTAGAGACAAGCCAAGGAATTGCGATAATTGGAATCAGTCTTCGTTTTCCGAAATCAGATACCCTGGATGAGTTCTGGGATCATTTAATATCCCGGGATTCGTTGATCACCGAAATCCCGTTGGAGCGCTGGGATAAAAATGATTATTACGGTGATCCGCAAAAAGATGTAAATAAAACAAACAGCATCTGGGGCGGATTTATTGATCGGGCCAATTGTTTTGATGCTTCCTTTTTCAATATATCACCCCGCGAAGCAACCTATATGGATCCACAACAACGGATCACTTTGGAACTGGCTTGGAAAGCCATTGAAGACGCAGGTTATAGGGCTGGGGCATTGAAATCTACCAAAACCGGCGTTTTTATGGGGGTTTGCAACACCGATTATACAGAGATGATGGAGAAATACCTTCAGGATTTCGATACATACGTACCGACGGGAACTTCCAACGCCATACTGTCCAACCGAATTTCTTATTGGTTTGACTTTAAAGGACCCAGTATTACTATTGACTCGGCCTGTGCCAGTTCACTGGTGGCGATTCACCAAGCTGTTCGTTCTCTGGAAAACAAGGATTGCGAATATGCATTGGCAGGTGGAGTCAATCTGTGCTGGTCGCCGCGACGCTTTATTGCGCTCAGCAAAAGCGGCATGCTGTCCAAAGACGGTTCATGCAAAGCCTTTGATGAGAAGGCCGATGGTTATGTTCGGGCGGAGGGTGCGGCGGTTTTATTACTTAAGCCTTTGGACAAAGCGATAGAGGATCGGGATACGATTTATGCGGTAATCAAGGGTGTGGGCACCAACCATGGCGGAAGAACCAACTCGCTAACGATTACCAATCCCAAAGCCCAAGCGGAACTGATCGTTGATGTTTACGAAAAAGCCGGAGTAAGTCCGGATAGTGTTAGTTATATTGAAACCCACGGGCCGGGAACACCTCTCGGTGACCCCATTGAGATCCATGGCCTGAAGAATGCATTTAAACACTTATATCAAAAGGTTGGGAAGGATCCCAAAGAAGCCACCTGTGGTTTGGGATCGGTAAAAACCAACATCGGACACCTGGAAGCTGCCGCGGGAATTGCGGGAGTAATCAAGGTACTGGCTGCGATGAAACATCGAACGTTGCCCGCCAGTATCCATTTTCAGCAGAAAAATCCCATTATCAACTTTGAGGGTTCTCCATTTTATATTGTAAATGAAACTATTCCGTGGAATACCTTCGGGGATGCTCCGTTTCCCCGTCGGGCGGGTGTGAGTTCCTTTGGGTTCGGTGGAAGCAATGCGCATATCTTTATAGAGGAGTATGTTCCAGAATCGCAAACAGAGTTACCGACACAGGAGCTTGAAGATAGCAATGATTTCGCATTGATTCCTTTTTCCGCCAGGAATGCTGCTCGGCTCCGGGAGTATGTAGCCATGTTTTTGGAGTATTTACAGAAATCATCCAACCTTGTCCTGCGGGATATGGCGTACACCCTTCAGGTGGGCCGAGAAGCCATGCCGGAACGGGTGATTTTTCTTACTCGCAGTGTCCCGGAACTTATTTCTCAATGCGAAGCATTTCTGCAAAATGAGGAGAATCAGGCTAATGGCTGGCGGGGTGGGCAAGTCAAGGAAGTGAAAGGTCTTGACCAATTGCCGGAGGTAGAATCATTCACTATGGAATCAAAGTCTCAGTGGTACGCCGATTGCCCCGCGGAAAAAATAGCCGAACTATGGACTGAAGGGTATATCATTGAGTGGGAGTTGCTGTACACCAAAAATTTAGCGAAGCGAATCAATCTGCTCACCTATCCTTTTGCCAGAGAATCGTATTGGTTTCCAATTGGTGATCCCGGGAGTAAAGGTCAAGACGCAACTTCCAAAAACGTGATCACGGAGATTGAGCATTCGCCGAAATCTTCTCAGAATAATCCTGTTTCGTTCCCTCAAAATCCTCCGGTTTATACTGATCCAACCGATAAGGCTGAGAGGATTAGCTTAGTACCGTTATCCGCCATTAACATTCCATCGGTTCATATCCAATCCGGAGGTAAACCACGCATTACCCTGACGGCGCTCGATGTTTCCTCAGAACTGCCTGAATGGAAAAACACGCAGCTATCGGCAGTCGTAGTGCCAGAGGCGGACATTGCAATGGATGTACTGATGAATGAGCTGACGATCAGCCTGGCGGAGGCCCTAGCTATGAATCCTGGCGAAATTGATATAGACGCCAAATTCATCGATCTTGGACTGGACTCTATCATCGGTGTGGAGTGGGTTCGGAAGGTTAATGATCGTTATCATACTTCCTTGGCGGTGACAAAAGTATATGATTATCCGTCTATTCGCGAATTTACCGGATTAATAGCCGGAGAAATAAATAAACAACCCGACCGGGAGTTAATTGAATTTGAGAAATCATTGGCAAACCCACCAATAGATGATCCGACGGATGACTTTGATGGATACGGGGATACGGGTCTTCCACCGCTTGAACCTGTCATTCTTGAGGGATTGTGGGATTCTTTCGCTGTGGAAGGATTGCGGGAGGATTTAAAGTCCAGTCTAGCGGAAGCCCTATTCATGAAACGCAATGAAATTGATGATAATGCTAAGTTCGTGGATCTCGGCTTGGATTCCATTATTGGAGTGGAATGGATCCGGAAGGTGAATGAGCAATATCAAACATCGATTTCGGTAACTAGAGTTTATGATTATTCCACCCTGTATGAGTTTGCCGAATTTTTGGCACAGGAACTACAAAAACAAGGAAAGTCAGACTACCGCCGTGAGGTGAAATCACCTAAAAGCAGTTCACCCGCGAATCAACCGGTTTCCATTCAAGCAGTAGCTGTTGTCTCCTTTGAGACCTTGCGGGAAGAGTTGAAGGCCGGGCTGGCGGAAGCTTTATCCATGCAACCTGGTGATATCGATGATGATGCTAAGTTTGTTGATCTGGGCTTGGATTCGATCATCGGCGTGGAATGGATCCATAAGGTGAATGAGCGTTACAGCACTTCCGTTGCAGTAACCAAAGTCTATGATTATCCCACTATCGCTGAATTTACTGGGTTCATTCTACAGGAAGTAAACAAGACGAAAAAATATACGCTTAGCAAGCTGGAGTTAACAACGGTGGCACCTGTTTCACCATTTCCGTCCAGGGCAATCCCAATATCCAATGTGGTTCCACCTGCTCCTGAAGGGAATCAAACCAAGCGGTTTGAAGAACCTGTTGTCTCGAATCAACCGGTGGTGGCTTTACGGGAGATTGGTTCCGGAGTTATCCAGATAACTATGCAGGATCGAATGAATAAGAACAAGTTTTCTGAAGAATTAATTCAAGTGCTGATACAAACCATTGAATCCATTCAGACGGATCCGAAATATAAGATCATTATCTTAACCGGGTATGACACCTTTTTCGCTGCGGGCGGCACTCAGGAGAATCTTCTGGATATCTTTCAGGGAAAGGCAAAATATACGGATTCGAATCTATACCGGGTTGCCTTGGATTGTAAGATTCCCATTATCGCTGCAATGCAGGGTCATGGGATTGGTGCCGGCTGGTGTTTCGGAATGTCCTGTGATTTCGTGGTGATGAGTCAGGAAAGTTATTATTCCACCAATTTTATGAAATTTGGTTTTACACCCGGTTTCGGATCCACTTTAATTTTCCCAGAGAAGCTTGGGATTGGTCTGGCTCAAGAAATTTTATTTACGGGTAAAAGGTACCGAGGTTCGGAGTTGCAAACCCGGGGAATTCCATTCCCGGTATTGTCGAGGGCGGAGGTTCTACCCTATGCCATTCAATTGGCGAATGAATTGGCCGAATCCCCAAGGGAAGCTTTGATCTTACTTAAAAATCATATGGTGGAATCCTTGCGGGAGAGGATCTCTATTACCATTGAGAAAGAAATCCGAATGCATGATCAGACCTTTGTGAATCAAGCCGAAGTCAAGGATCGGATTCAATCTTTATTTGGACAGTTTTCTCCCGATGGTCAATCCAACACGTCGAATAGCGTGTCCTGTGAAGGGTTAAACACTTCAACCCGGTCAGAAAGCTATTCGTCCATCTCTTCTGAGGTTTCGATGAAAATATCCAGTTCTCCGGATCAAGCCTTGCAGAATAGCATTGCGATAATCGGAGTGTCGGGTCAGTTTCCGAAATCAAGGAATCTCACCGAATTTTGGGATAACATAGCGAACGGCAGGGATTGCATTTCCGAGGTTCCCGCCAACCGTTGGTCGGTGGATCAATTTTACGATCCGGATCCGGAAGCCCCTGGCAAAAGCCATTGTAAATGGATGGGCGCTTTAGAGGATGCGGATCTTTTCGATCCATTATTCTTCAATATCTCGCCTGCCGAAGCGGAATTGATGGATCCACAACAACGGCTATTTTTGGAGCATTGTTGGAGTAGCATTGAAGATGCTGGTTTGAATCCCGCTTCGTTGTCTGGAAGCCGCTGCGGGGTTTTTGTGGGTTGCGCCACAAATGATTACGGGCAATTCATCGCTGGGCAGGAGTTGAATGCACAACGCCTCATGGGGGGCTCCAGTTCGATTCTATCGTCCCGGATATCCTATTATCTGAACTTAAAAGGGCCTTGCCTGGCCATTGACACGGCTTGCTCGTCCTCATTGGTGGCAATCGCCGAAGCTTGTAACAGTCTGGTGTTGCAAACCAGTGATTTGGCCCTGGCCGGTGGTGTTTGTGTGCTGGTTGGACCGGAAATGCATATTATGACCAGCAAAGCTGGAATGTTGTCCAAAGATGGCCGCTGTTTTACGTTTGATAATCGAGCCAATGGCTTTGTACCGAGTGAAGGGGTCGGGGTTGTTTTATTAAAACGGCTCGCTGATGCTATCCGTGATCAGGATCATATACACGGAGTCATTCGCGGTTGGGGAATAAATCAGGACGGGCGGACTAACGGAATAACCGCCCCTAGTGTGAATTCCCAAATATTTTTACAAAAAGAAGTATATAAACGTTTTGGTATCAACCCGGAGAGCATATCTATGGTGGAAGCCCACGGTACCGGAACCAAACTGGGTGACCCCATTGAAGTAGAAGCGCTTACTAAATCGTTTCAAGCCTATACTCAGCGGAAGAATTACTGTGCCTTGGGGTCAGTGAAAAGCAATATTGGTCACCCCTTGACTGCTGCAGGCGTCGCTGGGGTTATCAAAGTATTGCTGGCGATGCGGCACCGGATGCTGCCTCCCACCATCCATTATGAAAAACTCAATGAACATATTTCGCTTTCCGATTCTCCGTTCTATATCAATAATCAGATGCAATCATGGGAAACAGCGCAATCGGTACCTCGGCGGGCCTGCGTCAGTTCTTTCGGATTTAGTGGAACCAATTCTCATGTTGTCATCGAAGAGTACTCCCCTACGGAGGTCAAACGGAGTAAAGAGGAAATTCATTCGGGAAATCCGGCGCTGTTTGTATTATCGGCGAAAGGTGATGCGCAATTAAATGTCTATGCCGGCTCCATGGTTGAATTTCTGAAATTGCATCCGGAGCTTGACTTGGCGGATATGGCCTATACGTTACAGGTTGGCCGAGAAGCCATGGACTATCGACTGGCATTTATAGCGGATTCCAGAGAAGCGGTTTTAAAAGCACTTATGGAGTTTATGAAACATAACTCCGTTCCAGGGATTCTTACCGGACAGGTGAAAAAGGGTAAGGATGGCATGGGGGTCTTGGAGTCGGATGCAGATGCCAAATCACTGGCACAAACTTGGTTCCGCAAGAAAAAGTTCACCCAGATTGCAGATTTGTGGGTCAAGGGATTAAATCTCGACTGGAACCAGCTTTATGACAGTAACCGACCGCGTCGGATAAGTTTACCTACCTATCCTTTTGGCAAAGAGAGCTTTTGGGTTGAGGTAGACCCGGTTCAGGTTTCTGCAGGTGCGAAGGGGCTGGTGTTGGCTCAGCATTTGGATATCGCCTCTCAGGCGAAATTGGCAATTAGCCAATGCGGCTATAAGGACTCTGTTCCTCCTGTGTCGGAACAACCGGAACCCTATGAGATCATGACTTTTGAAGAAGTTTGGAAGGAAAAGGGCTTGGAACCTGGCATTTCTGCTGGTGTGAAAACTTTGGTTTGTTTTCTGTCACAGCCCCAGAATCAGCAAGCATTTTCCAAAGCATGGGATGCCTCTGATCCGGGAACCAACATTATTTTCATAGCTAAAGATACCGCCTTTATAAAGCGTTCATCCCATGAATATTCGATATCGGCCATGGATCCCGAGTCGTATCGCAGAGCTTTGCAAAGCATCCAGAACCATGTTGGCAATATGGACGCCGTGTTGTACCTGTGGGCATTAGAAGATCAGAGCTGCATTCAAGATCCTTCAGCAATTGTATATATTCTACAAGCCTTTGCCGGGCTCAATCGAAAACCCGGCCGATTCTTGCTGGCCGCGCAAATCAGGAATGCACTGGATCGTTGTTACCTAGAATCCTGGATTGGTTTTGAACGTTCTTTGGGGTTGGTGTTGCCACAGACACAGGTGGCTGCAATTTATCATGAAGACAGCGCAGCAGAACGAGAATTTTCTATGGGTGACTGGGCGCTAACTCTCCGATCCGAACTAGGTGCTGCGAAAGCACAAAGCGGATTATATAAAGCGGGAAAACGCCATGTGTATCAGATCCAACCAGCCACGGTTACGGCAGAGAAACCTTCGTTCCGTTCCGGTGGTACCTATCTGATCACAGGTGGCTGTGGCGGATTGGGATATTTGTTTGCCGAACATTTGGCGAAAGCCCAGTCGGTCAATTTGATTCTTACTGGTCGGTCGGCCTTGGATTCCGCTAAACAATCCCAAATCAATCGATTGCAAGCATTGGGCAGCCGCGTCATTTATCTCCAGGCGGATATCGGTGATCGGGAGGCTATGACTAAGGGATTGCATCAGGCTAAAGAATCCTTTGGAGAAATTCATGGTGTAATTCACGCGGCTGGGGTCGCGATACAACTTAGTATCTTTGATAAGGGAATCGAAACATTTCAAGCTGCTTTAGCTTCAAAGATTAAAGGTACTCTCTTGATTGATGATTTACTGTGTCGGGAACCCCTTGATTTTATCTGTTATTTTTCTTCATCTTCAGCAATCTTGGGGGATTTTGGCGCCTGTGACTATGCCGTAGCCAACCGTTTTCAAATGGCTTATGCCCGCTATCGGAATCAATTGCAATACCAAGGTGAGCGGCAGGGTAAGGCAATTGCCATCAACTGGCCGCTGTGGCGGGATGGCGGCATGGGCTTCGAAGATGAACAAACTGAAATGTATCTAAAATCCAGCGGCCAGCGTTATTTGGATTCCCAAGAAGGCACTGATATATTTGATCGAATTTTGGGACAAGGCCGGGAACAACTTTTGGTGTTGGCGGGCCAGCCAAGCCGAGTGCTTCGTTTTTTAGGTCTGTCATCGGAACCGACCTGGTTACTTCCGGCGACAACCGTTCGTTCAGGCGGTAAACAACGGCCTGTTGCATTAAAAGGGTTAAGTTTGGCCCAATGCCTTGAATGGGACCTGAAAGAACAAATTAGCAAATTGTTGAAGATTTCCCGGGAGAAGATAACGCGGGAGGAGAACTTGGCCGATTTTGGTTTTGACTCCATTTACTTGGCCAATTTCGCTACGATATTAACTGGCCATTTTGGATTTGAGATCTCGCCTGCTGTATTTTTTGGTCATACGAGTTTGGAAAAATTAGTTCAGTATTTTATCACGGAACATGCAGAAGCAGTCCGGGAGTTTTATCCGGAGGATGTTCCTGAATATGTCCTAGCTACGACTGCCAAGCCGGCGACATCCACCGTCCAAACCGTGTCCAAAATCCAAGGAATCAAGAAACTCCGGTTTGCGGAAGAGGCTATTCCGAAGAAATCGGATGAACCCATTGCCATTATTGGGATGAGTGGACGATTCCCAGACGCCTACAATATTGAGGAGATGTGGACGCTGCTTGCCGAAGGGCGGAATGCGGTGAAAGAGATTCCAAGTGACCGGTTTGATTGGCGTTTATATTATCAAGATTCCCCTTCGGAACCTGGAAAAACCAACTCTAAATGGTGCGGTTGCATACCAGGCGCAGCTGAATTTGACCCTTTGTTCTTTGAAATTTCGCCGCGGGAAGCGGAGTCGATGGATCCAAGACAACGGTTGTTAATGCAGGAAGCCTGGAAGGCTCTAGAGGATGCTGGTTACGGCCCAGCACGAATTCAGGCCGGTAAAATCGGCATGTTTGTTGGGGTTGAGGATGGCGATTATCAGAAACTGGTTCAGGATAGGGGCAATGTAACTTCTAATCATACTGCAATATTAGCGGCAAGGCTTGCTTACTTTTTAAATCTCAGTGGCCCGGTGATGGCGATTAATACAGCCTGTTCTTCCGGACTCGTGGCCGCCCATGAAGCCTGTTTGAGTTTGAGGGCAGGGGAATGCGATACGGCTATCGCCGCCGGAGTTAACTTAATGTTGACGCCGGATCCATTTATTAATATGAGCAAGGCGGGAATGTTGTCGGGAAGCGGCAAGTGTCACGCATTTGACAAGCGAGCCGACGGATTAGTTCCCGGCGAAGCAGTTGCCGTAGTTGTATTCAAGCGGTTATCGCAGGCGCAAGCGGACGGTGATCCCATCTATGCCGTTATCCGTGGCAGCGGGATTAATTATGACGGGAAGACCAACGGGATCACTGCCCCAAGTGGAGTTTCACAAGTCAATCTTTTGAAATCCGTCTACAATCAATATCAGGTGAATCCAGAGGAGATTGAATTCATCATCTCTCACGGTACCGGCACCAAATTGGGGGATCCCATTGAGATCAACGCCCTGAATGATGCATTTAAGGATTATACTCATAAACAGGGTTATTGCGCGGTGACTTCCACCAAGACTAATTTTGGGCATACGTTTGCGGCTTCGGGATTAGTTAGTTTAATCGCCCTGGTTCAGTCATTGCGTCATGAGACCATTCCTGCGAGCCTACATTGTGAGCAGGAAAATGATTATATCAACTGGCATGGAAGTCCATTTTATGTAAACAAGGCGAATCGGCGCTGGCCCGCGAAACCTGGTCAGGAACGGCTGGGCGCGGTCAGCGCGTTTGGTATGAGTGGCACCAACGCTCATCTGGTTGTCCAGAGTTATTTAGATGGGAAGTCCCAATCAAACTACCGGGATGATGGAGGGGTTCCAGCACCGTACACCATCCTAGCGGTCTCAGCTCGCACCCCCGAAGCATTGCAGGAAAAGATCGCCCAGATCATTGCGGTGCTCCGAGATCTTAGGACTGGAACACGCAACCTGTCATCCATGAGTTATACCTTATTGGAGGGGCGGCAACATTTCGATTACCGCTGTGCAGTAGTGATTCAGGATCCGGTGGATGCGGTCTATGCATTGCAGCAAGCCGGAGGCACGGAGAAGCTGCCGAATCTGTTCCAGGGAAGGGTATCCCGGGAATTCACCGGACAGAAAGCGATTTACGAATATACTCGGGAACTATTGATCCAAAGCGTGGCAGTCCAGAATGACCGAAGCAAGTATCAGGAAATACTTTGTGCTCTGGCAGATTTTTATTGTCAAGGATATGACCTTGCCTGGAATTTGCTGTTTGGGGAGCGACGCCCGTCCATGATTCATCTCCCAACCTATCCGTTTTCACGGGAAAACTATTGGGCGCCTCAGGCTAATACCTTGAGAGAGATCGTGACGACTGTCACCGACGTGATTCATCCGTTATTGCATCAAAATACTTCCGACTTCATGGAACAACGTTATAGTTCCGTCTTTAGCGGTCGAGAGTTTTTCTTGGCGGATCATAGGATAAAAGGTCTCCGGGTTCTGCCGGGAGTCGCTTATCTGGAGATGGTTCGGGCGGCGGTCGCTCAGGCGGCGGGGGTTTCCGAACAGACATGCATTCGGATAGAAAATATGGTTTGGGCTCGGCCGATTACGGTTGATGACCAGCCGGTGAAGGTTCATATCGGTCTTTTTCCAGAGGCTGACGATGAAATCGCTTTTGAAATCTATACTGAAACGGGTGGGCTCGAATCGGCTCCCATCATCCATAGCCAAGGCACGGCCCGGTTGAACCCTATTACTCAGAGTACTGCTATAGATTTGCAAGCATTACGGTCAGCGGATTACCAGCAAACCTATTCTGGTGCCCGATGTTATGAAGAGTTTCGTTCGATGCAACTACAATATGGCACGGAATTTCAAGGGATAAAGAAGATCTATGTCGCTAAGGATCGGGTATTGGCTGAACTGTCCTTACCTTCCATCCATTCGGATCAGGGACGGCAATTTGCATTGCATCCTGGGATGATGGATTCCGCTCTTCAGTCGTCCATCGGTTGGATTATGCATTCCTTGGGAAGCTGCAGCGGGCAAAATCCGTCAATTCCCTTTGCTCTAGATGAGGTGGAGATATTCGGCAAGAGTACCAGTACCATGTGGGCGTTGATTTGGAATCACGGAGTCAGTTCTGCCGGGATCCAGGGGTGGGAACGCGGCGGAATGCGGAAACTGGATCTGGAGCTATACGATGAAGAAGGAACACTTTGTGTAAGAATGAAAGGCTGCGCGTCCCGGGTTATGGAAGGTGAGCCGGGGGCTGTTGGTTCCGAGACGGCGACAGGCACTCTTCTGGTCGAACCGTATTGGCGGGAAGCACCGATTACCGGTGGGGTTGCGGACATGGAATACAATCGGCATTTGGTTGTCTTATGCGATCTGAATGAAATTGATCCTCAAGCCATTGAAAAGAATCTGATCAATACACGATGCTTGGCGATCAAAGCCGCGTACCCGATTGAGAATATGGCTGAACGTTTTGAGACATATGCTATTCAATTATTTGAGGAAATCCAAAACTATATTCAAACCACAACTTCAGGAAAAATGCTGATTCAGATTGTGCATCCATCCCAAGGGGGCTCGGCTCTTTATCGTGGATTTTCCGGGTTGTTGCGTACGGCCCAGTTGGAAAATCCCAAACTCATCGGGCAAATCATTGAGGTGGAATCAACCGAGAACGCTGTTACCCTTGGTGAGAAATTATCCGAAAACAGGAACCGATCCGTGGACTTGGAAATCAGTTACCGTGTAGGGAAAAGGTATAGCAAAGGCTGGAACGAATTGCAAATTCCTTCGGAATCCCGGCACATTCCATGGAAAGATGACGGAGTGTATCTAATCACCGGAGGTACGGGTGGTCTGGGACTGATTTTTGCTCGAGAGATCTTGCGTCAGACCCAGCATGCGACCTTGATTCTTGCTGGCCGGTCCACGCTTGACGAGGAGAAATTGGATCAATTAAAGCAATTAGAGCGATCCGGAGCCTGTATTGAGTATCAACAAATGGATGTGACCCAGAAAGAGGCTGTGGACTCGCTTATAAAAAACATCCAAAAGAAATACGGCAACCTCCATGGGATCATCCATAGCGCCGGGGTAGTTCACGATAATTATATCCTAAAGAAGAACCCCAAAGAGTTGCAGGAAGTCCTTGGGCCCAAAGTCGCTGGTCTGCTGAATCTGGATGAAGCAAGCCGGGATATTGAGATTGATTTTCTCATTCTCTTTTCTTCAAGCACCGGTACCTTGGGGAATCCTGGCCAGGCCGATTATGCAATGGCGAATACCTTCATGGATGCCTTTGCCGGATACCGTAATTCACTGGTAGCGGCAAATCAACGTCATGGCAAAACTCTTTCCGTTAACTGGTCCTTATGGAAAGAAGGCGGAATGCGTGTCAATCCAGAAATGGAGAAATTCATCCGAGAGAATACCGGCATCAGCCCAATACGTACTGAGACAGGAATCCAGGCTTTGTATGACGCCCTCGGCTTCGGGCGGGATCAAGTCATGGTACTGGAAGGCGACCGCACCCATTTATATCAAAAGTTATTGGCGCCAAACCATAACGAGCCGGAATTCCGGGTTACTTCTCAAGTAGTAGCGTCGGATACCAGCAATATACTTGAAAAAGTTCAAGCTACGCTGGTTCAAATTTTGGCGCAATTACTCAAAGTAACCACCGCGGATATTGATGCCGATGTGGAACTGAGTGAATATGGACTCAACCTGGTATTGCTGGCTGAATTAGTGGATCAACTGAACCAGATTTATCAGCTTGATTTGTCCGCGAGAATGTTCTTGGAACAATTCACTCTGAACGGTATGGCGGATTATCTCATTAGCAATTACGAAGCATCCCTTTTCCGGAAATATAGCATGAGCGTTGCCAAATCACGGGAAGAGAACAAAGTTACGGCACCAGTAGCCCAGAATATGTTAGCAGAAAAATCCTTGAATTACTTTAAGAAACTGATTTCATCCTTTATAAAACTACCGCTTCATCATATCGAAACTGATGCGCATATGGAAAAATACGGTCTGGATTCCGTAATGGTTCTAGAATTGACCAACCACTTGGAGAAGACTTTTGGATCATTGTCCAAGACACTGTTTTTTGAGTATCAGAGCATCCAACAATTAACAAGCTATTTCCTAGAGAATTATCAGCATAAATTGGTGGAGTTGTTGGGATCCGGTGAGAAAGTGACCGTAGCCAGCAAGGAAATTCCTCCAGCGAGAGTGTTGAACTTGCCAGTGGCATCACCACCAGTGGCCCGCCGCCGTTCGCGGTTTGCGACTATCGCCGAACAGCGGGAAGAAAAGGCAACCGGGAAGGCTTTAGATATTGCCATTATTGGTCTTTCCGGCCGTTACCCTGGTGCGGAGAATCTACAGGAATTTTGGCGTAATCTCCGAGATGGAAAGGATTGTATCACTGAAATTCCTGATGATCGTTGGGATCATCGGTTATATTTCCAAGCAGATAAAAATATACCTGGGAAAACTTACAGCAAATGGGGCGGATTTATTGACGGGGTCTCGGAATTTGATCCGCTGTTCTTCAATATTTCTCCCCGTGAAGCAGAGATGATGGATCCTCAGGAACGCTTGTTCTTGGAATGCGTCTATTCCACCTTGGAAGATGCGGGGTATACTCGGCAAACCCTTGGCACGTATCAAGGAAACGGGATGCCAGGCAATGTGGGCGTATTTGTCGGCGTGATGTATGAAGAATACCAGCTTTACGCCGCTCAGGCTCAGATTTTGGGTACACCCATGGTCTTGTCAGGGAACCCCGCATCCATCGCCAACCGGGTGTCATTTTTCTGTGATTTTCACGGGCCAAGCATGTCAGTGGATACCATGTGCTCTTCTTCGCTTACGACCATTCATCTGGCTTGTCAAAGCCTGCAAAGAGGCGAATGTGAGGCCGCTATTGCTGGTGGTGTGAATGTCTCCATTCACCCCAACAAATATTTAGTGCTTGGCCAGGGCAAGTTTGTATCCAGTAAAGGTCGCTGTGAAAGCTTCGGACAGGGAGGGGACGGCTATGTACCGGGTGAAGGAGTGGGTGCTGTATTGCTCAAACCGCTTTCCAAAGCTGTTGCTGATGGGGATCATATTTACGGTGTCATCAAAGGAACTGCCATTAATCATGGTGGAAAGACCAATAGTTACACCGTCCCTAACCCTAATGCCCAATCCGAAGTAATCAAGCGTGCCTTTGTTGAGAGCGGTGTTCATCCTCGGACCATTAGCTATATGGAAGCTCATGGAACCGGAACATCTCTAGGTGATCCAATTGAAATCGCCGGTTTGAATAAGGTTTTCCGGGAATATACGAATGACCATCAGTTCTGCGCTATTGGATCGGTAAAATCCAATATTGGTCATTGCGAGAGTGCAGCGGGCATTGCAGGTATCACCAAGGTGCTGCTTCAATTAAAATACCGTCAATTAGTGCCATCGTTGCACTCCGAGGTGTTAAATCCGAATATTGATTTTAGCAATACTTCCTTTGTAGTTCAGCAGGAACTTGCCGAATTGAAAAGGCCCGTAGTTACCATCAACGGTGAAACCAGGGAATATCCTATCATTGCGGGGGTCTCATCCTTTGGTGCCGGAGGTTCTAATGCCCATGTACTGATCAGTGAATATGTTCCCGAGGAGATGGGACAACCCGTGGTGGTTCCAAAGAGCCCCACGGATCAAGAGCGTGTGATTGTTGTCTTGTCGGCGAAAAATGAAGACCGGCTGAAAGCCCGGGCGCAACAGTTGCTAACTGCTATCCGGGAGCGGCAAGTTCCGGAGGAGAGTCTGGTGGATCTGGGTTATACGCTCCAGACTGGACGTGAAGCCATGGAAGAACGCCTGGCGACGGTCGTGTCGACGATACAAGAACTTTCTGAGAAGCTGGAATGTTTCATTGCCGGAACTGAAGGCATCGAGGACTTATATCTTGGGCAGGTCAAACGCAACAAAGACACTCTGGAAGTATTTGCAGCGGATGATGATTTACAAAAGGCAATTGAAGCCTGGATCATCAAGGGGAAATATTCGAAACTGATGGATTTGTGGGTAAAAGGGCTGAATGTTGATTGGCACAAGCTCTATGGCCATTTCCAACCCAAGCGGATTAGTTTACCAACCTATCCCTTTGCCAGAGAACGATATTGGATCCCGGACAGCGATAAGATTTTTACCGACCCCATAAAGGCTGTGTCAGATGTTGGGGGAGATCAAGGAATCCAGCGGATAGGAAGCATTCTCAAAAAACAATGGGAACTCTGCCCATCAGCGCGGAACATTCTGCCCGATCGGACGATTGTCATATGTACTACTGAGCAAAATCGTTCACTGGCAACTTTACTTACAAAATATTTCCCTAATCATCGGATCATCGGCCCGGAGAATTCCAAGATCCATACCGAACTGACCGAATCACAGTGGAAGAACTACGGGGGCTGGATCGACTTGATTGGCGGGGAAGCGGATTCTGATGAGTCTCAGGACTGGATTGTCTGGCTGCAGCATTTGATTGAATATGGATCTAGGGAAGGCCAGGGACTAAGGTTGCTCGGTGTGACCAGTGGCTTGGAAACATTCCATAATTCCACCGTCCGTCTCTGCGGAGCCGAGCGGGTTGGACTCTATCGGATGCTGCAAAACGAGTACAGTTATCTACGCTCGCGACACCTGGATACGGATCCAGAAATCAGCGACTTGGAGCGGGCTGAACAAATTGCCATGGAATTCCTGGCGGACAGCCAGGATCCGGAAGTTTGCTACCGGAATGGTGAGCGTTACCGGGCTTACCTGGCTGAATTTCCCGAACCTAAGAATCTCCATCCTTTCATGTTCCCCAAGGATCATGTTTTGTGGATTACCGGCGGTACCCGGGGGCTCGGCTACTTATGTGCCAAACATTTTGTGACGCGTTATGGCGTCAAGAGATTGGTGCTCACCGGACGGGAAGCTTTGCCTCCGCGTGAGGAATGGGATGGCTTGGAGCGGAAGAATACCCCGTTGTCTCAAAAAATTCGGGCCATTCGCGAGCTGGAAGCGGAAGGAGCTAATGTATCAGTCAGTTCGGTTCCGCTGACCGATCAGGAGAGTCTGCAAGGATATCTGGCGGAAATTCGGAATACCATGGGGCCAATAGGAGGGATTATTCATTGCGCCGGTATCGGCGACGCGGATAATCCGGCTTTTATCCGGAAAACTGTGGCAGGAATTCAATCAATCCTTGAACCCAAAGTGGTGGGACTTGAAACCTTATATCGAACATTGAAAAATGAACCATTGAAATTCTTTATTTTGTTTTCATCCGTATCGTCCATCATTCCCACATTAGCGGTGGGACAAAGCGATTATGCCATGGCCAATTCCTATATGGATTATTTTGCAGAAGCCTATGGCAGCGAAACCCCATTGGTGTCTATTCAGTGGCCTAGTTGGAAAGAGAGCGGAATGGGCGAAATTAAAAGTAGAGTCTATCAACAAACTGGTTTATTAAGCATGACCAATGCGGAAGGCCTGCAACTGCTGGATCATATTTTATCAAGGGCTATTGAGCCAGTAGTTCTCCCCGCAATAGTGAACCCGGAAATATGGAGGGCGGAACTACTTATGCGCACCCCTGGATCAGAGCGGATCACTGGGGCAACTGTATCTCCTGTCACCCAATCCAAGCCCTCTGGCATTCAAAGGGTGAAGGATAGGGGGGATACCGTAGAAACTGCCGTGCATCATTGGTTGAAAGATTTGTTTGGAGAAGAGTTGAAACTTGATCCGGAGAAGTTGGACTTGGATACGGAGTTTCAAAATTATGGATTGGACTCGGTTTTACTGGCGCAAGTCGTCCGTAAAATAGATCAAAAGCTGGGAGAAGTGGCCATGGAACCGTCGGCGCTCATTGAATTTCCAACCATCAAGAGCCTTGCCGATTACTTGGTAAAAACTTATCCAGAAGCATTTGATTCCATGCTCATCGCCACAAATCAAACCAGTCCGATGGAACCCGAGTGTAGTCCCGAATTCCTAGTGGCAGCAACCATGCCACTGACGATGAGCACCCCAGTTGTCCCTCATCCGCCTCAGGATATAGGGGATAGAATAGCCGTGGTAGGTCTGGCATGCCACTTTCCTGATGCGGAGGATGTTGGTCAGTACTGGATAAATTTAAGAACCGGTCGTGACAGTATACGGGAAGTGCCGAAATCACGCTGGAATTGGGAAAAGTACTATGATCCCCGCGGTTTTCAGGAAGGAAAATCAATAAGCAAATGGGGAGCTTTTTTAGCGGAGATTGAGGACTTCGATCCCCAGTATTTTAAAATTGCTGAAGGCATCGCTCACCAAATTGATCCGCTGCAACGGCAATGGCTGGAAGTAAGTGCAGAAGCCTTGGCTGATGCAGGGTTTTCCAAAAATGATTTATGGGGAAAAGCGGTGGGTGTTTTTGCTGGGGCCAGAACAGGTAATTTTAGCAACAAATTTTGTCAAACTGACAAAGACAGGATTATCGGCACCGGGCAGAACTTTATTGCTGCCCATTTGGCGCATATCTATAACTTCAAGGGGCCTAATATGGTTATTGATACGGCTTGTTCCAGCTCCTTAACGGCAATCCATTCGGCCGTTCGGAGTATTCAAAGCGGAGAATCTGAACTGGCACTGGCGGGTGGGGTTGATATATTGCTGGATGAGGCGGTATATCTTACGCTCAGTTCTGCCAAAGTTCTGTCTCCTGATGGACGCTGTAAAACTTTTGACGCTGAAGCTAATGGAATCGGATTGGGTGAGGGTTGTGGGGTATTGGTGTTAAAATCCCTATCCAAAGCAATTCAGGATGGTAATAAGATCTACGGTGTGATCGACGGATCGGCGATCAACAATGATGGAAACACAATGGGAGTGACCACACCAAATCCAGAAGCACAGCGGGATTTGATTGAGAAAACAATTGCTGTCGCCGGGGTTAACCCAGAGACCATCAGTTATGTGGAAACCCATGGAACAGGAACTTTAATCGGTGATCCGATCGAATTGAAAGCCTTAACTCATATTTTTGCCAAGTACTCAGCACAAAAACAGTTCTGCGGAGTTGGCAGTGTCAAAAGTAATATTGGACATTTGCTTAGCGCCGCAGGCGCTGCGAGTATCATAAAAGTTTTGCTGGCTATGATTCATCAGGAATTGCCGCCTACTTTGCATTGTGGCAAGCCGAATCCTCGATTTAATTTTCAGGATTCCCCGTTTTATATTGTTCAAGACGCAAAGCCCTGGACAACTTCAAACGGGATCCTTCGAGCTGGAATTAGCGCTTTTGGATTGGGTGGAAATAATGCCCATATCATTATCAGCAATGAAGGAATTCCTGCTCATCTAAGAGCATCCGTGGTTCCACGGGGTGAAAAAATAGAGTATAACCGGAAATGGTATTGGCCAGAGGAGATTTCCGAGATCAATAGGGATGACAATGATCTGTCCAGGCAAGATGAAGAAGAAGAGTTTTTGGAATTTTTCAAGTTCAATCAAGAATGATGATCGGGGGAGGAAGCTATGTCGGGTCAAACGAAGAAAACATTTCATCAGATAATCAATGATAAAAATTTGATCGTACGGGATCACCGGGTTCATGACATCCGGACTCTTCCGGGAGTCACTTTGCTGGACTTAATTTATCGGCTATCCACTGTTTATCTTGATACGCAAGCCATTGAATTGCGCCAGGTGGTATTCAAGCAGCCCATTGTAACTTCCAAGGAGTTTGACAACGACGTTTCGGTCACCTTTATCCCTGAGCAGTCCCGTTGGAAGGTTACTGTCACCAGTCAAAAGATGAAGGGCAATACTCCCATGGACGTACAGTCTGATGAAAATATGGAGTGCCTGCTTTTTCTGCGGGGTTGCTCTGACTCCGGCCACTCTCTGGATGTGAAGGCCATCATGGACAACTATACCCGGAAGTGGGATATGGATGATATATACGGACTGGCGCGCCGAGTGCAGATTCAACATTATGGGTTTATGAAAACCATGGGAACGGTCTATCGAAGAGATCAAGAAGAGCTCATGCAGCTTCATTTAAGCGATTTGGCGGAAAAATACCGGAGTAAATTTTACGCTCATCCGGCGTTTTTGGACGGAACCACCTTCGCGGGGGCAACTTTCCGCATGGATGGTACCCAGTCTAATCTGTTCGAGGATCGCACTCCCTATATCCCATTTATGATTGAAAGGTTTTGCATTTATAAGCCGCTCCCGGCAACCATTTATAGCTACACGAAAAACACTGGAACCGGTGTCAATTCAGTGGAGACCCCGGACATCATCTCCACGGATATCACGATATTCAACGAAGAAGGCACTGTGTTGGCTGAATTTGAGAAGTTAACGGTAAAACGGATCCGGGAACCCCAGTTGATTCAAAAATTGGTGGAAACAGATGTTTCGCAAACCAATCAAGCGGTAAGCCCGGAATCTCCGACTCAGGAGGCTGGCCACCATTCCGTTCAAAACACTGTGGAGACCGGGAATGAACGTCAATTTACAGGTGATCCCAAACAACGGTTGATTACGTATTTACAGAAAGAAATTGGGGGGATTTTGAACCAGTCTCCAGATAAGATAGAACTTACCTGTGGATTTTACGATCTTGGACTGGATTCCACTAATTTACTGGGACTGGTCAAAAAGCTTGAACAAACATTAGGCCAGCAGTTTTACCCGACCTTATTGTTTGAATACTCCAATATTCAGCGGTTGGCGGATTTCCTGTTGGAGAACAGTGAAGATCTTTCCGTTTTGGCGAGCTCATTGTCGGGTTCGCCGCAAGTCAAACTGGATGGAGTTCGGGCTGAACGGGATTCCGCTACGAGTCGAGGGAAGAATAATCATGAGCTGCTCTATTTGCAACCTATATGGTGTCAACAAAACCTAAATCGTCGCAATGAAGTCCAGTTCTATGATCAACATTTGATAATTCTTGACGATCCGAGGGAAACACTCCGAGCAGAAATCATGCCATTGCTAAATCAGGCAAACATAGCTCCCCGTGTTATGGTATTGAATTCCGAGGATGAAGATATACCTTCCCAGGTGGAAGTGAAATTTAACAACGTATTGGCCATCCTTAAGGAACAACTGAAGTCGAAGAGTAACGGAGGATTGCTGGTGCAGGTTATTGGAGATGCGGGTGAGGAAGGCAAGTATATTCATGTATTAGGGGGCCTTTTCAAATCCGCATTCCAGGAAAATCCCAAGATTCACAGCCAAATCATCACCATGGAACAGTTTCGCACCCAATCGGTGGTCGGAATTGCTCGACTGCTTAAGGATGAGGCTGAGGCAGCCGAAAAAGGCGCGGCGGAGATTTGCTACCAAGGCGAGGAGCTACAGCGGTGTATTAGAAAATGGAAAAAAACCAAGATGGAAGCGGTGCACTGCGCCACTTCCATTAAAGAGAATGGAGTGTATGTGATTACTGGTGGCATGGGGGGGCTAGGGCTCATCCTTGCTGAGTATATAACGAGGCAGGCTAAGGTTAAATTGGCTCTAATCGGTCGCTCCAAGCTGTCCATAGCTAAGGAGGAACATATTCAAAGGCTCCAGCAAAAAGGCGCAGAGGTATTGTATGTGGAAGCTGACTTGGGCAAGCAGGTGGAACTTGCCAATGCGCTGACCAAAATTCGGAATGAATTCGGTTCGATTAGCGGTATCTTCCATAGTTCCGGCGTATTACGCGATCAACTTATCATCCACAAAAAAACGTCTGAGATTCACGCGGTATTTCAACCGAAAGTCCAAGGGCTGTGGAATTTGGATCAATTGACCCGTGAGGAGCCGTTGGATTTTATCGTCTTGTTTTCTTCTACGTCAGCGGCTTTGGGAAATCTGGGGCAGGCGGATTATGCCAGCGCCAATGCTTTTATGGATATCTTCGCTGCAAACCGTCAGAAAATGGTGCAATGTGGCTTGCGCCATGGCAGAACCTTTACCATTAACTGGCCTTTGTGGGCGGACGGCGGGATGCGGGTCGATGATGGAATGGAACAGATAATGTATTCAACGTCCGGCCTGAAAAGCTTACCAGTTCGGGAAGGTATGACGGCGTTGGGACATATTCTGGGGCTATCTCAGACCCAAACTATGGTTCTTTACGGAGTGGAGAGCAAAATTGACGATTTCATCAGCCCTTATCTAGTATCCATCCCAGAATCAAGGGATTCCGCTACGATGAATCAAGGTTCCGTGAACTTGAATTCCAGCTCCGTGCAAAAGGCATTACCATCTCAATACAGCCAGGATGATATCGCGATTATCGGGTTGGCGGGCCGTTACCCCATGGCCGAGAATATTGAACAGTTTTATCAAAACCTACGGGATGGCAAGGATTGCATTTCCGGAATACCCAAAGAGCGTTGGAAAAATTATGAGTTTACCCTGGATGTGGATCAATTTTATAATCACGGTGGCTTTATTGAGGGAATCGATGAATTCGATCCCCTCTTTTTTAATATTTCACCACGCCAGGCGGAACTGATGGATCCGCAAGCCCGCTTATTTTTGGAGATTGCCTGGGCGGCTTGCGAAGACGCGGGATTTTATCAAAATCGTACCGAACATCATTACCCGTCATTAAGTGATCAAAGCGTGGGTGTATTTGCAGGGGTTTTCTGGAGCCATTATGAACTATTCGCGGCAGAGATGGCTCAAAAATATGGGACCCCGTTGGCTTTCGGGATAAGTCCTGCGTCTATCTCCAATATGGTTTCCTATTGCATGAACTTTCATGGGCCGTCTGTGGCTGTTGATACGATGTGTTCATCGGCATTGACTGCCATTCATCTGGCATGTGAAAGTATACGCAAACATGAATGCAACTATGCCATTGCTGGGGGAGTCAATCTAGTGACCCATCCCCATAAGTACATGTTTTTGAAACAAGCGCAATTTCTGGCTTCGGATGGGCACTGCCGTAGTTTTGGAGCGGATGGGGATGGCTATGTGCCGGGTGAAGGGGTGGGCGCGGTGTTGCTCACTACCTTGGAACGTGCCAAACAGGAAGGATACCCGATTTATGCGGTTATCAAAGGTTCGGAGATGAATCATGGCGGGAAGACCTCGGGCTTTTCCGTTCCGGATCCCGGGGCCCAGGCGGAAGTCATTACCCGGGCACTAAATAATTCCGGGATTCACCCCAGAACGATCGGCTATGTGGAGGCCCATGGCACCGGCACCTCTCTGGGAGACCCGATTGAAATTCAAGGGCTCAAAAAAGCCTATGGCCGGTGGACGAATGATCAGCAATTCTGCGCCATCGGTTCATCCAAATCAAATGTCGGCCATCTAGAAGCCGCTGCAGGAATCGCAGGCCTGACTAAATTATTGCTGCAACTGAAATACGGGGAGATATTCCCGTCCTTGCACGCGGAAAAGCTCAACCCGTATATTCCGTTTGATAATACGCCGTTCTTTGTGGTGCGCGAGTTGTCTCAGTGGAAACCCACGGAACTGGAAGTTGACGGTGAAAAGGTTACATATCCCCGCCGCGCTGGACTAAGTTCCTTCGGGGCCGGGGGATCCAATGTTCACATTATTCTTGAGGAATATCAGGCAGAGGCGTTTGTGCCCGAGCAGCATCAGGAACCCGAAATTTTGGTGCTGTCGGCTAGGAACGAGGATCGGCTTAGGGAAAAAGCTCGGCAACTGGAAAAATACTTAATGGTGACCGGTACTGATGTGCAGTTCGGCAATGTTGCTTACACCCTTCAAATTGGCCGGGAGGCCATGGAAGCACGCTTAGCAATAGTGGCCCGAACTCCACAGGAATTACAATCGAAATTGAGTGAATTTCTTGCCGGCAAAGCAGATTCCACTGGGGTTTTCTGGAATGACCCGACGCGGGCGGCTAATCCTTCATTACTAATAAAGCAAGAGCAAGAGGATCTGGAATATGTAACTGCACTGATTCGTAAAGGGAATTTAGAAAAGATTGCGGCATTATGGACCTTCGGATCATTCATTCCATGGGAACGGTTATTCCGGGATCGTGACCGGAGCCGGGTGTCATTGCCATCGTATCCGTTTATCCGGGAACGGTATTGGCTTCCGGAGCCGACAGATCAGGCAGGAACTAAGGGTACAATTCGCGGACTCCATCCTCTTATTGATTTCAATGATTCAACCTTCGAGGAACAGCGTTTCGTCAAGGTATTAAATGGAAGCGAATATTTCCTAAAAGATCATTGTATCGATGGAAATCCTGTTGTGCCGGGAGTTATCTATCTTGAAATGGCTAGGGTCGCAGGGAAGTTAGCGAATTGCGGCAATCCGGTCAAAGTGTTGAAAGACATTATTTGGGCGACACCGTTGGTCATGGCCGGAGCTCCTCAGGAGGTCAACATCTGCCTATACCCGGATGGCGATTTGGCGGATTTTGAAATTGTTACTATCGGAGCGAACCGTTTAAGAACGATTCACGCTCAGGGAAGAATCGGCTATGGGGATGAGAAATCTACCACAGAAACGACGGAATTGGATATCGAATCGATTAAGCAACGTTGTCACCAGAATGTAAACTACCGGGATTTCTACCGGGAGTTTACGAGCTATGGGTTTACATATGGTTCAAGTTTTCAGGCCGTCCGGCAGATTTGGAACAGCGAAACCGAAGCTATCTCTTATCTTGAATTTCCGGAAGAGATGAACGCAACTCTCTCCGAGTATAACTGGCATCCTTCGATGATGGATGGTGCATTCCAGACCGTCAGCCGGCTAATCCCCAGATCCGCTAGAGGGGGAGAGATGTATCTTCCGTTTGCTTTGGAAGAATTGGAATTCATTCAATCATTGCCTCAAAAATGTTATGCCCACACAGAAATTGCGTCGGAGCAGGCGAGAAAATCTGGGACATTAAAGTACAATATCACACTAACGGATCCCCATGGCCGGATTTTGGTAAGGATGCGTGGATTTACTGTCAAACAAGCGATTTCCCATCAGCTGGATCTAGGGGGAAATGTATCTCAAATTTACTACAAGCCCGAATGGGTGGCGATGGAAGCCAAACAGGTGCGAGGATCCAAACCTGAAATGGTCATCCTGTTTGATCTCGACGAGGAACTAAAAGATGTCATTAGGTTGCAAGTGGCTAACGTCATTCTGATCAAGCCAGGAAAAGCGTATCGGGTAACAGGTGAGGGGACTTACGAAATTGACCCTTATATCCAGGAGGACTACCGACGTTTATTAGAGAGTCTGTACCTCCAGCATTGGGAATCATGCAGGATCGTCTACCGTTGGTCCCAGAGAGGGTTCAGCGAGATGGAAGCGGAAATACGCCGGGAACTTGACCTTGGAATATATGGACTTTTCCTGTTGACTCAGGCTCTGATGGAGCAAAAAACAGAGGAGAAGATTCGTTTATTCTATGTATACGAGTCCACTGACGCGGGAGAACCTCACCACGGGGCGGTAAGTGGTTTCGCGAAAGCCCTGCATCGGGAAAATCACAGGTTTTTATATAAGATAGTGGAGCTGCGCCTGGAACGACCGGGATTACCGGAAGAATTGGCCCGAAACATTCTAGCAGAAATGGAAACTGGGGATAGCGGGGTTGAGATCCGTTACCAACAAGGCATCCGTTATGTGAAACGCCTTGCCGAAGCGCAAGTGGAAACGGAAAATCACCGTAACTTACCTCTGAAAAAACATGGCGTGTATGTAATTACCGGTGGCGCAGGTGGGTTAGGATTGATTTTCGCCACCTACTTAGCTCGGGAATTCCAAGCCAAATTGGTGCTTACCGGACGTAGTCCGCTAACCAAGAAGATAGCTGAGAAATTGCATGAACTGGAAGCATTGGGGGCCGAGGTTATCTATGTCTCTGCCGATGTTACTGACCGAGATGAAGTGATGAAGTTAGTCCAGAACATGAAAGCGCAATTCGGGGCTTTACATGGGGTAATTCACAGTGCGGGACTTCTCCGGGATTCTTTTGTACTGAAAAAAAACCGAACAGAAATGGAAGAAGTTCTAGGCCCTAAGGTATTTGGAACGAAATTCTTGGATGAAGCCACTGCTGATGAAAAACTGGACTTTTTCGTGCTGTTTTCATCAACAGCAGCCGAATTTGGAAATTTGGGTCAATCAGATTATGCGTTTGGTAATAGTTATATGGATTACTTCTCCAAGTGGCGTGAAGCCAAAGGACGGCCTGGGAAGAGTCTTTCTATAAATTGGCCTTTATGGCGGGACGGCGGTATGCAAGTTGGTGAGAATCTAATCGCGCAAATGAAAGAAACCACGGGATTGATTCCACTACTTACTGAAACCGGAATTATGGCCTTTGAGACGGCGCTGCGGCAACCAGGCTCCCAAATCATGATCCTGGAAGGTAACGCCACCATGATCAGTGCACTTATCGAGGAAAAACCGGTGGATGTAACGGCTAACCAAACAGGGAAAGCCGAGTCACGCCCTAGTGGTCTGGATTTGGAAGACGCCAATTTACGGGACAAAACCGAAGAGTTTCTGAAAAAAATACTTGGGCGGCAGATTAAACTGCCGATGGAAAAGATCCATTCAAGAGAACCACTGGAGAAGTATGGGATCGATTCGGTCACGGTGCTGAATGTAACCCGGGAACTGGAACAGGATTTTGGTGAACTCTCCAAAACTTTGTTTTTTGAGTATCAAACGATTGCCGAACTGACCGGATATTTTCTGCAACGTTTCCCCCGAATATTGAGGGGGATGTTGGGAGACAGCTCGAAAGCCTCGACAAAAGAACCTGTTGTTTCCCATGAGAACCTGGCCGGAAAAATCCGTCGGCCGAGATTCCAAAGCCCAGTCAGGGATGAAGCTAGTGCGATCATGGAAGATATCGCTATCATCGGTGTAAGCGGCCGTTATCCAATGGCTCGTGATGTAGACGAATTTTGGGAAAATTTAAGGTCTGGCAAGGATTGTATCACCGAAATACCGCCACAGCGTTGGGACTGGCGGGACTTTCCCGGCAGCTGCAAATGGGGTGGGTTTATCGATAACGTGGATAAGTTTGACCCTTTGTTTTTCAACATCACTCCCCGTGTCGCCCATTTGATAGATCCTCAGGAACGCTTGTTCTTGGAGACGGTATGGAATACGGTGGAAGACGCTGGATATACTCGTGCTGGTCTATGGAATCAAAAGGTGGGCGTTTTTGTCGGAGTGATGTATGGGCAGTATCAGTTATTGGGTGCCGAGGAGTCACTCAAAGGCCATATTATGGCTACTAATTCCATCTACGCGTCCATCGCCAACCGGGTATCCTATTATTTCAATTTTCATGGGCCCAGTATCGCCTTGGATACGATGTGTTCATCATCATTGACCGCAATCCATCTGGCTTGTGAAAGTATCCGGCGAGGGGAGAGCGAAGTCGCGGTGGCTGGAGGGGTGAATGTGACTATTCACCCGGATAAATATATCTCGCTAAGTCAGGGGAGTTTCACATCCAGTGACGGACGTTGCCGTAGCTTCGGGGAAGGCGGAGACGGATATGTGCCTGGAGAAGGAGTCGGTGCAATCCTATTAAAACCGTTGCAGCGTGCAATAGCTGATCAAGACAGGATATACGCAGTCATTAAAGGGAGTTCGGTGAACCATGGTGGAAAAACCAACGGTTATACGGTGCCCAATCCCAATGCCCAGACGGAAATCATTACGGAAACGTTGAAGAAGGCCAGGATTGATCCCCGAACCATCAGCTATATTGAAGCTCATGGAACGGGAACATCACTGGGAGATCCCATTGAGATTACTGGACTGATGAAAGCCTTCGGTGAATCTACCCAAGCTGGGCAATACTGCTCCGTCGGATCGGTAAAATCCAATATTGGACATTTGGAATCTGCCGCTGGAATCGCCGGAATCACTAAACTTTTGTTGCAATTTAAACATAAGAAACTGGCACCGTCGATTCATTCTCAAACCCTGAACCCATATATTCAATTCCAAAATACCCCGTTTTATATTCAGCAAGAACTGACAGAATGGGAGAGGCCTTTGATCGAGTCCGGGGGCGTAATCCAACAATACCCGAGGCGGGCGGGTATTAGTGCTTTTGGAGCCGGAGGTTCCAATGCTCATATTATTCTGGAAGAGTACGACAGCCCCGATCGGGTGTATGAAACTGAACGAGGCGGACAGGAACAGTTATTTGTTTTTTCCGCTCGGAATCCGGAACGTCTTAAAGAATCCGCCCAGCGAATGGTCAAGTTTTTGCAGCAAACTATAGCTCCAAAATCCTCGGAAGAGTTGATTCCCGACGGATTGCCGGAGCGGGTTCGAAAAGATATGGTCAGGATTGCCGCGGAACTGTTGCAGATCAATGAAAATGAAGTAGCGGTAACGAACGAGATTGCCGATTTTGGTCTGAATCAGGTGGATTTGGCAAACTTGGCCCAGCGAATAAATGAATACTTTAACATGGAGATTTCTCTGGCGGTTTTATCGGAAAGCCGTTCTCTGGATGCTGTTTCTCAATACATTATCCAAACGTTCCCGGAACTGCTTAAGTGTCGTTACCCATCCGAAACTATGTCGCCGGAAATAAACGAACACAGGGCAGCCCCAACACTGACGGATATTGCCTACACATTGCAAGCAGCAAGGGAGCCGATGGAGGAACGGATGGTAATCATCGCCGCCACCTATGAGGAGCTTACCCATCGGTTGATCGAGTATTGCCGGGGAACTTCAGAGGTCTCCAATCTATATAGTGGAAATATTCAATCCGCCGGTTTGAATGCGGAATTATTATTAAGCGGGAGGGAAGGCCGGGAGTATCTCCGTATCATCATTGATGACCGGCAACTGGATAAACTGGCGCAACTCTGGATTTCCGGTGTGGAGATTGACTGGAACCTGTTGTATCCTCACGGGGCACCGCAACGAATCTCACTTCCACTCTATCCGTTTGCGGGGGAACGGTATTGGGTTACTCCAAGCGCACCTAGGCGGGAAAAAACATCGGGTCAAGGAGAAGGTACCCGGCTTCACCCGTTGATTGATCGCAATGAATCTAACATGGACGGGCTTCGCTTCATAAAAACGATTCATTCGGCGGAAATTTTCCTGAATGATTACCAGTTGTGCAGTGATCGACTTATGCTGGGAATTCTGTACCTCGAAATGGCCAGAGTCGCGGGGAATATCGCCAATCCTCACGCCCAGGTCAAAAAACTCTCCCAAATTATACTGGGCTTACCCGTGAGTTTGGCAGATGATAAGTTGCTAGAAATTCGGTTATATCCAGGCGGCTCCAATGTGCAATGGGAGATTGCCGCCATCATGAATGACAATCGGAAATCCATATCCGCCCAGGGAGAATTCTTGTATGAGGGGGAACCGGAATCAGGTGCCCAGCCGATCGGGGCAATTTTGCCGGTCAAAGCCATTCAGACACGCTGTCCGAACCGTGCCGCTGGTCTGGATTTTTACCGCACTATCGCTACTTGTGGACTGGAATACGGTCCGAGTTTAAGGGGAGTGCATGAGATCTTCAGCCAAACGGGGGAAGCACTGGTTCGTTTTCAACAACCAACAGACTGGAATAACGATTCGGATCTCTATTTATTACATCCGTCCTGGCTGGAAGCTGTGCTTCAAACCATTACTTGGCTATTGTCCCAAAACGGACAGGTTTCCAAAATCTATCTGTTATACTCCATAGCCGAAATTGAGTTTACTAGCAAATTGCCGAACCAGGGTTACATCCATGTAACTCAGTCCAAGACAAGCGAACAGGAGTTTGATGCGGTGCTGGCGGCAGAGGATGGACGCCAGATCATTCAAATCCGAGGACTGACAGTCAATGAATTTGAAAGCTCATTCCTGCCCCCATCGGAGGAACCAGCGCAAGTGAAGGAACTATTGCAACGGCTTGAAGCTGGTGAGTTGGATGTGGATCTGGTCAATGAAATCATTATCGAAAAATTGATCATGAAATAACCAAGGCCGAAGCTTGATGTTTTTAGTTAAAGGAGCGGAGCTGTAAACATGGCGACTACCATCAGTTTTATCAATGTCAAAGGCGGGGTTGGAAAAACAACCATCATCTTAAATGTAGCCCACGCTTTACAAAAGTTAGGGAAGAAGATCCTGTTAATTGATATGGATTTACAAGAGAATTTATCAGACAAGGCCATTGCCGACCCCAAGTCAGTGAATCATACCATCTATGACTTGCTCCGCGAAGACAATCTAGCTATCGACATGTGCATCTACGATACCCAGTTGGAGGGTGTTCAGATTATTCCTTCAGAACTGGAAATCGTTCGGATTAAAAAGGAGTTGGATCCGGCCTCCAATCCGGAAACCTTGTTTCGTCTGAGAGATAAAATCGAAACGGTGAAATCAAGTTATGATTATATTCTCATTGACTTGCACCCGGATGTGGATATGCTGACTACCCTGGCGTTGATTGCATCCGATAAATATATGATTCCCATCAAGTCGGATGCGGATAGTATCAAAGGATTAAAAATTGTGGATGAATACGTCGGGAATCTGTGTAAGATCAACAATAACCTGAAAGAGCTGGGAGTTATCATCACTGATTATGATAAACGAACTGCCTTGGCTAAAAACTTCTACGAAGGGATGGAAAAATTGGTTGGCGAACGGCTGATGAAGAGCATTATTGGAAGAAATGTAGCCATTACGGCGGCCGCAGTGGAACGTAAAACCATTTTTCAATATGATTCTCGGCAATCCGGATGCCAATCATTTCTGAACTTGGCTAAGGAAATTGTTCAAAAATGCGAAGGCGTTGAACTGGGGATTCGTAACAAGGAGGCGAGTCTCCATGGCTAAGAAAAAGACAAATGAAAGTTTGCTCTCAATATTGGGGGATATTTTATCCGAAGAATATTTGGATAAACCGACTGAGCAATCAACTTCGTCCAAAAATGAAGCTCCTTTAGTGGAAACCCAACCGGAAACCCTTGATAAATTGCGACAACAGGATGAGGAACGTGTGGAGATCCATGTTAATCATACGTTTCATGAAGATTCCCTAGCCGAATGTGTTGAAGTCATGAATATGGAAGACGTTCATGACTTTGGCATCCAGCGTTCCGAAACACCCTGGTTCTCTGAACAAAGAAGCATATTGGAACAGGTGAAAAAGCGAGTAATCACAGCGGCGGAGGGATACCGGCATATTAACGAGTTATTGCAAAAATATCAGGGCTCTGTAAATCATCTGACTCATTCTGGAGGAGAGCTGGATGTCGGATATTTTCAAGAGGAATGGATAGAATCTGAGCCGGATACCCGTAAGAATGCTGCACTATTTCACCGTATCTTGTTCTTTGATACCGATGGCCTGGCTGGAGATGCTTTGGCGGTTGGCTTGAAAATGCAAGATTCACCTGCTCGTGTCATGATTGTGCGGCCTGGTTCCTCTTTTCGTGAACTGGGCCCTGACCATTTCGAAGTTAATCCGGTAGTGAAGGAAGATTACCAGCAACTTGTTCAAATCATGGTCGCACGAAATATTATACCGGATAAAATTATCCACTGGTGGTCGCGGACTACATATGGTGGTTATGCGTCATCAACATTACAACAACAGCTTGATCAGGGTGTATTTTCGCTCTTATATATCACCCAATCGTTGATGGAACAAAAACTAGGGAGAAAAGTATCCTTGGATTATGTTTATAGCGGTACCGAGGTTCAACCTCAATATGCTGCAGTTAACGGTTTTGTGAAAACTCTCCGCCTGGAAAATCCAGATTTCGCTTATAAGACAGTAGGAATCCAAAATCAGGAGGAAGCTGTCGGATCGGAATTTTACACCGCGGTCGCCGGGATCATTGCTGGTGAAATTGGCATGAATGATATCGAAGTTCGTTACAACGGCAAGCGCCGCTTAGTGAAGCAATATCGGAAGTTGGAAAATCCAGATCAATCGGAGGATGGATCCGTACGATTGAAGGATAAGGGAATCTATTTGATTACCGGTGGTGCCGGTGGTTTGGGACTGGTTTTTGCCGAATATTTGGCTCAGAAAGTGGCTGCTACCTTCATCCTCATCGGTAGATCAGAGTTAACGGTTGAGAAAAATAAGAAAATACAGAAAATGGGATCCAGTGGATCGGAAATCATCTATATTCCGGCGGATATATCCAGTAAAACCGATGTTGATCAATTGATTTCCCAGGTTAAATCAAGATTTTATCGGATTGATGGGATAATTCACAGTGCGGGCATTTATCAAAATGGGTTAATTCTGAAAAAAAGCAAGGAAGAAATGGATAAGGTTCTGGATTCTAAAATCTGGGGAACCGTTTATTTGGATGAAGCATTGCGAGACGAACGGTTGGACTTTTTTATTGTGTGTTCCTCCTTGGCTGGTGAGTTCGGAAAAGTCGGCCAAAGTGACTATGCTTTCGGGAATTCCTTTTTGGATCACTTCGTCAAAATACGGGAACAATTCCGCAAGCAAAACAAACGTCACGGGAAAGCCGTTTCCATCAACTGGCCGTTATGGGAAGAAGGTGGGATGACCCTGGAGCGTGAAGAGCAGCGGTCATTATGGGAACAAATGGGGATGAAATCCTTGCCAACTCGGGAAGGACTGGCGAGTTTAGACTTCGCCATGCGGTATGACTATGACCAAATCATTGTGACATATGGCGACCAGTCGCGGATTTTTCCGCATCTCTCTCGTAGTACGAAGCAACCGGAAACTCCTCAATATCCAGCACAACAGACCATGGTTGCTCAGGAACTGTATCATCCTACCGAAGCGTTATTAAAAGAGATATTGGTCAATGAAATCGGATTGTCGGCGGATAAGCTCGATTCCAGTACCAATTTTGAGAAATATGGTATCGATTCCATCGTGGTCAATCGTTTCAATGCGGAAATTGAGAAAAAGCTTGGCGCATTGCCGAAGACATTGCTGTTTGAGTACCATAGCGTCAATGCATTAACTGAATACCTGGTGAAAAACCAAACCGCGAAATTAGCAGAGTTTTTTGGAGCAACCCAAAGCGGGACGGAACATACTGGCGCCGTCTTGGAGACGAGAGGATGGAAAGCCCTCACCCCCATCAGTTTCCAAGGGAAAAACATGAGTTATCAAACACAGACCAGCCCACTCCCAGCTGGGGACATAGCAGCAGATGGTACCATGTCGACAGAAATAGCCATTATTGGTCTGAACGGCCGCTATCCGGGGGCCAATGATTTAGAGGAGTTCTGGACCAATCTGACTGTCGGCAAGGATAGTATTACGGAGATTCCTCCCCAGCGATGGGATCTCGCGAAATATTATGATTCCAACTTTGACAATGTGAAAGAAGGAAAGATGTATTGTAAATGGGGCGGCTTTATTGAAGATTTCGATAAATTTGAACCGCTTTTCTTCAATATTTCCCCACGTGAAGCGGAAGCTATGGATCCTCAGGAACGGATTTTTTTGGAGACGGTTTGGGCGACTCTAGAGGATGCCGGATATAGTTTCAACAAACTACGTAAGCTGGCGCCCAAGGAGAATGGTTTGGATGTAGGGGTGTTCGTGGGGGCGACCTCCAATACCTATCCTCAGGCTGCCATGGAAGAATGGGCCAACGGGAACATGGTCACATTCAGTTCATCGCCATGGTCTATCGCCAATCGGATATCTTATGTGTTTAATTTTCACGGCCCAAGTATGCCGATAGATACTGCCTGTTCATCGTCGCTAATTGCCATTCATCTTGCTTGCGAAAGCTTGAGAAATGGGGAATGTTCCTTGGCGGTGGCTGGTGGGGTCAATCTTTACCTTCATCCGTCCAAGTATGTCGGCATGAGCCAGGCCAAAATGTTATCTCCAACCGGAATATGCAGTAGTTTTGGAGATAAGGCTGATGGCATGGTTCCCGGGGAAGGGGTGGGGGCGGTTTTACTCAAACCGTTACATCGGGCCGTAGCTGATCAAGATCATATTTATGCGGTGATTAAAGGAAGTGCGGTGAATCACGGTGGGAAAACCAACGGATACTCGGTTCCCAACCCCAACGCCCAAGCCCGGCTCCTCTTGGATGCTTTCCAAAAGTCCGGTGTGGATCCACTCACCATCAGCTATATCGAGGCTCATGGCACTGGAACGACATTAGGTGATCCCATTGAAATCGCTGGACTTACCAAAGCTGTGCGCCACTATACTGATAAGAAACATTTCTGCGCCATAGGCTCGGTGAAATCTAATATTGGCCATTTGGAATCTGCTGCAGGGATTGCCGGACTGACCAAAATACTATTGCAAATGAAGTACCGACAATTGCTTCCTTCTATACATACGGAGCGTCTCAATCCCAATATTGATTTTGAGAATTCCCCGTTCTTTGTGCAGCGGAAATTGGAGCATTGGACGGAACCTGAGATGGAAATCGACAATGAAATCAAAACATGCCCGCGTAGGGCAGGAATAAGTTCTTTTGGCGCGGGAGGTTCTAATGCTCACTTATTGCTTGAGGAATATTCGCATGCGCCAAGAGATATACCAGCCACTACCGAACCGCAATTATTTTTGCTTTCCGCCAAAAACGAAGCTCGGATCAAACAATACGCCAAGCGGTTGCGGGAGTTTCTTCAGGCAACACCAATAGATTTGAATCCGGCGGATGTTGCATATACCTTGCAAGTTGGCCGGGAACCCATGGAGGAACGGCTGGCCATTGTTGCTACGGAAGTGAATAGCCTGATTCAAAGTCTAACGCATTTCCTGGAAGACCATTCCGATCCGGCGGTTATTTTCTGGGGCAACTGGAAACGGAATAAAGAAACACAGACACAGCCTTCTGGGGATCACTTGAGCCACATGTTGAAAAACAGGGAACTCCATGAATTAGGACGGATTTGGGCTCAGGGGACGGAAGTGGATTGGTTGGGGTTATACTCCGGAGTCCGTCCACGCATTGTCTCTTTACCCACCTATCCTTTTGACGGTAAGCGCTACTGGCTGTCGCAAACCGGGAGGAAAACGGACGAACAATGCCATCAGTTGTCGGGCCAGATACATCCTTTGGTTCACAGGAATCATTCAACCCTGGAAGAACAAAAGTTCAGCACCACCCTTACCGGGATGGAGTTTTTTACGGAAGACCACCGGGTGAACGGGCGAAAAGTGCTTCCGGGGGTTGCATACATAGAAATGGCGCTAACCGCGGGGAAGTTGTCCAGCAACCGGCCAGTGACCGGAATGAGGAATCTGGTTTGGATAAGACCGGCAATGTTGGTGGAAACCCCTGAGGGAACCCAGCCGTTTCAATTGAATATCAGTCTGTATGGTGGACAGGATGAGGTGAAGTATCAGGTGTGGAGCGGTACCGAACCTGAAAAGCGGATCCTTCATGTTCAAGGCGGGTTAGTTTATGCAAATCCATCCGAACCTTTGGATTCAGCTGAATTTATTGATCTGGACGCGCTAAAAAATCGATTATTCCAGTCTATGGACGATCAATCCTGTTACCAACTTTATGAACAAAGTGGTTTGCGTTATGGTACTCGATTCCGTGCTATCCGAAAACTGTATTACCGTAAGTCGGAAGTGCTAGCAGATTTGGAATTACCAGCCCAAATTGCGTCGGAATATGGAAAATACCAGTTAAACCCGGCATTAATGGATGGCGCATTGCAGTCGATTATTGCGCTGAAAGACACCAGTACAGATGATGCCGCAAAAACATATGTACCCTTTGAATTGAATGAAGTCCGGATTTACGGTTCCTTACCCCGAAAATGCTACGCCCATGTTATCATGCAGGATTATTCCGGAAATAGTCCGGTGAGACGATACAATGTCCAGATCGCTGATGAAACGGGTAAAGTTCTAGTATCTTTGAAGAATTTCTCCTTCCGGGTTCTGGAACAGGAATCCAGAGAAGCGGTTGTGTCTAACGGAATGGCCGAACGGCTTTATTTCCAGGGCCAATGGAAAAAAGCGGATTTGGGTCAGAGCGCATCCCCTCTGAAGCTAGATCGGACAATGGTGGTTTTCGATACGGATGATCAATTTCCGGCTGCAATGCAACAAGTTTATGGATTCGGAACTCGGATTATCCATGTCAAACCGGGGCGAATGTATCAGAGTTTGGACAATTTCCGATATGAGATCAATCCGGATAGCTCAGAAGATTACGGGCGTCTTATCGTTGAACTTCAGCAAAACAATCTAACGCCGGACATTTTCATTCACCGCTGGTCGCAAGTCCTGTTTAACAAGGATTCGGAAGTGTTACAAAATACGCTTCGAACCGGGTTTTATGCTTTATTTCATCTGATCCATGCTTTGCTTGAGAATCTATCCGGACGTAAGATTCAGTTGTTATATTTGTATCCATCAAGCTCGGGATCAAAGTATTCAAGCGGAATTCAACCTCAATATGCTGCTGTCAGCGGATTTGTCCGATCGGTTCACGCGGAATGTCCTGATTTGATTTGCAAGGTCATTGAAGACGGGACAGCCAGGAATCCATCCGGAATATTAACTCAATCTGGAATGCTTGAACTGGAATTAGAAACTTACAATGCGGATGAAATGGAGATCCGTTATGATGACACTGGACGATGGGTGAAGGAGATCCGGGAATTTGTCCCGACTGTTTCCTCGGAACCGGTGGCATCTCAAATCTCTCCGTTTAAACCCAACGGTGTCTATTTAATTACTGGTGGGGCAGGGGGCTTGGGGCTAAATATCGCAAATTGCCTGGCGCGGCATAGCAGAGTGAAGCTGGTCTTATCGGGCCGTTCTGATTTGGACGCCGCCCGGGAACTAAGGATTCGGGAAATGGAAGATCTGGGAGCTGAAGTCATCTATGTAAAAGCAGATATTTCTAAGTCCGATCAAGCTTCCCGTTTGGTGCAAACGGTCAAGTCCCGGTTTGGAACGATTCACGGGGTAATCCATTGCGCCGGAGTCATTCATGATAACTCCATCCGCCGGAAAACTTTGACGGAGACGGAAAAGGTGTTGGCGCCCAAGGTATTCGGGACTATTTTCTTGGATGAGGCGCTGGTCGATGAAACGCTAGATTTCTTTGTAATGTTCTCATCATTGGCTGCGGTTACCGGAAATCCCGGTCAGAGTGACTATGCGTTCGCTAATGGCTTTATTGGACAATATGCGGCAATGCGGTCGCAAGAACCCCGGTTGGGGAAGGTGTTGGCGATTCATTGGCCGTTATGGGAAGACGGTGGTATGAAGGTCAATGATGCTACGGCCGCTATGCTCCGTGGCGCTGTAGGTATGAAACCCATAAACGCAGCCTCCGGGTTCCAAATCATGATGGAGGGCCTTGGCCGGCCGGAATCTGAAATTACCGTAATTGAGGGGGATAGTGGTAAAATCCGCCGATTCTTCAGTAGAAAATCTGCACCTGTCACGTCCGGATCCGCTGCTATTCCCCCGCAGGTGGCGCTGAATGAAGACAGGCTGTTGCAAAGAATTCAACGAGACTTCGCAACCGGAGTCGCTGATATTCTGAAGATTAGTCCAGGAGAAATTGACATCGAGGCGGATTTAAGCGAATTTGGCTTTGATTCCGTCACGTTTACCCAATATAGCAACCTGCTGAATGAGAGATTCAATTTGGGGATCATGCCTTCGGATTTGTTTGAATTCCGATCTCTGATCTCCTTTTCTAAAGAGATGTTGGCCCGGTATCAGACGCAGTTTCTAATAGCTTATGAGAATTCTGCCGGAACGGCTTCAGTGGAAGAACAAGAGGTATTGGAAAGCATAGAAACGGTGGATCCACTCTGCAAATCAACAATTGTATCGAATAACATGGAATCGGAGCAACTGTTGCTCAATATTCAACGGGATTTGCTGGCAGGAGTTGTGAAAATCCTAAAAATCAGTGAAGAAGATGTAGATGTCCATGCGGAAATGAGCGAGTTTGGCTTTGATTCGGTTACATTTACCCAATTCAGCAATTTGCTTAATGACCAGTTCAATATAGGAGTTACACCTTCACTTTTCTTTGAACACCGATCCCTGGACTCTTTTGCCCGGGCGATTCTGGCGGAATACGAGCCGCAGTTGGACAAGTATTATCAAGATACAATCGCTTCGGTGGCTGCAACAACGGCAGAACCCGAAAGTAAGGCAACTGTGGTTGAAGATAGGAAAACATCACCTATGTCGAGATTTACGAACTGTGGAACCGGCTCGGCGCCAGAACCGGCTCGAACAGTAGATGGAAACTACATCGCCATCATCGGGATGAGCGGCGTAATGCCGCAGTCGGAGGACTTTGAAGAATTTTGGCGCAATATTGAAGCTGAACGAGACTTGATCACTGAAATTCCAGCGGATCGCTGGGACTGGAAGGCTTGTTACGGTGACCCCAAGGAGCATAATAAGACCAACATCAAATGGGGGGGATTTATGAAAGAGGTCGACAAGTTTGATGCCCAATTTTTCGGAATCTCCCCTCGCGAAGCGGAAATGATGGATCCTCAACAAAGAATTTTTTTGGAAGTTGTTTGGAAGACCATCGAAGATGCTGGTTATAAGGCCTCCGATTTGGCGGGAACTAAATTAGGGTTGTTTGTCGGAGTCTCCAGCGCGGATTATGCCGATTTATTAAAGGAATCGGGTATAGGTATTCAAGCTCAAACGGCTACCGGGAATTTTCATTCGGTATTACCCAACCGGATCTCCTATCTCCTGGATTTCCATGGACCGAGTGAACCTGTGGACACGGCTTGTTCCAGTTCCCTGGTAGCAATCCACCGGGCGGTGGAAGCAATCCGCAATGGAGATTGCTCCGAAGCCATTGCGGGAGGCATCAATGTTATCGCCAGCCCTTCCACTTACATTACCTTCGGTAAGGCGGGGATGTTGTGTGAAGACGGACGTTGCAAGACCTTTGATCAACGGGCCAACGGTTATGTACGTGGGGAAGGAGCCGCAGCCATTTTTCTGAAACCATTGCACCGGGCGATAGCTGAGGGCGACCACGTGTACGGGGTGATCCGGGGTACGGCGGTAAACCATGGCGGGCATACCAACTCGCTAACCGCCCCCAATCCAATAGCGCAGGCAGATTTGTTAATCGATGCATGGCGCAAGTCCGGTCTTGATCCGCGCCGGGCTACCTATATTGAAGCTCACGGTACGGGAACCAGCTTGGGAGATCCTATTGAAATCAACGGATTGAAAAAAGCCTTTGATCAGCTCTACCGGGATTGGAATTGTGAGAAACCCGTGTTGCCTCACTGTGGGCTTGGATCCATTAAAACCAACATTGGCCATTTGGAATCGGCATCGGGCATTGCCGGGATCATTAAGGTATTGTTGGCAATGCAACATGGGAAATTGCCGTCCAATATCCACTTTCAAGAACGGAATCCCTATATTCAATTACAGGACTCTCCCTTTTATATCGTGAATCAGACCCTCCCATGGAAACGTCTCCAGGATGAAACCGGCACTGAGATTCCACGGGTTGCGGGGGTCAGTTCATTCGGTTTTGGAGGAGTCAATGCCCATATCATCATCGAGGAAGGCGCGGTTTCCATGCCGGCGGCGGATCCAGTAATCGGACGCCGACACGTAATGGTATTGTCCGCCAAAAATACAGAAAGGCTTCGGGCATACGCTGCCCGGATGCTGGCATTTTTTGAAGCCAACCCGAAGCTCTCGGATGAGTTTCTCGTAAATATTGCCTATACCTTGCAAACCGGCAGAGAGTCCATGGATGAACGGCTGGCGTGGGTTGTTTCCAATCGGAGTGAACTGATAGAGACCTTGACTGCTTATTGCTCCGGACAAATGGTTCCGGCGATGATGCAAGGAAATATCCGAGCAAATAAAGGTAAAACCGGTATTACTCAAGACGGTAGCGGGAAAGAGTCCCTAAACAGCTTGCTTCAGCGTCGAGAGTTAACTGCCCTTGCCGATCTTTGGATTCAAGGTGTTGATGTCGATTGGAAAGGTCTATACAGGGAAACAGCACCTACCAGATTGTCGCTGCCCGTGTATCCGTTTGTCAAAGAACGTTATTGGATCCCCCATGTTGCCAAACCCGTTAACCAATCGGGTTCAAACAAACTACATGTGCTGATTGATTCCAACGAATCTACGTTGGAGGAACAATGCTATCGAAAGACATTCAGCGGGGAAGAGTTTTTTATTAAGGATCATTCCAACATCCTTCCAGGTGTTGTTTACATGGAGATGTTGCGGGTGGCCGGCAATTTGGCCAATCGTTCCGCTCAGGTTAAAAAACTGAAAAACATAATCTGGGTCAGCCCCATTGCTGTAAATCCGGGCGAACCAAAGCAGGTTACCATCGGACTTTATCCTGAAGGCGATCAGATTCGCTTTGAGGTTTCCCACCGGGGAGATGATTCCTCGCGGCAAGATGAGTCCTATACCGTTCATTGCCAAGGAAGGCTGATCTATGAAAATGGAGTCAGCATCCCGGCCCAACCGGAATTTGTGGATGTATCAGCGGTCAAAGAACGGTGCCAGGGAGGCAAAGAAGAAGCGGATGCCTATTATCAAAACCTGGAAAATATAGGGGTTCATTTTGGCCACCGATTTAAGGGGATTCAGGCCTTTTATTGCAATCAGAATGAAGCCTTGTCGGAAGTAGGCATTCCACCCGAATTGGAAGCGGGGGTGGAGGATTATTTATTGCACCCTACCCTGACCGATGGTGGGTTGCAGACGGTGGTGGTTTGGGCCTATTACAATGGTGCGGATCCGAATACGGTATATTTGCCGTTTGTATTGGGAGAAGTTGAATTGGTTCGGCCAGGAGAGCGGATTACCTATGTATATGCCAAAAAAATGCCTGGGCAGGAGAATCTTGATCCTGTCGCCTCGCGCTATCAAGTATGGCTGTTGGATCGGCAAGGTCAAGTTGTAATCAAGCTAACGGATTATTCCGTCAGTGCTTTGAATGTGGATGCTGCAAAAGGGGGCGCGGGGAAAGCCGTGAATACGGATCTGATCTGTGCTCGGAGTCTCTGGGAGAACCGACCTTTGAAAAACTCCAATCCTGTTCTGGGTGAATCCTTTGGTACTTTGCTGTTGTTTGATCTTGGGAACCATACAGCCGTCCGATTGCAAAAAATGCTTTCCGGTTTCCACCAGGTCATCTTGGTTAAACCGGGTCGGAGTTTTACTGAATTGCCTGATGACACCTTTGAAATTCGTCCCACATGTCCTGAGGATTACCGTAAACTGTTGGGGTTACTTCATGAGCGGAAAAAAACTCCACAAAAAGTGTTACATCTTTGGTCGCAGGAATCATTCACTGGCAGAGGAGATACGCTGGCTGATCAGTTGGCCCGAAGTATTGATTCAATGTTGTATGTAAGCCGCGCGTATTTGGAAACCCATCCCGGCCTGAACGTGAAGTTGCTCTATGTTTACTTTGAAGCTCTTCGGGGGGAAAAAGGCGTGGGCACGCAATATCTTATCCAACCACAATATTCGGCGGTCGGTGGCTTTGCCAAAACCAACCGCATGGAGAATCCCAATCTCCACATAAAAACGATAGGATACCGGATCGCTCCCACACCTGATTCACTCAACGAGGGTGAAGTGGAGTGGATGCTCCGAGAGTTTACCCAGGGCAATCCGGAAGACATCGAACTGCGTTATCAGGACGGCCAACGGTGGGTTAGAACTTGGCGGGAGTTTATTCCGGATGCGGCGTCCTTCAGTGATTTGCCATTGCGGGAGCGGGGAGTTTATTTGATTACCGGCGGCACTGGTGGATTGGGGCTAATTTTTGCCGAGTACCTAGCGAAAAAGTGCCGGGCCAAACTGGTTTTAACCGGCCGGACTCCAGTGTTGTCTCCGGAACTATTGATGAAAATCAAGGGGCTGGAAGCTGCAGGGGCGGAAGTGACATATATAAGCGCGGACTTATCCAGTCGGAACGCCGTAATGGATTTGATAAGCCGGGTAAAACACCGATTCTCCGGAATTCACGGAATTATACACAGCGCAGGAGTCATCCGTGATTCCTTAATCCGGGAGAAGAACCTAGAGGATTTTGAAGCGGTATTGGCGCCCAAGGTTTATGGCGCGGTATACCTGGATGAAGCCACTCACAGCGAACAGTTGGACTTTTTCGCCTTGTTTTCATCCATTACCGCTGTTACAGGAAATGTCGGCCAAAGCGACTATGCGTACGCTAATAGCTTTCTAGATGGTTTTGCTGCTTGGCGGGGAGAACAAAATCGCCCTGGGAAAACCCTCTCCCTCAATTGGCCTTTATGGATGAACGGCGGGATGCAGGTGGATCACAAAATCCAAAATATGCTGGCGAATTTGGGGATGACTCCCATCAGCAATGAAACAGGTTTGAATGCTTTTGAAACCGCGCTGGGTGAATCCATGTCTCAATTCGTTTTTCTGCAAGGCGACCTTTCTAAATTGCGACGTTTATTGCGTTTGGAAATCCCCCAACAGGTTCCGGCAACCGGAACACAGCCCGGTCACGGGCAGGGGGAATCCCTGCTGCCACAGATCCGGAAAGAACTGATTCATATCATGGCCGGAATCTTAAAATATGACGAAGCGAAGCTCAAGTTGGATGACAATATGAGCGGTATCGGGTTTGATTCCATCACCTTGACTGAACTTGCTAATCATCTTAATGAAACATTCAAAATCGACATTACACCAGCGCTTTTCTTCAAACATACGACTCCGGGCGCGTTGGCTTTGTGCCTAATTAATGAACATCACGAAGCGATGGCTCGTTATTTTCATAAAAAATCGCCACTCGCCGCCGAGAAACCGTCACGGTACCAGTCAGAGAATCCGGCAGAGCTTAAGACACAACCTAACATTGGATTTCGATCCCGGTTCGAAAACATGAGTCTACCGCGAAATGAAGGTTACGATAATACCCCGGAACCGGTGGCTGTAATCGGGATGAGTGGCGTGATGCCTCAATCTGATGATTTGGACGAATTTTGGCGGAATATGGAGAGCCAGCAGGATCTAATAACCGAGATTCCTGAGGATCGCTGGAATTGGGAAGCCATCTATGGTGAACCCAACGGTGAGTCATTTCAGACGAACATTAAATGGGGCGGTTTTATGCGAGAAGTGGATAAATTCGATCCCCTGTTCTTCGGCATTGCCCCTCGGGATGCGGAAATGATGGATCCTCAAGAACGGATCATGATCGAAGTGGTCTGGAAAACCATTTGGGATGCGGGATATAAGGCGAAGGATTTTTCGGGAACTCAGACCGGTATGTTTATTGGAGTGTCCAATGCTGATTATAAAGAGTTGTTAATCAAAGAGAATAAGACTCCCGTCGTAACCCATTCCTTGCTGGCCAACCGAATCTCCTATTTACTGGATATTCATGGTCCTAGTGAACCAGTGGATACAGCTTGTTCCAGTTCGTTAGTGGCCATTAACCGGGCGGTGGAGGCCATTCAGTCAGGAAACTGCGAGATGGCACTGGCAGGCGGTATAAATATTATTGTTAGCCCTAATTTATATGTGTATCAAAGCGCATCCGGAATGCTTTCCCAGGATGGCCGTTGCAAAACGTTTGATAAACGGGCAAACGGTTATGTCCGGGGTGAAGGTGCTGGGGCAATCCTATTAAAGCCTTTGCACAAGGCCCTAGCGGATGGGGATCATATTTATGTGGTGATTAAAGCTTCTTCCGTAAATCACGGCGGTCATGCCACTTCATTGACCGCACCCAACGCCGGCGCGCAAGCAGATTTATTAACCGACGTTTATCAAAAAGCAGGGATTGATCCTTCCACTGTTAGTTATATTGAGACTCATGGGACGGGTACCAGCTTAGGAGATCCAGTGGAAATCGAAGCACTGAAAGATGCGTTTCGCAATCTTTATCAGAAATGGGGTTTACAGAACCCGCCAACGCCTCATTGTGGTCTGGGCGCGGTCAAGACAAATATCGGCCATTTGGAATCTGCATCAGGAATTGCAGGGTTCCTTAAAGTCATGCTGTCACTGAAATATAAAAAATTACCGCCCGTTCTTCATTTTGAGGAACTGAATCCCTATATCAAACTGGAAGGAAGCCCATTTTACATTATCCAACAGACCCAACCTTGGGAGCCGCTAGTGGATAGTTCTGGACAGGAAATCCCTCGGCGGGCGGGAATCAGTTCCTTTGGGATTGGAGGCGTCAATGCTCACATTGTCCTGGAAGAGCATCAGAATACCATCGATTTATCCGGGACATATAGCGGTCAACCACATATTGTCGTTTTTTCCGCCAAGAATCAGGATCAGTTGCAAGTCTATCTCCGATCCATGCTGGATGATGTTCAAAAAATGCTAGCCGGCTCGGGGGTGGGTCACCCGAACCGTTTCCTCCCTAGTATCGCTTTTACGTTGCAAACCGGCAGAGATGCCATGGAGGAAAGAGTAGCGTTGGTGGTATCAAGCTTGGAAGAGTTGGTTGATAAGTTGCAGCAATATCTGCAAGGTGAACCTGTCATTGAAAATTTATTTTCAGGGAATACCAAACCGGATCTGGGGAAGCCTCCGCTTTTATCTGAGGGTAAAAGTTGGAATTCTTTTGTTCAAGCCCTGATTACGGAAGGTAAATACGTTCAAATTGCACAACTATGGGTAACCGGAAATGAAATCGACTGGAATATTTGCCATGAAGGGAAAAATCCCGGAAGAGTTCCACTACCGCCGTATCCTTTTGCCAGGGAGCGTTACTGGCTTCCGGGCTCGGTTGAAAAATCTGGGTTGATAGAACAACATCGGTTGTATCCATCGGCTAAACTGCATCCATGTATTGATAGGAATACCTCGACCTTGCGGGAACAAAAATTCAGTACTTTGTTATCCGGTGATGAGTATTTTTTACGGGATCATGTAATTGATAAACACAAGGTGTTGCCAGGAGCGGTGTACCTGGAAATGGCCCGGGCAGCAGCGGAGATTGCTGGAGAACAGCCAGTGGCCAAACTAAAGAATATTATGTGGGTTCAGCCTTTCAGGGCGGGGGACGATTCCCAAACTCTAGATATTTGTTTAGTTCCCGAGCATAACGTTGTAGCTATTGAATTCGTCACTCATGCCGGGGTTGGTTCAATGATCCATGCCCAGGGACAGGCAATTTTCACTACTGACCAATCTGTTACACCGAAGGATGAAAGAATCAATATTGAAACGATCAAACAACGATCTATACAAACTGTGATTGACGATATGATGTATCAGAAACTACAGGTAATCGGTATCGAGTTCGGATTGAGTTTCCGGACGCAGCGCTACATCTACCGGAATGAAACCGAAGTATTATCCTATCTGGAATTACCATCGTGCTTGCAGGAAGGGTTGGCTGATTACGGGCTACACCCGGTGCTGATGGACGGCGCTCTCCAGACCGTCGTTCACTTAGCAAGAGATTTCGCTGCTGGGGAAGGGGCTTTGATGCTTCCTTTTTCAATTGAGGAACTGGAGATTTTCGGCCCAATTCCGGCTCATTGTTATGCGTATGTTACCTTCTCCAACACGGAATCCCCAGGTAACTTGGGGCTCCAGACATTCGACATCCAGATTGCCGCAATGGATGGACAGGTCGTTGCCAAAATTCAAAAATACGCCATTCGGGAATTCCACCCACTGGAATCGGGAGATTCAGCCAAACAATACTCGGCGCTGGATAATGGCGATAATGCTTCGGTGGATGAAGCCATCCGGGATTTGCTATACCGGTTGGAAAAGGGCGAAATGCAGGTTGAAGAGGTAAATCGATTGTTGGAGGTTTTAAAATGACTAGATCAGAACAGGGACGCATGAAAATATTGGAGATGGTCGCCAAACATCAAATTTCATCCGAAGAAGGGCTATCCCGGATCAAAGCATTGCAACACGACCCCGGTGGTGAACTAGGCGTTCTAACCAACGCAGCGGGTTCCGACTCTATGGATCAGGCAACTTTATATTGCCAAAGTTATTGGGAGACAGTGCTGGATTTCAACCCCGATCCTATCAAGTCTGTGGATTGTATCGTAATTTTCACCGACGACACCGCATTGGCCGCCAGCCTCCATAATCTCACCGGCGCCCGGTTGATTTTGGTGAAATCCGGGGAACGGTACCGTAATCTGGGTGAAGATACCATTGAAATCAACCCTGGGATCCCTGATGATTACTTGTTATTACTCCGGGAGTTAGAGCAGCAGCAGCTGACTCCCAAAAAAATCATTCATGGGTGGTCGAACGCCTATTTTTCACCCGAAGCGGTTGCCTTGCAAAGGCAATTGGAACATGGTATTTATTCGGTTTATCATCTTTGTCGGACGCTAATGGAACAAAAAATGAAGCATCCAGTTCAATTGTTGTATGCCTATTCTGGAGAGGCTCATCCCAGGGATCTGGGAAGCCTCCCCCAACCCGTATATGCAGCGGTCAGTGGTTTTGCGAAGACCATTTGCCAGGAAAATCCACAATTTGCGGTGAAGACAATTGGGATGGATGCGAGTTCAGACTCATTGCGAACGTCAGAGTCTTTAGCCGAATTGCTGAAGCGTGAAATGGCCGTGGATATAGTGGGAACGGCGGAGATTCGCTATGAGAACGGCTTGCGGCAGGTGAAACGATATGTTGACGTTACATTGGATACGGAAGTGAACCGGTTACCGTTCCATGCCGGTGGAGTTTATCTGATTACTGGAGGAACCGGAGGTCTGGGATCTATTTTCGCAAAATACCTAGCACAGGAAGTTCAGGCAAAGCTAATCCTAGTGGGTCGTTCCGAGATCAATGATCATGGACGCCACCTGTTGCAGGAACTGGAATCCTTGGGTGCAGAAGCGATCTATGTCCAGGCGGATATCGCCAAAAGGGCGGACGTGGAGCAATTGATAGCGAAAGCTAAAGCTCAGTTTAAAAATATTCATGGAGTAATTCATAGCGCAGGGATCTTAAAAGATTCATTTGTACTGAAAAAGGATCGGGCGGAGATGGACGCTGTATTAGCACCAAAAGTATACGGTACAGTTTACTTGGATGAATTTACCCAAACCGAACCGTTGGAATTCTTTGCTGTATTCTCTTCTATTGCTGGAGTCTTCGGAAATGTTGGACAGAGTGATTACGCCTTCGCTAACAATTTCTTGGATGAGTTTTCTGGATGGCGCTCCGCGATGAGACATCCTGGTAAAACTGTCTCCGTCAACTGGCCATTCTGGCAAGAAGGACGAATGAACGCTGATGAAGCTTCATTCCGTCAAATGAGTGAAACTACCGGCCTGGTAGCTTTGAGTACGGAGGCAGGAGTCAAAGCTTTTTGCGCCGCGCTTAATTCCGCTTTAACTCAGGTTGTGATCCTGACCGGTGCTGCCGGGAAAATCAAAAACTGGATCCAGAAACTGAATCATGACACGACTGCCCATACCAACGATGTACCGGTAATTGCATTGGATGAGGGAGCAAAAGTTCGATTCAGACAAAAAACGGAGACGTTCTTAAAGGAAATATTGGCCGATCAAACCAAACTGCCTATCTCCAAAATCGATTCCCAGGAGCGGTTTGAGAAATACGGGATTGATTCGGGAATGATCCTCCGTTTGAACCGAGAATTGGAGCGTCATTTTGGAGAATTGTCCAAGACCTTGTTTTTTGAATATCAAAATCTCCATGAACTGGCCAATTATTTTATAGAGAATCATTCACAACAATTACTGACCAAAATTGGCGGCAACGAACGTCAGTCTGAACCGCCTATCCCTCACGCGAAACCGATAGATAGCGTGAAAAACCAGGAACGTAAGCGGACCCGTTTTTTGGATGAACGTTCCCGGGCTAATCAGGTGGAGACGGCTCAGAGCCGAGATATTGCTATTATTGGAGTCAGCGGGCGCTATCCTGAAGCAAGGAATATCGAAGAATTTTGGGAAAACCTGAAGATGGGGCGGGATAGCATTGTGGAGATCCCTCCGGAGCGTTGGGATTATCATCGATTCTATGATCCCGACAAAACCAAACGCGGAGTCAGTTACTCCAAATGGGGTGGGTTTATTGATGGTTATGATCGATTTGACCCGCTGTTTTTCAATATTTCGCCCATTGAAGCCGAGTTCATGGATCCCCAGGAACGGTTGTTCCTGGAGACCGTATGGCATACTCTGGAGGATGCCGGGTACACCCGGAATGGCTTGCAAAAAAACGTAGGCGTATTTGTTGGGGTGATGTACAGCCAATATCAGTTATTCGGTGCAGAAGAGATGCAAAAGGGGAATATGATTGCCAATACATCTTCCTTCTCCGCCATCGCTAACCGGATATCCTATTTTTTTGATTTTCAGGGTCCGAGCATTGCCGTGGACACAATGTGTTCCTCGTCATTGACGGCGATACATTTGGCCTGTGAGAGTATTCTCCGTGGCGAATGCAGTCAGGCCATCGCTGGCGGTGTGAATCTCACCATTCATCCTATGAAACATCTGCAGTTAAGCCAGGGGAAATTTGCAGCGAGCGATGGCAGGTGTCGCAGTTTCGGGGTTGACGGGGATGGGTATGTTCCAGGGGAAGGCGTAGGTGCGATTCTGATAAAACCATTTCAACAGGCAGTCCAGGATGGGGATCATATTTATGCGGTCATCAAGGGGAGTTCCATTAATCATGGCGGGAAGACCAACGGCTTTACCGTACCCAATCCCAATGCACAAGCGAATCTGATAAGCCGTGCTATCAAAAATGCCGGCGTGAGCCCTCGAAGTATCAGTTGTATTGAGGCTCATGGTACTGGAACTTCACTGGGAGATCCTATTGAGATTGCAGGTTTGATCAAGTCTTTCCGGGACTATACCCAAGATAAGCAGTATTGTTCGATTGGCTCCGCCAAATCGAATATCGGGCACTTGGAGTCGGCGGCGGGTATTGCAGGGCTGACCAAGATCATTCTGCAGATGAAATACCAGCAATTGGTTCCGTCTATTCATTCGGAGCAATTGAATCCCAATATTAATTTTCAAGAATCCCCCTTCTATGTCCAGCACGAACTTACCGGGTGGAACCGGCCAGTAATCCGGGAGGATGGTACTGATCGGGAATATCCGCGTCGGGCGGGGATTAGTTCGTTTGGTGCGGGAGGCTCTAATGCCCATATCATACTGGAGGAATACCTTGCTCCGGATGCTCCGGCGAAACTGGATACACAGCCCCGCGTGGCGGTGTTTTCCGCGAAAACCCCCGCCGCTCTGAGAAAATATTTGCACGTTTTTCATAGCTGGATAGAAAAAATCTGCGATCCAACCCGGGTGGATGCTAGAGGAATGATTCCATTTAGAGATTTCATCTACACGTTGCAGGTCGGGCGTGAGGATATGGATGAGCGTGTGGCCGTGGTGGCCGCTGGATATTCCGAACTGAAGGAGAAACTGACCCGGTATCTAGAAACCAGGGGGAACCAGGACGGGGTGTATTCTGGTTCACTCCGGGATAAGACAGCTTCCAACTTGCTCCCTATCGAAGGAGATGAGGGGAAAGCTTTTGTGCATGCCCTGATTCAAAAAGGAGAACCGGAACAACTCGCTAAATTATGGGTATCCGGTGTTGCCATACCATGGGAAGTCGAATATGGAAATGATATGCCTCGGAGGGGTTCATTGCCTTCCTATCCCTTTGAGGAGGAACGTTATTGGATTCCAACCATAGAAACACCAAGCACTGTTGGTTTTTCAAACCTTCATCCCCTCATCGACACCAATGAATCGACCTTGGAGCGACAATGTTATCAAAAACTCATGACCCCTGATGAGTTCTATCTCCAGGATCACATGATATCAGGGGGGATGATTTTGCCTGGCTCGGCATATTTGGAGATGGCCGTTGCCGCAGGAAATTTGGCTATTCAAGACCGGCAAGTACGCAGGATCCAAAATGTGATATGGATGAGCCCCATTGGAATTAGCGATGAATCCAGACAGGTACGGATTCATCTATATCCTGAAGGCGGCGGCGTGGATTTTGAAATAATGACCGATTCCGAGAGCCGATCTGGTGTGGTTCATTCCGGCGGTAAGCTGTATTTCGCTAATCCAGAGGAGATGATGGAGACTAGCTCCATTCAGCCGGAAAAGATTCAACGAAGATTCTCTGTGGTGAAGGATGGGGCTGAATGCTATTCGGAGTTCCAAAAGATTGGGTTCCAATACGGACCCGGGTTCCAAACCATCCAAAAATTATTCATCAATGAGAATGAATGTTTGGCGCAACTGGAAGTGGCCGGGTTTTTGGAAGCCGATTTTTCAAAATATATTCTACATCCATCCCTATTGGATGGGGCGTTTCAAACGGTGGCCGGATTTACCCAACTAGCAGAGGCCCATCTGAAAATGCGGTTTCTGCCCTATGCACTGGATGAGTTGGTCATCTTCGGCCCGTTACCGTTGAAATGCTTCGCCTATGTTACAGTGTCCGATGATTCGACTCCGGAAATGCCCAAATATAATATTGAACTTGCTGATGTAACGGGGGATATTTTGATTCGGCTGAAGGGTTTTACTTTGAAAGCGGCTGCAACGACTGCTTTGCCGCACGGTAATTCTACTTCTCAACGCACGATTTATTATCAACATGACTGGATCCCGATGGACTTGGCGATTGAACCGGGGAATCAACCGTTAGGGGATACGATCATTTTTGATAGCGGGGCTGCCTTTGCCAGCTCTTTACGGGAAAGATGCGAGCTTCGGAATGACAGTTCCCATGTGATTCTCGTCAAACCGGGCGCAACGGATCGGGATTTGGAAGCGGGAGTATATTCCATGAAGATGGATGATCCCCAAGCATATCTGAAGTTACTAGATCATTTGCTAGACCAAAATAGTAACTTGAAAAATATCATTTACCGGATGCCATATGAAAGTTTCACCACCCGGGAGTCATCCATCAAAACACGACTTACCCAGGGCGTTTTTTCGTTGCTCCAAATGACCAGGGCCTTAATCCAGAGGAACCTGAACCGAGAGATTCGTCTGTTGTATCTCTATGAATCTCCTAATCAGGATATTCAGCCATTGGATGCGGCATTGGGCGCATTTATGAAAACCATCCGTCTTGAATATCCGGGATTGAACTACCAAATCGTCGAAATCCGCGGAGATATGGAGTCGCCTGGAAGCAATTCAAATCATATGGGATGGATTGCGGAGTTAGTTTGCCGGGAACTTCAACACTCTCAGAATATTCCGGTAGAAGTACGTTATGATGCACAATCTCGTTATATTCATCAACTTCAGGAACATCAACCGGAAGTTAAAGTGCAACTATCCACCGACATTTGGCGGGAGAAGGGTGTCTACTTGATTACCGGCGGAGTAGGGGGATTAGGCTTTATATTTGCCCGTCATTTGGCAGAGCAGTTTAAGGCTAAATTGGTGCTGGTGGGCCGTTCCCAGTTGACTGCCGAAACGGAAAGCAAATTGCGAGCCCTAGAAATGTCTGGTGCCGAGGTCATGTATGTAGCAGCGGATGTCTCTAAACGTGAAGATGTGATTGAGCTGGTGCGAACAATCAAGTCCAAATTCAGCCAGATTAACGGAATTATTCACAGCGCGGGGGTACTCCGGGATTCATTAGCCTTACGGAAAACGAACGAGGAAATAAATGAGGTTCTGGCTGCTAAAATTTACGGCACCATTCATTTACACGAGTCTACCCGGGAGGAGAATCTGGACTTTTTCACACTTTTCTCGTCCACTTCCGCCATCATCGGGAATATTGGCCAAATCGATTACGCTTATGCCAACAGTTTCATGGATTATTTCGTGGATGTTCGAATCCGGGAGAACGCGCCAGGGAAAACCATGGCCATCAACTGGCCGCTTTGGGAAAATGGTGGAATGAGGGTAGATGAGAATGCCATATCCCTTATGCGTCAAGCCGGTCTCATGCCTCTTAGTGATGCCGAAGGCATACGGATTTTTGAAACAGGCATGGCCGCGGGACTTTCCCAACTGATTGTCTTGGCGGGAGAACCGGAAAAAATCAACCGTTTCCTTAATCCAGAGCCGGCAAAACCTGTTGTAACTCAGTCGCAAGTTCAAGAGAATTCGTCCGCCGAACAATTCCGGGATGAAGTGGAAACCTATATCAAAGTCACCCTGTCCAAGGAGATTAAACTGCCGGTTCATAAAATGGATGCTCAGGCGCCGCTGGAACAATACGGGATAGATTCCGTAATGGTCTTAAACTTGAGCGGGGCGTTGGAAAGTTTCTTCGGTAGTCTTTCGAAAACGTTATTCTTTGAATACAAAAGTGTAGCGGAGTTGGCTACTTACTTTATCAAATATCATCCGGAAAAGGTGGCCAAGCTGGGCAAGAAACCGGCACAGCCGATAGTCAAAGCCCAGGCCCCAGATCCGGTGGGGGAAATGGTATCCCGATCCCGATTTATAACCACTAGTTTCGATGAACATAACCTGAAGAACCAAGCGATCGAAGACATTGCTATTATCGGCGTTAGCGGTCGGTATCCTATGGCCGCTGATCTTCATGAATTTTGGGAGAATTTAAAAAGCGGCAAAGACTGTATAACCGAGATTCCTCGTGAACGATGGGCGTATGAAGATTATTTTGATTCCGATAAGAGTGTCCGAGGCAAAAGCTATAGCAAATGGGGTGGATTTATTAACGGTGTTGACCTGTTTGATCCGCTGTTTTTCAATATTTCCCCCCGAGAAGCGGCCTACATTGATCCGCAAGAACGGCTGTTTTTGGAAACAGTCTGGCATACCCTTGAGGATGCGGGGTATACCCGTGGGGAATTGTCCAAAAACAAAGTTGGTGTTTTTGTCGGTGTAATGTACGGACAATATCAGTTGTTGGATGGGGGTAGCAGTGGGATATCTCCCGGCTCATCGTATGCGTCCATCGCCAACCGGGTTTCTTATTATTGCAATTTCCGGGGACCAAGCATTGCGCTGGATACGATGTGCTCATCGTCATTGACTGCGATTCATTTGGCTTGTGACAGTATCCGTAACGGGGAAAGTGAAGTTGCAATTGCCGGTGGAGTCAATCTATCCCTTCATCCCAACAAATATTTGCAACTGAGCCAAGGGAAATTTCTCGCGAGCGATGGTCGTTGCCGCAGTTTTGGGGAAGGCGGGGACGGTTACGTGCCGGGTGAGGGAGTAGGTGCAGTCCTTTTAAAACCGTTACACCGGGCCATCGCTGATGAGGATCAGATTTACGCGGTTATTAAAGCCAGTTCGGTAAACCACGGAGGAAAGACCAATGGTTATACGGTTCCTAACCCTACCGCTCAAGCGGATCTGATTGCGGAGACACTGAAGAAGGCCCAGATTGACCCACGTACCGTCAGTTATATCGAGGCACACGGAACCGGAACATCCCTGGGCGATCCTATTGAAATTACCGGTTTGGTCAATGCTTTTCAAGGGTTTACCGAGGGTGACGCGGGACGGGAGAAGCGATATTGCGCCATCGGATCGGCCAAGTCCAACATCGGACATCTGGAATCGGCCGCGGGCATTGCTGGAATTACCAAGGTGATTCTGCAGATGAAGAATAAGCAATTGGTTCCTTCACTGCACTCCGATCACTTGAATCCGCATATCGAGTTTGAGCAGACGCCGTTTTATGTTCAGCATGATTTAACCCCATGGGAAAATCCGCTTGTCATGGAAAATGGTATCGCGAAACGTTATCCGTTACGGGCAGGAGTAAGTTCCTTTGGTGCAGGGGGTTCCAATGCCTATATCCTCCTGGAGGAGTATACCCCTCCGGTACGGGAGAGTTACACAGGCAATCAGGAATTTATCTTTGTCTTTTCTGCCAAAAACGATGAACGGATTAAAGTCTATGCCAAGAGAATGGTAGAATTTTTGCAAAACACCGCCCGAGAATCTAAAGCTATACCACGGGACAATGATTTAATGAAGCGGGTGCAGCATGATTTGGTGAAGAGGGTTGCGGAAATATTGCGCATTAGCGAATCTGAAGTGGCCGCTACCGAGTTCGTTGAATATGGTTTAGATCAGTTTAGCCTGGCTGATTTAGCTAGCCAACTGAATGAGATGTATCATTTGGAGATCGGTGCCGCATTATTTTTCGATTATCCAACCTTTGCAGCTTTGAGTAATTACCTACTCCAGACCCACCTAGATAATATCTCTAATTACTACAGGGATTCCGACACAGGAACCTCAGAAGATGTCTGGGAACCAGTCTCCTTGGCGGATCTGGCTTTTACTCTTCAGACCGCACGGGAATCCATGGATGAGCGGTTAGCAATTGTCGCTTCCAGTCAAGAGCAGTTGGTGGATCGGTTAATCGCTTTTAGCGAAGGGAATACGGATATTCAGGATGCATATACAGGCAATGTCCGGGATAACCGGCTGAACTCCCAGTTGCTTGTCAGCGGTAGGGAGGGTCGGGAATTTCTGCGGATTATCATTGAAGAGCGCCAATTGGGGAAGTTAGCGCAGCTTTGGATAAGCGGGATTGATATCGATTGGAAACAGTTATATCCTGGACGTTTTCCCGCCCGAATCACTCTCCCAGGGTATCCGTTTGCCGGAGAACGGTATTGGGTATCCCCGGTGGAATCTACGGAGGCCAAGCCGCTAGTGTCCCGGCTGCATCCACTGATTGACCGTAACGAGTCCACTGTGGCCGGGCTATGCTTCAAGAAAGAATTTGCCGCCGAAGAACAGTTAGTATCAGAATACCGGATAGGTGATCTGCAGGTCGTTCCGGGCATCATCTATTTGGAGATGGCTTGGGCTGCTGGGAGCCTGGCAAACCAACCACTTCAGGTGAAAGAATTAACGAATGTGGCTTGGGGTCCCCCGATTCCTTTGAATGAGACACGGGAAGTGGAGATAGGTTTCTATCCTTCCGGCGAAAGCATGAAATGGGAAATTCGTACGATAACCAATGATGGACAGAAGAAAATATCTGCCCAAGGAGATTGTTCCGTTACCGCGGACTCCGATTCTATCCCGCCGGAATTTATCAGTATTGGAACGTTACAAGCCGATTGTCAATATCGATTCCAAGCGTCGGAGTTTTATCAACTCATGGAAAGGAACGGAATGAAGTATGGAGCCGGGCTGCAAATGATTCGGGAATTTTTCGCCAATAATGGAGTGGCTCTGGCCCGCTTCGAACTTCCCTCCCAGTCCAAAGCAACATTGCCGGAAATGGGACTCCATCCGGTGATACTGGAAGCGATCCCCCAGGTCATCATGGCGCTTGGGGCCAACACTGGGGCGGTGGACAGCCAAAAGAAAGCCCTGTTTAAAGCAGCCCGGGTAAAACTGGTTCAACCGCTCTCTGAAACGGGCTATGTAAATATTCAGGTCTCCAATCAACTTGCCGAACCAAAAGAAAAAGTATTTGATGCAAAAGTTACTTCAGTTGACGGCCGGATTTTGGCGGTCATCGAACAGATCCAATTGGCGGACATCAATATTGACCGTAATCAAGAAACGGCGCAATCGGGAAAAGGAACGAAAACTGAATATTTCCTCGAAAAATCATGGCGAGCATCAGAGATTACTGGCTCTAATATCGGAAAAACTTTAGGAACTACAATCATTTTGGGGAATGAAGAAACGAAAACGCTGGTTGGTCTGCTTCGTAGTGGAAATCCCGGTTCTTATATTTTTATTGAAGACACACGGAATTTCGAAATGAAAATGAAATCCAATCAAGAGTATGGATTAAATTTCAATGACCCGGCTCAAGGTGCTAGGATGATTCAGGAAATCCTGAAACAGAAAGCCGAAATTACGACGATAATTGATATATCCGACTTGCACAGCCGCCCTACTGGAACCGGCCGCTTGGCTATGGGTAAAGTGTCCTTGCTGCAGGAACTAATCAAAGCGATCAATCCTAAACCGCTCACTATCATTCATACAACCAGGGGATTACATGGGTTTCAAGTGGTTCAACCGTCGTTAGACGGAGCGGGCATGGCCGGACTCGTAAAAATGCTGGGCGCTGAATATCAGAAGGTTAATTCCAAAACCATTGACACTGATTTATCGTTGGATCAGGCCGAGGAATGGGCAGAAATAATCCAGCGGGAGCTGGGCTATCAAGACATAGAGGGCGAGATCGGTTACTGGGAAGGAAAGCGGTACCTTCCATATCTGAAACGAATAGATCCGGGAATGGGAAGAGCCGGTGGCCTTGTCGTAAATCCCGAGCAAGTGATCGTAATCACCGGAGGAACCCGGGGAATCGGGGTGGAAATCGCCAAACATCTGGTCCGCAATGGAACCCGGAAGCTGGTTCTAATGGGAGTTCAGCAATTGCCGAGCCGCAGCCAGTGGCGGATGTTAGCCGGCAGTCCCGATACAGATCCTGGAGTTGCCGCAAAATTAAAAGCTTTGCTGTCGCTGGAAGACGCAGGGGCAAACTTCGAGATATACACGGGTTCCTTGATACAGCGCGTTGAACTGGAGGAGTTCTTCCAAGGAGTAAGACGGCGGATGGGAGATATCGGCGGAGTCGTTCATTGCGCGGGAACCCTAACCCAAACCAATCCGGCTTTTATCCATAAAACCGCACGAGACATCCAACAAGTAGTAGAACCGAAAATGGATGGTTTGGAAGTGTTGCATGAGCTCTTCAAAAACGACCCGCTGCAATTCTTTATTTTATTTTCTTCCGTTTCCGGGCTGATTCCAGCTCTGGCCGCGGGGGTCAGCGATTATGCAACCGCCAACGCCTATTTGGATTATTTTTCTGCTTATCAGAAGCGGCAAGGATATGGATATTACAAATCCATTAATTGGCCAGTGTGGACGGGTACCGGAATGGCTTCCGAAACCGCCCCTTTCTATTATAAGTTAGGATTTGCTCCGCTTTTGGTGTCAGAAGGTCTTGCATTATTCGATAATGTCTTGCAATTCACCAATCGATCACAGATTATGCCATGTTTGGCAGTAGCGGATCAATTTAATCCGGACGGATTGCTATATATGAAACAAACCTTGAAGGCACGAACCGTACATGAGTCCATTCCAACGCCTAAATCGCAACCGGAAAGGGGCACCACGGGTACGATCCACGCGTTGAAAGCATTATTTGCGGAAGAACTGAAAATTCCGGAAGATCAGCTAAATGAAACTACCAATTTCGCGGATTTTGGAGTGGATTCCATTTTGCTTGCCGAACTTGTCAAAAAAGTGGAGGTCAGGTTCCGGCGGAATCTGGAACCTGGAGTATTTTTAGAATATCCGACATTATCGTCGTTGGGGAGTTATTTGGATCGTCAGGAGCATCAGGAGACACCACCGCCAACAGTTTCCGCAGCGCCGCAACCGGTACCTGAGGAGCGGAAATCATACCGGATTACGTTCCGAAACGGTAGGGAGCTCCGAACCAAAGAAAATGGGGGTAGCCGAAATCATGGTATTGTCAGTGCCGTTGAACCAGAGGGGTTCAAGGTCGCCGTCATCGGTATCGCCTGCCATTTCCCAGGGGCTAACGACAAAGAAAATTATTGGGCGAATTTGGTGGCTGGGCGGAGCAGTATCAGAGAAGTCCCCATTTCCCGCTGGGATATCCAGCGATATTATTCCTCCGAATATCAGTCTGGAAAGAGCATTAGCAAATGGGGTGGCTTCATTGATGATATTGAGTATTTCGATCCCGAATTCTTTAATATCAGTGAAGATGAAGCGCTGCAAATGGATCCGCTCATCCGTCAGTTTTTGGAGGTCAGCGTCGAAACTTTCCAAGATGCGGGGTATACGCGGGAAGAGTTGTCCAACAAGAAAGTTGGAATTTTCGCGGGTTCGCGGGTAGGGTATTTTGCCTCCCGAATCCCCAAAATGTTGAAAAATAGTGTTACTGGCACAGGTCAGAACTTCATCGCGTCCTATGCCGCCCATTTCCTCAATCTGAAAGGTCCGAACATGGTAGTGGATACCGCATGCTCTTCGTCGATGGTAAGTATTCATTTGGCTTGCCAGAGTTTAATGCTGCATGAATCTGAGTTAGCTCTTGCCGGGGGAGTGGATATCTTGCTGGACGAGAAATCGTATATTGTCTTAAGTGAAGGCCGGGCCCTCTCCCCGGATGGAAAATGCCATACTTTTGACGAAAAAGCCAATGGTTTCGTGCCTGGTGAAGGTTGTGGGGCCGTATTATTGAAAAGGTTGGACAAAGCAATGGCTGATGGTGATCAAATCTATGCGGTGATTGAAGCTTCGGCAATCAACAATGACGGCCGAACCATGGGGATCACCACTCCCAATCCGGAAGCCCAAAGTAATGTGATTCAGGAAGCGTTACTCAAGGCCGGAGTCAATCCTGCTTCCATCAGTTATATTGAAAACCACGGTACGGGCACCATGATCGGCGATCCCATTGAATTGAAAGCCCTAACCAAGGTGTTCCAGGAATCCACCATGGAAAAACAATTCTGCGCGGTGGGCAGCGTAAAAACCAATCTGGGTCATCTGCTCAGTGCGGCGGGGATAGCGAGCTTCATTAAAGTAGTATTATCCCTTCATCACAAACAATTGCCGCCAACCTTAAATTGTGAGACTCCTAATCCGCGCTTTGAATTTGAGAGTTCACCTTTTTATCCGAATACGAGGATACAGGAGTGGAAACCCAGGGAGGGAATCCGCCGAGCGGGGATCAGTTCATTTGGATTTGGAGGAACCAATATTCATATGATCGTCAGTGAAACTCCTGGCCAAATGGAGTGGAGAAAAATCAGGCAACCGCTGCCACGGGTAAAGTTCAACCGCAGATGGTTATGGTTTGATCCTAATCCCAGTCTGGACGATGGGGCCGAAAGACGAAATACCGCTGATCCGGTTCCGGACTCCGTCGCTCCGCTGGATGTAACCGTGGAAACATCTACACCTGACGCCTTTTTAAAATTCTTGGGAAATTGAGGAGAATGACCATGGTTAAGCCGATATCTATCAATTTTAGCTCAATGATGACCCATGATAACATCATCGTTAAAAGTCATCAGGTGCATGGTGTCCGGATCATGCCTGGTGTTACTTTCCTTGATATCATTTGCAGGGGGTTGCAAACACAAGGATTTTTACTCGATCAAGTGGTATTGCGCAACTTAGTATTCTTAAAACCCATTGCCACAGATGAGGAATATGATCAGGAGATTCAAATAGCCATTGAAAAAAATGAAACCACCGGGAATCATGGCATAATTACCGGGAAAAGTCGGAAAGTGAAAAACGGACAGATTTTAGGCCCAGAGTGGGACATTAATCTGCAAGGGGAACTCCATATTCATTCGGAACAGTTATCCCAGCAGATTGACATTCCTTTATTGAAAAGCCATGCACATCGGGTATCAAACATGGAGGAAGCTTACGCCGATGAGCGTAAAGTCAATATTGTGCATCATGATTTTATGAAAATACAAGGGAAGGTGTACCACGGTGACGGTTATTGTCTGGCGGAACTTCACTTAAGTGAAACGGCTCAGCCATATCTGAATTATTTTTATTACCATCCAGCGTTTCTGGACTCTGCCACCATCGTCCCGAGTTTCTTATTCTTTAAGGATAAACCCTCCTCCTCGGGGGAAGAACGTCCTGAACTCAAGCCGTTTATTCCTATGTTTATTGAATCATTTTGGTCCGGAGGAAATTTGGCGGGGAAATGTTACGTGTATATCCGGGAACAGCAGACGGATTTTGTACCCGGCCGGGATGTGATTTACGCTGATATTGAGCTTTATAATGAATCCGGCCAACGGGTGGCGGTTTTAAAAAAAATGACGTACAAGGAGATCCGCTCCAAAGCAGCAATTACGAAACTTCAGACAACGACCGAAACCACCAAATCCCACCATCGACCCGTTACGGAAAGTAACAAGACCCAGGGATTGCTAGAGCGAGTGGAAGGCTCCCTGAAGGAACCGGGTGGGGTCGGGCAAGCGGAGATTGAACAGGATTTACAGCGGATGGCCGCTGGTTTACTCGGGAAACTGCCGGAAAGCATCCGGGTGGAAGTTCCCTTTTACGAACAGGGGTTGGATTCCAATCATTTGCTGCAATTAGTCCGGGAATTGGAAGCCCGGCTGGGGCGGCAGTTATATCCAACTCTATTATTCGAGTATACCAATATCCGGGAACTGGCAGCTTTTCTAGTCAAAGAAAACTTGGGAGTTTCCAAGCCGCCAATCACAATGGCGCCATCCGCAACTACTGTTCCGGGGGACGTAGGGATCGAATCCCTCTCTCCGGCAACCGATTCTGTGTCCTTCGAGGAAATCGAACAGGATTTGCAGCGGATGGTGGCTGTGTTCATTAACAAAGCACCGGAGACCATCCGGGTGGATGTCCCTTTCTACGAACAGGGGCTGGATTCCAATCATTTATTGCAATTGGTTCGAGAATTGGAAGCCCGGCTAGGGCAGCAGTTATATCCAACCCTGTTATTCGAGTACACCAATATCCGGGAGCTCACAGCATACCTGTTGAAGGAATATGGGTATGCCTTTCCCGGAAGCAGAAGTGGTAAATCGCCCAAACAGAATCTGGAAGAGAAATCTACGGTGCTGTTTGCAGCTCCAATGTGGGAGGCATCTCCGTGCAATGTTACTGGGCTTTACCCGCCCGGCAACAATCTGCTGATTTTTGATACGGGTCATCATTTCCAAAGCATGCTGAAAGAACGCTTCGGGAATGATGGTTCTACCCGCATCACGTTGGTCAAACCGGGTACCCATTTTCAAGTCGCCGGGGATGAATCTTTTGAAATCAACCCTCATCAGCCAGGCGACTATTTGCACTTGATTCAAGCCCTGAAAGAACAGGGGACATGGCCCCGGAAAATGATTTACTTTTGGGCTAGTGCCCCTTATGAATCGTGCTCGGAGATGATTACCGCCCAGATGGAGCAGGGGTTATTCTCCCTCTTTTATCTCCACCGGGCAATGTTGGAAGAGAAAATCAAAGACAAGATAACCATCATGGTCGTTTCCCAAAGCACCACGGGGCCAACTTCGCCCCTATTTGGTGCTATTGGTGGTTTTGCTAAATCAGCCTTTCTCGAAAACCCGATTTTCAATGTACAACTGGTAGAGTTCATCCATTCATCCCACGGCACCGTGAAAGCAGAGCAGATGGCGGATGCCATCCGGCGGGAGTGCCAGACGGAAAGCAGTGGGGTGGAAGAAATACAATACCGTGGCGGGGAACGGTGGGTGAAGCGTCTTCAGGAAAAGAAATCAGAGCACGAAGTGTTAGTTCCTGTGAAAAAAGGCGGAGTCTATCTGATTACCGGAGGCATGGGGGGATTAGGCCAGATTTTTGCCGAATATCTCACCCAAAGAGAACAGGTTCGATTGGTGCTTACTGGCCGCTCCGTCTTGAATGAGGAACAACAACAGCAGCTACGTGAGTTGGGAGACGGCGGATCGCAAGTCCACTATATTCCGGCGGATATCTCCCAGCGACCGGCGGTGGATGACCTGATTGTGGAAATAAAGGCACTATTCCATGAGATCCACGGTGTAATTCATTGCGCAGGAGTAACCCGGGACGCGATGATTCTCAAAAAGACCCTTTCGGAGATGGAAGTCGTTTTGGCTCCTAAGGTTTACGGAACGGTGCATCTGGATGAGGCATTGGCCGTAGAACCGCTGGACTTTTTTGTGATGTTCTCCTCCACAGCGGCCCTCTTCGGGAATGTTGGACAATCCGATTATGCGTATGCCAATAGTTTTATGGATCATTACGCGCACTGGCGGGAAGCGCTACGAACCGCTGGCCAACGATCTGGAAAAACGTACGCCATTAACTGGCCGTTGTGGGAACAAGGCGGAATGAGGGTTGATGAATCATCCCGCCGCTGGATTCAGTCCCAATCGGGAATGATTCCTTTACGTAACCCCGAGGGTATACGAGCCTTTGAACAAATATTTTCCCTTCCCGATCCCCAAGTAATGGTTGTAGGGGGGGACACGGAAAAAATCAGGCAGGTCTTCCTGCAAAGCCACTCCAAAAACGAAGATCTCGTCAATATGCCCGCAACAGCGGTTGAGCAGGATCAGCGGGATTATGTAATGAGGAAGTGCGGGTTGGAATCCTTGGAGCCTGTTGAGATTCCCTCCCAAGATGCCGAGAAACCCATTGCTATTATCGGTTTGAGCGGACGTTATCCAATGGCTCCTGATATCGATACTTTCTGGGAAAATCTAAAATCGGGAAAGGATTGCATTACAGAGATTCCTAAAGAACGCTGGGATTATCGCAGGTATTACGATGCAGAACCGGGCAAGGAAGGAAAAACGTACAGCAAGTGGGGCGGTTTTATCGATCAGGTGGATTGCTTCGATCCCTTGTTCTTTAATATTTCACCCCGGGAAGCCGAGTACATGGATCCCCAAGAACGGCTGTTTTTGGAAGTAGTATGGCAAACCCTTGAGGATGCAGGATATACCAAGACCAGCCTCCGGAAGCGCAAAGTGGGTTTATTTGTAGGCGTCATGTGGAGTGAATATCAGTTACTCGGCATGGAAAGATCGGAGGAGATGATAGCGCCCATGCAGGCTCATGCCTCCATTGCCAACCGCGTCTCATACTTCTTTGATTTCTGTGGGCCGAGTATTGCTTTGGATACCATGTGTTCTTCCGCACTCACCGCGATTCATCTGGCTTGCGACAGTATCCGCAAAGGCGAAAGCGAAGTGGCCATAGCTGGTGGAGTGAATCTATCCATTCATCCTAACAAATATCTGAATTTAAGCCGGTTACGGTTTACTTCCAGTGACGGTAGATGCCGCAGTTTCGGGGAAGGCGGCGACGGCTATGTACCGGGTGAAGGAGTAGGGGCTGTATTATTAAAGCCATTACGGAAGGCCATGGCGGATGGTGATCAGATTTACGCTGTGATTAGAGGAAGTGCCTTAAATCATGGCGGAACATCCAGTGGTTATACCGTTCCAAGTCCTATCTCACAAGCTAATGTAATCAGTGAAGCATTACGCAGAGCTCAGGTGGATCCCCGCACCATTAGTTATATCGAAGCTCACGGAACAGGAACCTCCCTGGGAGATCCCATTGAGATTACCGGTTTAACCAAAGCATTTCAAGAGTATTCCGACATTGATAGGGATTCAAGGACACAAAACCAATACTGTGCCATTGGTTCTGCCAAGTCCAATATCGGACATCTGGAATCGGCGGCGGGTATTGCCGGACTGACCAAAGTAATCTTACAGATGAAGCATCGACAATTGGTTCCGTCCCTTCATTCCGGTACGATGAATGCCAAAATCCATTTTCAGCAGTCGCCTTTTTATATTCAACATGAATTAACCCCTTGGAAGAACCCGGTCATCGTTGAAAACGGAAACTCAAAGCAATACCCGCTCCGAGCGGGGATTAGCTCATTCGGGGCAGGGGGTTCGAATGCCCACATCATATTGGAAGAGTTTACGGGGCCCACTAGAACCTCCACCGCGCAGATGCACCGACAAATCTTTGTATTCTCCGCCAAAAATAAAGAACGACTGGTCGCCTATGCCGAGGAAATGGTCAAGTATTTACAGGGCTCGGATCGAATCGGTGCCCCGGTGGATATGGCTTATACCCTGCAAGTAGGGCGGGAAGCTATGGAAGAGCGACTAGCGGTGGTTGCCACGACATTAGAAGAGCTCACTCGCGAGTTACAGAACTTTTGTGCGGGAAAGGCTACTATTCAACATATTCATCGGGGAAATTGCGGCGCCGCAGCGTTGAAAACTCATACTTCGGTTGGTTCAACGGAGGATTTATGGAATAACGGTGAATTGGAGAAGTTGGCACGGCTTTGGGTTTCAGGTGCCGACATAGAGTGGGAAAGGCTCCACACTGGTCCAAAACCTCCTAGAATTTCGTTGCCGACGTATCCATTCACTCGGGAACGGTACTGGCTTCCAGAAACCGCGAACCGGTCAAACCGCAATGGCGGCCTTACCGGACTGCATCCAGTGTTGGATTATAACAACTCAACTTTCAAGGAACAGAGTTTCGTTAAAATATTTACGGGGAACGAGTTTTACCTAAAGGAACATATTATTGGCGCAGACAAAGTGTTGCCTGGTGTTATCTATCTGGAAATGGCAAGAGCTGCTGGAAAATTAGCCAATTCCGGTAGCCCGGTCAGAAAGCTGAAAGACATTATCTGGGCGGCTCCGGTGGTGATGGGGTCAAGCTCTCGTGAGGTGGCGATCTACCTCTACCCGAATGACATGTTGGCGGATTACGAAGTCGTTTCTTATGGATTGGATCAGCAGAAAATCATCCACGCACAGGGTAGAATCAGCTATCAGGACGATAGCAATAAAGATCTTGTGAATATGGATATCGAAGGCATCAAACGTCGCTGTACCCGTCATCAAAGCCGCCGGGAATGCTACCGGGAGTTTAAAAGCCACGGATTTCAATATGGCCCCTCTTTCCAAACCATCCGGGAGATTTGGGGAACGGAAACGGAAGCCTTATCGTATCTTGAATTGCCAGATGAACTGGCTGGGAGCCTGGCAGAGTTTGACTGGCACCCTTCCCTGATGGATGGGGCACTACAGACCGTAAGTGGGTTGATCCGGAAGCAAGACGAGGGGGACGGAGGCTTATATCTGCCTTTCGCCTTGGGAGAATTGGAATTAATCCTCCCATTACCAGCCAAATATTATGCTCATGTCGAAATGGCGCAGGATGCGGCAGAAAAATCCAAAATAATCAAATTCCATATCACCCTAGCTGATGAACAGGGTCGGATTTTGGCTCGGATGCATGATTTTTCTTTAAAAGCCTTTGCTGATAAGCAATCTGGGTTACTCACTGAATCCACTTTACCTATTTACTATAGTACCCAGTGGATGGAGCAGGAAGCAGAATTGGTTACAAACACCGACCTTGGAATGATCGTCGTTTTTGATGATAACGAAGAATTGGCTGAAAGCTTACGTCAAAAAGCGCTGGAAGTTCTAGTTGTCAAACCGGGGAATGGGTATCGAGCCATCGGGAGGAACCGTTTTGAGATAGACCCACAAAACCGGGATGACTACCGTCGGTTATGGGAGGGTTTAACCCAAAGAAACATTATACCGACCCGGATTGTGTACCATTGGACAGGCGAAAGTTTGGGACAGACTCTAACCGCAAGCAACGAACTTCAACGGGGGATTTATGGGTTGATGTATTTGACCCAAGCGATTATTGATCAAAAACAGGCCGAAAGCATTCAATTGCTATACGTGTACAGCGCCGGAACAGCAGGACGTCCTTTGCAGGCGGCGATTGGCGGATTTGCCAAGTCATTGCGGCTGGAGAATCCTAAGTTTATCTATAAACCCATTGAACTGGAAGTTGGTAGAAAGCCATTAAAAAATTGGCGCACACCGCTGGCGGAGATTATTCTATCAGAATTTCAGGCTGGGGATGATCCAACCCAAGTCAGATATGAAGATGGGCTCCGCTATGTGAACCAATTCAAAGAAGTCGCGGTGGATACAGAAATAGTCAGGGATCTGCCGCTGAAGGAACACGGTGTATATCTAATCACCGGTGGCGCGGGTGGTCTGGGATTGATCTTTGCTTCATATTTGGCCGGGAAAGTCAAAGCGAAGCTGGTGCTGACCGGACGGAGCTCCTTGTCCCCGGACAAAGAACAAAAGCTTTATGAACTGGAAGCCCTTGGCGCCCAAGTTATGTATGTGGCCACGGATGTTACCAAGCCTGATGAAGTTGCGGAGTTGATCCGGAGTATTAAAGCTCGTTTTGGGCAATTGAACGGGATTATTCATAGTGCGGGAATACTAAGAGACTCCTTCATTCTTAAGAAATCAAGGGAAGAAATGGAGGAAGTTCTGGGGCCGAAAGTTTTTGGAACCATTAACTTAGATGAAGCGACTATTCAAGAGAAGTTAGACTTCTTTGTGTTATTTTCATCAACTGCCGCAGTACTTGGAAATTTAGGCCAATGTGATTACGCATATGGAAATCATTTCATGGATCATTACGCCCGCTGGCGTTCTGAAAATCAGCGCTCCGGTAAGAGCCTTGCGTTGAACTGGCCATTATGGCGGGAAGGCGGCATGCAGATCGGGGAGGATTTGGTTAGGTTAATGCAACAGACCATGGGGCTGGTTCCACTGGAAACCGGGAGGGGTCTCGAAGCTTTTGAGGTGGGATTAAAGGCTGATGTTACGCAACTCATGATCCTGGAAGGGGATACTGCGAAGATTCGTGCCTGGGGCAAGCCAGAAACCCAGATTTCAAGTTCCTCTCAAGCTATGGTCGAACTTCCGAATCCTGAGGATGCCGGACTGCGGGTCAAAACCGAAGATTTCCTTAAGGAAATCCTGGGCCGGGAGATTAAGCTGTCGGTGGACAAAATTAGTTCCCGGGAGCCTTTGGAGAAATACGGGATCGATTCGGTAATGGTCATGAGTTTAACCCAGGAACTAGAACGGGATTTTGGTGGATTGTCCAAAACTTTGTTTTTTGAATATCAAAACATCAGTGAACTTACCGGCTATTTTTTGAAAAACCACCAGCAGGTACTGGTAGAGAAATTGGGCGGCGGGGTGAAACTCGAACGTAAAGCCCATGTCCAACAAATAACAGAGCCGAGTACCAGAACTATCAAGCGTTCACGATTTGCCAGTAATTCAGGAAAAATCGGGAACCTGGCAGAAGAAGATATCGCCATTATTGGCGTAAGCGGCCGTTACCCGATGGCGGAGAATTTGTCGGAATATTGGGAGAATCTGAAGTCAGGCAGGGATTGCATCACGGAGATACCTCCAGACCGTTGGAACTGGCGAGATTACCAAGCAGGGGAACCTATTAGCAAATGGGGCGGGTTCATACCTGATGTGGATAAATTTGATCCCCTGTTTTTTAATATCTCACCTCGTGAAGCCGCATATCTGGATCCTCAAGAACGCTTGTTTATGGAGACAGTCTGGCATACTCTGGAGGATTCTGGTTATACGCGTGAGCAGTTGTGGAGCAAGAAGATTGGCGTCTTTGCCGGAGTAATGTACGCCCAATATCAGTTATTTGGTGTGGAGGAAACCCTGAAGGGCAATCAAATGGCCCTGAACTCCATTCATGCATCTATCGCCAACCGGGTATCATATTTCTTCAATTTCCATGGCCCAAGTATCTCCTTGGATACGATGTGTTCTTCATCCCTGACGGCGATTCATCTGGCCTGTGAGAGCATCCGGCGTGGGGAGAGCGAACTGGCCATCGCCGGTGGAGTCAACGCCATTATCCATCCGGATAAGTATATCGGATTGAGCCAGGCTAACTTCACTTCCAGTGATGGAAGGTGCAGGGCGTTTGGAGAAGGCGGTGACGGATATGTACCTGGCGAAGGAACCGGCGCAATACTATTAAAACCTTTATCTAAAGCTATTGCGGATGGTGACCAGATTTATGCAGTCATCAAAGGAAGCGCTGTGAATCACGGCGGGAAGACCAACGGTTATACCGTCCCTAATCCTAATGCACAAGGAGAATTAATCGCAGAGGTCTTTAAGAAATCCGGTATCGATCCAAGGACTATCAGTTATATCGAAGCTCATGGAACCGGAACAGCGCTTGGCGACCCCATCGAGATTACAGGATTGAAGAAAGCCTTTGGAGAATATACCAGCGATAAGCAGTATTGTTCGATCGGCTCGGCGAAGTCCAATATCGGCCACTTGGAATCAGCCGCCGGAATCGCAGGAATCACCAAATTGTTACTGCAATTGAAGCATAAACAATTAGTGCCGTCGCTCCACTCTGAAGTTGTAAATCCGAATGTCAATTTCCAAGACTCTCCGTTTTATGTCCAGCGGGAATTGGCACCTTGGGATCAACCGTTGATTAACATCGGCGGGATTACTAGACGATATCCAAGGCGGGCGGGTATTAGCGCCTTTGGAGCAGGAGGATCTAATGCGCATATTATTCTAGAAGAGTATGAGAATCCGATCCATGCGGTGGCTCACGAGACTAAAGAACGATTGTTTATCTTTTCCGCCCGGAATGAAGAGAGGCTGAAAGCACATATCCGCAACATGATAGAATTTTTAGACCGCACCGGGGCGAAGAATACTCTTGTAACCACTGACCAGTTCGACCTGCTGGACAAACTCCGACAAGACCTGCTGCGGATCACCACGGAACTATTACAAATCAGTGAAGCGGAAGTATCTGCTACGGATGAGATCAACGAGTATGGACTGGATCAGATAGGTTTGACCAATCTGGCCGGACGGATGAGTGAAATTTTGAATTTGGAGTTATCCGCCACCCTCTTCTCCGACTACGGGTCATTGGATGGGGTTGCTCAATATTTGGTTGGTACTTATCCGGCTGCACTCCGCCGCCTCTATCACGAACCGGAAGGTCGCGTGCAGCTGGAAACGGGGATCGAGGCATCCATATCCCTAGAAGAAATCGCCTTTACCCTGCAAAGGCGGGAAGTGATGGAAGAGCGTTTGGCAATTATCGCATCGGATATTGATGAATTGCGGGATAAATTAATGGGTTTCCTGGAGGATAAGACTGATATTCCGGGTTTATTTATGAGCATCCCCCAAAGTGAAGGTATTTCCAGGTTTTTAATGGACGGAGAAGAAGGTATGGAGTTTGTGAACCAGTTGTTCCGGAACCGGAAGCTTGCCAAGCTGGCCAGTGTTTGGGTGACGGGAGTGGATTTGGACTGGAAATTATTATATTCCGGTTCCTATCCGCGTCGGATTTCCCTGCCCTTGTATCCATTCAAACGGGAACGGTATTGGCTCGACCGCCGATCGCATGGAAAATTCGGGTTAGTTTCAGGGCGGATTCATCCTTTAATTGATAAGCTTCAGCCCGAATTAAGCCTTTGGTCCGAACTGGTTTATCAAAAAACAGTTCAAAGTTCCGAACCGCTGACAAATCATTATCAAATATTGGGCCGGACACTGTTGCCAGGCATGAGTTGTTTGGAAATGGTATACAGCGCATTTAATCACACCCGGGGAGATAGGAACTTTATTTTAGCGGACGTGAGTTGGCGAAAACCTTGGGTAGAAGGTACGGCGACAGATGTAAGCATCAAGATCACCCATGATAATCAGCGGTTCTTATTCAGGGTCATCAGCAATAATAATGGACATTCCACGGTTCATGCCCAAGGGGAAATACAACAAATTGAAAAAACTTCTGCTATCAGGCAGCGAATATCCCCGGAGGCCGTAAAAGGGCGTTGTACCCGGAAGATGGATCGAGAAACGTTGGTAGAGGAATTGAATCGGACTGGACTTGAACTGGGATCGTATTATCAAATTATTCATGAAGTTTATGCCAATGATTTCGAAGCATTGGGAAGCATCCGCCTGCCCGAGGCGTTTGAAAATGAAATGGAAGCTTATACGCTGCATCCGGCTATGTTGGAAGGCTGCCTGCCAATCATTGCGGCTTTCTTTGGCGGTAGTCCCGTTGCGGGACATCATCCTCTGCTTCCGTTTGCTATCAAGGCGGTGGAAGTTCTGCAGCCGGTAAGGGCTCAAGGTTACGCCTATTTTCAGCTAATAGGGGATAACTGTTTGAATATGGCGATTTTGGATGATTCCGGACAGGTCTGTGTGAAACTGCATAGCCTGGTGGTCAGGGAAATCACGGATCATTTTGAGTTTCACGGCCAAGGAGAAGGGTTCGTCATTTCGCTGGGAACTCCGGCAACGGAGGCTGTGGATGGGGAACGGAAGCCGGTGGATGTTGAGCAACCAGGACAAGCTATCGCCCCCGCGTTACCTGCAACCCGAAGCGAAGATTTGCGGGAAAGTGCCAGAGATTACGTGCAAAGCCTGTTCGCCAAGATATTAAAAATTAGCAACAACGATATCAATTCCCGGGAGAATTTCGATAAATATGGCGTTGATTCCATCGTGGGCATGGAGATTTCCAAACAGCTTGAACGGGATTTCGGGACATTGCCTGTGACCATATTGATTGAGCATCCCACCATCGAAAAATTAAGCGCATATTTAGTAAGTCATTATGGTAACGTCATCGAGGCCCGCGTGAGCATGTGCGCCGGGCCGCAAGATAGCGAGGGAATATTCACAATTCCCGTGAATCTTTCTTCTGGGGATTCTACGGGATTCCAGGCACGCGGATCTGATAGGGAGCTTACATCACAATCAGTCGACCCACAAATTGAAATCATGGCGGTCAGTGAACAACTAGTTACAGAGCACAATAATTACTGGAAACAAATCCGGTCTAGTGATGGAGGAGCGCCGGAGAAGGTGGATTATCTGAAAGAATATCTGAAACTGGTAGGGAAAGAGCGCGGCCAAATCGCTCACATGCGGGTGAAAACCAAAAATTCCGCCCGTATGGAAGTAGTAATGGCCGGAGAAGGGAAACCGGTGCTACTGATTCCAGGATTCGGAATGACTGCTGCCCAATGGACTTATCAGTTGACCGGATTAGCTCAAAATCATCAGGTGATTGTTATCCATGCGCCTGGGGTTGGATTTAGCGAAGATAACGGGGATCTATCCTTCACTGGTTTTTGTAGAACCTATCTAGAAGTTCTCGATGAGCTCGCGATTCAATATCCAATACATGTGATTGGGGCTTCTTGGGGCGGCATGGTTGCACAGACTTTTGCTAGAGAATATCCTGACCGGGTGGCTTCGTTAATCCTAACATGCAGTCTGTGTCAGTTGCACATGACCGATCAAAACGAGCTAAAAGACCGGGTTCGAAAAGATTTCGAGAATATTAATGCTCACCAGTACTACCATTTATTGATGGAAAGCCAGATTACCAACCCGGTAGCCATAAAATATGCAGAGCAATTTCCGGAAGCTGGGTTGTCTACGGTGGGTATCCTGCCCGAAATCTCGGTTCCCACTTTAGTCATCACTGGAAAAGAGGATCTGGGCGTTGATATGAAGGAATCCCAATTGATCCGCACGAGCATTCCGGATTCGCAATATTATGAAATGGAGGGCGCTGGTCATTTTCCGATGCTCACCCATCATCAACAGTATAATCAGAAAGTGCTCGAGTATCTGGCAAGACAGGAATGAAAGTCCTTAATATTTGAAGATATGAACCCCACTGTAGGTATGAAGTAATAGGCACCTAAGGAGGCCGGGAGAAACTATTCCTATTGGATCGACCCAATTAGGAGACTACCGGTCTCCACTTCTTGTAAGGTAGAAAGAAAGATGATGATGAAATCATGAGGAAAAGGAAGAAAAACGGAAGAAACATAGATAGAATAAGGGAGGATTGTTTTTTATGATTTCCGTAGGAATAGAAGCTATAAATGCTTTTGGTGGAATGGCATACCTTGATGTAATGGAACTGGCAAATCATCGGGATTTGGATGCTCCAAGATTCAAGAACTTATTGATGAAGGAAAAAGCGGTGGCATTGCCATATGAAGATCCGGTTACTTGCGCTGTGAATGCAGCAAAACCAATCATTGATTCTTTATCTGAAAGTGAAAAAAACCGGATTGAGCTAGTGATTACCTGTTCGGAATCCGGTATTGATTTTGGAAAATCAATGAGCACCTATATTCACCATTACTTGGGATTAAATCGCAATTGCCGTTTATTCGAGTTGAAGCAAGCCTGCTATTCTGGAACTGCAGGTCTGCAAATGGCGGTAAATTTCATTTTGTCCCAGACTTCTCCTGGAGCAAAAGCATTGGTTATTGCAAGCGACATTTCACGGTTTTTGGTTGCTGAAGGTGGAGATGCACTGACGGAAGACTGGTCCTATGCAGAGCCTAGCGGTGGTGCTGGGGCTGTGGCGGTATTAGTTAGTGAACAGCCCTATGTATTTCAAGTTGATGTAGGTGCAAACGGTTATTATGGCTTTGAGGTTATGGACACATGCCGTCCTATTCCAGATAGTGAAGCCGGCAATACAGATTTGTCTTTGATGTCCTATCTCGATTGTTGTGAACAGACATTTCTGGAATATCAAAAAAAGGTTGCTGGAGTGGATTATAGGAATACTTTTAACTATCTTAGCTTTCATACTCCTTTTGGAGGAATGGTTAAGGGAGCCCATCGCACTATGATGAGAAAAATGGCTAGAGCAAAGCCTGATGAGATTGAAGCAGATTTTGAGATGCGTGTAATGCCAGGAGTAACCTACTGCCAACGGGTAGGCAATATAATGGGGGCTACGGTACTTCTTTCTTTGGCAAGTACAATTGATAAAGGTAATTTTGATACTCCTAAGCGGATTGGATGTTTTTCTTATGGATCCGGATGCTGTTCGGAATTTTATAGTGGAGTTGTTACGAAACAGGGACAGGAACGTTTGCGCCGCTTCAATATAGAAAAAGAACTGAATGAACGCTACCAACTATCCATGGAAGAATATGAACATTTATTGTTGGAGAGTGGAACGGTAAAATTCGGAACTCGAAATGTCAAGCTGGATCTGGGATTGATTCCGGGTGCCCTGGATAAAAGCCGTGGAAAACAGAGGCTTGTGCTAGAGGAAATCCGGGAATTTCATCGTGAGTACAGGTGGATATAATGAACTATCAAACGATAAAAGTCAATTTCCAAAACAAGATATGTTACATCCAGATCTATCGTCCGGATGAGAAAAACACAATAAATGAACTTCTGATAGAAGAGTGTCATGCTGTTCTGGATCAGTGTGAGGAATCTATAAACATTGTAGTGTTGGAAGGCCTACCGGAAGTGTTTTGCTTTGGGGCAGATTTTCAGGACATGTACGCAAAATTGTCAAGCGGTCAGCTGGTCGAACCCAAACCGGAACGCTTGTATGATCTTTGGTTGCGATTTGCCACTGGTCCATACATAACGATTTCACACGTCAGGGGAAAGGTAAATGCCGGGGGGGTTGGGTTTGTTGCTGCCAGTGATATTGTGCTCTCGGATATGACTGCCCAATTCAGCCTGTCTGAATTATTATTCGGAGTTTTCCCAGCAGCAGTCTTGCCTTTTTTAATTAGAAGAGTCGGGATTCGTAAAGCTAATTATCTGACGCTTATGACCCAACCGTATTCAGTGCAACAGGCACTTGAATGTGGGATGGTTGATGCCTGTGATAACGATAGTCAAGCATTGCTTCGAAAGCACCTACTTCGTTTAAGACCGCTGTCTAAAAAAGCGATCTTAAGGTATAAAAGGTATATGGGCAGGCTTGTTGAGACGCTTGAACTGTCCAAACAACTAGCTGTTGAAGCGAATAAAGAAGTGTTTTCTGATCCGCAAAACCTTGAAGGCATTCGCAGGTACGTCGAAAAAGGAATATTTCCTTGGGAGAACTGATTAAGTGACGGAAGTATACGGTTCGCGCTTCAAGTATTTGAACGTTCACCAAGAGCGGCTGTTTACTGCCGTCAATATAGCTATTACCATTCATCGTCTTTAGTAAGATTTATTTATGCTCATCTACTTTTGTTCGTTTGGAATGATACCTTTATAAAGGAGAATACCTTGAGAATATTTGCTATTTCTGACATACATATAGATTTCCCTGAAAATTACAATTGGCTTAAGCAAATATCCTGCGAAGACTATAAAAATGATATTTTGATTCTGGCAGGAGACATTTCTAATCAGATCATACACATAGAGGAGACTTTTACAAGCTTAACTGCAAAGTTTTTAAAAGTTTTTTATGTGCCGGGGAATCATGATTTATGGGTAGTGAAAAATGAATATTCTAATTCCATAGAAAAGCTTAGAGCTATAGAAATAATAGCACAACATACAGGCGTTATTATGGAACCATATAGTATGGAGAACGTTTTGATTGTTCCGCTACTTGGGTGGTACGATTATTCATTTGGTAGCCCTAATCAAGAAATTCTAAGTAATTGGGTAGATTTCATCGCATGCAAATGGCCTTTTGGAAATGATGTAGTCCAAATTACGAAGTATTTCACAGACCGAAATCATATCTCTATGCAGAAGGGCGATAGATTTATCATATCATTTTCTCATTTTCTTCCGAGAATAGACTTAATGCCTTACAATATTCCCACGAGTAAACAATTTCTCTATCCAGTACTCGGAAGTGTGCTGCTTGATAAACAGATACGTGAATTGGGATCTGATTTACATATATATGGACACAGTCATATTAACAGAAAAATATGGAAAGATGGAATTCTTTATATTAATAATGCCTATGGGTATCCTTATGAAAAAAGTTACACGCATAGAAAATTATTGTGTGTGCATGAAATTTAGTAAACATGTGTTTTCATGTAATAATTTTTGCGGGAAGGCATGGGAGTAGACATAATGAATCCGTATATTGGGGAAATAATTGTTGTAGATTCGGATAGTGCACTCTATAAATGTAGTGTTTGTTTTTGTAACTATTCTTATATCGTGGGACATTGTGAAGCGAAATCATTTCTCCATGTTGAGGAGTTAGAGTATTTTAATAAGTTGAAATTTGAAAATAGAATAAAAAGTTACCTGATCGGAAGATATGTAGCTAAGCGAGCTTTTTTACATCAAACTAGCGAAAATAGCTTACAACATGTATATATCAAAAGTGGAGTTTTTGGTCAGCCTGTGTTTGGAAGTCCATTTACGCATAATTTGCAGCTTAGTATAACTCATAGTGGTGATATGGGAGGGGCAATAGTTTTCCCAGAATCATGTCCGATGGGCATAGACATTGAGTGTATTTCAAATGTCTCTCGAAGTGGATTTATATCGCAAATCACTAACTCTGAAAAAAGTTTGGTTTTCAATTCGCAGTCGGAAAATAGAATGAATGAATCTGGCGTTCTTGCAATAATATGGTCTGCAAAAGAGTCTCTTTCAAAAGTATTAAAAACGGGATTAACCGTGCCATTTGAAGTGTTGGAGATAAGTGATATTACAAATGTAGGGGACTATTATATTTGCTATTATAAGAATTTTATCCAATACTATACTCTTTCTACTTGCAAAGATGATTATTTATTGTCAATAACTTATCCTAAGAATCTGAAATTACAAAATATCGAACATGTTATTAAGGGATTTCATGAGTCTGTGGAAAGTGTAAGATGATGTGAATAATAGAATGTCCATGAATCAAGTTTATCATCCATTATTGTAGGCATGTTTATGTCATGAGTTTGTGACAAAAACATGCCTACATTCGTTTCTAGGGACATCATCATATCAACATACCTCAATTTTCCATCAATGATCTGCTACATCTAAACTGTTATATAAAGAAAAATGAATATCTCGAAGAACAGTATTATTACGTGTGTAACAGACATAGCTCAAGGAATATTGCACAATTGAAGGGCAAGCCTTGCCGCTGATGGTCAGGCTTGCCTCTCTTGTCATAATGGAATGGGATACCGATGATTTTTTTACTCTGGAATGGTACACTAGGTAAGATACACTTCAGAACGGTAAGGAAAGAGAGTGAATAGAGAATGAAATCATATTTGGCATTATTGCAGGATATTTTGGATCATGGCGTGAAAAAAGAAGATCGTACAGGCACAGGTACGATTTCCGTATTTGGCCGCCAGCTTCGATTTGACCTAAATGAAGGATTCCCGCTCGTGACGACGAAGCGTCTGCATCTTCGTTCGATCATCCATGAGTTGTTGTGGTTCCTTAGCGGCGATACGAATATCGGCTACTTGAAGGAGAACAAGGTAACGATTTGGGATGAGTGGGCGGACGAGAACGGCAATCTTGGCCCTGTATACGGTTCGCAATGGCGGAACTGGGAAACGAAAGACGGTCGTACGATTGACCAGATTGCGAATGTGATTGAACAAATTAAGACGAATCCGGATTCCCGCCGGTTGCTCGTATCCGCATGGAACGTAGGCGAGGTCGATCAGATGAAGCTGCCTCCATGCCATTATTCCTTCCAATTCTATGTGGCAGATGGCAAGTTGAGCTGCTTGTTGAACATGCGCTCTGTGGATACGTTCCTTGGTTTGCCTTTCAACATTGCAAGCTATGCGCTGTTAACGCATATGGTGGCGCAGCAATGTGATTTGGAAGTAGGCGAGTTCGTCTGGAGCGGTGGAGACGTTCATATATACTCGAATCATCTGGAACAGGTGAATACGCAGTTGCAGCGCGAGCCATTGCCGCTTCCGAAGCTGGTTATTAAGCGCAAGCCAGAATCAATCTTTGATTACCGCTTTGAAGACTTTGAGTTCGAAGGCTACGAATATCATCCAGCAATCAAAGCGCCTGTCGCTGTGTAATCGATGGTTGTTGTGCAATAACGCGCACGAATATTACATTCGACTTCTGTGACTCTGCTAAGAACGATCGAGGGAGGAATTGAAATTGTCGATTACGATGATATGGGCAATGGACGAACAACGGCTTATTGGCAAGGACAATGGAATGCCGTGGCATCTGCCGAATGATATGAAGTTTTTCCGAGAGAATACAAAAGGCAAGACTGTTGTGATGGGACGCAAAACGTATGATTCGCTGAACGGAGCACTGCCGAAACGGCGCAATCTTGTCTTGACGCGCAACCCAGCGTGGCGTACAGATGACGCTGAGGTGATCTCGGACATCACTTCCGTGCTTGAGCTTGCTCAAGATGAAGAAGTGATGATTATTGGCGGAGCCCAAATTTATAATTTGTTTATGCCGTATGCGGACAAGCTGCTTGTTACGCGAATCGCGCAGACATTCGAGGGCGACGAGCATTTCCCAGAATACGATGAGCGTGTATGGGAGCTTGAGTGGGAAGAGTCAGGAATCGTTGATGAGAAGAATGAATACGATCATCTGTTCCAATCTTTTGTACGCAAAAAATAATTGAGATCGTAAATGTGTTGATGTGCTATTGTGTGAAGAAATGCAAATGATTTGTTCATGACTCCATTGGAATATAGGCGTAAATTGAGTAGGATAGGTTGAAAAACATGTCGAAGAGTGCAATGAATGTCTGCATGAAAATCCATGAAACCGCAACAAAAGAATGACCTATCGACCTTACTCATACAAATATACGGATGGACGGATGGAGGAAATCGCATGTCAACACCTACTGGATTTATGGAGTATCGCCGTCAGATTCCGGCTGATCGCGATCCATTGGAACGGCTGAAGGATTGGGAAGAGTTCCATAAGCATTTAAGTGAAGAAGAGCTTCGCACACAAGGCGCCCGCTGTATGGACTGCGGAACCCCATATTGTCATACAGGTATTGAAATGACGGGAGGAACATCAGGCTGTCCTGTGCACAATTTGATTCCAGAATGGAATCAGCTCGTGTATCGAGGGTTATGGCAGGAGGCACTTGAGCGCCTGCATAAGACCAATAACTTCCCTGAGTTTACAGGGCGTGTATGTCCTGCACCATGTGAAGGCTCTTGTACGGTAGGGCTAATTGGACAGCCAGTTACGATTAAGACAATAGAAGAAGCTATCATCGAACGAGGATTTGAAGAGGGCTGGGTGAAGCCCGATCCTCCAGCTCAGCGAACAGGTAAGCATGTGGCTGTTGTAGGATCAGGTCCTGCTGGCCTAGCTTGTGCCGCGCAATTAAATAAAGCCGGCCATTCCGTAACCGTCTTCGAACGTTCAGATCGTCTTGGTGGCCTCCTCACGTATGGGATTCCAACGATGAAGCTGGAGAAGCAAGTTGTAGATCGCCGTATTCAGCTATTGGAGGCGGAAGGCATTCAATTTGTGACGAATACGGAAATCGGCAAGGACATCCCAGCTGATCAGTTAGTTGCCTCTCATGATGCGGTAGTTTTATGCGGAGGCGCAACGAAGCCGCGTGAGTTCCAAATAGAAGGAAGCAATTTGCACGGAATCCACTATGCGATGGATTACTTGAATGGTACGATTAAGAGCTATCTTGACTCCAATCTGGAGGATGGTCAGTATATTAATGCCGAGGGCAAGGATGTGATCGTCATCGGAGGCGGAGATACTGGAACAGATTGCGTTGCAACTGCGCTCCGTCACGGGTGTCGCAGTGTTACACAATTTGGTACGCATGCGAAGGCTCCGCTAGAACGAGATGCAAGTACAAATCCTTGGCCGCAGTTCCCGAACGTCTACACGCTGGACTATGCCCATGAGGAAGCCAAAGCCTTATATGGCAGAGATCCTCGTGAATTCTCCATCATGACAACGAAGTTCGTCGGTGATGAAGATGGACAGGTGAAGGAACTGCATACGGTGCAGATTGAACGGATTGTCGATGAGACTGGACGGAAAATTTATCAGCCGATTCCCGGTACGGAACGCGTATTCCCGGCCCAACTCGTGCTGATTGCGATCGGCTTCGATGGGCCGGAACAGACCATTGCAGGGCAACTCGGACTGGCAACCGATCGTCGGACGAATGTGAAGGCCGACTATGGCAAGTATGCGACGAATGTAGGTAAAGTATTTGCCGCAGGAGATATGCGCCGTGGACAGAGTCTCGTCGTATGGGCGATCAATGAAGGACGAGAGGCTGCAAGAGAAGTCGATCGATATTTGATGGGAACTACACTATTGCCTTAAATGTGAAAGTAGTGAATAATAGAACATAGTAACGTTAGTAAGAAGCTGCGCTTATTCTCACATGCGCGGCTTCTTCTGTTGTGTATGGAAAGAGGTGGTAGGATGAAGACACTTGTCGTGGCTGAGAAGCCTGATATGGGACGCAACATCGCTTCTGTCATCGAGCCAAGGGGTCGTAAGCACCGGACGCATATTGAAGGGGATCACTACATTATTACATGGGCAATCGGCCATTTGCTCGGATTAGCAGAGCCGCAAGCCTATGATGCGAAATATAAACGATGGAACTTCTACGATCTGCCGATTCTACCGAACAGCTTCAAGATTGTGGCGGAACGCCGCACGAAGGATCAGTTGAAAATGATCGGGGAGTTGGCGAAACAATGCGATACAATCGTGAATGCATGCGATGCCGGGCGCGAGGGGCAATATATTTTCGCCCTAATTCAACAGCACTACAAATGGAAACAGCCCGTTAAGCGCTTATGGATATCCGACCTGACAGCAGACACGATTCGCCGAGGATTCGGAGAGATGAAGGGTGCAGAGTATTATGAAGGGCTTACAGCTGCAGCAAGAGCCCGAAGTCAGGCAGATTGGATTATTGGGATGAACGCTTCTCGCGCCTTTACAACGAAGCACAAGGCACTATTGTCGGTTGGACGCGTTCAGACACCAGTCCTTGCGCTTATTTATGACCGGGAGCAGGAGATTGCGGCGTTCCAATCCGAATCCTATTATGAGGTTACAGCTGTATTTCAGCAGGGAGATACAACTTATAAGGGAACTAGACAGGGCGATCGAATTACGGACGAGCAAAAGGCGACTGAGATTGCTGACAAAGTGAGAGGGAAGAGCGGACGAATTGCCGATTACCAGATCAAAGAAGGCAAGGAGTATCCGTACAAGCTTTATGATTTAACACTGCTGCAGCGGGATGCTAACGCGCGTTTCGGATTCTCGGCAAAGAAGACACTGGATATAGCTCAAGCATTATACGAGAAGCACAAGGCGATTACGTACCCGCGGACGAACTCGAACTATGTGACGGAGCAAAATATTGGGGGCATGCATCAGGCGCTCAAGATGCTAATGAGTATGCCGGGTTATGCGGACTTGGCGGCGCAAGCAGAACCGAGTCGGGTTCATAAAAATAACCGCAGCGTGTGCAACCCAGACAAAGTTGAGGATCACCATGCCATTCTGCCAACGACGAAGCGCCCGGGCACCTTATCGCCTGAAGAAGGCAAAATCTACGACTTAATCGTTCGTCGCTTGCTGGCGCACTTCTATCCAATTGCAGAGTATACACTTTATACGGTGTTAACCGAGGTCGAGCAGGAATCATTCAAGACGAGCATGAAGCAATGGCGAATACGGGGCTGGAAGCTCCTATATGATCATGATAAGGAGAAGTCCCGCACTAAGCGCTCGAAAAAGAAAGATGAGGATGAAGGGGATTCTCAATCATCCTCGGATCAAGTAGAGGAACTTAACGATACGGAGCAGTTCAACCTGGACAAGAATCAGCCTGTGCATTGTCGCGAAGCGGAGATGGCTGCCAAGGCAACACAGCCGCCAAAGTCTTATACAGAGGGCACATTGCTGAAGGCAATGGAAAGCGCAGGGAAGCAGCTGGACAATGAAGAGCTGCGTGAAGTAATGAAGGATGCAGGGCTGGGAACCCCTGCGACGCGGGCGGCGACAATTGAACGGCTGAAGCAAGTCGGATATATCTTGATGACTGGCAAACGTCTTACACTCGCAACCAAAGGTAAGACAGCTGTTGAGCTGATTCGCGGGGCAGGGGTACATCTTCTAACCTCACCAGAGATGACAGGGCAATGGGAGAGACGATTAACGCAGATTGCCAGAGGAGAGGCATCGGAAGATGTATTCATGGAAGCTGTGCGCAAGTTCACGCTTCATGTCATTGATTGTGTCGGCAAGCAAAGCCCTGTATCAGCCGAAGTTCTTGCATTGATCGAATCGGACAAGTCATCCAAGGGGAGAGGCAAGCCGCAAACCAGCGCCAAGACATCGAAGAGTTCCAAAGTGAAGGGTTCGGCGACGCAAGCTTCTGGTTCTAGCCGCTCATCAGAAGGAAGCGGACAACATGCAGCACCTGAAACCTTCGGCATATGTCCTCGCGAAGGCTGTGGCGGTACGATAATTGAAGGGCGCAAGGGGTTCGGCTGTTCGAACTATAGGCTAGGCTGCAAGTTCGTTGTGTGGAAAAAGCAGTTGGCTACAGGGAAGACGATATCTCCGGTGATGATGCGCGAGCTATTGGAGAAGGGAAGCACGAAGAAGCTTAGCTTTACCAGAGGAAATGCAACGGTGAAAGGAAGATTGGTTCTAGCCAATCGATCAACTGGGGATTTGAAAGTGGTTGAAGAATAGCGGAACACGAATATTCGTTTCTCCATTAGAAGCATACATGAAGAAGCCATATGCCCGCCCCATAGGGTGGAAACGAGACAGCATGGCTTCTTCATGTTGTGTTCCGAATTGAACTTGGGTCTGCTTGATCTAGCTCAGCTTGGAGGTGAGCAGCCATTCCTCGATAACACGAGGTACGTCAGCAAGCTTCTCTAAAGTGTACAGCGCTCCTTGGGGCTCGATCTCAATGTCAATGACGTTGTAGAGCCACTCATTCGGACGCTTTAAATAAATGACATGAAGTCCAGCTAAGAGGCCGGGTTGTACATCTGTCCGTACGGAGTTGCCGATCATCCATGTATTGGCAGGTGAGAAGCCTTGCTCCTTCACAATCTCTGCTAATGCTTCAGCTGTCTTATGCTGACGAATAAAAATGCGATCTCCGAAGTAGGCGGACAGCTTCATTTGGTCAATCTTGCGCTGCTGGATAACAGGCTCACCGCCTGTATACAGGTACAATTCATGACCTTGATCACGAAGCAGTTCTAGTGTTTCAACCATTCCTGGATAAGGCTCAATTTCCATGTCATACACGCTAAGTCCGAGCTTCCAGAGCTGTTCCTTCTCCTCATCAGAGGAATCTCTGCCTGTCAAGTTGCACAAGTGGTTGTACGTTTCAATGAAGGAACGAGGGAAATGCTCGCTCTGAAACCCGTTTTTCTGTACGCCAGCGATGTCGAACTTAGATTGGACGGACTTGATTTCTTGCGCGCTCATGTTCGATGAGTTGAACCAAGTCGTCATCGTATCCAAAAATTGATGAATGACAATGTCAAAGTATTTGTTGCAATAAATGAGCGTGTCGTCCATGTCGAACAGTATTGTTTGTTTTGGCATTGATGTAGTCAATGTGATTTCCTCCTTGCGCCTTTCAGACATGACAAGCGTGAGGAGGATAGCGATAACCTTCCATTACGCATACTTTGTCAGTCGTTACAATTGTACTTGCACATAATCTTCTAGAAATACGGACAAGTCGGACAACCCTTCCCGACGAAGGGCGATGGATTCCGAATCGCCGTCCCAATAGGTACGTATGTATCCAGCGGATCGAAGAACGGCCAAATGATGCTTCACGGTTCCTTTGGATAATGAGAGATGCTGTTGGATATCAGCGAATGAGCGTGAACCTTGACTAACGAAACGCAGCAGCTGCAGCCGTTCTTGGTCAGCAAGCGCTTGCGTCATGCGAAGCAGGCTGTGAGACGGCACGCAATCATCTTCAGCGGGCTCGTCAACCGCGTACAGGACAAGCAGCTTGTTCTTAAACGTGCACGTATTGTTCATCGGACGATAGTGCCACATTGGAGCAAGAATGCATTCGCGAATATGATTCTTCTCATCACGAATGACGATGCCATTCGTTGCAACTTCGACAACTTCTTCTGGAGTTATTTTGCTCATTAAGAGCCGCTTCTCATCCGCATCTTGCAGCAAAATAGGCTCCCATTGCGGCAAGGTGTGCGAGATGTAATGCTCATACCAGCATTTCAATGCGGGTACATAATATCGTTGGCAATCCTCTCTGGTGAGCGAAATGTCTAGCAGGCCATACTGCTCCTGAACATGCTTCCATTGCTGATCAGTTGTCTGTTCCAGATGCTCGATGTACCCTGTAATATGACTGCCGCCTGTATATTCAAGCGCTATAGCATACAGCATGTCATAATCCGTTAGTGAATAACGCTTCACCTGACGAGCATGCTCCTCCCATTCACTGGGCATCATTTGCTCTGCTTGACGTACCCACGTCATGCCGTTGTCAACATTGCGAATCCATTTGCGGTGTACAAATAGCATGAAGCTTCCAATAAGTTCATATACCGATGAACAGTCGATACGAACATGATAGGTCATGCCTGCGTAGCCTCCTTGGTAATGACAATGAGTGTCTACATTTATTATGAATTGTATTGCATAGCATTGTCTACTATAATTGTGAAATGTTCATTTGATAGAGATAAATGGGGAGGTTTAAGAATGGCATCTTGGCGGAACACGACAGATTCCCCAACTTGGAAATTTATAATTCTGATTATTGTTGTTATGATTACAGGTCTTAGTCAGGGGTTATTGCTGCCCTTACTTACGATCTTCTTGGAGCGGATGGGGGTTCCATCCGATCTGAATGCATTGAATGCTACCGCCCTCTACTTAGGGGTATTCTCCATGATGTTCCTAGTAGAGCGGATACTTATTCGGCTTGGCTATAAGAAAATGCTGCTTGCCGGTATGGTGTCGGTTACGATCGCACTAGCGTTATTTCCGTTCTTCCCGAACATTTGGGTATGGTTCGTTCTGCGAATTGTTGTTGGTCTAGGTGACAGCGCGCTGCATTATGCGACACAGCTGTGGGCCGTGTCAGTCAGTCCAGCGAATCGACGGGGAAGAAACATCTCCCTATATGGGATGGCGTATGGGGTAGGCTTCAGCTTCGGGCCATTAGGCATTAATTTGTTGTCTATCCATGATTCAGCACCGTTCATCGCGATTGTTCTCCTGTTCCTCATTGTTATGGCAATTGTATATGTGAAGCTGCCAAATGAAGAAGCTGCGATGATGAAGGACGGATCGAGACCGGAGAAACGCTATCGCCGTTCCTACCAATGGGCCTGGTTCGCTCTGATGCCAGCATTCCTATACGGTTACATGGAAGCCTCGATGAATAGCAACTTCCCTGTATACGCGCTTCGTCTCGGCATGGAACAGCATTGGATATCGTATTTGCTTCCATTCTTCGGGATCGGGGGACTTATTCTGCAGCTGCCGTTAGGCATGCTTAGCGACCGCATCGACCGCAAAAAAGTATTGATGGCATGCGGTATCTTAGGGGGATTAGGGTTCCTTATCATCCCGTTTGTGGGTACGAACATCTGGGGAATTCTCATTATGTTCATGCTCGTTGGAGGCTTGGTTGGTTCTTTCTTCTCATTAGGACTCGCGTATGCAGCAGACATATTGCCTAAGGAATATTTGCCGTCCGCTAACGTGATTGCATCCATTCACTTCAGCTTAGGGAGCATCATTGGGCCGAATTTAGCGGGCATTGGGATTCAATACGTATCAATTGGGAGCATGTTCTACTTGCTCGGGGCTTGGTATATTGGATTCTCACTACTCGGCTTCATCTTCAGACGGCGCAATAAAACGCTTGCAAGTTAGGGGCTACCTTCCTTACACTAAGAGTACATGTTCGTGAACCGCTGCGCACATATAAATAGTCTCTCGCAGCAAACAAGCAGCGAACTGCCATTGTCGGAATGGAGAGGAGTCTTGACGGTGATTAGAGTAGATCAGTTAGTGAAGCAGTACCCTCCTGAACAGAAGGTATTGAAAAATATTAGCTTCGAAGTGCAGCCGGGCGAGTTCATTGGTGTAGTAGGTGCGAGCGGCAGCGGGAAGTCGACACTGCTGAAATGTTTGGCGCTTCAGGAGAGATGGACAAGCGGCAAATTTATCGTTGACGGTGTGGATATCTTCGCGCAGCAGCTGAGCGGAAGACGGAAGGTGAAGCGGGAGTTCGCCTACTTGGAACAGAACCCAGTGCTGTCGGACAATCGCAAGGCATTGAAGAACGTCTTAATCGGACGCTTCCATCAAACTCCGCTATGGAGAATGGCTACCGGAATGATACGCTCAGACGACTACATGGGGGCAATGGATACCATTGAACAGCTTGGCCTATTGGACAAGGCCCATAAGAAGTGTAGTGATCTGAGTGGTGGGGAGAAGCAGCGGATTGCCATTGCCAGGGCGCTTGTACACGGAGCAGACGTGCTGCTTGCAGATGAGCCTGTTCTCGGACTAGACCCGCAATCGGCTGAATCTGTATTGTCGACATTTCGAGACCTGTGCACGAAGCAGCGCAAGATCGTTATTGCGGTATTTCATCAGGTTGAACTAGCAGAGAAATTCGCTACACGATTATGGGGACTTCATGACGGCACTATCGCAGTCGATGTGAAGGGCAGACGGCTTCTTCAATCAGAGAAGGCTCTCATATTATAATGAAGATTGGGAAAAAGTAAATAGGCAATTGTCACGCCATCTCTTATGGATGCATATGTTGTAAGGTGGGGGAAGAACGTTCTTTTCTCTCCGAACACTCACGCATCCGTAGGAGGTGGCTTTATTTATGCTGTATCCATTGCCGATTCCGATCGAGCCTCATGTTATTCGCAAGCCGAACCTGGAGGTGTACGTTCCTGTCGTTGTGGATCCGAAGCATCCACAAGCGGCGGAGCGTATGAATCATACCATACAAAATCAGGTCAGGGAATTAATTCGAACTTCCGGCTATGAGGAAGATCCGAAGAATATTCAGGTTCAAGGTTGGTACGAAATCAAATTAAACGAAAGAGGATACCTTAGTCTTACTTTAAGTGTATATGACTATCCCTATCATGCAGCCCATGGGATGACCTATCAGCGTGGGTTGACCTTTGAGACAGAGACAGGCAAGCTGATAAAGCTATCTGATTTGTTCAAGCCGGGGGCCCCTTACGTAGACGTGTTGTCTAAGCATGTCGCCGCACAGATTAAGACGCGGGATATCCAGACGCTAGAGCCATTCAAGTCGATTCGTCCGGATCAAGATTTCTATATGACGGATAAATCGCTCGTTCTCTTCTTCCAGTTGTACGAAATTGCGGCGTATGTATATGGATTTCTGTACTTCCCGATATCAGTATACGAGTTGAACGACATTAAAGCGGATAATGGCATTATAGATAAGTTGTCATACTAAGCATCGAGGTAAGCATCGAGGCTCAAATATAGTACGAAGCATGTGTGCTGAGCAAGGAGGAAGTTTCTTTCCCAATGAATCATCGCTTTGTCACGGGTTTGTCACCATTAGGTGACTCTTTTTTTTTATAATGAGAGAGTATGCCTGTGAATAGGCTACAAAGACGAAGAGTAATGCGTTTCGACGAAAGAACGAATAATAGAAGCAACAAAGGAGGAATGGCATGTATGATAAAAAGCCGAACAATACGAAAAGCATCGCTACTCCTTCTACTGGCTAGTGTCATGTTAAGCGGCTGTCAGTGGGTTCAAGACCCCAAATCCATGCTTAAGGAACCACGATTGTCGACAGATAAAGCGAATTTAAAATCGATTATTGACTCCCAAAAGCCTGAAGGAGCAAATATCATCCGGCCTCGCAATGCAGACGATCGCAGCACGATTCGCATTGCGGATTTGAACAATGATGGCAAGGGTGAGGCGATTGTATTCTATGAGACGCCAGACAAGGAAGTTCGAATCCATGGTATGATCTTTAAATCAGATGGTGACACATGGACGAAGGTGTTCGACTTCGATGGTGAGGGTACTCAGTTGGACCGGGTTGAGCTGGTTGACTTGACAGGTGATAAGAGTCTTGAACTTGTGGTAGGTTATGGCAGCAATGACCCGAAGCTGAATAAGGGACTTGTTGTGTATCGATTCACAGACACAGAGATGGTCAGAATGTTCGAACAGCCGTATTCTCAATTCGTGATCGATGATCTGGATCAAAACGGTAAGAATCGATTGTTTATATTGAATAACCGCTCAGGTCAAATACCTGTCCTCTTTTCATTCGATTATCAAAATGGCAGGATGGTTAAATTTCATGAGTTGAGGTTATCATCTAATGCTAATGCGTACACGAATATGGTGTCTGGATTTATATCAAAAGACCGCAAAGGACTCGTGCTTGATTCAGATGCAGGGGCCAACTACTATATATCAAATATTATCGGAATGAATAAGGATCATATGCTTGAATCCTTGTTGCAAGAGGGCTTAACGGAAAGCAAATGGGGCGGTATTAAGAGCTCTGACATGAACGGCGATGGCATTATTGAGATCGGTATTCCCGAGCAGCCTCACGGCTGGGATCTGTATCAATCTCATGAAATCCCTTATTTTACAAACTTCTTCCAATGGGATGGACAGCATGGCTTGAAGTTAGTGGAGAAGCAATACCGCGACCATATGGATCGCTTCCATTTTTCTTTCCCAAAATCTTGGTATGGACGTGTGACTGTGGATACAAAATCGAAAAAAGATGAAATGCTCCGCTTTGTCGATCTTCATACGAACGAAACATTCGCCATTATCCGATTCTTTACACCGGAGGCATGGGAGTCTTATAAGGAAAAATGGACATACCTCAGTTCGTTTGGTGACAAGATTATCGGCATTTACAGCAAGGAGCCACTGAATGCGAAACAAGGGGTTCCTAAAATACCAGAACTCGACAAAAATGATAGTGATTCTTAAAAGGAAATGAAGTAAGGAGATAGTAGAGATGACAAAAATACTCATTCTTGAAGATGAAGAATCAATCCGCAGCTTTATTGTCATTAATTTAAAGCGCAATGGATTCGATGTGGTGGAAGCAGATAACGGCAATGATGCTTATCAAATGATAATGAGCGATCCGACGATAGATATCGCCCTACTGGACGTGATGGTTCCGGGTATTGATGGCTTTGAGGTGTGCAGACGAGTTAGGGAACAGAATGAGCGGCTCGGAATTATCTTCCTGACTGCCAAGGTTCAGGAACAGGACAAAGTATATGCCTTATCTGTTGGTGCGGATGATCATGTGAGCAAGCCGTTCAGTCCTACTGAGCTCGTTGCGCGCATTCAGTCCTTGCTGCGCAGGGTCAGCTCTTATCAGCATTCTACCCAGAAGGTAGTATATCAATCTGGCCCATTCTCACTAGATTTAATTGCGAAGCGGTTTACCAAAAATAATCAAGCAATCGATTTAACTCCTACGGAATTCTCGCTGGTACAGTTTTTCATGGAGAAGGAAGAGATGACATTAAGTCGAGACGTACTGCTTGATCATGTATGGGGCAAGGATTATATGGGTGATCCTAAGATTGTGGATGTAAACATTCGCCGTTTGCGTCAAAAAATTGAGGATGAGCCATCATCACCAAGATTTCTTGAAACGGTATGGGGGCACGGGTATAAATGGAAGGGAACAACTCCTTGATTAAGCCGGGCATACGCCGCTCGGTAGTCATGCATTACTTCATCGTCGTCTTTATGACGATGCTGATGCTGGAAGTGGTCTTTCTCATCTCGGTGCGAACGTATTATTATGATTCAGTATCCAGCAATTTAACTAACCATGCATCCGTAACGACGAAATACTATCAGCAATATATAAGTCTTAGTTCCAGTGAAGATGATCAAGGCATATTGCCGGAGCTGCTCGAATTATTCAAATTGCCGGGTGCCGAGGTGCAAATTCTGGATCGGACTGGGAAGGTGCTTATCTCCTCCAGTGGGTTCCGAATCGACAAGCCGATCAACTCACTCGATGTGATTACTGTACAGCAGCAAGGGAAGCTGGAACAATGGATCGGCAAGCAGCCTGGAACCGGTGAGTCGATAATGGCTGTGTCTGCTCCATTGTTAGAGAGAGGCGACATCAGCTACATTGTCAGACTTGTCACCTCACTAGAAGTAGTGAATAGTCAGTTGAATAGCATTGTGCTCGTGTCTATACTGATTTCGATTACGATATTAATCATTGTATTAGTGATTAGCCTTGGACTGGCGAATTCGATCGTGAAGCCAATTAATGAGATTACGGCTGTATCCGCTCAGATGGCGCGGGGACGATTCGATGTCAGAGCCAAGGATGGATATAAGTACGAGCTTGGAGAGCTGTCTAAGACACTCAACTTCATGGCTCATGAGATTGTGCGAAGCAACCAATTAAAGAATGACTTTATCTCATCGATCTCTCACGAATTGCGGACTCCATTGACGGGAATCAAGGGATGGAGCGAGACCTTGCTGTCTGGTCCGTTAGATGAAGGGGAGACGAAGCTGGGGTTGAACGTTATTCATAAGGAAACGGATCGCCTAATTGGTCTTGTTGAGGAATTGCTAGACTTCTCGAAGCTGCAGGAGAATAAATTGCAGTTCCACTGGCGGCAGGTATCCATCGCGACAATTATCGAAGACACGATCCTGCAAGTGAGAATGAAAGCAGAGAAGAAGCAAATTCGATTGGAGGAACGCGTCAGAGGCAACGAGCAAATTCTGAATGCGGATCCGAATCGATTGAAGCAAGTATTCCTGAATCTGATTGATAATGCGGTCAAGTTCTCCCCAGAAGAGTCGGTGATCACGATTCATACGTCGTGGGATGCGGAGAAAGTGGTTGTTCGTATTGTTGACCAAGGAATTGGAATAAGCGAAGAACACTTGACCAAAGTAATGGACAAGTTCTATCAAGTGAATCCTAGTCATGGCGGTACAGGGCTCGGACTGGCGATTACGTACGAATTGGTGAAGGCTCATGGAGGAGAAATGTCCATCGAAAGTGAGCCTGAGGTAGGGACGACGGTTATTGTGACCTTGCCGGTCAACATGCCGATTGAAGCAGATACGATAGAGGAATCTACGGATTTATGATCTCTTCGAATATCATTTGAATTTATACGGCCTTTGCGTGATTAATTCATGCAAAGGTCTTTTTTTCGGGGAAATTAAGAAAATAGCATATCTTACTTCGACAAAACATACTATAATATGTATCATAATCATCCATGATGTTGTCGTAATAACTCGATTGTTGTCGTCCTCATCGGAAGGAGGATAGGATAGTGGAACTATTTTTATTCGTTATATTTTCCGCGTCTGTCCCATTTATTATTTACTTATACTTTGTCATCAAGCAGCGTTCATGTGTACAAGAAGCAGCGGTTACGGTAGATCGTAATGCGCTTATGCATGGACAGATGGACGAAGCTGAAGACGTGACGAGTCACTGCTCCATTCTTGTCGTGGAAGATCAGATGCCTATACGGATTTTATTGAAGGAAGCACTTGATGAACTGCCACTGGAAGTAAGGGAAGCAGAGACGGGAGAGCAGGCGCTTAATTCAATGCGTGCGTGTCCAAGTAAAATTGTGCTCATGGATGTGAGCCTACCGGATATGAATGGCCTGGATGTACTGCATACGGTTCGTACAATGCGTCCAGATACCGAAGTTATAATGATGTCTGCCTATAGCGATGCAGACAAGGTTAACGAAGCGAAGGCGGCAGGAGCGATTGGCTTCTTCTCGAAGCCGTTCGACTTAGAAGAACTGCGCGCGTACATATCATCCAGACTGTAACGGGCTACGATATCTTGTCTTGACAATTGTCAATCGGAGGATGTTATGTTTAGAACGATACATAGCCAACTAAGCGCCCGGGTAGTGACGACACTAGTGGCTGCGTTGGCCATTATTTTTTCATTTTCGTATGAAGCTGTTCGTTCGATTATTGAGACGAGCATACAGAACAATTATTTGAATCAAGTTAAGATGGCCGCTCACGATGTTGAAGCGGCCATTCGTCACCACAAGCTAATGGTGGAGACGTATGCGAGAGTCATTCAGGGCATATTCGACACATCTGGGCGAATCAAGGCTGAAGTGAATCAATTGACAGAATGGTATGCATTTCAACCGAAGGATCTCGTATTCGGGTACTGGTTCACCATGCAGACCGGTTCGAAATGGAAGGAGAAATTTACATCCTGGTTTGGTCATGATGAATCCGGTCTGCTCCGTAATTTCAATAAACAAGAACATGTGGACGAGTCACTGCCTCAGTATCGAGATGACCCGCAATACGACTATTATCATGGTTCAGTGAAGAAGAATGGAACCTATTTGACAGCACCATACATTGATCCTTATGTAAACCTACCGATGATATCCGTCAGCACGCCTGTATACGACTCAGGAGGCACACTGCTCGGTGTGGCCGGAGTTGATATACGGTTTGGCGATTTGAAGCAGTTAGCAAACAAGCTAAGTGTACACCCCAGCAGCAAGATTCTACTTACTTCCCTACAAGGCAATTTATTATACGACCCAGATGAAGAACGAACGATTTATGACAATATATACACCAATCTTAATGAAGATACAGCGACTTTATTACGCAAAGTAAATGACTCTAAGGAGTCTATTATCATTGATGACTATCGTGGGAACTCCATGTATATATTCTCAATTCCGCTTGAGGAGACGAACTGGAGAGCAATCATTATGCTGCCTGCGGGAGTTATTAGCAGCGTGTTGCTTTACGTATGGGTCGTAACCCTAATTACGATCAGTTTACTTATTGTTGTGATTTACATCCTAATAAACTGGTGGATCCGCCGTTTGATCGTGACTCCACTGCATCAATTAGTCGAGGCGTCTCATCGTATTGCCGGTGGGGATTATGACGTGACAGTGAGAATCGAATCCAATAATGAATTTTGCCAGCTCGGCTCAGATATGAATCGGATGAGTGAGGCGCTGCGTCAGAAGGCACAGATGGAGCAAGAAATGAAGCGTATGAGCGCACTGCAGGTTGTGGGAGAGATGGCTGCCGCGCTTAGTCATGAAATTCGAAACCCGCTAACGACAATCAAAGGATTTCTGCAGCTGCTTCGCAATAAGCCGGAGCATGCGGATGAGCATGTCTATTTCCGTACGATGATGGAGGAAATTGAGCGGGCGAACATGATCATTACGGAGTATTTGACCTTGGCTAGACATAAATTCGTCCAATTTCGTCCTCATTGCTTGAATGAAATCATTACACAATTATACCCGCTTGTGCAAGCATCAGCGTCGGCTCGCTGCCAGGATATCCGCCTGGACATATCACCAGTTCCTTCTATTGAAATGGATGAGAAAGAGATGAAGCAGCTTCTTCACAATCTCATTCGGAACGGACTTGAAGCGATGAGTGAAAACCAGGTGTTGACGATTCGAACTCGTATGAAAGGGGATAGGGTTCTTCTATGTATTGAAGATGAAGGGCCAGGCTTCCCAGCCGAGGTTTTATCCAGGGCAGGAACTTCTTTTGTCACGACGAAGGAGAAGGGGACAGGACTAGGCTTGTCCATCTGCTACAGTATCGTTGAGCGCCATGAAGGAGACCTTATCATTGAATCAGTGCCAGGTCGCACAGTTATCACAATTAGTCTCCCGCTATTCCGCAAGAAGCAAGAAGGATAGTTTGGATGTTGCCATAATTGACCAATGTATTATAAAATGGAAGAGTTATGCGCTAATATTCTACTTTTAAATCCAATTCCTAAGAAATAATGGTTGTATAACTATGCATCTGCGTGTATAATGATGTTACCTCACTAAGAGCGAGCGGGGAATATTACACATATACAGAGCGGGGTTGGAGCAAATGAAATCATTAAAAATTGTTGCAGCATGCACACTCATTCTATCATTATTAGTTGGTTGCGGTGCGAAGGAAGACCGTCTAGCAACTGTACAAGAGAATAAAAAGCTGGTACTCGGCACGAGTGCTGACTATCCACCATTTGAATTCCGTAAAACAATCGACGGCAAGGATCAAATTGTCGGTTTCGATATTGAGATAGCGAAGGAAATTGCGAAGGATTTGGGCGCTGAATTAGAGATTAAGGATACATCACTGTCGTCATTGCCTGAGGAACTGAAGACAGGCAAGATTGACATCGCAATCGCGGGACTAGATCCAACGCCTGAGCGGGAGAATGCAATGGAATTCTCTACACCTTATTACTTGGCGGAAGCAGGGGTTATTGTACGTGCTGCAGACAAGGATAAGTATAAGTCACCTGAAGATTTGAAGGGCATGAAGATCGGCGTACAGCTTGGCTCAACCTTCGAGGATGTCGTTCAGCAAATCCCTGATGCGAAGAAGGAAATGCTGGATAAGGTGAACGACCTCGTTCTTGCACTGGAGTCGAATCGTTTAGAGGCTGTCGTTGTGGAGAAGCCTGTGGCAGCGGCATTTGCTGCGAATCGCAAGGAAGTCGCTGTCGCGCCGGTGGAATTGAAGCCAGTAAGTGAAGGATATGTAATTGGAGTACGCAAGGGCAGTGTGAAACTGCGTGATGAAGTGAATAAGACGCTTGAACGCTTGAAGCAGCAGGGCAAGCTGGATGAATTCATTACACAAGCGGTACAACTGGCGGAACAATAAGATCAGATGGATTGCATCTATATGCGGTCTATACGGATCTCGATGTGATATGTTCGCTCCTCGTGGGAATTCAACCAGTGAGGAGCTTTTTCTCTTTATATAGAAGAAATGCAGATTAACAGTCGTGATAGATAGGGAAGGGGAAGTTTGTCATGTTCGATTGGTTCGACATGTTATGGACGTATAAATTAGGATTTGTATCCGGTGCTGGCATAACCGTACTGCTATCCGCGATATCCGTTCTGTTCGGATTACTATTGGGAGTGGCCATTGTCTTGATGCGGATGTCTAAAATAAAGCCGCTTAAATGGTTTGCTGTCACCTATATCGAGGTGTTCCGTGGAACACCGCTGCTTGTACAATTATTCATTATTCATTATGGACTTGCAGAGTATGGCGTAGAATTCAGTGCACTAACATCTGGAGCGATTGCTCTATCCTTAAATAGTGGTGCGTATTTGGCTGAAATCTTTCGTGCCGGCATACAATCGATCGACCACGGTCAATTGGAAGCAGCTCGTTCTCTCGGAATGTCAAAACCAATGGGGATGCGCTTGATCGTACTTCCACAAGCGTTCCGCAATGTTATTCCGGCGATCGGCAACGAATTTATTACGATTATTAAGGAGACTTCAATTGTCAGCACCATCGGGATTGCAGACTTGATGTTTGAGACAAATATCGTTCGTGCCAAAATTTATTCAGCGATGGGACCACTGATTGGAGCAGCGTGTATCTATCTCATTCTAACCTTCACTTTATCGAAAGTGGTGGCACGTTTGGAAAGGAAGTTGAGCGAGCATGATTAAAATTCAAAATTTGCATAAATCGTATGATAAATTGGAGATTTTAAAAGGGGTAAATGTCTCTATTGATCGTGGTGAAGTGGTTGTAGTCATAGGCCCTAGCGGATCCGGAAAGAGTACTCTCCTTCGTTGCATTAATTTGCTGGAAACTCCGACACAAGGGGATATCCGCTTCGAGGATCAGTGCATCACTGACAAGTCGCACAACATTAACAAAACACGTGAAAAAATGGGGATGGTATTCCAATCGTTCAACCTATTTCCCCATATGACCGTGCTGCAAAATATTACCCTTGCTCCAATAAAGGTGAAACATGTGCCAGAGGCTGAAGCAAATAAACTAGCAATGGAGCTGCTTGGCAAGGTTGGATTGGCGGATAAGGCCAAGGCATTCCCTAGACAATTGTCCGGTGGACAGAAGCAGCGTATCGCGATTGCGCGAGCACTTGCTATGCAGCCGCATGTGATGCTGTTCGATGAGCCGACATCAGCGCTTGATCCAGAGATGGTCGGCGAAGTGCTTGAGGTCATGAAATCACTCGCCGGAGAAGGAATGACGATGGTAATCGTAACTCATGAGATGAACTTCGCACGTGAAGTGGGCGATCGTATTTTGTTTATGGATGGCGGCAATATTGTGGAGGAAGGTTCTCCAGACCAATTATTTAACCATCCTAAGCATGCTAGAACGCAGGATTTTCTAAGCAGAGTATTGTAAAGAGGTATTGTAAATATATAGGTGTTCGAATAGGCATCCTTAGGGGGTGCCTATTGTTGTTTGCTTTATTATGTAAGCGTTTTCGTTTACAAATCTGAAATATGTGCTATGATAGAAACAGAAAGATTACAAAAATGTCATCTCTGATTACAAATTTGTTATGAAATAAAAAAAGTTTGAAGCTTCAATCCATTGGGGGGCGCGGGTTCCAGAGACTTACCATCATATTCCTGCGCACAGGTTACAAAATTGTGATATGATGCAATCCGAGCCGAAACGACACACCCGTACGGGGGACTATTGACCGGTGTTCGATATTACGAGAACACCTTGGGGTGAATCGCTTATTCCGCAACTTGGAATGGCGTAGGGGAACTCCTTGACCCGAATCCGACAACTAACCCCGCAGGCTAATGCACAGGAGGAAAACAAAACATATGCGTAAAAGAATTACACTAACGATTACAGCAGCTTTACTTGGACTTGCGTCCATTCTTCAAATTTTGCCGGCACAGGCTGAGCCCTATACGGTAAAAGAAGGAGAAACGTTCTATTCAATTGCTAAGAATTACAACATGAGTGTTGAATCCGTATTGTCGGCAAACCCGACAATTAATCCGAAAAATCTGTATGGTGGACTCTCCATCGAACTTCCAAGCCCTGTTGTTCAAAAGTCGGTTTTGGAAGGGATGCCAGTCAATAATGCTTTGGGTGTAGCAAAAAATGACGAACAGGCAGTCAAAACGGCTTCGAATAATCAGAAAGCAGCAGTACAACAAGCTGCTCCTAAAAATGTAGTTCAATTGTCCTCTGGACGTACAGCGACATACAAGAAAACGATAAGCATGCGTGCAACAGCTTATACCGCTCATCCGAGTGAAAACGGAAAATGGGGCGCAGTAGATGCTTTGGGTAATGCATTGAAACTAGGTACAGTTGCGGTCGATCCAAAAGTGATTCCGCTTGGTACGAAATTGTATATTACGGGATATGATTTCAAACACTTGCCGACAGGCGGTATGGTTGCTGTAGCTACGGATACAGGCGGTGCAATCAAGGGGAAAAAGGTTGACATATTTGTACCGGTAAGCAAGAAGACAGGCAACACATTCGGCGTGCAAGACGTTAAAGTATACGTGTTGAAATAATATCTACTATTATATATAGATGTAGATGAATACTTACAATAGCAATTGAACAACAAGCCTCGCCATTATGGCGGGGCTTGTTTGTTTATTCCTTCTTTTCCTTCTGATCTTGGAGCAGATCAGGCAGGGTGACGAATTCATATTTCCGCTCCCTTAACTGCTGAATAATCGATGGGAGTGCTTTCACGGTTCCATGCAGATACCCATTATGTGTGCTTCCGCTGGCATGCTGCAATACGATGGAACCTGGGCGTACCCCACGCATCACATTTTGCAAAATACGTGAAGCGGTTAATCCACGCCAATCGTTTGTATCTACATCCCAATTGACGACCATGTATCCATTATCTCCTGCCCAGCGCAATTGCTCTTCGTTGATTTCTCCATATGGCGGACGGAAGTATCGAGGCTTATATCCGGTAGACTGCTCGATAATGCGTTCAGTATCCTTCACCTGGTGTTCAAAAGCTGGAAGCGTCAGCTTTGTCAGCAACGGATGATTGTACGAATGATTACCGATCACATGCCCCTCGCGCACCATCCGCTCGACGAGTCCTGGATAAGCCTTGGCACGAGAGCCAACGAGAAAGAAAGTGGCTCGGATATTGTGCTCCTTCAATATATCCAATACAAGCGGCGTAATGCGGTTATCCGGTGCGTCATCGAAGGTGAGCGCAACTTGTCGTTCTCCATGACGCTGCTTCGCATTCAATTTAAAGATATGTGGGTACTTCAACCGCAGTTCCGCAATCGTGAGATGCTGTTTCTTCATCTTATGCATGCTGGAGCGGGATGATTGTGAAGCTTGCGCCGCAGATTGCGACGGGGTTGATTTCTGACACTTGTGCTGGCGTTCATTCGAAGAGGAAGAACGCTGTTTCTGCTGGCCAGATTCTGACTCTGCCTGCTGCGACTCCAGTCTCTTCTGACTTTTCTGGTTATCACGCTCTTTATGCTCAGCTGATATGGTGAATTTAGGCATCTCAAGATGATCCGATGAAGCTGCATTCTCTTGCTTCTCCTTAGCATGTGGGGAATGCATGTTCACAGAGTCTGCCTTGAAGATACGTGGTACTGGATGAGTGCGATCTTGTCTCCACAGACTGTCTGCTGATGAATGGATCGATTCCGACTGATTTGGCTTGCTTGGTGGAAGATTGGGTATGGGAGGCGTTGCTTCCTGCGAACGATGGAAGCAGCCAGTAATACAGAGCAAACAAAGGGATAGTACAGATAAGCAGATTCGACAATGTTGCATAGCGCCATTCCCCCATTCCATAAACAGTTCAATGTTCTTGTTATGTCCTTGGGGTGGTAGAAATATGCCCTTCCACTTACCTAGTACGGTAGGGAAATAATCTCATCGACTATAATTGTTAGGATGTTCACTTGTAACTTCTTGCTAATATTCTGAAAATTTGCGAAACCATTGTCACAATTCATACGCTAATGTGACATGGGTCACAGTGGGATGTCAACCAGAACATGCATAGTAGAAGTGTAAAGGTGAGAAAAGCTTATGCATAGGCCATATAGGCAGCAATCCATAAGGTTGTGAATGTGGGCTTTTCTTACGAGCAGGAATCTGCACATCTCAATAAACGTGAGAAGGATGCAGACTGTCCTTACTCGTGAAAAAAGGAGCATACTTGTGTATACGATTCTTTCCAACGAACGCATCTCTGAAGGCATTTACCTCATGACGGTGGAGGGTCAATTTCAAGCAAGCATGGGTCAATTCTTTATGCTGCGAGCCTGGAATACGGCACCTATTCTGTCTCGTCCAATTAGCATCTGCAATTTGGAGAAGGATAGCATCCAGTTTCTGTACAAGATTGCAGGAGAGGGTACGCGTTTAATTGCACAGCTACGTGATGGAGACCGTATCCAGCTAGAGGGGCCATTCGGCAATGGCTTCCCGCGAGTGGAGGGACGAACTGCACTTATCGGAGGCGGTATTGGCATTGCACCCTTATTATATACGGCGAAGCAGTTGGATAAACCGGATATCTATCTTGGCTTTCGAGGGCAGTCCTATTTAACGGAAGCATACGAACCTTACGCGAATGAGTTGGTTGTCCGTGTAAACGGCAACCTCCTAGATGACGTGGACTTAAGTAAATACGATAATGTGCTGGTGTGTGGTCCATTGGGAATGATGAAGGCAGTTGCCTTGCAAGCAGAAGGCTTGGATACGAAGGTGTATGTATCTTTTGAAAAACGTATGGCCTGCGGAATCGGGGCTTGTTATGTATGCTCAGTAAAGAATAAAAACGGCAACCGCAAAGTATGTGCGGATGGACCTGTATTTTTGGCGGAGGAGGTGGAATGGCATGCGGAACTTAGCTTGTAATGTAGCCGGCATTCCGTTCAACAATCCGATCGTGATGGCATCGGGAACGTTTGGCTTTGGGCAAGAATATGCCAAATTATATGATATTAACAAGCTGGGGGGCATCTCCTGCAAAGGACTCACCCTACATCCACGTCTAGGGAATAACGGAACCCGGGTGTGGGAGACACCAGGCGGCATGATGAATAGTGTTGGGCTTGAGAATCCTGGTATCGATGCATTTTTGGAAGAGGAAATGGAATTCTGGGAAACGATTGAGCCCGTGAAAATTGCCAATCTTGGCGGCAGTAATATAGAAGAATACGTCCTCGGGGCCTTGAAGATAACGAAGGATGCAGAAGAGCGGCGCAAAGCACGTGTTCGGGCTGTAGATATGATTGAGTTGAACATTTCATGCCCGAATGTGAAGGAAGGCGGTATTGCCTTTGGTGTGAAAACAGACGTTGCTCGTGAGGTCATTCGCGAAGTACGGCAAGTCACTTCACTGCCGCTTGCTGTGAAACTATCGCCGAATGCTGAGAATATTGTAGACATGGCCGTAATGTGTGAAGACGAGGGAGCGGATTGTGTCTCTTTAGTAAATACGTTCTCGGGAATGAAGATTGATATTTATCAGCGGCGCAGTGTTTTTTCCAATACGTACGCGGGCTTGTCTGGGCCAGCTATTAAGCCAATTGCGCTGCGCATGGTTCATCAGGTGTCCCAGCATGTATCCATCCCCGTCATGGGCATGGGCGGCATCGCCTCCGCTTCGGATATTATTGAATTTATTATGGCCGGGGCTGAGGTGGTTCAAGTAGGCACATACAACTTCATGAACTTGCGTGCTGGCGAAGAGTTGCTTGCTGGTCTTCTAAGCTTCATGGAAATGGAGAACATTCAAAGTCTGGATGAGATTCGCGGCATTATTAAGTAAGGCCTTCTGGACAAATGTATTTCATTAAAGGGGGGCTCTGAATACATGCAGGAGCAACGACCGGGTGCAGACATAACCATTCAATATCGCAAAATTGGGCGAGACTACCTGTTCATCATTGCCGGGGGAGACGAGCATATTGGGGCGGTATCTACCGCATATAGGGATCCGAGTACGGATGAGCACGAATGGGTTGTGCAGACGAATGGAGTTCCTGGGCATAAAGAATATGTACTGACAGAGCCAATGGCTAAGCAAGCGGCGAGTCAGCTTCAGGCTACGGTTACCGTATGTGCAGGGATACATTATGATAATCTAAGTTCGGCACATATTGATGCAGTTGTTGATCATGCGTGGTCACAATTTTTGCTTATGCTGTCCACCCTTGATTAAATCACAATGGTTAGAATACGGAGAAGAAGATTGGGCAATCCTGATCTTCTTCTTTTTTTATGGCTACCTACGAGTCATTATGTAAAGAAAGTATGAATGGAATGAAGATTTCTTTAAGCAGCGAGAGGAGTATACAATTTTCCACATTTCCGTATACAATAGAGATATGATTTTTTTGTTTTTTTGAAACAACTTCGGAACTGATTCGTATGAATGTGTAATGAAACATAATATTGAGCTGATGGGTATTTTGTTTCAATGGTTATGCACACAAAGGAGGAAACAATACAATGTCCGTATTTAAACGTTTGCGTGATTTAACGATGTCTAATATTTATGCCTTGATCGAGAAGGCGGAAGATCCAATTAAGATGACAGATCAATACTTACGTGACATGCAAGAGGATTTGGAAGAAGCAGAACGTGCAGTAGCCCAGCAGATCGCGATCGAGAAGCGTTTCAAGCAGTCCTATGAAGAGCAAGAAGCACTTGTGAACAAGCGTGCTGAGCAAGCAGCAATTGCAGTACAGGCTGACAATATTGAATTGGCACGCCGCGCTCTGGAAGAGAAGAAGGCAGCAGAAGCGAAAATGAACGAGTACAAAGCGAGCTATGATCAGAACAAAGCTTCAGCAGACGCTCTTCGCGCGAAGCTGGAAGAAATGCGCAAGCAGTACACAGATATGAAGAACAAACGCGAAACGTTGGTCGCTCGTTTCAACGCTGCGAAGGCGCAAACGGAAATCAACAAAGCAATGGCGGGATTCAGCTCCGATACTGCGATGTCAGGCTTGAAGCGTATGGAAGACAAAATGCTTCAAATGGAAGCTCAAGCAGAAGCAAGCAACGAAATCCGTGGAGCGGGAGGCAAGTCGCTCGATGATGAGTTCGCGAGCTTGACGAAGGATAAAGGTGTCGAGGATGAATTGGCAGCCCTGATGAAGAAGTACGACAAATCTGCCGAATAATCGGATACAGAAGACGCTTGTTATCTGTGTTACAAGCGTCTTTCTTTATTCTTGTACAGGTATATGGGCTCGTTAATGAAATAAAATGAAGAGAACACACTTTTACACGAGATTGCCGATTCTGGACAAACTGCTGTGTAAGCAGGCTTTCGTCCAAAGGGCAATGGGGGAGGATTCGAATTGAGTTTCGGATTGGAAAACTGGTCAGTCCTGCTGGAGAATGTGCCGCGTATTGCGGTGTGGACAGCGATAGGAGCGGTGCTCTTATTCATTCTCATGATTGTAGACTCCTTGTTTACAGGTTATAAGGATGTCCATGAAATGAGACAAGGCAATGTAGCGGTAACGACTCGCTTTATTATGAAGCTGTTCTCGCAAGGCTATATTTTATCTAGTTCTATTCGTGTTGCTTACAGCTTAGGCGAGGCATTGTTGATGTCTCTCTTCTCATTTGTCATATTGCTTATTCTAGAATTGCTAATCCGCTTGTTGTTCCGTACTGTATTCAACATGAACCTGGAAGAGGGGACGAAGCAAGGCAATATGTCGTATGCACTCGTGGCTGGTTCGCTGCATGTGGTTGGCGCGTTAATTATTGCAGCCTGCATATAACAAGGGATTCAACAGGAAGGAGGCAGAACTAATGAGCTTATGGAAACGCATTAAAAATATTATGGCGAAGCCGGAAGCACCTCAACCAGAGAAAACGCCCTCTACGCTTGGCCCTGGGGATATTTGTGAAATCTCACTCGTCAGTTATGAAGTTATTGGCCGTACAGATTGGCGTACACGCAATTCTGCATGGCTGACACTGAGAGACGGATCACACATTAAATATTTATTCGTGGAGCAAAGAGAGCAGGCCTATTATAGTCTGTACGATTCTATTGACGGACGTCTGGATGATGTAGAGGAAGTTCCTACAGAAATTGAACTGGATGGTAAGTGGTATTACATGGAAGACCAATATAACGGCAGAGTCGTGTGTACAGGACAAACGCCATTTGGCGTATCTGGGGAGCAGTACGTGTGGCATTATCAAGCCGATGATCGTAAGCTGCTTCGCATTGAATGGCAGGATGGACGATTCCAGTTGTATGAAGGAGATTCCGTCATATCCGCCGACGTACGTATTCTGCGCGGTTCTTAAGAGGCGCCTATGCGAAAATTCGGATTGGATTCAATCAAATGGCTTGTCATTTTCAGCTTACTGATTCCGTTGCTAACGGCTTGTGGACAGTATGATGTAGCGGAAACGTATCCGCTGGAGTCTGTTAGTCGTGATGGTAAGAGCACTTCCTATATTTATCGCGCTGAGAATACGACCGTGCCTGAAGTGGCCAAGGAGATTGCGGATAAACGCAAGCCGAAGCAGACTTCTGAACAGAGCGATGAGCGAATGTTTCTCGTCTATGATAATGAGCTCATACAGGTGCAGCGCGACAAGGACAAACCAGAAGATTCGATTATTGAAGTGGCTTCACAGGAATACGTAAGGCAGAATTATGATCGAAGCTTCTTGGAGATGTACCTGCAATACAAGCTTCTCGATACACTGTTCGATTCATTAAGCGGGTATGGGAAGTACCGGGGTTATAATGAGCGTCGTACATACGAGCCGACGAAATCATACCAAAAGCCTACGGTGGAGGATAAGAAGAAGGCTCCTCCAATGACAGTGGATCGCAAGGGATCCATCTTCCGCAGAGGCTCCTCGACAGATACGTCGAAGAATACGGGGGGCGGGTTCTTCTCAAGGCAGCCGAAGGATAATAGCAATCGCGGCTCCATATCACGAGGGGGGAGCGGGGGAAGTTATAATCCACCGAAAGTAAAAAAATCGAAACCGCCGAAGACTCGTTCCGGTTCGGGAAGTATATTCCGCCGAAAGCGATAGCAGAAGGCAAATAAGAACCGCTCTTCTAGGATAGAAGAGCGGTTCTTATTTGATACTATTTCATTACAGTTGGTACACAATGGATTTTCCATCCAATCCTCCTGATATTCTTCCAGGGGAAATTAGAAGAGATTACTCTTCCTCGTCCTGCCGCCGCTCAATAGCTTCAGACATTGTCTTATCTGTCAGGTGTGCGTAGATCTCCGTTGTCTCTGTCGAAGCGTGGCCTAGCTGTTCCTTTGTTTTGTAGATGTCATTTTGCAAATAATAATCTGTGGCGAATGAGTGTCGGAGTTTATGTACAGTTAGAGCAGGCTTGCCGTATCTCTTTGCATATTTAATAATCATCTGCTGAATAGCACGCTTCGTCATGCGGTTTCCTTCCTTCTCGCCATTCTTGATCGCGAGGAAGAAGGCTTTTTCCTTTTTAGGCGCTGCATACCGAGTTGATCTAGCCTCCAAGTATTCGGCCAAGTCCTGTCTTGCGCTGTCACGGTAATAAACTGGAGTCTTGAACGTCTCATCATTATGACCCTTGCGGTATACATAGACGAGCTTGTTGTTCATATCGACATCATCCATGTTGAGATTCACAACTTCGCTAACCCGCAACCCTGAATTCAGGATTAGGCTGACAATGGCAGCGTCCCGAACTGCATTCTGCGCATGCGCATATGCAGCTTGTTTGTTATTGGCTACATCTTGGCCATAACCATCCCGCACATAATGAATGAACCCGTTAATTTCATTATCTTCAAGCAGCTTACCCTTCAGCTTAGAGGCGCTGTCTTTTGGTTTATGCACGCGTTTGATTTCGATTTTGGCCATTACATTGCGCTTCAATAGCGGGTAGAAGTTCTCATCCTCCGCAATTTGACTCAAGTAATGGAATAAGGAGCGCAGGGATGACAGCTTGCGGGACACGGTCACGCGGGCATTGGTTGTTTCTTTGTATGTCGTCAAATAAATGCGAAACGAAGTGATATGCTCCATGCGAAGCGATTCCAAATCTAATAAGGTAACATCCTTCTGATCATGCGCATCGGTTAATCGCTCGGACACGAGCCAGCCCAGAAATATTTCGTAGTCCCGCACATATTCCAACAAGGAGGATGGAGATAAATCGGGCATTTTATATTCAATAAATTGTTGCACGTACCAGGGCAGGGACGGCAGCTTGTGCTGAAGCACAGCACGGTCTCTCGTCTTCTGAATCGTCATATTGGGCAGAGACCTCCTTCCATACTCCTTCTATTGTAATGAACGAGTGATCCCGCGTAAAGAAGCCAATGGTCAAATAGTTGTTCAAACCAATGGGGAGAGATGCTACAATGGTTAAAGTTGTGCATACAAGGAGATAAGAAGACATGAAACAGACTTACTCATTAAAGCAAAAATTGATTCAAATGCTACATATTTTATTGCCTATTTTCGTAACGCAAGTGGCAATGCAGCTGATGACATTCTTTGATACGGTCATGTCAGGCAACTACCGAACTTCTGACTTGGCAGGTGTAGCGATCGCTACGAGTATTTGGGTGCCTGTATATACAGGGATAAGCGGGATATTTCTTGCGGTGACGCCAATTGTGGCGCAGCATATGGGAGCAGAACGCAAGCAGTTAATTGCTCCAAGTGTGACCCAGGCAGCATATTTAGCGGTTATCTTCGGAGCTGCTGTCATTGGGATTGGTATATTTGCGGTTGATCCGATTCTAACCTTTATGAAGCTGGATGCGGATGTTCACCGGGTGGCAAGAGAATATTTGACTGCAATCGGATTCGGAGTCATTCCTTCCTTCCTGTATACCGTAATGCGCGCTAGCATTGATGGACTTGGCTTAACTCGGGTTACGATGATCATTACCCTGCTGTCCTTCCCAATTAACGTGCTGTTGAATTACTTGTTTATTTTCGGAAAAATGGGACTTCCTCAGTTCGGTGGGGCAGGGGCTGGAATAGCAACGGCAATTACGTATTTCATTATTACATGCATCGCATTTGCATTTTTGCGTCGTAACGATCGCATGCGGGAAATGGGCATGTTTCGTTCTTGGAAGGGGATATCGCTTACCCATTGGAAAGAGATTCTTCGCATTGGGATGCCGATCGGATTATCGATTTTCTTTGAAGTAAGTATTTTCTCCATGGTAACCATATTCATGAGTGAATATGACACGGCAACAATTGCAGCACATCAATCGGCACTCAATTTTGCTTCATTATTATACATGCTTCCGATGAGCATCGCGATGTCATTAACGATTCTCGTTGGATTCGAGGTAGGCGCTAAGCGATTCAAGGATGCGAAGACCTATGCGAGACTTGGTATATTTACAGCGGTGGGCTTATCCTCGCTATGTGCGGTATTTCTGTTCTTGTTCCATAATGAAGTGGCAGGCATGTACACGAAGGAAGCGGGTGTGCGTGAGATTACATCAACGTTCCTGATGTACGCGATATTCTTCCAGCTGTCTGATGCAGTTGCGGCACCAGTGCAAGGAACGCTTCGCGGCTATAAAGATGTGAATGCCGTGTTCATGATTGCATTCGCCTCATATTGGATTATTGGTCTACCGTTAGGCTATGTCCTGGCGAACTGGACGGATCTGCAAGCGTATGGCTATTGGATCGGACTGATTAGCGGTCTAGCAGCAGGCGCTGTTGCGCTGTTCACACGGCTTGCAATTGTAGAGCAGAGAGTAATGAAGAACGTACAAACAAATTAGTTAATGATTTAATAAAAATTGCATTTATCAAACTCATTTCAGTAAACGATTTGAAGAAACAAGAGGGCATCTGCTCTCTTGTTTTTTGTTTGGTGTTGTTATATTGAGTTCATGATTTAACCAACAATTTGCTACCCGCAAATTTTTTATATGAATTAATGATCAATACTTGTATACTTTTTTAGTTTAATGTGATAGGCTAGAAACGAATATGTAAGAGGAGGTATCTATTTAAGGACATGTGGACTAACTAATTGGACTCGTTATGGAATTGGATAACAACGATCCTGTGCTCTGCCACAATGGTGGAATGGTTAGAAAACACGTGTGCCTATTTACAGATACTCCTTATCGTAATAGTTCGGACAGAGGAAGCAGTGCAGGCTGAATTAGCTTGCTCCTGTTTTGTTTTGCCGCGACCTGTACCTATGCGTAAGCTACAGAGTGCTTATGGAGGGTATGCTATTTGTTTACGTTAGGGTTTCTTTATCGCACAATCTAATCGTGACTCATCGGCAGAGGCCGGTGAGTTTTTTTTGTTGCGCTTAGTTGCGCGGATAAAGGAGGTAAACGTATGACGTTGTTGTTAAGCTGCAGAAATTTAGCGAAAGCCTTTGGAGATTTACAGGTGCTACGAAATGTTCAGCTCGATATTGCCAAGGGGGATCGCATTGGACTGGTCGGATGCAATGGTGCAGGCAAAACGACACTCGCCCAGTTACTATATGGAACAGTAAAGCCGGACACAGGTGTGATCACTTGTTTCGGAGATTCGATTGATATCGGATATTTAAGGCAATCGACTTCGTATTCAGTTCAAATGTTCAGTGAGATGTCGGAGTGCATGCTGGAGAAGGATGGGGCTTCCTCATTCATGACTGCAACAAGCATGATGGGCGTAAGACAGGTGCAGTCGTGGGAAATGGAGAGAGCTCGTCATCTGAGCGGAGGGGAGCGCACGAAGATGGCGCTAGCTCATATCTGGTCAACTCGCCCTCATTTATTACTTTTAGATGAGCCTACGAACCATCTAGACTTGGATGGCGTGGAATGGTTGATTCGAGAACTGAATTCATACGATGGTTCGATGCTTGTCATCTCGCATGATCGATATTTTCTTGATCGGACGGTCCAGCGCATTATTGAGCTAGAGGATGGGGTTGCTCATGAATACATGGGGAACTACAGCGCGTATCGGGATGAAAAAGCTCGAAGATATCAGAATCAGCTGCATCAATATGAGACCGAGCAAAAGTATAAAGCAAAAATAGAAGCGGAAATCCACCGCTTGGAACAGTGGTCTTCCAAGGCGCATCGAGAAGCAGGTAAAGTTGGCAAAATGGCAGAGATGCGTACTGGCATCAAGGAGTTCTATCGTACCAAGGCCAAGAAAATGGATCGACAGGTGAAATCGAGGATAAAAAGGCTTCGTCGAATCGAATGTGAAGGAATTCAGAAGCCGCGAAAGGAGCAGCAGATTTATTTTGAATTTGATCATCCCGACAAACGGGGGAGACGAATGTTGGAAGCCAATCGGATTCATAAATCTGTAGGGAATAAGCTGCTGTTCCAGGATAGTTCATTTACCGTTCAGCGTGGAGATAGAATCGGACTTCTAGGGCCAAATGGGTGCGGGAAATCAACACTTATCCGGATGTTAATAGGGCAGCTTCAACCTGATCGTGGAGAGATCTGGCTAAGTCCAAGCATCAAGCCCGCCTACTTATCTCAGGAGCTGGACGATCTGGATGCGGAGCAATGCGCATTGGAATGGTACGGGTACGACTCTGATAGTCTTGCCGAAGTACGCATGGTACTCGCTCAGATGGGGATTGAGGCAGAAATGTTGATGAAGCCGATGAAGCAGTTGAGCCTAGGAGAACGGATGCGTCTCAAAATCGCGAACTTGATCGTCAATCGTTCCGATGTGCTTGTTCTGGACGAACCAACGAACCATTTGGATTTACAGAGCAGGACGCAACTGGAGGAAACGTTAACCTCGTATTCTGGAACGATGCTGATCGCTTCCCATGATCGGTATTTTCTCGAACGAGTATGTCAAAAATGGCTGGTTTTTCATGACGGCAAAGTGACACTGTCACAACGCTCATTAAGTCAGGCAGTGCAAGTTGGCGATGATGGACAAGGTTCGGATCAGATGGCCTCCTCAGATGAGGTGTATGATCGGTTAATGGTAGAACATAAGTTATCCCACATTTTAGCCGAGCTATCACTGTGTAAACCAGGAGATAAGAAGTATACGGTACTAGATGAGGAATACCAGTTGTGGCTCCACAGAAAGAAGCATTTGGATCAATCTAGGCATAAATAGCTGAATGTAACGAATCATAGGAGTACATACGTGCATGAGAGGGTGTCCAACAATATGAGAATGAAAAAGCATGTACTCCTGCCAATATATATGGCTATTCTGATGTTCATGTCGGGTTTCCAAAGCGGAAGTATTGTGCGATTGAATATGCCTGAAAATGAATTAGACTCTGTGGTGCACGCCTTACAAAAAGGCGGATATATTTTGTATATGAGGCATGGCGAAGCTACGGTTGGGCAGGATCGACCGACCGTGGATTTTCATGATTGCTCGACGCAGCGCAATCTGAGTGATACCGGAAGAGAGCAGGCTAAAATGCTTGGGGAGTCTATGCGCAAACTCAATATTCCTGTTCAATATCCAGTTGTTGCGAGTCCATATTGCCGAACCCGAGAATCGGCAGAACTTGCCTTTGGTTCAGGCAATGTGGCTGTCGATCCTTCTTTGGCGGCTATCGCTAAGCTTAGCGATAGCACAATTTCAGCTGCAGAGAAACAAAGCATTGTGACGCAGGTAGAGAAAATGTTCGAGGTAGTACCCCTGTCTGGAACGAACAAAGTAATTATCGGTCACGCTTTTCCTGCCGGTGTTGCTGTCGGTGAGATCCCTTATATGGGGACTGTTGTGATTAAGCCCAAAGGGCCGGGGAATGGGTATGAGATTGTCCAAAAAATCAGTCTTCAAGATTTCATGAGATAGGATTCCGAACAAGCAAAAAGTTCCTTCATTTCGGAGGAAGGCGGTCCGCCCTCCGTTTTACCGCATTACAGGATGATTGTAGAACGACACAAACATTGGTTCAAAACATCTTTACTAAATGGGTGGAAATCCAAGGTCAAGGACTAATGTTTGTGTCGTAGATTTTCAACTACAAACACTCCTCAGATACTACTTGATCAGAACCGCAGCCTGCCATGACCACTAAAAAGATGCTGCCAGCCATCTTACCTAGATAATGGAACAGCCATAAACCTTGTCAAAGGTAAATGATTGTGTTATTTTATATGTGTAACCGGTTTCATATTTAGAGGTGAGTAACAACGATGGCAACGATTAGAGACGTAGCGAAACATGCGGGCGTATCCGCAGCAACCGTATCGCGGGTAATCAACGACACTGGATATGTGCATGATGATACCCGTAGGAAGATTGAAAGCGCAATCAAAGAACTTCACTATACGCCGAATGAAGTAGCTAGATCCTTATACAAGCGAAAATCCAGACTGATCGGTTTCCTACTCCCTGATATCACCAACCCTTTTTTTCCTGAGTTGGCGCGTGGGGTGGAGGATAAGATGCAGGAGAATGATTTTCGAATCATTTTTGGCAATAGCGATGAAAATATACAAAAAGAAAAAGAATATATCCAAACCTTCGTACAAAATAATGTGGTTGGTGTGATTGCATCCACGAATCATCCGGATGCAGATATTTATCGGAAGCTGAAGATTCCAGTAGTATTTCTCGACCGTACGGTGGACAATCGCCCATCGGTATATGCGGACGGACATGAAGGTGGAAAAATAGCTGCCCATGAAATGATTGCCCGCGGCAGTCAGCGGATTACGGTCATGCAGGGGCCGGCTTCCATTCGGCCGGCACAGGATCGTTATCAGGGCGCAATTGATGTGTTGAACAGTCATGGGATGGATTATAACGTAATCCGGACTACATCGTTTTCGTTCACGGAAGCAGGAAAATGGGCGAAGGAATTGTTCGAGCGTTATCCGGACACGGATGGCATCATTGCCAGCAACGACATTGTTGCTACGGCGGTGCTTCATGAAGCGCTTAGGCTTGGCAAGAATGTACCGGATGACGTGCAAATCATCGGCTTTGACGATATTCCGCTCAGCAGTCTCTTAACACCAGCACTGACGACGATCAGGCAGCCCGCTTATGATATGGGCAGAGCCTCGGCAGACCTTTTAATACAATTATTAGAGAATGAAAATGTAGATCAGAAAATCATACAAATGCCCGTGACATTTACAGAGCGGGAAACAATGAGGAAGGTGGGGCAACATGGCTAAAATTATTGTAGTAGGAAGCTCATCAATTGATTTGGTCGTTACATCATCCAAACGCCCGGGGGCCGGTGAAACGGTTCTCGGGGAAAGCTTCAAAACCGTTCCTGGAGGCAAAGGAGCGAACCAGGCCGTTGCCGCAGCGCGGCTCGGAGCCGACGTAACCATGATCGGGCGCGTAGGAGACGATGCATTCGCAGCGCAAATTTTGAACAACTTTAAGCAAAACAACGTTTGTGTCGACAATGTGGAACCGGTTCCACACATGGAAAGTGGAACAGCGCATATCATTTTGGCAGAAGGTGATAACAGTATTGTTGTTGTGAAAGCAGCCAATAATGAAGTTACCCCGGAATATATCGACCATACGAGGGAAGCTTTTGAAGGAGCGGATATGGTGATGATCCAGCAGGAGATTCCGGTGGAAACCGTTACTCATGTCAGCCGGATCTGCAAGAACCTGGGGATTCCGCTGCTGCTCAACCCAGCGCCAGCACGTCCACTTGATGATGAAGTAATCGAAAATGCCGCTTATATTACACCAAATGAGCATGAAGCGAAAATCCTGTTTTCATCTCTAACCGTTTCCGAGGCGCTGCGCAAATATCCGAACAAACTGTTTATTACCGAAGGCAGCAAAGGAGTACGTTATTTCGACGGCTCTAATGAAGTACTCGTACCATCTTACCAAGTGGCCGTGGTGGATACGACAGGCGCAGGGGATACCTTTAACGCCGCTTTTGCGGTCGCACTGGCTGAAGGAACAGCGATTTACGATAGCGTCCGTTTTGCCAACCGTGCAGCTTCCTTGTCTGTAACGAAGTTTGGTGCGCAGGGCGGCATGCCATATCGTCAAGAAGTGGAGGCGCAGATGTAACATGAAAAAACAAGGCATCTTGAACAGTCATATTTCGAAAATTTTGGCCGATTTGGGCCATACAGATACAATCGTCGTCGCCGACGTCGGTCTTCCCATCCCGGAAGGGGTCAAGAAAATTGATTTGGCGCTAACGTTAGGTACACCAAGCTTTGAGGAAACGGTCAATGCCATTGCAGCCGATATGCAAATCGAAAAAGTGGTAATTGCGAAAGAAATCAAAGCGAAAAATCATGAAGCAAATGCTTATATTCAGCATAAATTCGGAGATTGTGAAATCGAGGATTGTCCTCACGAAGAATTCAAGGAACTGACTCGCAAGGCCAAAGCTGTGATTCGCACGGGCGAGGCTAAACCGTTCGCCAATATCATTTTACAAGCAGGTGTCTATTTCGGTTAGCAAGTGCTTACGAAGTAAGTTTTGCTGCAAAGAACATCCAGAGAAGCAACGTTCGCAAAACTAAGCGTAAGCTTCCGAAGTAGTTTTGCTGCGAAGAACAATCAAAGGAGCCATGCTCCGCAAAACTTGTAAGGAGGAGCCATTATGCAGATTCAAATGAAAGGAATCCACAAAGCCTTCGGCAGCAACCAGGTACTATCCGGCGTTGATTTTGACCTGCGCGAAGGCGAGGTTCACGCCCTCATGGGCGAAAACGGTGCGGGCAAGTCCACCCTAATGAACATTCTGACGGGCCTGCATGCAAGAGATAAAGGAACCATCCTGATCGACGGCAAGGAAACGTATTTTGCCAATCCGAAAGAAGCGGAGCGGCAAGGTATCGCTTTTATCCATCAGGAGCTAAATATATGGCCTGACATGACCGTGGTGGACAACCTGTTCATCGGGAAGGAGATGTCCTCGACTTGGGGACTTCTAAAATCCAAGGAAATGAAGGCGCTTGCAATTGAGCAATTCAAAAGACTCTCCGTTGATATACCGTTGAATATAGAAGCAGGACAATGCTCGGTAGGACAGCAGCAGATGATTGAAATCGCCAAGGCACTGTTGACGGACACCAAGGTCATAATCATGGACGAACCAACCTCTGCGCTGACGGAAAGAGAAATTCAGAAACTATTTGAAGTCATTCAGTCCTTGAAAAAAGAAGGAGTATCGATTGTTTACATTTCACACCGGATGGAGGAGATCTTCGAAATTTGCGACCGGATCACGGTTATGCGTGACGGCCGGACGGTAGACACCAAGCCAATTCCAGAAACCAATTTCGATGAAGTCGTAAAGAAAATGGTCGGCAGGGAGCTGACCGAACGCTACCCTGCTCGCAACCCTTCACCAGGTGAGGTTGTCCTGGAGGTAGAGCATGCAACTCGCAAAGGATCGTTTGAAGATGTAAGCTTCAGCGTCCACCAAGGTGAAATCGTTGGTTTCTCTGGCCTGATGGGTTCTGGACGCACCGAAATCATGAGAGCACTGTTCGGATTGGATCGGCTGGATCAAGGCGAGGTCCGTATGTTCGGCAAGAAGGTCGAGATCAGAAAGCCGGTCGACGCAGTTAATCATGGAATCGGTTTCATTACGGAAGACCGCAAAGACGAAGGCTTGGTACTGGACTTTTCCGTTCGGGATAACATGGTTCTTCCAAGTATCAGCGGTTTTACAAAGAAAGGAATCATCTCGACGCAAAGTGAGAAGGTGTTCGTGGATGCCTTAATTAAGCGGCTGCAGATCAAAACACATTCAGCGGAGACCGCAGCTGGAAATTTGTCCGGCGGTAATCAGCAGAAGGTGGTTATTGCCAAGTGGATAGGCATCGGTCCGAAGCTGTTAATCCTCGACGAACCGACACGGGGCGTAGACGTTGGCGCTAAGCGCGAAATCTACCAGCTCATGAACGAACTGACAGGCCATGGCGTTGCCATCATTATGGTATCTTCCGAATTGCCTGAAGTGCTCGGCATGAGCGACCGCATCGTTGTTGTTCACGAAGGGCGAATCACAGGAGAATTAACGAAAGCAGAAGCGACACAGGAAAAAATAATGACGCTGGCGACAGGGGGAAAGTGATATGACAACCATCAATGATACAAAAACAAGCAAAGGCTTTCAACTATCGCAAATGACGCAGAAACTCGGACCACTACTTGGTCTATTCATACTGATTGTCATTGTATCCATTCTTAACCCAAGTTTTTTGGAACCGCTTAACATTTTGAACTTGCTGCGGCAGGTATCCATCAACGCGCTGATTGCGTTTGGCATGACCTTCGTCATTCTTACGGGCGGGATCGACTTGTCCGTCGGCTCAACCCTGGCATTATCAAGTGCGTTTGTAGCCAATATGCTCGTAGCCGGATATGATCCGATTTTGTCAATCCTCGCCGGCTGTTTGCTCGGTGGTGTGATGGGGATGATTAACGGTCTTCTGGTTACACAGGGTAAAATGGCTCCGTTTATCGCTACACTTGCAACCATGACGATATTTAGAGGACTGACACTTGTTTATACGGACGGAAATCCGATTACCGGGCTTGGTGACAGCATGACATTCCAATTGTTCGGTCGCGGTTATCAGTTCGGTATTCCGGTTCCAGCAATCACGATGATTATTGCCTTCGCAGTACTGTGGGTGATTTTGCACAAAACGGCTTTCGGACGCAAAACCTATGCAATCGGGGGTAACGAGAAAGCGGCTATCGTATCCGGTATTAAAGTGTCACGCGTTAAAATCATGATTTATTCTTTAGCAGGTATGCTCTCCGCTTTGGCCGGGGCTATCTTGACTTCGCGTTTGAACTCGGCACAGCCGACTGCAGGTACATCTTATGAACTTGACGCAATCGCTGCGGTAGTCTTGGGCGGTACAAGCCTTTCCGGAGGCCGCGGACGAATTGTCGGTACGCTGATTGGTGCGCTCATTATCGGTACTCTGAACAACGGACTTAACCTGCTCGGCGTATCTTCCTTCTATCAAATGGTGGTAAAAGGTATCGTTATTCTGATTGCGGTGCTCATCGACCGGAAGAAATCTGCTTAAGCGAGAGGAGAGAATCACATGAAAAAGCTAACGATAATACTGTCAGCGTTATTGCTCATTTTAACTACCGGCTGTTCTCTGGAGCCTCCAAGCTGGGCGAAGCCAAAAGCGGGTGGGGACTTAAAGGATATGAAAATCGGTTTGTCCGTCTCTACATTGAATAACCCGTTCTTTGTTTCCTTGAAAGATGGCGTTGTAGCCGAAGCTAAAAAACACGGCATAGAAACAATTGTCGTCGACGCGCAAAACGATTCGGCGAAACAAAGCAATGACGTTGATGACCTGATGCAAAAAGGCGTTAATGTACTTCTGATTAACCCTACCGATTCCGCAGCCATCTCGACTGCCGTGCAATCGGCGAATAGCCTTGGTATTCCTGTCATTACGCTCGACCGTTCGGCGGATCACGGCAACGTTGAAGCACTGGTGGCTTCAGATAATGTCAAGGGCGGCCGCATGGCGGCTGAATTTATCGAGAACCTGGTCGGCAAAAATGCGAAAGTCATTGAGCTTGAAGGTGTAGCGGGAGCATCAGCGACCCGTGAACGCGGCAAAGGCTTCCACGAAGTGGCCGACCAGACTTTGAAAGTTATTGCGAAGCAAACGGCGGACTTTGACCGTACAAAAGGTCTCAACGTGATGGAAAACCTGCTTCAAGCAAATCCTGATGTACAAGCTGTGTTCGCACACAATGACGAAATGGCGCTAGGTGCGATTGAAGCCATTAAGAGCACCGGCAAAAATATTCCGGTTATCGGATTTGATGGCAATGACGATGCATTAAAATCGATTCAGGAAGGCAAGCTGACAGCAACCGTAGCACAGCAGCCTGACCTGATCGGACAGCTTGCGGTGCAAGCCGCATATGATGTGCTGCAGGGCAAGACAGTGGAAAAAACCATTCCTGCGCCGCTGAAGCTGGTGACTAAGGAATAAGTTGTGAAATAAGCGTGGACGATTATCCGTTTAAGAAGCTTCCATAATAGCAAACAGGCTCATGTTTGGGCCTGCTGCTGTTAAGGGAGCTTTTTTTGTTAAGCACTAATCATGATGCTGGGTGAACTAAGAGCCGAGAAATGGACACTTTAAAAAAAGTGCCTCTCTCGGGTCTGTACGTTAGAAAGGCAGGCGAAGCAAGACAAACATTAAGCACACCATTGCTCTTCGAGCTAATTAATCGAACCATTCGTCAATTCGGTCATATGAAAGACGAATTAGAGTACAAAGATTGTACAAGTATTGACGAACTTCGGAATCGCATTAACGAGTATACTCACTTTTACAATACCGAGCGATATCAATGGACATTAAAGAAGATGACTCCTAACGAATATAGGAATCATCTTCTGGCAGCGTAGTGCTTTCTTTATCCTGTTCACATTAAGGGTTATAGTTCATCTAAAGTACAAGGAGTTCGTTTTATTACATTCGAGATATGTTCACCCTAAAAAGGTTCATACAAAATCCACTATTAGCATTATGGCTTGGGTGTATATTCACTGACATTCATCGCATTGGCTTCGACAGAAATCCAATACGTAACTCCAGGTGTCTTCAAGTCTAGGTTTAAGGAATCTTCTGTGTACGGGCCAGAGGTGACTTTGAAGTTGCCTTCACGATCAACGGATACCGTTACATCTTCAATTTGTTTTGGCTTCTTCCCGCCCGTCTGTACCATCATCGTCGTCTGTTGGCCAGCAAGAATGGTGAATTTGCCTTCTACCGTTAAGGTGCGATCAGGATGATAGGTAGCGATAAGCGTATAATCTTTGATCACTTCAGGCTTTATGTAGACTTCTCGTTCAGGTAAAGGAGGCAGGAATTCAACAGGTGTCCGACTGGCTGGTCTTGCGCGCAATGACTTCAGCTTCGGCTTCAGTTCTGTAAGCAATTGAACAGCCTCTCCGCGAGTCATTGTACGGTCTGGCTCAAAGCCAGTGAGCGTTGAATCCGTCGTCCCTTTCATATAATTCATACCAAGCACATACCAGATGGCATTGTAATTGACGTAATGGACGCCGTCAGCCGCAGCTATAATTTCTGCAACTTTTCCTCTCGTAATTGGCTTATCTCTAGCTGGAATGCTGGTCAATCCAAGCAGCGGGATGTTTCGCATCTCAGCAATCCGGTAGGCAGCATCAGCGGCATGCTTCTGTTTAGATGGGGCGTAAGCCTCAATATGGATTTGATACTGTTGCAGGAACATCATCCAGAATTCAGCCTCTGTTACCGTGCTTGCAGGCTTACTTGCATTGAGTGGCGGATAAGTCTTCGTCTTTAAGCGCGGCAGCACCTTGACCTGAATTCGTTCAGAGGACAAATTCCCCACATGAGCGGTAACGTAATAATTGCCTGCTTTTATTCCCTTGAAGGTAGCAGGGGACACGAGCTTAAGACCTGCTGCGTTGCTGCTGACATAACGTACTTGGTCTGTCAACGGTTCCGTGACATTATCGTCATATCGTCCTATCATCTTAATGGAGGTCTCTTCGCCTTCATTTATCAGAATCTCTTTCAGAGCTCCCGATATGCTTACTATTTGATGGCCCTTGCCAGTCTTGAAGGACCAGGATAGGCGCTGTGGCTCGGATGAGCTATCGGTACGGTATGCCAGATTGATGCGATATGTATGATAACCCTGTAATATGGACTTCGGATAAAGGAATAGGGTACGCCCGCTCGAGACTTCTGCATAAAAAGGAACGTTATTTCCCTTCTCGTCCAAGATGCTTGCTTCATGCCAATCCAGCTTGCCAGGGACTGACGCGGAAATAATATAGCCTGAATGCTCGACATTGAACTGATCCAATGGATTCGGCACTTCATTCCCGTAGAATCCTACTGGCACATTGGTCATCCCTTGATAAGGATAGACAAAGATACGGTTACTTTGCATGGAGGACTGGTATGAACCGCCTAGATTCACAACAGCTGTTCCATCAACAAGCGCGATCCCGATCTCGTTATAGGCAGAACCTAAAATAATGTCACGATGATAGGCGGTATCCAGCCATCCTTGCATGGCCATCGTGCTGCTCTTCTGTCCAAAATGCATGACTTCACCCGTTCGGTATGAAGTTCCATAATTCCAGCCGGCGGCTTTCATTCGTTCAAAAGGTCCAGTCCCCGTGAACCCTTCCAGTCCCATTTTTTCTTGATGGGCACTTAAGGTAACCTTCTTTCCGCGTTCGTGCAAATTATAATATTTTGCATGATTGATGGCTGCTTGCGTTATTTCTTTATTAAGCTTTACAGGCGGCAGGCCAACACTTAGGCGAACCCCATTCAGCATCTCAAGGGCATCTAATTGATCCTGTGTGTAAGCCGTTGAGTCAGCGCTTGCGGCTGCCTTATTAAGCGGCATAAAAATAAAGTAAAAGACTAGCGCAAGGAATAGTGCAAAAAGCCCAAGGCGCGCAATGTTCATGCGGAATCGCCTATGGCTTAATTCGCTATTCCAATTTGTGATTGTAAACATGATGCATAATCGTCTCCTTGTAGGAATTTGTAGATCCTTGTAATAGTTCGACAGGACGATACCAATTCCTTTTTATATAAGTCAAAATACCCATGTGAAAAAAACCTTGGAAAGATCTCCAAGACTCTTCATATGCTGCCTTCTCTTTTAACAACAACTTTATAGCTATGATGCTATGGTATTGTAATGTAATGGTTGTCGCTTTTCTATGAATGGTTGAAAGGCTAGCTTAATCAATTGATGCGGTCAGATTTATTTGCCACTCAGATCCAAAACTACGTATAATATCAATTATACGCAGTTTTTTTGAGGCTATTTTGCAGCATAATCGAGGGAGAAAATGCGTTATGGATCGCAAGCATTGTGCGGTGACAAGTTTCTATAAAGCACTAAATGAATTCGAGCTGACGAATGTGAATCCATCCATCGGTGTGAAGAAGTCGAAGACGGAGTGAATCGTGCACCGGTGTATATGAACTCGGAACAATTGCGCCAGCTTCTCGTGCGGACAGAAGGAAAGTATCGGGATCGCAATCTGGCAATTCTGCAGAAGGAAGAAGCCATCAATCGTCTGCAGACCTTCATCAATTGAAGCAGATATTTGCAGCAATGCAGCTGATGCGTTTACAATAAGAAGGCAAACGAATAACGAACCTGCCCTCACTACACACTATATGGTATCAGGGAATAGAGGAGGGGTTGAATGAATGCAATCAAGACGAAGCTGCAAGCGTTATTGCATAATAAGCGGCTTGTTCAGACGCTGAAAATAGCCTTTCCATTAGCAGTCATCATTTTCGTCTTTATTCAAGGAAAGAAGGAATTATCCAGATTTTCACTTCGGGAATCGCTCCATGCGATACGATTAATATCGAGTGAGTATTTTACGGGGCTCATAGTTCTAGGCGGACTAGCGGTTGCGACCATGTTTTTCTATGATCGCCTGCTGCTGCGTTCAATTAAAGCTCCTGTTACCATAGGGAAAACGTTTCGAGTATCCTGGATCGCGAATACCTTTAACGGGATTGTCGGCTTTGGTGGGATCGCAGGGGTAGGGATTCGAACCGTTTTGTATCGTCAATTTACAGGCGATGCCAGCAGGCTGCTGATTGCAATTGCATGGATGGCGCCTTCTATGATTAGTGGGTTGTCCCTATTGGGCATCTTAGTACTGCTGCATGTGTTCCCTGCGAGTGAACTGCTCGCCGCTAAGGGGTGGCTATGGGTTGTCTTAGTCGGGGTCGCTTTGTTCTTCCCCGTGTACTTACTCTTCTCACGTTGGAAGGGAAGAGCGAATGCGAACGCCAAACTGACATTCGGATATACGGTTGTGTCATTTATCGAATGGCTCGCTGCAGGATCAGTTGCTTACGTTATCTTGCTCATGCTGAAGGCAGACGTCTCCTTCGCTGAAGTCATCGGTGTATTTACAGTTAGTGCCATAGCCGGCCTTATCAGTATGGTGCCCGGTGGATTCGGAACATTCGATATTACGTTCTTAATCGGCTTGCAAGCATTAGGCGTTGCAGACAGTACAGTATTTACAGCACTGCTGCTGTACCGGACCGTGTACTATTTCATCCCGTTTACACTTGGCTTAATCTTCGCAGCATTCGAGTTCGGTGAAGTTGCGGTGAAGAAGTTCGAGGATCACCCGACGTTAGGTTCATATATTGAATCTGGCAGCATCTTGTGGTTCGTACAGCGCTCGTTATGGAATTCGCTGTCTGCTTGGTCAGTCGTAATCTTGTTGTTTATGACTTCCGTATTTTTATTTACATACACGTTCACTGAGCCATCATGGGAATCATCCATGTTCGTTCTTCCGTTATTCCATGGTCAAGTATTTCCAATTGTGAATGGTATCTTACTTGGTGCCAGCCTGTTGATCCTGCTGCAATTGAAGGGACTCTTCGAGCGAACAATTAGGGCATATGTGATGACCCTGGCAGCCTTAGCGATATGTACGCTGCTGACGTTCCTGCTAGGAACGACGATTCGCCATACATTGTGGCTGTGCGGGATGCTGCTGTTCCTGTTCCTCATTCGCTCACAGTTCACACGTTATCGATTCCCGTTAACGAAGAGTACGATATTCTTCACAACCTTATTCGGATCACTACTCATGGTTCTGTACATGATGCTGGGATACATGCTGGCAGAATTCCATGAGAAGGTTGCGGATGCAGCAACTTACACTCTTAGCTATGGCCAATTTACAACAACGCTAGTTACTGGTCTGCTAGTAGCGGCTATTATGTACGTGATTGGGGTACTTGTATTCGAGCGCCATCTGAAGAAGCCGCTAGGTAGAGATTGGCGTAGCGATGATCAAGTGCTTCTGACAGGCATTAATGGCTGGATGTATCAGAATGTTGCGGACAAGCGTGTCTTCTCAGTCAACAGCGGCAAAATTCGCTTTCCCTTCATTATTAAGGGACGGCGGGTAATTATGCTTGGCATGCCACAGCTGGAGCGGATGAAAGCGAAAGAACATGATGCTCTTCATTCTCTGTACGAACATGCGGATCGCTTCGGTCTCGATATTGTGTTCTATCAAGCAGGCATAGATGGCATGCCACTGCTTCATGACTATGGCAATGACTTCTTCAAAGTAGGGGAAATTGCACGGTATGAATTCACCGAGCCGAGCATGGCATCGCCGGTGCACCGGTATGAGCTAAGCAGCTTCCCGTTGGAAGCTGAACATGTTCAGCAAGTCATAGACGCGGCCAGCAGCTGGGAGTCTGCGACACCAGGGTATATCGAGACGCTTCAACGATTGCTGACGGTATCGGATGACACGCTCCAACTCGTTCGCTTATTTAATGAAACGGATGGAGATCTCTTGCTTGGATACGTTGTGCTGAGAGTCGATGAGGCCTCTGGGACGGTAATGATCGGTGATATTCGGTCTTGCCGCGGCTTATGTCAACCCGAACAGGATGAAGTACTTCAGCAGTTGCGTGATATCATCGTATGGATCGGACAGCATCATCATTGCAAGCAGCTTGTCAGCGGATTAATTCCATTGTCCCATGTTGAGTCGGATCGTTCACCCTATTTATGGACAGAACGAACTGCTGTTGCGATTTTCCGGAGAATCCGTGAGCTGTATCCAATGAATAACTATAGAAGAATATGGCTAGCATTATTCGATGTTACGTGGGAGCCACAGTATATTGCTTTCCGCAAGCAGCGTCATATGAACTGGACGGTATGGCGGGTAACGCGTATTATTCGGCGTTTGCAGCGATAGTGTGATTCATTTCATACGAAAATGATAAAATTTTGAAAGTTACAGAAAATACATGAAAAGGCTTGGAGGCTGCTCCAGGCCTTTTTTATTGTGAAAAACCGCTTACAACTCTGCTTTTCGACCGTACTCGCGGGTGGGACACGCTCGATAGTTCTGTTACAATAGGGGTGTTTCAGAATAGGAACGGATTTTCATCAAAGTCTTATCATCAGAAGGTGGTTCCTTATGCTAGGATTTGCAATTTTATTAGGCTTCAACATCGCAGGTGTGTGGCTGCACAATTTGCTTCATCTCCCGCTGCCCGGCAACGTGCTTGGCTTGGTGCTGTTCCTGATTGCACTTGGCATGAAGTGGGTGAAGCTGGAGTGGGTTGAACAATCCGCTCAATTCCTGCTTGATCATATGTTGTTGTTCTTCATCCCTTATGTAGTCGGTATTATGGCATTTATGCCTGTTTTGAGTGCACATTGGTTCAGCATTTCTGCTGGAATTATCGGCAGTACACTGGTCGTTCTCTGGATGACGGGCTTCGTTGCTTCGAAGATGGAGAAGAAACCGGATGAAGCTAATGAGATGCCGACAAGAAAGGAAGATGCAGCATGAACCTTTTATCATGGACACAACAGCCATTGTTCGGAATAGCTGCAACGATCGTTGTATATGCATTATCCCGTGTACTGCATGTGCGTTTCAAATGGATGCATCCGATCCTCTTTTGCTCGGCGGTGTTGATCGGTTTTCTCGTCATTGGCAATATCCCGCTCCAGGATTACAAAAATGGGGCAGATATTTTGGCACTTATTCTTGGGCCAGCGACAATCGCGCTTGGTGTTCCTATTTATAAATATCGTGAGCTTGTCAAAAAGCAATTTGCTGCAATCTGCTTGTCCATTACGTGCGGCTCTATCGTGGGAATTGTGAGTGTTGCGGCGATCATGATGAGTTTAGACGGGGCGAGGGAAGTTATGCTGAGCATGCTGCCGAAATCAGTCAGTTCTCCAATCGCAGTTGAAATTTCCAAGTCATTGGGTGCTATGCCTGAACTGTCTGCTGTATTTACCGTATTCACAGGGGTTGTTGGTGCATTGTTCGGTACAACCTTCCTGCGGATGACTGGGATTCGCGGCGAAGTGCCACTTGGGATCGCAATGGGGACGGCTGCGCATGGATTCGGGACTGCGAAGAGCTTGGCGGACTCAGAGAAGCAGGGGACATTCAGTGGATTGGCAATGGGGTTAGCGGGCCTGATTACCTCCATTCTTTTCACACCGATTTATATGTTCCTTATGTAAGAGGTAAGAACCTGATCTATGGTCTGCATGGATCGGTTAATAGGAAGATCAGGACGTTCTTCGCAATCTGCGGGGGGCGTTTTTTTGTATGTTCTGTTATCTATGATGCAACGAATGAAGGGGAGCCCCCCTACTGTTGCGTCCCATATGTATCGTTATCCCTTCGGGGAAATGAAAAATGAAACATTTTTGGTTCTATCACGTTGATACTTATGTGGACTTATCTGAGCATACAATTCAGATGTATCACTAATTTCGTATAAAAGGTATGAAAGAAAGGAGTTGATTCCTTGAAAGCAACGATATGGGCATGGGGGATCCTCTTGGGATTAAGTTTGCCGTCTCTCGCAGGTGCAGCAGGTACATACTCTGCCGAAAAGGTGTACATCGATCAGCAGAGCGGAGCGGTCTATTATAATGTTGAGCGAATTGATCTGGAGGCGCGTGAGGAGCGTGTCGTCGTTCAAATGGCTGATGGGCAATGGAAGAAATGGGATCCGAGCATTCGGAGCATGCGAGTAGAAAAGGGTCAGCAGCATCCTCTGCTCAAGACCAATTATGCAGATAATATTGAAGGCGGGATGCAGTATACGTATGATCCTGAGGATCAGGAAGTTGTGAAGGGTAAAGTGTTTCGTTCCTCGCCAGACCGCAAATGGGGAATCCATGAGCGGCTATATTTTGAACCGACTGCAGAAGGGTACATGACCACGGTTCATAGCTATATACTGCGCAACAATCAAACAGGGCATACGAAGGAATGGCTTCGAGCTAGCTATTCGACAGGGGCTGTATGGCTCTCAGACAATCGCATCATATACAGCCGGTTGAATGGAGAGAAATCGAATCAAGAGGAGATTGTGATCTTCGACCCTGCAACAAGTCAATTGGAACGGATCGTATTCGGCAATCTTAGAGGCGTTGATCCTGAGAAGGGATACGTGGTATATACATTGAATAAGCCGGATCGTCCTCTATATGTGTTGGACTTGAAGAAGCGGATATCCAAGCCGTTGAAGGATTGGGCTGCTGCAGAGGCATATTTGCCGAAGATGGACAATGCCAAGGATGCTACCGCAGATTTGCCGACTGACTTCGATCTGGATGCATTGCCCGAGGAAAAAATAACGATGAAGATCCAGCGCGATTACGAGGTTAAGGTTGATAAGGCATCGATTCGCGTGCCGATCGTATTTGAAGAAAAAGGGTATATTCGTATCCCTGTTAAACCGCTCGCGGATGCATGCGGCTGGCAGCTTATCAAGCTAGAGAAGCTGAAAAAGCAGAATGGCGCTCATCGATTTAAGCTTGTGAATGGCAGCCGAACTATGGAGCTGAATGCGGAGAATAGTGTGCTGGAAGAAGGAACACTCTATGTTACACCTGATCAGATTAAGCAGCTTGGATACAAGTCAGTTCATGTGACTTACAATCCAGAACGCTAATCCATACTCATAACGATAAGGTATTGGTTTCGATAGGGGATGCATCTGCATGCCCTATTTTTATTCGTCCATAATAGGCGCTGCAACCGATCCACAATACCATCATGCTGTGTTCCAAATGCTATCTTACGGTGGTATATGTGATGGTCGTAAACATGCCTCCTGCTGGATTGGTAAATGATTCAATCCGTCTCCTTCGGAAGGTGATGTGCTGGTTCTTGATTCGTATCTGGTAAGTGGACAATAAGTCGATAAGTATGGACTATAATCAAAACCATAAACCTGTACAGCAGGTATAATAGTTGCAACATCTTGAAAACGCTTCCTTCGCGATGGAGTTCGCAATTCAATCATTTCACGTAACGAAAGGAGTCGAATTGATGATCAAGATGAAGAAATGGGCCAGCTTCATTGTTGCTGCCGTCATGCTTCTGTCCACCTTTCACACAGCCTTTGCCGAGGATAATGAGCTCAAGGAGCCAGATGGAATGAGGAATGTAGCGAGCGGAATATCTTATTCTTATTCTCAGCCCCCTCATGAAAATTACCCAGATGATGGAACGAAGTTGACAGATGGCAAATATGGAGACGTCAATGACTTCATGGATGGGAACTGGACGGGATTGTTGAAAGGGAAGACGAGAGAAATCACATTTGACTTAGGAGAGAGCAAGTCGATCGGACGAATTAAATCACACTTTCTCTATAACAACAGCGTAGGCATTTATACACCGACCATATTGTCTTACTATGCATCCGAGGATGGCCAGAATTGGGCTCCAGTGAAGTACATGAATTCTCCAGCCCCGCTATGGTCTGATATTCCGACAGCTGGCTATGAATATGTATGGGATGCTGCAACAGATCGAGTTCCTCATCCTTCCAGTCAAGCGAAGAAGATCTATGCGCGCTATGTGAAGATCGCTGTCACTACACAAATATGGGTGTTCATGGATGAGGTAGAGATCTGGGGTGTTGACGGCAAGACGTCTGATGCGTATGCTCTTCGTCCAGTAACACCATCGTATTTGAAGCCGGGTAATGATACAGCAGGAATCCGCGATCTGTGGCTTATGTACAATGGAATGTACGATAACAATCGAGGCAATTGGACGAAGGAGAAGCTCATGCCGTATGTCAGCTACGTCGATAGTAATGGTCAGCCGACAGACTGGATGTATGACGGCACGCTCGTGCTAGGCCTTCGTACGCCGGATTTTCAGCGGGATTTTGGTTATTCAGCAAATCTTGAAGACTGGAAATGGTATTTGGATAAGACGTTTAAGCCGGGCGGGGATCTGAGCGCATTGAATGACACGGTTAAAGAAGTGGGAGAGAAGCTGAATGATCCATACCATAAGATGAAGGTTGTTATCATGATCCCGAATCCGGGTGAGGGGATATCCAACTTCGGAGATATCGACGGAGATGGCATTTCTGAGAGCTTCGTACCGAGTGAGGTAGGGGAAGAGCAGTCCTATGCGAATCGGCAGAAGGCTGTTGACTGGTATTTGGAACAAGTCAGAACAAAATGGATGAAAGGCCGCTATGACAGCTTGGAGATCTCTGGCATGTACTGGCTGGACGAAGGGGTGTCAAACGGGAAGACATCCGATGAAAAGTTGATTAAGCATATTGGAGAGATTGTGCATAAGCGCGGACAGAAGCTGTTCTGGATTCCATACTTCGGTGCGAATAAGAATTATGCGGCTCGTGCTCTGGGATTCGATGCAGCAGCACTTCAACCGAACCACTTCTGGGACGGCAGCAATCCAGAACGAATTGAGGACGCAGCTTATTTGGCGAAGCATCATGGTCTTGGTGTTGAGTTAGAGACAGACGAAGCAATGTTCGAGAATGAAGCCTCACGCGGCAATTATATTGATTACTTGAACGGTGGGGTCGATTATGGGTACATGACGGAAGCGTTCAAGGCCTATTACCAAGGGGTTGATTCCTTGCTCACCAGTTCACGCAGCAGTGACCCTCGGATTCGTGAGCTTTATGATTGGATGTATCAATTTGTAAAGGGAACGTATCAGAAGCAGCCTCGATAAGCCTCGATAAACGATGAATGGGGAGCGCAGCGAAGCACGGAATAGACATAAGTCATCAAGAATGGGTGATCAACCCATGCTTACTCAATACACGATTTTATTGAAAAATCGACGAGAGGGGTTTTTATTGATGATTAAGTTGAAGAGAGTCGTGAGCTTCGTCGCAGCTTCTATCATGCTGCTGTCCACCTTCCAAGCTGCATTAGCGGTAGATATTGAACCTACAGTGGCCACCGATGGGATGAGGAATTTGGCAAGCGGGATTTCGTATTCCTTCACCCATCAGCCACCTGATGAAAATTACCCAGACGATGGAACGAAGCTGACAGATGGAAAGTATGGAGATGCCAATGATTTTATGGATCCGAACTGGACCGCATTGTTAAAAGGAAAGACGCGTGAAATCATATTTGATTTGGGCGAAAGCAAATCGATTGGGAAGATTAAGTCTCACTTTCTCTACAATCATGAAGTAGGCATCTATACACCAGAAATTGTCTCCTATTATGCCTCAGAAGACGGGATGAATTGGGCCCCTGTAAAATACATGAATTCTCCGGTACCGCTCTGGACCAATATTCCGACTGCAGCCTATGATTATGTGTGGGACGCAGCGGTAGATCGAGTTCCCCATCCATCCAGTCAAGCGAAGAAAATCTATGCCCGGTATGTGAAAATTGCCGTTACGACAGAGATTTGGGTGTTCATGGACGAAGTGGAGATATGGGGTGTAGAAGGAAAAACAGCGGATGCATATGCGCTTCGCCCAGTCACACCTTCTTATTTGAAGCCGGGAAATGATACGGCAGGCATTCACGATCTGTGGCTCATGTACAACAGTATGTATAGTAACGATCGCGGCAATTGGACAAAGGAGAAGCTCATCCCGTACGTCAGTTATGTTGACAACAACGGAGAGCCGCAGGACTGGATGTATGATGGAACGCTTTTATTAGGCATTCGTACGGCGGATTACCAGCGGGATTTTGGGATTAACGCAGTACTTGATGACTGGAAATGGTATCTGGACAAAATGTTCAAGCCGGGGGGGGATTTGAGCGAGTTAAATGCTGCTGTGACAGAAGCAGGGAATAAGCTGAATGATTCGCATCATAAGATGAAAGTCGTCATTATGATTCCGAATCCTGGTGAGACGATTTCCAATTTTGGAGATGTCGATGGGGACGGGATCTCTGAGAACTTTGTGCCTAGTGATGTTGGCGCGGAACAATCCTTTACGAATCGGAAAAAGGCTGTTTATTGGTATTTGGATCAAGTAAGAACAAAATGGATGAAAGGCCGATACGACCGTTTGGAATTGGTTGGAATGTATTGGATGGCCGAATCGATGGGACGAGACAATTCATCGGACGAGAAGTTGGTCAAGTATGCTGGAGATATCGTGCATAAGAGAGGACAGAAGCTGTTCTGGGTTCCGAATTTTGGTGGCAACAGGAACTATGCAGCACGTGCGATAGGGTTCGACGCGACAGCGCTGCAGCCGAACCATTATTGGGGTGGAACTAACCCAGATCGGATTGAAGATGCGGCGTACTTAGCGAAGCATCACGGTCTAGGTATTGAGATGGAGATGGATGAGGATGCATTCACGAATGATGCATCACGCGACTATTACATTGATTATTTGAATGGAGGGGTCGACTTCGGCTATATGAACGAAGCATTCATGGCTTATTACCAAGGTGTAGATGCCCTGCTCGACAGTTCTCGCAGCAGTGATCCGCGGATTCGTGAGCTTTATGATTGGATGTACCAATTTGTGAAGGGTACGTATCAGAAGCAGCCTCGATAATTGGTTCGGCTTATAGAAGATGGCTACGGTGCACTCCGGTTCATCTTCTTTTTATTTCTATGGGCCATACTCTGGTCATCCATCGGTGTTTTTGAAGCCGCATGATGAGATTACGGAACTGCAAGTGCTAATACAGATGTTCTAAATAATGGGGCTGCCGCATGGCAGCTCTTTTGCATGACTTCTCAGAGAATAGAATATTTATTAGTTGAATAGTTTATCCAGTTTGATATGATGAGATAGGTTGAATTATCCAAAAATGAGAGGTCGATTCATGAAGGGAGTGGGTACGAAGAGAATTGTAAGCGTTTTGCTATCAATTTTATGTAAACGCTTTATTGCAAAGATTAAAGGAGAGTGAATTTGTGAAAGTAAAGAAAAGCATAAGCCTGCTGACCGCTTCCCTCATGCTTGCTTCTGTGATCATGACATCGTTATTCTCAACTGTTGTGTCTGCAGATTATTTGCCCAAAAACAGTGACAAATCCAATGGCGCTTCGAATATTGCGATAATGAACACCGGATATGATAACCGAGTGAATACGAATGGCACGAAGAGAGGGGAGTACGGGAAGGATCATTTTCTCCCTTATGTAGGATACTTGAATCAAGATGGAATTGCAGAGGATGCGTTCTTCGATACATTCCTCCTGCTCACGAAGACATCCCCCTACAAGGGCAGTCTCACTCGCTATTACCCATGGGCGGCAGGAAGCAAGCCAGGAACTTGGCAGGATTGGAAATGGTCGATAGATCGCTTGTTCGAGAAGGGGTTGCAGCTTGATGGCTTGGATGCAGCAGTTGAACAGGTGGGGAAGGATTTGCATGAACCAAATAAAAAGGTAAACGTGTACGTTACATTGCCTTTCCCAGATCCACAGAGCAAGAACTTTGGGGATTTCAATGGCGATGGCACAGTGAAAAATCTAGAAAACTTGAACACGCGCAAAGAGTTAATCCGCTGGTACATCGACACGTTAACCGCTCGTTTCGAGCAACAGCAGTATAAGCATTTGAAGCTGAGCGGCTTCTATTGGCTCCAAGAGGATCTCGATACAACTGTACCTGGGGAGCAGGAGAGTACGGCATTCGCATCCCAGTATTTGCAGCAGCACGGCATGCGTCTGGGCTGGCTTCCGTGGTATGGTGCAGGGGAGAAGGCGAATGGGAACCGGCTAGGCTTTGACTTCTCAGCCCTTCAGCCGAACCATTATGGCGACGACAGCACCACAATTGAGCGGGTGGAAGAGATAGCGGACTTGGCTTATGCCAATGAAGCGGGAGTCAAAGTAGAGCTTGATCAGCGTATTGTGGACGCTCCGCGGTATCGTCAAGCATTTTACAACTATTTAATTACAGGTGTGAAGAAGCAGTTTATGAATCAGTCTCTTCTTGCGTATTATCAAGACGTGTACGCAATCTATGATCTCTATCATTCTGAGGTACCGGAGGCGAAGCAGATGTATACGGATCTATACAGGTTTGCCACGGGCAAGTTTATTCCTCCGCAAGGGAATTTTGCAGGCAGAGTAGTTGATCGTCAGGGCAATGGTATCGCAGGAGCAACGTTAACGGATAAGGCAGGGAATGCTGTCACCACTGATACAGATGGTCAGTTCGCGATGAACGGTCTGTATGCAACAGAGAATTCCTTTGTCGTAGAGAAACAAGGATTATCCAGCAAATCTATTGGCGTCAACATCCATGATAAGCAGACGATTTATCGCGATATTATGCTAGAGAATTCTGGTGAGTCGACAGTAACAGAATCTCGTTCGCTCGTAGATTTTGAAAGCGATATTAAATCTGGAACGAATAACGGTGACCATGTCAAGCGGACAACGGTTACAGATGCTACATACGTGCTGCAAGGAGAGAAGTCGCTGAAGATTGATTTCAAGGCGTATCCACATAGCTGGATCGCGGCGTATATCGACTCCGATTATGACGGGTTCGAGAAGGAGCTTCCAGAAGAATCCTATCCAGCCTATGCACTCAAGGATTGGAGCGAGTATGATGCTGTTAGCTATGCGGTATACAATGCTTCTTCCAAGCCACAGGAGATTCGCGAGGTCTATATGTATGAATATGATTGGGGCAAGACCTATGCCAGAAACATCATGTTCCCGCCTGGTCAATGGACCATTATTACGAAGTCGATTCAGGAGCTGAAGCAGGCAGGAATCAATACGGAAAATATCATTCGCTTTGCCCTTATGCGCAACAGGCAATCGGAGGACGCCACGTTCTACCTTGATGATCTGAAGCTATTAAAATATGAAGCGAACCGTACTGCTCCGGAATATCGGATCATGCTTCCTTCTAAGCTGGAAACCATGGATGTTGGGGCGTTGTGGACACCTATTGTAATCGACAAAAATGATGCCCAACAAAAGAAAGTACATGCGGTCTTCGCGAGCTCGGACTCAAGCATTGTTGAAGTGACCTCAGATGGCAAGCTGCAGGCTATCAAGCCTGGAACTGTCGTGATTCGCGCACAAGTAGGTCCGGTAGAAGTGGAGTCTGTCGTAATTGAGGTTGCTCCTTGGGCCTATAATCAGATAATGGGGAATGAAACACCACTATCTATCAACCATGGCTTCCAAAATCCAGTACTTCACGATCCATTGCAGGGTGGAACGCAATATGTCATGAAAAACGGCAGCAACTTGAAGATTGCTCACAAGTACAATGACTGCAATGATATGTGGATTGTGTTCGATCATGCTGGTGCGAATAAGCTCTACGGGATGAAAGAATGGAGGCTTAGTCCGAATGTGGACAAGGATGCCGATCCCGACTTGACGCGCCCATCGACTATGTTGTGGCCTGATATATCGGATTGGATTGGCCCTTATATCGTTGGTGCCAATGATAATGGCAACGGCAAAGGTCAGGATTTCACGGGTGGCAATCATAATTATGATGGCGGCGAGAACAGTTCTACGACAGGAAGAACCGTTAAATATAATGTGTGGGTGGACGGGAAACAGCTTCAAGATGGGACAGCAATCGCCGGGACCAAGGTGAAAATTGAGGTTGTGAATCGAATTCAGGGCTTCAATACGAAGGAGCAGGACGGACGTGGTCGTGAAATCTTGCAGGAGACGGTTACGTATGAAATCGAAGGCGGCAAAGTACAAGTTCATACGGAAATTATGCCTCTGGAAGAGATTACGTTATATCGTTATTATGGATTGCAGTCCGTCAACGGAGCATGGAATCAAGAAGTACGCTACTATGCAGGGGAGACGGAAGTAGGCAGAAGCGGCTCGGGTGTGTATAGTGATTCGGGAACGAAAGCCCAGCATCCAGACGTAGATAAGTATTGGCTGAGTTCAGCAGTACAGGATGGGAGCCAGCATCAGCTGCTCGTGACGCTGAATCGCAATTACGGACTTGGTAAATTGCAATATCTGGCTGATGATCAACCGATTGTCTTTACTCAGAAGTATGGGAAATCCTACTTCCTGCAAGTCTTTAACAAATCAGTTGTATTGGAACAGGGAGAGAAGGTTGGCTGGCAGGGAACCTATCAATTCTTTTCTACTCCAGCACAGGAAAGAACGATTAGATTGCTGAGCCAGTATGCCAATGGATATGCTGTACCTACAGAAGATGCTATCTATCATTGGGAAGTCATCGGTGATGCGGTTGAGAAAATCAGTGAATCCAGTAACAGCGTGACCATGAAGGGGGTAAAACCAGGTACGGCAGCGGTTAACGTTACAATGAACTACAATGGCAAGTCAGAAACCTTCCGTTCTACGGTACAAGTAGGGGACAGCGGGATCGTAGATACTACTGAACTTCAGCAGCTGTATGAGGAGGTATCGTGGTTGCTTCAACAAACAGGTAGCGAATTCATTCAGGCCAAATGGCAATTGGGAGATAAAACGATTGAGGTCATGAGACATCTGAAGTCAGAAGGATACACGCGAGCGAATGTAGATGAAGCTGTCCGGGAGCTTAAAGACGAGATCGCCATCTTTAAGAAGAGCACACAAATTTAGTATGGCTCTGCTCCTTCTTATATCGTAGTCTCAAAGCAACTGGAAACAGGCAAAATAGAATGAAGCGTCCCAATTCATTGGGGCGCTTTTTTATGATGCAGGAGTGGAATCTAGCACTAATACTCACTAGTAATCATATCCTCGTGATCCATAATAACCATATTCATTCGATAGGTTCTGTATTATAATAGGTCGGTATGTAAAGATGTAAATATTGCTACTACAGCTAGGAGGTGCAAGTGATGAAGTTGCAAGCAAGTCATACCGCTGATCGATCAGAGGCATACCAGGAAGTGAGTCAAAGCTCGGTTATTCGATTGCTGTTCAAGCAGCTGAGACCGAAGCAGTGGACGAAAAATTTGCTCGTATTTGCAGCGCTTATCTTTTCCTTAAAAGCCATTAACGTGTCGGCAATCGTGAATACCCTGACGACTTTCTTTCTATTCAGCTTCGTATCAGGATGCGTGTATATATTGAATGATTATGTGGATCGGGAAGCAGACCGCAATCACCCGGTCAAGAAGTTTCGTCCTATGGCGTCCGGTGCATTGAATCCAACAGGCGCTTTGGTATTTGGGGGGATATTGCTCGTTTGCTCATTGGTGGTATCGTATAAGATTAACCCGCTCTTGATGCTCTTGTTAGCCGTCTATTTTGCCATGAATGTGTCGTATTCCCTTAAGCTGAAGCATGTGGTCATTATGGACATTATGGTGATCGCCTCAGGCTTCGTGCTTCGAGCAATCGCAGGAGGATTGGCCATTAACGTGCATCTGACGCCATGGTTTTTGCTGTGTACGATGCTGCTGTCCCTATTCCTTGCAATTGGCAAGCGGCGGCACGAGCTGTTCTTGCTTGACAAGCAGAAGGATGCCCATCGCAAGGTGTTGGACAAGTATTCGTTCACACTGCTTGACCAACTAACGAGCATCGTTGCGACGGCTACGATTATTAGCTACTCGCTATTCACGTTTACAGCTGGCCGAACGATTTATCTCATGTGGACGATCCCATTTGTCATTTACGGCATCTTCCGCTATTTGTACTTGATTCACATCGAGAACAAGGGTGGAGCACCGGATCGCCTGCTGGTAGAGGACAAGCATATTCTTGTGACGGTAGTGCTGTATATCGCGAGTGTGTTGTCTATACTGCTTATTTTTGAATAATTGGATAGGGGATGAACGGACGGTTTGACACGTACTAAACTAGCTTTATTTGATATTGACAAAACGATTACGAAGCACGATTCGATGCTGCTGTTCTTGAAGTACGGCATCGCAACCAGACCGCGGGCTGCTGTTCATTTGACCTCGGTGTTATGGAATTTGCTGCTGTACAAGACGGGGAGAATTCCTGCCGATAAGGCAAAGGAAGCCTTTTTCTGTGCAATTAATTATATGGACGAAGCAGATCTTGAGGCCTTCTATGACAAGATTCTCGCCAACGATGTGTATGAAGAGGCAGTTGAGGAAATTCGCCGCAAGTATACGGAAGGATACCATGTACTTCTAGTGTCTGCGTCTCCGCATGCTTATATGAAATACTTCAAGAAGCTGGGCTGTGTGCATGAGGTCATTGGAACCCAACTGGAGAAGAGCAACGATCGATATACATCTCGCATTGTCGGGGTAAATTGCAAGGCGAATGAGAAGGTTGTTCGTATTCGCCAATATGCGAGCGAACAGCGGTTCACGATTGACTATGAATCATCCTGTGCGTATTCGGATTGCTTGAGCGACCTGCCTATGCTGCAATTGGTGAAGCACCGCTATGTTGTCAATCGTGCTTCCGAGCCTGCTCACGGATTGGAGGAACGTAGATGGAACAGATAACATCCCGACACTTGGGGAAGCTGCTTATGATCTTCTCCGCCTTCTGCACGGCAACAGGACAACTTTTTTGGAAGTGGGGCGTGCACCACATTTTATATGTCGGAGTCGGATTCGTTTTTTACGGCGTGGGGGCGCTTCTCATGATCAAGTCGCTTTCCATGGAGAAGCTGTCCGTCGCGTATCCACTGATGTCCAGCAGCTATATATTTGCCTTGATTTACGGAGGATTGTTCTTGAACGAAGCCATTACCTTGCAAAAGGGAATGGCCGTGCTGCTGTTAATGCTTGGCGTGGGGTTGATCAGCTATGAGAAATGAATGGTTATGGCTGCTGCTTATCTTCATGACGTGGTTCGGTTCATTAGGAAGCGCGTGCTTTAAATGGTATTCCATTCGCCACCGCAAGTGGATTCTGCTTACCGGATTTATGCTGTACGGGATCGGGGCGCTTCTCAATATCTATTTACTTCGTTTTTTGCCGTATACACTTGTTCTTCCAGCGAATGCGCTAACTTATGTGTGGACACTCTGTTTGGCTAGATGGTGGTTCAAGGAATCGGTAGGTTGGCATAAGGTAGCGGGAATTGGTGTCATCGGGTTAGGATTGGTTATTCTAGTTCAATAGCGAGCTTAGTTGTACATAGGAGGAAATCGGTAGGGAGGCGAAATATTCTATGAGGTCGGGATCGAGTGGGTACTCATACGAGTACCCGCCTAATCATGATTTCCAGTCATTTTGTAGTAACGGAGGATTATATCATCATGAAGTTTTGGAAGTCTGTGTTTGCTGATAAGAAGGATAATCGCACCGCGCTTATTCTTTTTGTTATTTTTTCACTGCTCTATATTCTACTGAATATTCCTTTTTTAACTTATATGGAAGAGTATAAAAACATACTGTTGCCGCGCAGTCCATTTAACGACGCGCCTTTTACCTTGAATCTCTTCAATTTCGACCCGTCGTTTTATTATGCGCCGCAATCTTCTTTCATTCATCCACTGCTCAATTTTGTTGCGACACCCTTGAAGGCACTCGCCAAAGCAACAATTGGCAATGCGCTCTTTGTTGGAGTTCAAAGTATGATGAATGCGCTCTGTGTTGTCATTCTGTATTATTACTTGCGCCGCAATCTGTGCTGTAATTGGTTGTCTATTAGTACTGCTGCATTCTTCGGGGCGAGTTCGTACAGTATTTTCACTGCCCTTATTCCTGACTCCTATCCATATGCGGTATTCGGGATTCTTCTGACGGTATTGTATGCTCAGTATTGCAGACTGAATAACCGATTTTCCCTTATACCGGTCGCACTGCTGCTTGTATTGAACTTTGGGATTACCATTACGAATGTTGCTACAGCGGCTGGTGTCCTATTCTTCTGCTCACTGGGACAAGGCAAGCAGTTTATTGTGAAATGGGTGAAGGTTGCGGGGATATTTGCCGTGATGGTTGCGCTGTTGACAGTGCTCCAGCATGTCTTATTTTCCGGCAATACGTGGGTATCCTCCTGGCAGCATAACATTGAAGCTGGGGGCATGAGCTATGTCTCTCCATTCTCGTTCAAGCATCATTGGAAGGCAGTCTATTCCATGATCGAGAGTCCGATTATTACGCCGAACCTTGTTTTAATGAGCGACTCGATTATGGCGTTTGTCACAAATTTAGCTTATCCATTCCCATGGTACGGTCATCTTGTCGGTGCAGTTGTCATCGTCTTGAGTTTGATGGCAATTGGGAAAGGGTATCGTTCGGCTGAAGTGTGGTCCTTGAACGTGTATCCGCTGTTTGCCATTTTGCTTCACCTTGTCGTCGGCTTCGGTCTACGAACATTTGAATATGATATGTACCTATATGCGGGGCATTATCTCTTTGCCTTATTCTTGTTAATGGCGTGGTTCATTCATCGTCTGCGAGGACAGGCTCGCCGTGTGCTTACTGGCATTGTAGCGGCGTGTGCAGTCATCACCCTATTGAGCAATATAATGGGACATATGAAGGTGCTGGATACCGTAAAGCAAACATATGCGCAGCTCCAATCGGCTATTATGCACGATGAGACATCATCACCACGACACTACATCATTGCAAAGGATGAACGATTATGAGCAATATTTCATTGGCCAGGGTGGAACGCAAGCGGGTTCAGCTTCCGCAAGGCGCGCTGCTGACCCTGCTTCTGGTAGTCAAATTAACGCTGCTGCGCCACTTCGTCTATGATTCGATTACCGTATCAGGCTTGCTTACCGATATCATTTCCGTACTTCTTATTGTCAGTCTCTTCGAGATGGTGCTGCCTCGATTCGGCAAAGGTACGTTATATTGGATCTTTCAGGTCATTTTCTCTATTTTGATGTTTGCTGCAACACTGTACCATATTCACTTTAATACAGTACCAACCTTTACTGCATTTGATGAAATGGGACAGGTTCCACAAATACGCGGCAGTATCGGGCCGCTTGTGAAGTTCTCACACTTTTTGTACTTTGCAGATATCGTGGTGGCTGGAATATTTGTTGCATTTCGTTGGTTGATCCGTAGGACGTATTCGCAGCAGCAAGCTTGGATGGATTCATCCCCGCCACAACGGTATGCAGGTTGGATGTGGAGAACTGCTGCGGCCCTGATTTTGATCGGCTGCATGAGCTATTCCTGGTTCGTAATAGACAAGGCAGAATCGATCAGCAATGAGACGGTGAAGTCAGAGAAGATTGGCTATCTCAACTATCAAGCTGCAACAGCGCTGAAAATCATACGTGAGAATGAGATCATTGCGAATGGGAATTTGGATGAGACGAAAGTGAAAATCCAAGAGCTCCAAGCGGCATATCCTTATCGTAAGGAAAACAATCCGTCTGGACAGCCGGAGGGTTTCGGATTGGCCCGCGGTGCCAACGTGATTGTTGTTCAACTGGAAGCCTTTCAGAACTTCCCGATCCAGGCCAAGCTGGAAGGACAAGAGATTACACCTGTACTGAATAAGCTCGTGAAGGAGAGCTATTACTTCCCGAATATATATCAGCAAATCGGCCAAGGAAATACATCGGATGCGGAATTCTTGTCCAATACGTCCATATATCCGACGGGAACGGTAGCGATGTCTACAGGCTTTGGGAAGAGAGAGCTTCCGAGTATGCCTCGTCTTCTTCATGACTTGAATTATCAAGCGGCAACGTTTCACGTCAATGATGTGACATTCTGGAACCGGCATTTGCTCTATCCTGGACTAGCATTTGACCATTATTATGACAAGCCGTACTACACGAACGATTTCTTCAATGATTTTGGTGCTTCTGATGAAGAATTGTATAGAGTCGGTGCGGAGCAAATTCGGGAGATGACGAAGCGAAATCAGCCATTCTACGCTCAATTCGTGACGACATCCAGTCATGCGCCATTTGTTGTGCCAGACAAGCTGCGGAAGTTGACGCTTCCTGCCGATATGGAGGGCTCGTACCTAGGGAACTATTTGACGGCAATCAATTATACCGATTATGCATTGGGACAGTTTATCGAGGAGTTGAAGAAGCAGGGGATATGGGATAAGACAATGCTTGTCGTGTATGGCGATCACTTTGGCGTGAATCCGAAGGAAGCAAGCGACAAGGAAATAACCGATCGACTCGGTGTTCCCTATTCGAATGAAGTAAGCCGCTTCAATATTCCGTTGATCATTCATGTGCCGAAGCAAGCTGAGTCTAAGATAATCGAAAGGACGGGCGGTCAAATCGACATTATGCCGACAGCTGCCAACCTGCTCGGTATATCCCTGCAAGAGAAGCAATTCCTTGCACTTGGTCGCGATATGTTGAATACAGAAAATAATGTAGTCGGTATGCGCTACTATCTGCCAACAGGCTCCTTCTTCAACAATGAAGTTATGTTCGTACCGGGCGAAGGGTTCGATGATGGCACAGCGATATCGCTAAAGACATTGCAGCCCGTGCCTATGAAGGAAGCGTACCGCAAGGACTATGACTATATTCTCTCTCTTATGAAGCTGTCGGATGAATACGTTCAGCTGCTGCCGAAGCGATAAGGGGAGTCATTTCTACCTTCACGGAACGAAAATGTTGGTAAAAAGTCACTCGTCTATGATTCTCGCCATGTTATAATAAGTTGGTAGATTATGCCGAATTATGGCGATATATGATGGAGGGGTCAACATGAGAAAGAGAATATGGACGTGGCTGCTGGTTGTGTCATTGCTTCTAACGGGTATTGGGAGCAGTATACAGCCAGCTTATGCTGCAGCAGCTTCTTCAACCGTAGGAACAGTGAAGCTGTATGATTATTCACTGCTGGAATGGAACGGAAAGCGCGTATTCCTAGGCAGGCATTATGTAGAGACATCTACGGATGGACTGTATCTCGGCTTGAAGCCATTTACAGACATCTTCGGGTTCCAAGCGGATTGGAACAAAACATCGAAGACATTGACATTGAAAAATCAAGAGCATACCTTCGTATTCACAGCCAACAGCAAGCAGGGGAAGGTGGACGGAGCTGCACTGCCGCTGCCTGAAGCTGTTCTATTCGAGAAAGGTGGCGTTGCTGTACCTTTGTCTTACGGTGCATTGCTGAATAATGTGAAGCTGGAGCTCGTGAATCAGTTGGACAAGGTACATGTTGCGGCGATTCCAAATGAAGATGCATATAGTAACGCGTATGACAAAGTTAGCGGTCCATATCATCAAATGTATAGTACATACGAAAAGGCGCTAGCTGCATATGAGTTGGCATTGAACGATAAGCTTTACTATGTTCAAGGTTACATTGATCAACGATCACCGCTGTACGTGATAGGTTCGAGCACCGCAGAAGGCAATCATACGCTAGCAAACTCATCCACAGTGGGCATGATCATACAGAATCCAGACAAGAGTGGATACTCTCAGAATGGATATGCGGGCTATCATTACTATCTCCGAACTGAAAAGAAAAAGAATATTTTCGGAGAGACGATTGATGTGTACGTATTTGGTGCTCCAACGGCTGCTATGCAAAAAAATATCAACGCGAAGAAAAATGCGTATAAGAAGGCAGATGCCAACCTTCGCAAATCAAATAAGCAGTTCGATTCCGTAGTGAATAATTGGATCAATGCGGTGAAAAAGCATTACAAGGGTGCTGGTAAGCCAAATGATCCGAACACACTAGCAGCTATTGCCATCCACTTGAAGGCATTATATATGGACACTGGCGCTTATGCCTTCGATGATGAGGCGAAATCCGTTCTAGCTGTTCTAAAGAAAACGAGTGAAAGTACTCATTGGGGTGTTCGCAACGTATTCGACGAGGGTGATTTCCGTGAACGATTCCAATATTTCTTGAAGAAGGATGTAAATGTAGCACTTAGTATCGCGCACACGTCTGAACAATATAAAGCTGCTGCAGAGATTTTATATACGAAGAAGAACTATAGTGCGGCAAAACTTGCGGCTGATGAAGCGCAAGCACTTGGCGCGAATATGAAGCAAATGTTAGCTGAACTGAACAAGTTGGTTGCGGAAGATAAAGAACAAGAACAATTCAAGGCATGGCAGCAATCCTATGCAGCATTGATAAAGAAGTTCGAAGCAGAGCTTGCGAAGTACAATCCGGAGAAGAACGGGGAAGAGGGAGCGAGCGCACCTCAAGCTAATAAAGAAGAGATTGATGCTCAGTTCTCGAAGCCGTTAGCTAAGCTGAAGACGGAACTGGCAGCTCTAAAGTCGGTCGAGAAAGATGTCGAAGAGGGCAGCGTTACGAACTTTGAATGGGCTATCCAGTATTTAACGAAGAATCCAACAGACTATGTCACGGCGGAAACCTTATTCGATGTAGCCAAATTTAGATTTGAAATGAAGGACAAGAAATAATAATATAAGAAGCTTCAGCAGATAGCTGCAGTCTTATCGTAATCGTAAGGTTTCGAGGGGACTGCAGCTTTTGTATCTATGACTATATAGTGTTGTGATTTAATTCACATACTATCACTCAATTCCATGATATAGTGTAACCATAAAGAACAGGGAGTGATAAAGATGAGAACATTCAAAACATTTGACACAACGGATCAAGTAACTCGCAACTTCCTTCAACTTTGCTATATGTGTGACGATAATGACAGATGCACGACAGAAGAAGAGTGCAGACAATGCTGGGCTGACCAGGGTCTTGCAGCTAAGCCGGAAGAAGAAACACGTGAACTGCTGAATGCTTATTACGCCTAACAAGAAATGACTTTCGTTTCAAATACTTTGTGAAAATAATAACTTACCATGGTTAGTTTTGCCTCCACCTTATATAATAGAAAGAGCGCCGCATACTTGATAGGCAGTATGCGGCGCTCTTTCGCTGTTTCTGGTGTATTAGGCTGTCCTCTTAGACAGTGTTGGTGCTGGCTTCGGCTTTGCTGGTGCAATATTGCGGTTCGCCAGGCTCGTCGCAATCATCCCGGCGATAATGACGAACATCCCTACGAGTGACCAGCCTTGTGGGAATGTTCCGTTGAGAAGCAGTACCTCGCCAAGCACGGTGAAGATCAGAATGCCAGCCTGTGTGGACTCAACTCCAGCAAGCAGTGCTGTATTATGCTTCGCCATGTCTGTTGCCAAGAAGAAGAGCAGACTTGCGATTACGCCAGAACTGATGGCAAGCAGCATTGCTTGTCCGAACTGAGAGGCGGATGGCAAACCTACAGACATAGTTCCGTATATGCCAAGCAGGATAGCTATAGGCATACTGCCAAGTGCCATGCCGAGTGTGCGCTGGAAGGAATCCAGCTTGTTGCCGCAGAGCGCCATCATTTTACGGTTGCCAAGCGGATAGAAAGTAGCTCCGATAATAACAGGTATGAAGCCCAGAAGTAATTCCGATAAGGTAACATTGCTTGCTTCAGACACTTGCATGAGTACTACACCGATAAGTATAATGACGGAAATGCGCATACTCTTGAACGGAATGGACTGGCGTACTCTTACCGGGCCATTCGGTGTCTGGCGTGTCTCGAAGAACAGTGGCGACAAGCACGCGCCAATTAAGATCGTAATTTGCCATGTTCCCGATGTGAGCCAAGACGGTGCATAGACTGCTGCAAAGCTGAGCAGCGAATAGAACGCGACTCCACACAGGGAACCCCATGTTAGCCACTGCAAGGGATGCTTACGCATTTCACGGAAGAGAGGCGTAAGGTTTTTGCGAAATGCGACAATCGCAAGCAGTATGGGAATCGCAAGTAGAAAGCGCAGCGATGCGGTCCAAGCCCAGCTTGTTCCGGACAGGTTCATCGCGCGGTTAATAATGAATGTGGATGAAAAAAACATGGATGCTAAAATGCCAACAAATATGGCTCTCATGATGCTCACCTTACCTCTACTTGAAAATCATTTTCAATTGTGTATCCAGTAAAGTATAATATACTATATTATTTTTAAAGTAAAGTATAATGTAACAAATATTTGCATAATGATTGTAAACTTTTCGTTCGAATTGGGGGAAACATTCGATGAATGAGCACGAAACGAAGCAATTGATGCAATCGGTAGGCGCGAATTTGCGGAAGCTGAGGAAAGATAAGCAGCTAAGTCTTGAGGAATTGTCCGCTCTGTCAGGGGTTAGCAAGCTTACTCTTGGCAACATTGAGCGTGGAGATACGAACCCAACAATCGGGATGATGTGGAAAATATCGCGGCATTTGTCCGTTCCTCTGATGACGCTGCTCATGCCGGATAAGTCAGTGCGCATCTCTCGATCAGGTCATGGCCCTACCTATGAGAGTGAATCCGGACAATGGATATTGGAGCCTGTTTTTACGGATCTGCGCGAGAAGATGGAGATGCTGCGTGCACGGCTAAAGCCCAATTGCGTCTACGAACCAGAGCCAAATCACCCATGGACAGTGGAAATTGCTACGGTGATGTCGGGTACGGTGCAATTGACCATTGGAGAAGATACGTATACGCTGCACCAATTTGACTCCATTCAATTTTCCGCTACCGAAACGCATATGTATGCCAATGTTGGCGATGAGGAAGCGGTCGTGCAATTTACGGTGTTCTACTCGTAACGGGATGTGAGGGATATACAATTGTTGAAGGAAGAAGCGGGTGAGGACAGATGAGCATACGTAAACGCCGCATGCTTGAGGTGTATTATGATAGTTGGTGTCCGCTTTGTACGGGAATACGCTCACGATTGGAACGATGGGATTGGCTGCATGTGCTGCGATTTTACTCGATACGCGATCAGCATGTGACGGAACGGATTCCAGTGTCCATGGACAATCTGGTGGACAGCATGCATGCGCGGGAATCAAGCAGCGGACGCATTCTTTCCGGTATCGAGGCGGTGCATGCACTCTGTATGAGGGTGCCGATATTAATGCCGATGAGTCCGTTCATATGGCTCAGCATGAAGCTGGGAATTGGCGGGAAACTGTATCGATACATCGCTTCAAGACGTACGATTGTTCCTGCTGGCCAATGCAACTCTAATGGCTGCGAGCTTCCAGTGCGGAGGAATACTCAAGGCAATGATTCCGATACGCATTCAAGCAGAACATAACGTCCTTACGTATAGGCATAGGGCGTATTTCTGTTTTTTTGGCAATGCCACCATTGCTCGTATCGACCATTCAGGTATGAGGATGCGCAAGCATTGATTGAAAGAAGGTGTTAGAACGTGACGAAGCTGCGTCATCAAAGTACAACAGGAAAAGTGACAAAGCCACGACGGGTGAGTGGTTGGTTTATCTTTTTTCTACTAACGGATCTGCTCGTTTTCGGCGGCTTTGCTATCATGTACAGTGAATCTAACGGCTGGGAAAAGGGATTACAGAATGCGGTTCCTGTTGAAACGGTGACTCCAGAAATGACAGGCATCGTAGCGATAACAGGTACGCTTACCTCTCGAAATCCTGCCCTGGATGAACATTTGGCTTCATCTTATGCGCTGCTCGTGAAAGAGGATCGAAGGTGGTCATGCAACTCTCGCAATTGCAGTTATGTGACAACAATGACGACAACCGTCGGTAACGTGAACGGATTGTCGGTGAACGGGATCCCGCTTCAGCCGTCCGTATTCCGCCTGACCGATCTTACTGTGCCGCTGCACGAGGGGACGCTCCGCAATCCGAACGAAGAGGTCGAGAACAACCGAGTACTGGTAGTGGCGCCGAAGGAGACGGCATTGAGCTATGGCGGCGTTCCAAATGGCGAGGAGGTTACCATACTCGGGCAGGCAGAGGAAGGACAGCTGAAGCCAATGTCATTTCCAAATGGCACGGATTCCGTCTTGTATGGAGGCTTGCCGCCCTATGCGCCGAAGGATAAGCCGGAAACGATCGAAAGAGGATATGTCGTAGGTTCGTCGCTGGATGCTATCATAGCTCATGAGAAAAATATGCAGAATGACGTCATTTGGACCGTGCTCATCGTTGGTTTACTGCTGTTGCCTGTAACGCTGCTGCTGGCCCCATGGCCGAAGAAACAGCGAGGTTAAAGGAGCCTTAAGCCATAATTTTTCTCGTAAATGGATACATAAATACGAATTGCAATATTGTTGGGCGAAGCCAGAGCTTCGCCTTTTTTCGTTGCGCCAAAGAAATGCGGGTCAGATTCAATTACCAGAAACGCGATCCGTCCCAGCGGTAATGGCTAAGCATGTCTTCATCGATGGCTGTCCCAATGCCGGGGCCGTTCGGAATATCGACGGTTCCATGATGAATGTGAAGCGGAACCAAGGCCGTAAATGGATTGTCCATTACGTCCCACTCTATCGGTTCAACCGCTTCGTCGGCGTCCATTTTGCTCCAGGAAGGCAAGCAAGCGTGAGCGAACAGCGCGTAGCAGCGGGCTAAAGCGCCATCGAAGGTATGCGGGGATACGCGAATGGCCGCTGAGCGTGCGAGCTTTAGTACGTCGCGATAGGCATCGATACCGCCAAGATGAAGCGGATCGGGCTGAACAATATCCAGCGCTTGCCGAACGATGGCTTGATGGAACAGCGAGGGAGTCATGGCATTTTCACCGCCTGCAACCGGAATGTTCAGTTGAAGTCGACAATGCGCAAATTGATCCCATGCGTTCAAGGGCAATGGCTCTTCAAACCAGAGCCAATTATCATATTGACTGACCAGGGAGTTCCAGCTGCTAGCCGTGGCCGCATCATAGCTTCCATTGGCGTCCAAAGCAATTCGTACGCGCTGCCCGTACTGTTCTTGGACGGTGCGGACATGGCGAATATCATCAGTGAGTGATTTCCCGCCCACTTTTATTTTCATGTTTATAAACCCCTGTTGAACCGCTTGCTCCATATCCTTTAGCGATTGGGCTATCCAATCTGATGCATCTGAATACGATTGAAGCGATGCGTACAAGGGGAGAGAGCGTCTAACCGCGCCACCCCAAAGCTCGCAAATTGATAAATTCGCGCCGTGTGCAACGATCTCTGTCAGAGCCATGCTGACCGCAGCTGCGGGTCTATCATGCTTTTGCTTGGATAATGCAGTGATAATGGCATTTCGCTCCCGGGCATCCTTGCCAAGAAGGAACGGAATGACGGCGTGTTCAAACTCGGTATCCAGAGCAGGCAGCCAGCCCGAACATTCACCCCATCCGGTAAGTCCAGACTTCGTCGTAATTTTGATCAGGTAAGCGGAACGGAACCTTTTCAAGCCATTGGCATCCCCGTAGGGACGGGGGATTCGATATAACAATGGGTACGTGTCGACCTTGTGAATGAGCAAGAGTAACCTCCTAATAAAAATGATGACAATGTTTTAAGTATGGGATATGTTGGAACACTTTTATAAGCGGCAATCGCAAAAGAAAAAAATTATAATTCGTAAGAAAGAGGGAACGCGATGGGATGGGAAGGTTGGCCAATCGAGCGAATGCTCATTTTATTCGTCAGTTTAGCCTTTTGTTTAATCGGCATACAAGTGACGATGTCTCATTATCGGCAAAATTTTCACCATAAAGCGATGTGGGTGCCCGTGCTGGCATCTCCGTTGTTTTTTGTGTTCGGGTTGATTCTCGTCTGCTTTCACGTGGCATGGCTGCGTGTTTTTTTTCAAATCCTTATGTGGGTTGGAGCTTTGGCGGGACTGGTCGGTTTTTATTATCATGTTCGTGGTGTAGGAAAGCGGGTCGGGGGCTATCAATCACATAACTTTCTAATTGGGCCTCCTGTCATTATGCCGCTCATGATTACCGCGATGAGCCTGCTTGGGATAATAGCGCTGTATTGGCGAGCGTAATGGTTGAAGATGACTGTACTGGAGTGAGATTGATGGTGAGAAGAACTCGGTATCCTTCATTCAATGTACTGGATGAACGCGAGGCATGGGATACCCATACCCAAGCCATCGTGACGAGCAGAATAAGTAAGTCGCAGTCCTGCACCGTGCTAGATGGTGAGGAATATAAGCTGCTGCAACAGGTATGTTCCGCGCTCGTCGATGACGAGAGAGAGGAAGTAATTCAATATGTGCTCGCCCACGTAGACCAGACATTAAAGGATACGACGACGGGAGAAGGGGAACGCAGAACGGGCGTGCCGGAGCGCAAAATGCTTATTCTTGAAGGGATTCAGCATTTAGACAAGTTCCTGTTGCAAGTTACGGGAAAAAAAGCGAGCAAATGTGAAGCACAGCAGCTTACCGAGGTGCTTCGGCAAATTAGCGATGGACGAGCGGATTATTCGAAATGGCCCAGCAATCTTCAACGCGAATGGTTCTTGAAGATGCTTAATCTGACTGTCGAGGCGTATTGCTCGCATCCTATCGTGTGGTCTGAGATGGGGTATGCCGGCCCTGCATACCCGCGCGGCTATGTTCGCGGCGATATCGGACGGCTTGATCCATGGGAGGCGAAGGAAGAAGCATGATATTGCGTAAATTTGCTGATGAGGCGGATGTTGTAATCGTCGGCGCCGGTGCCGCCGGCGGCGTGCTTGCTAAGGAATTGAGCGAGGCCGGGTTCCGCGTCGTTGTACTGGAGGCCGGGCCGTTTCGCGATCCGCAGCAGGACTTTGCAAGCGACGAGCTTACCATGAAAAACTTGGGCTGGCAGGACACCCGCATTGTGGACGGAAAAGACCCGCTGACGATGGGTCATAACAACTCCGGTCGCGGTGTAGGCGGAGGAACGGTGCATTTTACGGCCGTGTTTCTTCGATTCCATGAATCTGACTTCCGCACCAAGACACTGGATGGTGTTGGAGAAGACTGGCCCATACGATATGAGGAACTTGAGCCGTATTACTCGCGCATTGAGAAAGCGATTGCGGTATCCGGTCCGAAGCATTTCCCTTGGGGCAGCTACCATGGGCCTTATCCGTATCCAGAACGAGATCCGCTGAGTCCGAATGCTTATTTATTCATGAAGGGCTGCGAGAATTTGGGGATTCGTTCGTCTGTTCCGCCGCTCGCCATCATATCCGCGCCGTTCGACGGCCGTCCGCCATGTATCAACAGGGGCTTTTGCAACCAAGGATGCATGCCGAATTCGAAATTCAGCACGTTAATTGTGCATATTCCGAAGGCTATCGCTGCAGGAGCGGAGGTGCTAGCCGATTGCATGGTAACCCAAGTGATAACGGGAAGCGACGGCAAGGTAACGGGCGTAACGTTCGTGCATGAGGGCGTGACTTATGCGCAGAAGGCAAAAGTAGTCATCTTGTCCGCTTTCGCGGTAGAGACGCCGAGACTGCTGCTTCACTCTGCGAATAACCGCTATCCAGATGGACTTGCCAATAGCAGTGGTTGGGTTGGCAAAGCGATTATGCCGCACAGCAGCGAGGACGTTTATGCCAAATTCGACCGCGATATACGGCTGTACAAGGGAACTCCAGTACTGGCGACGACGCAAGACTTCTATGAGACAGACAAAAGCAGGGGGTTCGCGCGAGGCTACACCCTTCATGCACATGGCGCCAGACCCGTCGGGTTCGCTCAGGGCTTGAGCAAGTCTCGGACAGGCCCAATCTGGGGAAGCCGGCTTAAGGAAGAGCTGCTGGACTATAATTACTACGGAAGAATTACGATGGTAGGAGAGGTGCTGCCGAACCCGGACAATCGGGTAACGCTTGCCGGTGAAAAGGATGAGAATGGAGTGCCGCGGGCCAAGGTAACGTTCAGCTATGGAGAGAACGACCGGAAGCTAATCGAGCATGCCGTTGGCAAAATGAGCGCAATTCTGGAAGCGGAAGGCGGCGATGTCAAATATGTCGTGCCGGATACCGCTCATCTCATGGGTGGCTGCCGAATGGGCACGAATCCGCAGACTTCTGTCGTCAATTCGTATGGGCAATGCCATGATATTCCCAATTTGTTCGTCTGCGATGCCAGCATGTTCGTGACATCCGGCGGAGCTAACCCGACGAATACCGTAATGTCACTGGCTCTGCGAACCGCCGATTACATCAAGGAACAAGCGAGGAAGCTGGAGCTGTAATAAGCTTCCTTCATTAAATCGTTTGAGTAATGTCAATGACGTGGAAAGACCATAGGAACTTTTCGTTCCTATGGTCTTTCTTGCCATTTCATTCGGAGCAACAAACGATTTACCTTCCAACTTAATTCATGAGAATCCGGCAGGATTACAATTCATAGCAGATATTTATGCTGGACGGGTGTAGTTTCGGTTATATGAATAATTAGCATGCTCGATATTGCTATACGTAGTTTACAGTTTACTTCCTACTCCATATTTCCCGTCAATGATTGATTTATCTTACCGCATAAGCTTGCCAGCTGTTGCAGCTCATCCTCACTGAGCCCATCACGAATTCGATTCATGACGCCATGGCGAGAGTAGGCCGCCTTCTGGAGGAAGGCGTGACCTTGTTCGGTGATTTCATGATACATATAGCGTCGATCTTGAGTATCGCGTGTTTGTGTAATCATGTTTTTATCGATAAGTTTCTTTGTTAATTTGGAAATCGCGGATAATGTCGTATGGATCGAATCTGCAAGCTCTCGAGTCGTTTTTGCTCCATTCGTAGCAAGCAGATCCAATATATTGTACTGCGCGGAAGTGATTCCTTCCACATTGAACCGATTATGCTCTGCGACCAGCTTGCATTGGAGCATCGTAAATTCCTTTTCGAAATCGCAATTAATATGTTCGGTCAATTTTTATCTCGTCCTTTCTACTCGCACCTTTTCGGGAACTTGGTACGCCATTTCCTATGGCTATATTTTATAGATAGGCCCCTATAATGGAGTCATTGCTGGATTTCAATGAATCGGGCGTACCGGTGGCGATTACGGTACCACCCTCTTGCCCTCCTCCTGGGCCAAGCTCGATCACCCAATCCGAATTTGCGATAAGTTGGGTATTATGCTCGATTAGTAGAACCGAATCTCCGCGATCGACGAGCCGATTCAATACGGCAAGCAATTTGCTCGTATCCTGGTCATGCAATCCGACGGAAGGCTCATCCAATATGTACAGCGTGTGGCCGCTGCGGGCATTGGACAGTTCTGCTGCCAGCTTGACGCGCTGCGCCTCGCCTCCAGAGAATGTGCTGGATGGTTGCCCCATCCGTAAATATCCTAAGCCTATATCGCATAAGCAATCCAGCTTGGCTGCGATCTTCGGAATATCGCGGAACAGTTCTCTTGCTTGCTGGATGCTCATGCCCAATACATCGGCTATGGAATGTCCATGCCATTGCACAGACAGTATTTTCTCACAATAACGCTTCCCGTGGCAAGTTGGACAAGGAATCAAGCGATCGGCCATAAAGTGCATCTGAACCTTAAGACTGCCCGTGCCTTTGCAGGATTCGCATCTTCCTCCAGCTACATTGAAGGAGAAATCAGAGGCTTTCAACCGCAAGCCTTGTCTAGAGGCCAATTCCTTGAACCATTCCCGAATGTCATCGAATACCTTTGTATAGGTTGCAGCATTAGAACGGGACATTTTGCCCATCGCTTGCTGATCGACAACGACGAGATGCTGAATATGTTCTAAACCGCCAATTCGGCTGGAAGCATTCGATGGCGAACCAATTGATTGCAACTGGGGAAGCAGCTCTTCCATGACCAGCGTGGACTTTCCGGAGCCCGACACGCCAGCAATGGCGGTAATGATGCCCAGGGGAATGTCCACCGTAATATGCTTTAAGTTGTTTGCGTGTGCATCACGGATGGTCAATGTGCGGTTCCAGCTTCGAGCGGTTGAACGATGCCGATTCAGAGATTCACGAAGGCTTTGAGCCGTCATGGATTGCGGGTGATACAGCAACTCGTTAACCGTCCCTTGGAAGACAAGCTCTCCTCCAAGCTCTCCTGCGCCTGGGCCGATGTCCACTACATAATCGGCTTGTCGGATAATATCGATATCATGTTCAATGACAATTACGGTGTTGCCGAGAGAGGCCAGCTTACGTACCGAATGCATCACCTTGTCGGTATCCTGCGGGTGCAATCCTGTCGTAGGTTCATCAAGAACGCAGATCATGCCGCTCAAGTTCGAATTCAGCAAGGAGGCCAGCCGCATACGTTGCGCTTCTCCGCCAGACAGGCTAGAAAAGCTTCGATCTAGTGATAGATAGTTCAGTCCCGCATTCATGAGACTTCGCGTACGTTCCCGCAATTCCCTACAGATAGGCTGAGCCGCTTCGACGTATCGATCAGGCAGAGCAGAAGGCAAGCCTTCAAGCCAATTCAGCAGTTGAGTTAGAGACATAGACATGAGATGGTGGATCGGCGTCCCGTTCACCAGGACGTACGAGCTTGTTGCATTCAACCGCGAACCGTGACAGGACTCGCAAGGAACTGTACGGAGGAAGCGGGCGAATTCCAGCTGCGATTCCTCGTCATCGTCACCCTCGTAATATCGGCGCAATAGGCTATTCACTGCACCTTCATATTTGCCCTGCTTCATATTGGATGGGGCAGGGGCATCAGGGCGAAGCTCGCGAATGCGTGGATCATCCGTGCCGTACAGCAGCATGTGACGGACGATGTCTGGCAATTCGCCGATCGGCCGCTGAAGATCTTCCTCCTCCAGAGGAAGGCGATAATATTTGGCTGCACGCAGGAGAAGCGGGGCAAAGTGCCACAGGAATCCCTTTTTCCAAACTTGAATGCCTCCATCTTGAATCGACAAATCAGGACGTACAATTGCATCGAGAATGGGCTCTATTTGTTCACCTAGACCCGTACACGCCGGGCACGCACCAAGCTGTGAATTGAAGGAAAAGTGAGCCATGGTTATATTTTCAACGGGTTGTCCGCAAGAAGGGCACGCATAGTGCTCCTGATGGGAATGTTCTTCCTCAGACAGACGAACAGGGGTCGTACGTATATCCGCATAACTGAACACTACTTGGCAATGCGGACAAGCACGTTCTCCAATTGCCGTATACAGCAAACGCAGATATGTATAAATCTCACTATATGTTCCAACGGTAGAGCGTCGGCTGAAGTTATGATGATGCTGACTAACGCTGACGATAGGGGACAGACCGTAGATGTCGTCATAATCCGGCCGCTGCACGTTGTCTGCTGCATGTCCGGAAGCACTAACAAATTTGCGCTCACCCTCTTGGACAAGTATGTTAAACAGCAGGGTTGATTTCCCTGAACCAGATACACCGGTTACAACGGACAAATGATTGCGTGGAAAACGAACAGTGACATCCTTCAAGTTATGTTCCCGAGCCCCTTGAATGACGATCCATTCGTGTGATGATGCAGTCATGTTAATTCCTCCTTATTATTTGAATAGTTCAATAGTTGAGAGAGGAAACTATTGATTACAGAAATTAATATAGACCTGTACGTAGAAGTTGTCAAATGGCGCTAGAATGAGACTCTGAGACTCATTACGCTGCGTGCATCTGCAATTAGTTGACCCAATGTTTTGTGTTACGGAATAAAAAGAAAGGAGCCTGCTCGACTATTTTGGCGAGCAGGCCCTTGTGAGAACAGAATAATTGATGATCATGCTTCGTTAATATACGGTACAGATTGATAATAGAAATTCGGATTCACAATCGTATTGTCGTAGCTTTGGTGGAAAATAGGCGTTGCGGCGGGTGACATCGGTGGAATCAGCCATGTCCAGTCGCCTGTATGAGCACGGTTACAACTCTGTTCCTGCTCCTGGAACTTAACGAATTGTTGTGCTGCCGTATGGTGGTCTACGATGCTAACACCCGCTTCCTTGAAGGAGTGAAGCACTGCGGTATTAAGCTCAACAAGAGCCCTGTCCTTCCACAGTGATGTATTCGACACCGTAGACAGCCCCATTTGCTCTGCGATGACTGGCAGCAAATTATATCGTCCTTCATCGGCCAAATTCCGTGCGCCGATTTCTGTTCCCATGTACCAGCCATTGAATGGCGCGGCAGGATAGGAGATGCCGCCGATTTCAAGGCGCATATCAGCAATAAGCGGCACGGCATACCATCGCAGCTGCAGCTCAGCAAACCATTCCAACTCGGGATGGACGAGCGGCACCTCTAAGACGGAGGACTTCGGAATCTCAAATAACTGCGGTGAGTTAGCTCTTGTCTGAATAACAAGAGGCAGCACATCGAACGGTGTGTGTTCTCCCTGCCATCCAAGTGATTCACATATTCGGGTAAATGAGAGCGAGTGAGGATCTCCCATGATGCCTTGGCTAGTCTCATAGCCGGCATAGCGAATCAACTGATGATTCCATATCCGAACAGGATGCATTCCGTCTGGATGAGCAGGTGGAAAAATCGTGATTGCAGGACGTATCCGGCCATCATTTGTTGCGAAGTCAATATGTTGGACTAACGCGTCTGCGATCTGCTTACACTCGGTTATATGTCTGGCGTCAACCACATGCAAGGATGACCAGAACAAGCGGCCAATACAGCGATTGCTATTGCGCCAAGCCATCTTAGCTCCGTGAGTTAGTTCTTCTGCAGTATGCGAATAAGTGCCAGTATGTTCAATCTCGGAATGTATTTGTGATAAGCGCCCCTCTATGTCAGCAGGGAGCTTGCCGAGCTCTTGATAGCATTGCCTAATAAATGTTGAAGCTTCTTCTAGAAGCGTATGCTTCGCGTATACGTTCATCTTCCGATGTCCTTCCTTGCGGCGTAAGCGCCGTAATGTGTCGGATTAACTATATCAGATTCTAACGATTTGGTATGTACCATTGATGACGATGTCGATGAGATGTAACAATTTCAGCCGGAAAATCGTCGCAAAAATTTTGTTACCCGGTCATAAATGGTGACATACAAGCTGTCACCATTCACATGATATAATCAGGTCAAACCGTGAAAATCATCCAGCTAAGGAGAAGCCATTGAAACGAATCGATCGATTAATTGCTATCATTATCGCCCTACATCACCGTTCCGAAACGGCTCAATCATTAGCAGAGAAATTCGAAGTCTCCCGCCGTACCATTATCCGAGATATGCAAGCATTGGGCGAGATGGGAGTACCGTTATATGCGACAGCGGGTTCAAGCGGGGGCTATCGGTTAATGGATGGCTACATGCTCCAGCCGCTTCAATTATCGACCACAGAAGCATTAACCGTGCTCTTCGCGCTGCAAGGCATGACACAGCTTCCCGATTCACCATTCAATCAGGAGCGTTGGACGGTCATGGACAAGCTGAAGCAGATCGTATCCAGTGAAGTGCTGACTGAGGTGGAACCGATGTTAGAGCGTGTCGAGCTGTCCGTACCTACAAGAAACTACCGTGCTCCGCAGTTGAAGCAGCTGATTGCGCTTCTATCACAGGCGAAGCCCAAGTGGCTCCATATATTCTATCGTTCACAGAAGCATCAGCGTTGGTTGTATATCCAGCCGAAGCGGATATATTCGGCACATGGGTTCTGGTATTGTGAAGCCTATTCGTTAACACATGGTGAAGATCGATCATTCCGTGTCGATCGTATGTCTCAAATCTCGATAGCCGAAGATGAAGATGTACGCACAGTACAGGGCAACGGGGACAACGGCAAGGGCAGCCAAATAAAGCGTAATCTAGAAGCCGTGAAAAAGGAAGACCCGATCCGAATCCGGGCAAAACTGACCTATCGCGGCATGCTGCTTGTCGAGCAAGATGAACATATTGGGGAATTGGTGCATGAAACCGGTGAAGATGTGGGAGAGGTTGAGTTTAACTGTCCCCAGTCAGAATGGGAATGGGCACAGCGCTTCTTCTATGGCCTTGGCTTGGATGCAGAGGTGTTGGAGCCTGTGGAATTGCGAGAAGCCATTTATAAGCATGCTCATCAGGTATGTGAGAGGTATAAGGGAACAAGGTAGGCCTTTAGGTTTCTTTTTGATACATAGCGTTTGGAACAGAGGAAGGAAGAAGATGTTAGATCAGACGAAGAAGGGATGAGATCGAAGATGAGCGCGAATACGAATTTGATTCACTTCTTATAAAGAAGCAGTTGAGCTTATTCGCCAAGTGGGTATTCTGCCGCTGGCCAACCTCGCTCCCCATCATCCTTCACTTGCGGGTGTGACAGAAGAATCGGCATGGCATAGTGACACCGATGCGGATCCGTGGCGTTGGCGGGTTCAATTTCCTGGGGATGGGGTTGCTGCCTACGGCAAGTTCATCAAGAAGAAAGGGGTGTTTATCTCGCTGGAGTGGGTACCGATTGTCCGCTCCGTGCTTGGCGATACTCGTTCCGTCAAGGAACGGTATGCAGCAGGTGAGATGTCGCCGGAGGCGAAACTGTTGTATGGCATCATTGTTGAACATCCCGGTATCGATACGAGGCTGCTGCGAGTGAAGGCAGATATGAAATCCCCTGATCAGAAGAAGGCATTCGACAATGCGTTAAATGAGCTGCAGGGGACGATGGATATTGTCATCTCGGGTGTGACAGAACGGCGCAATAGTGCTGGCGAAGTGAACGGATGGAATAGCACCTCCTATGAGACGATTGACCATTGGCTGGAGAATCTGGGTATCGAGACGTCAATGATATCTGTACAGGATGCGAAGGAACAGCTCTATGAACGTCTTGCTCGTTCTACGACTTCGGAAGCGTTAACTTATTTTAATAAAATCCTAAAGCTGCAATAAATTGTCCATCAATTTAATTGCATTAAATAAATGAGTCGATATGGACTGCGACGAGCAAATCGATGGAAGAAGGCAAGTGACGAAGCGAGAAAATGATATTCACGAAATATATTAATCACATTAAATAATAATGGAGTTGATAAAAATGTTGAGTGTAGACAGCTTCAATCGCGCGCAGCGCTTTATTTACGAGAATGCGAGACTGCTCGACCGCAGACGTTTTGAATATCATTTCGGCCAAGGGAGCAAGGCAGCTGTTATCATGGCTCTTACAGGTTTTCAAAATGAGGATGGAGGATTCGGTCAAGCGCTGGAGCCTGATATTCGTTGTCCGCATAGTCAGCCTGTACCGACAGAAGTAGCACTATCCATTATGCACGAGATTGATGAATATGACCGCAAGTTAATTGTTGGAATCGGCAGCTATTTGAAATCGGTTACAGTGGGCGACACTGGAGGATTCCCTCTTATTCAGACGTCAGCGAATGAATATCCACATGCGCCTTGGTGGACAGTCGCCGATGATCGTCAAGCCTCCATAAATCCTACGGGACATATTCTCGGGTATTTGATGAAGCAGCATACCGTTCCTGAGCTCACCCGAGAAGAATGGTTCCAGCAGGCTGAGCAGTTCATGTGGAATCAGCTAGAGGCAGCCGATAATGAAGGCTATCACAGCAATATACAATATATCTCCTTCTTAACTGGTCATCCGGATAAAGAACGAGCAGAGAGGGCATTGCAGAAGGTGAACGAATGGCTGCAGCTGCCAGGTGTCATTGAACGCAATACGAAGGCGGAAGGGTATGTTCATAAGGTGCTGGATTGGGCACCAACGCGTCACAGCTACTGCGTACAATTTGTCACTGAGAAAGAAATCGAAGAGCATCTGCAATCCCTTGTGGAGGAGCAGCAGGAGGATGGCGGTTGGTCAATAAGCTGGCCAGCAGTGAGTCCAGCAGGCGAGATGGAATGGCGGGGATACGTAACCGTCAATCGGCTGCTGACGTTGAAGTCATATGGATGGTTGCAACGCTAACAATAGCGACGATAAGGCCAACTTCCAACAATTACGAAGTTATGCACAACATAGTGATTTTGTTGTTTTGTCTATGTCTACAAGGGGGAACTTGGATTTGAGCAATATGCATCGAATTTTATGGTTTGATCAAGAAGTACGATCGAATCATTTTCCGAATTGTACTCAATTAGCACATCAATTCGAGCTATCTACCAGACAAGCCAATCGAGATATTGAACATATGGTCAACTCTCTTGGAGCTCCTCTTCAGTATGATGCCAAAAAAAGAGGCTATCGGTATACGGATGCGACATTTGCTTTGCCTAGCACGTATATTACGGAAGAATTAAGACGAACGCTAGCATTCTTGTCTCATCGTTATCAGGATTACAATTATGGCGGTTATGATGAATACCAAGCGAAATTGCCAATTATGCTGCAAATATCAGAATTGTTCCGTCGCTTGTCAGACGTTAATGAGCTGCAGTCTCAGCAAATTCCAGCTTATGAGATCAATGTCGAGATCATTGACATAGCAAATCAACTAAGCATGGCCATTCAGAACAACCAAGTGCTTACCATTCAATATGACGGCATGGAAGGAGCAGAGACGTATACGTTTCACCCCTATAAGCTGTGCTACAAGCAATACGTCGATTACGTCATTGGATGGTGCGAGCAGGAGGAGGAGCAGAAGATGCTTCGCTTGGATCGAATCATCCGAATGGAACGAGCAGCGGGAATATCTCGGCTAAATGGTGAACTGCCCTCTACCTTCGGTTCATCGAATCTTCCTATTCAGCCATTTACGGCAATCATAGAGTTTATAGATAAGCCTTCGGAAGCATGGAGAGATTACAATCTTATGAAACGAGAAGATTCGGTGGTATTCGAGATCCAATTTTTCGATGTGTCCTTATTTATGTCAACAAGAGATTGGGCAAGGATTGTGAAACCGAAATGGCTGAAAGAGAAGGTAAAAGCAAGATGTGAACAAATAATGGGGATGCTTAGCGAATAGGCGTAAATATAACAGGAAAGACAAAAAACAATACGAATTTTAAGGTATGACATTATATGTCGTACCTTCTTTATTATAATTGGATTATCGCGATAAGAGAGGAGTGGCCGCTCATGAGTATAGGAACTACTCTATCTCTTTCTTTTCAAATTGAACATCGTTCTTACGTGGATGCCCTGCATGCTGTTCTCACGGGTGCTGGTCTGTACGAGGGTTCGAAATATATGCTAGGCGGAATGACAGGTCTATTATCTAAGTTTGTTATTCACAAGGAGTTATCAAGGAGCTCAGTTACAGCGTACGGCAACTTGGGAGAAGAACATGGCAATGCGCTCCTTCGAATTGGGATTGAATCAAATCAATTTGCTTGGCATACGCGTCAACGTACGTTTGAATTGGCGCAGCAGGAGTCGATACGTCATATTCAGCACAGCATCGATCGAGGAATAGGCGTCGTCTATTGGAAGCCTGAGTTTGCCGTGATTACGGGTTATGACGATGAGGACGAAGTGTTCTTCTATCTAGACGGTTACTCGAAGGAACAACAAGTGCTGCTGTATCGGAATTTTGGCATCATCGATAACCCTACGCCATTCTGGTACTATCAAACGATTATTGGTGCAGTGGACATGCCGTACCAAGAAATCTACCGAGAGTCGCTAATTACAGCAGTTACAGATTGGGATACGCCGCATCGAACTTTGCCGGATCTGGACTTTGCTGCAGGCTGTAAAGCATACGATTATATGATTGCCGCACTGTCTAGTCAACAATATCATCCGCATGGTAGCGCTTATACCATTAGCTCTTATGCTGGTATCAAGCGTGACATGTTGAAGTATTTGGCTTCTATCCAAGAAGAGGTTGGCATATCTGCAGAGATTGTTCAACTTTATCAACTTGTAGATGAGGCATTTCAAGTCATGAAAGCGACGGTTCAGAATGGTACGGGACATGAGCTGTGCATCCAATCAGACCATGTACCACAGCTAATCGAGCAGGCTCACCTTGCGATGGAACATGAACGAGCAGCGATTGAAATACTGCGCACTGAAATCGGTTACGAGGAGTCATGCGTTCGCGTTCCAACAGTCTCCACTGGGGATCGGCGGCGCCAAGATAATTGTGGTCAACAACTAAGAATAGGTGCAGGTGAAGAGATGACGTCTATTATCCTTGAAAATATGAAAATCGTACCAGAAACAAAAACGTTTATCGATCATATCCATAGTGTACTGCTGGCCGGCGGGCTAACCAAGTATCCGAAGCATACGATTGCGTGTATGTCATCATTGGCCTTCCGCATGTCCGTTCATCGTCAGTTGGATGCTATATCTGTGACGGCCTATAACTGGCCTGCCGAACACTTCGTTGCTGCGGATTTGCTTGGTCTCTACTCAGAGACGTATGCAGGCTACAATACAGATCCGGTCTTCCCGGTCTCTCGTAAGTATGCAATCGAAGAAATGAAGCTTTCTCTACAAGAAGGTGTCGGACTCATTTATTGGCACGATCAGTACTACACGATCTATGGCTATGACGAAGCGCAGCAGTGTTTTTTCGCAGTAGATTCGTGCGGGAATAGCGGATGCAAGGTGTCTTATCAGACACTCGGGCAAACGGGAAATTCGTCGATTGTATTTATACAGCGGATATCCAAATGCAGCATTTCCATAGATGTACGTGATCTGATTACGGAATCGCTGGTGCAGGCGATTTATAAATGGGAGCAGCATGATAGCATTTTGCCGCCTGAGCAATTTGCATGTGGCGAACAAGCTTATGATGCAATGATAGAGGAAATCCAGTCGGGTACGGCGGATTGGAATGGGGCGGAGCAAACATTGTCCATGTATCGTACCTTCAAGCACTACATTGCTCGTTATTTGCATGATATGAAGCAATCGATGGATGGGCTGGAGCAACTGGCAGAGAAATATCGAGTTCTAGCTGACTTATACGATGATATTGTTGCAATCCTCCGAAGATTACGACACGACTGGAATGATGCGCATGAAGAGGGGCTATGTCACGAGATGGTGACCACTCTTATCTCTGCCCAACAAATTGAAAAAGATGCTATAGAAGCTATGAAACAGGTGGTGAAGGACGTTCGCGAAGCGCGCGGAGCCACACCACATTTACGATAATAGATACGAAAAAGGGGAAACGAAATGGCTAAAACAAAACGCGGTAAAGCATTATGGAACGTTCCATCACATGGACGGGGAACATGCCCAGTGTGTGGAAGCACACGGATTAAAGTATTGTACACGCAAACAAAAAGCGATGGCACATCTCTTAAAGTTTGCAAAAAATGTGTAAAAGCGACTCAATATCGAATTGATATGGCGTTATCTGGTTAGTAGTTAGTGATTAGTAGTTATGCTGTCTGTGCATGCAGAATCTTACTATCAACATCCTTGCCGATTATTTCGGCAAGGATGTTTTTTGTAGATGACTTCGTTTAAAAGGGGGCGTTTTTTCTCCTTACTCGGATATATATGCTCTTGTTTTCTGAAAAATTCTACAATATTTTTAAACGTGTCTATTCATTTTTGTCGAAAAATGACGATATATAGCTCATTGACATAGACTGATTGGTCAGTAAATACGGACAAGGTTTATAGGCAATAAGGATTCGAATGGAAAGAACTCCTGTATATAACCTGTTTGTCAGTCAACTAGGGGGCTATTGAATGAAAAACAAAGGCTTAGTGATGAAATCTATCATCGTCGTGACCGTTCTTCTTATGGTCATGTCTATTGTATTCATATCATCCTCATATATGATGGAGCGAAGAATCTATAATGATGAATTACTATCCCTTCATACTACGCTTACGAAGAATATCGAGATAGAAAAGGAGGGTATTGCAGGAGCTGCTAGCAAGCTCAAGTCAATGGATTCCTCACAATATGCAACGGATAAGAATATTGTTTGGATTCAGGAGAGCTTGAACAGCATGGTACGCGACAATTTCATATCGAATTCGTACTTGCTTGCTCCCGGTTTCACGGAACGTGATGGAAAGTTCTATCTGAAGGTGCTTCAAGGCAACGATTCCTTCGTTGAATTAGGAAATGCGCCAGGAAGCGAGTATGAGATCAAGCCAGAGCTTGTCGATGCGATCCATGAGATGGAGCGGACAGGTGTTGGCTTTAGTGACATCTATGAAGATCTTGATGGCGAATGGATTACGGTGCTGAAGCCGATCAATAATGACAGGAATGAGACGATAGCGGTGTTTGCCGTAGATTTCAATAATAAGAAGATTGACGGCGATCTGAATGCCATGTTGTGGGAAATTATTGGTATTGGCTCATCGATAGGTATCGTATTCATTATCGTGATTGCCTTCTTAATACGCCGATTAGTTCGGCCGCTTACACAGCTGTCCGTTCTGTCCACGAGAGTGGCGGCCGGTGACCTGACGGTATCTATTCCGGTTCGCTCGAAAGATGAAATCGGCGTTCTATCTGATAGTTTTAACACGATGATTGCTCAAATCAAGCACTTGGTTACCAATGTCAAGACGACAGCTGATCAGGTCGCGGAATCGTCACAGCAACTAACGGTAATCGCCACGCAAACGTCTCAGTCTAGCTATGAAATATCCAATTCTATTCAAGAGGTTGCAACTGGTTCAGAATCGCAGATGCAAGGGGCTGAAGAAAGTAAGGCTGCTATGGAGGAAATTGCAATCGGCATCCAGCGGATCGCTGAATCATCCTCTGCCGTATCAGAACTGAGCATCGACGCAACAGAGTCGGTTGATCAAGGCAATCAGGTTGTCCAGCTGACGGTGAAGCAAATGGCACAGATCAGAAATTCCGTCAGTCGTTCTGAAGGGATTACGCAGTCTTTGTTGAATCAATCCGAGAAGATAGAGCATATCGTCAGTATCATTGGCAATGTAGCGGTGCAAACCAATCTATTGGCGCTCAATGCATCTATTGAAGCGGCACGGGCAGGCGAACATGGACGAGGCTTCGGCGTTGTTGCCCAAGAGGTGCGCAAGCTTGCAGAGCAAACGAAGGACTCTACGGAACAAATTGCAGAGATGCTGAATACGGTAATTGCACATACGAAGGAACTGGCCGAAGCGATGGGAGAAAATACGGAGCAGGCTGAACAAGGTACCTTGATTGTGCAGGAGGCTGGGGAGCATTTCAACAAAATATGGACATCCGTGCAGCAGGTCACGGAGCAAATTCAAGAGGTATCGGCAGCCGCTGAAGAAATGTCTGCTGGAAGTGAGGAGGTTGCTGCCACTTTGGACAACCTTGCTACCATAGCAAAGGATTCCTCACTGAATACACAGAGTGTTGCCGCATCGACCGAAGAGCAGCTTGCTATTGTGGAAGAAATATCGGATACAGCTACCTTATTGAATCGCAAAATGCAAGATCTGCAAGAAGAACTTCGAATCTTTACGGTTTAAAAATGAACAAGACTCCCTGCTCGCTGGAAGAGCAGGGAGTCTTGCTTGTATTACGTTCCTCATAAAAGGATCGCAGTTATCCAATTACAGTCAGGCCACCGGTTAGCAGTTGAACCAACATGTATAGCGCAATCAACCAAATGGTAATTGCGGATATCTTGTTCAACCAAGTGAGGATGCGGCCGTCAGCATCGATTTTATTAGTGAAATGACCTGCTACAGCTAGTCCCAGGAACCACAGCCACGATACTGCGATACAGGCTATCGTAAACATCCACTTGAGTTTATCAGAATATTGCAAAGAGTTCGTTCCAATAACGCCAATCGTATCGAGAATCGCGTGTGGATTCAGAAGAGAGACGGACATGGCGAACATCATTTGCTTTGGGATACTCATAGCACTTCCCTGACTGCCATTCAACTTGCTTGACGACTTCCACAAACTCCAACCCATAAATAACAGAAAGAAGAATCCCAATAGATACAGTCCGTATTGAAGCCATTTCCACTTCCAGATGAATAGCGAGATGCCTTGAACTGCGGCTAGAATAAGCAGGGTATCGCATAATGCCGCTGTTATCACGACAGGGATGGCCTTTACGAACGGCTTAGATAAAGCCCCTTGATTGAAAATAAACACATTTTGTGCGCCTAACGGCAATATAAGGCCAAGTGCGAGCAATATTCCGTGAACGAATGCCTCGACCATTGATATCTACCTCCGTATGTCATCATCAATAGAACCGGTTCTAAGACAATATCATAACGCAGCAATTTACAATTGTCCCCGACCATTTGGTTGAGTTCTTGACCAACCAAATTCTATAATAAGCTTATCAATCAACTTGGTGCAGGAGAGGAACATATGCCAAAGACGTGCAGCATTGACTACAGCGATTGGAGACTCGAACGATCCTCATCGATCGCGCTGTATAAACAAATCGAGCATTATATGAAATCTAAAATTTTGTCTATGGAATGGGAAGCGGGTGCGAGACTCCCTGCACAGCGTAAGCTTGCGAAGCAATTGGGTGTGAATCGCAGCACGCTGGTGGCGGCCTTGGATTGCTTGACTGATGCGGGGTTTATTGAAGGGAATAGCGGAGGGGGGACGGTTATAACGGACATGGCTCATCGTGTCGATAGCATGTCTCCTATTCTGCCGAATTGGAATGCGTATGTGGAAGAAGGCTCACATTATCCCAATTTACCGATTATTCAGACGATAAATAACATGGAGATTTCTCCGCAAATGATTCGCATGGGCACGGGGGAGCTTGCCCCTGACTTATTGCCAACAAAAGAGATGGAGAAAACGATACGCGGTGCAATCGATCATGGAATATCACTTGGGTATGAACAGCCGCTTGGGCACTATCCGCTGCGAGAACAGCTCAGCAAGCAGTTGTCGGAGCAAGGCATCGAAGCCGCGCCTAATTCGATACTGATTGTCTCGGGGGCACTTCAAGCACTGCAGCTCATTGCAGCAGGCCTCGTTGGTCGTGGATCAACTATGCTCGTAGAGAAGCCCTCCTATTTATATTCTATTCATGCCTTCCAATCGGCCGGACTAAAAATGGTTGGTGTACCAATGGATCAAGGCGGTATACAAGTGAATGCTCTGGAGCAGTATGCATTACGGTATAAGGCTTCGCTGCTGTATACGATACCAAGCTTCCATAATCCAACGGGTACGGTGATGGAGCAGGACAGAAGAGAAGCATTAATGAACATCAGCAATCGCATTGGATTGCCGATTATTGAAGACAGTGCCTACGAAGCGTTATGGCTGGATGCCCCGGCGCCACGATCATTGAAGTCTATGGATGAGCATGGACAAGTGCTCTATGTGGGAACGATGTCCAAGTGTGTTTGCCCTGGCCTGCGAATGGGCTGGATTGTTGGTTCGCAGCAGGTGATAGAGCGCTTGGCAGATATTAAAATGCAGATGGATTACGGCTCCAGCTCATTATCGCAACAAGTTGCAGCGGAGTGGCTCCGATCGGGCCTTCACGAGGCGCGCATTCAATACATTCGTGCTCAGCTGCGTTTGCGAAGGGACTTTTTGCTTGATCAGTTGAAACAGCATTGGTCATCTTTTGCAGCATGGAGAGTTCCCCAAGGCGGTTTTTACATATGGGTGACCATGGATAAGTCTATTGCAATCGAAGCCTTGTTCAAGCATGCACTTGCTTGTGGAATTCTGCTGAATCCAGGTTATATCTATGATCGCTCAAGCAAGCATCAACTCCGACTATCGTACGCTTACGCAAGCTTTGTAGAAATGGAGCGGGCTATCCAATTGATTGCGAAGTGGGTAAAGAATAAGAATGTCATCGAACGATAGAGTGTCAAAAGTATTTGACATAAGACTATTGATCATTATAATAAAAGATGTAAAATGTTTTTTACATTTGAGGAGATAGAACTCGTTATGAAAAACAAGATTTCAGAGCTGCGCAAGCGAATGGGCATGTCACAGCAAGAACTGGCTCAGCGGTGTGAAGTGAGTCGGCAGACGATTAACGCGATTGAGAATGATAAGTATGATCCAACCTTAGCGCTAGCGTTCAAGCTGTCACGAACGTTAGAGGTCACAGTCGATCAGCTGTTTACTTATGAGGAGGCATCACGATGAGAAAGCAAGATGAAATGGAACGTTATCATAATGACAAGTCAGCGAAGAACGGCTACATGTTCTATACGATCGCATTGCTGCTGTGGGGGCTGTATGATTTTACTGTCAAGGGGAATAGCGGATTGCAATTTACTATCCTATTAATCGGGAACGCCATCTTCCTATGGACACGCGTCTACTATAAGCGAAAAGTGATGTAATAATTACCGTGAAAAATCGATGAGATAGGGTCACTTATCTAATCATATAAACTTAATTATTGTAAACTAAAATAAATAATGATGAAGATTGAACGTAAGGATCGTCTCAACCGTACTATAGATACTTTATGATTCATTATGGGTTTCCGTCTAGAAAAGGCGGTTGAGGAGGAGTATTGACGATGATTATCGTAACAACAGAGCAAGTGGCCAATTATGAAGTAAAGGAAGTACTCGGTACAGCATTCGGACTGACCGTTCGCGCACGAGGGTTGGGGAAGGATATCGCTGCTGCATTCAAAGGATTGGTAGGAGGCGAAATCACTCAATATACGGAAATGCTAGAGGATGCACGGAAGCAAGCGCTGGATCGCTTAGTAGCGAACGCACAAGCGATGGGTGCGGATGCTGTCATTATGGTGCGTTTTGACTCTGGTGAAGTCGGAACCAATATGAGTGAAATTGTTGCATACGGCACGGCTGTAACGCTTCGGCCTAATCGTGAAGTAAGATGATAACGTTTTTGATTGTTTATTTTTCATTGCAGCTGTTCTTTTTTATCGTATTTCTTATTGTCTCAGCTATCCGAGATCGCCGTCACCAAGCGAATGAACATGAACATGTGCCGGAAGGCTTCGAGAAGACTTCGGAAGTTAGTATCGACCCGTCAACAGGGAAAAAGGTAACGGTTTATTACAATCCGCGCACAGGACAGCGATGGTACCGCGTGGAGTAACAATAGAAGGATGCAATCTACGAATGAACAATCTTGTTAACGTGGTTGCTTTCAGTTGCCAGATACCTCGATACTCAAGTGACACCCCAGCGTTGGCTAGGCTGGTTCGTAAGTAACGGTACTTATGAGCCCACGCTGCCAGCTGCTGGGGTATTTTTTATTCATTCTCAGCCACAGAGAACAGTGATATAGAATTACGTCCCCAGTCCTATTCATTAGACAAAAGTATACTTTTGTCGCTATATACATTCGGTTTGAAATATTTTAAACTTAAACTGCTTCAAAGATTGAAATAAAATTTCATTCATCTAGAGCCGACATACGATGATGTTCTCATTACTCGATATCCAAAGGGAGGGAATTAACATTGTATTTTGCAAAGAACCGGGCTCGTATCTTACTCATGTCGATGATGTCGGTCGTGCTTATGTTCAGCACAATTGTAAACGCTTCCGCAATGAGTTCCTCTGATTTATCCTCTTCATCCTTATCGTCATCTGAAGCGCAGGCAGAACCGCTCGCATCAGGCAGTACGGCTTCATCCCAGATTATTGAAGACTTCGAGCAGCTTCAACACCTGTCTGCAACCTCAGTAAGAGTAGTCCCTGGTTCTGTTAAGGCGGTTCTAACCTCACGACCGGAACCGGTCCAACATGATGAACATGCAGTAAAGCTTACCTATGATTTCACGGAAACGACGGGAACATCAGCGGCTTATCTGAATTTCTTGAACGCATCTGGGGGAGTAGGGCGTGAAATAAAAGGATATCCATCTTCAATCGGAGTGTGGGTGTATGGGGATGGAAATAAGCACTGGCTGCGAGGTCAACTGCAGGATGCAAGCGGAGCGAAGCCCACGATTGACCTTACTACTAGCAGCGGGCTCAGCTGGAATGGCTGGAGGTACGTTACTGCGAGTTTGCCTACTAATCTTGTTCAGCCTATCAAATTGAATCAGCTCTATGTGGTAGAAACGAATGATCGGAATAAAAATAGCGGCGCTATTTATTTTGATAGCCTGCGAGCTTTCTATGGATCGACAAAAATATATGAGCTAACGATGATCGGCTTGCCTCCTTTGCAGGTAGGAGAGACAAAACGGGTTCAGGTGTTAGCGACTTCTGCTGGCGAAGCAGAACAAGTAGATGTGTCGAAGGAAGCCGTACTTATCAGTGATGATCCTTCCATTGTCGCTGTAAATCCAGACAATTCACTTACTGCTGTGGCCGAAGGGCGCACAAGACTAACGGCTCGCTACATGCAAGCACCAGAATCCGTAGTTGATGTAGTCGTCAGCCAAGCCGCTCCAATCATTCAGCAGTTGAACTTGTATGGAGCACCAGCTATGGAGATAGGTGAGCGCGTGAAGACCCATACATTTGCGCGATATGAAGGTGCTGCGAAGCCTGTATCCATGCTGGAAGGAGTTGGCTACAATAGCAGCAATCCGGAGGTTGCTACCATTGATGCAGCTGGTATGGTCACTGCACAAGCGAACGGAACGACTGTTATGCGGGCGGTATATGGCGAATTCTCCTCCGCTTATGAATTGAAGGTATCCGTGCCTCAGCCGAAGCTGGAACGACTTGAGCTGACCGGCTTGCATGCAATGACTATCGGTGAGTCGCTGCAAGGGAAGGTGACAGCATACTATTCCGATGGCTCTTCCTCAGAAGTATCGACAGGCGTTGTGTTCAAATCCAGTCAGCCGCACAATGCAACGATAGATGCTAGCGGGAACGTCATGGCTCTTCAAGTAGGCATTAGCTCCATAACTGCTGCTTACGGAGGCAAGACTGCTGATTTCACACTTGTCGTGAACAAGGATACAATCCTGCCTAAGCGGCAATTGCGAGCAGCTTGGATTGCTTCCGTCGTCAATATTGATTGGCCGCGTGAAGGCGTAGTTACGGAAAGAGAGCAGAAGCAAGACTTTGTAAATCTTCTCAATGAATTAGAAACAGCAGGCATGAATGCTATTGTGATGCAAATTAAACCGACTGCAGATGCCTTCTATCCGTCTAAATATGCACCTTGGTCGGAGTGGCTCACTGGCGTACAGGGCAAGGATCCTGGCTATAACCCGCTTCAATTCATGATTGATGAAGCACACAAGCGCAATATGGAATTCCACGCATGGTTCAATCCGTATCGTGTAAGTATGCAGCCAGATATCAACAAGTTAGTTCCCGACCATCCTGCAAGATTGCATCCAGATTGGGTAGTTTCTTATGGCGGCAAGCTCTACTTCAATCCAGGGGTGCCGGAAGCGAAGCGATTCGTAATGGACAGCATCATGGAGGTCGTCAACAATTATGACATTGACGCGGTTCATTTCGACGATTACTTCTATCCGTATAAGGTGGATGGGGTAGAGTTCCCTGATCGCGCGACCTACCAGCAGTATGGAGCTGGTTTCTCCGATATTACGGACTGGAGACGCAATAATGTGAATACCTTCATTGAGGAATTGTCCAATGAAATGAAGCAGGCGAAGCCTTATATGAAATTTGGCATTAGCCCATTCGGCGTATGGCGCAACAAAGCGACAGATCCGACAGGCTCGGATACAACAGCTGGGGTTCAGAATTATGATGACCTCTATGCAGATACACGCTTGTGGATTCAAAAGGGATGGATTGATTATATTACGCCACAGATATACTGGTATTTTGGCTTTACTCCTGCAGCCTTCGAGAAGCTTGTGGATTGGTGGGTGAAGGAAACAGAAGGAACACATACCCAGCTCTATGTCGGTCACGCCGATTACAAGGTGAATGATCCGAACACGCCAGCCTGGCTCAATCCCGATGAGCTTCCAAATCAATTGAAATACCTGCTCAACTTCGATACGGTGAAGGGGAGCATGCATTTCAGCACCGTCGATATTCTCAATAATCCGCTTGGGTTGAAGGATCGACTAAGCGGGGACAGTTACCGGTATAAAGCCCTTGTGCCAGAGATGCCGTGGCTTCCAGCCAATACTCCATCTGCACCGAAGCTTACAACTGCACATGTCACCGATAAAGGAGTTCACCTGTCATGGGAGGACGTTTCGAACAGCTCGGCTGCTTACTATGTGATCTATCGGGCAGAGGGCAGCGAGTCGATGAATGTCAATGATCCGAAGCAAATCGTGAAGACTATCCGTAAAATGAACGGCGCATATCAATTTTACCTAGATACGACAGGTAAGCCAGGCAAACAATATACGTATGCGGTTACGGCGGCTGACCGTCTGCACAACGAGAGTGCGCCTAGCCAATCCAAATGGATCTGGAATGAACCACTTGTCTCAATTGAGTTGAAGGGCGATACGAATATGACAGCGGGGAAACAACAGCAACTGAAGGTGTTCGGAGTTGGCAAGAGTGGGAATCGAGTGGAGTTGACGAATGATCTTCGCTTTACATCCAATCAGCCTTCGGTGTTGTCCATTAACGAGGCAGGCATGGTGAAGGCGAATAAATCGGGTACCGCTGTTGTGACCGTAAAGTATGGAAGTTTCTTGCAGAGCACAATGCAAATTAAAGTATCACAGAAGTAGTCGGACATATCACAGCACGATATTCGTTACAGCATATTCAGCGGAAATAGAAGCATACGAGAGACAGTGCCAGTGTTCCTTGCGAATGCTGGCATTGTTTATGTGAAATGACAGAAAAGGAGTTGCGATCAGGCTATATCGTTATTTTCAGAAAATTGTGAAAAAATACTGAAAAATTGTTTCAAATAAGATTAACGAGGTTAATAATAGACATGTCCTGCAACACACATCGCAGGACGCCACTCTGGTGAAGTGAGAGGATTGCTACAAGGAGGCAGTTTCCATATGAACGCACAAGGCAAAACTTATCAACTGAAAGCAGAGAGAAGAACGGACTTTACTCGCTCTTCCCTTCGTGAATTACGTCAGAAAGGCCGGATCCCGGGCGTCGTATACGGTGCGGATATCGAGAGTACTGCATTGCATGTCGATTCAAGAGACTTCGTCAAGCTTGCACATGTTGGCCGGACAGAAGTGTTCCAACTGCAGGTGGAAGGTATGAAGCCAGTCCAAGCGCTAATCAAAGACGTTGTCAAACAAGATGGTTCTTATGCGCATGTAGATTTCCAACAGGTATCTGCAAATCACCCAATCCGTATTCATGTGCCAATAGAATATATCGGTACACCTGCTGGGGTCAAAAAAGGTGGTATTTTGCAAACACAAGAAACAAGTTTGGAAATCGAGGGTCTGCCCGCACATCTTCCTTCTGTGATTCAAGTGGATATTTCCCATTTGGGCATAGGCGGTAAGATGTTGGTGGAAGACGTACAAATTCCAGAACATATCCATCTCTTGTCCCATAAGAATGAGCTATTGGTTTCCATTGTTACACAGCGGGGCATTGAAGAGGTAGAGGATGAAGAATCAGAAGCGGCAGCAGCACCGGCTTCTGTCGAAGCATAGCACTTTATTTCATTTAACTAAATTAAATGTAAACAGAATGTAGAGTCTGCCAAGTGCGAATGGACGAGCACACAGCAGGCTCTTTTTTCATGGTATACAACTGCTAATTGGCTCACATGAATCATGTCTCATCGATCCATACTAACGATAGGCGATGGGGGTGATGGATTGCGATTTGCACGAGTAATGTCCATGCTGTTATTGATTCCATTATGCAGCAGCTGCAGGATACAAGGGATGGAACACCCAAGATATGAAGTGACAGTGACTGATACACAGATGAACGCTCTTCATCCAAGACAAGCAATAGATGTTGTCACGATGCAACTGGATGATTTGAAGTCATTCCAGCATACGATGTTGAAGATGCATCAGATCCCAATTGAACTTAATGTCAAAATGGATAAGGCTCAAATCGGCAGTATCAGGATCCTTGTTAATAAATTTCACGAACTCCCTCTTGATTACCGGCCAGATGATCTGGTTTATCCGAGGGCTCCCTTTATTTTTGACGAGCGGGTAGATAAGCGCAAATTGCGCAAGGAAGCAGCTAGAGCTCTGGAGCAGCTAATCGCTGGTGCTAGACAAGACGGTATTTATTTGGCAGGTGTATCTGCGTTCCGATCTCATGCTGCTCAGACGGCCATATATCATAGCAATGTACGGCGTTATGGCAAGAAAAAGGCGGAGTTGTATTGTGCGGAGCCGGGGCATAGCGAACACAAGACGGGGCTCGCCATAGATCTCACGCGCAGCGATGGAAGATGTGCAGCGGAAGCTTGCTTCGCGGACATGAAAGAGGCAAAATGGCTGCAGAATCATGCACATGAATATGGGTATATTGTTCGGTATCCAAAAGGAAAAGAGCACATCACAGGATATCAATATGAGCCATGGCACATCCGTTATGTTGGGAAGCAATTGTCCACGCTATTGACAGAGCGGAGGATTACACTGGAAGAATATTATGATTCATCTTATCCGTATTGGTCTGCTCCGGAGAACGGATAACGACGTCGATGGCAAAAGGAAAACCACCCAAGCAATGCCTGGGTGGTCGCCTGGGCGCAGCTCTTAGAACCAGAAAGAACGGCTTATGATTACGAGCAAAATGAAAAGTACCAAGATAACGCCAGTGCTTGTAAAGCCAAATCCACCGAAACCACAGCTTCCACAGCCTCTTACATCAGACATGTTCAAATCCCCTTTCGTTTGGTAATGATGTATTACCGTATATTTGTATGAAGGAAACTGTGGAGTTGATTGGACGTTTGACGGGTTGCATCGCGTCTGCTATGTAAATAAGCCATGCAATTCCTGCATGGCTTGTATGTTCTGTTAGGATTAGAAGCCTTTATATTGAGGCTCCTCCGTTTCTAATTGCTGCACTCGGTTTTCCACTTGGTCGACGATCTGCTGCGTTTGTTGTGCGGCATTCGTATATAATTGCTTTGCTTCTTGGTTCTGAGTGGCCAATGCGAAAGACTCCAAGTCAGCTTGTACACCTTTTAACGAAGCTAAGCATGTTTTCACTTGAGATCCAACGGTCATGCTGTACACCTCCCTTCCTCCTCCGAACTACAGAGGATAATTTGTCCCGAAAGAGGAGCAGCCATACCTCAAATAATTAAATTAACTCACTTCATAAAATCATGAGCATTTACAAATAATGACGTAGTGGAATGGAACTTTTTCTTATCAAGGAGGATGTATGATGCCACTTTGGCTAGAGATAATGCTTCGGACTTTGGTTGCAGTCGTAACCTTATTCCTGCTGACCAAAATGCTGGGGAAGCGCCAGGTCACCCAATTATCTGTATTTGAATACATAACCGGCATCACGATCGGAAGCCTAGCTGCTTATGTTTCTCTGGATTTAGAGGACAACTGGTATCTTGGGCTTGTGTCGCTGGGTGTATGGGTCACGGTCTCGTTCGGCATTGAATTCTTGCAACTGAAGAGTAAGACGATGCGGGATTGGATAGACGGAAAATCAACAGTTCTGATTAAGAACGGCAAAATTCTTGAAGACAACTTGAAAAAGGAACGTCTGACCTCCGATGAATTGCTGCTGCTGCTTCGAAAGAAGGATGTATTCAAAGTGGCTGATGTTGAATTTGCGATGATGGAATCAAGCGGTGACGTAAGTGTTTTGCTCAAAAGCGAAAATATGCCATTTACTCCAAAACATCTAGGGATTAAGGTCGCTCCTGAGTATGAACCGCAAGCAGTTATTATGGACGGGCAGGTTATGGAGCAGCCGCTTGCTACGATTGGCCGTGATAATAAGTGGTTGAGCGAACAGTTGACAGCGCTAGGCGTGAAGACTGTTCAAGATGTATATTTGGCACAAGTGGACAGTTTCGGAGAGTTGTATGTCGATCTGTTCAACGATCAAATTAAAGTTACGGTTCCGCAGAAGAGGGCTAATACGTTAGCAACGATGAAAAAGTGCGAAGCTGATCTGGAAATGTTCTGTCTGTCAACGGAAGATGAGAAAGCAAAACAAATGTATGGACAGTGCTCTCGCACGATGCAGCACATTATTGAGAAGGTACGACCATTACTCATCCAATAATCGAAGGTATGCGATAAAGTGAGGTGGCTACATGCTGGTAGGTAAGCAATCTTGGAAATTCGAGCGAGCTCCTTATATTATAGGCACTTCGGCCATCGTTGGGCCTGAGGAAGGGCAGGGGCCGCTTGCCGCTGATTATGACCTTATCCACGAACAGCTTGATATTTACGAGACGAGCTGGGAGAAGGCAGAACGCAAGCTTCTTGAACAAGCAACGAGTCTTGCGATCACGAAAGCGAACGTTAACACAAGCCATATCGAGTATTTTATCGGTGGGGACTTGATGAACCAAATTACGAGTAACAGCTTCGCGGCTCGAACGCTGTCTGTTCCCTATATTGGCGTATTCGGTGCGTGCTCAACTTCCATGGAATCACTTGCGCTTGCAGCGATGATTATTGATTCCGGGAATGCGCATTATGCTCTTGCAGGAACATGCAGTCATAACTGCACAGCGGAGAAGCAGTTCCGTTACCCTACGGAGTACGGTTCCCAGAAGCCGCCTACTGCGCAATTCACCGTAACCGGGGCAGGCGCTGCGGTATTGTGCAATCGCGGGAGTGGACCGCGGGTAACCGCCGCTACAATTGGGAAGGTCATTGACTTAGGTATAACTGATCCGTTCAACATGGGAGCGGCTATGGCCCCAGCCGCAGTGGATACCTTGCGGGCGCATTTCGCAGACACCGGGAGAGAGGCTAGCTATTACGACATGATCGTAACCGGGGATTTGTCTGCCGTGGGCCATCCTATCGCTTCAGACTTATTGAGGCAGTCCGGGGTGTCAATGGAGGGTACCGTATTCGATGATTGCGGCTTAATGATATTTGACCGCAACAAGCAAGCCGTACAAGCTGGAGGGAGCGGCTGCGGCTGCTCTGCTGTTGTCACCTATGGGCACTTGATGAAGCGGATGATTCGAGGACAATTGAAACGAATGTTAATTGTGGCCACCGGTTCACTGCTGTCGCCACTCTCATATCAACAAGGTGAGAGCATACCATGTATTGCTCATGCCGTATCCATTGAGATGGATTCGGAACGTGAGTAAGAAGATAATATCACAACAAAAAATTACTATTATGGATCTTGTATATCAAGATCCCTTTTTATGTAATAATGTATTTTGTTTTCAGACATATGGTTAATTATTCATATGTCTTCCGTGGGGATATCGATCTGTATGAAAATCCTCTCCACGACTACTCCTGCAAGAAAATCTAAAAAACTACTTTACAAAATAAAATAGATAAAGTAGTATAGTGAGAAATATTGAGATGCCTATTTATGGTAAGTGGATATATATGCAAAAAAATGTTTTGAGAACAATCGGAAATCTCGTTTTTTTGCTGCTGCTTCCATGTTTAAAATAGTGCATAAAAAAACATCACATCATTGGATTTATTCCAGAAATAGGGGGAGTTTTGTATGAAGAAGAAGTGGAGTTTGTTCTTGAGTACGCTTCTTGCTGTATCGATCGCGTTGTCCGCGTGCGGCAGCGACAAAGCGAAGGAACCAGAGAAGAATGCACAATCGAATGAGCAGGGTTCTGGCCAAGAAGAGAAGAAGGATGAAGCTGCAGGGGAAGGTGAAATCGTCTCTGAGGGTGTCATTAAGGCCGCTGATCCTTCCAAGTCTCCAGAATTGGCGAACAACCGTAAAGATATGGTGATTCTCGGTATTACAGCTCCTAAGGGTATTTTCAACCCGATTTACTCGGAGACTTCATATGATGCTTATTTAGTGCGTTCCTTGTTCAAGGGGATGCTGGAGTATGATAAAGACGGTACATTGAAGAAAGCATTGGCGGATGACTATCAAGTGTCTCCTGACAATTTGAAATATACATTCAAGCTGAAGGAAGGCTTGAAGTTTAGTGACGGTACGCCTCTTACAGCAGAAGACGTAGCGTTTACATTAACAATATTACATGATAAGTCTTACGATGGACCATCTGATATCGTGAAGAATGCACATATTAAGGGTGGACAAGAATACCGCGACGGTAAAGTATCTTCCATTGAAGGTATCAAGGTAATCGATCCGTTGACGATTGAATTCACGACTACAGAAGTAAGCGCGTTAGCACTTTCCACAATCGGTGGTGTGGAAATCATGCCTAAGGCTTACTATGGCAAGGATTACAAGCAAGGTGACCTGGGCTACATGCACGATTTGTTCACGAAGCCAGTTGGCGCAGGCCCTTACAAGTTGGATAAGTTCGTAGCTGGACAAGAAGCTCAGCTTACGGCAAATGAGAACTACTACTTGGGCAAGCCTAAGGTAGAGAAGCTGATCTATAAATTTACAACGGCCGAGACTAACGTTCAATTGCTGCAAACGGGTGAAACGGACATGGATGAACCTACAGTATCCAAAGACCAAGTTGAGCAATTGAAGGAAATGGGCTTCTTGGATACCACCTTGTACCGTACAAATGGCTACGGCTACATCGCTTTCAACCATAAGTTGGATAAGTTCAAGGACAAGCGTGTACGTCAAGCGTTGGCATACGGCTTGAACCGTCAAGAAATCGTAGATGCGGTATTCCAAGGCTATGCAGATCCTATCGACGTTCCACAATCCAAGCAATCCTGGTCTTACACAGATGATGTAACGAAGTACAACTTCGATCTGGAGAAGGCTAAGCAATTGCTTGACGAAGCTGGATGGAAAGTTGGCGCTGACGGCAAGCGTGAGAAGAATGGCGAGAAGTTCGTCATTCACTTCACGGCTTCTACTCCTAGTGAAGTCAATGATGCAATTATTCCAATTGCACAGAAGAATTATGGCGATCTTGGCATTGAATTCATTGCTGACCAAATGGAATTCAACGCGGTTATCGACAAGCGTAAGAAGGGCGACTTCGACATGCTGTTCATGGCATGGTCCTTAACACCAGATCCGCAATCTTCTGAAAATGTATTCACAACGAAGGGCCACCAGAACGACATCGGATACAGTAATCCGAAGGTCGATGAGTTGTTTATTCAATCCAATTCGACGCTTGATGTTGAGAAGCGTAAAGAAATCTTCCATTCTATTTATAAAGAGTTGAACGAAGATCTTCCTTACATCTACATGTACCAACGTCGAGATATGTACGCAACGAACGCACGCGTTCAAGGCTTCGATATGTCGCCTTACCGTGATTTCTCGTACTCGCTTCCTAACATTCAAATTCAATAATCGAGCAGGATGATGTTCTCGGGAAGTCCAGCATTTGCTGGACTTTCTTTTTTAATTTGGTAAATAGACATGCCTTCTGTTCGCTTACATGATAAACATCTACACATTACACGTGTTCAAATTTCTGCTTCGATATCGTTACATGATAAGAAATAAGAGAATTTTATACCGATGGCTCATTCATGTTACAATAGTGCCTAATCACAATTGCTTTAGATAGACATATGGAGGGAATTATACGTTGAGATGGATGAAATCGCTGTTCGTCCTGTTCCTTACCTTGATGGTAATGGCTGGATGCGGCACGACACAGATTGGAAATGAGAAGAAGGTTGCGACAGATCGCCCTTCGACAACAGTGGAGACGAACGAACCAGCCCAATCGAAGCCCCTTACAGACTTCGAGGAAGTGGCGAGCTATATACGGAAGCATCATTCTCTGCCTGATAATTTCATTACGAAGAAGGATGCAGAGAAGCTGGGCTGGAATGCGAAGGAAGGCAATCTAAATGAAGTAGCTCCAGGCAAGAGCATTGGCGGAGACATCTTCCGCAATCGGGAAGGCAAGCTGCCGAAGAAGAAGGGACGCATTTGGTATGAAGCAGATATAAACTACTCCAAGGGATTCCGTGGGAAAGATCGTCTTCTTTTCTCAAATGACGGGCTGATCTATAAAACAGAGGATCATTATGATACATTCCAGCAGATGAAAGGGAAGGATGGAGAGCGATGACCAGACAAATTATTGAATTGGATGGACGACTCTTAGCCTCGCGTACGATGCTGCATGATGTCCTCAGCAAGGAATTAGAGCTCCCTGAACATTATGGACGTAATCTGGATGCGCTGTGGGATTGCTTGACGGAATCAACTGCACGTCCGTTAACAATCCATTGGAGCCATTATGAGGCAAGCAAAAGGCAATTGGGAGAGTATTGCGAGCAGGTGCTGCATTTGTTCCAAGATGCAGAAGCCGAGTTGGATGGATTCGTAGTGAAGGTCACACGGTAATGTGCGGCAGATAGGGAATAAAGACATCATAATGAAAATAGAAGCTATAACAGTGAACAAGCCTTTGACAATATGGTCAAAGGCTTGTTTTTGTATATGTCCCATGTGTTATCTTACAAGAAGACAAAGTAAATGACGGCTGCCAATACGATGCGATAGATAGCAAATGGTACGAGTTTCACTCGATTAATCAGCTTCAAGAAGAAGCGGATAGAGATGAGAGCGAATAGGAATGCGCTAATGAAGCCGACGATGAAGAACGGCAGCGCATCCATGGAGAAATCCTTCCAATGCTTCAGAAGGGATAATCCGCTCGCTCCAGCCATGACAGGTACGGCCATAATGAATGTAAAATCAGCAGCCGCACGGTGACTCATCCCCAGCAGTACCCCGCCTGAGATCGTAGAACCGGAACGGGAGAATCCTGGCCATAGGCCAAGACATTGGAACAAGCCGATGCCAAATGCTTGCTTGTATGTTACCTGATCCACCGTCTTTGCCGTTGGCTTTGCAGGGCGGAACCAGTCTGCTGCGATCATGAGCACTGCTCCGAGCACAAGGCCGATCAGCACAGTCTGGATGGAAAATAAGTATTGATCAATATACTTTTCGAACAGTAATCCAAGCACTGCTGCTGGGATTAATCCAACGAGCACTTGTGTGAGCTTCAATCTGGAATGTCCCGCTCTACCTAGCTCTGGATCAATTGGAGCGCGCTTCAACCCAAGCAGCTGGAAAAAACGATCCCAAAACACAACAACAACCGCAAGGATGGAGCCGAGCTGGATCACGACCTTGAACATATTCGCCATTTGAGGGCTGAATATCTCTTTTGAATGAAGCATAAAATCATCCACTAGAATCATATGCCCGGTCGAAGAGACCGGAGCAAACTCAGTCAGGCCTTCTACCACGCCTAAAATAAATCCAACAAACATGTCCCACCAATTCAACGATAGTCACTCTCCTATGTAAGGCCTGTAAAATAGAATGTGCATAGCACAGATTGTATTATATAGCGATCTTGCACATTGTGGTAGTAGTAGTTTACATAATACATAGTATGTTAATAAATGATTTACAAATGAATGTAAGACAAGAATCGGTACTTAAGCTGCTGAGAGGTAGGCGGTAAGAAGGTTTGTTGTTTTGTAAGTATTGCTAAGTTCAGAAAAACAGAAATTTCTTAATGAATTTGAAGTAGTACGCGCTCAGATTTAAGTCTTGTACTTGTAGGGAAGGTCATATATGATAGCTCTATCTTACTAGGTAAATTATTCCTAAAAGTAAAAATAAAAGGATGATTAGGGGGTAGTCGAATGTGGGGAAGACGGTCAGATTGAAACAGACGTATAAGACAAGATGGAGTACGCTTGGTATTGCCGTCATCTGTATAATGCTTGTTCTCGCAACACTATGGTCTGAGCAGCCGCCGGTGCCAAAAGGAGAGAATGCACCGATAGAACAATTTTCAGCGGTTAGAGCTATGGAGCATGTGAGGGCCATCGCACAGCTGCCGCATCCATCAGGTTCGGTAGAGAATGAGAGGGTGCGAACATATTTAGTTGAGCAAATGGAGTTATTAGGGCTGCAGCCAAATGTGAACACGTATCCATGGACAGGGCAGTATAGAGGCATCTCCGAGTCGTTTGAGCTGCACAATATCATTGGAGTACATAAAGGAACCAAACCAGGTAAAGCATTGATGCTGACGGCTCATTACGATTCTACACCGTTTGGCCCAGGGGCTAATGACGATGCGGTTGGGGTTGCGGCACTCTTGGAGACGGCACGCATTCTACAGGCTGGTCCGCCTATGGATCGGGACATTTGGTTCGTGCTGACTGATGGTGAAGAGAAAGGGATGCTTGGAGCAGAGGCTTTCTGGTTTGACAATAAAGTTCGTGAACAGATCGGCCTTGTCGTGAATTTCGAGGCGAGAGGTTCGAGAGGTCCGTCAATCATGTTCCAAACGAGCCGAAATAATGGGCAGCTTATTTCTGAATTTGCCTCGTTCGCGGTGTCTCCAGTTAGCAGTTCTCTGTTAGGCGACTTGTATCGGACGATGCCGAATGATACGGATTTGACCGTTTCACTGAATGCTGGCATACCAGGTCTTAATTTCGCATATATCGATGGCTGGGACAAATACCATACCGATCAAGATACGCCCGACAATGTAACACTAGCAACACTACAGCACCATGGCGAGAATGCACTTGGGGCAGCTATGCGGTTCGGAAGTATGGATTTAGAGGAAGTGAATGATTCCGATCGGGTCTATTTTAACTGGTTTACGATGCTTCTTCATTATCCTGCTTCCTGGACGATCCCGATGTCCATTCTCATTGGTATAGGGTGGCTTCTCTGTATCGTGGTGCTCTTCAGGAAGAAGGCAATTGCATTGAAGGGAATGGCGCTCAGCTTCCTGCTTACACTAGGAAGCATCATTACATCTGTTGTGGTCGCTTACTTGCTGTTTGTAGGGATTATGTATATTGGAAGCTCAGTGGCGGGGATGCCATTGCAATCGGCTTTCATACCGGCTCAGGTCAATCTTGCTTTTGTACTGATCGCACTGCTAGTTCATCTCGTATTCACACGTCTGACTAGGCATAGGGTCAACGTCTTGGAAATGATCCTAACCGGAATGCTGTTCTACTTCCTGCTTCTAATCGTTGTGTTAGGGCTTATCCCTGGAGCAAGCTACCTATTCCTGCTCCCGCTTCTTATTCACTGCATCGTCATCGGGTGTACACTGCATAAGCGCAATCCGGTTATAGTCTTGCAGCGGCCATGGGTGAGTCTTGTATTCGCGCTTGCTCCATTGACACTGACAACAAGTTTATTTCATCTGTTATATACGGGAATGCCGCTTCAGATTACGGTATTCACCACTGTACTGTGCGTGTTAATCTTCACCCTGCTGCAGCCGCTCATGACGAGCCTAACCATGGTTCGGGGAAGCCGTTCCGCGAAAATTGTGGATAGCAAATAGGTAAAACAGAGCCCATGTATGCATCATGGGCTCTGTTCGTGTATTATTTGGTTTGCTTGGAGTCGCGACAGTGCCATAATAGCTTCATTACATCAACCCGCTCATACGAGCAGCATTTCTCCCATTGCTTGATTGCGCCTTCTAATCCTCCGACCTGCGGATGCACTGTTGTAATTGCACGGTTGAAGCGGGAACTGAATGGAATGAACGAGAGCGGCGAACCGGCGGTAATATGAATTTGGTTCCACCTTTTGTGGGTAGCAGTAGTTGTAACATCCGTATCGATATCCATTTCAAATACCGTAAAGGAGTGTATATCTCCCTGCTTGCTGAGCATAGACATCGCTGGTGCGGTAATTTCGTTCATACTGTGCGTATAGTTTTGTATAGCGTCAGGCTGTACCGAGATATACTCAACATAGAATGCACATTCTGGCGGCAAGTTCGACTCATCTCCGATTACACAGCTAGGGATAAGATGAGCCTGTACGATTCGGCTGTGTGAGCGGAGCTGTTCAGTCATGCAAGGATCGACATCCTTTACATACGCCTGTTCCTTCGCCGTAAATTCCGCTGCGCTCATGTCCGGAGGAAGCTTGTAAATGAAAAGATCGCTCCATTGTGATTTGTTCGTTCTTCCTTGTACAACGAGAGAGGTACGGAATCCCCATGCCTCTACCAAATCTCCATGCGAGATCATGTGCAGTAGAAGAGCTTCGTATCGTCGTTCCCAATCTGCAATTGCATTTGTCTGTATCGTCCGTAAAACGTACTTCGCTTGATGATTCGTCATTGGTTCTGGGTGAGGGAAATCGAAACGATTGCGATTTGCAGGTGTAATCCGAAAGCTTCTACGTATCCAGTGTATAGATACACAAGCAAAAATAATGACGAGGAGCATTACCGTTCCCAAAGTTGTCATGATGATCGTAAGCATAGGTTGTAGTCCTCTCTATCGTAATTTACAAGAATTATGAGGGTTGCTTGCTTAGTTCTCCGCACACTCTCCGAGCGAACGGGAAGGATTTCGTTGATCAACGTACGTCACAATTAGTAGCTACAACATCTAATTGTAGCGAACCTTTAAGCTAACAACATCAATCGCAGGAAGGATATTGATTCCATCTGACGATGTAATCTTACGCGGGCAAGAAAGAAGATGTTCATATGCTCAATGGAAAATAGCGAACAGAACAGAGTGGCTAGGCAACGGTTCGGTCATGAGCTGGATATCGAATGACAGTGCTGAGGATAGACAACGTATGTTCGTCCATACTTGCTGTTACAACCTGTGAAAATACTGGTATTATATAGGATGTGCATGTTTGTTTTAGTGGAAATGATAGATTCGGGAGGATATCTGATTGGAAGGGTTAGTAAAGTTGGAGCAAGTGACAAAGAGCTATGATCGTCGTGTCATCCTGCAACATGTAGAATTGTCTATCGGGGCGCATGAAGCAGTATCGATTACAGGAAAGAATGGTTCGGGGAAAAGTACGCTACTCCGCTTAATTGCCGGACTAGCCAAGCCGACGAGCGGGATGATTCATCGTCAAGGGGGCAGCAAGCAGCGTATTGGCTTCGTTCCTGATCGACTGCCGAAGCTGCGGCTTACACCGGAAGAGTACCTATTTTCCATGGGTGGTATGCAAGGGATGAGCAAGGAAGCCATATCTGCACGGCTGGATGAATTGTTTGCCTTGTTCAAAATGGAGGATGCAGCTGCACGAAGAATGAATACTTTCTCCAAAGGGATGCTGCAAAAGGTAAACCTCATGCAAGCTGTACTGAATAAGCCTGATATATTGCTGCTGGACGAGCCTCTATCCGGATTGGATGCGGACTCACAGCGAGAGCTTATTCGTCTGCTCAGACATATGAAGCAGCAAGGCATTGCAATGGTAATGTCATGTCATGAGGCATCTTTGGTCGAGCAGCTGGCGGATCGATGCGTAAGCATTCACCGTGGATCTATTGCAATTACAGAGGTTCGTCCGCTCGAGGAAGATATGCGGATTGAGGTGATGGTACCGACATCTCTGTCTATAAGTGATGATATCGGTCAAATCGAAGGGATTCTCGGTTATAAAGATCATGATACAATCTCGGGCAGGTATGTCATACGTTCGAGGCAGCATGATTCAGATCACGTGCTGTTAGAGCTGCTAATGCGGAAATGTTCGATTGTATCCGTTCAAGCAAGTGCCACCCATGGATATACTGGTTCAAATTATGCGCAGCAGCCTTCTCGACAGGAGGGACGCGAATATGTTTAAAGCAACCATAAGGTACTTGCTGCGGAACTACAGTCGATCATATCGCTACATACCGCCGTTATTTACGTTCTTGATTAGTTTGGGATTGTTCTATACGTATACACCGAACCCGATTATGGGCAGCTTCTCGTTCACGACGATGCTGATTTATGTCATTGCAGCTTGGTTCAGTTACAGCTTCCTGAAGACGGAGCACTCGGTTCAGGAGGAATTGACGATCTTGCATGTGAAGAGCCGAGCACTCTATCTGATCGGGCTTATTTGTTCGGTTGCGCTTATCATGTGTTTCATTGTTGTGGTTGCAATTGCTTACCCAATCGTTTTCAATAAATTTGACGAGCCTATTCGGTTCGAGCATCTCATTGTCGGGCTGTTCACGCACCTCAGCTCTGCACTCCTCGGAATTGCGATATCGCTGTACTTCGCGAAGCGGGTGGAGCGTGCTAGCTATGCAATTGGCGGGATACTGCTTATTCTTGCACTGTCCTTCTGTCAAGGAGCACTTATCGCAAAAGCAGGCATAGCAGGTGCGCTGCTATCATGGGTATTTCCGCCTGCCTATCATACGATGAATATGCTGCTGAACTATAGCAGTTATACGATGGCATCAACTGTTGGTACGATCGGGTTATCTATTGGATATGCGGTGCTACTGATGATTCTGCTCATTCAAGTGCTGAAGCGGGTTGAAGAGTAGTCTGCAGATCATGGACGCAATTATATGGAGGTACATCATATAAACGAGAGACTCTTACAAAGCGAGGAGTAATATATGGGGAAAATCAGCTAAGGGCTATCGCTAGTTTATTTCTTTATTTTCTTTGATAAGGAGAATCGCCATGACTGATAACGGTAGGTTACAGATGCGCTCTATGCAAAGTCTGAACTATGAACAACGGCGGTTGTTTGTATAGAGCTGAAGCCTGAACGATATAGATACCGCCATGACTTCAAATGAAGTTATGAAGTTGATAGCTTAGACTTTGCTCTCTTCACAGTACATTTCTGTAAGGAGTAGAGCGAAGATGAAATATGTAAATGCAGATCGAGTATTACCCGATTCATTGATACAAGAGATTCAAAAATATATACAAGGCGGACTGCTGTATGTCCCTGCGCCGAAGTCGCAGCATAAGAAATGGGGCGAACAATCGGGAAGCAGGAAGATGTTGAACAGGCGGAACACGGCTATTCGTCATTCCTTTGCAACGGGCTCAACGGTAGATGAGCTTGCAGAGCAATATTGCTTATCCTCGGACAGCATTAAGAAGATTGTATATACAAAATCATAGTGATTTGGATGTAAAGACTGCATCAGAGGGATCTGGTGCAGTCTTTTTTATTAGCAACATGTTGCAGCTTCTTGCAGCGTGTTTGTAATGTTTGTTTTAAATGATTTATTCCCTATGTTGCTTGGAGTGCACCTACTACAATAAAGGCTGTAAGAGCAGCTTATGAATGTGTCGACCGAGAAATAGTTCGATAAGAACATCCAAGCTTCGACACGAACTTCATGTGGCAAAGTGCTCGAATATGCTCAATATTGGAGTGGAGAAAAATGATTTCATTCTTTCAATTCGACACGAACGAAGAGAAACATGTGCTGCTGGCACGTGCGAGAAATGTGGCGCTAAATGCTATTCAGAAGTATGACATCGCATGGAAAAAAATCCAGTTCATACAGTTGTCGGATACGATTACGTATATGATTGAAGCGACTCCTCAAGAACGTTATCTAATGCGTATTCACTCGGATCGGTGCAGTCGAGATGAGATTGCTTCCGAACTCGCCTTTCTTCAGATGTTGCATCATTCGACGGAGCTGACAGTGCCGACTGGGGTGGCGAGCAAGGATGGATCCTATGTAATTGAAGTGGAAACGGAAACGGGTTATTGCAGGCCCGATGTCACGTTGATGAGATGGGTAGAAGGGGAGCATGCTATGGCATTAACGGATAGCCAAGCGTATCGAACGGGTACGATGATGGCACGACTCCATGAGGAAGCTGCACATTATGTTCCTTCCTCTGATTTCACACGTCCCGCCTGGGGCATTGACAGTTTTAGAAAGGAGTTCAAGAAGCTCGAACGATATTACCCTCGATTTTTAGCCGAGCAAGGTTGGGATCTCTATCAAGCAGCGGCCGATAAGGTTATTGCTCAAGTTGCCGGGATGGAACGAAGTGCTGACACATATGGTCTGATTCATGCTGATTTGCATACAGGGAATGTTGTATATACCGGGGAAGAGCCACGTCCGATTGATTTTGGTCGGTGCGGTTATGGTTATTATCTTTATGATATGGCGGGTGCACTATTAGGACTTGGTGTAAAGCAGCGCAAGCAGTTTATTGCAGGATATGAAAATGTGAAAAAGCTGTCTAGCGGCTATATTCAGCAGGTGGAGTGTTTTTTTATCATGTTTATGATCGAGAACTACTGTCATCATGCTGCAAATCCGGAAGAGACGGAAAATCTGAAATCCGAACAGGTATTTGCACAAACGTATTTGCATGCCTTTTTGCAAGATTCGTCGTTTTTATTCCGCCGAGTTGATCCGGTTCAAATAGGAAGTCCAGTGAACCCGGTGAACATCACTTCTCATTAGAACGTGCAAGGGGAATGCGCAGCGAGATATTATTCTCTCTTGCATTCCCCATATGTACGAGTACGATTGTTGTATTATTGTTTGCAGTGCGAGCTTACGAACTGTTGGACAAAATACTTAGGATGAAGTGGCTCGCCCGTTGCACGTTTCAATAGATCATTCCATGTCCATGTCGCGCCAGGGAAGAAAACTTGCTCCTTTACATAAGTTCCAGCTTCTAGAGAGAACAAGTCTCGCGAAATGTTCGTCATGATATAATGATGCAGTTGGGAAGCGGTCAGCTCACCTAATATATAGCTTTGATAGCTTACGGGAGCGAGCGTGAAATGCATCTTGGCAGCCCAGTCCGGATGCCGGGTATCCTCTGGCGCTTGCAAGTGCTGGATCTCTTCTACGAGCTGCCACCAACGTTCATTCACATTGGTATGCGGACGCTCATACAGCTCCCGCTCGAACTTCACAAATGTAATATACCATCTCATACTGACCAGCATCTCGCGTTGAAGAGTATCGCGCAGGGCAGAGGCATGGGATGAAAAGGCGGTGGGTTCCGGCTTGATGAAGCGGGTAATCCAATCCTGATCCTTTGTCATTCGGCCAAAGAGCATCGCAATCGCTTCGGTAGTAAGCGTATGGGCAGGCTTGCGTAGAAGGAAAGGCAGCGCTGCGTCAATATTTTTCTCATATGCCGCATGACCGAACTCGTGCAGCATCACACTCATCCAAAATTCGCTCGGATTCATGCTCATCATGACGCGTGGTTCGCCCGTACGTCCCATATCCGTGCAATACCCATATGGATATTTCTTATCGCGCGGATATAGGTCACTGCGTGCGATTACATCTGTGATATTGAGCCCCATGCTTTGAAACGTCTCTGCTGTAATGGCTTCCATCCTTTCATTTTGTAAATACTCAGCCATACTCCATTCACTGACGGCAGGCGTACTTTGAAAGAACGGATCTGAATAATGCCACGGCCTAAGCTGCGATACCGTAATACGAAACTTTTGAGCTAGTTCCTCGTCAATTTGCTGCTTCACGAGCCGATACGGTTCTTCACTCTGGACAAGCAGCTCATCCATTAAGGCAAACACGACGTCAAGATCGAGATCCTGCGCGCTATATTGCATCTGATAATAATTGTCGTAACCAAGTGTGCGAGCCTCTTCATTGCGCTGCTGGATAAGCTGCAGTGCGCGATCGCAGACCTGCTTGCCGATTTGCTTGCTAGCGAGCCATGCCTGCTTGCGTTCTTCCGGATCAAGACTCGTTTCCAGAATCGTGCGAATATCATTATTCGATACATGCTGGTTCTGTATGGTAGGACGGTAGGAATTGAAAATGTCCACTAGTTCCTTCGTCATGCGAGTAGAGCGTTCAGCCAGCTGCGGATCTAACTGTTGATTGATCATCAAGTGGTGAAGCTCTGTAAGCTGACGTTGTTGTAATGATGTAAGCTGCTTATTCTCTAGGTGCTTCGTAATGAGGGCGAACCGCTCTGTATCTGATAAATAACGCTTCCATTCATTTTGAGCAACCTCCAACGCATCATTCCATGATTCCTCACCTGTAGAAGTTACCATCCATCCTGCTTGACCAATCTTTACGCTTAGCTCTTTAAGAATCTTGTTCTCACGCTGCAAAAAAGACTCCACATCCATGACATCCATATGAATTCTCCTCTCCATAACACTACTAGCACAATGTGTAATTTTATAGTTATTACCATACCAAAATAATGTAATTTGGAATTCTTGATTTATGGCATTAATCGTACAATTATGTAGGTATGTTGATGCTATAGTTAGGTATACCCGAGAAATTAAAAGAAAACAGGCAGAGCCAATTACAGTTACTTGAAGGTAACAAGGTTACTTCTAGGTTACTAGAACACTTCAAAGTGCGTACTTCCATTTCGATTCCATGTAAGCCATAATGCATGTATCGCGTTATGGCGAAATTCGCCGATCACATGACGTGTACAGGTGGATTCTTATGAAGAAGACTTAGGAGGAACGTGAAATGGCAGCGAATTTACAAGATAGAGTGACATTGCATAATGGAGTGACAATGCCGTGGTTCGGACTTGGCGTGTTCAAGGTGAATGACGGTTCCGAAGTTGTCGATTCCGTTGCGGCAGCAATCAAGAATGGATACCGCAGTATTGATACTGCAGCTATATATGGAAATGAAGAAGGTGTAGGACAAGGAATCCAAATCGGATTGAAAGAAGCGGGTATCGCGAGAGAAGACTTGTTCATCACTTCGAAAGTGTGGAATGCGGACTTGGGTTATGAAGCTACGCTTGCAGCCTATGATGAGAGCTTGAAGAAGCTCGGTCTCGAATATTTGGATTTGTATCTAATTCACTGGCCGGTAGAAGGCAAGATCAAAGATGCTTGGAGAGCGTTGGAGACCCTTTATAAAGCTGGCCGCGTGAAAGCAATCGGGGTAAGCAACTTCCACGTTCATCATTTGCAAGATTTGATGAAGGATGCAGAAATCAAACCAATGATCGACCAAGTTGAATTCCATCCACGCTTGACACAGCAAGAGTTGCGCGAATTTTGCTTGGAGCAAGGCATTCAGTTTGAGGCATGGTCTCCGCTAATGCAAGGACAACTGCTTGATCAACCTGAATTGCAAGAGATTGCTAGCAAACACGGAAAATCGGTTGCGCAAGTAATCTTGCGTTGGGACCTGCAGCATGGCGTCATTACCATTCCGAAATCGATTAAGGAACATCGGATCGTAGAGAATGCCTCCATTTTCGATTTTGAATTGACACCAGAAGAGATGGAGCGCATTGACGGATTGAATCAACATCATCGTGTCGGTCCAGATCCTGACAATTTCGACTTCTAAATTGAATAACGAAGGGCTGCCCAAGTCACTAGTGTGACAAGGGGCAGCCTTTTTACGTTTATTGAACGGTCATCATACATCATCTATGGACAAATGAAAACGAACATGAGAAAATAAGTCCCTGATATTGAGAATCATTATTAATTAAACATTCGTGGTTAACGAATGATAGGAGTAGGAGGAAAGTAGTGAAAGAGGATATACACAACGCCTTTTTACATAAGACCTTGTTGGAAATCAAACAAATGGAGCAGGTTGAGATTCACGATGGTAGTCGATGGGCGAAACAAGAGCTTATATCTCATATGTTACTGTATGTGGTGAACGGTAAGGGAAAATTGTACATGAACGACGGATGTGATGCTGCCGAGCTGCTGCCGAATACTGTTTTTCTATTGCCGGTCGGATCCGTACTTGCAGCTGAATGCGCCGCGGAACATGGACTGCACCTCTATAAAATCGAGTTCGACATCTATCGCGCAATGGAATGGAGCGATAAGAGAAGAGTATATGAGAAGGAGTTGACTTTGCCTGTTAGCGGGGAAATACGGGTCGAGCAGCATCGCATTAGACGGTTGATTGGATTATTATGCAAGGACAGCCCCTATATAACGGGTATGGCTCATTCCCCTTATCAGTCTTATCTACATGATATATTAAGCGTCATATTTGACAACAGGACGTCCACGAAATTAGAGAGCACCGACAATTTGCTGGATTACACAATTGAGTACATGCAGCAGGCATTTTCCACGCAAATTACCTTGGCCAAGCTAGCAGATCAGGCTGGTATGAATCCTTCTTATTTCTCTCAACTATTCAAACGGAAAATGAAGAAGAGTCCAATCGAGTATTTGACCGATCTGCGCATGAATCAGGCGAAGAAGCAATTGCTGCAGCCAAACGGTAAAATACGCGACATTGCCCAAGATGTCGGATACAAGGATGAGTTTTATTTCAGCAGGCGATTTAAGACATACAGCGGAATCGCACCAACCGCATATATGAAGCAGCAGCATATGCATATCGTGTCACTCTCTCAGCCATACACAGATCATCTTTTAACACTGGGCGTGAAGCCATTAGCCATACATATCGATAAAGAAGCGCCAATGATGTCTATGCCAGTCTATGATCGAATGTGGGAACGATATCGAGAAACGTTATTGATGAACAAGCCCGATATGATTTTGTGCAAGGATCACATTTCCCAGCAAATGAACAGGTATTTTGGGGATATCGCTCCCATTGTAACGATTCCTTGGAAGCGTTTAGACGTGTTCGGACACATGCGCGAGATTGCCCGTCTTGTGGGTAAAGAAAATGAAGCTTATGAATGGATAGCACGTCACGAAGAACGAGTCGAGCGCGACCAAAAAAAAGTAAAAGCAATGATCGGGGAAGGTACGGTTGGGCTGCTTACATTTGTCGATCATAAAGTAAAACTATATGGCGCGCGCAACATTGGACATGTGTTTTATCGATCTTTGAATTTATCACCACCTGAACAAATTCGAAGAGAAATAGATAAGCACTTGCCTGGAACGGTCTTTAATTGGATGTCTGCGACCACAGTAAATTTATCTGATTGCGATACGGACTATTTGTTCCTTGTAACGAAGTCTGGAGAGTGGGCGAGAGATTCCATAAAAGAGTTACAGCAGAGCGAAGGCTGGCGCAGTCTCCCTGCCGTGAAGTATGGTAATGTGCATGTGTTGGATTGGGACAAATGGATGATGTATTCTCCACGGTCAATTGAAAGTCAACTCAGCGAGGCCGTAAGTCTGCTCATGGCTGCAAAATAAAAATTATACAAATAGATATCTAAAGATATGGCATGGATTAATGGATAGAGTTCGATCATAATAATGATTATCATTTTCATTTAAACAACATATAAAGGGGTTTTGGCATCATGATTACACGTCATCGCATGAAGATACTTACTTGTATCTGCACATTACTCGTAATGATTACTGCAGCATGCAGCGGGCAAGTGCCCTCAAATAAACAGAGTGAATCGGGGAAATCATTACAGGTTCAAACGGCCACTTCCGATACGAAGCCGCCAGCTGATATTGCAGGAGCAGACAAACGGATTGCGGTATTATCTATTCCTTTTACGAGCGACTTGCTTGCTTTAGGAATTACCCCGATAGGAGCGGTAACGCAAAAAGGTAAAGATTTTCTCCCACATGTAACTGATCTCTTGCCACATACGCAAAATTTAGGGAATTCCCAAGATCCCAACCTTGAAGCGCTCGTGAACGTGGAACCAGACCTTATCATCGCGCAGGAAGAGCTGATAAAGGGCAAGGATGAACTTGAGAAGATTGCGCCGACAATTGTGCTTAATTTCAAGCAATCGACCTGGCAAGAACAGTTGCAGCAACTCGGTAAGGCGTTAGGCAAAGAAAAGGAGGCCGAAGCGTTCATTGCCGATTATAAGCAAAAAGCCGCTACAGCAAAAGAATCTATCAAGCAAGTGCTTGGTGACGAGACGGTGTTAGTGCTGCGCGTCATGAAAAAAGAGCTCAGAGTATACGGATTAGATCGCAATTATGGCTCGTTGCTTTATCAAGATTTGGGGATTAAACCCGCCAAGGGCTTAGAAAGTATAGGCCGAGGAAAGGAAGGGCCGCAATCCATCTCCAGCGAGCTGCTGCCGGATTTCGATCCTGATCACATTCTGCTTGAGGTATCTGCTGACAAGGCTGCGCAGCAGCTGTTCAAAGAGTTGGAGGATAGCTCCATCTGGAAACATCTAAAGGCGGTTAAAAACGGCAATGTTCATGCGATTGAACAGCAGCCATGGTTAGATTACTCGGCCCTTGGCCAGCTTAAATCGTTGGATGAGGCGGTAAACCTATTTACACATAAATAGGAGATGGCGTCTAGCAAATAATAAGGGGCTGCCATTACATCATCAAGGATGACGGATGGAAGCCCCTTATTGTTATGACCAAGTTGCTATTGAATAACCCCACATGCAATGCGATCACCTGAGTTGCCTGCTGGATCTGTCTTGTAATCGTCGGGCTGTGCATGAATGATTAACGCTGTGCCGCCTGACTTCAACAGCGAGTTCGGCTTATCCTTTTCCAGCGTAACCATCTCAGTTGTGAAGGTGGCTTGAGCTTTGCCATCTTCGCCTACCTCCAGATTTGGCAAATCGCCACTATGGTAGCCCTTCGGATTCTCAAAGCCATGCTCCTTATGAGTTGGGTTCAAATGGGCCTCGGCGGTCTTGAAATCAGGGGTATCGCAACGGCCTACCGCGTGAAAGTGTATGCCATGCTTACCTGGTGACAGACCTTGGACATCGATCGCCATTTGAACCTTATTGCCGACTTGAGATAGCTGTGCCGTACCGATGGAATCTCCTTTCGTGTTAATTATATTTACGTTTACACTGGGAGACTTCACTCCGGCCATTGTTTCCTTAGCTACACATGCGCTAAGCAGCAGACAGCTTGTCAGCAGGCACGCGAATACGAATTTCTTCATGTTGACCTCCTTGAGTTATATCGTGTCGGTAACAGTGTTCACCTATTTTTCAGAAAGAAAACCGTCTTTCTTCAATTTACTTATGGTTAAGGGAATAACATTCACAGATATGGTATGCTTGTACAAGAAGAAACGAGATAAAGTACTAGACAAGGGGTTAGCACGATACCTGATGTTTGCGATAGATATGAAGCGTGCTAATTTGGAAGACAGCATTAAGAAAGTAATAGGAAGAAAGCCTAAAGCGAGGGTTGAGCATGATTCAGGTGAAAGGCGCAATTGACGCAAATACGAGATGCCGTCATTATCATTCAGAGGTGGACGTAATTGCGATTAAGTTCAAATGCTGTGGTACGTATTATGGCTGCTATTATTGTCATGAGGAGGCAGAGGATCACGAGCCTATGGTATGGCCAATAGCGGAATGGGGTACGAAGGCGATTTTATGTGGCAATTGCCATACGGAGCTCACGATTCATGAGTATCTAAGTTGTAATTATGAGTGCCCGATATGTCGAACCTCATTTAACCCAGGATGCAAGAACCACGATCATTTGTACTTTGAACAAGAGAAGGTAACGGCGGTTGTGAGTAAAGGCTAGAGAAGCAGACGGAAAATATACTTTCTTACTATGGAATACACAAAAGATGACTTCTGAATGGATCAGAGGTCATCTTTTTTGTGGGATCTAGCCTATGGCTAGGAATGTTCGGTTGTTTGTGGTCATTAAGACACGCTTAATGTTGTGTATAATGCGTATTATATGCACCCAATTTTCATTATAATACACATTTAAACCGTTGATTACGGAAAAAAAATCGAATATAGTGTGTATTATATATTGAATTTCAATTTATTATGACGTAATATATGAGTTGAGCAAAGGAGGTTCAAACGATATATGCTGAAACGACTCGGTGTGAGTGGTACAGGAAGAATCGGCAGATTAGTTATTCGCAGTCTGTTCATGAATGGAAACGGTGCATCACTTGGCCTTATTAATTCTACCTGTGCACCTGATCAATTGGCGCATCTCTTGAAGTATGATTCGATTCACGGTCGCTGGGAGGAAGATATTAAAGCGGGAGATCAATGCCTTATCATTCGGGGACATCGGATTCCGTTAGTAAGCGAACGCAACCCAGAACTGCTGCCATGGAGAGAGCACGGAATTGATGTTGTCGTTGATGCAACAGGGAAGTTTAAGAGTCGTTCAGAAGCATCCCTGCATCTGCAAGCGGGAGCGAAGCGGGTTGTCGTGACAGCCCCAGGTAAGGATCTGGATTGTACTATCGTAATGGGCGTGAACGAGCACGCATATGATCCGCAGGAGCATACACTTATTTCTACTGCTTCCTGCACAACGAATTGTCTAGCTCCGCTTCTTCATGTACTTGATCAGGAATTTGGCTTGGGCTACGGTTGGATGACGACGGTTCATGCGTATACGAATGATCAGAAGCATCTGGATAATGCACATTCGGACTGGAGAAGAGGCCGTGCTTGCGGCAGCTCCATTATTCCAACTTCAACAGGAGTTGGCAAAGCCTTGAAGGATATTCTGCCCCATCTGGCGGAGCGGGTTCAGGGTCTGTCCTTGCGAGTTCCCGTGCAAAATGTATCCTTAGTCGACCTTACTGCTCATTTGCACTGTGAAGTTACGAAGGAAGACATCGTCCGCGCATTTACAAATGCGATTAAGGAAGGCATGGGGCATTATGTAGAATACAACGAGGAGCCGCTTGTCTCCTCCGATTATATTGGCAACAACAAATCTGCAATTATTGATGGGTTATCAATTCAAACATCAGGGTATCAGGTGAAGCTGCTGGCATGGTATGACAATGAATGGGCATACGCATGCCGTGTAACGGATTTCGTTAAGTATATGTTCGTCCAATCCGAGGAGGTAGAACAATCATGCGGAACCAAATCGATGAGCTCATTGATCAGTATGTAAAAGAGAACGACTTGGGCACAATCATTTGCCGATATTGTGATGACATTATTGATACACTGCCTACGAATGGCGTGAAGACGAAATATATGGTGTGTGACAAAGAAGCGTGCCGCGAGCAAGAGGGGAGTGCTACGGCTTGATAAGTGTGCGCGTGAATTCGTTCCGAAATGGTGGCAAAGAGGATGCTGAGCTGCTGGGCGGCAAAGGTGCTAATTTGGCTGAAATGACGAAGGCGGGACTCCCAGTCCCGCCAGGCTTCACCATAACGACAGAAATGTGCAGACAGTATTACAGCAATGGATGCCGACTTCCCGAGGGATTAATGGATGAAGTAATGCGTGCAATGGTGGAACTGGAAAGAGTGCAGCAGCGCCGATTCGGCAGTGCTGAATGCCCGCTGCTTGTATCGGTTCGATCAGGCGCTGTGACATCAATGCCTGGAATGATGGATACGATACTCAATCTTGGGCTTACAGATCAGACAGTAGAAGGATTGGCTAAGCTCACGCACAATCGCAGATTCGCTTATGACTGTTATCGCCGCTTCATTCAAATGTATGGCTCTGTTGTCTATAATATCGAGGCTGTCCATTTCGAACGCATACTTCAGCAAGAAAAGCTGCTCGCTGGGTGCACCGAGGATCAACAGCTTACGGAAGAATCGCTGTGTTCTCTTGTTCAGAAGTTCAAGCAGCTCATTGAAGTGCGTTCGGAACGCCTATTCCCTCAGGATGTGAAGCAGCAGCTTCAAGAAGCAGTTGAAGCTGTATTTCTGTCTTGGTCGAGTCCAAGAGCGAAGGTATATCGGAAGGTGCATCACATCCCACACGATCAGGGTACTGCTGTCAATATACAGTCGATGGTATTCGGAAATATGGGGGAGACAAGTGGAACAGGCGTGTTGTTTACACGCAACCCATCAACAGGAGAACCCGACTTATTTGGTGAATACCTCATGAACGCGCAGGGTGAAGATGTAGTTGGTGGTACAAGAACGCCAGTTTTGATCTCGCAGCTCGAAGTAACGATGCCACATGCCTATGAGGAGCTGACTTTATGCGCTAAGCAGTTAGAGCTTCAATATCGGGATATGCAGGATATTGAGTTTACGATCGAGAACGGGAAGTTGTATTTGCTCCAGACCCGCAATGCCAAACGCAATGCTAGAGCTGCCCTGCAAGTTGCAGCCGATCTAGTGAAGGAAGGCCTGATTAGCAAGGAAGAGGCCGTAATGAGAATTGATGTGCAGCACCTGAATCATATGCTTCATCGTTCGCTTCATACAGCTGCGGGCTATCGTGCAATCGCGACTGGGCTTCCTGCTTCACCAGGCGCGGCATGTGGGCAAGCGGTATTCGACGCCGACACAGCAGATGAGTGGAAGCGACTAGGGAAGTCGGTTATTCTCCTTCGGATGGAGACAACACCGGAAGATATCCATGGTATTGTTGCCGCAGAAGGGATCGTAACACTGCGTGGCGGTATGACCAGTCATGCTGCCGTTGTAGCTCGGGGGATGGGTAAGCCGTGTGTGTGCGGCTGTGAAGCGCTGCAGATTGATGAGGAGCAGCGTCAGCTGATCGCCGAGGGGAATGTCCTTCGAGAGGGAGATTGGGTTACGATTGATGGCGGCAGTGGACAGGTAATACCGGGGAGAATTGAGCTTCAAGATGCCAATGTATCACCCGAGATGCTGCTCATCTTGCAATGGGCGGATGAGATTCGTGCGATGAAGGTACTCGCGAATGCGGATTCACCAGCTGATGCCCGCAAAGCAAGAGAATTCGGTGCGGAAGGTATCGGCCTGTGCAGAACAGAGCACATGTTCCTGTCACCGGCAAGAGTGCCTATCGTGCAACAAATGATTATGGCAGATAAGGATATCGATCGTCAGCTGGCATTGAATCGGCTTCTGCCAATGCAGCGTGCAGACTTCGAAGATATGTTCCGTGAGATGAACGGATTGCCGGTTACCATTCGCCTGCTTGATCCTCCGCTGCATGAATTCCTCCCGAATCTTGAGGAGCTTACAGAGCGATTGGATGCACTTCGTTCCTCGGGAGAAGAAGAACGTGAGCAGGAATATGAGCGCAAGGAGCTTGAACGGATGATCCGCCGAGTTCGGGATCTGGAAGAAACGAATCCAATGCTTGGACAGCGTGGCTGTAGACTTGGAATTATGTTCCCCGAAATTTATGAGATGCAGGTAGAAGCAATATTCCAAGCTGTGCTGCGTTGTCTTCGTGATGGTGTTGCAGTTCAGCCACAGATTATGATCCCACTTGTCGGTCACGTTAATGAACTGCAATTCCTGCGTAACATTGTTGATCTCGTGGCGGAACAGGTATTGGGTGAAGAGAGACGTAATTGCATGTATAAGGTAGGAACGATGATCGAAGTGCCTCGCGCGGCATTAACAGCAGGCGAAATTGCTCGTTCGGCGGATTTCTTCTCCTTCGGTACGAATGATCTGACGCAAATGACATTTGGCTACAGTCGAGATGACGCGGAGGGAAAATTCCTAACGCATTACGTGGAAAATAAGCTGCTTCCTCATAATCCATTTCAAGTGCTGGATACGGAAGGTGTTGGGAAGCTGATTGAGATGGCGGTCAATCAAGGCCGCTCCGTTAACCCGATGCTCACGACCAGCATTTGTGGGGAGCATGGTGGTGACTATGAATCCATTATGTTCTGTCATCAGATCGGCTTGGATTATGTTAGCTGCTCTCCGTATCGGCTTCCAGTCGCTCGTATTGCAGCGGCACAGGCGCAGATCCGTCTGGGAGGCGCATTAAGGCGACAAGCAGAATCACATGCAGGAGAACGGCCAGTAGATCAATCATCACAAGAAGCAGCGGTATGATTAGCTTGACTTTATAACCCTGCGCATGACTTACGGGGCGGAGTGCGTGATCTTCTGCAATCAGGAGTTACGCACTGTCCGCCCAGAATGCTATAATCTTGTCAGATGATGAACAGAATCCTACGTATTTCACGTATGGGCAGGGATCGTGATTCAAGGCGACCTTTATAGCATGAAACGGAGGGATGCGCTATCGAACTAACAACGAGACAGTTAGAAATTATTAAAATCGTCAAGAAGCATGCCCCCATTACGGGAGAACAAATCGCGGAGATGTTGACGGTCAGTAGACCTACGATTCGTGCGGATTTATCCTTGCTGGTCATGCTCGATTATATTGCGGCAAAGCCCAAGGTAGGCTATTTTCTCGGGGAGAAGGCGGAGAAGAAGGAGTCGGATTCCTACGTCCTGCGCAACATGAAGGTCGGACAGGTTCAGGGCATGCCAGTTGTGGTTGATGTGAAGACGACAGTACAGGATGCGGTTGTCACCTTATTCCTAGAGAATATCGGCAGTCTCATTGTAACCGATGAAGGCGGCAAGCTTGCAGGTGTCATTTCGCGCAAGGATTTACTTAAGGTTACATTAGGCAATCCGAATGCGTCCTCGATGCCTGTCAGCATGGTGATGACCAGACAACCGAATATTGTAACGATTACGCCAGAGGAATCTGTATTGGAAGCTGCGCGTAAAATGATACATCACCAAGTAGACAGCCTTCCGGTCGTATCTTACCCAGAGAATCGTTCTGATCTGGAAGGGAATGTCGTAGGACGAATAACGAAGACGACGATCATCAAGCTGATGCTCGACAAAGTAGACCAGGATTAGCAGGGGGACGAAGCGTATGGGGAACGCGTCATATACGATAACCGTGTGTTCAGATTCCGTCGGGGAGACGGCAGAGGCTGTAGTGAAGGCGACAATACGCCAATTCGAAGCGCCGCAAATCAGGATTAAGCGCTATATGAATGTGCGCAATGAGGAAGAGCTCCGCATGTTGATGGAGGAGGCTGCCGAATCCGGAGGATTTGTCGTGTATACGCTCGTTCAGCCTGAATTGCGGGAAGCCATTAAAGAGCATGCAATCCGTCTAAATGTTCGAGCTGTGGATGTTATGGGGCCGATGATTCAAGCTTTCGTCGATACGTTTGCGGATCAGCCGAAGCGAATGCCAGGATTGCTGCATCGTTTGGATGCCGATTATTTTCAGCGCGTTGAAGCCGTGGAGTTCGCTGTCAAGTGTGATGATGGCAAGGATCTGCATGCGATCCTGAAGGCGGATATTGTGCTGTTAGGGGTCTCTCGCACCTCCAAAACACCATTGAGCGTCTTCTTGGCTCATAAGGGGAAGAAGGTTGTCAATTACCCGGTAGTGCCTGAAATTCAGCCGCCGGAGCACTTGTACAGCATCTCCCCAAGTAAAATAATCGGTTTGACGATGAACGCTGAGCATCTATTGAAGATCCGTTCTGAGCGGCTGAAGACGATGGGGCTTCCTGTCTTAGCTAGATATGCTTCGCTCGATCGCATCGTCGAGGAATTGGAATATGCCCGTTCATTGTTCGACCGATTAGGTTGCCCTGTCATCGATGTGACGGATAAAGCAATTGAGGAAACTGCAGGCATTGTCATGGATTTGATTACGTGAGTGAAATCAACTTGTCGTAGATAAAAGGGAGAGAAGTGGAGATGGATCGTCAGCTAGCTCTGGAAATCGCACGTGTTACAGAGGCAGGCGCTCTGGCGTCAGCCTCCTGGATCGGCCGGGGTGACAAGCATGGCGCGGATTATGCCGCTACCTCTGCTATTCGGGAAATGTTCGATTCCGTTCCGATTAATGGGACGGTTGTAATCGGTGAAGGTGAAATGGATGAGGCACCAATGCTCTATATTGGAGAGAAGGTTGGGAGCCGCTTCGGGCCGGATGTTGATGTCGCAGTGGATCCGCTAGAAGGAACAGAAGTTGTTGCGAATGGATTAAATAACGGAATGTCAGTCATCGCTATTGCAGAGAGGGGCAATCTTCTGCACGCTCCAGATATGTATATGCAGAAGCTAGCTGTAGGCCCGCTGCTCGCAGGCCACGTCAATTTAGATGATCCGATTGAGGTAACACTGGAGAAGTCCGCAGCAAGGCTGGGCAAGTCTGTAGAAGATCTCACGGTCATGATTCTTCAACGAGATCGCCATCGTGAACTTATTGAAGCCCTACGCAGCAGTGGAGTTCGGATTAAGCTGCTTGATCATGGGGATGTATCCGGTGCGATTGTACCGGCAATTATCGAGAGTGGCGTTGATCTGTACGTCGGTTCTGGCGGAGCACCGGAAGGCGTGCTGGCTGCAGCAGCTCTCCGCTGTCTTGGCGGAGAAATGCAGGGTCGGCTCATGGTGCAGAGTCGAGAACAGCTAGAGCGCTGCAAGCGGATGGGGATTCAACAGCCTGATTCATTGCTTCGAATGGAACAGCTTGTAGGTACAGGCGATATCATATTTGCAGCGACGGGCATCACGAATAGCGACTTGCTGAATGGGGTTCGTAACTTACCTGGTCAGCGTGTGGAGACGCATTCGGTCATTATGCGTGCGAATACAGGAACCATACGTTACTTGCGGTGTGTGCACAATATGTCGATTAAGCTTAAGTATGCGGCAGGGATGCATGGATAGAAGCCGATTTCATTTCAAATGAGATGGCCATCCTTCACCTGAATGAAGATGCAGCAAGTGAACATGATCCTCTACGATCACAAATTCAAATTACTTCTCTTTTTGTAGACGAGACCCATCATGAATATACGTGCGAGAGCTGGATTGCAGCTGCTGGCAGCGTACGTTCAATGATGGGTCTTTTGTTGTGTTAACTTGACCATCAGAGTGCCTTGAATATGATGTGTTTGCAGTAAGTTTTCAGAAAAACAGATAAAAAGTCATAACATCTATAAAAATTATGTCTGATTTTGTCGATAATGATAAAGTTAACTAGAGGGGAGAGAAAGCATGAAGTTTAGATTTAAAGACCTGAACACTTCAATTAAAATTTTTATACTGGTTGGTGTCGGCATTTTGCTGCTGGCATTAAGTACGTCGATTTCGTATCGCGCCATGAACGAGATCAATCATAAGAACGACACCATTTTCAAGCATAATCTGATGTCGATCATGTGGGTGAAGCAGATTATGGTGAATAACCGTTCCATTGACTCCGCCATTTTCGAATTAATGGCAAGCAGTGATGATCGGCGGAATAGTGAGCTCAAAGCATCTATTGCTCGTTTCCGTGGTGAAAGTGATACACTCATGAAGAAATATAAGGAAGTCTTGCAAACAGATGAGGAAAAAACATTCGTAGCTGAGTATGAGAAGGCGCTAAAGCCATATCGCGATAGTAATATTCGTGCTATAGAGTTGGCAATCGCGAATAAGAACGAAGAGGCATATGACTATTACGTAAGCAATGTACGCGAGTCTCGAAGTAAGGTACAAGAAGTGTTGACCGAGCTTGTAAAGTGGAATGAAAATTTGGCGGATCAGCAAGCGAAGAAATCAACGGAGCTAACGAAGTCTTCCACCACGACGAACATAATCATCGGAATGATTTCACTGCTTGTATGCGTGCTGGTTGGATATGTGATCGCCAATCTGATTGTGAAGCCGCTTCGACAAATGCAAACCTTGATGAAGCAAGCACAACAAGGAGATCTCACGGTTCGCGGTTCCTATGATTCGAAGGATGAGATTGGGGTGCTGATGAAGGACTTCAACAAGATGATGGACGGTTTGTCCTCGATTATGAGCACGGTGCATGAGCGTTCGGTGCAACTGCTTCACAATTCACGCTTAGTCTCTGACAATGCAAATGAAACGGCGCAAGCGACAGAGCATATTGCCGCTTCAATGGAACAGGTCGCATCGGGTGCGCAGCTGCAGCAGACAGCATCGGAGGAAAATGCGATTGCGCTTGAAGAATTTGCACGCGGTATTCAATCGATTGTCGAAAATACATCGAGCGTTGCGGAATTGGCCAATCATTCGGCCATACAAGCTGAGCAGGGCAATGCAACGATCGTCGATGCGATGGAGCAGATGAAGTCAATTAACCAATCCGTACAAACAACGGAATCTGCTGTTGAACAGCTGCATGATCATTCTCAGCAGATCGAGAACATTATTGATGTTATTACGAATATTGCAGGGCAGACGAATCTTCTTGCGCTCAATGCCTCGATTGAAGCAGCGAGAGCCGGGGAGAGCGGCAGAGGGTTCTCAGTCGTTGCTGGAGAGGTACGCAAGCTGGCTGAACAGTCTAGTGAATCTGCCAAGCAAATAGCCGAGCTCATTGCGGAAATGCAAAACAGCACACAGGAAACGGTAAATGCAATGGCTTATGTACGTCAGGATGTTATGTCAGGTATGAAGGCAGTTGCGCAGGCAGGGCAGATGTTCGAGCATATCATGGCGCTGGTGCAGCAAGTGACAGGGCAAGTGCAGGAGACCTCAGCTGCGACAGAACAGATGTCAGCAGGTACTGAGGAGATTACGGCTTCAGTTGACGAAATGGCGAAGATTGCAGCGGATACGTCTTCCACCGTACAATCGGTGGCGGCTGCATCTGAGGAGCAGCTTGCCTCTGTAGAGACCATTTCGGCTTCGATCGGGCAGTTGAAGCAAATGGCGGAAGAACTGCAGGAGATGGTGAATCGTTTCAAGCTATAATCGCATGGAGAATAGGGATTTCATTGTATTACCGGTTGCTAGAAATAGCGGCCGGTTATTTATTTTGTATATGAAGCAGAAACATTATGTTCAGAAAAAGGATGTGCCGCAGCACATCCTTTATGTATACGATTATTTATAATAGGAGTCGATGAGTGGAATAAAGTATCCACCGCCGCCCTTGACTTGGAAGCTGATAACGACATTTTTAACACCGCCAATATTGGCTTCAATTTCTTTGAGACCATCTTCAGGAAGAATCGAATCTACTTTCTTTAGCAGTGCGTTCTTGTCAAGATCGGAAATCTCGATATTCGTTAACTCTTGATCTATTGCAGCAAGCTTGATGACGATCTTCTGATATTTTTTGTTAGGAGTGACGATGATGGATGGCGCTTGCGAACTATCGGAATGATCATAGATGACTTCCTTATAATTTTTGCCGCTGTAGGTCGTTTGTGCAGGGTCTTTGGAGTAGTAAGAGTTCGAAAAAATTTCTGCATTTAGAGGAGTGCCGTTTACTTTTTCGCCCACAATGATTTCATTTGTTTTCGAGTCGATGGCAACAGCAACATTCAATGCGCTGCCAATGCCTTTAACCGGTACATATACGTTGCCGTTATACCTAATCGGTTGCAGTGCCAATCCCTTGTCATCATTGAACTGAACTGCCTTTCCATTCACCTTCACCTTAGCAGTGCTGTCCAAGTAAGCCTCAATCTTCTTCAGGTTGGTGCCTGCATACACGCCAGTGCCTAGGCCGACTAGTAATGCAGCGCTAGTTAGAGAAGCGACTAGTGCTTTTCTCAATTCATCCCACTCCTTTTTATTCACACAAATGAAAGGAAATCATAGCTAGATAGTAGAGGAACAAAGGTCTACAATCAATAGTTCTAATTGCTTATTATTCGAGCAAACTGTCACTTTCCCAGCGTCAAGAGGGGGTGATCATTGGAAGGAGAGTGTGTACAGATAAATAAAACGCTTGGACTACGAAGAGCCCAAGCGTTTGAGGGGGGAGATATACTAGCTTTATTGTGCTTTTACAAATTCAGCAGATTTAATACCTGCTTGACGACCGAAGATAATGATATCTGCAACGGAGTTCCCGCCGATACGGTTCTCGCCGTGCAGGCCGCCGATGACTTCACCTGCTGCGTAGAGACCTGTTATAGCCTTGCCATCCTTGGTTACAACTTCGGTGTTTGTGTTGACTTTTACGCCGCCCATTGTGTAGTGGATACCAGGAGCAATTTTGATTGCATAGAATGGTCCAGCGGACAATTCGTTGTCCATGCCTGTTGTTCTGCCGAATTCAGCATCTTTTTTGTCTTTCACCGCGCCGTTCCATGTATCAAGTGTAGCTTTGAGCTGGTCGCCCGGAACGCCCATTACTTTGGCCAAATCTTCAACCGTTTCGCCTTGGATGACAAATCCCATTTTGTCGTATTGTTGAATAGCTTTTGCACGGGATTTCACGCCAGAATCAAATACAAGGTAAGCTGCTTTGTCAGACAGTTTATTAATTGCTGCCGTTACGTTATCGCGAGTATCCAGCTCGTTCGTGAATCGTTTGCCGTCTTTATCAACCAAGATTGCACCTTCACCGCGAACTGCTTCCCCGATAAGATAGGACTTCTCTTGCTGTACAGTAGGGTGAACCTGAATTTGATCCATATCTACAGTTACGCCGCCGAGCTTCTCAATCATCGTAATGCCGTCACCAGTGCTGCCGATTTGGTTCGTTGTTACGAGACCTTTCAAATCAGGGCGAACAGAGGAGATCATGTCCATGTTAGCACCATAACCGCCTGTTGTGACAACAACTGCGTTTGCGGCAATGTTCTTCTCATCCTTCTCTTCGAAGAGGACTTTAACGCCGTTCACTTTTCCGTCTTTTTCTGTAATATCAGTAACTTTCGCATTTACGAAAACCGGAATTCCTTTGGACTGTACATTCTTGACCAAGCCGCTGACGAGATATTGTCCAACAGCAGATCCGTCTTCAGGACGGTGTGTACGTTTTTCCTTCATACCGCCAGTAATCGTAAGGTTGTTCAAGCGAATGCCAATGGAATCCAACCAGTCGATTGCGCTTGCGGAATTGTCTACGAAGTAACGAAGCATTTCTTTGTCGTTCGTACCGTGACCGCCTTTTAATGTTTGTTCGAAGAAGAGGTCGTTATTGTCTTCAATGCTTTGCTCTTTTTGGAACTTGGTCTGAGATGCATTCATACCCGAAGAGGATTTCATCGTATTTCCGCCAGCTGCCGGCATTTTTTCGAAAATAACCGGATTCATGCCTTTGGCTTTGGCCTCAAGAGCAGCCGTCATTCCCGCTCCGCCAGCACCGATGATGATGATGTCATATTTGTCTTTCAATTGATCGATAGGGGTATAGCTCGCTTTAGAAGCGCCGGACACAGCTTCTGTTTCTGGTTTCTCCGTTTTTGCTGCATTGTCTTGACCCTGCGTTTGGTTCCCGTTACTGCCGCATCCTGCGATGATAAGCATGAGCGACAGAAGGAGAATCATGGTTGCTGTTGCTTTCTTTCTCATGTGAAAACCTCCACTTTCTATCTCTTTATAAATGAACATAATTTCAATACCCCCGAATGAAATCAGACGAAGCAAACCAGATGTTGGGTGAGCTATGTACTCAATATCTCCGTTGTTTTACGGTTATCTCTGGTGTTGTTCCGTACTGACAGGGTATGTGTTTGATGCTCATTTCAATTTTAATCAATTATTAATACAATGATTGTGACATATTTCACATTATAGAGTGATTTTTATCATATTTGTCCTGTGTAAATATTGGTAAATCGAAACGTAGTTAAATGGTGCCTAGCATATTGGAGTTAGAACGGGTAGATATAGGTGGTTCTTGCTAAGAAGTTTTGCTATAATGGGGGTTATATTATGAATTCCCCCCTATAACATTGTAAGGTGATCACTTATTATGGCACTCTCATTTGCAAGATTAATCAAATGCAAACCCCCGATACCCTGACATTTCGATGATGTAATTGAGATTTCCGAAATTATAGGGGGAATGCAACTTGGCACAAAAAATCTCAACTCCATCATTGCTTTTGTTTATTATTCTTGTGGGATTTCCACAAATCAGTGAAACGATATACACGCCTTCCTTGCCGGACATTGCTAGTCAATTGCAGGCAAGCAACAACATGATCCAGCTTACGCTCAGCATTTATTTTCTTGGTTTTGCATTTGGCGTGTTGTGCTGGGGAAGGTTATCGGATGCAATTGGCAGACGTCCTGCTATGCTGTGGGGCATTTTCGTATATGGAATCGGTAACCTAGGCTGTTACCTGTCAGGCTCCGTGGAATGGCTATTGGTAAGTCGGTTCATTCAGGCATTCGGTGCAAGTACAGGGTCGGTTGTGACGCAAACGATATTGCGAGAAAGCATCGACGGTTCGAAGCGTCATGCTGTATTTGCTCAAATCTCAGCAGCTCTTGCCTTTACACCGGCTCTTGGGCCTCTGATTGGGGGCTGGGTTGACCAGTCGCTAGGCTATAGGGCTGTATTTCTAACCCTTATCGTGATGAGTGTGGCAATATTCGCGTACACGTTCGCTTCTTTAGCTGAGACGAGAGTTGCCACGACGACCTCGAATGTGAGTACAATATCTGTCGCCAAGCGCCTCATTGCAGACGGCAGAGTATGGGCATTTGGCTTTCTAATCGGCGCAACGAATGGCATTCTGTTCAGTTACTATGCAGAAGCGCCTTTCGTTTTTATTGAATACTTTGAGATGACGCCTGGCATCTATGGCTTCTTTGGTATTTTTGTAGCGTTGTCTTCAATAATAGGAGCCATGCTGTCGAAAAGACTATTGTCCACTTACAAGCCAGAGCAGATCATTCTGATCGGTTGCCTCGTAACTGCACTCGGTGCTGGAGCGTTGGTCGGCTTTACGCTTAGTGGATTAAGCTCGTCGCTGTTGTGCATGGGTGTATTTGTCGCCTGCGTCTTCATCCTTCTGCTTGGGATTGGTATGGCCATTCCGAACTGCCTAAGCTTAGCGCTAGTGCGCTACAGCGATGTATTGGGGACAGCAGGAGCTATTTTTGGATTAGGGTATTATCTCATCGTGAGTCTGATTACGAGCGGAATGAGCTATTTGCATAATGACTCATTAGTGACGATGCCTATGTACTTCTTCGTGCTGGCAGCTATTATGGTTATCGTGAGCAGACGAATTTCGAGTGAGTAAGCAATGTAAACGCATAGCAACTAGAAGTGCTACTGCATAGAGACAGAAGCCGATTTTCTGAAATAGAAAATCGGCTTCTTTTGCTTTTTTTCATATGACCAAATGATTAGCATATAGATCTTAATCAAACAGTGAGGTTGAAGGGATTCCAAGTTCTGAGCGGAATAGTTAAATATGTATTTATTTCATCTATATTACTTCATATAGGAGTTGAACCACATTTGAATGATACATTCAAAACTACCTTAATCATCTTGTTATCAGTGCTAATTGTATTTGGAATCCCAACGTTCATATTCTTAGAAGTCTACCAATTTCCTAAGAAGATCGATGTGGTTCGATCTGCTATAACTTATAATGAGAAAGACCCTTCATCTTTTAAGAAAACCTCGATTTACATATCCGGGACATTCGTTCGGCCTTTTCTACGACAACATAAATTCGTAGGTTCCATTCGAATTGACGGCATCGATATTTCGAACAAGTATATATCATTAGATACGTATATATTTGAAAAAATAAAAGGGATTAATTCAGGAAGTTTGCTTTATCATAGCCCAGACCTAAAAAAGTATAAAGCGGAAGGAGCTATCTGGGCAGGCATGATTTGGTTTGATGATGATTTTCAGGATATAAACATAGAGTGTTTCAAAGAGATGAAGGAGAATGTGGACTTTATTGTCACGGCTGATTCTTATGAAGATGCGCTTCTTGTTCAACAGAAGATGAGGAAAGCTTTTGGATCTGGCTTTATGCCGAGTGAATAGTTCGATTTGATGTGCGTGGTATTCAATAGAGAAGTCCGTAAACACATAAAACAGCGGCAGTCTGGCGATTTTGGTCCATGACTGTCGCTATTTTTATCTGGAAAAGTCACGTGTTCATTTCGATTCTTACTAAAAAGTAAGGAAGATGATGAAAATGGTTAGACAAGAGTCATTAACTTGAGAAGCAAAGTCATCTATAATCCAGACATCAGATGAATTTGATAAAAGGAGCAGACATGATGAAAAAAATAATTGGTTTCGTGTTGGTTATCGCTATTTTTGCAGGAATAGGATTTGGGGTAAAACGATATATAGAAGGACCATCGCAACCGGCCGATGGAATTGTAGTGATTGGAACGAATCAAGATGTGAGCAAAGTCAAAGAGAAGTACAAAGATATAAGCAAAGAAATGATCGATTACAAACTGAAGCTGGTAACAACAACAATATCCAAGAAATTGTCAGAGGAGGATCAGAAGGAATTGGGTATGGAATTTGATACTCGAGTTGAGAAGTATTCGGTTATTACTCGTTCTACAGCTGAGCAATTCATGAAGAAGGGGATTATTAGAGCCAGAAAAGAACCTGACAGTGTGTCTATTCTTTCAGATCCAGTTACCTCCATCAAAGAATTATCGGATGGTCAAAATCTGTTATTCTCTTTATTTGACGAAACGAAGAATGGTCAAATTGATTTGAATGGTCAGATGGTGCCCGTACAGTATGTGAAACATCAGGCGTGGATCGGGTATATGCCAACTATGGATCTTGTTATTGTTGACGACCAAACTTACAACAAATTAAAGGAAGCAGAGTCAACGCTCTCATTAATTCATTTCCAAAGATACAGCTACGATTATAAAAATAAAGAGAAGGTGAACAAGATTTTGGATGAAGTCAGAAGTGTGTATCCTGATAGCGAAGACAAAGTAAACTTTGTAGATGTTCAAAATTAAGTGTAAGAGTTTGAACTTTACATGATAAGTGGGTGACAGTATGGAAGTTGTACGCATGGAAAATGTAGTGAAGAGCTATGGCGAAGGCAATAGCAGGGTAGACGCGTTAAAAGGGATTAACCTTTCGATTCAGCAAGGAGAATTTGTCTCCATCGTAGGTGTGTCCGGCTCGGGGAAAAGCACACTGCTGCATATATTAGGAGGATTGGATCGGCCGACCTCAGGACAAGTATTCATCGGGGAAAATAGTATTTACGGTTATTCGGACGATGAGCTTTCGATATTCAGAAGAAGGAAGGTCGGGTTTATTTTTCAATTCTTTAACTTGATTCCGGTATTGAATGTCCAGGAAAATATCGCGTTGCCTATGATATTAGATAATGAACAGGTAGATACGACGTATCTCGATGAAATTATTGAAACCTTAGGGCTTCAGGAACGGAAGACTCATCTGCCATCCGAACTATCTGGCGGCCAGCAGCAACGGGTCTCCATCGGCAGGGCGCTTATCAATCGTCCACATTTGATTCTGGCCGATGAGCCCACAGGCAACCTAGATACGAAAAATACAAAGGAAGTCATGGATTTATTACGTTTGACAGCGAAGAAATACAATCAAACCATTGTGTTGATTACGCATGATTTATCGATTGCTTCGGCTTCCGACCGGGTCATTACGATCGAAGACGGCAGTATTATTTCAGATCAACAGCTAGCTGCGAATAAGGCATAGACTGGGGGAGGATGAAGTTGATCAGCAGTTACAAACAACTTAGCAGCCGGTATTTAAAAGGGAATATCAAGCGAACCATCTTGACCTTGGTCGGAATCGTACTCTCAGTAGCGTTAATTTCCACGATCGGTCTGTTTATGAAGGGATCACAGCTCTCCCAAATTGAAAACATCAAAAAGCTAAATGGGTTTTCGTTTCATGTCGGCATATCCAATTACGATGAAGCGATACTGAATAAGATCAGATATAATCCCCAAATCGAATCGTATGGATTGATGTCTCAGGGCAAAACCATCCCAGTTGGAGACGTTTCGGTACAAATGAATTTCGCCGATCAACGTGCAATGGAGTTTTTACCCTATAGCCTTCTGGATGGCCAATTACCTGCAAATGAGCATGAGGCGGCTGTAGATTCATGGACTCTTCCTTATATTAATAAAAATCTTAAGCTCGGTGATTCATTTCAATTGGATGGAGAAACCTATAAACTTGTTGGGTTGCTCGACAATCGCGAGTTTACACAGAAAAGTAAAGTTGGCCGCTTATTAACCTATAAGCATGATTTTGCCATCGGAGAAGGCCAAATATTAATTACAATCAACCATAACGCGAACTTTAATGAAGTTTTGGACGAGATCAAATCATTCACTGACAATGAGTATGTGGTTATCAATGAAGAATTGATCAGAGTGTTGAAGCCACAGTCGGATCGCTCAATTTTGGCTGTGCTCGTCATCGTCATCAGTATCGTTGTGGTCGCGACAGCTGTCGTCATCTATAACGCTTTTCAAATTAGTGTCGTTGAGCGGATGAAACAGTTCGGATTGCTCCGAAGCATCGGCGCGACGCGCAAGCAGATTCGACACATCGTCATGAGGGAAGCAGCTGTGCTGGCTGTTATCGCCATTCCGATTGGGATTGTATGCAGCATCCTGGCACTTGCAGCTCTACAGTTCATTTTCTACCTGTTATTAGAAACGGGTGCAAGCGTCTCGTTCTTTCATATCGATTGGTCGATCATATTGATCAGTTCGCTCATTCCCCTGACAGCGGTGCTGGCGTCCAGCTATTATCCTGCTTTTTTTGCAGGCAGAATATCTCCCTTGCTGGCAATCAGCAGCAGGTTATCCATAAGGAAAGAATCGATCAAGAAACAAAAAAATACGGTGCTGAAAAAGCCAGTGTCTTTTCCATTGAGCCTGGCCCTAAAAAATGTGAAGAGAAATAAAAATCGATATACCATTACCATCTTATCCATCATTATTAGCAGTGTATTGTTTATTACGTTTTCGTCGATTATGGATATTGCATTTGCAACCAAATACGTGAACAATGAGTCCACGAAATCGGATCTAACCATCTATCTGCAAGATGATATACATGGTAAGACATCAGCAAGACAACAAGTTATGGAGCAGTTGAAGTCGCTTAGTAATGTATCTGAAGTTAGCCAACAGGACGCTAGTTTTCGAATCAACTTGAAGGATGTGGATCAATCTAGCGCGACTGTTGCGGACATCCAGCAGAGCGTTGGAACCAATCACTCGATTACAATCGTTAATCAGCTGGACGAGAATAAAACAAGGAAAGAATCAGAGCTTGTGATTAAAGTGCTCGTATATGGTTTTATTGCGGTTATTTCTCTGATCGGCAGTGTGAATATCATCAATACGATTACAATCAGCATTATCATCAGGCGCAAAGAACTGGCTGCATTAAAATCCATAGGCATGTCGCAAAAAGATCTGAAAAAAATGATTATCTATGAAGCGCTCATATATGGCGTGTCCGGAAGTTTACAAGGGATCTTCTTCGGTTGTATACTTTCTTATATATTATATGTGGCTGTTTCCGGTATCAAGAAGCTTGAATGGACGATCCCTTATGCGGCTTGTCTCCTTACATTTGCTGCCGCTTTGTTCATCAGTTATGTATCGGTTCTGATTCCGCTGCGAAAAATCCAAAAGGATAATATTATTGATGTGATCAGGGAAGAATAATACGAAGGGCCTGGCTATGTGTATAGTCAGGCTATTCTGATTTGTTGGCCTATGGCAGAAATAGAAAGAGGAGAAGGAGGGCCATACGTTGAGTACAATACTGCTTGTTGAAGATGACGAAGCTCTTGGACTAGCCATCGAATTTTCATTAAAAAATGAGGGGTATGAGGTAGTCAAAGCCTCTAGTGTCAAAGAAGCGAAGCAAGAGTTTGATCGTCAACCTTTTGATTTAATTATTCTAGATATCGGCCTACCAGATGGAAATGGATATGATTTATGTATGCATTTCAAAAAACACAGTGATACATCGGTAATTTTCTTAACCGCCCTTGATGAAGAAGCGAATGTGGTCATGGGACTGGATATTGGAGGGGATGATTACATTACGAAGCCCTTTCGCGTGAAGGAACTGATGTCCAGGGTGAAAGTGCAATTGCGCAAGCAAGCGCGTCTTGGGGCTTCTTCAACGATCTTAACGTCAGAAAATATCAAAATCGATATGAACCTCGTCAAGGTGTACAAAAATCATGACAGCCTACCAGTAACGAATTTAGAATATAAGCTCCTGCTAACGTTCATGATGAACGCGCACAAAGCATTGAAGAGAGATGAACTCCTGTCAAACATAACAGAAGGAGATGAGGTTTTCTTTGATGAAAATACGCTATCCGTATACATTCGACGTTTACGAGACAAAGTTGAGGGTGATCCCAAAAATCCGCAGTTCATTGTGACGCAAAGAGGATTGGGCTATCGTTGGAGCAAGGATGTGAATAGAGAGTAAGATGATGAAAATTACCGAGTTGAAACGCTACATAGTGATACTAGCCGTTCTGTTCATGCTATTTACAGGTTATCAAGTGATTGCACAACAATTGTTCTACAATCAAATGAAAAGCGATTCAGTGGCATCTTGGGGGGGAATAACTGCAAGATTGATTGAGCAAAACCCTGAAAATGAAGCAGTAATTATGAAGGTCTTAACGGGCCATTCGACTGATTCCATTCCTTATCAGGAAAAAGGAAGAGAGATCTTAAGGCAGTATGGATTATATGAGGGTCTGGAATCGCAGCTTTTTCCGCTGCTAAATAACCATATTGATCGCCATAATCAATTTATGTATTGGGGATTGGTGTGTTTCGGTTGTATGCTCCTTCTGGCAAGCTACATGCAGCACAAGATGATCTTCCATAAAATTAGACAGCTTACCTCGGCAGCCAAAAAAATCATCGAGGGGGATTACTCGGTTGTCATCAATGAAAACAAAGAAGGGGATCTCGCCAAACTGGCAGTTTCCTTTCGTTCGATGAAAGATATTATTCGCAAAAGCATGCAGGATTTACGTGAAGAGAGAGCATTTCTAGTACAAATGCTGCAGGATATATCTCATCAATTAAAAACGCCGCTTTCCACCATATCCATCTACAACGAGATGATGATGAATGAAGGCTTGCCGCGCCAGCAGCAAGTTCAACTGTTGGGAAATAATGATGTGCAAATCTCAAGAATGAATGTCTTGATTCACAATTTGTTGAAGGTAGCAAAAATCGATGCAAGAGCTATTTCATTTGAGAAAGAACCGGCCAATTTAGTAGAGACCATTGAGGATGCTCTAGATCGCTTACAGAGCATGATTATCAATCAGCATATATCGATTGATTGGCATACCCCGGAGGAAGTAGTCGTTGTTCACGATAAAGTATGGATGCAGGAAGCATTATTGAATCTGCTGAAGAATGCGATAGAACACTCCGAACCGGGTGAGAAGATTAAGATTGCAATTGAAGATACACCGATTTATACAGAGCTCGTGATTCAAGACTTCGGAGAAGGGATTGCTGCTGAGGAATTGCCGCATATTTTTGAACGATTCTACAAAGCTAAAGGCTCCAAAAAGCATGATTCGGTAGGGATTGGCTTGGCCTTAGCCAAATCTATTATCGAAGCGCATCAAGCCTTGATTAAGGTGGAAAGTGTGAGATACGAGTATACGAAATTTATGGTTACGTTCATGAAATACTAATGTTCACTTCTTAACCACAAAAACAGCGACAGCCGTGGACTAATTATGTCCATAACTGCCGCTGTCTTCATTTCTAGCAGATCCATTTCTTGTTTTTGCAAGAAATGTGGTCGGTATTATATCAACCTAAGGTCAATTAATGAAATAAGTAGCCGTGATGTGGTTGATTGTATAGGTGGAAGGTGCCGCAAACTGCAAATACAGATACCCGTCTTCAGTCGCAGTGAAAATTCTTCCTACATTGCTGTTGAAAAATGTCCCGAGATGATTGCTCGAGTCATATACCGAAAAGTACGAATAGCTCCCTTGTGCATAGACCGTAAGCTGTTGGCCTTTCTTCAAATAGATCCCTTCCAGTGAGCTCAGTTCATTGGGACGAAGTGCAAAGTACTTAACGAACTTCTGTGTTTGTTGAACCTCAGGCTTGACAGCATCGACAGGTGCAGTGGAAGCATATGCAGGTGCTGCTGTAGCCAGGGCGACCAGTACTGATAATGACATAAGCAATTTCTTCAAACGGATTCAACTCCTCTGATAGTTTTGCAAGTAATATCTGGAAGTTATGTTAAATATAACTCAACATCGGATTCTTGTAAACACTAAATTCCGATTTTTTTTGTAGGAAATGAAAAAATATCAATACGTGAAGAAAGGCTGCCAAAATGATTGGCAGCCTTTACTATGATTAAAGATATTGTGATTCATTGATTTGTAGGATTGCGAACTCAAAACTATCAATTAATTGGGTCGATCAATGCTAAAGATTTCACCTAGCTTCGAGTAGTTGTTACCGGCTAGTCGGCTCACAGGCTTTAATCGTTGTGCATCGATACGCCCGCCCTCAACCAATTCTTCCGCAATGTGAAAGCACACGACTCTCCCGATAATGAGATCACATGCTGGAGACGAAGGCGTTCCGCCAAGAGCAAGAGATTGCTCTAACGTACATTCCATGCGGATTTTGGCTTCGGCAATCCCTGGAACCTTAATTATGGTGCTTGGGATGGAAGTAAGTTGAGCGAAGTCCACTTCGCTCTCATCAGGCGGAAGATTGGCCGCGGTTAGATTGATTGCCTCGATGTAATCCTCATCCGATATATGAACAACAAACGAACCTGTTTCCATCATATTTCTAGAAGTATCTTTGCGAACGCCATTTTTCCTTTGAACGGATACAGAAATCATGGGCGGATCGGCAGAAATGATATTGAAATAGCTATAAGGTGCGGCATTTAATACGCCTTCAACTGACAATGTTGTGATGAAAGCAATTGGTCTCGGGAGGATACTGCCGATGAGCAGTTTATAATTATCCCGCTCGGTTTGCTCCTCCGGATAAATGGTTAACATGGGCTCACCCCTGATTAATATGGCTTTGCAACCAAGATGAGGCTGCATGAACCTCAGAATGCGTTAATTGATGGCCTTGCTGCTCCCAATGTACGGTTACATGTGCACCTGCTTGGGTTAACAGCGTCTGCAGTTCTTCCGTCTCTTGCGGTGCGCAAATCGGATCGTTCGTTCCTGCACCGATAAATACAGGCGTACCGGACAGGTCGGGCAGTTTCAGCCCGCGACGCGGAACCATAGGGTGATGCAGTATTGCTCCTCTTAGGGAACCTTGGTGGTGAAATAAGAGGCTTCCAGCTATATTGGCCCCATTGGAGTAACCGACTGCAATGAAGTTGTTGCGATCAAGCTCATATTTGGACGCTGCTTCATTCAGAAATTCATTCAGCTCATTGGTTCTAACGATCAGATCCTCTTCATCAAAAACGCCTTCGCTTAATCTGCGGAAAAAGCGGGGCATGCCGTGCTCAAGTACATTCCCTCTAACGCTCAGTACTGATGACTCCGGCGATACGATTTGCGCTACCGGAAGCAAATCATGCTCAGTTCCGCCGGTACCGTGGAGCAGGACGAGTGTAGGCTTCGAAGGATCCGTGCCTTTTTGGAAAATATGCTGCATGATTTATTTCCCCTCCAATTCACGTACCTGGATAGGTGGCAGGAGCTTCTCGATTTGTGCACGGTGCGGTTCATATTGTGCAGGCAGCTTCAAATTCGTACCCAGTCCCTCAAATGTCTCGTCACGGGTGAATCCTGGAGGATCAGTAGCAATCTCGAATAAGATTTCTCCCTGCTCGCGGAAATAGATCGCATTGAAATATTGACGATCGATGACCGGAGTTGGGTGATATCCGGATTGCGCAACATGCTCTCTCCATTCCTCATGATCCGCAAAGTCTGTGGCGCGCCATGCGATATGGTGCACGGTACCGTATCCGCCCGACCCGCGTTCCATTGGTGCGATATTAATGTCGATTACATTGCCAAGATCGGCGCTCCCTTTGAAGCGCATCCAGTCTCCTTCTTCTCCTATCTTTTCGAGTCCCATCACGTTCTCAAGCAATTCAGAGGTTGCCTTCGGTTGAGTACTATATAATATAGCACCTCCGAACCCTTTAATGGCCTTATCCACCGGGATTCCTCCAAAAGACCATTTGCTATTCGGACCATCCTCTCGTGCCACGATTTCGAGCTGCAGCCCGTCATGATCCGAGAATTGCAAGTATTGTTCGCCAAATCTGTTTGTTCGGGTTGTTTGCACACCGAAATGTTGCAACCGCGCCTCCCAGAAGTGCATGGAGCCCGTAGGCACGACGAACGAAGTCACTCCCACTTGTCCGCCTCCGACACGGCCTTTCCGTCCCGTTTCCCAAGGGAAAAATGTCATAATCGTTCCGGGACTTCCGTTTTCATTCCCGAAATAAAAATGATACACCTCAGGAGCATCGAAATTCACTGTCTTTTTTACAAGACGAATACCTAGTATCCCTGCATAAAAATCGATGTTTTCTTGCGCGTTTCTAGCAAATGCCGTGATGTGGTGAATACCTGTTGTATGTTTCTCCATGATAATTGCTCCTTTTGCATTTATTTTTATTGTTTCCCATAACCTCATTTTCAATTTAGAAGACCTTCGTATTGGAACGCTGCTCTCCTTTTCTAATAATAATTAATGATAAGCTGCTTTATAAAAGTTAGTATAACATAAATTATCTCGAAATCAAGATATTAAAATAAAGGGAGCAGAATGCTTATTGAATTTGGAATATGAGACAAGAAGCGGGTAATAAAATGGTGTGGACTCTAAGATGGAGAGGAATGATCCATATGTGGGTGTACCCTAATAATTGGATACCTACCAAATCGCTCGATGAAATGGCCAATACAGAATATGACGTGCTTATTGTGGGGAGTGGCGCAGGTGGGGGAGCGATGCTATATAGATTATGCGAGTTATGGAAAAACCAAGGGGCAAAGCGAATTGGGATTCTTGAAAAAGGGAATAAACTATTTCATTCGCATGCATTAAATATCCCCACCATGAATGTCGACCGTATGCGTGATCAATTATGGCCCGATAATTCTACTCCTATCGGGGAGCGGCTTCCGGAATTTTCAGGAGCTAGGTTAACGTTTGCTCTCGGCGGGAGAACATTGTTTTGGAATGCTGCTTGTCCTCGACCCGCAGAGTTTCAACTTCAATCTTGGCCTATTCATCCAGCAGAATTAGACGCATATTTTAGGACTGCAGAACGTGTATTGCATTGCACTACATCTTATGCCGATGGCTCTACTATGCAAAGGATTCTCTTGAACCGGCTGCATGCAGGTGGAGTACTAGAGGCAACTGATATGCCTCTTGCCATTGATATGTCAGGCCCACGTATGGGGGAAATTCATTCTAATGCATGGTTCAGCTCCATTCATTTTCTTGCTTACGCCCTGAATAGCAAACCATTTGATCTAGCATTGGATGCCTATACTACCCGCGTACTCCACGAAAATGGCAATGCAGCCGGCGTCAATGTAATATCTCCAGATAAAAAAACGCATACCATTCGAGCAAAAAATATTGTCATTTCTGCAAGCACGTTGGAAACGCCTCGCATTTTGCTCAATTCAGGGATACAAGGAGCAGCAATCGGACGTTATTTAACCAATCATTCATTTGTATTGGGTACGGGGAAAATAAGCCGTCGGGAGTTTTCTGATAATCTTGGCAACCTGGCAATCTTGAAACGTGAAACAAGAGAATCCCCGTATCAAATCCAAATCTTAGGTCCTAATCAATTTTTCTCATACCAGCAATTCGAGGATAAAGTGCTCCCGGATCAACTGAGTATCGTATATGCTGCCTTTGGTTTAGTGGAGTCGCGGCCAGAGAATAGAGTTTATTTAGATCCAAACCGTCAAGATGAATACGGCGTGCCTTTGAACCAAGTTGATTTTTCTTATAGCAACAAAGATTATGCAGTGATTCAGCAAATGCGTGATGGCATTGCTCGATCCGCAAATGCAATGGGAGTAACCTTAGATGGGGAGCCTACCTTATTTCCGCCAAGTAGCGATGTTCATGAATCTTGTACTTGCCGAATGGGAACTGACCCGGCTACATCGGCGACTAACCGTTATGGAGAAATTCATGGAGTTACCGGTCTCTACGTCGCTGATAATAGCGTGATACCCGTTCTTGCTGCAGCGAACCCGACAAATTCTACGGTTGCATTAGCATTTCGAACAGCCGATCATATTGTGCGTACGAATAGGTAAGGGTAGTTTTTACTTGGGAGCGTTCATGGTTTCCATGCATTTGTACAGCGACTTAATAATGAACCTCCCAGGATAAAATACTTTTCCAGAGATTCACCTGAACCTATCCCGCCACAGATGGAAGAGGACGTATGAAACATGAATCAGGAGGCGAAACTCATAGTAAGTTTGTTTTGAAGTAAATGATGATTCAAAATGAAGAATAGGAGCAAGTAGGATGGGTGCAGTTAAACTTGCAGTTATTTTTTACAGCATGACAGGAACGAATTATCGCTTGGCTCAATGGGCTGCGGAAGGCGGCAAGGAGCAGGGGGCGGAAGTAAGACTATTACAAGTTCCGGAATTGGCCCCTGAAGAAACAATACTGGAGAATCCTGCGTGGAAAGAACATGTTGATCATGTGAAGGATGTACCCGTCGTAACTCTTCAAGATCTTGAATGGGCGGATGCCCTTATTTTTAGCGTGCCGACACGTTATGGCACAATGCCCGGACAATTGAAACAGTTTTTAGATACTACCGGGAAGTTATGGTTCCATGGCAAGTTAGTTAATAAGGTGGTTAGCGCGATGGCTTCAGCCCAAAATCCCCATGGCGGGCAGGAGCAAACCATTCTGGGAATCTATACCGCTATGTATCACTGGGGTGCCATTATAGTTTCTCCAGGGTATACGGATCCATCCCTTTTTACAGCCGGGGGAAATCCTTATGGGACAAGCGTAACTGTACAAAACGGTAAAATGGTAGAGGATGTTCAGGCTGCAGTAAAACATCAAGCCAAACGTACCGTAGACGTCGCAAAATGGATCGTAGCAGGCAGTAATTAGTATGACTCTGTCCGTTGCTGTTCAGGAAGCTGAGAAAGGAAAAAGATTGCCTTCCAATGAGAAATAGGTTGTACCGCCGTTCGTGATTAATATAATCAATGCATCACACTTTTCTGACAAGCCGATTGCTGATAACTCCCGGATATCTGCTGCTCGATCCCAAAAAATTTGCTCAGTTAATGGCAAGGTGTTGGAAGCGGAAACAATCAAATCAGATTGAATGAGAACAGCTCCTTCTTGAAGCAAACTATCAGGTTGAAATATAGATTCTAATAGTTGACTTGTAATTACCGCATTAATGGGTATCCCCCCGTTTATAAACGGGGCTACAGGGTCGTCAGCCTCTATTACAATGAGAGCTTCTTGGCGTTTTCGGCTAAGTTTATGTATGGCCAGAGATAATTCAGTACTGCATTTCGTATACTTGGACAACATACGATTAAGTAAGTATGTCGAGGCAGTCGTTTCCAATTCAAGCAGTTCTCTAGACAACTTTTGGACAATGTCGATGATGCCAATATCATTATGACTGAGAGTGGCGATATTTTGATTCACCTTTTTTTCGATTTCCGTTAGCTTTTCGTTCATTTCGATCCGGAGCTGCGAGAAATCATCATGGATACTGTGTTTTTTCATATTTAACATTGCACTCCTAATGGTGATTAAGTTCACTCGTCAGGGATTTCGAATCCATACAGCGAGCCGTTAAAGGTAAATGATTTCGCACCTGTTTCCTCAGATACGATGAAGGTTAGAGCATCTGTATTTTCGGATAATCCAATCGCTGCGCGATGCCTAGTACCGAGCTTGGTCTTGTATAATTTCCGGGTTAGCGGTAGTACATTTGCCGCTGAGACAATAGTATCCTTCTGAATTAAGACAGCACCGTCGTGCAGCGGACTCCCTGTATGGAAAATGGAAACTAACAGCGTACTTGAGATCTCTGCGGATAGAGGAGTGCCAACGGTGATCAAATCGTTTATATTATCTTCTCTTTCAATGATAATAAGGGCACCTTTCCGTTGATCGCTCAGCAGCTTAATGGCTTTGAAAATTTCATTGCATTGCGTTGTATAGGGATGAAGAAGTCGACTCAAATGATAGGCGGAAACCAGCTTTCCCGTATCAGAACATATTTTAGAGAGCAACTTCAGATTTTTTAGAATATCGATATCTTCCTGATCCATGCACGCCAACATGCTCTTAATCTTCGTGGACAGCTGTTGAAATTGATTATATACATCAGTCTGCTGAGGAGAAAATAAATCGCAATTACTTTCCATACGCAACCTCCTTTACATCATATTGTTTCCATTCCCTTTTAAATTATGAGTGATTTCATTCATCCAAGTGATCTTACATATTAATGTTCTGAATTATTTCCCAGCGCAGAAAAGTTGACGAAAAAAGAATCATCATGTTACTATACATCTCGAAATCAAGATATTCGAATTCAAATATTTTTGGATTTTTGAAAGGTGAGAGTAAGGATGAAGTTTTTAACCAAGTTCTTTACTTCAAAAAATAAGGAGGAAAAAGCAATGGCAGAATTAAATATCGGAATCATTATAGGATCAACACGTGAAGGTCGTGTAAGCCCGCAGGTGGCAAAATGGGTCAAAGACATTGCAGATCAACGGGGAGATGCGAACTATACAGTTATTGATATTGCAGATTACAAATTACCTTTACTAGGTGAACCAGGGCAAGATGCTTCTGGTGCACAAGCGTGGTCTGAAGTGATTGCGAAACAAGATGGATTTGTATTCATCGTACAAGAGTACAATCATTCCATTACAGGTGCTCTCAAAAATGCACTGGATTATCTACGTGTAGAATGGAATAACAAAGCTGCGGGTATTGTATCTTATGGCTCTGTAGGTGGTGCACGAGCAGCCGAGCATCTGCGCGGTATTATGGGTGAGCTATTGATTGCAGATGTACGTGTACATCCAGCATTGTCGCTATTTACAGATTTTGAAAATGGTACTGATTTCAAACCAAAAGCAGTCCAAGCCGATTCTGTTAATCAAATGTTAGACCAATTGATCCCTTGGTCCAAAGCTTTATATACAATTCGTTAATCACATTTACAGATAAGTAAATGATCAGGCAAATATCCTTGGAAATTGCTGCATTAAATTAAGAAATGTAAAGCAACTATACGCACTTACTGGAATTGGAGCTATTTCGCTGCCTTTCTCATTAGTGAATAGCATGAAATAAGGAAGCGGAGACGAAACCAAAACACCTTCAAGGGAATGTTCTTGTATCGCAAGATATGAAGCAACCTTGGAGGTGTTTTTGCGTTGCATCTGACGACCATCTATGCAGGATTTCTTTTTTTCTTCTTCGTTTACATTCGATTCAAAATAGAGCGACCAATCGCAAATGTTACTTTTAGGTGCCTATATAACTTAAAAGTGCGTACTTACCATCGTAAAACATACTGCTTATAATACATGTTGTGGACATCTTCAAACCTTGAGGCCGTGTTATCACTGACTCCGTAGGACATATTTATTAATAGAGGAGGATAGGATTCTATGCCATTCATTGAGCTTAAAACTTGGCCAACCATGTCAACAGAAGAAAAAAAGGAATTTATTTATACCGTAACCGAACTTACAACAACATTATTACAGATTGTCCCTGATAAAATTCAAGTATTAATCACTGAACTTGAGAAAGAAAACTGGGGAAAAGCCGGGGCAGTAGCAAGCGATGCTGCCTTTGCTGAGCAGAGCAGGGTGGTCAATTGGGACACAAAAGAGTCTTATCATACGCTGGATAGTAACATAGATGGAATGGCTATTATCACGATTGATATTTGGAATACATTTGATCAAGATACAAAAGATAAGTGGGTAAACCAACTTACACAAGTCACATCTACATTGACTCATGCACCTATCGATAAAGTACTTATCGTCATTCGTGAAATGATTCCAGGAAACTGGGGACAAAGTGGTGTAACGGGAGCAGATAAAGACTTTCTTTCCAAAAGTCGAACATGTTAAAAACGATGCATCCCATATCCATTTTGCAAGTAGAAAGGAGCACTTCATGAATCTATTTTCCAATCACCATAGCTATAATCGGATGTATAAAGAAGGGGAGTTGACATTAGGCTTCCACATTCCATTAGAAAATTATCAGTTCGGGACACCGACAATGGAAAAGCAAGTGGAGTTATCGCAATTAGCCGAGCATTATGGTTTTACCAGTCTATGGCTTCGAGATGTATTATTAGAAGATCCTTCGTTTGGTGATCCAGCAGTAGGTCAAATCTATGATATGCTCATTTATTTAACCTATTTGGCAAGCCAGACGAAAGAAATCGCCTTAGGAACATCGGCGATTGTCCTTTCTTTACGTCATCCCTTACGAGTAGCTAAGGAAATCGCAACGATCGACCGATTATTTCCAGAGCGCTTGATTATGGGCGTTTCATCTGGAGATCGGAGAGCTGATTTTCACGGTTTAAACGTGAATCATGATAATCGGGGAGATCGATTCGTTGAAGCATTTCATTATCTAAATAAAGTGTTATACGAAGAATATCCCTCTATTCGATCTTCATTAGGGGTCATTCAGGGGAGTAATTTAGTTCCGAAACCGACAAAGCGAATTCCAACGATGATTACAGGGTTCGCGCAGCAATCGATGGACTGGTTTGCGAAAAATGGCGACGGATGGATGTATTATCCACGAAGCCCGCATCTTCAAGCGGAGGCTATCCGACAGTGGAGAGAACTTGTGGAACAGTACCATCCTGGAGTCTTCAAACCATTTACGCAGCCCATGCATTTGGATTTGTCAGAGAATCCTAATGAAATGCCTACCCCAATTCGTCTGGGGTTCCGTGTAGGGCGGAATCGATTAGTGGAACTACTGAACATCTATAAAGAAATTGGCGTAAATCATCTTTTCTTTGCATTATTCGACAGTAGAAGACCGGCTGAAGAAGTCATTCATGAGCTAGGCAAAGAGATTCTGCCTCATTTCCCAGCAATCAAGCAAAAATAAGAAAATACAGGGGAGTGGAGTTGTTGGAGTTCATATCCGTTTCCACTCTTTCTTTAACAACATTCAACGTTGGAGGGATTCCATATGTTTCTGAATTTGAGAGGGAAGACTGCGCTAGTTACAGGATCTACAGCAGGTATTGGTAAGGCAATTGCTACGTCATTAGCAATTGAAGGCGTTACTGTCATTATTAATGGACGCCGTGAGGATAAGGTTAAACAAACAATCAAAGAAATACAAGAACAGGCCCCTGATGCTGTCTTACAGTCATTAGTTTCTGATTTAGGCTCAGACGAAGGATGCCAAAAAGCTATAGAGGAATACCCAGAGGTTGATATTCTTATTAACAACCTTGGGATTTTTGAGCCAAAAGAGTATTTTGATATCCCTGATGGAGACTGGTTTAAGATGTTTGAGGTCAACATTATGAGTGGTGTTCGGCTTACTCGATGGTACTTAAATCAAATGATTCAAAAGAAGGAAGGAAGAGTTATATTTGTTGCTAGTGAAGCAGCCATTATGCCATCTCTAGAAATGGCTCATTATAGCGCGACGAAGACGATGCAGCTCTCGCTTTCACGTAGTTTATCTGAGCTGACGAAAGGAACAAATGTAACTGTCAACACGATTATGCCAGGTTCCACTCTGACGGAAGGCGTGGAAACGATGTTAAACAGCCTTTATCCCAATGAGAAATTGACCATGGAAGAAGCTGAATTGCGGTTTATGAAGGAAAATCGGCCAACCTCTATCATTCAGCGGCTTATTCGACCAGAAGAAATCGCACATTTTGTAACGTTCCTAAGTAGTCCTCTTTCTTCAGCCATTAATGGTTCTGCGTTGAGAATCGATGGGGGATTAGTACGAAGTGTATTTTAGTATTAGTGCAATGCGGGTACTTCGCACGAAGAACATAGCTTAGACTCTTAACGAGTAACCCTAAGATTCATGCCGTCACGGCATACGAGTCTTGGGGTTGTTTATCGATTACGTCATTTCTTTGTTTCGGAACCACATTGCGATCACATCTGTAATAATCAATACAGTGACTATGATCAACGGTTGTCCAAACTTAGTGCCACGAAAGTAGATGACCATTTTTCATACTGGATGGCAGTATCGAGCTCTAGCGAATGATTAAGTCGGAAATAGTCAAGCATTCCATAACTGTAGTAAAAAATAATCGTCAAAATGGAATATACAATAAATAATGTTCTAGACAAGGATGTATGTGAACGAAGCGCAGCGGATACATTCAACATTGTCTCCTCCTCAATCTATTTCTCTGTTATAAATTCAGTTATTTATTGCCATGGGAAATGATATCACTCATCCAGTAATTAGTAAATACACCATAATGATTTACGCAATTAAAATAATGTATCCATTTTGGATTGGGTCATTTTCCTTAATTTCTTGAACCCGGTGTCCTTCATCAGTCATGGTTCCCCTTACTCATTTCACATGTGAGGCATGATGATCGGTTGGCTATGAAGAATTATCATTAGATCTTAAGTCATTATTTTATCTGCCTTAACAAGGTTAATACCGTGAGCGTTCCTGATTAAGAGATAAAATTAGGAACTTGACGATTTCCTTAAGCCCCTTTACTATGAAAACGAGACACCCTTTTCTTGGCAAATAAGTGTGAAAATCCAAAACTCGAGTTGCTTGAAGTAAGCGTTTTCAATTGCGCACTTCAGTCATCTCCTATATATTTACACAAGATCATTAAGAGGGTATAATGTCTAAATATAACCATAGATAACAAAGAAAGGTCGCTTTATGTGTCGAATTTGTCGTCGAAGCGTTTGATGAAACGACAGGGTTTGGCAAAAATGAGACGATGAAAAGGGAAAAAGACACGTATTAAGCGTACACAAGATTTACTACAATCACTCTGTAAAGATTAATCGTTGTTTAGGCACGTTAATTTTTCTTAGTGTACATAGTTCTCGTAGGCAATAGTCTATTTTTTTAAAGAAGATAGATTAGTGGCGAAGCTATGCCTTTAGAGTAAAATTGATGGATTAATAAAATATTGCAGACATGGATGAGGAGCGACTTATGAATTCCTGATCCTTTTTTTGTTCTACGATAACGATACATAAGCGCAGTAAACAGGTTTACATAAAAAATAGTTCACGGGTTAATCATTGAATTTCAAATCCGGACAGAATCTGAATTATGCCGTCAAAAGGAGAAATAGTATGGGATGGTATGCGCTTTTTGTGGAAACGGGCAGTGAAGACATTGTTCAGAAATGCTTGAAGTCACAATTCGGCCAAGCAGATTTGTATTCATGTGTTCCGAAACGGCTAGTTCCTGAAAAAAGAGATGGGGAATTTTACAGTGTCGTCAAAACATTATTTCCTGGCTATCTATTGATTCATACGAAGATGACTCCGACCATGTATTATGAGCTAAAAAAAATACCGAAGTACTATCGATTGCTTCGCAATTCAACGTTTATGCTAGACAAAGTTAATCGAAGGGCACAGAAGTCAATGGAACCATTTTTAGAAGTGGGACATCCAGACAATAATTGCGACGATTTTTTCAACGAAATAGATGAGGGCGAAATCAGACAGATCCTGCAGCTCATCAATCATGAAAATATTATCGAGTATTCGAACGTTATTGTAGAAGACTCCAAGGTATGTGTTCAATCTGGGCCGTTATATGGCTTAGAAGGGATGATCAAAAAAATTGACAAGAGAAAAAGAAGAGCACAAATTACGATTAGTTTTTCGGGTGGTGAGCGCTTGATTGATGTAGGAATTGAAATCTTGATGCCGGATAGACATGACATGGGAGAGGTTAATGAAAATTTGGGTTAACGAAAGGCGATAGACTCCATCACTAAAAAGAAGAGGGGTAATATTTTGTTTATCGAAAATCTTGAACTTACGAAGCAACAAAAAGAGAAGCAAGAGGAATTTAAAGCTTTTGTTGATTCTGAAGTCGTACCCGTAGCAGCGCATATTGATCAAGAGGAATGTGTGCCCAATTCCGTGCTTCAGAAGATAATGGAGAAAGGGTACTGGGGAGCACCGATCCCTGCTGCATACGATGGGGCTAACATGGACTACATTACTTACGGGTTATGGAATGAAGAGATTGGTCGCGGTTGTGCAAATTTACGGAATATCATTGGTGTTCAAGGGATGGTCACTTCCTCTATTCTACGGTGGGGCTCCCAAGAGCAGAAGCAGTACTGGCTGCCACGGATGAGTTCAGGCGAGCTCATGGCTGCATTTGCGATTACAGAGTCCCAAATCGGAAGTGATATCAAAAACCTTCAAACGAAAGCTCAACGAGTGGGAGAAGAGTACGTTATAACAGGACAAAAAAACTGGATCACCTTCGCACAAAGAGCGGATGTCTTTTTGGTATTTGCACAATGTGAGGGACAAGCCGTAGCCTTATTAGTTGAACGAAATACACCGGGCCTAACCATCCTTCCGATAACTGGCATGTTAGGATTCAAAGGATCCATGTTAGCTGAATTGCGTTTTGAAGAATGCAGAGTGCCGACCGATAACTTGGTTGGTAATGTCGGCTTCGGGCTATCACTTGTTGCTAATAACGGCTTAACTCATGGACGGTATAGCACAGCTTGGGGAGCCGTTGGCTTAGCTCAAGCTTGTTTGAATGCGAGCTTAGACTATGTAATGGACAGAAAACAATTTGATCACTATTTGAAAGAGCATCAATTGATTCAACAAATGATTGCTGATATGGTGACCAATACGATCGCTGCAAGGCACCTCTGCTTCCGAGCAGGCCAGTTATGGGACAAGAATGAGGTAACCGCTACCTTTGCTACTTCGTTGGCCAAATATTTTTCTTCTGTCCATGCCTTTAAGGCGGCGAAGGATGCGGTTCAAATACACGGAGCGAACGGTTGCAGCCGTAACTACCCTGTTGAGCGATATATGAGGGATGCCAAGATTATGGAGGTTGTAGAAGGAAGCACCCAGATTCAGCAGGTCTTAATTGCACAGGATGCATTTCATCTATTAAAAAACTGATTTGAAAAATCAATCAGAATAGAAGAAAGGAATGGGTATTACGATGAATAATAGTCATTGCATTCTACTTGATAAACCAATCTCCATTAACCACGCCGAGGAGTTAGAAAGACGGATATTTTTCGTCTCTGCCAACATCCAGCAATTTCAACTGATTAAAGGTGAGAGTACGATTGATGGCATTGAGGTCAGCCTCTCGCCAGGAACCGACCCAGTTGAAATTAAAAATAAACTTATCTCTGTGATCGAAAACGAAATTTTGCTTCAAATGGTGATACCACCACGAGTTGTTTGGGAATCCAATAAAAGCGGGACGAACTTTCAGGATGATGTATTTGATAAATTGCTTGAAAACCAAATGGTTTATGAGATGGGTGAAGGCCAGGTATGCTTTGGAGATAAGCTGATCCTCTTAATGGACTCCTTAGATCGATTGATTAAAGAGATGACGATATCTCAATTTGGAGCAACCGAATACCGCTATCCAACATTAATTTCGGCAAAAGCCTTAGAGAAATGCGGATATTTCAATTCGTTCCCACATTTCTTAATGTTTGTTACGAGGCTTCATAATGATATTGATAATTATCAAGATTTCCTCGATGAGTACAAATCTCACGACAAACTCGATTCCTATTTACTTCCCTACTGTCAAAATGTCGACTACTGCTTGCCTCCAACCATGTGTTACCACACCTTTCATCAATTCCAAAATACGCAGCATGCTGAAACCCAAAATCGTGTCGTTACAGCTATCGGAAAATCGTTCCGTTATGAATCTAGGTATCATCGCACCTTAGAAAGACTATGGGACTTTTCGATACGTGAAATTGTGTTTATGGGATCCAGAGATTTCGTGTTGGATAGCCGACAAAAATTTATGGAAGCATCGTTTTCTCTGTTTCAAAGATTAGGATTGGAAGGACACTGCGAGATCGCTAGTGATCCATTCTTCTGCAGCCATGATACGGCGGCGAAAATATTTAATCAAAGAATGCAAGAACTCAAATACGAGCTCCGATTAAAGGTTGCAAGCGATCGAACCATTGCAGCAGCCTCTTTTAATTTTCACGATCACTTCTTTGGTGAGCAATTTAACATTAAACGTGGTGAAGAAGATTGGGTTTCAACTGGATGTGTTGGTTTCGGTATAGAAAGATTAGCATATGCGTTTATTTGCCAACACGGTTTGGATGAGAAACATTGGGCAAAGATTCTATCGAATGCATGTCCAGAAGCTCTTCTCGCTGAATAAATTGCGCCACGATGAACCTTCGACTGCTTGCCTGTGATGAAGCAACCTATCAAAGCTGTTTTTAAAATTTTATAATTATGGGGGATTGGATGGAGCAACAGCGTCTATTTCAAATCTTAGAACTCGATGGCACATTACGAATTGGCAATATGGTAATCAACGAGAAATTGGCCATAGAGATGTACAAGCTTCTTGTATTAAATCGGGTATTTGATCGGAAGCTGGTGAACATGCAGCGAAAGGGCCAAATCGGTACTTATGCTGCGTTCGAAGGGCAGGAGGCAAGTCAAGTTGGAAGCGCTATGGCTCTGATGGAGCAGGATTGGATGTTTCCTACCTATCGAGATCATGCAGCGATGCTGACCTTCGGATATGAGATGGTAAAAATCATTTGGTATTGGATGGGTAGAATTGAGGGGTGTGTCCCACCCGATAACCGAAATATCCTTCCTCCTTATGTCCCGATTGCGACACAGATTCCCCAGGCAGCGGGGGCTGCCTGGGCTAGTAAATATAAGAATGAACGTGCTTGCTCTCTTGTTTACTTTGGCGATGGAGCAACCTCAGAAGGGGATTTTCATGAAGGATTGAATATGGCCTCTGTCTTCAAAGCGCCAGTAGTGTTTTTCTGCCAAAACAATGGCTATGCAATTAGTGTTCCGTTCTCCCGTCAAACTGCCAGTGAAACCATAGCGCAAAAAGCAATCGCTTATCAAATGGAGAATGTTCGGGTTGACGGTAATGATGTATTTGCTGTGTATGTTGCGACCAAAAACGCCTTGGAAGCTGCAAGAAGCGGTAAGGGGCCTACTCTAATAGAAGCGGTAACGTATCGATATGGTCCTCACACGACTGCTGATGACCCAAGCCGCTATCGAAGCACTGAGGAAAGTGAGTCATGGAAATCACGAGATCCAATACTGCGTTTAGAAGTATATTTGCGCAGACAGGGTGTACTGGATCAAGATGTACAAGAAAAAGTTGCTACAGAAGCGGAACGATTAGTGAATGATGGCATTCAATATGCACTCACAATTCCAAAATCGGATCCAGCAATCATGTTTAATCACGTGCTTTCCAATAAACCGTGGAATATTCAAGAGCAGGAGAGCAGTTTCAATCGCTTTATGCAAGAGCATCATCAATAGATTTCACGGAGGGACTGGATATGCAGAGGGACTTGAATCTCGTTCAGGCAATAAATGAGACCTTGGATTTGTTATTGGCCGAAGATGACAAGGTACTTCTCCTAGGACAAGATATCGGTAAAAATGGCGGTGTCTTCCGTGTGACCGAAAACTTGTTTCATAAGTATGGTGATCAGCGCGTAGTAGACACTCCTTTGTCTGAAGCCGGTATAGTAGGTTGTGGAATTGGTTTGGCGTTGAATGGTCTTAAACCCATTGTCGAAATCGAATTTTTGGGATTTATCTATCCTGCCTTAGAACAAATCTTGTCACATCTCTCAAGACTGCGTATGCGGACACAAGGCAAATATGAAGTTCCGTTAATCATAAGAGCTCCCTTTGGGGCTGGGGTACGTGCTCCTGAGCTGCATTCGGAGAGCATTGAGTCTCTTTTTTTCCAATCACCAGGGTTAAAAGTCGTCATACCTAGCAACCCCTATGATGCCAAAGGTCTTCTTATTGCTGCGGCAGAAGGCAATGATCCCGTCATTTTTCTAGAGCCTATGAAAATTTATCGCAGCGTGCGTCATCCTGTACCACAGCATCGATATTCGGTTCCACTTGGTAAGGCGAACGTTATGAAAGAAGGAACAGATATCACAGTTATCTCTTGGGGCTCCATGGTTTGGAATGTGGTTCAAGCGGCGGAGCTGCTTGAGAAGTCCCACGGCATTCGTCTGGAAATTGTGGATCTTCGTACCTTGTATCCGTTTGATATCGAGACGATTCAGGAATCCGTAAGAAAAACGCAGCGGGCCGTGATCGTACACGAGGCTCCATTGACAGGTGGTGTAGGAGCAGAACTTGTCGCTGTGATCCAGGAGCGAATGTTCAGTAATTTGAAATCTCCAGTAAAGCGAATCACGGGATTCGACGTTCCCATCCCTCAATTTTCAATCGAAGATTATTATCTGCCGTCTACCGACAGAATTGTTCATGAAATCGAACAAATGCTAGTTTCACTGGAGAGGTGAGCCGTTATGAAGTATGAATTTTATTTTCCGGAACTTGGTGAAGGACTTTTTGAAGGATATATTGTAGCCTATCTCGTCAAAGAAGGAGAACACGTCGTTGAGGATCAGCCGCTTGTAGAAGTCCAGACGGATAAGGTGACAACTGTGCTTCCTTCACCGGTTGCAGGGGTAATTGACAAACTGCCTTATCATCCTGGAGATGTCGTCACAGTTAACGATGTAATCATTGTCATTGATCACGGGAAGGGGGCAGCGTCAGACGCAGTAAATTTCGAGTGGTTAACAATGGACGCGACGAAGGGAAAGAAGGCTGCATGGAATGATTTTGGCATCAACCTAGGTGCCTATCCGAACGTAGTCGTGGACAATTCGCACGATGATTCGATTGTAACAATGACCTCCATGCGCAAGGAAATAGCGAATATTGTTACCAAATCAGTGCAAACCATTCCTCATGTAACGGTTTATGCAGAGGCGGATATTACAAATCTGCTCATGCATAAGCAAAGATTACAGATGAATCATGGCGTACGCTTCACATTGACACCAATCTTTTTGAAAGCATTATCTCTAACGCTAGGCCAATATCCGTTGTTTAACGCTCATGAGCATAACGGTTCATTGAAGCTCTTTCCAGCTCATAACATTGGGATTGCGGTGGACACGAACGACGGAGTCGTTATTCCTAATATTAAACAGGTGAATGAAAAACCAGTTGATGCATTGGCTGACGAGATTAATGATCTCATCGAGAGAGCAAGGTCAAGAAAATTGTTATTTACAGATTCACGAGAGGGAACAATTACAATTAGTAATGTGGGAGCAATAGGGGGAGGCTTCGCAACGCCAATTATTTTTTATCCCCAAGTTGCTATTGTTGCCTTATATCGTGCGGATAAAAAAGCAGTTGTCACCGAGAATGACGAGATTGTCGTTAGAAAAATGCTTCCGATTACGTTAACGTTCGATCATCGTTTCTTTGATGGTGCAGACGGACTCCGATTCATCAATACCTTTAAGGCTAATCTAGAGAGTCAATATGAAATATATTTGGATGAACTCCATTTTCACAGCGTAACGTCTAATTCCTCATTAAACGAATAATATTTATGGAATGACACCCTTGAATTAGAATACTTTCCCATCCAATCCAACATCCAAGACATTCATTTACATACATTTGCAAAAGAGACCTAAGGGTGCCTCACTTGATTAACTTACCGAATATCGCTGACATCTGGAATAGGAACGAAATGTAGTTTGACTTTTTCCATCTCCCTAGGAAATTGGGAAGCGAGTCAAACCCAAATTCAAAAATATGCTATGAGGAGATGTAAGAAGAGTGAAAAATCTGATCGAATTCAGAAACGTAACAAAAGAATATAAAGTAGGGGAAGTACCGATCAAGGCTTTGGCTGGTGTTGATTTTTCCATAGCAGAAGGGGAGTTCGTTGTTGTTCTAGGTGCCAGCGGCGCCGGAAAAAGTACGATTCTGAATATCCTTGGCGGCATGGATACGGCTTCTACTGGACAAGTGCTTGTTGGCAATCAAGAAATCACGAAGTTGAGCGAGAAAAAATTAACTGATTACCGTGCCGAGAAGGTTGGCTTTGTATTTCAATTTTATAACTTAATTCCGAATTTGAATGCGCTAGAAAATGTTGAATTTGCCACGGAAGTATGTAAAAACCATCTGGATGCAAAAGATGTGTTATCCAAGGTTGGATTAAAAGACCGCATCAAAAACTTTCCTTCCCAACTATCTGGAGGAGAACAACAACGCGTAGCGATCGCGCGAGCCGTTGCGAAGAATCCGTTGCTCTTACTGTGTGATGAGCCGACTGGGGCATTAGATTATGTGACAGGCAAAGCCGTGTTAAAGCTTCTTCAAGATTTGAACAAGGAAACGAAGAAGTGCGTGGTCTTGGTCACGCATAACTCTGCAATTGCTCCTATGGCGGACAAAATAATAAAGGTAAAGAGCGGGATGATCGAGAGCGTGACGATCAATCAGGACAAACAGAATGTTGAAGGGATCGAGTGGTAATGATGAAGTTATTTCTAAAATTACTCAGAGATATCAAACAATCGATCGGACAATTTCTCGCGTTTGTGTTGGTTATCGCAGTGGGCGCTTTTTTCTATGCAGGCTTGTTCACGTTAAGCGGTAATCTTAGCGATTATACGAAGGCTTACTATACGGCACATAATTTAAGCGATTTGAATGTTTACTACGATCACATATCTAAGCAGGATGTCACAAATTTAAGCGAAAACCAGGGGATTAACAAAATCGAAGCACGGTACACCTTGGATGCAACACAAGTTTTTGAAAATTTGAAGGCTGCAATCAAAATTCACTCGATTCCCGCTAATAATGAAATTAACACACCTACAGTCATTGAGGGCCGAATTCCGTCAGGAGCGGATGAGGTCTTGCTCGATTCCCATTATGCTAAAGAGCATAAGTACCAAGTCGGTTCTCAAATTCATCTCAGCGTGAATGACAATCCGATGACATTCACCATTAGCGGCTTGGGCGAAAACGTGGAGTATGTGAAAAAGAACGAAATTCAAGATCATAAATCCTCTGGAGTGGCCTATATAGCAGAAGCTGCTATTCCACGAATTGCAGGCAGTTTAACCTATAATGAAATCTTGGTTGATGCGAAGGAAGGTTACGATATTGACCAATTGGGCCAAACCATTAAAGCGCAATCCACAGAACTGACCTATGTGAACCAAGTCAGTAAAGAGCGCACATTCGGCTATTCCCAACTGAAGCAAACCATTCATAACAATAACTTAATGAGCAAGGTCATCCCGCTCGTTCTCTTTATTATCGAAGCGATTATTCTATTCCTCACCATGACGCGAATTATTGATTCGCAGCGAAATCAAGTAGGTATCATGAAGGCGCTGGGTATAAAAAACCGAAACATCATGCTCCATTACATGGGCTACCCGGTACTTGTAGGGATTATAGGCTCCATTCTAGGCTGCATTGCTGCTTCAAGTATATTTATTCCATTAGTTAAGGCATCTAATGCTAAGGCCTACTCGCTGCCTGACATTGCCTTCTCTATGTCCTTAACTTCCGTGATTCCTCCCATTCTTGTCTCTAGCGCGTTCGGAATCCTGTCCTGTTACTTAAGCGGCAGAGCCATCCTTCGAGAATGTGCAGCTCAGGCAATGCGCCCCAAACCACCTAAGAAGATGAAGAAGCTGCTCGTCGAAAGAATTCCAGGTATCTGGAGTAATATTTCTTATAACTACAAGCTCATCTTGAGAAATATATTTTTAAATAAACCAAAAGCAATCGCCAGCTCAGTTGGCGTGGTGGTGAGTACGGTATTGTTAATTACAGCTTTTGGTACAATGACATCTTTGCAAAAGGTTGCCGACCAAATTGAAAAGGTGAACACCTATGATTTAAGAGTCGATTACACGAAAGAAAGTGCCCCGAAGACGATAAAACTCCCCGCGGGCATTAAGAGCAGTTATGATTTATCCAACTTTTCCGTGGAATTCATAAAAGGAGACACTAAACAAAATGCTACGTTAATTGTTACAGAGAAAGAAAACAGTCTTATCCACTTCTTCGACGAAAAAGGCAATTCGATCGCTTTGAACGATAACGGTGTGCTGGTACCCCAATCGTATGCCAACAACTATCAGATTGCAGAAGGGGATAGCATTCAAATCAAGTTCACTTCGCCAGAGTTTGCCAACAAAACAGTTGAAATGAAGGTAGTACAAATATCCACCCAGTTTTCGAACCCTTCGTTCTATATTACGCCATCGTATTTGCAAAGCTTTGGCATCGAATACAAACCAACGTCGCTAGTAGTAGAATCAAGCAGCGCTTCAGACCTTCCTAGCGTTCGTCATTTCTTCGAACAAGATAAACAGGTAGATACGATTGCGGATAAGGCAGACTTGAAGAAATCCGCGCAATATATTTTGAAGCAAAATAGCTTTATTTTCATTATGTTTATTATCAGTGCCATCATACTTTCTTTTGGCGCAATCTATACGATATCCTCCATTAACATTTATGAGCGAAATCGTGAGCTGGCCACATTAAAGGTATTAGGCTATCCGAAGCCCAAAATAAACCGGCTTATCTTCTTCGAGAATATTATCCTTACCACCTTTGCGGTTATTATCGCGTTACCGATTAGTGGCTACATGTATACCCTTGTCGTGAAGGCGTTGTCCAGTGCCCATCAGCAAATTCCGAATCAATTAAACCTATTCGTCATGCTGATAGCGGTTATTCTTGCATTCGTGCTTACTATTCTTTCAAGCTTACTGCTACGGAGAAAAGTATCACGAATCAATATGATTGAATCGTTGAAGAGTGTGGAGTAGTGAAAAAACAGCCTTACGTTCTCTGAGAACTGTAGGCTGTTTTTTTATATGCAGCAAGAGATTCTCGATCGTTAAGAAACCAACCAAGAAGCCAAGAAAGGAATCCTTTAAGGAGGAGATGAGACAAGATGAGTGCAGAAAAATCCTTTACCAAACCTGAGATTACGGCGTATTTGGCAGAATTAGTGGAAGACATTTTGGATGAAAAAGTGGAGGATTACAACGAACCATTTATCAACTTGGGATTAGTCTCGGTTGACATTCCACTATTTACGAAAAAAGTGTCCATGCAATTTGGAATGGAAATCGAAGTTACATCGATTTTTGAGAACTCGAACATCAATCTGTATGCAGACTTCTTATACAACGCATTAAACCAATCAGATGCTTTTGCAGTGAGTAATGAGGATCTGGACGGTGCCTCGGATGGGCCTAATTCCGATGATGATGTTGCAATTGTCGGAATCAGCTGCCGCTTCCCAGGGGGAGCCAATAGTCCTGAGGAATATTGGGACGTGTTAATGAACGGAATTAATGGCATTTGTGATATGCCTGCAGATCGATGGGATGTTGATCACTATTTTAGTGATAACAAAGAAGAGCCTGGAAAGATGTATTCCAGGAAGGGTGGATTTCTGAACATACCCATTGATCGATTTGACCCGAAATTTTTTAATATGTCACCCAAAGAAGCCAAGTCTCTGGATCCACAGCAGCGACTGCTGCTGGAACTGACGTGGGAGGCATTTGAAAATGGGGGCATCAATATTGCTCAGCATTACGGAAGCAACACGGGGGTATATATCGGAATCGCCGGAGAAGAGTATTCGTTCGGCCACTATAAATCGGGAGATTTAACTAAAATAGATGCCTACTCGCTTACTGGAACAACGTTCAGTACCGCTTGCGGCAGAATCTCCTACACGTTTGGGTTTGAAGGGCCTTCCTTCTGTGTGGACACCGCATGTTCTTCCTCTCTGACTGCACTTCATTTAGCCAGCAAAGCGATTAAATCTGGTGAGGTAGATACCGCAGTCGTGGGTGCGGTGAATTTGATGATTTCACCTGCCGTTCATGTGTGCTTCTCCAAGCTGGAAGCCATATCTACCGACGGACAAAGTAAAAGTTTCGATGCTGCAGCAAATGGATATGGTCGAGGTGAAGGCGGCGGGGTGTTGCTCTTAAAACGCCTGCGTGATGCCAAAAAGGATAACGATAATATTCTTGGTATCGTAAGAGGAACCGCGATCAATCAAGATGGCAAGAGCAATGGATTAACGGCACCGAATGGGTTAGCTCAAGAAAAAGTAATCACGAAAGCATTAAAAGAAGCAAGATTGAATTATTCCGATGTTGATTATATGGAAATGCACGGAACCGGTACTAAGCTTGGTGATCCGATTGAGGTGAAGGCCGTTGTCAATACCTATGGCAAAGATAGAGCTATGGACAATCCGCTTCAGATTGGTTCGGTGAAATCGAATATTGGGCATTTGGAAGCGGCAGCAGGAGTGGCTAGTATTATCAAGGTGCTATTAGCGTTCAAAAATGAGGTTATCCCTGCAAATTTGAACTTTAATGAACCTAACCCTTTTATTCCTTGGGAGAAATCACCGGTTTCCGTTATTGCTGAAAATACAGCTTGGAAAAGCGAAGGTCGAGTAAGAAGGGTGGGCGTAAACGGTTTTGGCTTCGGAGGCTCCAATGCCCACATCATCTTGGAAGAGCCGCCTAAGAGAGAAGCGCCACAGACAAAAGATACTGATCCTATCACTATCGTAAAAATAGCTGCCAAAAGTGAAAAGGCATTAGTCGAAAATGTGAAAAGCAATCTTGCATATTTGAAGAGAAACCCTCAGATTGCGATCAACGATTTTGCGTATACCAATAATAAGGCCAAGGCTGATTTTGCTTACAGGCTTACGGTTACAGGTCAGAACCGAGAAGAGTTAGTGAACAGGCTGCAAGCCTACATAGATACGAACAACAAAGCGGGGATCTCCACGAGACATCGTGAACACATCGATATGCATCAGGACACCAAGCTGGTGTTCTTGTTTACGGGACAAGGATCGCAGTACGTCGGCATGGGGAAGGAGTTGTACGAACATAACCCTTCGTTCCAATTGGCTTTTGACCAATGTGATCGATTGTTTGAGCCGTATATCAATAAGTCGTTAGTAGAAATGATCTATAGCGATAAATATACTGGGAAAGATATTGCGAGAACCCTCTATGCACAGCCTTTAATCTTTTCAATCGAATATGCATTACTCAAGTTCTGGGAGCGTGTAGGGGTTACTCCTGGAATCGTGCTGGGCCACAGCATAGGGGAATATACTGCAGCAGTTGCCGCCGGAATCTTGACACTTGAGGACGCAGTGAAGCTGGTTGCGCTTCGCGGTCAACTGATGGATTCAGCTCCGGGAGAGGGAGCAATGTCGGCTATTTACACAAGTAAGACTGTGGTCGAAGATCTGCTGAGAGGCTATGAGGGTAAGGTGTCTATTGCCCTGCATAATGCAGAAGAGAGTATCGTAATATCCGGAGAGCGGGATGCTGTTGAGGCAATCTCGACGGAAGCAGAGAACAGAAAAGTGAAAGTGAATCGACTGCATGTATCCCATGCATTCCATTCTCACTTAATGATTCCGATATTGGAGCAATTTCGAGATGTTGCGCAGAATGAGGTGGAATTTAGAAGCAGTAGGCTGACCTATATATCGGCCACCCTCGGGAGAGCCGTGGAACAAGATGAAGTATTAGACGCCGACTACTGGACGAATCACATCAAGGATAAAGTCGATTTCTACCATGCATTATCCCAATTACAGGATGCGCAAAACACCATTTTCCTCGAAATTGGAGCAAACAACACATTATGCTCGCTTGGCAAGCTCATCCTGAATAAAGAGCATCTGTTGTTGAACTCTCTTGATATGAAGAAAAATGCATGGGAGCAAATCATGCATTGCTTAGGGGAACTGTATTGCCATGGCGTATCGATCCTGTGGGAAGGGCTTGAGACATGCTTCAATCGTTCATACAATCGAGTAGCATTGCCTGCGTATGTGTTTGATCGGGAAGCTTCTTACTGGATGCAGCCAGTGTGCTCTCATGAGGACAGCATGCCTGCGCTTGCAGGTACTGACTACCATCCGCTTATTGGACAGAGAATCAGCACTCCATATCTAAAGAATAGTACTCTGTACCAATCTACGTATACAGTAGAGAATCCGTATTTCATGCAGGAACATATTATCTTTGATACCGCGATAGCTCCTGCTGCTGCTCATATGTCTATGCTCATCTCGATTGCTAAGGATTTCCGTAATCCTGTAAGCAGTACGATATCCAATGTGGAATTTCATGCCCCATTAACAGCAATACAAGACGAGAAGCGGGTTGTGCAATTCGTTATCGAGGATACTAATATTGAGCAAATGAAATTTGAACTTGTAAGTACAGATAAGCAATCACAGCATGAGAATTGGATGACACATTGCAAGGGAAATATTCTCATGTCCCAAGAACAAGAGCGTGAATCAGAGAAGCGTGTGTCGATTGATGAGCTCACAAACAAGTACCCTGAAGTAACATCCGGATACAATGCCTATGATGTAATGAAAAAGTTTGGTTTTCAATTAGGGGACGGCTTTACCCGAATCTCGAAAGTATGGAAGGGTGAAGCTGAAGGACTCTGCTATATCGATCCCAAAAAGGACATTCCAAATGGCAAAGACTACATCGTGTATGCAGGTACGATAGACTCTATCTTCCAATCTATATTCTTTGTATCTGAATTGAGCATGAGAATGGACTCACAAAGTGAGGCGTATGCATTAAAGACCGCTATTCCCATCTCGTTAGGCAAATTGAAATATCACTATAGAGATGCCGAAAGCTATTGGTGCCATATTAAGGTGGATGATTCTCAACAATCCGGCGTAGTGGGCGATATCGATGTCTACAATGAAAAGGGAGAAATCGTCTTTGAAATTGAGAGGTTAATGGCGAAGGTAACGGAGCGGGATACCTTACTCAAAGAAATAAATAATAACGGCGAGCGTCTGCTCTATCAAGTGGAATGGATGGAACAAGCTAGAGCCAGCAAGAATACAAAAGCTGGCGGTAACGAAAAAATGGTACTCATCGGTAATGACCCGGATATCATCGATCGATTCCATGAAAGGTTAAATGGTTATGGAATACCTTCGATTCGAGTCATACAAAGTGATAAATATGTAGAGCATGATGATGATATCTTCTTTGTTTCGTACACCAATAAGCACGACGTAAAGAGGCTGCTGGAAAATATCGCGAGTCGATATAGAAAGGATACCTGCAAGCTTATTTATATAAGTACAGCAGATGAGGCTAAGCTAAATAATCTGACTGCTGACCAATTGAAAGATACCGTTGAAAAGGAATGCAGCGGGTTATTGCATCTCGTTCAATCGATAACTGAATTAAATTACTCAAACAAAATGAAAATCAAGGTAATAACGAATAATGTGCATCAGATAGATGACGCAGTGAAAGGTGCAGCTACATCACTCTATCAAGCTCCGTTATGGGGATTTACCGAAGTTATTCGTCTTGAGCATACGCTGTTATGGGACGGCATTATTGATACAGATACCCATATGCTAAAAAACGAAATAGACGACATTATCAACGAAATCCTACATGGAGAAGAGAAGCAGGTTGTGCTCGGAGAACAGCATAAGAGGTATATTCCTCGGCTGATTAGAAACTCCAAGAGCCGTGCGAATAAAAAGGAGCTTGCGATTCGAATTGATGATGACGCCGCATATTTGATCACAGGTGGCACTGGTTCCATTGGTCAAGTTTACACAGAGTATCTGATCAACAGAGGCGCCAAGAACATCATATTAGTAAGCAGAAGCCAAGCCTCTGGCAAATTGCTTGAAACGATGAACTCGTGGAAGGAAAAGGGAGTGCACATCACCCTTGAACAGGCTGATGTGAGTGACGAGGCTGACGTAATCGCAATGGTACAGAAGTTGAAACAGAACAACCTGACGATTAAAGGTGTCGTTCATGCGGCCGGTATCATTGATGATAAGATGATCAAAGATCAAACCTGGAACAGCTTCGAAAACGCATTCAAGACAAAGGTATGGGGATCCTTCCATCTGCATCATGCATTGCAGGATGAGAGCTTGGATTTCTTTGTGATGATGTCATCTATTTCATCGGTAGTAGGGAATATGGGGCAGGCCAATTATGCGGCGGCCAATTACTTTATGAATAGATTTGCAGCATACAGAAGAAGCCTGGGAATGCCGGCGATGTCGATTTGCTGGGGACCTTGGGAAGAAGCTGGGATGGCGACAAGCAACAGCAATATATTAAAGAATATTGAGAATAAAGGGCTCTATGGAATGTCCAAAGAGCTAGGCAAGAAAATGATTGACAAGGTATTTCATAAGGAGCTTGCTTCCATTGTCGTTGTCGATGCAAATTGGGAGCTATTTAGTCAGCGGACTGGTGTGGATGAGGTGACAGCGTTTTTAAGCAACTTCATCACGAACAATCATTCGCGAGGAACACAAGGTGAACAATCGGCGGCAAAAGAAGATGTCATCGCCAAGCTGCATGAATTAAGTGAAACGGAGAGATCCGAGTATCTATTATCCTTGCTGCATAAAGCTGCAGCTGACATTATCGGATTTCAGGATATCAATCAGTTATCGGTTGATAGTTCCTTTACCGAACAAGGAGTAGATTCCTTAATGATCTTCTCCTTAAGAAATGAAATAAAGGCACTGTTGGATCTGCAAGTCGACATTTCTGTCTTCTTCAATTATCCATCCTTACGGAAATTGAATGGCTATTTAGTAACCGAAGCTATGAGCTTTGAAGAGACAGAACAGAATGGCAGCAACGCAGCCAATAATGAAGAATCCGTCGAGGATATTTTGTCCGAGATCAACTCCCTGCTTAATTAACGACGATAATTTACCTGTTACTTTGTACTTCGGAGGAGAACGTACCCATGAAATTGTTCTGTTTACCATTCGCAGGCGGCTCCAAGCGTGCGTACTCGAACTGGAGTAAACTCGCAAATCGCGCTATAGATATTGAAGCCATCGAAATAAAGGGAAGGGGGGAGAGATTCGGTCAAGACTTCTATCAGGATATGACAGAAGCAGTCGACGATATTTACTCTTTAATAAAAGATCAAATTCAGAAAGACGAGTATGCGCTATATGGACATAGCATGGGAACGCTTCTGGCCTACGAACTGTACTATAAAGTTACTGCAGAAGGACAACGGAAGCCAGCGCATATTTTTTTCTCAGGCAGGCAATCACCCATTGTGAAAAATAACATGTATGTCAGTTCCACGATGCCTGACGATGAGTTTATTGCAAAAATCATTGCCTTGGGAGGCACCCATGCAGAGCTCTCGCAGAGCAAAGAATTAATGAGGTTTTATCTTCCTGTATTAAAAAATGACATCAGAATCATGGAAAACTACGAGTTTCAGCAAAGAGCAGAGAAAATTAAATGTGACATCTCCGTATTTATTGGGCTTGAAGATAGGATTGATGGCAAGCAAGAGATTGAATGGGATGACTTATGCGAACAAAGGATCAAGTTCTATCATTTTATGGGGGATCATTTTTTTATTAACGATCATACCAGTACAATCGTGAATATTATGGAGGGCGAATTATTGCCTGAAAAATGAGGGTGGTCATGAACAAGTTAACGGATAACAAGCGGGCATTTCTTTTTCAGGGTGTTGGAGCGGACTATCGGGAGCTCTTGGGCATGTTGGAAGAAGGCCAGATTCATGCCTTGAAGGAGTACTGCTACACGGTAAATAAGGAGATTGGAATCGATTTGCTCGGCTATCTGTTCCACTCTCAGCATATCGAATGCGACAGGATGTTCTACGATTGGATTACGATTTATACATGTGATTATCTTGTGTATCAGCAATATGTCGATTCAGGCATAAAGCCTGCCATTATGGCTGGTTATAGTATGGGCTTAATTACGGCTATGGCTTGTGGCAAGTCCATTTCTTTTGCCGACGGACTGCGAATGCTTCAAACGATTTATGAATACCCCAAAGGCTTTGCTATTCCATGCAGTATGGGGGTAATCGTTGGGAAGACGTACAATGAGGTTCACGATCTCATCGCCCGAGGAACATCGGAACATGACGTATATATGGCTAGCGAGAACAACGATACGTGTCTGGTTGTCTCAGGAATTAAGGACAGCGTTGATCGGGTACTGAGACTCGCTGAGCAAGAGGGAGCAATCAAGGCTTCAACCATCAATGCTCCCTATGCGTTTCATTCACCGTATGCAGCAGAAGGCATTGACAGGTTCGTGCATCTTGTCGAGGAGATTTCGATTTGTGATGGCGATATCCCGATATTATCCGTATTTTCGCAGACTGCCATCCAAAGCGCTTCTGATTTAAAGCATGAACTCATCAAAAATATGACAAGCCCAATGAACTGGAATGCCTCCATCCTCACATTAGGTCAGTGGGGGATTGAAAGTTTTGTTGAAGTTAGCTTGGAGGATTCCCTTACGAAAATATCAAGACTCATCAATCTGGATGCTGAATTTTTAACGTATAAAAAGTTCATGCGATTGAAAATGCCAAGCAAGTAAAAATACTATTCAATGAGGTGTATCACGATGGAAGAAATCAAAAACAGAACAAGAGCATTTTTGAGCCAGTTTATTAAGAAGAAAGAACTGCAGGATCAAGATGATATTTTCGCGACTGGAGATGTCAACTCTCTCTTTGCTATGCAGCTGGTGATGTTTATTGAGAAGGAGTTCGGCATCGGCATTGATAACACAGATTTGAATTTGAACAACTTCCGGTCTATTGAAGCCATTTCTACGTTCGTCGCAAGCAAAAGTGCTGCAGTAAGTCAATGATTATAAGAACATAGGAAATGAGGCTTGAAGCAGTTAACCGTTCTCGCTCTCTTTTCTGACTTTTCTCTACGGTACTTGGTTTATTGGATGGATTGAGTCCTGCTCAAGAGCACTTCTTGGCTGTCGAGTCGGGATAGTATTGATAGCTTCTGTGCAGGACTCGAAACTATGTATGTTTGTGAGCTTTGAATTTAATAATTCGCGTTAAGGTATAACGATTCCAGCTCGTTCTATGCCTTAAACGATGCGAAGGGGATGGGTGTAAACATGAAGGTGATTGGAGTCATTGGTGCAGGCGTTATGGGAACTGGCGTTGCGCATAATTTTGCATTAGCCGGGTATGACGTAGTACTTGTTGATATTTCCGAAGACATTCTTACGAGAGCTAAAGAGAAAATTGCCAACAACATTCGTTTTCAAGGCTTATACAACAAAGATTTCGCGGCGGAGAAGCCAGAAACCATTCTGAATCGAATCTCCTTTACTATGGATTATGATCGATTACAAGATGCAGACTATATCATTGAGAACGTGCCGGAGAAGTGGGAGATCAAGAGAGACGTATATCTAAAGCTTGATCGAATCTGCCCCGATCATTGTATTTTTTCTGTTAATACTTCCTGTATTTCGATTACCAAGGTTGCTGCCCTTACAAATAGGCCGTCAAAGGTCATTGGCTCTCATTATATGAATCCAGTCATCATGAAACCAGTAGTTGAAGTGATCAAAGGATACCATACTTCGGAGGAGACCATTGAAGCTACTGTTCATCTTCTCTCGACCTTGAATAAAGAAGCGATCATCGTTAACGACTTACCAGGCTTTGTGTCTAACCGTATTTCCCATTTGTTTATGAATGAGGCTGCATTCGTGGTTCAGGATCAGGTTGCAAATCCGAAAGATGTAGACGACGTATTCAAAAAATGCTTTGGACACAAAATGGGCCCGCTTGAAACCGCTGATTTAATCGGTCTGGATACCGTTGTACAATCACTGGACATTTTATACGAGAGCTACCAGGATTCAAAATTTCGTTGCTGTCCGCTTCTTCGTAAAATGGTTGAAGCCGGAACACATGGAAGGAAGAGTGGACAAGGATTCTACTCTTACCCGGTGTACGAAGGCAGTTTCGTGAAAGCATAATCAAACAAGTGTTGGACAAGGGAATCGTGTTCGGTGGGCGAGGGGATTATCACTCCATACTGAGCGCGATTCTTTTGTTTTAGCTCTCGACAGGAGGAAACATGGAGAATACAAGCGAACCTAAAAAGCGGTTGTGGTCGATGAATTTCTTTCTACTCTGGCAAGGACAGCTGGTTTCTGCGCTAGGCGATTCCATCTATGAAATTGCCTTAACCTTCTGGGTACTGTACGAAACCGGTTCACCAGGTTTGATGGGGGCATTACTGGCGACATCGTTGCTGCCCAAAGTTCTCATATCACCCTTTGCAGGTGTCATTGTAGATCGAACAGACAGAAGAAAAATGATCCTTTTAATGGACTTCATACGAGGGATATGTATTCTGTTCGTCGGCATTGCAGCCATATTGGGATATCTCGAAATTTGGATGGCTTTTGTTGCGGGGATTATTCTCGGTACGTGCGCTGCATTTTTTAATCCCGCAGTAACCTCAACGATCCCTGACATTGTTCCCTCTTCTCAGATTGTACAAGCTAGCGCTAATTTAAGTATGTTGCGTGCCATTTCTCAAATCATAGGGCCTTCATCTGGCGGTCTGCTGTATTCTCTCATAGGCGCACCCATTTTATTTTTATGTAATGGTATTTCTTATATCATTTCATTTATTCTCGCATTTTTCATGAAGGTACCGAAGTCAACGAGTCAGGATCAACAATTCAACTTCTGGCAAGATATGAAGGATGGTTTTAGGTACATCTGGAAAATGAAAGGGCTAAGAGACTTAATTGTTTTAGCTGGTTTTTTGAATTTTTTTGCAACGATAAGCATTGTATTGCTTGCACCGATGTTTAAAAATGCAGAGAACCTAGGTGAAGTTAAATACGGGCTCGCCATGGCCATCTTTACATTAGGTATGCTTGCGGGAATGATATTTACTTCCGTATTTCGGATCAAGCCTGACCACAAAAGTATGGTACTAACCGTATCAGGATTACTGGCAGGGATTGTTTTCTCCATCGCAGTCATGATGAATAACTTTATTATCATGGCTATTTTGTTATTTATCGGCGGCATTTTCAACGCAATTGTAAATGTACTGATCGAATCAACGGTGCAATTAACTGTTTCTCAGGAAATGAGAGGCAAGGTATCCTCGCTTAAGGGAACTCTTACGATGGGACTTGCACCGCTGGCGATGTTTATTGGAGGTATATTAGGCGAATTTTTCCCAATAAGATACATTGTATTTACAGGCTTCATGGCAATGACCGTATTGTTTATCCCTTTATTTTTCTTAAAATCCTTTAAGGCTTTTATTCAATACAATCCGGAACAGCAAAAAATTGGAGCGTAATTTCGAGAGGAAAAGGGAGTGAGTGTGTGGAGCAGGAAATTGATAAGTATAAATCGGCTCTCAAAAAAGCGGCCGCCAAAATAGAAGAGCTGTCCACGATCATTCAAGATCAGAAGAGCAATGAAGAAATTGCGGTAATTGGCTATTCATGCCGCTTCCCAGGAGAAGCATGGAACGCTGAAGGATTCTGGCAAGTAATGGCCAACCGAATGGATTCTGTGACCGAGATTAAACCGGATCGATTTGATTATCGCAACTATTACAGTGATGATCCTGAAGAAGAAGGCAAGATGGTTACGAAGAGCGCATCCTTTTTGCGTGATAATATCAGAGATTTTGATAATATTCATTTCGGTCTATCAGCCATTGAAGCTGCATCAATAGACCCTCAGCACAGACTCTTGCTGGAGGTAAGCTGGGAGGCTATGGAGAATTCAGCCTTGAATATAGAGGAGCTAAAGGGGAGCAGAACAGGTGTATTTATTGGAATCAGCGCTTATGAATATGCCAATGCCGAATTGTATTCGGGTCAAGCTTCCGATATAACGGCTTATTCTACTGCAGGTGTCTCACTTAGCTCGGCAGCCGGTAGATTATCCTATTTCTATGATTTCAAAGGGCCTGCGATCATCTGCGATACGGCATGTTCGTCATCTATTTCAGCCTTGAATATTGCCGTCGACAGCTTGCGGAATAACCAGTGCGACATGGCCATTGTCGGGGGCTCGAATCTATTGCTTACACCAGAGCCATTTATAGGGCTTTCCAAATTCAGCGGTTTGTCTAAGGACGGAAAATGCAAGGCGTTTGATAATGATGCAGACGGTTTTGGAAGAGGCGAGGGCTGCGGTGTCATCGTTCTCAAAAGATTAAAAGATGCCAAGCAAGCTGGAAATGCAGTTGCGGCCCTTATCAAGCATGTAGTGATCGGACAGGATGGCAAGTCAAACGGATTTACTGCTCCAAACGGATTGTCACAACAAGGCGTAATCAGACAGGCACTACAACATGCAAATTTGACTGTTGACGATATCGATTATATCGAAACACATGGTGCTGGCACACCGTTAGGCGACCTCATCGAAATCCAATCGTTATCAGAGGTCTTTAAGCATAAAAAGGAGCCTCTCTTTATCGGATCCGCCAAACCGAATATTGGGCATTTAGAAGCAGCATCAGGCATGGCCGCATTGATTAAAGTCATTATGTCTCTTGAGAATAAGAAGATCTTGCCTAACATTTATACTCAAAACCCAAATAAGAATATTTCGTGGGGGAAGGTTAAGATCGCGGACGAGTTCATGGACTGGCAGAAGACTGAAGGAGTCAGAAGAGCAGGGATTAGTTCCTTTGGTTTCAGCGGAACGCTGGCGCATGTCATCCTTGAGGAGCCCCCTCAGCCTCATGACAAGGATGAGCAATTGGATGAACTGCCAGCTCATCTATTGACCTTGTCAGCCAAGAATGAAAAAGCTTTAAAAGGATATATAAGCGCAATGAAGGAGCAATTGGTGAAGGAAACTGGCTCCATCAAGGATATTGCTTATACGTCCAATATTAGCCGCTCATTTTTGAACTACAGATTTGCAGCAGTAGGGAAGAACAAAGAAGACTTACTGGATAAAATGGATTTGGTTCTAAACAACTCTAGCCACCATGAGCTCCTCATCCAGAAGAGTACGGCCAAAGACAACAAAATCGCCTTTTTATTTACGGGCCAAGGCTCCATCTATGACGGAATTGCTAAAGAATTTTACACCACATCAAGAACATTTAGAGAAACGATGGATCTGTGTAATGAGAAGTTTAAAGCGATACTCGGCCTGTCGATATTAGATGGGATCTACGGGGAAGACACTACGCTGCTCACTAGACCGATCTATTCACAGGCAGCCATATTCTCCATTGAGTATGCCTTAACCAAGCTGTGGGGTGCGTTAGGGATAAAACCTGACGTTATCATCGGTCACAGCATAGGCGAGTATACGGCAGCCTGCTATGCAGGGCTTATCAGCTTGGACGATGTGATCCTGATGATTGCACAGCGTGGCAGAATGATGGAATCCATTGATGTCGAAGGCAAGATGGTCGTCATTCTGACGAATGTGGAATATGTGAAAGCTGCATTGGAAGAGAGCGGATGCAAACATGTTACCATTGCTGCCATTAACGCTCCTGACAATGTTACGATTTCGGGCCGAAGCGATGAGGTCGATATCGTAATTGAAACCTTGCAAACCAAACACAGAGTCTTTTTTAATAAGCTTAACATTCCTCATCCTTATCACTCCATGTTAATGAAGGAGTATGAAGGCATGTATGAGCAAAGCATCGGAGACATCACATTCTCAAACCTGCAGACAGCAATGATATCCAGCATTACGGGACAAGTGGAACAAGAAGAAGTGTTGGGTAGAAGCAAGTATTGGGTCGAGCATCTATCCAAACCGGTTAACTTCCAAGGTGCCATGCAAGAAGCCAAACGACTTGGCGTCAATATTTTTATTGAAATCGGAGGCGATGCAACCCTAAGCGGGCTAGCCAACCAATGTCTACAAGATGATGAGATCATGTTTGTTCCTTCTATGAGACGAGAATCGGAGAACTACACGCAATTTTTTAATTCCGTCTCTGCTTTATTTATGAAGGGAATGGATCTGGATTGGAACACATTCTATCAATCCTATGCTACGTGTAGAGTAAAGCTTCCAAACTATCCATTCCAGAAGAAGGAACTGTGGAGAGAGGTACGTAGAATAGACCGTGCAGCCGTGTATCCAATCCAAGCAGCAAGCTCCTCCAAGGAAATCAAAGAACTGCCGCCTATTTCACAACACTCACAACACTCACAACACTCACAACACTCACAGCATACACAACAGCCACAACAGCCACAACAGCCACAACAGCCGCAAGCTCGTGGGAATCGCTTGCGATCTAACCCGAAAGAGAAGATCAAATCCGAATTAAAAGAAATGATACAGATTTTAACGGGGCTCAAGATCGAAGAAATCGAGGACGACCTCAATCTGCTGACGCTCGGATTTGATTCTTTAGTACTTATCCAACTCAATAAACAAATTACGAATAAGTTCAACATCTCAATTACATTAAATGAGTTCTTTATTAATCTGGATACCGTTGAGAAAATCACCGAGCATATTAACAAACATACGGATTGGGTGGAAGAAGAGGAGATCGACGAAGTTGGTTATGAGACTGAGTATAATGAATCGATGAAATCGATCTCAGAGACGATGAATACGATTCCAGATGCAGAGCCAATGAACAGCTTGGCGGCTGCTGGTCAGGCGCAGAATCATTCGTTAGGTGCACTGGATGGTATGGATGCTTTGCAGAATATTTTCAATACGCAGATGAAAATCATGTCCGAACAGCTGGATATTCTGAAGGGTTTTACGAATCCCAGTCAGAAGCCATTGGCAGTTAGCAAGAATACGCCAAACTTGAAGCAGAGCGAGGTCATTGTGAGCAGCCCAAAGGCCTCAACCTTGGCTGTGGACACCAAAAGCCATTATGTACCCTACAAAAAGCTGGAATTGATCGATAATGAAAATTTCAATGAATTGCAGCTTACCTATATTCGAAACATTGAGAAGAAATATACAAGATTCACCCAAAAATCAAAAGAGAATATTCAAAGATACAGAAAAGTATATGCGAATAATCGAAATGTAGCGGGATTCAGGCCAGTCATGAAGGAAATGATCTATCAGATCGTGGCGGACACTGGACAAGGATCGAAGCTTCGCGATATCGACGGGAATAGCATTATCGATTTGACGATGGGCTTTGGCGTAAACTTGCTTGGACATAACCCGAGTTTTATCAATGAAGCATTAACGGAGGAGCTCCGCAGAGGAATGCCTCTAGGCCCAATGGGCAGACTGGCCGGAACCGTTGCCGAACAGATCAGCCAATTAACAGGCGTCGAGCGGGTAGCTTTCTATAATTCAGGAACGGAAGCCAATATGGTGGCTGTACGAATCGCCAGGGCAAGCACAGGCAAGAAGAAGATCGTTACTTTTGCGGGATCCTATCACGGCACCTATGACGGCTTGCTTGGATTGTCCTCCATTGGTGAGGACGGAAGCCTGACGACGATCCCATTGGCTCCAGGTATTATGGAGAGCGTTGTCAGTGATTTAGTTATGTTGAATTACAATCAAGAGGCTTCGCTGGATTATATCAGAAATCACGCGAATGAAATCGCCGGTGTCCTAGTTGAGACCGTTCAAAGCCGAAGACCGGATGTTCAGCCTAAGGAGTTCCTGAAGAAACTTAGGCAAATCACGGAAGAAAACGGAATTGCACTTATTTTTGACGAGATCATTACAGGATTTAGAATTGACCCAGGCGGAGCCCAAGCGTATTTCGGTATCAAAGCAGATATCGTAACCTATGGTAAGGTCCTTGGCGGCGGGATGCCGATCGGGGTTGTATCTGGAAAATCCGAGTTTATGGACTGTATTGATGGGGGCATGTGGAGCTTTGGCGATACGTCGGTTCCTCCATGTGAGCAGAAGAGAACGTTTGTTGCCGGAACCTTCTCACATCACCCGCTCGCCATGGCTGCAGCTCACGCTTCATTAACCTATATAACGGAGAACAAAGATACGCTCTATGACAGACTGAATCAAAAAACCAATGACTTTGTACAACGAGTAAACGCGTATTTCGAACAGCAGCATGTCCCAATCAAAGTCGTGAATTTCGGTTCCTTATTCAGATTTGTGTTTCGAGGGGATTTCGAAATCTTCTTCTTCGGCTTGCTGGAGAAGGGTGTATATGTATGGGAAGGACGGAATTGCTTCTTCTCCACTGAACACACGGATGCGGATATCGAATATATATTTACTGCCATCAAAATGACGATTGAAGAGATGCACCAAGCCGGATATTTTGGCGACTCCTCAATAAACCAGCATGCTGTTCAGGTGACTCAATCCACTCGGCAGGAAAAGCAGCAACCTGTAATTCCGATGTCTATCATTCAGCAACGATTATACACTCTAAGCTCCATTGGCAAAGATGACCCCTATAACATGGTGACCGTACTAAAGGTTAGGGGAGCGCTGGATCGGCATAAATTTGAGGCCGTACTCAATGAAATCGTGATGCGTCACGAGAGCCTGCGCACACGCCTATTTGTTGAAGATGGGGAGTTTAAGCAAGAAATTGTTGAACAGGTGGAGTTTACAATCGATATCGTCAAAAAGGGCTTGCATGAGGATTTGGATGAGCTCATTCAATCATTAGTTACCCCTTTTGATCTAGCGAAAGCTCCTTTGTTGAAGGTCATCCTAATCGAAGAGGGCATCCAAGAGGGTACGATGATTTTTAATTTCCATCATACGATAGCAGACGGTATTTCAATGAGCATCTTCGTGCAAGAGTTCATGCGCTTGTATGCGAATGAACGACTTATGCCTGTGAATAAGCAGTATCGAGATTTTGTTGAATGGGAAACCCGCTACTTGGCATCGGACGAGAAGAAGCAGAGCGAACAGTATTGGCTTAGCAAATTATCCGGTGATTTGAATGTTCTGAAGCTCCCTGCCGACTTTCCAACACCTGCAGAGTCTGATTTCACGGCCAATACGGTTCATATGCAGATCGGATCCGAATTGGTTCGTGATTTGAAAACAGTTGCTTCGCGTCATCAATGCTCTTTATTTATGTTGTTAGCTGCAGGGTTTAATCTTCTACTTAGAAAATTAACTGGAAATGATGATATTTGCATAGGAACTCCTGTGACAAACCGGGCAGATGGTTCTTTTGATGAGAGTATTGGTATGTTTACCAACACCATTGTGCTGAAGAACAATCTTTCAGATGACAAGACGTTTGCAGCGTTTGTCAAGGAAGTCAAACAAAATTGTATTGAAGCGTACTCCCATATGTATTACCCGTTCAATTACCTGGCAAGCCTCATGAAGAAAGCGAAAAACAGCAGGGAAGGCTTCCTTAATGTACGGTTTGTCTATGAAAAAACGGATGAAAGAGTACTCACGATCGATAATTTAGAAATTACAACCTATGAATATAAGAGTGCATTATCCGATTTTGATTTTGTCATTGAAATTCTTGAGGAAAACGGCACATTCCATATTGGGATGACTTATAAAACAAGTCTGTTCAAAGAAGAGACGATCGGGAAATGGGGACAAGACTATCAAAGAATCTTGGAGTTTATCACCCATAACGATCCGAACAACAACTCACTACTTACGCTTAAGGATTTTGACGATATCTGGCAAGGCGACACGAACAATCTTACTCTGGATGGAACGCCTGGTCGTAATGAGCTGCCAGTACCCGCTGGACATGTCGGTGCACGTGCAGGTTATGAGGCTCCGAGTACTGAGATCGAAGAGGAATTTGCTCATATATGGGAAAAAACATTAAGCTCTAGTCCGATCGGCATCAACGATGATTTCTTCCAAATGGGCGGGGATTCGATTAAAGCCATTCAGCTCATCTCACGAGCCAGAGCTAAGGGCTACATCTTCGAGGTTGATCACTTATACAAAAACCCCACGATCAAGCAGCTAGTGAAAGTAATCGAGTCGAAGCATCACAAGCAGATGCAGAATTCCTTAGCTGGGGAAGTAAAGTTAGCTCCGATGCAAAAGCAATTTTTTGAACAATTATCTGTTGATCAACATCATTGCTGCGAGAGTAGAATGCTGCACAGGGCAGCGGGCTTTCAGGCTAACACGGTAAAGGAAGTGTTTGATCAATTGATCATTCGGCATGACGCATTGCGAATGGTGTATCAGCAGGACCACGGCAATGTCGTTCAAATCAATCGAGGAGCCGGCGAAGCACAGTATGACCTTCAGGTATATGAGAATGTAACGGATCAAGAAGTTATCGAAACATGCAATGAGATCCAGAAAGGTATGGATCTTGAGAAAGGGCCGCTCGTAAGACTGGGCTTGTTCCAAATGAGCTCGGGGGACAAATTATTCATCGCTATCCATGGTCTTCTTATCGATGAGATATCTTGGAGCATTCTGCTAGAAGACTTCATGAATGGGTATACGCAGGCAGAACAGGGATTGGGCATCGTGTTGGCGGAGAACACGACTTCCTTCAAGGAATGGTCAGACAAACTGAACGAATATGCAGACTCTTATCGTGTGAAAAGGCAGGCTGACTATTGGAAAAGGTTACATGACACGACGGCCACCAAAAAATTGCCAAGGGAGAGAGGTAAACTTGCATGGAGTTGAACAAACAAGTTCAAGAGCTTGGTGTACAAGTTACCGGAGAGTTGCTGAATAATATCAACAATGCATATCATACGAATCTTCTTGATATTTTATTAGCTGCCTTGGCCCTGACGATTCGAGACTGGACAAGAGAAGAGAACACATTGATCAGCTTGATTGGCCACGGCAGGGAAGAATGGGCACAGCCTATGGATTTGAGCAGAACTGTTGGGTGTTTCCGTTCACAATTTCCAGTTGTCCTCAGAGCTTACGATGATCTCGGCGACACGATCAAACATACGAAAGACATGCTGCGGCGAATTCCGAATCAGGGACGCTTCTATGGTATCCTCAAGTACTTATCCACTGAAGACTTGAACCTTGCAGAGCCCGAAATTGGCTTTCATTATGTAGGCAGAATCGATCCAGGTGCTAGCGGAGATGGATTTGAAATTACGAATCTGGGTACCAGTGAATACTCATCCAAGTACCTAACAAGCTCACATGCTCTAGATATCGAAGCTATCCTCATCGCAGACAATTTGAAGCTCACTTTCATATACGAGCAAGATGATTTTATTCCAGGAACGATTGAGAAGCTGCTAAGCGTATATCAAAATCAATTGGATCGCCTTATTCAACATTGTACAACCAAGCAGGAATCGGAAATTACCGTTACCGATATTACGCTAGAAGATATAACGATGGAACAATTGTCCGCATACAAGAATGAGCTTCACAATGTTAAGAACATCTACCCTCTTGCGCCTATGCAAGAGGGTATGCTTTATCATGCTTTGACAGATGAGCAGGATACATACATCAAGTTGTCCTGTTTCCAGGTGGAAGGGCACATTGATCTGGAGATGCTGGATCGAGCTTTTAACATGGTTATCGATCGACATGATATTTTACGGACAGTATTTGATTATTCATCGTTTCAGCAAAATATGCAGGTCGTTTATAGAAAGCGAAGAGGAGCAGTTGAGTACATCGACATCACCGAGCAGGGCGAAGATAATGAAGCATATCTGGAGGATTTAATCAGGCAATATCGGGCAAGACGATTTGATTTAAGCAAGGATGTACTGCTTCGCATTGTACTTGTTCGAATGCAAGAGAACAGATACAGTATGATTTTTCATCTGCATCATATTCTTATGGATGGATGGTGCAACAGCTTAATTCTTATTGAATTGTTTAAAATTTATAATGAAATTAAGCATGGGATTCCAGCAAGTCTGAACGATGTCGTACCTTATTCTACTTATATCGATTGGCTCAAAAACAAAGATATCGATGAAGCTAAAGCGTACTGGAAAGATTACTTGCATGATTGTAAAGAAGTCACGAGGATCCCTTTTGAAAGAGAACATAAAATGAATGAAGTCATCAATAAAGAGATGGCATTAGAGTTGGACGAGGAAAGATTGTTATCCATCATTCGCATTGCTCAGGAAAGTAGAGTTACGGTAAATACCGTGATCCAGAGCATTTGGGCGATTCTTCTTAGTAAATACAATAATACCGATGATATTGTTTATGGGTATGTTGTCTCTGGGAGAAATGCGGAGATCGAAGGCGTAGAAGTGATTCCTGGACTGTTTATCAATACAGTCCCGCTTCGTGTGAAATTTACAGACAACTTGCAATATCCTGAACTCGTGAGGCAGATCACCAACACTACACTGCAGAACAACAAACATGATTTTGTAAGTCTTGCGGAAATTCAAAATCTGAGTGGGGTGAAAAGCGATCTGATTCGCAGCCTCCTTGTATTTGAGAATTATCCGATTGATGAGAAGCAACTGAACGAAGAAATATTGAAAAACAATGATTTGAAAATACTCAATTCCGTGTTTGTACTGCCGCATCAGCTCATTGAAGGATCAAACTATAACGTAACGCTAGTTGTCAACCAAGATGACAAGATGATGATCAATTTTATCTATAATGAGAACACATTGGCTGAAGCGGATATGTCAAAGATCATCCGAGCGTTTGATGCGATTGTGAATCAGATTATTGAAAACACAAATGTATGCGTTGATGATGTTGACATCATTGACGAGCGCGAGAAGCATCACATTCTTCATGTGTTTAATGATACGCGCAGCAACTATCCGAAGGATAAAACCATTATCCAACTGCTTGAAGAGCAAGTAGAGAGAGTTCCGCAGCATATCGCATTACGCTTCCAAGACGAACAGATAACCTATCAAGAGCTTAATGAGAGAGCCAATCGTCTGGCTCATTATGTAAGACAGATGGGCGTAGGGAACAATGTCATCGTTGGTGTTATGGGTGAACTTTCCGTGGAAACGGTGATCGGCATTGTAGCAGTTCTAAAGGCTGGCGGAGCTTATTTGCCAATTGATCCGAAATACCCGGTAGACCGAATGAGGACTCTGCTTGCAGACTCCAACACTGGAATGCTCCTTGCCCAATCCTCTCATATGGAAGCATTACTTCATATCGATAGCAAGATCGACATCGTGCTTACGGATCGAATCGCAGTGGAATTGTCATCAGAGAGCTCTGATAATCCGTTGCTGATTAACAGCCCTTCAGATTTGGCTTATGTCATGTATACATCCGGCTCCACGGGAAGACCAAAAGGGGTTATGGTAGAGCATCAAAGTGTTGTGCGGCTTGTCCAAAACACGAACTACATAGAGTTTGCGGAAGGAGACCGGATCTTACAAACTGGGGCGATGGTCTTTGATGCCTCCACATTCGAGATCTGGGGAGCCTTGCTGAATGGAATCGAATTGGTGTTGGTTGACGAACATATCCTCTTACATGCGGAACGGTTAGGGGAGGAAATTAGTAGAAATCAAATTACAACGATGTGGTTGACCTCTCCGTTATTTAATCAGCTCGTTCAACAGGACGTGACGATATTTAAGGGACTGAAGCATTTAATCGTGGGTGGAGATGCGCTGTCTTGGGAGCACATCAATCAAGTCAGACAGGCTTATCAGGGCCTGAAGCTGATAAATGGGTATGGTCCAACCGAAAATACAACCTTCTCAACCTCCTATGCTATTGAGGAAGAGTTCGGTAGCTCTATCCCAATTGGAAAAGCAATTAGCAATTCGAAAGCCTATATCGTAGATCGTCATCACCATTTACAGCCTATTGGTGTGGCGGGTGAACTATGCGTTGCCGGAGACGGTCTTGCTCGCGGTTACGTCAACAATCCAGAATTGACGGCGGCGAAGTTCGTTCCGAACCCGTTCGAAGCGGGGGCACGAATGTATAAGACCGGAGACTTGGCTCGCTGGCTGCCTGATGGGAATATCGAATATTTGGGCCGGATTGATGAACAGGTCAAAATTCGAGGCTTCCGCATCGAACCAAGCGAAATCGCCCAGCAATTGCTGCTGCACGAGGTGATCCAAGATGCAATCGTAGTGGCCCAAATAGGAGAGGACGGACAAGCGTACCTATGCGCATATATTGTGAGCGAGATGGAGCTGTCTGCATCAGAACTGCGGAATCATGTGTCTGCATCGCTGCCGAGCTACATGATTCCATCGTATTTCGTACAGATGGATCGGCTGCCGTTAACCCCGAATGGAAAAGTAGACCGTAAGGCATTGCCGGAACCAGATGGCAAAGTGGTTACTGGAGCCGAATACGCAGCGCCTCGAAATGACATGGAGAGAGCAATCGCCCAGGTATGGGAAAAGATATTAGGCGTGAGGAATGTTGGCCTCAATGACGATTTTTTCGCCTTAGGCGGAGATTCCATTAAAGCGATCCAAGCGATTGCCCAAATGAGCAATAGAGGTTATTCATTTGAGATTAAAGACTTAATGGGCAATCCTAGAATTAAAGACTTGATCCCGCATATCAAATCGACAACAAAAACCATAGATCAGGGCGAAGTATCCGGCGAGATCGAGCTGACACCAATTCAGAAATGGTTCTTAGCGCAAGAACATCTTGACAAAGATCATTTCAATCAGGATCTGATGCTTTTCCGTGAAGATGGCTTCAGCGTAGATAGAATCGAACGCGCTTTTGATCGTATTGTGCAGCATCATGATCTATTGCGAGCCATATATGTTGACCAGGCGTTAATCAATCGAGAAGTAACGAATAGATTATATGATTTTCATATTTATGACCTCAGAGGAAAGCCGATTACGGATAAATATATTACAGGCTTATGTACTGAACTCCAGTCAAGTATGAAATTAGCGAGAGGCCCGCTTGTCAAAATAGGACTGTTCCAAACAGACAAGGGCGACCATTTGCTTATATCCATTCATCATATGGTTGTAGATGCCGTGTCATGGAGAATTATTATAGAGGACTTTGATATGCTCTATCAGAATCCAGAAAAGAGTTTGCCGTTGAAGACCAGCTCCTTCCAAGAATGGGCTTCCAAGCAGAAGCAGTATGCTGGCGGATTTACATTGCATAATGAGCTAAAATACTGGAATCGTCTTAGCCAATGGGACGTGAAAGAGATTAACAAGGATTATGAGCCTTCAAGTATACAGGGCGCTAAGATTATGAAAAAGACGATTGAGCTGGATCAGGCCTATACCGAGAAGTTATTAACGAAAGTAAATAAGGCGTATTCCACGGAAATCAATGATATCCTTCTGTCAGCCTTAACCGTCTCAATTGCTAATTACAACCAAGCGGAGCGCATACTTATTAATTTGGAATCGCACGGAAGAGAACAAATCGTAGATGATGTAGACATAACAAGGACAGTCGGGTGGTTCACCAGTCAATACCCGGTGATTCTGCACGCCCAAGATCATATTTCGGATGTAATCAAATTTACGAAGGATACACTCAGACGGATCCCTCGCAAAGGGATAGGCTATGGAATGCTGAGATATTTATCTCCTTTTGATTTGAAGGCGATACGCACCCCAGACATCAGCTTTAACTATTTGGGACAGTTCGATGAGAATATTTCTGGCGACAACTTTACGTTATCCGATATTTTACCGGGGGATTCGGTAAGCCAAGAAAGCGGTAGATTGTATCCTCTAAACATTTCAGCAATGGTTCTCCATAAACAATTTAGTCTGACCTTGAGCTACGTCAGGGAAGAATTTAACGATGCAACGATTGACGAGATACTGCAGCGCTATATGGATAGTCTTAAGCAGATTATCGATCATTGCATCTCCCAGGAGCATGTAGAAGTTACCGCTTCGGATGTCACTGATGAGAACATATCCTGGGCCGAATTAGCTCCGTACCATGAGCAAATCAACAACGTGAAACGCATGTACCCGCTCACTCCAATGCAGGAAGGTCTGCTGTTCCATTCGATGGCGGATAAGGGCGAGTACTACCATGTCAATATGGAGCTTAGGGTAATCGGAGAACTTAATGCGGAGTTATTCAAGAAGAGCTTTGTAGAGCTTGTTGCTCGTCATGACATCTTGCGAACGAATGTTGACAGCAATCATTTCAAAGAAAATATGCAGATCGTGTACAAATCAAGAGAACCCGAGTTCACGTATCTGGATATTAGAGACTTACCATCCGATAAGGAAGCGTATATCGAACAGCTGGTCATAGAGGATAGACGAAGAGGCTTTGATTTAAGCAACGATATCCTTATTCGATTATTTATAGTAAGGATGAGCGAGCGGGAATACAGTTTACTGTTAAGCAATCACCATATTATTTTGGACGGATGGTCATTTGGGATCATTAGCAGTGAACTGTTCGATATCTATAATCTACTGCTGTGCAATACACCTTCAGCAGCGAAGAAAGTACAACCTTATGAAGCGTATATCAAGTGGATTGGTTCGCAGGATAAGACGGCAGCTCTGAACTATTGGTCAACGTATTTGAAGGGATACGACACGACAATCGATATTCCATTCAAGAAAGCTTCAACAGTCCAAGGGAAACCGCAAGAGGTTATTCTACGTCTAGATAAAAGCGTTACAAAACAAATTGAGCTTTTAGCGCAGCAGCATACCGTTACAGTCAATACCATTTTCCAGAGTATATGGGCGATCCTGCTGCAACGATATAATTACGTGGATGATGTCGTGTTCGGATTTATTGTATCGGGCAGGACAACTCAAATACATGGAATTGATGAAATGGTAGGATTATTTATCAATACCATTCCATTACGAGTAAATGCGACGCAGGAGAAACGATATACGGAAGTGCTGCGGAAAATAAAATCGGATTTTCACGAGAGTGAGCCCTATCATTATTGCTCAATAGCGGAAATCCAAAAGCTGACTGAGGTTGGCAATAGCCTCATCAATGGGCTGATGGTCTATGAAAATTATCCGATGGATCAAGATATGATTCATAAAGATATTCAAGATAAGGTCAATCTTCGTATTCATTCAGCCCGGATATTTGAGGAAACGAACTATAGCTTCAATATCAAGGTCATTCCAGGGGAAGAGCTGCTTGTCAAATTCAACTATAATGACGGAATCTACGATGAAGAGAGCGTCCATACGATCAAAGGCCATTTCCTTCACATTTTGAACCAAATCATGTCCAATCCGCATATCCGCATTGATGAACTTGAAATTGTGGGAGAGGAAGAGATAAACGAAATCTTGGTCGATTTCAACAACACGGTTATGGAGCTTCAACCTGAGGACACAATTCAAAGTCTCTTTGCACATCAAGTGATGAGGAACCCAGAGAAAACGGCGGTACGATGCGGTGAAGATTCCATTAGCTATCTTGAGTTGCATCAGAGAGCGAATGCGTTAGCTATTCAACTCAGAGAGAAGGGCATAGGTGCGGAGTCGATCGTGCCGATCATGATCGATCGCTCCATCGACATGGTTGTCGGTGTACTAGCCATCTTGCAGGCGGGCGCTGCCTATCTGCCTATTGATATAAATTATCCGGAAGAACGAATCAATTATATGTTGCAGGATAGTAAAGCTGAGCTTATGCTGTCAACCCATACACTTGTGCAGAAGAGAACACTAGAAATTAATGAAATGATTGATTTGGAAGATAAGGCGTTATACGTACGCTCGATTGAACAAATCGATAATATCAACCATCCTCACGATTTGGCCTATGTGATCTATACCTCAGGAACGACCGGAAAGCCTAAGGGAGTAATGGTCGAGCATAAGGGCGTCATTAACTTGAAGCACTGGTTTGAGCGCGAGCTTGGAATCGGTAACGATGAGAATATACTGCAATTTGCAAGTATAGCGTTTGATGCGTTCTCATGGGAGTTGTTCATGGCATTATTGCTTGGCAATACCCTTTATATTCCGGATCAAGAGGTGCTGCTCAATACGGATTTATTGAACGAATTTGTGAGAACTCACGGCATTACCACCATTACTTTACCTCCATTTGTCGCGGGTAATTTGGAGGCAGGGAACGGTTTGAAGCGGGTCATAACAGCAGGAAGTGAACTGAAGTACGAACAGATCTCGCATTTGCTCGGACAAGTAGAGGTCATTAACGCCTATGGCCCGACGGAGGATACTGTATGTACAACAGCATGCAAGCTGTCCGAGGTTCAGCAAACGAAAATCTCCATTGGAGCTCCGATCGCAAATCATCGCGTATTGATACTGGATGCCAATCATAAACTGGTTCCGGTAGGTGTAAATGGTGAACTGTGCATCGCAGGTGTGGGGCTAGCAAGGGGCTACTTGAATAACGAGCAATTAACGAAAGAGAGATTTATTCATAATCCATATCGGCCAGAAGAGATTCTATACAAAACGGGTGATGTGGCAAGATGGCTGCCTGATGGCAATATCGAATATGTAGGAAGGCTCGACCATCAGGTTAAAATCAGAGGATATCGAATTGAAATCGGCGAGATTGAACAGACCCTGTTACAGCTGCCAGAAGTGTCCCAGGTTGCAATTATCGATAAGGAAATCGATGGATCGAAAGTTCTCTGTGCCTATTATGTAGCAGAGCAGGAAATCGCCATCCATTCTTTACGGGAATCATTAAGCAAGAAATTGCCGGCCTATATGATACCCGCGTATTTCCTGAGAATGGAGTCGCTGCCATTTAATCTAAATGGAAAAGTGGATCGCAAGCGATTGCCTGAAATGGAAGGCAATATCAAGACGGGCGCTCATTACGAGGAGGCCGAGAATGAAATCGAAAATCTAATGCTCGACATTTGCAAGGATGTACTGGGATTGCAGCAGTTGAGTGTTAGGGACAATTTGTTCGAAGTTGGCGGAGACTCGATACGAATTGCAAAAATATACAAAGAGTTACAAAAGGTAGATGTCCATATTTCGATTAAAGATATTTTCTATTATGAAAATATACGTGACATCTATAATAACTGGGCGAACAAAAGAATGGATAGCCAAGAAGAAGAAGGATCTAAGATCTTAGAGCGTATTTCACTAAACGAATCAAATTGGAAGCAAGCTTTAGCCGACCAACTCAATGAATTTAGCAGTTCGATTGTAAATAAGAACGAGATAACGAGCGTGTACCCACTATCCGCGATGCAGAAAATCCTTCTTGATACCAACCAAACATATAGTGGGGCGATCATCGATTTTAATCACCAAGTTAATGTGCAGCTGCTGAAGAAGAGCATTGCGTCTGTCATTAACGAACAGGGGCTGTTACGAAGTACATTAATCCAAACTGATCATCAAATCATGATCCAAGAGTACGGGGTGGTTCAAGGCATTGATATCCCTTATGTAGACTTGGAACATGCGAGCGAAGAACAGAAAGAACATATACAGTCCTATATCCATGAGCGGTTTGGAGATCATGCGGATCGTACAAATGTATTGAATAATCTGCTGTACAACATGATCATCACAAAAATCTCGGACAGTCATTATAAGGTGTATATGCCTTGCAGTCATCTCATCTTTGATGCAATGAGCTTCGATATCATACAATCAAGTATCCGACAAGCCTATGCAAACAATGGGGAATCAAGAGGGCAAAGCATATTGCAATTTGAACATTATGTTCAAGAACAGTCGAGAGGGCCGCAAGGGATAACGGAAAAGGATCTGATCGAGAGGTTCAAGCTGACTGATTTTCAGGATAGCTTTAGCCAGTATTTCAAAAAGTACAAGGAAGCATCATTGATTCATACTACCATTTCGATTCCGTTGACTGAAGAAATACGCGAGTCTGTACAAGAGATGTCCTGGGATATATCCATGAACATCTTTTTAAAAATTGTTGAGCTCGCTTTCGATCTTGATTCGGTACCGTTTGCACTTATGCATACAGGAAGAAAATATACATCCCATAACTATTATCATACTATGGGGGCATTTATTGATATTCTGCCTCTGAGTCTGCCACGAGATCAGCACCTGGCTATGGAAGACATAAATGAACTCATTCGCTTTGCCTATGAGAAAAACATTCATTTTGCAGCGTTACTGTCTCAAGAAGAGCCGAAGAACAAGTATAAGAAGGTACGACGTGCACTAAAAGAGATCTACAGCTCTGAAACGATTACGCTCCCGATTTTTAACTACCTTGGACTGTTTGATTCACATGCGGAGATGAAGAATGAGCTCACTGCAATCAAGGAGATGTACAGCAGCAGGACAAAAAAATTATCTACAGAGATCACAATTGCGGTAGTAGAGGATCAGCTCATGATTAAGCTATTCTGTGAGGAGCACAAAATACCAAGGATTACAAAAGAGATTCAAACCTATATGAATAATGTAAAGGAATATTTGCCGCTAGCGTCGCGGTGATATGTCTACAAGGTATTTGCAATTCGTTTCAAACTATGTAGCCCGATGAATGGTTCATTCATCGGGCTTTTCTTTTTTGTCGCGCATATCCGGCTCCAACAGCACGACTTGCAGGCTAAGCTTCTTACACAATGTAATGTCCTTCTGACCGTCCTCAGCCAAACCAATGGCTTGCATATCCTTATGTTCCTTCAGAATGCTATGTAGGCTGCGCTCAGACCAAACCCTTCAGATGGTCTCCATTCCTATCTACAGCCTCCATTATTAATTCCTCGTTATAAATGTTAAACGTACGACCCGTTTTCCCAATAAAAATCCTCTCCGCTTAACAACATCTAAGTCCATCTTACCAGTTGTCTTTTTTTCGTTTTCTACCATGAGGGGATTCTGATATTTGGATGGCTCACAAATGTGTTAAAAGGTAAGGGGAGAGAAGAAGAGGATGGCGTTTAGGAATGCTTCCTGATGCAACAAGAATCACATTGCTCAAATTAAAAAACCTGTACTTTTTTATCCATTTAGATAAGAAAGTACAGGTTTTTTTTTGTATAGTATCTGACCGGTCAATCGTTTTTAAAGAGATTGGATTAACCTCCAAAGGTTTTTCATTACAGCGCAAGCGACCGTTAGTGCTAGCGCATCACCATGTCGGCAATAGGATAATCCGGTTGTGTGCTTAATATTTGAATATTCCGACGCAGGCGGTTATAGCGCAGCGAGCAGTAATCCAGGTAATCATCCCCTGTATAATGGCGCAGCAGGGCCCATACCGTCCATAACAAATCTTGGGCCATCATATAGCATTTGACCTTCATCAGATCATCCTCTGTAAACGTATTGCCGTAATAGGCTTCAAACAGTTGCTCAATAGACTCTTCTGTCAAACGCGATTCGATGATATATGCAGCAATATCAAAGGCTGGATCATTCATTCCGGAATATTCCCAATCTATCAAATAGACACTGCCGTCCCCATCTACGAGAAAATTCTCCGGAACCGTATCATTATGGCAGGGCACGGAAAGGACATTTTTGAGATGTTTCTGCATGAAACGAAGCAATTGCTCTTTTAAGGATGCGTAATCAAAAAACAATTCACCGTTGATCTGCGTGACAATGGTTTCATATTTGGCAAGTTCACTGAGCCAATCAAACTTGTTCGGGAAGTGCTTGGGACTACCGTGAATTTTCTTCAGTAAAGAGGAAACGGCCTGCAAGCTTGGCAAAGCCAAGGGTCCTGCTGCGGCAAGCGTTGTGCTATCGGGAATATATTTGCTGATCTTAATGCCGCTTTCCTCATCAAAATATATACATTCTGAATTTACGCCAAACTCCGAAGCGATGCCGTTGTTCACACGCTCTATCTTGCGATCGATCATTTGATCAGTCAGATTACCGGGCTTGCGAATCACATACTCCGTTCCGTGGATATTCATAATGTAGTTATAATTGGTCAACCCGCCTGCAAAACGAGATTTGTCAAAAACAATACTCTCATCTTTAAAAAAAAGACGGAGTTTTTGCTGCACAAGGTTCTCCATATTCATTTGTTTGGATAAAAAGTCGTTTAGAGGTTTCATGATGGCCTTTTCTCGGCATTCCATATACATGCTTTAACAATGTATATACTCGCCGCACAGATTTTTCCACAATTATAGCAAGATAGGAGAAGTAATTCAATGAAATGGACACGCTTGAGGACGTTCTGGTACTTGTCGTGCAAGAAAGACGTTTTTGTACCAGATTGGCGGTAAAGGGGGCATTAGAATCCTAAAATCAGCTACCGAATCCTCCATAATCACGGGGAGAACCATGTTAACCTGCTAGTAAGAGTTAAATATCTACGATTACAGCGATTTCACAAATAAAAATGACCTATGTGAGGTGAGATTCGAATGGAGTACCGGGGAGAAGAAGCTCTCGGGCTTGTGGAAACATTGGGCATGGTTCCTGCCATCCAAGCAGCGGACGCTATGCTTAAAGCAGCAGATGTTGTTCTAGTATCCTATGAGAATGTTGGTTCCACACTCGTAACGATAATGGTAAAAGGTGATGTGGCGGCGGTTCGTTCGGCAGTAGAGGCTGGCGCTGAAGCAGCAGCGAAGATTGGCAAAGTCACGGCCCATAATGTGATGCCGCGTCCGCTCAGTTCTATTGCAGGAATTGTGAAAGCGCATTCTATAAACGCATAATTGCCGGGGAGGGAAATAGGTTCATGAGCAAGCATGATGCACTGGGTTTCATTGAAACCTTTGGAATTGTATTCATCATGGAAGCGGCAGATGCCATGTGCAAAGCGGCCAATGTAGATTTGATCGGTTATGAAAACGTAGCGTCCGGTTATATATCTGTCCTTGTTCGCGGAGATGTAGGGGCTGTAAGGGCTGCAGTAGATGCCGGCGTCGCCGCAGTACAGGCGATGGGGACTGAGGTGTACAGCTCAAACGTTATTCCTAATCCACACCCAGACATTGAAAAGATCATTGCCCGCTATGCCCTTCCAGCTTAGGGGTAGGTTATCGACAGAAATTCAAGGGAGGTGACCGTCATAAACGACATCTTTGTTATGAAATCGAAAGTATTTTCAGGGGAACAGTCACTGAAGAAACTTGCGGAAATCCATGGCACGAAAGCCTGTATCGTATCCGATCAGATGATGGAGAAGTTGGGTTATCTGGGGCAGGTGGTTGATCTACTGCAAAGCGGTGGAATCTCCACTTCAGTGTATACCGGTGTTAAGCCCGATCCAAGTGTGAGTATTGTAGCCGAAGCGCTTCAAGTGTATTGGGAAAGTGGCGCTGATGTGTTGCTGGCGCTGGGCGGCGGCTCTGTCATTGATACAGCGAAGGGTGTTCTGTACTTCGCCCGGCAATATGCGTTAGAGAAAGACGAGCCTTTTGTCAAACCATCGTTTGTCGCCATTCCTTCCACCAGCGGCACCGGATCGGAAGTGACAGACTTTTCGGTGATTACGGCGGGCGGAGACAAAATGGTTATCGTGGACAATTTTATCGCACCGGACATCGCGATTCTCGATTCCACCCTTACCAAGCAATTGCCAAACAAAATCGTGGTGGACACCGGAATGGATGTTCTGACCCATGCGCTGGAGGCTTATGTCTCCACCAAAGCGACCGACTTTACCGATGCCTTAGCTGAAAAAGCCGTCCAATTGGTATTTGCTCATCTGGAAACGCTTTACCATGATCCGGCAGATGCAGAGGCGCGGGATCGGGTGCAGAATGCGTCCTGTATGGCGGGAATGGCGTTTACTAACGCTGGTCTAGGTATCATTCACAGTATGTCCCACGCCTTTGGCGGAACGTTTCACATTGCTCACGGGCGGGTGAACTCCCTGCTATTAGAGGTGGTAATGGAGTATAACGCCAACTTGGGCGGAAAAACGATAGATAGGGTTTGTGAACGCTATGCTAGGCTTGCTTCACTGCTGCACTTGCCGGCCCGAACCGCCCGTGAAGGAACCGTAAGTCTGATCCAGGCGATTGGAAAGCTGAAACGATCTATCGGTATCGAAAATGGAATCCGTGAGCTTGGCGTTGACCAGGATGCTTTTAATGAGGCGCTGTCCCGCATGGCGCGGAACGCAATGGCTGATCGCTGTACGCCAACCAGTCCTCGTCAGCCAACGGAGGAAGAGTTGGAGCACATTTACCGTAAAAGCTTCTAAATAATATAAAACTTACAAGATTGCGAGGGAAAAATGTTGGATATTCATGAGTTTTCAAGCAAATTCGCCGAAGCTACGAAAGCCATGGCTCCTCAAGAACGAGCAGCGATCATGAAGCTGTTCCAAGGAATTTCTAAGGGGCTATCAGATAAGGGAGCTCAGTCGCAGGTCGAAAACAGCCTCGGTAAGCTTCATAAGGAAGAATGCGCATACCCGGAAGGAATGACCGAGCGTTTGCGGGCTTTGAAAGAACATTATTTGACCGCTACGCCAAGCATTACAACCTACCGTGCCAGAGCCTTTACTCAGGTATATAAGGAAAATCCAGGTCTGCCAGAGATTATGCTGCGTGCCAAGGCTTTCCGCAAAGCGTGTGAAGAGGCTCCGCTGCTCATCCAGGACAACGAGTTGATCGTTGGTCATCCTTGCGGCGCGCCGCGCGCGGGCGCCTTCTCGCCTGACATTGCTTGGCGCTGGACCCGGGATGAGCTCGATACCATTCACAACCGTCCTCAGGATCCATTCTATATCTCTGAGGAAGACAAGCGAATCATGCGCGAGGAGCTCTTTCCGTTCTGGGAAGGCAAATCGGTGGATGAAATATGTGAGCAGCAATACCGCGATGCTGGTCTTTGGGAGTTTTCCGGCGAAGCATTCGTCAGCGACCTTTCCTATCATCAGATTAACGGCGGCGGAGACTCCAACCCCGGCTACGATGTCATTCTAATGAAAAAAGGGATGCTGGATATCCAGCGGGAAGCCAAGGAGCATCTTGCGAAGCTGTCCATGCAAAACCCGGAAGATATCGACAAAATCTATTACTATAAATCCGTGCTGGACACAACCGAAGGCGTAATGGCGTATGCCAAACGGATGTCTGACTACGCATACCAGTTGGCTGCTAAAGAAACAAATCCGAAGCGCAAGGCTGAGCTGCAAAAAATCGGCGAGATCAACGCTCGCGTGCCGGCTCATGCGCCGACTACATTCCATGAGGCAGTGCAATCGGTCTGGACCGTAGAATCTCTGCTCGTGGTGGAAGAAAATCAGACAGGCATGTCTGTCGGTCGTGTGGATCAATATATGTATCCTTTCTATGAGGCGGACAGAAAAGCTGGCCGTCTGACAGAGTTTGAAGCTTTCGAGATTGCAGGCTGTTTCTTAATCAAATGCTCGGAAATGATGTGGGTTTCCAGCGCGGGTGGCTCCAAGTTTTTTGCCGGCTACCAGCCGTTCGTCAATATGTGTGTAGGCGGGCAAAAACGAGAGGGCGGCGACGCCACCAACGACTTGACTTATCTGCTCATGGATGCAGTACGTCATGTCGGCGTTTATCAGCCTTCGCTCGCTTGCCGTATCCACAATAGCTCTCCTCAGAAATATTTGAAGAAGATTGTGGATGTCGTCCGTGCGGGATTGGGCTTCCCGGCCTGCCATTTCGATGATTCCCACATCAAGATGATGCTGATGAAGGGCTGCAGTATCGAAGATGCCCGCGATTACTGTCTGATGGGCTGTGTGGAGCCGCAAAAATCCGGACGCTTGTATCAGTGGACCTCCACTGGATACACCCAGTGGCCGATTGCCATTGAGTTCGTCCTTAATCGTGGCAAAATGCTCTGGCACGGAAGCAATCCGGGATTGGACATGGGCGATTTGAGCAACTTCAAGACTTATGAAGCATTTGAAGCAGCGGTGAAGAAGCAGGTAGAATACATCACCGAGCTTTCCGCAGTCGGTACCGTAATCAGCCAGCGCGTACACCGCGATTATGCACCGAAGCCGCTTATGTCGATCATGTATGAAGGCACAATGGAGAGCGGCCGAGACGTTTCCGCTGGCGGCGCCATGTATAACTGGGGACCTGGCTTGATCTGGTCCGGTCTGGCAACTTACGCCGATTCGATGGCTGCCATCAAGAAGCTGGTTTACGATGACAAAAAATATTCGCTCGAGCAAATCCGTGATGCGTTGCTGGCCGATTTCGAAGGTTATGAGCAGATCCACAGGGATTGTTTGGATGCGCCAAAATTCGGCAACGACGACGATTATGCCGATCGCATTGCCGCCGATATCACGGGGTGGACGGAGAACTATCACCGCAACTTTAAAACGCTGTACTCTACCTTCAGCCATGGTACGCTTTCGATTTCGAACAATACGCCTTTCGGCGAGATGACAGGTGCTACCGCCAATGGGCGCAAGGCTTGGCTGCCGCTGTCCGACGGTATCAGCCCGACTCAGGGGCATGACAAGAAGGGTCCGACGGCTATTATCAAATCAATTAGTAAAATAGATGTTGAGGCCATGAATATTGGTATGGTGCATAACTTCAAGCTATTGCGCGGTTTGCTGGAAACACCTGAAGGAGAGAACGGACTGATTAATCTGTTGCGGACGGCCTCCATTCTCGGAAACGGTCAAATGCAGTTCAGTTATGTGGATAATGAAACGCTGATTAAAGCGCAGCAAAATCCTGATCAATACCGTGATTTAATCATTCGGGTCGCTGGCTATAGCGCGTACTTCGTGGAATTGTGTAAAGAAGTGCAGGATGAGATCATCAGCAGAACGATGATTGAGCATTTCTAAAATAGCCCCGTGCCTCTTCTCTGGCGCTGACGCCGGGGAAGAGACATTCTGGCATTTAGATTTGCGGAAAGGGAGGAGCCACAGCTATGGAGTCAGGTATGCCGGAAAGGCAGGCACGTATTTTCAACATTCAAAAATATTCCATATACGACGGCCCCGGTATCCGGACGCTTGTTTTCTTCAAGGGATGTCCCCTGCGCTGTCAGTGGTGTGCGAACCCGGAGGGTTTGGAAAAGAAATATCAGGTGATGTACCAGCGGGATTTGTGCAACGATTGCGGCGCATGTGTTGCGGCGTGTCCCCGGGGAATCCACCGTGTGGACACTTCCGGCTCGCAGGAGCCGTCCAAGCCGCAGCATGTGGTGGACCGGAAGATCGAGTGCATGGGCTGCCGGGAATGTGAGAAGGTTTGTCCCGCACGGGCGCTCTCAATCGTCGGGATGAATATGACGGTATCGGAAATTGTGGAAATTGTAGAGCAGGATATGCTGTTCTACACGACATCCGGGGGCGGCGTCACGTTGGGCGGCGGCGAAGTATGTGCGCAGTCCGAGTTTGCGGTCAATTTGCTCAAAGAATGCAAGCGCTCCGGAATCCATACGGCCATTGAAACCTCCGGGCATACCAAACCGGAAGCGATTTTGGCCATGGCCGAATTTACCGATCTGATCTTATACGATCTGAAACATATGGATTCGGATCGCCATTATCAACTGACGGGTGTACGCAACGAGCGCATTCTCGAAAATTTGCGGGAACTGATCACCCGCAAACATAACGTGGAGGTGCGGATGCCGCTAATGAAGGGGCTCAATGATGATGAGGACACCATACGCGAAACGGTAGAGTTTCTGCTTCCCTACAAGGAATACCAGAATTTTAAAGGCATCGATTTGCTCCCTTATCACAAGCTGGGGATTAACAAATATAGGCAATTGGATATGGTTTACAACGTTGAACGCGATCTAAGCCTTAATGAAGCCGATCTGGAGCGTATTGAACGTCAAATCAGCCAATACGATTTCCCAGTACGGGTTATCAAACATTAAGAGCATGCTTTCGAAGCCAGTTTTATTCGATAAAGCTACCGTTTTACAAGCTCGCAATACTTTTAGGAGGACGTTTATGCAGCAGCCTGCTGGGCCGGATCTCGGGCGGATTATTCAGGAGTCGGTGCCGGGCAAACAAGTGACGCTGGCCCATATGATTGCTTCACCCGTGCCTGACATGTATGAAAGACTGGGCATCGATGAAGCGGGGGCTATTGGCATATTAACACTGTCGCCCAGCGAAACCTCCATTATAGCCGCCGATATCGCGACCAAGGTGGCAGATGTGAAAATCGGCTTTCTGGATCGCTTTGCTGGTTCGGTGCTTCTCACCGGAGATATAGCCAGTGTGGAAACGGCGCTGCGGGCCATCATTGAGACGTTGGGCGATAGTCTTGGTTTTACGACGGCGGAAGTTACACGGACATGAAAAAACGTATATTGCTGGTTATCGGGGAATTGAAACGTTATTTGTTCGGGTAATAAGAGTGGAGTTGATACCATGAAATTTATTACCGAAATGGAATTGCGCAATATGTACAGGTTAGAGCCTTTTACTTCATATATGGTGGAGCATGGAAGCCGATTGACGCCGGAAGCGCGCCAGTTTTTGACGGATCGCCAGATCACACTTTCCTATGGTATGCAAGAGCAAAATCAAGAACAAAAGCAAGAGCCACTACCGAATCCAGAGCTACAGGCGAAAAAGCCGGATTGGCGGCGTGGAAAGCTGCGCTGTCAGATGCAATCCGTCTCAGCCCTGTTCTTGTTAACCGGGCAGGAGCTGCTGGAGCGGGATGTGCTTCTGGCCCAGAAGGTGCTAGAGCTGTCAAGGCAGTTTTCGGCCCTTCATAAAAGGGAAGGAGGCGGCACATCCACTGCCGACTTATCTTTCCAGGGTTGTACCGGTATTACAGCCGATGTTCTTTTTGAGGATGCAGGAGATTGCTTTGAGGTAACCGAGTTTCACATTCAATTGGAGAAAGGCAGAGAAATTGCGTTGCTCCACCGTCTGCGCTGCGCTTTGCGGGATCTTGGGTTTGGGATGTTGGAAGCCGCAGCAGGCAGTCCTCAAGAAAAGCCGGAGGAATCTATTGTTGCTGGAATCAACTTTATGATTAATGAATTGAGCTCGCTTATTTGCAGAACTACAGGAGGTGGAACATGCCAGAGACAAAACCCTTTGCATACTGCGATCAACTCGTAAAGCAATTTGAAGCGGTTATCCAGAAGCCGATTCCAGGACGGTCTTCGTTCTACTATACCGGTGTGGATCTGGGAACGGCCTGTGTGGTGCTTACGGTGTTGGATGATTCTCGGAAGCCGGTGGCGGGAGCTTACCGTTACGCCGATGTCGTCCGCGACGGAATGGTGGTGGACTACCTTGGAGCGATTCAGATCGTGAGGGAGCTTAAAGCACAGTTGGAGCAGCAATTGGGTACAGAACTTGAATATGCAGCTTCGGCGATTCCACCGGGTACCGATTTACTGGATGCTGGCGCCATCAAGCATGTGATCCAAGGTGCGGGTTTTGAAGTTACGGCTTTACTGGATGAACCTACGGCGGCTAATGCCGTGCTGCAAATATCCAACGGAGCCATTGTGGACATTGGCGGAGGAACGACTGGCATTTCGATTCTGAAGGATGGCAAGGTTGTCTATGTCGCAGACGAAGCAACGGGAGGCACCCATTTTTCTTTGGTGGTTGCCGGGGCATACCAGATGAGTTTTTCTGAAGCGGACTGCTTTAAGCGCGACCCTGCCCATCACCAAGAATTGCTGCCGCTGCTTCGGCCGGTTATTGATAAGGTTTCCTCTATCATCAACCGCCATGTGGTGGGCCATGAAGTCAAGGAATTGTACTTGGTAGGCGGAACCTGCTGCTTGACCGGTATGGAGACGATCATTGAGCAGAGGACTGGCATTGCTACCTATAAGCCTAGCAACCCACTGTTTGTCACGCCACTGGGCATTGCTCTGAATTGCACGCGGGAGGCGATGTAAGTGGAATTTCGGATTATCAAATCTCCATCCAAGGGGACGCTGGACATTTTGCTTCGTCGCAGAGGAGCGCCCAGTAGCCGGGAAATTCCCCAATGCGACGCGGTCGGTCTGGTGCAGGGAAGGCTGATTGACATGGTATGGGCCGCTGATGTAGCTGAAAAAGTGGTGGGCGTGACAGTGGAGGATATTCGCGGCAGCTGCCCGCAGAACATGATTCTTCTCGCTATTTTTGGTGACACGGCTTCTGTGGAGGACGCCATCGCCGAGATTAAGCAGAGAAGCGGAAAAGCGGGGAGGACGGACTGCTATGATTGCCGCTGAATTGATTCACAATATCTGGTCTACCCGTAAAGCAGATTCCCTTGTGGGAATGAAACTGATGCTGGCCGAGGTGATAGGAGGAAGCGACGACGGGCGCCGCTTGATCGTAGTCGATACGATCGGCGCTGGCATAGGCGATCGAGTGATTGTCTGCACCGGCTCTTCGGCCCGCAAAATGCTGCATACAGACGATGTCCCTGTAGATGCCGTCGTCGTAGGCATCATCGACGCGGACTGCATGTTTGAATAAATATTCGAACAGAAATCTTATAGAGGTTGTTCAAAAAGCCCCCCTTTGATCACGAAGAAACACTGAATGCATATTCGACATCGAATCTTGAATTCAGCCGGGCCTAGGTAGAAGCTTCCGAAGCATGTTTCCTGCGGAAACATTTCAGGTGCTCACGTACCCAAAACGTACGCTCCGCTCCTCAGGTCCTAGCTTCATCCAACTGAAGCGTTTTGAAAAAATGCACATCGGAAGCATAAGCTTCGGTGCTGAAAGTTTGACTTTTTGAACACTTACTTATAATTCGAAAGGGGGCGAGAACTGTGAAAAAACTGATTTGCGCTGCGGATGTGGAAGAATGGGTGTCTTCCGGACAGAAGCGGTGCTGCATTGACCGAAACACGATTGTGACACCGGCAGCCCATGATAAGGCAAGGGAGCTGGGTCTGGAGTTTACCGATGAGCCATGTGGCACTTTGAGTTCCGAGGCCGCGGGCAGCGAAACTCAGGATGATCTCGACATGAATGCCATTTTCAAATTTTTCAAGATGTTATCGGAAAAAGGAATGGTTGAAAAGCTGTTAGGGATGACTCTTGATCCACCTTATCAGGCGGAGACGGATCCGACGGGCTTAAAACTTGTACGGGGCCGAACGGTAAAAATGGAAGCTTACGATACGGGAACATCTGGTGCCAAGGTATACCGTCAAGAGGTAATCGGGAAGCCGGATTGTTCCATGAGCGCAGGGTTTATGACTGTCGATCACGGTTGCTTTCAGCAGGAGACGGCCCACGAAGAAACTTATATCGTGATGGAAGGCACGCTCGATGTCACTTTGAACGAGAGAACCTTCACCGCTCATGAAGGGGATGTACTCTTCATCCCCAAAGGGGTGAAGGCGATCAAGGGATCGTCGAACTGCGCGAGGATGTTTTATATGACTTATCCGGCGGGCGGTCCTGATCGGAAGCTACAGTAACTGGAGGTGATAGCATGCAGGCGCTTGGATTAATTGAAACGCGGGGACTTCTTCCGGCGATTGAATGTCTGGATATCATGCTCAAATCAGCTCAGGTAGAACTGATAGAAAAGTGCAATGTGGGTGGCGGGCTAGTGACCATCGCGGTAACCGGCGATGTTGGCGCTGTTCAAGCATCCGTGGAGGCGGGTGCCTCCGCGGCGCAACAATTGGGCAGTGATGTGCTTATCAGCCGACATGTTATTCCAAGACCCCACAACGACATAGCGAGCATCATCGGTCTTGGCAACGTTTCGAACATTGCCGAGGAGAAGGACAAGCATGCACTGTCGGTACAGCATACTCAGGCGTCAGAAAAGTTGCCGGAACAGCTGCCCGAGCAAACGCCAGAGCAGACTCCGGAACTGGACGCAGTGTCTGATGTTCCACTGGGCGATGCGCCCAATATTCCATTAGTCACGGCTCCTAAAGTTCCACTGGAAGCAGCGCCCGATATCTCAATCAATATCGGTGGCGAAGAAGACTTCCCAGTACTGACAGCCGATCCCGCTCAGGCTCTTGCGTCTAAAGACGTCAGTCCAGAAACAGACAATCAAGATCCGGTAGATGGAGAGCAGGCAGTGCTGGGCAGTCCATTCAAACAACAGATTGACGTGCTGGTGAAGGAATCAGGGCTTGACAAAGCAATGGAACTGCTGGAAACGATGACAGCCGTGAAGCTGCGCGAACTGGCCAGAGAGTGCGGCCCTGCGTATGGGATGAGCATGACGACGATTTCCAAGGCAAACAAGGTGAAACTGCTCAAGCGGTTCCGCCATTATTATCAGCAGTAAGCAGTAAGCGAGAGGAGGATGTTTCACTTGGGAAATTATGATTATGATTTGCAATCGATTCAGGAAACGCGGGACTTGGCTCGTACAGGAAAAGCGGCCGCCGATATCCTTGCCGGGTACGATGCTGATCAGATTGACAGAATTGTACAAAACATGGTGCGGATAGCGGAGGTAAACGCCGCTGAACTGGCTGCGCTGGCTGTGGAAGAAACCGGATTTGGCAAGATTGAGGATAAGATCTTCAAAAACCGTCTGGCTTCCACGGAGCTATATGAATCCATTCGGGATACGAAAACGATTGGGGTTATCCGCGAGGACAAGACAAATCAATTAATAGAGATTGCCGAGCCTGTCGGACTGCTCATGGGTATTATTCCATCAACAAATCCGACATCCACTACGATTTTCAAATCGATTATTGCGATAAAGGCTCGTAATGGAATCATATTTTCGCCGCATCCATCGGCAAAGAAATCCATTATGCGGGCCGCCGAACTCATGCATGCAGCCGCTGTTGAGGCAGGGGCTCCCGAAGGAATCATTGGCTGCGTTGCCATGCCTTCTATGCCAGCTACACAGGAACTGATGAAGTGTGAGGAAATCGCCATGATTATCGCCACAGGCGGCTCTGCGATGGTGAAATCTGCCTATAGCGCGGGTAAACCGGCGCTGGGGGTGGGGCCGGGTAATGTACCGGCCTATATAGAGCGCACCGCTGATATTCCAAAAGCAGTAGCGAATATCATAGCCAGCAAAACCTTCGATTACGGAACAATCTGCGCATCTGAACAGGCTGTTATCGTGGAAGAATGCATCCGTCCTCAGGTGATCGCGGAGTTTGAGCGTCAGGGCGGTTACTTTATGAATCAGGAGGAGACTGCCAAGGTCGCGTCCAAGCTGTTTGTAAAAGGCCATGCCATGAATTCAAGACTGGTGGGACGTTCGCCTCAGGTGATTGCAGAAGCGGCCGGCATTCAAATTCCTGCAGGGGTCAAGGTGCTGTTAGGTGAACAGCAGGGCGTGGGAGAGAAATTCCCGCTGTCCTATGAAAAGCTTACTACCGTATTGGCGTTTTACACCGTACAGGACTGGCATGAGGCTTGCGATCTAAGTGTTGGGCTGCTGCGTAATGGAGGAATAGGCCATAGCTTCTCCATCCATACACAGAATCACGATATGGTCATGGAATTTGCACAAAAACCTGTATTCCGCATTTTGGTGAATACGGGCTCCACTCAGGGCGGCGTGGGCGCAAGCACCGGGCTTGCCCCGGCCTTCACTTTGGGATGTGGTACCTGGGGGGGCAGCGCCACTTCAGATAATGTGGGACCACAGCACTTGATTAATATCAAGCGTGTGGCTTATGGCATTAAGGACTGCACAGCACAAAAACATTATTCTGCTCCCTCCCCGCAACAGCAGAAGCAACAGGAGGATGCAATGCTGTTGAATCTGGTCGATGAGCTGATGTCTATTTTGCAGAAAAGCGGTGACTGCTAGTGGGGAGCTATGATCAAGTACTTTCATTATTAATGGAGGTGGTATCCGGTGCCGGCAAGGCGGGGGAGGAGCCGCGCTCCATCCCTTTAGGGATTTCGAATCGCCATGTGCATCTTTCTCAAGCTGATGTGGAGACGCTCTTCGGATCCGGATATACGCTATCCAAAATGCGTGATTTGTCCCAACCTGGACAGTATGCATGTAATGAGACTGTTACGGTCTGCGGTCCCAAGGGAGCGATTGAAAAAGTGCGGGTTCTCGGTCCAGTGCGGAAACAGACTCAGGTAGAAATTATGCGGGGAGACTGCTTTAAGCTGGGCGTGAAAGCTCCAGTGCGCTTATCCGGGGAGCTTGAAGGCACACCTGGAGTCACATTGGTCGGTTCCAAGGGAAGCGTATATATTACTTGCGGCTTGATGGTTGCACAGCGCCACATTCATATGACGCCTGATGATGCCCTTTTCTTCGGCGTAACCGACGGAGAAATGGTCAGCATTCAATTTGATGGACTCCGGGGCGGGGGGTACAATCAGGTCGCAATCAGAGTTGGCAATGACGCCGCTCTCGACTGTCATATCGACGTTGAAGAGGCCAACGCGATGGATCTGACATCGGCGTCTGTGGTTAAAATCATAAAAATTGCTAGGAGGAAATGAACATGAGATCGGAAGCTCTTGGTTTGGTTGAAACAAAAGGTTTGGTGGGTTCTATCGAAGCAGCGGACGCTATGGTCAAAGCGGCCAATGTCACCTTGATTGGCAAAGAAATGGCAGGTGGAGGCCTTGTTACCGTAATGGTACGGGGCGATGTAGGTGCTGTGAAGGCAGCAACGGATGCTGGAGCCGCCGCTGCGAAGAATGTTGGGGAACTCGTGTCAGTGCATGTAATTCCTCGTCCCCACAGTGAAGTGGAGAACATCCTTCCGTCTACTAAGGCATAATTCAATAAATCATATATAAGCCTATGCTTCCGAAGCAAGTTTTGTTCGGAGCTAGCGCTTTATTCTCACAAAACTAAGCCTATGCTTCCGAAGCAAGTTTTGCTCGGTGAGCTAGCGCTTTATTCTCACAAAACTCTTAGGAGGAATGTATCATGAAATCGGAAGCATTGGGTTTAATTGAAACAAAAGGTTTGGTAGGTTCTATCGAAGCAGCGGACGCTATGGTCAAAGCAGCCAACGTCACCCTGATTGGCAAAGAGATGGTAGGCGGCGGCCTTGTCACCGTAATGGTACGAGGCGATGTAGGAGCAGTAAAAGCGGCAACGGACGCTGGTGCCGCAGCCGCACAGCGTGTAGGGGAACTGATATCCGTACATGTGATTCCTCGTCCTCACAGTGAAGTGGAAATTATTCTTCCCGCTGCTAAGCAATAATTTATATCGATGTTCTGCAAAGGGCCAAAACTCGGTAAAACGGGTTTTGGTCTTTTTATATTTGTCTGTAACAATCCGCGTGTCGAAAGCTTGTCGAAGTGGTGTATTTCTATAAATAGAGCTTTGAGGAAGGGGGATGTACTATTTCCAAACAGTTTGTAAATTGTTATAATAGAGATATTATATTGTGAAAAATTTAGCATGTAACGTCTATTTTCCCGTTCATTTTCGGTGAAAGGGTGCAACGAGATTATGCTGAAAACCGATAGTCCGATCGCAACCAAAGTATACGCACGATACAGCGGCATCCTGTCTCTTTCCAAGTTCTCGCTGCTGCTGCACGATCACAATGGAGACGTTTTGCTAGAGTTCAATCCGTCCCCTGATTTCTGCAGGCATTTTTGTTGGGAGAATCCTACGCGACCTTGTGCAGATTATTTGAAGCGCTTTAATACCGGCGAGCAGGGGCGATTTGTTTGCTGTTACGGCCTGGAGAATATTTTGCTGCCTATTATGGTCAAAGATGAAGTTGTTGGCTTCATATCGGGGATGCAAGCGTATTCCCAGGAGAGGGAATATCAGAAGTATCTGATTAACACGGCGGAATTGGCTGAAATGAAGGGGCTGGATTTGGAAGTTGTCGCGAAGGCGATATCAGCTTTTCCAACCATTGACAAGGATAAAGCAGATATTCACGAGCAGCTGTGCCATCATATTGCAAGGAATATTGCGCTCGACATCGCCGAAAGCGCGCAGGACAACACAGGGATTATCAATCGTCTGTCTGCGGAAAAGGAAATACTGGAGAAGAAAGTGATTGACTTAGAAGCAAAAAACATGTCTCTCGTCATCAATCCACATTTTCTGTTCAATACGTTGAATTCCATTGCCCGCATCGCCTATTTCGAACACTCCCATACGACGGAGGAATTGATCTATTGCCTGTCCGACTTGCTGCGATACAATGTGAAGCAGGATGATCAGCTTCATACCATCGCATCCGAATTGGATAACATTGAGAAGTATTTGTATATACAAAAGGCGCGCTTCAAAAATCGCCTGCAGTATGAAATCATTGTTCCGAATGAATTAAAGGCTTATCGCATTCCGAATTTGGTGATTCAGCCTATTGTGGAAAACGCAGTCATACATGGGATTACCCCTAAGCGTGACGGGGGAACCATTCGTCTGATTGCCGAAAAGTACAGAAATGATATCACCATTTCTGTAATAGACAACGGTAACGGGTTCTCACCGGAGGTACTCAAGCTCATTCATCAGCCGGACAGCAAAATCGGTGTTGGCTTCCGGAGTACTGATAGCCGTTTGAAGCGTTATTTCGGAGAAGAGTATGGGTTATCGATTGTGAAATCGGATTACAGCGGGAGCACGGTTAACATCCGCATCCCTACCCAACCAATTGCGAGGTGATGCAATGAGCGTAGTTATGTTTGTTGAAGATGAACCGATAGAACTAGAGTTTCTTCAATCCATCGCGCAGGAAATTCTGGGTGCTGAAGATAAGCTGCTTATTTGCGATACGGGTATGCAAGCGATTAAGCTCGCCAAACAATATCGGCCGGATATTATTTTTATGGATATCATGCTGCCTGAAATGGACGGAATATCCTCATTGCAGGAAATTCGCCGCTTTCTCCCCAATGCCTCCGTGACGATTTTGTCGGCCAGCTCGGATTTCTCCTATGCACAGGCGGCAATCAGTCTGCAGGTACACGAATATCTGCTTAAGCCTGTCAAGCCGGACAAATTGCGGCAATTGATTCGTAAGGGGCTGGAGAGGGCCGCTCAATCAGAAGAAGATGGTGTAACAGAAACTTATCTGATAGAATCCGCTCAAGAATGTCAGCGCTTTATTCAAGAAGCCGTCGATTATATTCAGCAGAATTACAAAGATAAGCTGACCCTGCAAATGGTGGCGAGTCATGTGTACATGAATGCTCAATATTTTAGCCGCATATTCAAAAGGGAGCTCGGCGTTACATATACGGATTATGTGAACAAGCTCAAGATTGCACATGCCTGCAAGCTGCTTGAGACTACCGGGTATCCCGCCTATCGCATCTCCACAGAATGCGGCTTTACCGATCCGTCTTATTTCAACCGGGTTTTCTATAAGCAAATGAAAATGACACCGAAGGAATACAAAAAAAGTGTTCTAGCTCGAGTGTGAAGACGCTTTAATAGATAGAATCAAGGAAACTCCCGTCCGACTAAATGTCGAGCGGGAGTTTTTTTATTTAAAGATGTCGTCCTAAAAGTACGAAAAGTACCAGATTGAAGAAAAAAGTGATTCAGGAAGTCCAAACAAGAGGTACGGTTAGTGACAGGTGTAATGGCCGCATTGCTTTACAATGAAGATACATCTACGAAGACAAATCTACTTAACAGAGGTGTATGGATGATGAAGGAAGCAGTGGCTTCGGCCGGCATGCTGAAACAAAAGATGAACAGTCGTTTCCGAAGAAATGGAATCGCTTACGGACTGATTTCCGGGTTAACGTTCGGCCTTTACAGTACCGTCGTTGCCCTGGCTATGATGAAGGAGCCTTTTCTGGGGATCGTAGGAGCGTTTGCTGCGCCTATAGTGGCATCGGCGATCAACGATGCTTTGGCGGCGATCTGGCTTCTGATTTGGAACTTCAAGAATGGGATGATCAAAGAAATTGGCCGCAGTCTGGTAACAATACCAGGGTTGATGGTCGCAATTGCCGCGGTGTTTGGCGGTCCAATCGCCAACGGGGCCTATCTGGTTGGAATTGATATGGCTGGAGCGGCGGCTATTCCTATTTCGGCGCTTTGTCCGATGTTTGGTGCTATTTTCGCGCGAATGTTCCTTAAGCAGAAAATTGATAAACGGGTGGCCGTCGGCATGTTCATCTGTGTTATCGGAGCTGCGCTCATTTCTTATGTCAAGCCTGAAGGTGGCGTGGATAATTTCACACTAGGCATTATTTTTGCTCTGGTGGCCGCGCTTGGCTGGGGATTGGAAGGCGTATTTGCTACCTTCGGGATGTCTATGCTTGATTCCAATATCGCCATTACCATTCGCGAGGGCGTTTCCGGACTCGTATATATTGCTGTGCTGATACCTATCTTCAGCGCGACAGATCTCTTTACTTCCGTACTTGGCTCCGTGTCGCCTATGCTCATTATTGCGGCCGCAGCCCTGTTTACGGCAATCTCTTTCCTGACGTGGTATATGGCCAATAGTATGGTTGGCGTTGCCGTCGGAATGTCGCTCAACATTACCTATGTACTGTGGGGGGTTGTCTTTGCTGCTATCTTCCTCGGTAGTTCGTTGACTCCTACAATAATTGCCGGCGCAGTTATTATTACACTTGGAGCACTTTTAGTTTCGATGAATCCAATGGATCTGTTCAAGAAGAAGGAGGCGTAAGCAAATGCCATTGTTGCCGATTCGCTCCCGGGTGCTGCTTTTCATGTCCACTGTGCAGCAAGCAAATATTGATGATGCAATGGACGCATTGAAAAGCGAATATGGTGGAGAACGTCAATTTACAAGAGCAAACTTTCTGGATCATATGCTGTCCTTGCAGGCTAACGGACTGATTGACGAGGTTCATTACGAGCTGGATGCTAACGGGGAATTATGTATGTACTATGCAATCAACGATGAGGGAATTCATACGATCAATAAATACTTGCCTAAAAAATGGACGCAAAAATAAGGACAATCTCTATCGAATTAATGAAAAGGATTTTTTAGACGAACCACGAAACCCGGCCTTAGGCCGGGTTTCGTCATATGCGCGGAGTGCTCGCTTAACTTATAATCATTAGTAATGTAATTATGACCCGACCCGGAATAGCTTCGAGCCTTCGCAGAATAGCGGAATAATATTGTATTAAAATGGAAGCTGAAACTCGTACTAAGACAGCCTGTTTTAATTCACACATACGGAAGAGCAGATGAATATGAAAAACAAATGGCATTGTCAAACAGTTTCCCGAAAAATTTTAAACGAATTGCATTAGTGATTGCAGAGTAAAGCTTTTTATGTTCACCCGAAAGGGTAATTATAAAAAGCTTTTTTCGTTTAATGAATCGTTAATGTAGCTATGGCTCTAAAGCTTAAAAATTTTGTAATGAGGTAACTCTGCATAATAATGAACTTAAATTACATATAGTTCCAAATAGACTAATATAGAAAGTAATGAACATATTTCAGAATGGCGGTTTGAGAGATGCTACTAATTCTTTTTTCAGTCATTGAGGAAGAAAAAGATCAGGATTTTTTAATTGATTTATTTTACCAGTATTACCCTCTTATGAGAAAGAAAGCTTACGAAGTAACCAATGATTACAATGTAGTAGATGATTTAATTCAAGACGTTTTCCTAAAACTGATACCCAAAACTCCCCTTTTACAAACCATGGAATATTGCAAAAGGACTTCTTACATCATTTATTCCATTAGAAACATGGGTGTCGATTATATTAGAGCAAAGGAGCGGCAGAAATTATTAGTCAGTACAGCACAAACCGAAGATATGATTAACCGTCTTCCCGACTCCCAACAGAGCGTAGAAGAAGTGATATTCAGGAGAGAAGACAGACAGGAGATGTTTAGTAAGCTGTCTAAGCTGACGGATCGCGATATAACTTTGCTCTATTACAAGTACAATATGGATGTGAAAGATAGTGAAATTTCCCGGAAATTGGGTATCCCTGTGAATAACGTTAGACAGTATTTAACTCGAGCCAGGCGTAGAGCATTGAATCTCTTGAAAAAAGAGGTGAGGGGGAGTGACTAAAAAAATTTCAGGGAGTCATCAAGCTCTAATGGATGAGTATGATGAATTACTGCTCAAAATGGCCTAAATCAGTTAGTAGGGATTTTGAGAAACGAATAAAGCGGGGGATTTTTCTTTGTAGAATTTTCAGTTTTTTTAATATTGTTTCGGTATTAAAGGCTGCACTGGGATTATCTATATGTTTAATTGCCATTCTTTTATCCATTATGTCAGTGAAAGCTGTTAGAGTTCTATTTCTGAATGTACTTGTTACGCGACCACAACCCAGTCATTCCACTTCGGATTCCTTCTTACTCTCAAAGGACGGCGGCATAAACCTGCCAGAAGCAGATGGGCTGGTTGATGCTGTTCAATTCATTGTAGTGTCTTTTGATAAAATCCAGATGTTCCGCAGTTTCACCTCCTTTCTCGTCCCGGTACCCTCGCTTTGAACTCATTATAGCGACATTCGATTGTCGCAGAAAAACTCTTACTAATATATGCAACAAAATACAAACTTTTCCCGTCCGATCAATCATAGGTACCAAACAGTTTTGTTGAAATAAAATCTGAATAATTGTGTTGCACATATAAGCGTATGAGCGTCTTTTTTAAGGTAAGGAGTTACAAACAAGCGATTTTATACTCTTAGATTAGCCTTCTTACTAATATTAAAAGTGAGGAGTCGATACTAGGCAAGTTATTCATTGTTTTTGTTTATCATTACCTGATAGCTACGAGTGAGAGCAGATTGTCCGCGAACTAATGTGGTACAAATTAAAGGAAAGGAATGACGTATCATTGAAAAAGCTATTAACTGTTGCACTCATTGCAGCACTTGTCAGTAGTTTGGGTAGTTCTACTGTTCTAGCTGAGAGCAACTCGCCTTTGAGCCCTGTTGAAGATACTTTGCTATCATCTGATAAGCTCAATGATTTGAACGATAAGTCTTCATCGAATGTCTTAGATTTGTCAGCGGTTGAATCTTGTTTTTCTATGGCAAAAGATATTTTGAAAAATTATTATGAACGTATTGATCTTGGCACAGAGCAATCAGTTAAAGGAACATTCACTGATGATACCAAATTGCTTGCTCATAACCTCTCTGAATATGTAGAAAAGAAAATGAATACAAAACATTTTGTCGTAGAAGCTGCAAATGCACAAAAAGAAAATTATGTCTTAACATTCAACTTGCTATCTTCAGAAGTGACCAAAGAAGGTATTCTCCTAACAATCAGTACAGAAGCTTCATTTAATTATGTCGGAATGGAGGTACAGTCTGGGTTTGGCGAGGTATCGAATGTGGTATTTACCTATACTGATACGGGATTAACGATGTCCGATTGGTATATGCCAGATGACTATTATGATGAATTTGTCAGAGGATCATTGGATCATTCAAGTAACCTTACAATGAACTCTATTTCAGAAAGCTCCAATATTGCCGAAAAACAAACGGAACTTGAGAAAAAAATTACTGATTATTTCTCGGTTAATCGAGAACTTCCAGTAGAAATGACTAGTACAGACGGGGTGGAGGCAACCAATCAAGTGATAACACCATTGGCTACCCTTGCTTCGTTAAATAAGACAGCCATAGCCAACTATGCAAAAAACAACAAGGCTAAAGATTCACCTGCAAGTGGCGGATCTAATGTATCTTATTACGATTTTTCTCAGATATCCGGAAATTGGGATTGTACTAACTTTGTATCTCATGCTTTGCTTGCTGGCGGCGCAATTCCCTATGACACAAATGGATCAGGTATTTCCTCTAAGGGATGGTACTACAGAAGTCTGAGCAATCGTTCTTCATCCTGGTCAGGTGTCCCTAACTTGCATGATTTTCTGGTGAACAATACTACAAAAGGGCCGGCTGGTTCCGCAACTACTTACTCAACATTCAAATATAATCCTAATTCAGGTTACCCATATGCTATTGGAGATATCCTGCAATTCTATCTGAGTGGTTCATATAACAATTGGAGGCATTCAACTATAATCACGGAATACTACGAGACTAATACGGCTTTAGTTTTAGGAGCATTGGTAACCGGTCGTAGTGGAAAAGGTTCATATAATAATAACCAGAAGGCAGAAGAAGTCTATCCAGGTGATAGCAAAAGAGTTATCAAATTGTCTGGCTATTATAAGTAAAATTTGAAGAAGGATGCACATCACTTCAAACTATTCTTATAGAAGTGGTGTGCATCAATCCTAATGGCTGCTCCATGATCATTATTTTTTACGGGAGGGAAAAGAATGAAACGTGTTTGCCTGTTATTAGTGCTTATATTCGCTCTAAGCGCGTGTAATAATGCTGCTGGGAATATCGACGAAAAAAATACTCCTATGGAAGTCAACGTGAAGGTAGCCAAAAACACAGAAAATTCAACCATCACGAAAGAGAATGCTTTGAAGAGTTCTCTCGAATTTTTAGCAGAAGATAAAAATGGTCTGTCTGTTTGGGATTATAAAACCGCTTATGAAATGTGTGAGGGTGCTCTGTCTGCATATTACAAGGCGATTTGGAACGGCACAGATATCAACTTGAATGCTTTCTTTGATAATAAAAGCCTGAAACAATATATGCAAAAGAAAGTTACTTCCCAGCATGAATTATTCCGTAAGAACAAACTAACCGATAATTTGGTGACAGATATCGATGTTGGTGCTAGAAAAGTGGAGCTTGTTGGTGAAGATAACCCTTATTTCTACTTCAAACTAGACACGCGCGTGAAAAAGGATGTAGGCAGCTTTGCAGAACCGACTGAATTTCTTGTACAGAACTTGAATGGAAGGTTAGTAATTACGGATTGGTATTCTAGTGGAAAGGATAGTTATGATTCTATGGTGCGTGGAGAGAATCAGACCATTGACAACCCCGATATTTGGAACAATAATGAATGGGTAAAGAAACTGGAAATTAACCGTTAATTATCGTCTCATCACCTCGCAGTATTCCATCCTGTACCATACGCTCTATGGTTAAGCACAACGAATCCATTCAATCCATTAACATAGTCCAAGTGTGGAGTAGTCAACTGGACAGGCATTCTCCCTTAGTTGCTATTCTGCCAGAGCAGAATACCCCATTCTACATGTCCTATGTAGAATGGATACACTTACGCTTATTGCAAGTGGAGTCAGCTTCTTTAATTTCCATTTTCATTGGTGGCGATCAGAATTGTATTGGGTCATGTACTCATTGAGCGATTGCAGAGTAAAGCTTTTTATGTTCCCACAAGGGTAACTATAAAAAGCTTTTTTCGTTTCATGGAGCAAATATAGAAATAGCTTACACATTTCGATCCAAGCATTTGGGTCGTTTTTTTTGTAAACATGTCAAATTCGTTTGAGAATGCACGAATATATGTCCTGTACCGCAAATTTCGACTGTGTATAGTTAAGACAATCATATTTATAAGCTTTGGATTAGAACCAAATATATGTATAGCCGAAAGTATAAACATGGATATTCGTTATGTATCATCCAAATCCTGAAAAGCATTGACCGAATGAACGATTCAATAGAATTAACCCATAAAATGGGGACTGTTATGGATTACCCATGACAGTCTTTTCATTACCTAAGGGGAGGGAAGTCGATGAAGGATCAAAGTATGTCCCATATGCAAGCAAGCCCTGAGGTAGTTACCTTTGGGGAATCGATGGCACTCATGCTGCCGACGGGAAATAAAGGAATCGAATACAGCCATACGTTGGAATGCACCTTCGGTGGGGCCGAAACCAACGTAGCCATCGGTTTGGCTAGGCTTGGCATTCGTGTCGGATGGTTCTCTCAACTAGGTGAAGATCCGCTGGCGACGATGATGATCAAAGCATTGCGGGGCGAAGGCATTGATGTCTCACGCGTGAAGTGCACAACTGCTGCTTCAACGGGTCTCATGATGCGTGAGGTAATAGCCGGACAATCCCCCGTTTATTATTTTCGGCGGAATTCGGCTGCTAGTCTGATGTCGCCTGATATGCTGGATGAGGTGTACATAGCAGGTGCTCGCATTTTGCATGTAACGGGCATTACGATGGCTATCAGCGAAACTGCATGTCAAGCGGTTATTGAGGCAGTGCGTCTGGCACGCAAGCATGGCGTTAAAGTCAGTTTTGATCCCAATCTTCGCCTGAAGCTCTGGAGCGTGGAGAAAGCTCGACAATTCATTCTGCCTCTAGCGGCGGAAGCAGACTACTTCCTGCCTGGGCTTGATGAATTGAAGCTGCTCTATGGAATTGACGACGAAAGTGCTTTGTTCGCGAAGCTGCATGAGCTTGGCAACGTATGCGTCGTCAAAGGTGGAGATCATGAAACCTATTTGTTACAGGGTGGAAAGGTAGCTAGAATTCCTTATTTCACTGCTGAACACGTAGTAGACACCGTTGGTGCTGGCGATGCCTTCTGTGCCGGCTTCCTTAGCGGTTTACTAAGAAATAAATCCCTTGAGGAATCTGTTCGCATCGGAAATCTGCTTGGATCTATTGTGATCCAGACGGAAGGCGATTGGCAGGGTCTCCCGACAATGGCACAGGTAGAAGCGAAGCTTAGTAGAAAAGCGCATGTTGAACGTTAAGTCCAATGTATCTAGTACATACAATAAAAGGCAGGGAAGCAAATTGAAGAAAATGAGTATTATTCATCGGATTCATGAAGAAGGGGTTGTCGCGGTATTACGGGGAGAGAATTGGCAGCAGGTGGTGCGACTAACCGAGGAAGCCATTGCTGGCGGCATTAAGGTGATTGAGATTACGATGACGGTTCCGCATGCACTTAAGGCGATCGAAGAGCTTGCCAACCGTTATTCATGGAATCATCCTGATTCAGCTCAGCATGCGATAATTGGCGTCGGTACGGTGCTCGATCCTGAAACGGCACGCCAAGCAATGCTAAGCGGCGCTGAATTTGTAGTGAGCCCTACGTTGAATCCAGATACGATTAAGCTGTGCAATCGTTATCGCGTTCCAATCATGCCGGGCGTTATGACCATTCACGATATCCAAAGCGCACTCGATTTAGGAGTGGAGGTCGTAAAGCTGTTCCCGGGAAGTCAATTCGGGCCAGGGATGATCAAGGATATCAAAGGCCCATTGCCTCACGCGAATGTAATGCCGACTGGCGGAGTGAATGTAGAGAACTTGGGCGACTGGATCAAAGCAGGTGCATTTGCGGTAGGAATTGGTTCGGATCTTACGAAGGAAGCCATTGAAACAGGCAATTATACACTCGTTCGTGCCAAGGCTGAACAGTATGTGAAGGCGTTTAAGCAAGCGCGCAAATAAAATAATTATATGAAGCGTTCTCTTGATAGACTCAGAGAACGCTTGTTTTTTATCTAATGCATGAGCTGAGAAAAGTAAAATTCGTTTCAAAATGAACGTTTTTAGTTCTTATTTGCGACTTTCGTTCTTATTACAATGACACTATAGAACAAGACGTATTTTCTCAGAGGAGGAATAAGAAATGAAAGGTAAGAAATCACTAGGAATTAGCGCTAGAGAGACACTAGCTGGCTATATGTTTGTAGCCCCCTTAATGATCGGATTAATGGTCCTAACACTTATTCCTGTTGTGTGCTCTCTATTGCTGAGCTTTACGGAGTGGAATTTCGTAGCGGGATATGGTGCTATTAAATTCGTAGGCTTTGATAATTTTATTCGTTTGTTCCAAGACGATGTGTTTATACAAAGTTTATTGAACAACTTGGTCTTCATCATAACAGTTCCGATAACCTTGATCTTATCGCTGTTGCTGTCGATTCTCATTGACAAACATGTTTATTTCAAGGATGGGTTTAAGGTTGTTTATTTCTTGCCTTATATCTCCAGTGTCGTTGCCGTCGCCATGGTATGGCAGGTTCTTTTCCATCCATCATTAGGTCCGGTAAATCAGCTGCTAATGTCATTTGGCATTGAGAATCCACCTAAATGGTTGGCAGATATCGATTATGCATTGCCTTCCCTCATGATGATTCAAGTTTGGATTATGCTTGGCTATAACATTATTATTTACATTGCTGCGCTGCAGTCCATTCCGAAGGATCTGTATGAAGCAGCGGACATCGATGGCGCAGGAACATGGGTGAAATTCCGCCAGATCACAGTGCCAAATGTTTCACCAACGACCTTTTTCTTGCTAGTAACAGGAATCATCGGTTCCTTCAAGGTGTTCGATCTCATTCAAGTATTAACGCAAGGCGGACCTGCGAATTCAACAAATGTAATCGTTTACGATTTGTATGACACTGCATTCAATCAGTTGAAAACAGGCTATGCCTCTTCGATGGCGCTCATATTGTTCCTCATTTGTTTATTCATAACAGCCGGACAATGGATTGCCCAGAAGAAATGGGTTAACTACTAGAAGAGATCTAGAACGGAGGAACAATATCCATGAAAAAAATTTCGGTTTCAAAGATCATTTTCACAATGATTATGGCTGCTATAGGACTTCTATTCCTGCTTCCTTTCATATGGATGTTATCGACATCATTCAAGCCTGAGGCGGATGTCTTTACATTCCCAATTGAATGGATTCCGAGAAACTGGAATGCACTTGAGAACTATGCGGAAGTGTGGACAGGGAGCTTCGTCAAATATTATGCAAACTCGATTTATGTAACAGTGGCAACCACTGTGCTCAATGTATCTGTGTGCGCACTTGCGGCTTATGGGTTTTCCAAAATCCAGTTCAGAGGAAGAGATACGATGTTTCTTCTCGTCCTCGCGCTTTATATGGTTCCACCTCAAGCTTCATTAGTTCCGCAGTTCCTGCTCTTCCGTTCCTTACATTTGTTTGATTCTCACCTTGGTCTTATCTTGCTGAACGGATTTAGCGTAATTGGAGCTTTCATGCTTAGACAATTCTTTATGAGTGTCAGCAACGAATATATCGAATCAGCCAAAATAGACGGTGCCGGACATGCGCGAAGCTTCTTCCAAATCGCGTTGCCGCTTATTCGTCCAGCCATCGCAACCTATGCGATCCTCAGATTTATTTGGACATGGAACGACTATCAGTATCCGCTGATTTTCTTGAAAAGCAAAGAGTTGTTTACCATTCAGCTTGGAATCAGATTGTTCGGTGACCAATATGGAGATACGTATTCCTTGATGATGGCTGGCGCTGTGTCAGCAATCTTGCCGCTGGTCATTATCTTTATCATCGGTCAGAAGCAAGTGATCGAGGGGATTGCGCTCGGAGGCGTTAAAGGATAGAAATGTTTAAAAGGATAGAAGCACTACAATTAGATAGATAGTTAATTAGAAGAAATGAACCATAGCGTTCATTTCTTTTGTCTTAAGGGGGGAGTATCCGGTCAAAATCGTCTGAGAAAGGTCAAAATATGAAATTGGTCGGTCATATGAAAATAGATATATTTATTAATAAAAGCGTTTTCAACGAGTGTTTTATTCTTTTCATCTATGACCATTACCTGTCCTGAGCTAGTGCATATTAGAAAGGTGGGTTGATATGGGTTTTACAAGACGAAAACCAACAGTGATCATATGGTTTACAGCAGTACTACTAATTGTACTTGCTGTATTCATGATAATTTTAATTAACAAAAAAACTGCATTGCCTGAGAATTGGTTGTTTACAGTGGATGGATACGCTGTGACAGATGAAGAATTTCTATTTTATATCAACGACCAGAGAGCGGTAACAGTAGATTATTTCTACAGAACCTATGGTGCGCAAGTAGATGAAGGCTTCTGGACACGTCAATACGGAAAAAATCAGGAAACACCATCTGAGTATGCCAAAAAATCTGCGATGACTGCATTGCTAAGAGTTAAACAGGAGCAAATTATTGCTGACGAGCGGGATATTGCCCCATACAAAAGTTTTGACGAGCTGAAATCCGACATGGTGGACGAAAACAAGAAGCGGGCTGAGATGGAGGATATAGAGGATACTTACTACGGTTTACCTGAGTTAGATTTATACCAATACATGCAATATGTAAGTGGCGCCCGTTGGCCGGAGTTGGTTGAAACCCAGGTCAAAAAAACGAAAATGGGCGATGCTGAGTTACAAGATGAATATGCTTCAAGGAGCGCAGAATATGTTCGCACTGCTGATGAATTAACGGTCATGCTCGCAACAAATGGACAAGCAATGGAAGAGAAAGTACTAAATCGATTGGATATATCCAAGGATGATACGGAATCTCTACACTTTTGGGAGTCATTGGCGGCCGCTTCTGTAGGTGAGACGGTAATCGGTAAATATATGGGTGAGGATGTCATCGCCACATTAATGACAAAGCCGGAAATAACCAACCTTACACTGGAAAAAGTGAAAGATTCCATGATATACGGGCGGGCTGAATTTGACTTGCGGGCGTTGATTGCATCTAGAACTGATAAGGCGAAGATTGTGTATAACGGCAATCAATTCAATGAATTAGAAGTGAAATAGGTTACATTCTATTCTTACGTTTATATAAATCTGAATCTATTTTGGTTCTCATAGGTTCAGATTTATATAAATATGAATTCATAGAAAAGGAGATTGCCAGATGAGACGATCCAAATGGATGCAAAAAGCTTTATCGATTGTTACGGCAGCAACTTTGACATTCTCAGGTCTGACTGGTTTAATGCCTGTACCTGACGTTTCGGCTGCAGAGAGAGTGGTTGAATCTTTTGACTCTGTTGCACTGGAACTGACACAAGCGACGGATCATGCAGGCAGAGTGAACCTTACTTACAAAGGTGCACCATTAAGCAATCTGATTAAAGGGCCGGTTATCGATGCGTTCAGCTATGATTCAAGCAATTCGAACTTACTAACGGTTGATGAAAACGGAAATGTGGCATTAGCTAATGGTTATACATTTGCTGCCCCAGGTGATCCAGGCATCCCAGTGACGATCACAGCCACGACGAGTTATTATCATGACTCAGATGTGTTATTCATGGAGGACTTCGAGAACAACAATGGTCCGCTGACAGCAACGAGCAAACTTGGTTCATCATTCACACTGTCTGATGCTCAGTCGCGAACTGGTTTGAAAGCGATTACACCAACAAGTTCAACGAATACGGAGAATGTAAGCCAAGACGTGGCTCTGCCAGCCGGAAGCAACTATAAAATGACGGCATGGTATTACGACCCGTTTCCAGATGAGGAGAAGACAGCGACTGCAAGAACCCAATTTGCGATTTTGGATGGTAAAAACGCGACCTTCGCCGGGACATTCTATCAAAGTTCACAGGTCGACGTTATTCATAACCCGACAAAATATACGTGGGCATTTGCACCATCATCAGCCGGCTCAGCAGCGAAACGTTGGAAAGACAGCGGGGTTGAACGTTCCACAGGCTGGCATAAATTTGAGTGGCTCATTACACCGAATGGTGCGACTTTGCAAATTGACGGAATTCCAATTCCTGATTCAGCAAAGTATGATATCTACAAAGCGATGAAGAGCGGTACAACCATTCAGCCTAAAGTTGCTGGAGGGTGGAATAACCAATCAGGCAACATCTCTTATGTTAATAATAAACATCTTATCGACGACTTTTATGTTGTCAAAGACGTCGCTCCAGTAACGGGTACTAGAACATTAACATTGAAGTTAACACCTCCAGGTGGAGTGTCAGATTTGGAAATTATCACTCAACCAGTAGCGGCAAAAGTTAACCTAGGCGAGACAGCAACATTTAGCGTTACGACATCAGCCGCTGCTGCATCATACCAATGGTATGTATCTAACGACGAAACGGGGTTAAACGGGGAGGAAGTCGTCGGAGCCAATGATGCGGTATTAATGCTGACAAATGTTGACTCAGCTACACAGCAAGGTAAGTTTTATTATTGTCTAGTGACTACCGCAGAGGGAGTTGTGAAGTCCCACGCAGCACCGTTGTTGATTCAGACAAATACTGAGGTGAATGCGCCAATTAACCCGACGCTTGACCCGAACACGGGTATTTATACAGGCGGTTCCAATTACGGGGATACCCTTGTAACACTGTTCAAAGATGGTGAACCCGTTGGTTATTATTTATCTAAAAATGGGGGGCCCGACCAGCTTAACAATCATGAAAGACATCATGTTCTGCCATATGCGAGGGCATTGGGAGCGGGTAATTATACCGTTTCAGCCATCGTCATGAATACAGAAAAAAACATTAGTGAAGAAGTTACAGCTAACGGAACATTAATGATCGAGAACTTGTCTACACCGGTAAATGGTAGATGGAACGGTTTCTATGCTACTTGGGAAAGCGTTGCTCATGCATCTGCGTATTCGGTTCAGCTCTTCAGTAATGGAATTGCAAAAGGAAGTCCCGTCGCAGCGACTAGTAATGATGTAGCTCTGTCCCCGAGCTTTGATGATACGTTTAAAGTTAGAGCGATTGGAAGCGCAACAACACGTTTCTTAGATTCTGATGAATCAGGGGAGAGTGCAGCATATTCAGCTCATATTGCGCTAGTCCGTCAGAACGAAACTTTACAGGCAGGGGAGCGTCAACGGCTAATCGTTGACACTGCTGATATGTTCGTAGCTGATAACATTAGCTTTAGCCCAGCAAATAAAGACAAGGATAAGATTGAAGTTGATGCTGCTGGATTCGTAACAGTTAAGAAAGGCTATGTTCCAACAGAAAACGAAGTCGTAACCGTGAATGCCAGTGTTGATTACTTCAATAAGGCGGACACGATGTTCTACGATGGATTTGAAGGGGATAAGAAGTTTACGAATGGTGAGAACGGGTACGTCCAAAGTGACGTGATGTCCCGCACAGGAGCAAGGGCTGCGACAACGAGTGGCGCTGGCCAGGTGGCTACTGTCCCAGGAACCTATAATTACGCCCCTAAAGCCGGCAAGACAACAATCGTCACTGCCTGGTACTACGACGATGGTGGGGTATCATCCGGTGATCACGCGGTATTTGGCTTTACTCCGTCCGCGAATGAACATATTACCATAAATTATGGTAATTCGGATGGCAACTGGGTGGCGAACCAGACCAACTACGCAGTTAGAATCGGATCGACGGGAAGGTTCTATCCAGTCGACGTGAAGCGCAGCAAAGGCTGGCATAAATTCCAATGGTTCGTTACATCAACGGGAACAACCTATAAAATTGATGGACAAGTAATAAAGAGACAAATGGCAGATGGGAGCACATTTAATACTATTGTAGCGAACAATGTTCTTAAGATTGATGCGTTGCAACTTGCTACGAACTGGGGCAATAAAGCCGGAACGATTAAAGATATGCAGAACAAGCATTTTATCGATGACGTATATGTCATGGATAGTGCAGTAACAGCCCAAACAACAACAGCATCTGTTACATTAAAACTCTTACCTAAAGTGTACACTCACTCCGAAGACAGCACTTATGTTCTTGGTTTGGAAGATTATAAAATTACCGTAAATCCTGATTTAGCGGATCTAGCTGGCGTGAAAATCGGTAATACAACCTTAGAACAAGCTGTGGATTATATGGTTAGGGGCAATGTATTAACGATTAACAAACAAGCATTTGTAAGAAACAACATTATGCCAGGAAAATATACCGTTAGACTCGACCTGAACCCTGCTGAAATTACTTTCGAGTTGAACATTGCATCTCGTGAAGCCCGTGATTATTATTTCTCCAATAACGGTGATGATAGTGCCGATGGACGCACACCGAAGACAGCATGGAAATCCATTTCCAAAATAAATGAAAGCGTATTCCTTCCAGGATCAACCATCTATTTGGATGCAAACAGCGTATGGAATGAACAAATCAGACTGCGCGGCAACGGTGAAGAAGGAAATCCGATTACACTTACTAAATATAATACGACCGATCCTAACCAACGACCGATTATTAATGGTGGGGGAACAGCGTCAAGCCCATCAGGTATTACCGTAAACGGTACAATTGAGTTGTACGACGTCAATTATTGGGTAGTCAGTGGAATCGAAGTCACGAACATCGGCACTACAGCAGGTGACGGCCGCTCCGGTATTGCAGTGATGTCTCGTATATCCAAGTTGGGACAAGGTCAATTTAACATTCAGGATTATGCGGATGCTCGTATGCAAGGAATTGTCATTCGAGACAACTATGTTCATGATGTAAATGGACTGCATCAAGCGAATGGAGCGAGTAAGATATCCGGGGGCATCATTATTAATGGTTATGTAGATGTGCTGGTTGAAGGCAATAAGACCCTTCGTTGCGATAATGAAGGTATTCGCAACAATGCTTATGGGCCAAACAACCCGGGGACTAACAACACAGGCCTCACTTGGAGCAACTCAAGCTACCCATGGGCATCTAACGCTGTGTTTAGAAACAACTGGGTATCTAGTTCAGTTGGAGATGGCATTGTTCTGTCCGGCGGGAACAATTCCCTTGTAGAACGAAATGTCGTTACGGACAGTGGATACAGCTATTTAAGCGATAAGAGCGGTAAACTGGTACCGAACTGGGGTTCAAATAATACATCACCAACATATCTTGGTTCACAGAACTATGCCGCAGCTTGGATTATGGCAAGTAAAGGCACGATTTTCCGTTACAATGAAGCTGTAGATAACCCTTATCATGCAAGTAATGACGGTATGGCTTGGGATATCGACAATTATTGTCAGGACAATGTGTATGAATATAACTACAGCCGGAACAACTATGGCGGTTGGTACTTGCAGATGAATGCTGCCAAGGGCAACATCGTTCGCTATAACATTAGCGTGAACGACGGGCGTAGCCCGGATTTTAACAAGAGTTATAACAGTCTTGTATTACTTGCGGGAGGTTCTTCAACAAGCGAGGAATTAAGCGGATTATTCTATAACAATATCATCATCTCTCCATTGAAGAATAACAGTTCGTTAGTGTTTGACCCAGCGGCCTCCAACCTGCATATTTACTTCCAAAATAACATATTTGCTTATACTGGTGCTAACAGCAGCGTTGGTCTGAAAGGCGGCGGAACCTCCGCTCCATTTAAAGCCGGACGGTTTACGAACAACATTGTCTATCCAGCTAATCTTTTTGGAAGTATGAACCCAGGCGGGGGCGGATATTTAGGTGCAGGTGTAACAACAGCTGCCAACCGCTACGTAACGGAAAATGAACTATATTCCATATTGAAAGATTATAAGATTGCACCGGAACATTGGATTGCCAGCAGTGGAACCGTTGATGCTAAGCTTGATTACAGCGTGATGGACGGATTCCGCCTTGCCGATGGCGACAACATAGCCTATGGTTCAGGTGTCAAGGTAATAAGCCCGTATGTTGATCGTGCGAACGCTCTGCCTCATATGACAGAGAGAACGGACTTCTTCGGCAATCCACTAGGCGATAGGGCACCTTCGATCGGCGTGCACAACCCTTATGCGGTAACTTTTGATTCCAATGGTGGCAGTGAAGTTGCGATGAAGTTTGCTGATATAGGGGAGACAATCACCGAGCCAACAACACCAACCAAAGCTAAAAGTAAATTTGGTGGCTGGTTCCGAGATGCAGAATTAACTAATGCGTGGAATTTCGCTACGGATACGATTACAAGCGATATCGTATTATATGCGAAATGGCTTGGAGATAAAGAACTAACTGTAGGGGAAGATCTATTGGGTTTGGAAGTCCCTAAAGGCGCAATGATGAATCAAACAACGGTTACGGCAACTGTGTATGATGAGGCAACTACACAAGACAGCTCGGAGAAGGTTTATTCGGTTATTATTACGAGATTAGAAGATAGAATGGATAACCTCTAGAATCTATAGCGGCATTCCTAATTGATAGGGAAGCAGGATTTACCTCCTGCTTCCCTTAGATTGAAAACAAACACATTGTTCAATTAAATAATGTGTTTGTTTTTTTATCTATTTCTCTATTTTTGAATTAAAACACAGAAATAGGAAAATAGAGTCCTTTTAGTCTCTTAATTTCAGGATTTTTGCTAATTTTTTTATATTTAGACAAGCAAAAGTAAGCCCAATTTTCATATGCATTTTTTCTTTACCAATCATATTCGTATAGCGAAGACCATGAAATTCTTTAGCTGTTCCAAATAATCGTTAACTAGATCATCTAAAGAATAAAAACCAATTTGATCTCGTTTACTTATATCTTGTTTTTTTCAACATCAAAATCGGCTCCTTTTCTCCATTTTACCAAGAAAAAGTATCGAATAATCAGAACTATGTCTACAGTCTGAGGTTGAGAAATTATTTTCTCAACTTTTTTATTCGGTGTTTTTTTATTTTCACTCAATATTTTCTACATTTAAACACTTAGTTTCACAGTAATAGCCTTTGCCGCTAACATAAACTTTTTCTATTTCATTCTTGCTATTGGTTGCTAATTTAACTAATATTTCGGAAGGCGATTGTAAAGAATAACCTTGTTCAAATACATAGACTTCTTTTTGCAAGTAGTGCTGTTCATAAAGGTAGCAAGCTAATGCACCGTTTGAAGTTCCAGTCGCTGCTTCTTCATTGATGTCGTATAGTGGAGCAAAATTTCTGCATATAATTCGATTGTCATTAAAAGTATATAGATGCATTCCGACAACATTATAATACTTGCTGATTTCTTTAATTTTTTCAAAATTAGGTTGCAGTGCATGTAATCGTGTTTCGCTTTTTATAGGAATTAAAATATCTTTTAAGCCCGTGGAGACAATTTGAATTGGGTATTTATTGTCTATAGCTTTAATGTCAAAACAGTGGATGAACTCGTTTGGAGATACAACATCATAGAATATCGGTTTGTTTTGTTCCATGAATATGATGTCATCTTTTATAGTAATAGTAAGAACACCGCTGTTCGTTTCAATCGTATAGCGATTCCTGAAAAGTTTATTTAAATGCATCAGTATCGCGAAAGAGCCAATTGTGGCATGACCACATAAATCAACTTCTTCTTTTGGTGTAAAATACTCAAATTTATAATCAGCAATTTCAGATTCTGATATAAATGCGGTTTCCGCATAGCCCAGTTGCTTGGCTATTTCCATTTTTTGAGTAGTGGTCAATGTATTCTCAATAAATACCACTCCTGCTTTATTTCCGCCTTTATGTTCCTTGCTAAATGCACTTGCAACATAAACGGATATTTTCATAAAACACCTTCCTTCCTCACTTATAGTAAATTGTAGCATAGAAAGCACTACGTATAAATTTTGTTGGATAAAATTGCTATAAAGCAAGAGACAGACTATTTTTTAGCATCTGAACTCTCCAAAAATAGTTTGTCTACAGTCTGAGGGAAGCAGGACTTACCTCCTGTTTCCCTTATATTTTGAATATATCCTCTAATTGGACAATCCGCGAATTGCTTAGGATCCGAGGGATAGTGCCTATAACCATGCCGATCAACATAAGCGACATCATGCTCTACTTTTTTTATAAAGAAGTAAAAATAATCTTACCTGAGTAAAAATTGTCTGCTTTGAACGGATTTTAATCATGTTACGATTATACCGACATTAAGGAAGTTTACTAGCGACATCATCATATGAGGAGGGTCTACATGAAAAAGATAATTCAAACTGTATTAGCAGTATCACTAGCTTTATCGCTAACTGCTTGCGGCAGCAACAATTCCTCTGATTCTTCATCAACTCCGGCAGCAGATGGTACTTCTGCAGGGCAAGTAACATTGAAGCTGAGCACTTGGCAAACTGATGCGAAGGCGCAATGGAGCAAAATCATACCGGAATTCGAGAAGGCGAACCCAGACATCAAAGTAGAGCTTGATCTCCTAAACGAAAAAGGAGATTCGGTTGCATCTATGCAAAAGCTTGATTTGATGGCTGCATCAGATGATCAATTGGATATTATCGAAATGCCGTATACAAACTACTCACAGCGTGCTTCTATTGGTCTGTTGGAACCGCTTGACAGCTACATAGAAAAGGAAGGCTATAAGTACGGTGATGAATACCTAGTAGATACCCACGTGGATGGGAAAATTTTTGCGCTCCCATCCTCTCTGCAGCGTTGGTTCATTCTGTTAAACAAAGACATGCTGGACGCAGCACAATTGCCGGTACCACAAGATTGGACTTGGGCTGATTTCGAAGATTATGCTAAAAAGCTCACGAAAGGTGAAGGCGCTTCCAAAGTGTATGGTACATACTTCCATAACTGGCCAGACCTTTACAACTTGCAGCTAAAGAGTAAAGAAATCGATAACAATTTCTTGAAAGCGGACGGAACCTCGAATGCGAAGGAGCCACTCCTTGCATCCAGCTTGAAAATGCTGAAAACGATGATGTACACAGATAAAACAGCAAATCCTTACGAAGACATTATTTCTCAAAAGCTGCATTATCGTACACAGTTTTTTAACGGTGCAGCAGCGATGGTACCAATCGGTGACTGGATGGTTGCTGAATCGGGCGGTACGGATGCAATCCCTGCAACCTTCCATGCAGCGTTTGCACCCATTCCTAAGCTGGAAGGTACAACTGAGCATTATTCCCCAGTACAACCTACTTACATGGGGGTTGCTGCTAAGTCCAAAAACAAAGAAGCAGCTTACAAATTCGTGAGATGGTATACAACTGAAGGCTTGGAGATCGGTGGTCGTGTATTTTCCGGTTGGGCTAAATCGGATTCCGACAAGTTGACAGAGAAAATCGTCAGCACTTCGAAGGATCCTTCCAAGGTGGATATGGAATCCTTGAAATATACCATGAAAAACACGAAGCCTGGTCAAGCGCCAGTTCCGGTTCCTTACGTTGGTGAGGTCGAGAAAGCTGCCATTGCTGAGGTTGAATTGTACTTGTTAGATAAACAAGATATCGATAAGACAATTGAAAATATGGACAAGAAAATTACAGATGTAATCAATAGTAACAAAAAATAAAAAATATGATCTTGTTGCTTGCCGAAATTAGATAGGATCATTATATATTGGTAACAGGGGAAATGAGATAAATCGTTTCCCTGTTCCTATTCTAAGAGTGATGAACATTTGAGGGTTCCATTTATGAAAATAGATCGATATTCACTTCGTACAAAACTAGTTATTGCGGCTTTGATGTGTTTTATGATTCCCCTGATTGTGAATTACTTCTTAACTACGTATGTAACCAAAGATATTGTGCTGCATAAAGCGGTATCTAGCACGCAGGATACGTTAATATTAGTTGATTCCAATGTATCCGGTATTGTTGAACAGATGCTATCTTTGTCGAATATAATTTTGATGAATAATGAAATCAATAAACATGTCACAATTAGCAAAGAGCAGTTTGCAAGAGGTAGTAACTCAGGTCAACAGTTAGAATACATGCGTTTAATTTCTAATCTGGATGACCTGTTTGCCCAGAATTCAGATATGTATATCACTGTGTTGGGTGTAAATGGGTTTACATATACGAATTATTCTTTTAGTGATTTTAACCCGAATTTCTTTCATGGAAAAATTGTATTCAAGGAACTGGATAAGCTTGCTGCGTTTTCAACGGCATGGATTGGTTTACAAGATAATTACTACGGCAATTTCGAAGCGAGGCAGAAGTCACCGAAGGTGCTTACCATCGCTCGCACCATGAAGAACTCAAGTGGTCATTCGCTGGGCTATGTGATTGTCAGCGTGAACGAAAGTAAGATTCAACGTCAGCTAAACAGCTATTCGGAACAGAAAATTATGCTGATGGATGATCAAGGAACGATCTTATCTCAGTCTCAGTCGGATTCCATAAACATCGGACAACAATTTCGATACACTGATTATGCGATTAACGAGAATACGCTCGTCTACAACAATGAAAAGTATATCTATGTGTCAGAGCCTGTAGCTGGAACCAAATGGTCCTTGCTCAGTCTAGTTCCCTATTCTTCGGCAGTGGGTCCTAACAACCAGATATTAGTCACCAGCTTCATTATGCAGTTTCTATTCTTTACAGGGTTCTGCATTCTACTGATGATTCTGATCTCGGCGATCACTAAGCCGATCACGAAGTTAAGTAAATTTGTTGCCAAGGTCAATACGGGGCAGCTAAATATACGTTCGGGGATTAGAGGACAGCATGAGGTAGGCCAACTTGGCAAATCGATTGACCAAATGCTGGATCGAATCGAGATGATGATCGAACAGATTACGCTTGAGCAGACGCAGAAGCGCAAAGCAGAGCTGGAGATGCTTCAAGCACAAATTAATCCGCATTTCATGTTCAATCTGTTGAATTCGATTCGCTTAAACATTCTGATTCGCGGCGATGAAGAGAATGCGAAGTTAATCGGTTCGTTATCCTCATTGCTTCGGATGACCATTAATCGGGATAATGAATGGATATCGCTTCACGACGAGGTCGAGACCATTCAGCATTATATACGTCTGATGAATTTCAGGCATGCAAATCAGGTTCAATTGATCGAGAAAATTGCCGTGGGCAGTGACCACGTCTTAGTTCCTCGTTTTATGATCCAACCGATAATCGAAAACGCTATCATTCATGGGTTTCATCAGTATGGCGGCCAAATTGAAATCGAATCGTATACGGTAAAGCTGGAAGAAGAAAGCAGCCTCCTGATTAAGATTCATGATAATGGCGTCGGAATGACGCCAGAACGATTGCAAGAATTGATAACCAAACTTGAGAATGGGCAGGGAGGTACTGGGCCTAACAAATCAGGCTTCTCTGGCATTGGCGTGACGAATGTTTACCAGCGATTGAAATTAATATATGGAGAAAAGTTTCTGATGAGGATTAACAGTGAAGTTGATGTAGGAACTACAATTACGCTTCAATTACCCCAAGTAAACCGTGAAGTGGAGTGAAGCTACATGTTTACAGCAATTGTAGTAGATGATGATTACCCCGTTCTTCAATATTTGTCTCAAGCCGTCAAATGGAACCAGCTTCACATCGAATTGCTCGGTACGTATTCCAATGGATTAGAAGCGTTGGAAGCGATTCGGATGTGCGAGCGATTGCCAGATATCGTGATTACGGATATCGGCATGCCGAAAATGAATGGACTTGAACTGATTGCGGAGTATAGCTCAATTAACCCTGACTTTGCGGCGATTATTATCTCCTGCCATGATGAATTTCATTACGCTCAACAAGCGCTTAAGCTGAATGTTCAGGACTATATTTTGAAGGAAAGCTTGGAAGTGGAGCAAATAGAGCAGATTTTAAAGAAGATAACCCATCGATTATGCTCCCAACAGGATCAATTGGCCGAATTTCAACATTACAAGCAATTAGGCAAATTGAATCAGACTGCTGTCAGAAGCAAGTTTTTGAAGGATACCCTATATCAAAATTCCTGGTCGAAGCATGCTTGGATTGAGAAGGCAGGATTAAATGGCATTAATCTCCAATCAAAACAGTACGTCACAATGATCCTCTCTGTAGATCGGTTGAGTGAGATGACTCGTGTGCACAGATTGAATGATCATACGATTATTTTCGCGGTGGAGAATGTGCTTCAGGAGATTCTGAGCGATAAAGGGAATTTCGTTATTTTTAACTACAATAGTCGCGACTTGGTTGTTCTCTATTTAACGGATGATCCGAGTGTTGAACAGTCATATGTGTATCACATGATGCAGACCTGCATTACAAACATCAAACAGTACTTAAAAATCTATGTATCCGGTTTCATTGGTCGAACGGTAAGCAAACCTAAAGAAATCCAAGATGCTCTGCTTCCTATGCTGCAGGAGCTGGAGCATCGATTTTATAGTGCAGAATCCAGCGTGAGTACATGGTCGAATCGAGAATTCAGCAAAATTGATATGTATCAAGAGTATGCAAAGTATTATTCCATGATTAGCGAGCATATAGCAGCTAAGAATCAGTCTGGACTCGTGGTGACGATACAAGATTGGTCGAATTGGGTGAAAGCCTCTCATTTCCATCCTGATTATGTAAAAGAATGGGTACTGCAATTACTTTTGGATTTACATATGAAAATAAAAGTTACACTTCATTTTCAAAGCGAGTTTTCCGATGAGAAGCTCTATTTAACGATAAGCCAAATCGTAACCTTGTCGCATTTATCGGAGTGGTTCCTAGACTACTTATCACGTATGGCTGCTAAGTTAAGCGAGATTACGATATCTTCGCGTCCGGAAGTGATTAAGGCGCAGCAATATGTCATTCAGCATGTGTCGGAGCGGATAACGCTGGAGGAAATGGCCAGCTATTTGAATCTCAATTCGAGTTATTTCAGTCGGCTGTTTAAGCGAGAGCTGAATATCAATTTTATTGAGTATGTGAATCGAGTTAAACTTCAGAAGGCCAAGGAGCTTTTGCTGCAATCGAACAAAACAGTAGAGGAAATCTCAGATTTGCTCGGTTATTCGAACAAAAGTTATTTTATTAAACTATTTAAGCGTGATGTAGGAACAACACCAAGAGAGTTTGTCTCTTGGGACAGATCACAAAGGATGATGGAGAACAGTTCCAAAGATGCAATTATCAGCATACCTACAAACTTTTAACTGGCAGGAGAGTAGAGTTCATGTGGCGTAAAGCAATTGAAGATGCACAGGCTAAAATAGCAAATAATCTACGGAATCATCCAGGTTTGCTTCCTCATATTACAGGAGACAAGTGCTATGAATGGGGAGAGAACAACGATTGGATCGAGGGCTTCTATGTCGGAATGATATGGCTGGCGTATGAATATAGTCAAGATTCCTATTATAAAGAAGCAGCAGAAGCCTTCTTGGAGAACTTTAAGCATCGTTTGGATCATCATGTGGATTTGGATCATCATGACATCGGCTTTCTCTATTCTCTGTCCGCCGTTGCCCAATATCGCATAACAAGGAGTGAAGAAGCAAGGCAGGTAGCCTTGCAGGCAGCACGAGTGCTTGCTAATCGCTGGCGTCCGAAGATGGGTATTATTCAAGCATGGGGCACAGAAGGTGATCCTGAGAACGGCGGCAGAATCATCATCGATTGCATGCTGAATCTTCCGTTATTGTTCTTTGCCTATGAGCAGACAGGTGAACAGGAATACTATGATATTGCGTATAAGCATGCACGAAAGAGCTTGCGCTTCCTAGTTAGAGGTGATTCCTCTTCCTACCATACCTTCTATTTCGATCAGGAGAATGGCAATGCTCTGCGTGGAGGCACGCATCAGGGCTATCAGGATGGCTCAACCTGGACACGAGGCCAAGCTTGGGGTGTCTATGGCTTTGCGCTTGCTTATCGATATACGCAAGATCCTGAATTCCTTGCTGCTTCTAAGCGTATGGCGAAATATTTTATCGATCATCTGCCAGAGGATCATGTTGCGTATTGGGATTTTGACGTTCCAGTTGAAGCGTCAACCCCTCGTGACAGCTCAGCTTCTGCAATCGTTGCCTGCGGCTTGATTGAGCTGAACAGCCTACTTGATGTGGAGGATCCAGATCGTGCGTATTTCACCAATTCGCTGCATGAACAGATGGAGTCCCTTGTTGCGAACTATTCAACAATGAATATGCCAGATGCAGAAGGTTTACTGCAGCATGGCTCTTATCACGTAAGAGGAAATCGTGGGCCGGATGATTACATGATCTGGGGAGATTATTATTATTTTGAGGCTTTGGTTCGTCTGCAATGCGGAATTAGAAGCTACTGGTAATGTAATGAATTGTTCATCACAATTACTGAGCTGTAACCATATTGACAAAGCACTTTCAATAAACCAGTGGCAGTCTAAGACTTGATCATCCAGTCAAAGACTACCGCTGGTTTTTTTATTGGACTAGGAGAGTCTTAACTAAATGAATATCTCTGTTTTTCAGGCGAGAATTAAAGATAACAGAAAAAATATGCCGCCCGTTGTTTGAGCTATTGATGATGATCATCAATTTGCATATTTCTTTTCTCGCAGCTGTCCATAGATCGTATATACTAAGAGTAATCACATTACTAAAACCTAGTAAATATTTTTTCCACCTCATATAACCTACACGATCTACTCCTGATGAATATATATTATCTTTCTTTCCTATTTCTTATCGATTCGCCCGATTCAACAAACGGAAGTTTTGAAGGAGCGAAGAGCGTGCGAACAATGTTTTCAAAACCTAGATCAAAAATGAGTGTTACCTACAAACTTCTGCTCCTGTTTATATTTATGGTAAGTCCTATTTTTATTCTTACCTATTATGGAAACTTGACAGCAGAGCACATATTGAAGCAAACCGTCACGAACGCCTATCTTGAATTAAATAAACAGAACTTAAACCTTGTAAATCGAGATATAGACTCCATTGATCTTATGACCAAAACCATTATTCAAAATCCGCTTACACAGCATATGATTCCGAGCGGTACCGACTCCATTCTTGAACGGGTTAGCAAATACGAAGCGTTGGACAAACTGCTCAAAAGCTACTCGATTGGCGTAAATGGGGGGGAGGCGGTTTATTTTTCCCTGTATGTTTATGATCCTGCTGACTACTATTCGTTCGCACCAAAAGATCGATCCGCTCCTCAAGCCGGTGTCTATTTTTTAACGGAGCAAGACAAGCCCGATTGGTTTCTGGAAGCGCTTCGGATGCAGGGGAAGGGGAGTCTAAAAGTCATTGATAGTATGAGTTCCTCGTCCCAGCCAAAGACGCTAAGCTATGTCCGAGCTGTCAATAATATATCCCAGGCTAGCGGTGTGATTGGCGTACTCGTAGTCACTAAGCTTGAAAAAATAATTCAAAACGATTTCAGCACGGTTTCTTTGCCGCAAGGAGAAATTTTTTTAACAGATTGGTCCAATCAAATTTTTGCCTCAACAGCAGAAGGAGTAGGATCCATATTGGAACTCCCAGACCGTGCAAAAGAAATCGAGCGAAAAGATGGCTATCTAGACATTATCCATTCGGGTCACATCTATGTCATTAACTATAGCTATCATCTGCAGCAAAAGCTCGTCTATCGACTCCCGCTTCATTCCTTGCTCCAGCAGCAAAGCCAACTCAAACAAATTATTCAGTTCATTTCAATTGTTTACGCCTTACTCGTTTTTGCGGCCTTCATCTATTTTTGGAGATCGCTGATGAACCCGATGCAAAAATTGTCGCGTTTCATTCGCAGTTATACACCTGGGAAACATGCGGCCAGACAAGTTGAGGGGAACAGAAATGATGAATTGGGTGCACTGATTACGTCCGTATATGATATGGCTGACCGCCTAAATCATCTTGTGAACGATAAATATCAATACGAAATTAAGCAGAAGGAAGCGCAGCTGCAAATTTTATATCAGCAAATCAATCCGCATTTATTGTACAACACGCTGGAGAGCATCTACTGGAAAAGCATGTTGGAAGGAAGCACGCAATCTGCCGAGATGATTAAAGACTTAGCCAAATTAATGAAAATCGGATTAAGCAGAGGAAGAGAATTAATAACCATTGAAGAGGAGTTGGCGCATGCTTTAGCTTACATTAGTTTGCAGCAGCGTAGATACGAGTTTCGTTTTCGTGTTGTATGGAATATAAGCGATGAGGTGCGCCATTTGCAGATCCCCAAAATTACCCTTCAGCCATTAATTGAAAACGCCATTATTCATGGCGTGAAAAATATGGAGGATGACGGTGAAATTGTTGTTTCTGCCGACATTCAATCCGATATTGTGATTATTCGAGTAGAAGACAATGGATATAAAGAGGTCGATTATGAAGAAATCCATCGATTGTTGAATGAAGAGATGGAGGAGCTTTCCGTCGGGTATGGAATCCGCAACATTCAGCAGAGGATTAAGCTGCACTTTGGCTGCTCCTATGGGATTAGCTATAGCAAAAGAGAGCATCAGGGGACGATTGTTACCATTACTCTACCTAAAAGCGAAGTTACTCACGGCAAACAAATACTTATGGGGTGAATTTTTATATGTATAACATTTTGATCGTAGATGACGAGCCATGGATTTGCAAAGGATTAAGCAATCTGCTTGCTTCTTCAGGATTACATATCCATAATGTTTTCATCGCTCACAGTGGATATGAGGCGATGGATTTTATCCGAATGGAAGACATTGACTTATTAATTACAGATATTCAGATGGGTGAAATGAGCGGTATCGAATTAATGCATCAAGCTAAAATGGCAAAGCCGTCCGTTCAATCCATTGTTGTCTCCGCGCATGAGACTTTTCAATATGCACAATTGGCTATGCGGCTGGGAGCAAAAGATTATTTGATCAAGCCCATTAACAGCAGCCAGTTCCTAGATTCCGTGCGCAGCGTGCTGCTGAGGCTGACAAAAACGACCGCACACGATGGAGTTGCCACTCCATTAAATGAACACTTTCGTATGAACGAACCAGATCCGGCGACAACAGCGTTATTAAACAGACTGCTTGTTCATCCTGATATAGTATGTAAGGACGCTTTTGCTGTTCAGCAGTTGAGTGATCTCTCATTAGTGGGGCCCTATTTTTCGGTGCTCAAAATCGATCTTCAACTGCAATCCCCAGTAAACAGACAGCGATCGTTGGGAGAAGATGTTCAGTTGCTGCAGTATGCCGTTTTAAACATGACAAATGAACTGCTTGAAGGGCAGTGTAATTATATTTCTTTTTGTTCGTCGGAGCATGAGATTACGGTCATTCTCCAGTGGGATAGTGAAACATATGGCGATCCAGGTGAAGACAAAATCAGTCAATTAGATGTGATTGGTAGATTACTCTGCTTGAATATTCAAGGTTACTTATCACTGCAATCTGTGATCGGCATGAGCCATATTTTACAGGGGTTTGAGTATATCAGCGTATTGGATCAACAGGCGCGACGAGCAGTCCGCTTTAACCGCGTATTCCCAGATCATTATGTGTTTTATTATGGAGATTTTTGCTGGAATCATGATGGGGAAGAGCCTATGAAGGACGAACTGCACATGCAGTCTAATCAAATTGTAGATAAGGCTAAGAAATATATCCATGAGCATTTTGCCCAAAAGGGATTAACACTCTTGGAAATTGCTCAAAAAAGTCATGTGAGTCCAAATTATTTAAGTTATTTATTCAAAAAAATAACGGGTTACAACCTATGGGACTATGTCGTGAAACTGAGAATGGAAGAAAGCAGGCTGCTGCTACTAACTACTGATCTGCGACGCTATGAAATCGCTGAAAAGGTCGGCTACGAATCACCGGAGCATTTCAGTAAAATATTCAAAAAATATTATGGAGTAAGTCTGAGCGAATTCAAAAAGTAGAATCGCCTATGATCTTCAGAGAATCACACATGTTCATCGTTAATCTACCAAATTACAATAATAATTGTAAATAGATTCGCTCAAAGGAGCCGCTATCCTTATGGATAAACGTAGAGTTATTCTCGTAACCTCGATAATCATATGTATCTCTGCATTGATGCTAACCGCATGTAGTCGTTCATCAAGTATCACCACTGACGATGCATCAAAATATTCAGCGGAATCTGCTAAGGTAACGATCAGCATCTACTACCCTCCACCTGATCAAATCGAGAAGAGGGCGCTTGAAGATGACAAGATCAAACGTTTTGTAGCACAGTACCCGAATGTGGAAGTTGTAAAAAGCGATTGGCAGTATGATCCGAATCAAATCGGAATTAAGATGGGAGCCAATGAGGCGCCAACTTTATTCAATACATATGCAACAGAAGGAAGATTTTTGGCAGATAAGGGATGGGCAGCCGACATCACGAGCTTGTTTCATGATTATGCGTTTAAAGATCAAATGAATCCGATACTTCAGGAGCAGTTCATTATTGGAGGCAAGGTATATGGAACTGCCCAGCAAGGATATGTTACCGGCACAATTATAAACAAAAGTCTCTTAGTTCATAAAAAAATTGCGATGCCCCGTTTTGATTGGACTTGGGATGACATGCTTGCTACAGCACAGGCGGCGGCTGAGCCTGCGAAGGGCATCTCGGGCATCGCACTGATGGGCAAGGGGAATGAAGCCGGCTGGAACTGGACGAACTTTCTATTTGGAGCAGGAGGCGATATTCAGAAAGCAGATGACGGTAAAATTACGGCCGTATTTCATTCGGAAGCTGGCATTAAAGCCCTCACATTTTATCAACATCTAGCTTGGGAAGCGAAGGTAATCCCGAAAGACTGGGCACTTGGTTGGGGAGATGCTATAGGCGCCTTGATTCAAGGAAGAACGGCGATGATCATATCGGGCCCTGACGGCCCAATTGATCAGGCACTCAACCAAGGGAAGATGAAGCCTGAGGATATTGTCGTATATCCGATGCCAGCGGTCGAACAAGGAGGCAAACACATAGGTGTACTTGGAGGGGATTTCCTAGTTATCAATCCGAAAGCGACGAGTGAAGAACAAAAGATGGCCTTTCGTTATGCTACGTTTGATTATTTCACCGATAAAGGACTGTTGTCGATAGAAGCGAGTATCCAGCAGCGACAGAAAGATCAAAAATATTTTGTTCCGCCTGTTATTGAGTATTTCACACCTGATTCTGCCTATGCGGAAAAAGTTAAGGCAATCTATGAAAAATACGACAATGTGTATCAATACCCCCCTGAGACACTGGAGCTAATGGATGGAAAGTTGGAGGCGCAGTTCAATACGCAAGAGTACTACGCGACGATGGCCGGTGTCGTTCAGGATATTTTCTCACGCGAGGATGCGGATCCAAAGACGGTGTTGGTGGCGGCTGCACAGCTTGTACAGGTGAGGTTTTACAATCAGATGACAGTCAAATAAGAGAGCATCATGTGTGAAAATAGCGTTACAAGTATGTCTAACATATTCGATTCAACCAAAAAGGAAAGGAAGGTTATGAAGATGCGAGTACGACTCCCGAGAAAGTCCACGATTCTCTTGTTATTCCTCATTGTAAGCTTAATACTTACACAGTTGTCACTAGGTGCAACCCCCGTGCAAGCCTCCTCCAATTTGGCAGCAGGCAAGCCCGTCTGGGCAAGCAGTTACAACGATATTTACACGCCTGAGAAAGCGGTAGACAGCGATCCGTCGACGTATTGGGAAAGTGCGAACAATGCATTCCCGCAATGGCTTCGTGTCGATCTTGGCCATGTGAGCACGATCGGTCAAGTCGTTCTGCAGCTCCCGGAAACATGGGGGCAAAGAGAGCAAACCTTATCCGTGTCGGGCAGTATCGATGATGCTAATTATACGACATTAGCTGCCTCGGCCAGCTATTCGTTTGATCCAATCAGTGGGAATACGGTAACCATCCATTTCCCAGCTACGGCAGCAAGATACGTAAAACTGAATTTCACTGCCAATAATGGTTGGGTAGCCGCCCAGTTATCTGAGTTTGGAGTGTTCGCGTCGTCGAGATCTGCATTGTCCACCATCGAAGCAGAAAGCTACGACGATCGAATGGGCATTCAAACGGAAGTATCCAGTGAAGGCGGATTTAATATCGGCTTTATCGAAAATGATGACTATACAGCTTATCACAATATCGATTTTGGCTCCGGTGTATCGCAGTTTGAGGTGCGGGTGGCAAGTAATGGCGGCGGAGGACTTATTGAAATCCGATTGGACAGCTTGGCAGGCACACTTGCAGGTACTTGTGCAGTTGAGCCGACAGGCGGATGGCAGACATGGACGACAAAATTTTGCAGTATAAATCCAATCAGCGGTTTACACCATGTCTTTCTGAAGTTTAAGGGCAGCGGGGATGGACTATTCAATATCAACTGGTTCAAATTCTCCAACAGTTCTTTGGTGCCACAAAAAGGCGCGACAATGCCTTATGATATGTATGAAGCGGAGGATGGCGTTATCGGAGGCGGGGCAGTTATCGTCGGTCCGAACCGAAACATTGGTGATTTAGCTGGAGAAGCTTCCGGCAGAAAAGCAGTCACGTTAAACTCAACAGGCAGTTTCGTTGAATTTAAGACGAAAGCAAGTACGAACACGCTTGTTGCGCGTTTCTCCATACCTGATGCTCCTAGCGGGAATGGATTGAGTAATACACTGAATGTTTATGTCAACAACGTGTTTGCAAAGTCGCTCAATCTGACATCAAGGTATTCGTGGCTCTACGGCAATGAGGCATCGCCAAGCAATTCCCCTTCTGCTGGCGCTGCTCGGTTTATCTACGATGAAGCGAACATTATGTTTGATAACACGATTCCTGCGGGAAGTACGATCAAGCTGCAAAAGGATCCGGCAAACACAACGACCTATGCGATCGATTTCATCAGCCTGGAGCAAGTATCGCCACTGCCTAATCCCGATCCTTCCCAATACGTAACACCTACAAACACTACACACCAGGCTGTTCAACAAGCATTGGATCAAGTTCGTATGGATCCGACTGGAAAACTTATTGGGGTATATTTGCCTGCCGGAACCTATGAAACAGGGGCCAAGTTTCAAGTATACGGCAAGCCTGTGAAAGTGGTCGGCGCTGGTCCATGGTATACCCGGTTTGTAGCTCCTTCCAATCAGACAAATACAGATATCGGTTTTTCAGCAAGTGCAGGCGCTGACGGCTCCACTTTTGCCAACTTTGCTTATTTTGGCAACTATAACATCCGTGATGATAGGGCAGGCAAAGTATTCGCATTTACGAACGTAGCCAACATGACTTTCGACAACATCTGGGTCGAGCATCAGATGTGTATGTTCTGGGGACAGAACGTCGATAACACTATCATTAAAAATTCCCGGATTCGAAACGTATTTGCAGATGCTATCAATTTTACAAACGGAAGCACGAACAACTTGGTGACAAACAACGAAGCTCGCAGCACCGGTGATGATAGCTTTGCCTTGTTTAATGCTGTAGACAGCGGCACTTCCGAAGACAATCAAGGCAACGTCTTTGAAAATTTAACATCGCTACTCACATGGCGGGCTGCAGGACTTGCCGTATACGGCGGCTTCAACAATACGTTTCGCAATATTTACATTGCGGACACACTCGCTTATTCGGGTCTAACCGTCAGTTCGCTGGACTTTGGCATTGCGTTCCGCGGTTTTGGTTCGGCTCCTCCAACAAAGATCGAGAATGTCTCGCTTCTTCGTACAGGCGGTCATTTCTGGGGAAATCAGACGTTCCCGGCTCTCTGGCTATTTTCGGCCTCGAAAGAGTACCGAGGTATTCGCATAAGTGATGTGGAAATTATTGACCCAACCTACCATGGGATTATGTTTCAGACGAACTATAAAGGTTCTACGCCGGAATTCCCGATCACGGATACGATTTTATCAAACATTAAAATATCGGGCGTTCGCAAGAGCGAAGATGCATTTGAAGTCAATTCGGGCTTTGGAATCTGGGCGAATCAGCCAGTGGGATCCGTTACGTTCAATAACTTGCAATTTCTGAATATGGGGCCCGGGACAACACAAATAAACAATCCAACCTCTACGTTTTCGATTCAAGTCAACCCGTAACACCGTAATTATCATATGAAGCATGAATTGGTCAGCTACATGACAGATTCATGCTTTTTTTAATGAAGTAATATCGCTACTGATACGCATAGGATTGCACCTGTTCATTTTATGCAGCGATTTTTACAATAAAAGTAAGTCGCTTGATATACAGGTAGAGAGGAGTGCCGCTAATGGAACTGCGCCAGCTTCAATATTTTATCCAAATATGCAAATCGGGAAGTCTCACCAAAGCCAAAGCGGAATTGGGGGTAACGCAGCCTACATTAAGTCAGCAGCTTCGTGTATTAGAGAATGAATTTAATACGCCATTGTTTAATCGAGGCGCAAAGGGGGTGGAGATGACGGAAGCAGGCAAAATTCTTTTACATAAGGGCAACACCATAATGAATTTGCTTGAAGAAGCTCGATATCAAATGAAAAACGAAGCGATAGCAGTGAGAGAAACGCTTGCAATTGGTTGTTGTCCTGCTGAGCTTGAATATCTTGCACCTTGCTTTATAAAATTTCATGAAAAGCATCCCCATGTACAACTAAAGGTTATTGAGACTGCGAATGTGCAGCATAGTGTGCTAGAACGAGTAGTTGATATTGGGATTACTTCCGATTCAAAGACTAGGGATTCCATCGTATCGACTTACTTGTATCGGCAAGAAATGGCGCTCTTCGTTCATTCGAAGCACTCTATGGCTGCTCATTCCTTCCTTCCTATTCGATCATTGAAGCAAATGAATACCATTTTGTTTCTGCAGCAATACAAATCAGTAATCGAAATGTATGGATTAGCCTGTGGTCTTACTGTGAGTTCCATGATCGAAACTACTTCCATTTCTTTATTAATTCAGTGGGTTCGTCACGGGCTTGGAGCAGCGCTTCTTCCGGTATGTTTGGTTGAAAGTTTCAAGGAGTATGCTTTTCGGATGGTGAGATTTGAAGACTTCGTACCTTGTTGGGACGTATCGCTTATCCATCTGAATTCCTTTGCATGGAACATGACGGCACGTGCATTCATGGAAGAGATGAATCATTTTATTCGAGGCCAAATGGCTGGATAACAAAGAGAGGTTGAGGTGTGAATCCGTGTTCAGACAATTAGAGTGCTTTATTCAAATTTGCGAAGAAGGCAGCTTTGCTAGAGCCGCAGAATCGCTCCTGATTTCTCAACCTGCATTAAGCCAGCAGATTCGATATATCGAGGAAGAATTCGGAACTCCTGTATTTAAAAGGGCAGGTAGAGGGGTGAAGCTTACAGCTGCAGGGCAAATTCTTTATGAGAAAGCTCGTTCCGTAATGGAGCTGATCGATGAGTCGAAAACAGAAACATATGAACTAAACTATCCCCGAGCCAATCAACTCTCGCTCTCGATCTCGATCGGCATCTCGCCATTCGATTGTCCGTATTTGATGCCCCTTTTTTTAAAATTTCATAAACAGAACCCGGCTATTGCGCTTCATTTTGTAAATATCGAAAATGGTTATGGGGACTTACGGAATAGGCATATTGACATTGCTTTCAGTGATTGTTCGGAACTTAACAAGGAACTATATGCTGTACATGTATATAAAGAAGAACAGGCGCTCATCGTTTACGCAGATCATCCATGGGCGGATCGAACGGCCATTTCTCTTCACGAATTGGAACAAATAGATTCAGATGTGTTTGTTAGCGATACAAATACAGAAGAGCTAATGCAAACTTCCGGGTTCGAAACTGCCAAGCCTCCTCAAACGAAATTTCAGTCTACCTCATCTACCATTGTTCTCTATATGGTCATTCAAAAAATGGGGGTGGCTATTTTGCCAATTTCATTCTTAGAAAGCTCTGCTTGTTCGAAAGTAAAAGTAATACGTTTCTTAGACCCGATTCCTGCACGTGAAGTCAAGCTTATTGTTCAAAAGGATCGGTTTATTGAGCCCGCGATTCAAAATTTTATAAGTTATTTTTTAGAACCAGCGAAATCACTTTCCATGTAACAGATCGTGTTCTAAAAAAAGGTACAGTCCGGTTTTATTGGAACTGTACCTATACCTATACGTTGATAGCTATTGTATAGGATGTGAATTTAACCTCCGTGACCGCCAAACATCGTTTTGGCATATACAACGCCCGTACCATAAGCCCCAGCATGCTGGATTGCAACATTCACAACGGCATCGTATGTTTCTTCACGTGCCCAATCGCGTTGATATTCAAGAAGGACAGAAAGCCATGTGACAGGGATCGCCCCCGCTTGAATCATACGTTGAATGGATGTGTTATGGGCTTCTGTCGTCGTACCACCTGAAGCATCTGTAACAATATACACTTCATATCCATCTTTGATGGCCGAAATCGTTGGAAATGCAAGACAAACTTCCGTCCAGAGAGCTGCGATAATCAGCTTCTTGCGCCCCGTTTGCTTTACGGCCTCAACGAAGTTTTTGTCCTCCCAGGAGTTCATCGATGTTCGATCAATTGGCTTTTGATCGGGAAATACTTCTTGAATATGCGGATGAAGGGGGCCTGAGAATGATTCCGAAGCAACCGTTGTTAAAATGATGGGGGCATTAAATACTTTAGCCGTTTTGGCTAATCCAACGGTATTGTTAATAATTGTTTGACGGTCAGCACTTTGTGTTCCAAACAACATTTGGGGCTGATGGTCTATAAGAATGATGGCAGAGTTCTCGGGTGTCAGTAAATCTGTTTTGTCATTAAACATATGTTGATCCCTTCCTTCTTTAAGTATGGTGGCAACGGAAAAGAGCTGATTTCGAACTTCTGTTGCATGTCTTAAGTTTATGGGGTCATGAACGGGCAAACCATCTTCAATTTTCTATAGGATCCATCGTAAAAAACTATATGATATCGAAATCGATAGCTGGCTTATCAGGCATAAGAAACGCTTATGCTTGCCATAGAAATCCCCTTATTGATCAAGCCAATTAAAATTTATAGACTTACTGTTGAATCGAATAACGCTTACGAATCGGATTAATGTAGGGGAGGTAAGAGCGAACATGTGGGGCCCTATTTTTCTTGCCTTAGCAACAGGCATTACTATAGGAGTCGTTTTTCAATTGCTTCGTATTCCGTCTCCCGCGCCGCCTTTTTTTGGGACTGGTTGGTCTTCTGGGCATGTTTATTGGGCAAAGGCTGGTACCTTGGATCAAACTATGGTTTAACCAACAATAAACGAAGGAGGACAAAAGATGATTGAGCAACCGAATCGAATGGAAGCTGAACTGATTATTATGAATGCCAGTATCGTAACGATGAACGATGACAACCCCACAGCGACTGCACTAGCAGTAAAGGACGGGCAATTTTGTGCTATAGGGGACGATGCTGAGATAATGAAGCTTGTCGGCCCAAATACAAAAGTGATTAACGCTAACCAACGCATGTTAATTCCGGGATTAAACGATTCGCATTTGCATCTTATTCGAGGTGGACTTAACTTTAATCTCGAATTGCGCTGGGATGGCGTACCTTCTGTGGCTGATGCTTTAAGGATGTTGAAAAAACAAGTTGATCGAACACCGCCGCCTCATTGGGTTCGCGTTGTTGGCGGATGGACCGAGTTTCAATTTAAAGAACGCCGGATGCCTACATTAGATGAAATTAACCGAATTGCCCCTGATACTCCCGTATTCATCCTTAATCTCTATCGTCAAGCCTTTTTGAATAAAGCGGCTTTGCGTGTGATTGGTTACACGAAAAACACACCGAACCCGCCAGGTGGGGAAATCCAACGGGATGGCCAGGGCAATCCAACGGGATTGTTAATCGCTCGCCCGAATGCGACTATTTTGTATGCCACATTAGCTAAAGGCCCGAAGCTCTCCTATGATGATCAAATGAATTCTACCCGACTGTTTATGAGGGAATTGAACCGTTTTGGAGTAACAAGTGTAATTGATGCTGGAGGCGGCTTTCAGAACTATCCTGATGATTATAAAGTGTTTGAAGAGCTGGATAAGCGTGGTGAGATTACAGTTCGTACAGCGTATCATTTATTTACGCAGCATCCTAATAATGAACTGAACGATTTCAAAGCTTGGACGGAAACAACGCAGCCGTACACGGGCAGCTCTTACTACCGTCATAACGGTGCCGGAGAAATGCTTGTATATAGCGCGGCAGACTTTGAAGATTTTGTTGAACCTCGTCCAGAACTGCCCGCTGTACTGGAAGATGAACTATTCGAAGTAACAGAGCATCTGGCCAAGCATCGATGGCCGTTTCGTCTTCATGCAACCTATGGAGAATCCATTACGCGCTTTCTTGATGTATTTGAACGGGTGAATAAAGAAGCTCCTTTCCAAGACATACGTTGGATTCTCGATCATGCGGAGACAATTCAGGAAAAAGATTTGGAACGCGTCATCACGCTTGGCGGTTCGATTGCCGTTCAGAATCGCATGGCCTTTCAAGGAGAATATTTTGTTGATCAATATGGGGCAGCGGCAGCAGAACATGCACCACCGATAACGAAGATGCTGACTGCTGGTTTGCGTGTCGGAGTAGGGACAGATGCAACAAGAGTAGCAAGTTATAACCCGTGGCTAGCCTTATACTGGTTAGTAACGGGAAAAACACTTGGTGGGCTTAGTTTGTACCCTGCTTCCAATCGTGTAGACAGACATCAGGCGCTTCGTATGTATACAACCGGGAATGCATGGTTCTCTAAAGAGGAGGATGTTAAAGGACAAATTAAAGCCCAGCATTACGCTGATTTTACGATTCTCTCGGACAATTTCTTTCAAGTCGCCGAAGAAGATATTAAAAAAATCGAGTCAGTCTTCACAGTTGTAGGAGGCAAGATCGTGTACGGCACACAAGAGTTTCAGTCCTTGGCACCACCTGCTCCAAAAGCGAGCCCTGACTGGTCACCGCATAATTTCTTCGGAGGCTACTATAACGGATTGAACGACGGAGGCGATGGATCCGGAGGGCTACCTTATAGGCAACAGCGCTTGCATCACAGTTGCAATCATCATCATGGCAGCGGATTCTGTGACTTGGATTGCTTCGTCTTCTAATCTCAAATATGCGGCTTGGAAAGATAGCGAATTGGAGTCGGCCCATTACCTTTTCTTGAAAAAATAGTAAAGCGCAAAAAAGAGAACTGAATTTAGTTCTCTTTTTTACAGATATACAAAATAAGCAATAATCCTTTCACGATTAACCATATAGCAATAACCAATTGTTGAATGGCAATTGGAAAGTTCACGGGCCGCAGCCGGACTTTTCTTCTGTTGGCGCATACAGCGCCGATTCATTAAAACATAGACTGTGTTAATCTTCCATCAAATTACCATAATATTTCCGTAATAAAGGTTCAACATCCGAAAATCGGATATATTCTCCATCAGGTAAATCTGATTTGTCGGTATCCTGCGACCAAAGTGCAGAGCAGGATTCAACCAGCTCGATCGTGTCTCTACACCAGCGGATATATTGAATTTCTTGCTCCAATCCTCTTCTTACAACCGCCGAGCTCATTACAATCCGTGATTTCATGACATTGCGCTCCCGAATGCTTTCCCATCGCTCTTGAAAAATGTGTTTCATCTTGGCTAACCGCTGTTCCCGTTCCTTTTGATAGGCCTTTAACTGGAAAATGACCTCTGAGGCGGGAACATTGTCCATAAAGGAGACTTGCATCAGAAACGAGTCCTTTAGCTTCGGGGTTTCTGAAGGCGAGAGCAGCCAGCTGATCAGCTCCTGCTTGCCTTTGTCTGTGATGGCATAGATCTTTTTGTCGGGTTTGCCCGTTTGCGGTAGTAAGCGGCTTGTAATGTATTCCTCTTGCTCCAAACGCCCAAGTTCCGGATAGATTTGCGATAAATGAGAATGCCAGAAGATGCTCATAAAATCATCAAATTCCTTTTTCAGATCATAACCAGTCGCTTCCCATTTACTAAGGAAACCCAAAATACCATATTTTAACGACATCTCTTATACTTCCTTTCTGATATTTCCATAATTAAACCGCCACTGTTTCAATGTTCGTTTGCTCTGCGGAGTTTCCTTTACCAAGGGATGGAACAGCCAAAATTCCGGCAATCCCGAGTACAAGCAAAAGACCGCTAATCACGAGAATCGTGGTTGGAACTCCACATATCGAGAGCAACACTCCGGTCATCGAAATTCCCGGCAGAGCCGCACTGCTTGAAATCATATGATACATACTGAATACGCGGGTGTAGTTTTCCTTCTCCACAATATCCTGCACGTAGGTCACAAATGTAATATTAAAGCACCCCAGAGCAATTCCCTGCACGAAAAAGAGAGGCAAAATTACCAGCCAACTTTGTATCACATATAGGCAGCCGATGCTGATGCAGAAGGTGAAAAGTGGAGGGACGATCAGCCATTTTCTCTCTATCTTTTTATACCATTTTGGAACGAGAGCCGCACCCACAATCATACCGGAAAGGGAAGCTGTCCCGATAAAACTCAGATTTTCAACGCCTGAACCAAGCACATCTCTTAAAAAGGAGAGCAAAATCAAATCTACTGAGGAAGCAATGAACATGGCAAGCGTCAAAAAAACAAACAACGTTCCAAGCTGGCGGTGGCGAGCAATATAAAGGACACCTTCTTTCATCAAAGTCCAATGTCCTTGCCCTTCAGGCATTTCTTGTTTCACCTTGGGCTTCATAAGCATAATGCACATCAGCGAGCAGAGAAGAAGAAAGGCTGAGAACAGCAGCAGTGAAGCAGGCGGGAACCCATTTTTGAGCATAAAGGCCGTAAAAGTTTGACCTGATATTTTGACGACTGTATAGCCCATTTGCAGCCAACTGTTCGCCGATGGACGTTCTCTTTCGCTTACGATTTGCGGGAGAAGAGACTGATTGGCAGGCATGAAAAATAAACCGACAATGCTTTCGGTGATCAGGAGTACATATACCCACGGCATTGGGATCAAGTCTGAGAAGAAAAAGAACAGGATCATACCTATCATGCGAACGACATTTGACCATGCCATCACATGCTGCAGCGTTTTTCCGGATATCCAGGCTCCGGCAGGCAGGGCTAGCAGAACGATAGGGAGATAGTATGCGACATAGAAAAACGTAAAGGATTCTGTTCCGCCCGATTTGATTTCAATCCATTTGAGCAACGAAAAAAAGAGTATGGAATCCGCAAACACGCTCAGGATTCTTCCGGCGAATAATTGTCTGAAGGCTTTGTGACGCAGCAGCATGGAAAGACCACCTTTTTGGTTTATGTTGGTATATTTATTGTAAATGGGGATGAATAATAGGTCAAGTATTATATATAATTATTTATCTATAAATTTAAAAAAACACTCTTTGCTTCTGAAAGCGACAGCCATCAGCTCCAAAGGGCGTTTGTTTAAACGAATCTATGAAATAAGATCCACATTCTTGGAATCTTCAACGGACACAGCGAAAGTTTAGAAGTCGTTGATGGAAAATCGTTTCTTGGATTTTTTGCAAAATACGGATATAGAAAATCCCCTAGACTTTGATTGGGATATTTAGGTACAATTTGAAGTAGATAATTCTGGAAGGAGTGAAATGTCAATGCTAAACAAGGTGATTATCAATGGTCCAGTTGTAAATTAATGATTTTTTGAAGGATGGTGTACAGAGAGATTGCAAACTAAAGAAAATATCATGACTCATAACGATATTGTTTCAATCGGCGATACCTATTTACTTCCAGTAGTATCGGAGTTGTTCGGATTGGAAGGCTATGAAATTCAGCTTATTCCGGCACATGACGGAGGGCGGAATGTCGTATATACCTGTGAGAAAGAGGGCACCGATGCAAAGATTCTCCGAATTGCCTTCTTACCTGACAGGAAGCGGGAAGATTTTCTGGCCGAATTGGAGTATATCAGGTATTTATATGAGCATGGCGGTAGTGTCTCGGATGTAGTCAGCTCCCGGAAGGGGAATCTGCTGGAAGAGATCACTTATCAAAATCATACCTTTTATATCTGCTTGTTTAAGAAGGCCAAAGGTAAATTGCTTGTGGAAAACAATTATCGATATCGGGAAGGAGTACCTCTTTCCGAATATTTTTATAACTGCGGTAAAGTCCTGGGGAAACTGCACCACATATCGAAAGGGTATACTCCTGTCCATCGTCGGTATAGCTTTTTTGATAAATACAATGCCGAGTATATCAATCAACTGATACCCGACTCCTTCTCTCTGGTTAAGAAGAAGCTGGTTGAGCTGCTTAATACCTTAGAAGGATTGGATACGAACCGTGAGTCTTTCGGTATGAATCATTTTGATTATAACGATGGGAATTATTCGATAGATTTTGATACCGGGCAAATAACCGTATATGATTTCGATAATTCATGTTTCGCTTGGTATATGTTTGATCTGGCAGGTCTCTGGATAAGCGGAGTGGGCTGGGTACAATTTGAACCAGATGCCGCTAAACGTAAAAAGTTTATGGATGATTATTTTGGAATAGTCCTCGAGGGATACAGATCGGAGACCAAGATCGAAGATTCGATGTTGGAACAGTTACCTTTATTTATTCAGGTGTGTGACATGGAAAATATCGTCGACTACTTCGAGGCGATGCAGAACAGCGGTGAGGAGCCAAGGAGTGACGAGGTAATGTCGTATATCATAAAATGTTTGGAAGACGATATCCCATATAAGGGCTTTTTCCATGACATTTACTCATGTGAAGAACCCTTTGAGTATGAGGAACGGAATATTTAGGCTTTGTGTGTGGATTGCAAATGGAACAGCCGGCTTTTTGGGGCCGGCTGTGTTTTAACTTCATTGGATACAGATGTAAAAAGAAAATAGAGTTCTAGACTGAAAAATTAAGTGTTAGACTAGGCAAATAAAGTTGTAGACTGTGAAAATAAAGTATTAGACTGACGTTGCTTCATTAAGCTATACCAGCAGGATAGTCCAAAGTTTTCGCGAATACCCTACATAAGGAATTATTTACGAAGTTCGTGAATAAGACGGTATACAAAAGTCTGTTAGAGCAAACAAGCCAAAGACCATTAAGAAAGATGTGATTCAAATTCATGTATTAAATCATCAAGTAGAAAAACTAGCTCAAATCGTACGAAAACATAAAGCTATATATGAATTACTTGATAGAGTTCAAGAACTGAAGATAAATAATTACTATGTTGGCGCGGGATGTATTACTCAGACAACATGGAATTATTTAAGTGATTTGCCCCTCGAGCATGGAATTAAGGATGTGGATTTGGTCTATTTTGATGATTGTGATTTATCTGAAGAGAATGAAGATCAAGTAAAATCACAGCTAGAAAGGATGTTTCCTAATTATCCATTTAAGATCGATGTAAAGAATGAAGCTAGAGTTCATTTATGGTACAAGAGTCGGTTTGGATATGAGATTAAGCCCTATCAGTCAGTGGAAGAAGCAATCGATACATGGCCAACCACAGCTACGTCTTTAGGAATAAGAATAACTTCCGATAAATGGGATGTATATGCACCTTACGGATTGGATGATTTGTTTAATAAAGTTGTAAGACCAAATAAGCGGCAAATTACTAAAGAGATTTATGATAAGAAAGTAAGTCGATGGAAGGCGCAATGGAATGATTTAAGAATAGAGCCTTGGTAGTTGATTCAGGAAGAACAGACCATCGCATAACACCATTTCACGCATCGCAGCCTAACGGCTGCTCGGTCACTCGAAGTATTTTGAGGAGGCGGAATCAGGCAACAACCCTGCACTGGCTAACTGACCAGCGCAGCCAGCGACTATCTCGCATTAAAACGAGGTAAAACCAGCATAAATTTGTCATTCTAACGGGGCACGTCTGTTCAATGGAACGGCGACAGTCTAGGACTTTATTTTCTCGTCCTTAGCTGTCGCTGTTCCTATTTTTCAGGTCAGTCTATAACTTATTTTATGGAGTCTGGTGGTATGACAATTCGCAAAGGCGCATGGAATAAAGACACTTTTATTTTTAACTGACAGTATGAGTTTTGTTGCTGACGCGCTGAGCGTTAATGAATATTTTATCGGATTAGACAACATGGTTCATTCCAGTACAAATAGCGCTTTTTTGCTCCTCTTCACGATGCAAGAACAAACCGTCGACCAGCTGTTGGGAGAACCATTAATTATGTATCCGGATGGTTGCGATATACGCCAAGAAGCATGAAACAAAAACAGGGCAATCCCGGGAAAGGGATCTGCCCTGTCTATCTATTTATTGCTGAGCAAGTCTATCTCTCCGTTCATGCTCAGGCTCAATATGAATCAGTACTTCTGCCCGCTCGAAACTGCCCTGAATCGTATGCTCGATTTCATCACACAGATGATGCGCGGTTGCGATATCCATTCCAGAAGGTACCACGAGATGAAAGTCCACGTATTCAATAGGGCCGGAGCGTCTCGTACGAAAATCGTGAAACTCAATATACTTATCTTTGTGCAAGAGTATCAGCTGCTGAAGCTGCTGCTCTTCCTCTTCGGACAACCTAGCATCAATCAGGGGAGGAAATGATTCTTTCATAAGCGTGAATGCTTCCTTCATAATGTACACCGCAAGAAAGATCCCAATAATCGGATCTAAAATTGTCCACCCTGTCAGCGTTACGAGCAGCAAGCTTACACCTACGCCAAGTGACGTATACACGTCAGTAAGCAAATGCAGTGCGTTTGATTTCATCGCCACAGAATGCAGCTCATCTGCTGTCTTGCCAACCTTCCTCGCAACGACCAAGTTAATCCCGGCACCAATAAACATAACCGCGATTCCAAGATACGGCATCTCAATTTCTGCTGGCCGCAATAACTTATGAACACACTCATATATAATCCAAATGCCTGCAACGAAGATGAGCAGTGTTTCGATCGTACCGGAAATATTTTCAACCTTACCATGTCCATAGGGATGATTGCGATCCGCTGAACGATTCGATATGCGTACGGAGAAAAACGCAATTACAGACGCTGCCAAGTCCAAGGAAGAATGGATCGCCTCTGAAATAACGGCAATCGATCCCGTCAGAATTCCTACGACCAGCTTTAATATCACAACAGTTGTATTGCTAAGAACTGATAAAAATGCAACCTTTTGTCCGTTCAAGATCATCACCCTTACCATTATCATCAACTTATTCTTGCCAACATAGTCAACCATAGCAGATGAAAATCGAGTGGGTCTATAGAAACCTTTTTTCACGAAGTCAGATAAATAGGGGCAATTGAAAAAAGTTGATGCCATGCAAAAAGACTGGATCATACCATCATATTCCATATGGTGCGGCATTCCGTGCAGAAGTTGTGCTACTATATGGATATACTTGGACAAGGAGGCATCTTTGTGTCGAATGAAACTCGAATTATGGGAATACCTGTCCCTAAAATAACGATGACAGAGACTGTGCATATCATTAGCGATGTCATTCATACTGAGGGCATGGAGATTCAGCAATTGTTCCATGTAGTGACGCTAAATCCTGAGATTACGATGGCCTGCCAACAGGATAAGAACCTGCGAGCAATCATTGACGATGCCGGGCTGCTCACAGCTGACGGTATCGGCATCGTCATGGTATCTCGCTTGAAGGGCAATCCGCTTCCTGAACGGGTGACGGGCTGTGACTTATTATTCAATCTCTTAAGCGAAGGGAATCAGCGAAAGTGGTCTTTCTACTTGCTTGGTGCAGAAGAAGCTGTGAGTAAGAGAGCCGCTGAGGTTATCCAGGAGTCTTATCCTCATGTGCATATTGTAGGAAGGCATCATGGATTCTTCCATTCAGAGGACGAAGCCAAGATAGTCAACGATATTGCTGCCGTGAAGCCGGATGTATTAATCGTGGCACTCGGAGCACCTTACGCTGAACGGTGGATACATAAATACAAGCATCAGCTCCATTCCCGCGTAGCAATTGGCGTCGGGGGAAGTCTGGATATCGTTGCAGGGAAGGTCAAGAGAGCCCCTGCTGTGTGGCAGAAGCTGAATCTGGAATGGCTGCATCGGCTGCTTAATCAGCCGTCGAGATGGAAGAGACAATTGATTCTGCCGCGCTTCGCAGTCAAAGCTGTCTTGTACAAAGAAAATAAAGAATGAGCGGACATTAGGTTAGAATATATGTAAGAGCAACATTTCAAAATATGCCTTGTGCTATAACATAGTTGACCCTATACATAAGGAGATGAACTATGAACAGCTTACAAGGTAAAGTCGCCGTAGTAACCGGCGCTAGTCGAGGAATCGGACGTGCCATTGCACTGCGCCTTGCGCGTGAAGGAGCCTTCGTTGCGGTGCATTTCGGGAGAAGAGAAGAACTTGCTGAGGAAGTGGTACGGCATATTCAACAACAGGGTGGCTTGGCTTTTAAGATAGGCGCAGATATCAGTCAATTGAGCGGGATTCATGATTTATATAGGTCTCTAGACGACACTCTGCAGAAGCATACAGGGAGTAATCGCTTCGATATTCTGGTGAATAACGCTGGAATCGGCCAGATATTGAGCCTGGAAGAGGCAACGGAAGAATCGTTCGATGAAGTAATGAGCATCAATGTCAAAGGGCCTTTTTTCGTCATTCAACAAGCGCTGCCGCGATTAAATGATGGCGGACGCATCATTAATATTTCATCCTTTGTCACCCGAGCGGCGTCGCCAGTCGTCTTTACGTACAGCATGACGAAGGGGGCGATCAACACACTAACATCCGCTCTCGCTAAGCAACTTGGGAAACGCCAAATTACGGTGAACGCCATTCTGCCAGGGATCATTAACACAGAGATGAACGCCGGCACGTTAAGCCAGTCCGAAGGACAGAGGTATGCGGCTGGACTGTCGGCCTTCAACAGATGGGGAGAACCGGAAGATGTAGCTGATATAGCCGCATTTCTAGCTTCAGAAGATAGTCGTTGGGTAACTGGACAATTGATTGACGCGAGCGGAGGCTCACATTTGTAATAGCGCAAGCAATAAAAGAGAGGGATACCCACTTATCGCATATGGGCAGCGTGATCCGTTATGGACGCGCTGTTTTTTGTGACATGAGGCGAGATTGTGAAATTGACGCGATATTCATGATTTTGAAATATTTGATGTGATCGTACGCACTCGGGGGTGCTTCCCCATGTAGTATGTTGAAAATAGAAAATCATTTTGACAGGGGGAAGCGCAATGTTCTGTCATCAATGCGAGCAGACGCCGTCGGGCGGCTGCATGGTTGTCGGAGTGTGCGGCAAGGACGAGACGATTGCTAGTCTACAAGATACGATCGTGTTTGCGTTGAAAGGCATCGCGGCGTATGCGACGCATGCGCGGCAGTTGGGTTATGTCGATGAAGAGGTTGACGCGATTACGCATGAAGCGCTTTATATGACGTTGACTAACTCGAATTTCAACTTACAGGAGCATCTGGACATGGCGATGAAGGTAGGGGGCGCGGCGATCCGTATTATGGATGTGCTGGATCGGGCCTATACGGAGCATTTCGGCGTTCCGGTTCCGGTTACCGTCCCGCAGAACAAGATAGAGGGCAAGTCTATCGTCGTGACAGGGCATAACTTGTATGCACTGGAGGAATTGTTGAAGCAGACGGATGGCAAGGGCATCAACATTTACACTCATTCCGAGATGCTTCCGGCGCATGGTTACCCGGCATTGAAGAAATATCCGCACTTGAAAGGCAATATCGGCAAAGCCTGGTACGACCAGCGCCGTCTGTTTGAGCAATATCCTGGCGCCATCCTTGCGACGACGAACTGTGTAATGCCTATTAAGGGGACCTACGCCGATCGGTTCTTCTCCTATGACGTGGCTGGACTCGAAGGTGTGACCAAGATCGTGAACGACGATTTCTCGCCGCTGATTGAGCGTGCGCTAGTGCTGCCCGCGGCGGATGTGGAGAGCGAGCAGACATTGATAACGGGGTATCACCACGAGACGGTGCTCGGGCTGGCGCCGGAAATTATTCAAGCCGTTAAGGATGGCAAAATCAAGCGCTTCTTCGTCATCGCGGGCTGCGATGCGCCAGGCAAGGGCGGCGAGTATTACCGGGAGCTCGCGACATCACTACCGAACGATACTGTTATTTTGACGACCTCGTGCGGAAAATTCCGGTTTAATGATGTCGATTACGGTACGGTGGCGGATACAGGCATTCCTCGTTATATCGATCTGGGGCAGTGCAATAATTCCGGCTCCACGGTCAAGATCGCAGCTGCGCTTGCAGACGCCTTCGGCTGTAGTGTCAACGAACTGCCGGTGTCGATCGTGCTCTCATGGTTCGAGCAGAAGGCGGTTGCGATTTTGCTTGGCTTGTTCAGTCTGGGCATCCGTGATATTCGCATCGGGCCGAAGCCGCCGGAATTCATCTCGGAAGGCGTGATGAACGTTCTGACCGATCTGTTCGGCCTGAAGCTTATCGGGGATGCGCAGGAAGATATGAAGGCGATGCTCCGTCTTATCTAGATGGTGAATGAGATAAAGTATTTATAGCGTTAATTGATTGAGACGCGATCCCTTAAGGGGTCGCGTCAGACTTTTGACAGGACTTTGTCGAGTCTGAGAGAGGGGGGGATACCCTCTCTTTTTTATTGAACATGATGCCCTTGAGCTGCCAAGCTGCAACAAAGGATGAATGCCAATGACGGAACCATAAAACTAGCGTAGCTTGCCAGTCAGATCTATTGCATGCACGTCGCTATTCTACAGATGATTGATCGAGTATAATAGAATCATTAGATCGAGTTGGAGGAAGGGCATGGATCAGGTAACTTCACCTTATGGCAAGCACGCAATATACAACATATTTGTTGAGCTTATTCATCAACAGGAACAGCACGAGGATTTGATTCAGAAGCATATCGCTCATGAAATGAGAAAGCTAGGAGATGAATTCGACGAGGAACTGCAGCTGAATATCACAGAACTTCACGTTATATCCAGTATTGGGGAGCATGAACCTATTAATGTGACGGCGCTCGCGGAACGATTACGAACATCTAAAGCGACAGTATCTCGAATATGCTCCAAGCTCTTATCTATGGACATCATACGAAGAACCCAACTAAGCGATAACAAGAAAGAGGTCTATTTCCGCTTAAATCCCAAGGGAAGGAAATTGAATGTACTGCATGAGGATGTGCATCATGAACTGGAACAACGATTTCTGGATATTCTAGATCCCTATAACGAAGATGAGCTGCTTATCGTCCAGAAGGTGTTTCGGGACATTCTGAACAATTGGACATCCATACACAAGAATTTAGATACGCGAGGTTAGGTACTCCTATGAGAGCCCAGTCCATGAGCATGCGGACTGGGCTCTCGTCCTACAACAAGGAATTGCATTACTTAGCTGGTGCAAGTCTAGTCTGCTTGCTGCTGAGATTCAACGCTTTTCTGATCTTTCTTGCGAAGATCAATGGTTTCTCAATAGCCTCAATATTGACATAGACTAAGCGTGGACGTTCAAACAGCCATTCACTGTGTACAGACGATACGAGGATACCTTGCTCGCGAATAGCGGATAGGAAGCGGTTCGTTTCTTTTTGTAATAATGCTACTCTGCCTAGACATAAAGCTCTGCGTGTTCTCTTATTTAGGGATTCAAATGAAAATGAAGAGGTTACGCCGAATTTCTTTCCTAAAATAAATGCCCGAATCTGCTGACGAGATATCGTAGCTACGCATTTACCACCTGCAAATCCTGGTTGGCCACCAATGATCATTGCGAACTTTCGACAAAGACGTTCCTCACTGGACATCATGTATCGATAACCTCCTATGCGAACACAACTCAGAAACGCGTAATAACGTCAATAGACAAAAACAATGGTCGTTCTACATAAGTAAATACGTGGATGGAAGTTCATTATTATTTTGCCTGCTCCGATTGTCATAATTCTATTGTCAAGACAATGTATGTCTCTCGGAATAATGATGTCTAGGCACGTATCTCGATTGAGTTTCAAATGATTGGATTCAGCTTCAACGGGTATGGGAGCAATTTTACGGAGGTGAGTGCTCAAGGGATCGCAAATCTGGCGGAACAGGCTTAGGGCTGGCGATCTGCAGGCATATTCTTGAACTGCACGGAAGCACGTATGGGGTAGAGAACACGAAAGATGGCGTATCGTTCTATTTCACAGTAGATCAATCAATAGGTGAAGTGGGTGACAACAATGTACACGAATAAATCGCAATGGCTTCTTATTAGTCTTGTATTGTTCATGCTGCTGAGCGCATGCGGAACAACAGGAACAGCAGACTCAGGCAAGAACGCTCAACCAACGCCTGCAGCGAAGGAGAAGGTTAAGCAGGAAACTCCAATACTGGTTGTCGTCGACCAGACGACGTATCCAGGCCAATCCGAGCATCATTTTTATTTTCAAGTGGAGCAGCTCCCAAAAGGATATGCACTAGCCGAGATGAGTTGGAAATCAGAGAAGACAGACATTATCAATACGACAAAGCAAGCTATCGAACACGGTGGAAATGGGGAGGATGGCTTCTATATTAGCGGAAATGGACAATTTTCAGGATTTATCTATGACGAACAGTTAAAGGGGGAGAATGGTGAGGTCACCTTCGTATTCCGCAACGATGCTGGTGAAGAACGGAAATGGAAGAAGAAGCTCAAGTTGAAGTGAACAAACGCGAATGAAGTTCCGCATCAATAGCCGGAGTCAGGCAGTCAGTACTTGCTCCGGCTTCATTTACATTCATAACTGTAATCCGAATCTCTTCAGCTCAATGAATGTCCCTTCCAGTAGTTTGCCTCTCTCTGTTAGCGAATACTCTACGCGGGGAGGAACCTCAGGGTATACTTTTCTCATCACAATGTCGTGCTGCTCCAGTTCCTTCAATCGAAGCGAGAGTGTCTTCGGACTTATTCCATCCATTGCTTTCAATAAATCGCTAAACCGCATTGTTCCCTCGATCAACAAGTCACGAATAATCAAAAACGTCCATTTCGTACCAATTATATCAAGCGTTTTCGCGATAGGGCAGGTTTGACCAGGGGTTCCTTTTGTCAATGTTACAGGTTCAGATGGATGAAGCATGATCGATCCTCCTCAACAATTTTTAGATGTTACGTCCCATCATAACACAATACTTCCCTAACGGAAATAAGGTGAATAAAATATCAGTACTTCCTTAAAGAAATTATTGAGTATTATACTGTTCTTGCAGCCAATACTTCACACTCAAGGAGCTGAATCCGATGAAAAATATTCTGATTATTAACGGTCATCAACAATACCGTTCTTCTGAAGGGAAACTGAACAACACCTTAATGGAAAACATGGTTCGTGTGTTACGTCCACACCACAATGTCAATACAACAGTTATCCAAAATGGTTATAACATCGAGGAAGAACAGAAGAAATTTTACTGGGCCGATGTTGTCATTTATCAGACACCAATCTATTGGTTCAGTGTACCAGGTCTGCTCAAAACCTATATGGATGAGGTGTATGCATACGGTACATTCTTCACTGGTTCCGATCAATATGGTGAAGGTGGATTGCTGACAGACAAGAAATACATGCTCTCCACGACTTGGAACGCTCCATCCTCTGCATTTGAGAGTAATGATCAATTTTTTGAAGGGGAAGGCTTGGACAATGTGCTAAGTCACCTTCATCGCATACACAAGTTTCTCGGTATGAAGCCTCTAACAAGTTTCTCTTGTTACGATGTAGTTAAGAACCCGAACATTGATCACTATATTGCCAATCTTGAGCAGCACTTAATGGAGGTATTCACAGATGAATATGTTGCAGAATAAGAAGGTTGTATTTATCGGTGGCAGCTCCGGCATCGGACTTGAATCTGCTAAGCAAGCGATTGCTCATGGAGCTGAAGTAGTCATAGCAAGCCGTTCCGAGAACAAGCTGCAGCAAGCCAAGGAACAGCTTGGAATGAAAGCATCGGTTCAACAGCTTGACCTCACGATTGAACATGAGGTAGAGCAATTCTTCCAGAATGTTGGATCATTTGACCATCTTGTCGTAAGTGCGGCAGAGACGTCTGGCGGCCCGTTCCTGAAGACGGATACGAGTCAGGCAAGACAATTGTTCGAGAATAAATTCTGGGGACAATATTATGCAGTCAAATACGGCGCTCCAAAGCTGTCTCCTAATGGCTCAATCGTGTTATTTTCCGGCGTTGTTGCCTATAAATCGATGATCGGTTCATCTATTCTCGGCGCGGCCAATGCTGCTGTATCCAATATGGGGAAGACGTTAGCGTTGGAACTTGCGCCAATTCGGGTAAACGTTGTATCACCAGGAATCATGGATACACCTTCTCGAAGCAAGATGACGGAAGAAGCACGCCAGCAATTGTATGAATCGATCGCAAGCCGTCTTCCCGTACAGCGTGTAGGAACTCCAGAAGATGCTGCGCAGAGCGTAATGTATCTACTCACGAATTCATTCGTGACCGGTACCGTTATCCATGTAGATGGCGGACACGTATTAACGTAAAGCTCCATCATAAGCACTTTGCAGCATAATTTACAGACGAGAAACATAAAACCCCCCGGCATGAATGCCGGGGGGTTCATTGTATGATCAACATACAAATATTAGTATTGAAAAATTACTAGGTATATGTTACTATAGTGTGTGCTCTTAATTTTTACATGCAATTAAAATAAATCATATCATAGACTTTTTTCTTTGTCAATTATGAGTAATTCACTCACATACCGGAAAAAAACGGCTCGAATCCGTACGCATACTTTTAGGGGGGCGACAGTTTGACTAACGAAGAACACAATGAGCAAACTCATTCAGATGCAGATATTAATTTACTACCTCCAGGAGTCAAGATAGATGACTCTGTGCGGATGTATCTAAAGGGAATTGGCCGGGTTGGTCTTCTAAGCACCGAAGAAGAAGTAGATTTGGCTAAACGTATTGCAGAAGGCGATGAAGAAGCGAAGAAAATGCTTACAGAAGCTAACCTTCGCTTGGTCGTGAGCATTGCAAGACGGTATGCCGGGCGAGGCATGTCACTCTTAGATCTTATTCAAGAGGGCAACATGGGTCTGATTAAAGCTGTAGATAAATTTGATTATACAAAAGGCTTTAAATTCAGTACTTATGCCACATGGTGGATTCGACAAGCAATTACACGCGCAATCGCTGACCAGGCAAGAACGATCCGTATTCCTGTTCATATGATTGAAACGATCAATAAGCTTGTTCGTGTCTCCAGACAGCTGGTGCAGGAGCTTGGCAGAGAGCCTGAGGTAGAAGAGATTGCTAAGGAAATGGAATTGAGTGTAGAGAAGGTTCGCGAGATTATGAAGATCTCTCAAGATCCAATCTCACTGGAAACACCAATCGGGGAAGAGCACGATACCAAGCTTGGCGACTTCATCGAGGATCAGGACGCCCAATCTCCAGTAGAATCAGCAGCTTATGAGTCCTTGAAGACACAGCTAGGTGACGTCCTTGATACGCTCACTGAACGTGAAGAGAATGTACTTCGCTTGCGCTTCGGACTCGATGATGGTCGTACTCGGACATTGGAAGAAGTAGGCCAAGTATTTGGTGTTACGCGTGAGCGGATTCGCCAAATCGAGGCGAAGGCTTTGCGTAAGTTAAGACATCCGAGCCGCAGCAAACGCTTGAAGGACTACATCGAATAATGAAATGATATGCAAATGAATGAAGCTGCGTTACACTTCAACGGATTGGAGTGTAATGCGGCTTTTTTTCGTGCAGGCGTACAGGTTTTCATTAACAAGCATGAAAAGCAACAATTTGTAACAATGATTTGGGGAATATCATTTATTTTTCATCTGAACTTCATATTATCTTCATAAGTTTATGTTATTGTATGTTCGATAGAGCACGATAACGTACCCAAGCAAGTATACACATATTGCGTTTGCGCGTTGGGGTAAGGATATTTGGAGGAACAATGAACACCAGCATAGATCAGATTCAACAACTCGTACTCGCCGGAGATGAACGCGTATATACGAAATTATATATCGAATATCGTAGCTTGCTAGTTCAGCACGCTTATCGTTATGTCCGCAATCAACAAGATGCAGAGGATGTTGTACAAGAGGCGTATATTCGTATTTTCCGAAATTTGCATCGGTACAACTTTTCTTGCAAAATATGCAGCTGGATGAAGCTTATTGTAAAAAATCTATGCATTGATCTCATACGGCAGCGTACTCGTAAACCTGCCGTACATTTTACGGAGAACATTGCCTACGACAATCAAGAACAATCATTAATCGAAAGCCTGCAGGATCAGACTCAAGGACCTGAACAGCAAATTCTTGAACAAGAAGTTCAACACAACGTAATTAACATCGTGAATGAAATGCCCGATGCATATCGAGATGTGTTCCGGCTGCGTTACTTATCGGAATATTCGCTTGCAGAAATATCGAATGTCTTATCCCTTGAAATCAATACGGTGAAATCCAGACTGTTTCGAGGAAAGAAATATTTACGCAAACAGGTTGACAGTGGTGATATTTGTTCCTGACCAATTATGTAAATAGTTACAACTTATTTATCATTGACCATTCATCATTGGACATGTGTACAATAATAGATGACGGCTATTACGGATGACTCTCATCCCTCAGGAGGGCAATACTAGACGATGATCAGCTGTCATTACTCTTCAGGAGGTATCATTCATGATTCGCAAAGCTACACCAGAAGACAGCAAGTACATTATCCCATTGATGATGGAGGCGATCGGCACCATCGCCTATGAACTATCTGGAACTACGAACAGAGATGAGACGATGCGCATACTCGAGCAATTCTATAAGCAGTCCGACAATCGCTTGAGCTGGAAGAACAGTATGGTCTGGTTGCAAGAAGATGTACCTGTCGGCTATGCATTGGCTTATGCGGGGTACAAGCTGGTCGAATTGGATCGCCCATTGGAGGAACGTCTATCTACTCTTCAAGGCAATCCTGTTCAACTTATCAAAGAAACAGAAGGGGAAGAGTACTACTTGGATTCATTGGCTGTAGATTCTTCTCAGCGTGGATTAGGGATCGGAACGAAGCTCATGAAGGCGTTCGAATTAGAAGCAGCTCAATTCGGGTTCAGCATCGCCTCGCTGTTAGTGAACGTTGCGAACACGCGAGCGAAGCAATTGTATGAAGCACAAGGGTATACAGCAGATGGCAAGATCATAACAATTGCAGGGGAAGATTATGAACATATGGTGAAAAAGGTACAGTAACCTATACACGAATGCAGAAGAAGCGACAACTTAGTTGCAGTCACTTTGCGATTACTTACATCAGCTGCAGCACCTTGCACAGTTTAACAAGTTCATGTACTCCTCGGAATTGCTGGCGATTTCGATCATGGAGGCTGCGGATAGCATTTTCCGTCACTTTTTTGGCCTGCTCGATGCTGTGATGGTCAAGAGCATCTACAATTTCTTTCATGCTTTTGAGAAAATATAACGTACTGCGCAAGGTGCGAAGCAGCAATATTTTGCGGATATGCAGCGCGTTGAACATCCGATACCCGTTCTCGGGATTGCGTTCCGGGATGATTAACCCTTCCTTCTCCCAATGCCGGATGGCGGACGCGGCAACCCCTGTATATTCAGCAGCTTCGCCGATGGTCATTGGGCTCTTAAAGGTCTTATTCCCAATAGTCGGGAGGTCAATTTGCTCCAATACCGTTAATAATTGATCTGCCACAACCTTCTCCTGATGCAAGTTAGCCTGTTCCTCATTGACAAGCCAGAAGGCTTCGTCCACCTCTTCTTTCTGCATATGTTTGAGAACTGTACAAGTTAGCCCCACCCCAAAGCCAGGGAACATCGCACGAAGACATCGAAAATAAGCAAGATGTACGTCGGTGTACAACCTGTATCCATTCGCATCCCGATCCGGTGCAGGAATCACTCCCCATGATTCATAATGCCGAAGAGCACTCGTACTGATATGAAGTACCCTTGCGATATCCACAGGTTTGTAATACTGCATGTTTTTCCTCCTCAGCTAGTAATGACCTCAATGTATCAGATCGTTTCCCATAAAATCAAATCTTCTAGTAAAACCTTAAAGCACCGTGCTAAAGTATTGCACGATAAATCTGCGTCTATCAACACATTTTTTTATAAAACTCTAGCACTTGCATGAATGTTGTAAAGTGGATCATGTAACTCGTATTTCACCGTCACTTTAGAACGATGGAGGGTGCTGCATGAAAGACGTTATCCGTATTCAAGGCGCAAGAGAAAATAATTTAAAAAATGTGACATTAGACATTCCAAAGCATCAGCTTATCGTGGTTACGGGTCCTTCCGGCTCGGGTAAATCAACACTTGCTATGGACATACTGCAGCGGGAATGCCAGAGGCAGTATGTGGAGTCTAGTGGAATATCCGCCGAATCCATTGCCAAGCCTAATGTCGATTCGATTACTGGACTTGCACCGTCTATCTCGATTGGACAGCATGTGACGAACCGCAATCCTCGCTCAACTGTTGGGACGATTACGGATATGTACACGTATTTGCGGACAGTCTATGAGAATAAGGGAGTTAGGACATGTCAGTTCTGTGGAGAGAGAATATCTCCTTCTCCCGTACTCGTTGCGGGTGAGTCAATGAAGTGTCCAGCCTGCTCACAGCCATACATGCCACTGACGAAGGCGGATTTCTCCTTCAATACACCAAGCGGTGCGTGTTCCACGTGCAGTGGTTTAGGAACCATAGTCGATATTCAAGTTGAGGCTGTATTCAACAAGGAGAAAACGATTCGTGAAGGAGCCGTAACCTTCTGGTACGCATCCCTAACTGATTATCAAGCCAACATTATTGAGGCGGCAGGGAAGCATTATGGCTTAGATATGAGTGGGCCGCTGCGCAGTTTCAGCCCTGTACAATGGGAATTATTGAAGTATGGGGTGGAGAGCGAAGCATTTGCATGTCACTTCCCGCATATTGAACCGCCCAAAACAGTTGGCAAAGGCCGATTTAAAGGTGTACTAACTGCAATGTGGCAGAAGTACAAGGAGCGGGATGGGCAGTCAAGCGAGGCGGCTTATTTTACGACTCAATCATGTCCCGATTGCAGGGGAGATCGTCTGAAGTACGAGAGCAGATCAGTTACCGTCGAAGGCTGTACCCTGCCTAGCTTAGCGAGATGCTCGTTAGAAGAGCTGAATGATTGGTTGCTTGCCGTTCATGCGAAGTCTCGTATGGAAGGCGATATGATCCTTCTTGCCGTACTCGAAGAACTCCTTGGTAAAATAAAGCGCGTCATTCTTGTAGGACTTGGCTACTTATCGCTCGACAGACAGATGATCACATTATCAGGAGGAGAAGCGCAGCGACTACGGCTAGCATCGATCCTTGGATCTGGGTTAACTGGTGTACTGTATGTCCTTGATGAGCCGACCACCGGCCTTCATCCCAAGGATACAGATGGTCTGATCGAGGTGATGAAGGAATTGCGCGATATGGGTAATACTGTACTCATGATCGAGCATGATACACGTGTGATGCAGCAGGCGGATCACATTATCGATATCGGTCCAGGGTCAGGTCGGTTCGGAGGAGAGATTGTTGGGCAAGGTACGCTTAAGCAACTTATGGAACAGACTTCATCCGTGACTGGACATTATGTTAGAGCGCAATCACGTCTTCAATCCAAATGCCGACAAGGCAATGGGGATGTTATCTCCATTCATGAGGCAACCCTTCATAACTTGAAGCAGGTAACCGTGTCATTCCCATTAGGCAGTCTGATCTCGGTATCTGGAGCCTCAGGTTCTGGCAAGTCGACACTCGTATTCGATTTGTTGGCAAATGCCAGCGGCACTGGAGGCCGAGTTGAAGGCTGCCGGGAAGTCACAGGGCTGAATAAAGTTAACAGCATCATTACTGTAGATCAATCTCCCATATCGCGAATGCAGCGCTCGAGTGTGGCAACTTATACAGATCTGTATACCTTGCTTCGCAAGGTGTTCGCCTCACTTCCAGCAGCGAAGGCACGTGGCTTGAACGAGAAATATTTTTCCTTCAATTCACCGGGCGGAAGATGTGAGCAGTGCGAAGGACTCGGAATCGTTGAAGTCGATATGCACTTCCTCCCGCATCTGCGTGTGCAATGTCCAGCTTGTCATGGCAAGCGGTTTATTCCGGAAGTCCTGGCCGTTACGTATGAAGACTACACCATAGCTGACATCTTAGAGCTCAGTATTGAAGAGAGTTTATCACTATTTAAGGGCCACCCAAAAATGGCGAAGCTGCTTAAGCTGTTGTGTGATGTTGGTATTGGCTATCTCCAATGGGGACAATCTGTAACAACGCTTTCCGGTGGGGAAGGGCAGCGCTTAAAGCTTGCTAGGGAACTGAGTGCACCTGCTAACGGTCACACCCTGTATCTGTTGGACGAACCGTCTTCGGGTTTGCATCCGCTCGATGTACACAAGCTGTATATATTATTGGATAAGCTTGTAGATGCCGGAAATACCGTAATCTTGGTCGAACATAATACTGATCTGATTGCAGCATCAGATTGGGTCATTGATATGGGGCCAGGCGGAGGCAACTCTGGAGGTCAGGTCGTAGCGGCAGGTACACCGGAGCAAATCGTTAGCTCTGAAGCGTCTTGTACAGGAACCTATTTATCGATATAGATATAACTGCGCTAGGGTAGTGTCATATAACAAATACGCAGTCAATGGATTTTAGTTGGATGCGAAAAACGCCAGCCAGATCCATGATGTGATCTGGCCGGCGTTCTTCAGAACCCGAGTTAAGTTTGTCTGATTTATTCCTTGGGTCTGCTTGTATACCTGCTTACGTCACCAGGCTAGGACAATCCTTCTTATTTCTTTACAGCCGTTTCAGCAAACTTTATCAAATCTTCTTTGGTGAGCGGGTTGCCCGGATTGGTTGTGATGCTATAAATATGATCCTGATCTGACCATATCAGCTTGTTTCGAACCAAGCCAGGGATCTTCTTGCCTTGTTCGGCATCGACTTCAGTTGATTTAATGTACCGGTATCCGTTGTTTGCCGTTTTTCTGCCAAGACTGTGCGCTACTTGCATTTCTAAATTGTCTTTTCCGTTTACGAATGTAAGATTGATTTCGCCCATTTCGTTCCAGTCGAATTTTTTGTAATACACGCCTTTTCCTTGAGCTTCCGCTTCCGCTTTCACTTCTCGTTGAAATTCCTTAAGATGCTTTGCAATCGGGGGTTGGATGTTTCCATTCTCAAATTGATAACCTTCAGGCAGACCTACCGGCTTTTGAAGCACAGGACCCTGCAGTTTGCCTGCCTGGTTTAAATAATCATCATAATTTGTGAATTTGAACATATCCAGATAATACAAGAATGCAGATCCGCCATTGAGACTTGGGTCACTTACGTACAAGAGGTACGTATCCCCTGTATTCTTTCCAATCTCCCCATTTACTTTCTGGGAGAGTTCAGCTTTTGCCGCTTCAACAGCTTCCTTACCAACCGCCGGCGTTTTCGATTCAAACTCCTGTGCGGAGTTTGTTTGGTTTGCAAATGCCTCCGTCATATTTGCGGTGCCAAACAACAACGCGATACCCGTTGCGACAACGGCTGCCTTCTTTACGTATTTCATGTGAATATTACTCCTCTCATTTATGCAAGTTTTATTTTTTTGTGAAGACCGGACGCTATCGATTGGGATCCCTTTGTGCCAGCTTCTGTGATATAAACACAGCTCAGGAAAATTTGGTTCACTATTTCGAGCAATATCAGAAACAATAACAATGCGTAATGAAAATCACACTTTGTTTTGCCCCTTTGGAATCGGCATTAATGACATTTTTCAAGCGATTATAATCTATAAACACAATTGAAAGACCGCTTACGCTCATGGAGCGGTCTTCGTCATTTTCTGCCAAAATTCTTGAGTGACATGTTAAAATAGAAAAAGACATATAAACGTAGTAGGATAATTGTCATTGCAAACCTTTGGAATGAGAGGAAGGCGAGATTCAACTGTTGGTTGGAATAAAAATAACATTGTCAAGTTGCATGAAAAATCAGTATGCTTAATTTTACTTGAAACGATTAGGACTTTAGCCCCGTACTAACAACAGTAGGGGATATTACCTAGCGCATTGGCCGATGAAACGAATATTGTATTGGTAGCATATTCCACCATTTCGTGTGAAGGGATGCGGCAACAAAAAAACGTCTATACCTGAGAGCGGAATGAGTACATTTCTATAACAGTTGGCTTCCAAACAGCAAATGTCAACATTACCAAAGTGTAATCATTCGCAACACGAAATAAGGTAAAATGAGATTTACCAATCAATTTATAGAAAGAATTTTTCCGGATAGGAGTAGATTATGTTTCAAAACATCATTGATTTTCTAATGGACTATGGGATATGGGGGCTAGTCATCCACTCTTTCGCAGATGCAGTTATTTTTCCTGTACCAGCCTTCTTCCTGCAGGTGCCATTAAGCTTACTGGATCCATCAAATGCCTTATGGCTAGCAACAGCAGGATATATTGCATGTCTGCTCGGTACTCCAGTAGGCTACATGATCGGTAAGCTGTTAGGCCACTCCGTCTTGGAGAAAATCCTTAAAAAATCATGGATTGACGGCGCCAATCAAATGTTTAAGAAAAATGGAGAAACTACGATTCTTATTGGCTCTTTTACTCCAATTCCGTTCAAAGTATTTACGATTCTATCCGGCTGCATGAATTTCCCGCTATGGAGACTTATCGGATATGCAGCAATCGGAAGAGCAGTTAAGTTCTATGCAGTAGGTCTGCTGTTTTATTTGTATGGGAGATCTGCAGAAGGAATGGTTAAGCACGTCTCGCTGTATATCTTCCTCATTGCTGTTCCAATCTTGGTTATCTTTTTGATTATTCGCAAGAGAAGAAGAAACAAAGCTGCAGCAAAACTAGAACAGACTGAAGCCAATACAACCTCAATCAGCGATTAAACAGCTTGTAAAAAGGTCGACCCTATGGGTCGGCCTTTTATTATCTTCATCAGTCGTATGAGAGTACCTTACATAGTAGGTTGCATATAGCGTAAATCCAGTTGGGCTTCATTCCAAATGGGGAGCAATCTTTTTCCGGTGTCCATCCTGCTTAACTTCATCGAATAAATTCTCTTCTTTCTGGGGCTGCTTCGGAACAGTCTTGTTCCATGCTTTCATGATCCTTTCTAATTCTCCGATCGTCACAGGCTTAGCATGTCGTGCTAACTCATAACCGATATGACCGCTCATCTCGATAGTCGCCGTTTTCACTTCCGACAACGATGTAATTCCCTTTGTTCTTAATTTTGCTTCTAGCTGATCGACAGTTAGCCGCAGCTTTTTGAGACTCTTCTCAACAATAACCCCATCCTCAATTACTACCGTTGATCTCCCCACGAACCACTTCTCGACCCAATTGAACTTAATGGCAAGGAATTGAATGGTGAGGAGAAGAGTGACAAAGATGCATAAGGTTATCAATGTTCGCAATAGACCGTCCCCTTTGACAGCATGTCCAATCATGGAGGCCATCGCGAGCAGCGTAATAATCTCAACGCCAGTCATTTCTCCGACCGTTTTTTTACCGAGAATGCGCAGCAGACAATAGCCAAAGCTGAGAACAATGACTGCTTCCCAAATGAATGAGAAATCCATAGCATACTACCTCCAGACCCTGTCAATGATGGGAAGGCAACATATGTGCGTTCCACTGTGTTCCAGACATGAGTAGTATGCATATTTGTTCAAATTTTACTCGTAAGGTTGATGTCACTCATTCATTCATTCATTCATTTGCGTTGATTGGAGAAATGCACGGACACAGTGCTCGCAGACACATGCCTTTCTGCGCATTTCTGACGGAATCTTTTCCAGCAATGCTTTCGGCACCGATAGAGTCATACACCAGCATTCCTGATGGGGGCGGCCTGCCTGGTATGCGCAGTGGTTCTCATTGCCGCACAAGGGACATATTTTCGGATCGATTACTACCTCAGACATGGTAAACACCTGCTTTTGTAAGTTTAATAGCGAAATTGATGCTATACAAGATAATAGCGTATCAGTGAGCATTAACCCAATATATTTCATCACAGCGCACAATTTCATAAAGAAAATGAAACTGTTTCCTGTGTTGAAGCATCTAATTTGATAGAAAGCCCGAGCTGCGCTTGCTAACTCGCAAACGTACCACGTTTATATAATCATGGCAATTACCTTTAGAAAGAGGGATAAGGTGATCAAGCGAATAAAGTTGCGCACATTATTGATTGGAGCCATCTTTACAATCTTTTTCGGGGTCTTTTTCGTTCGGCTGTTCTGGTATCAGGTTATCAATCAATCGTTCTGGATGGAGCAAGCGAGAGATTCGTGGTCCGTGAGGAAGGAGCTGACTCCTATCAGGGGAACGATCTATGATCAGAATGGCGACGTATTGGCCATGGATGCCCGTACTTATACCGTAGCGATAAGCCCCAAGGTGATTCAGGAGCTCCGCAAGAAGGGCGATCTGATCGAGAAACGGATTGATATGGAGCGCATCATCGTAGACAAGTTGCATGCCGTACTGAAAAAGCCTGAGAATGAACTCTTTGAGCTTACACGAAAAAGGAGAACAAAGGACGGCAAAGACGAATATTATCCTCAGGTCGAGGTGCGCAATGAAGGATGGAAGTTGGACGACGAAACAGCCAAGAAATTGCGCGAATTTATCGAGGAATTAAAAGATATGACGAGATTGCGTGACGTCGGACTTTACCTGCTGCCCGAGATCAAGCGGTTCTATGCGAAGAATGCGCTGGCCTCACACGTTCTTGGATATATGGATAAGCAGAACAATCCCATCGGCGGGATTGAGAAAATGTACGATGAACAGCTTCGAGGCACTGTCGGTTTCCTACAATATGAGAAGGATCGGTTAGGAAATAAGCTTCCCACAGCATCGGAAGTATTTCAGCCTTCCCGGGACGGCAGCAACATCTACTTGACGATAGATAGCACGATCCAGCAATATATCGTGAATTCGATGCGCGAGGTGTATAACAAATATACGCCCAAAAGCATGACAGTCATCGCGGCCGATCCGAAAACGGGCGACATCCTGGGACTGGCCAATATGCCGGATTTTGATCCGAATTCATATTGGAAAGCCAAGGACCTATCCGCTTTTTATAACCATGCAGTCCAATCGCGTTATGAGCCTGGGTCGACGTTCAAAATCGTGACGCTGTCGGCAGCCGTACAGGAGGGCATCTTCAATCCGGATGAAAAGTTCGTGTCTGGCAAAATCATAGCCGGCGGAGTACCCATTGGCGACGTGAATCAGACATGGGGAACGATCACTTATTTAGAGGGTTTGAAGCGATCCAGCAACGTGGCATTCGTCAAGCTAGGCTACGAGAAATTGAAGGAAGAGAAATTGAAATCGTACATCGAGAAATTCGGCTTCGGCAAGAAGACTGAGATTGAAATGCTTGGTGAGAACAGCGGACTGATTCGCTTTGAATATGCGGCAGATGTGGCCGCTGCTTCATACGGCCACGGGCAGGTGCTGGTGACGCCGATCCAGCAGGTTATGGCCGTATCGGCAGTGGCGAATGGCGGTAATCTAATGAAGCCGCATCTTATTCGTAAAATCGAAGATACCGTTAGCGGTGAGGTGTCGGAGCGCAAGCCGGAAATCGTGCGCGAGGTTATCGATCAAAATGTAGCCAAACAAGTAAGTGAATATTTAGAGCAGGTGGTTGCCGATCAAGAGATCGGTACAGGTAGACATGCCTATATCGAAGAATATCGCGTCGCAGGCAAGACAGGTACCGCAATCAAGGTTATTAACGGGGGTTATAATCAAGACCGCGCGGTCGTATCGTTTATCGGCTTCGCACCCGTAGAAGATCCGCGGATCGTTCTGCTCGTCGTGGTCGATGATCCGAAAGATTTTTACCAAGGCGGCGGTTTCGTCGCTCCTTATATGTTTAAGGATATTGTATCCCAATCCTTGCGTTACATGGGGGTACCCTCCTCTTTGCAGTCGAATCCGAAGTCTAGTGGTAACAAGCTCGGCTCGCGGCCGACCGTACCGGCACCCGATATGCAAAACATGAAGGTGCGCGATGCCAAGCAGCAGCTTGCAGAACAAGGTATGGTATTCGATACGATTGGCCCAGGAGATACAGTGAAACGCCAATATCCAAAGCCGGGTGATCCGATGGCTGTCAGACAGCGCATATATTTGCTTACGGATGACCCTGAGAAGCTGCTACTTCCGGACTTTAAGGACAAATCGCTGCGTGAAGTGATGGAAATTACTTCGCTTCTCGGATGGAAGGTACGCGTCGATGGCGAAGGATATGTAGTTGAACAGAAGGAAAGCAGTGAAAACGGCGTGCACGTCCTTCATGTGAAGCTGGAACCGAAGTATCCGGGAGGATGATGTGAAAACGGAATCACGCCACCGTGTTCTGGGATCCAGGAACAAACGCTCTGGGATTAAATCATGTAAAAGTGTAAATTGGTTTGGGTAATGAATCCACAAGAAACAACTCGAAGAGCCTGAATCCTTGAAGGTTCAGGCTCTTCGAGTTGAACATAGCGATAGTTGTACGTGACACGTATCTCTTACCACAGTTTACTTCTGCTTGCGAGAGAACTCCTTAATAATCGGGTATGTTTTTAGCTTTTTGAGAATCTCTGTCCGATCGATTAGATGCCCATTCATGATGACCGCATGGATTTGGGTTGTGTTGCGGATATCTGCGAGCGGATTCGCGTCTAGCAGGACGAGATCGGCTAGCTTTCCTACCTCTACCGTGCCCTGCTTATCCTCATTTTCCAAATAGCGAGCCGGATTAATCGTGGCAGCCTGAAGGGCTTGCAGCGGATTTAGTCCCGCTTTGACTAGCAGTTGAAGTTCTTCATGCAGGCTAAAGCCATAATATAGATTTGGCATCAAGTAAGTAGAATCAGTGCCAGCCATAATCGGTACCCCAGCTTCATTCATTTTACGAACTAATTGCAAATTGTTCTGTTCCAGCTCCTGATGGATAGCAGCCCCTCTTTTATCTTTGTGCCATCACCCTTTACTCCAATGTGTAGCACACCTAACAGATGGCTCAAGGTGAATATACTCGTTCATTTGTCATCCGGCATAGTGACGAAATGTCATATGACATTTCATCATATTATGTTATCCCGTCTCCAAAATAAAATAAATTCCCAAAACTCTCCCTTTCTTTATTGTCACACACTTCCGTATTTATCCATTAACAAGTCTGTAGACATCAGTAAAAATCTAGGATTTTGCTTTGTACAGGTCTTAAGTGGATTGGATACGGACAAAAAATGAATAGGCATTTGGCCGATCCATTTAAAAGCACGATATAACGGATTATGGATCTGTACGATATCGAATCCCAAATGCGTGCATCCTCGATGCAGCATCGTAATACCGATAATGGCCTTAATTTCACGGAATTTTGGATGGGCTTGAATATGCCGACACACCCCAGGCAAGGACTGCTCTACTGTGCGATAAATAATTCGCCCCTTCTTTACACCATTCTCCATATAAAAAATTTCCGTAAGTAAACGAACATTATGAAGATGTATTTTTACCAATAGATCGCTATGTTCGATGCGTGTCCCGTCAGACAGTATGATTGTCTTGCCTCGATACCGGAGTAATCTTACCCTGAAGATATTCGAACGTGATTGCTCAGGAAAGGTCAGTCGCGTTAACGAAAAATATATCGGATCTAACATACTCCATACGAATAATATCAGCATTTTTAGTTTCATATGGTCTAATTTCCCCTTAACGTAATTAATGATAATTTGGATTAAACAAAAGGATTTTATCCACAGGTTGAAGTTGCAGCGAATATAGGACTTTACTTGATGCATATCATGTGCCAGGTAATAGGATTAATTAGTATTGTGAGATGATGATATGGAACTTAATAAGGAGGGAGCGAATGGCTGCAAAATTATCGAATTCGCAGCGAGCCGCGCTGCATTTTGTGACTACCTATGCGAGAGGCCGAAAAATGAACGCACAGCATACGATAGCGGGCATATTACAAGGTTCCGCCATTTCACAATCCGAATATGACCAAGCTGTACGAATGATAAAGTCATATGCTAGAGTTGCCCTACACTTCCACCCGGACAGACCTGACCTAAACATGAAAAGTGTTGCTGAAGCTCTTTTGGAACAAGGATTGTACAAAAGCCAATTTGAAACGCTTCTATCCAATGGAAGTGTATCTGCTTATCCTGGAGGTGAACGCGATCTTTGGGAGAAAAAGTTGTTTGGCGGTGCCTATCAGCTCGAAGGCACGAGCAATAGCGAGCGTCCCAAATATGGGGCGCTTAACCTTATGCTTCATTCTGACGGGCCCGCTCCTCGATTTGGCTCGTGTTATTTCCTCTTGTCACCCAAAGTATCAACGCGGTGTACCTTCACATATATGGATTCCCATCTAGATCCGTTGGAAATGGGAACCTATGACGAGCTTGATGATATATTGGCGGCTCTCTTAACAGATGCATATCGCAATAACTGTGCCATTGGGGACAAAAATCTTAGTCCAAGCAAACTAATTAATCATTTACGATGCAGGCTGGCATGTTCATTTCCCAATCCTTCCTGCAGAGAACCGAGTCGCAATCTGGATGAATATATTGAAGCGCAGATTCATGGCGACCTTTCACTACAGGATGACGTTGATATACTAGTCGCTGATCCCTCCTTCATACATACCCACATCGGCAGGACACTGGAGGAAATATGCCGTAAGTATGCAATTGCGCTTTACTGGCATAGGGGATTCTCGTTGTTGGCACATGAGGTGCCTAGTGGCTTTAGAGGATCGGCAATGCCATCATTAGCAATGCGCATTGCTAATGATGGCAGGGTAGATGCCAGCGTGATAGGCGATGCTGTCATGGAATTAAGGAGCGACCCGACTAAATGGATGGATCGTGGCAGCGATAAGGAAGTACTTCAGGAGTTGAAATTGCTGTGGCATGTACTTGTGAGATATGGGGAGCCCATGCTGTAGCGCTACCTGTTTTTTGCTCGACGGAAAGAGATGAGTTGCAACAACTATCGGTTTTCTTTATACTATTAAGTAACAGGGGAGGTGGCAAGGGATGGCAAAAAACTTTGCCAGAATCAGCAACGACTCATGCAAAGCCTGATTTAGGGGCGATACTTTGCATGGGGCTGGACAATACGAAGAATGATTGTCGCCCAAGTACGCTTATATCGTTTCTAATAATGGGCTTTGCACCTTATTTCTTCAACTATTCAAAATAAGGAGCTGTAAAGCATGACAACACCATTTATTAGAAACCACCAATATAATTTGATTAAAAAGCAAGCGACTTTGCTTCAACATACTTGTCAGACAGTAGCGGATCACAAGATTGTTGATACAGTACGATACAGCGCGTTCACCAAGATTACAGAGGCGTTCCAGAGTGCAGAAGAGCAGCAGCTTCGTCTGCTTGAGCGGATTACGACACTCGACAAAACGGAAGAATTCTCTCAATTTCTGCTTTCTCTTGAACCTTACCTGATTGAGTTCGAACAGGTAACTGACAAGCAGCTGAAGAAGCTCTATCCGAAGAGTAAGAAGCTGAAGCTTCCGAATATGGAGGGACTGGATCTCCGCCATACGACGTATCTTGGATGGACGGACATTGGAACGAATCGCATGTATCTGATCCATCAGTTAGACGGACGACTTGTCGGTATTGAGGGGAAATTCACCCAAGCAAAGAAGAAGGGTACGTGCTTCCTATGCAATCGACAGGAAGAAGTTGCCTTATTTACAGCGGAAACGAAAACCAAACCAGCGAATGCTACGCCTGATTATTACAAGGCCATTGGGAATTATATGTGCATGAACAGCCATACCTGCAATCAGAACATTACGGATACGACAGCGTTGGAAATGTTTATTCGCAGCATTATTGGTTAAGTTTACGAGATAAAGAAGAAGAGGATGTCCATTCGGATATCCTCTTCTTCTATTCTCATGTTGGATGCCCTATTCTTGGGTTAACACACTTGTTATTTCCGCGGTGCATTACTCTTTAATACAGAGGCTACTTTTTTGAACTGGATATTTTCTTGGTTCATTTTGACCATCTGATCTTTAAGAACCTCTGCTGTAATTCTCCCGCCAGCGCCGACATGCCCAATTGCAATACATACATCATGACGGCGGAAATGCTCGCGCATTAGCATGAACTGCTTATGAACAGCCGCCTTCGTATGTACATCATCTAGGAAGATGTGATTCTCTAGGCTGGGAACCTGCACCTCGCTTGCGATCTTGCCAACAATGCTGCGAAAATTAGTATGGCTGTCTACGAAGAAAAGCCCACGTTCTTTGCACACTTTCAACACATTTCGCATAACACGCTCATCAACTGTAGCCTTAGAACCCATATGATTGTTCATGCCTATGGCGTGGGGGACATTATCGATAGCTGCATGTACCCGTTTCTGAATTTCTGCATCACTCAGATCCGTTGTTATTGCTCCAGGCCCAAGCCAATGTTTCTTGCCTGACAATGCTTCCATCGGCATATGAACGATAACATCATGACCTGCAGCATGCGCACGCTTCGCGTCTTTTTCTGTACTTGGCATGAAGGGCATAACAGCAACAGTTACTTTATAGGGCAGCTCCATAATCTCTGTAGTACCCTTGGCGTTATTCCCGAAATCATCAATAATGATCATTGCCGTTTTTTCTCCGTGCTGCCGATCGGATAAGGATTGTACGTCAACAGGGAATAACGGCAAGCTAAGGAATGCCACTATAAGGCTAAGGGCAATCCGGCATGACAAGCGTTTATTTACATCTTTCACATCAGCACCTGCTTTCTTGCTTGCTTCAATGATATCCTTGCTTATCATTGTTCATCGAAAACGTACAAACCATGCTTAATATTTTTTAGCAGAATCAGTTATTCGATGCAGGGCATAGTAAAAGGGTGCTGTAATTATGTATTTCACGAGCAGGGTGCGAAGTTTATGTGGTCGAAGTGACAAAAGGAAAAAGAGGGAGGTGTTTGTCGTTAACATGTATAGATGGTTTGTTATCCCTATATTCGTTATCGTTTGTATTGCTGTATCCTCCATACCGCAATACGCATTCTCCGCAGAACAGCAAACAGTAGATAATGAGCTTACAACATTTATTCAGCAATTATTTGCGAATCGAGCCAAATATTTACTTCGTCAGGAAGATGGGCTGCTCCGCGATTTTTATATGCCTGAACGCGCATCAAGCATGAGGGCGATGAAGCATGAACAGATGCGTGCACAATATGTACAAACGTGGGTGAAGCATAGGCAACTTCAATTGGCGGATGCTGCTAGCAGCCCAAGAGTAATTCGGGCGAAAAAACGTAATGATCAGGTATTTGTCTCCGCTGTAGATTCATTGCGTCTCGGATATACGTACAATCAACCGTCAAGTCAAGTCGAGCACTTCGGGATAGGTACGCGGCATGCCCTTACCCTGATAAGGAAGAATGGATCGTGGAAGGTACTGCGAGAATGGTACTTAGATCCACTGGAAGAGAATCCTGATCTAATCCCGAAATTAACCGAGTTACCGCGCAATTCAGCGTCTAATCGGGTTAATGACAAGACAAACCAAGCATCGGGTCTACATTCAACTTCAACTCGCTACAACCGTGATAAGGCTATTGATTATGCGAATAAATACGCAGGAATAGCTTGGGGGGCTGGTAACAATCATCGCTACAACCCCAGATATCGGGATTATACCGGGCAAGGAGGGGATTGTACGAATTTTGCTTCCCAATGTATTGGCGATCAAGAAGGCGGCGGATTGCGCATGAAGGGTGGATGGCATCACTATCGCTCAGGAGGCAGTAAAGCATGGGTACAGACCGATGCTTTCAAAAACTTCCTCATATATAGCGGGTACGGCAAAGTCATCAAAAAAGGAACCTACACTACAATTGTCCAGACCAGCAATCAGCATCCAAACGGCGCTTGGGCTGGTCTTAAGGCGGGAGACCTGATTGGGTACGAGCTTAATGGCGATATCGATCATTTTTCGATTGTAGTTGGCTTTGATGCTCAAGGTTACCCACTCGTGAATTCACACACTGCCGATCGTTACCGAGTGCCTTTTGATCTAGGCTGGGATAAATATACGATGTACTGGCTCATCCATATTCGTGATTAGCTTGGCAGAACTGGTCAGCACTTCGGCACATACCTCGTCCACTCCGATCATACAATGATGAGGACAAGAAGGAGTGGTCGGAAGGTGAACGAATGTTGTTGTCATCACTCGTAAAGCAAACTGCACTTCGAAGTGCAGTTCTCGTCATTGGTAAAGGAATAGGCCTTGCAGGCAGAGTAGCCATAACAAGAATGCTCGGTGCAGAAGGCATTGGGTTATACCAGATTGCCTATTCCTTCTTTGGCATGGCCTTGATGGTTATTTCCGGAGGGTTGCCTACTACGCTCGCCTTATTCACAGCGAAGCAGACTGATCGAGGTTGGAGGGTATTCCAGCTTTTATCCGTTTATACTGCATTGATTGGGATGGGGCTCGCATTTTGGACACAATACTATGCGAACAACATTGCTGTGCTAATTGGAGATGTTGAACTTGCATGGGCGCTGCGAGCCCTAGCTCCGGCATTAATCGCTGTACCACTACTCCAATTAGCACGCGGTTATATGCAGGGAATCCGCAGCTACGAAGCGATTTCCTTGTCCGAATTAACGGAGCAAGCAGTGCGGATTACGATACTGATTACCTTCGTAAGCCTGTACGCGGCTCAAGGAGTAGGTCGAGCCATAGGCTACGGGTTGTATGGCACGACGATTGCAGCTATTGCTGCGTTTTTGTTTTTGACGATATATGCATCTTCCACACGGCGTGCAGCGATAATGATCACATATTCCCCATTGAGCAAAGAAGGGTTAGGCCTTTTTCTAAGATCCTCCTTCGTAATCGGTTGCACGCGAATGCTTGTACCACTTTCAGACTTCATTGACTCCATCCTTATTCCAAACAGACTACAGGCTGCAGGGTATTCTATACCAGATTCAATCGCGATGTATGGCATTATTACAGGAATGGCTGCTGTCATCGTCTATATGCCGACGATGATAACGGCCTCTGTCTCTTATACGGTAACGATGAAGATAGCAGCGAAGCACGAAGCAGGCATGGAGAGCGGGCGCGATATCGAACGAATTCTCCGATTTGTCTGGACATGGGGAATCATTAGCGGACTTTTTATTTTTCTGTATGCGAAGGAAGCGGCAATACTCCTATTCGGCGTGGAAGCTGCAGCAGAGCCTATTCGATACCTATCTGCAATCCCTCTTATTGTTGGGTTGCGTGAACTTACCACGAGTATTCTGTGGGCCCAAGATCGCAAACGGATTCCATTAACGGGACTTGCACTGGGAATCGGCCTATCCGTCTTGCTTCAATTCGTTATTGTTGCAATTCCAGGTTTTGGGTACAGAGGCGCCGCGATTGGAATTCTTCTTATGGAAACGGTAGCCGTTCTGTGGAATTTGCATGCGCTTCGGAATGCTAACGTAACCTTATTCACAATTAAGTGGGTAGGATGGGATCTCATATTGTTTTCTTGTATCATGTTTGTACTCATATCGCCCTTTATTAAGGAAGGGCAACTAACATTGATTGTTCTAAGTGCACTTTTCTATTGGATAAGCGCAGCTTTCCTTATCGCTATAAGATACAGCAAGTAGAAATTTACTGAATGAAAGCGAGTTAGGGGAGTGTTCCATATCATGTTAGAAATTTACACAGGGGCTTGATTTCGTTCTCATCAGGACTACAGAAAGAATGGGAGTAAAAATAAGTCATCAATGAACCCAAATGGGATTCGGCGAGGGAAAAAGCGGCGTCTAGGGAAAAAACCAGGCTGAAACCCAAATTGTCTGTAAACGGAAGGTTGTGTTGGCATGCCGCTCATTTGCGTCATCATTTGATCACTTGGAATGGCAAGTGTTAACCCATCTTGATCGACATGGGAGATAAACCCATCATGATACATATTGTCTTTGGTACGAATACCTACATAATTGTTTACACAATTCCAACTCACTTGATGATAGTAATTAGGATCCATAAGTGCCTCCTTGTAAATATCAGTCATCTCAGCATCAGTCTATCCGCGAATCCCCATATTGCTCACGGCTATAGCCCAATTTCAATAGAAACAATACAATTCCATTCTCTTCTGTCACAAACAGCTGTGCTATGTCGTTCTATGTGCAAATCGATTTTAAGGAGAGAAGCACATGAGAGAACAGACATGCATCATTATTGGAGGCGGCTACGCCGGATTGAATGCTGCACACGCGATGTCAAGTAGTATGAAGGGCATGAAAGACTCCTCCCTTCATATTTTTCTTATTGACCAGCAAGCACATCATTTGCGTAAAGTACTCCTGTTTAAGCCTGCTGCCACAGACTCGGCCATTACGGTTCCATGGTCGGATGTATTACCGAGCAGAGTTACATTCATTCAAGGGAGTGTTACTTCCATAGGAGCCAACAAGCAAGTACTATACAAAGGCCGGGATGGCCAATTACATCGTATCTCATATGACTTTCTCATTGTTGCTCTTGGGAGTACTATTCGTAAACCGGCTGAAGAACAAGGAGGAATTGCGCTTACCCATGAACATGCAGCATTGCAGATCCAACAGCAATGGCGAAGCAATATGCAGAAGGCGGCAGGAAAACAAGATCAGCTCGAACGCAAGCGTCTCATGTCGGTTGCTGTAGTAGGAGCAGGAATTAGTGGCATTGAGACTTCTGCCGAATTAGCTTACGCAATGCGGATGGAGGCTATTGAGCTCGGATTAGCTGCGAGTGACGTTCGAGTTTCTTTAATAAATGCGCAGGAGCGGTTATTCACCGAAGGCCCCTTGAAGGTAGCTGCCAAGTTGGAAGCTGCACTGAACGAGTTAGGTGTTGCTGTAATTCACCACAGTCGAGCAAGTCATGTGAGGGATGGAAAGCTGCACTTTGTTGGCCGCGAACCGCTGCCAGTTGGCGTATGTATTTGGACACTGGGCCTTCAGCCTAATCCAGTCCTTCGCACCTTGGGTTTACCCGTAACTGATGATGGGAAAGTCATCGTAGATGCAAGCTATCGAGTTCCTGGTTTCCCAGGTGTATATAGTATCGGTGATTGTGCGCATATCGTTGATCCGAAGAATGGTAGTCCAGATCGTATGACATGCAAGGAAGCTATTCCACAAGCAAATCGGCTAGCCAAAATCATAGCAGCAGACATTGCCCATCGTCCTGCACCATTACACCAGTCTTATATGGAGTTATTTTGTATTGGCCTAGGTCCAGAACGTGGATTGGTGTGGTGCCGACAATGGGGAATAGATTTTGTATTGACAGGCAAGCTCGGATGGAAGATACGAAAGTTCACCTGGGATTCTGCTAGTTTGATAAAATAATGGCATCAATTGTGATTACAAGGGAGAAGGACAATATGGATACGACAGAACTTTATCATCAATATAAAGCACTGCTGTTCACACTTGCCTATCAGTTGACTGGTTCAACTGTTGACGCAGAAGATGTCGTGCAAGAGGTATTCGTCAAAATCCATAAGTTGAACGGAAATGAGCTTGAACAACCGAAGGCATATTTGTGCAAAATGGTTACGAATCAGTGCTATGATTTGCTAAAATCGGCTCAGCGCCGACGAGAGCAATATTTCGGTACTTGGCTGCCAGAGCCTGTTGCGACAACCTACGAGGATCCGATGAGTTCAATTGTACGTTCTGATTTGCTATCCTACGCGATGCTTGTGCTGCTTGAACGATTAGCGCCTGTGGAACGCACGATCTTCATCTTGCGTGAAGCGCTCGGGTTCGACTATCCCGCAATTGCACAAATTGTGAATAAAAATGAGGTGAATTGCCGCAAGTTGTTAAGCCGAGCCCGCAATAAGATGGGAATTTCGGAGGAGGAGCCTATCCCTCATGAGCTGGCTAGTGAGGAATGGGTAATGCGTTTATTACAAGCACTGAGGTCGAATAGCGTGGATGCCGTCGTTTCTATGCTGCATGAAGATATCGTTGTTCTGTCTGATGGAGGCGGCAAGGTGTCGGCTGCTGCACATCCAATTACAACGCCAGAACGAGTCGCACAATTCCTCATCGGACTTATGAAGAAGACTGTCCAACAAGAGAACCTGTTGCATTATGAAATTACCTCTATTAATGGGCAAGCGGGAGTGATCGTCCATACCGATGGACGACCCGACACCGTTATCCTGCTTCATTCGGAGGGGGCTGCCATTCGCAATATCTATTTCGTACGCAACCCAGATAAGCTTGTACGACTCTAATAGTGGATGACCCCTCTAATATAAGACTGAGAGCCGATCGACCGTTGTTAAAGAATTTACAGTAGTTGATTCGGCTCTAAAATAATGAGGACTTGACAATTATATAGTTAGGAGCCATACTATTTGTATGACCAATCAACCATTATTTACAAAGAGCAATGAAACCGCACCTACACTCATTCAATCCAAGCGGCAGATTGATCGCTACAACCTCGACGTCGACGCACAAGCCATTCTTGTTGCTGCTCGCTTAATGGAGGCTGGCGCGAAGCTAGGACATGCGGCAGAAGTTCATTTCTCCAGATTCGGATTATCAACAGGTCGATATCGATTGTTAGCTGACTTGGAGGACAATGGGGGAGAGGAGCTGCCATCGCAATTAGCCAACAACCTCGGTGTGACTCGTGCGACTGTCACGGGCTTAATCGATACCTTGGAACGCGATGGTCTCGTCTCTCGGCGTGCTAGCGCAGCAGACGGTAGGCAGAAGTCGGTTGTTCTTACAGAACGAGGAGTCATTAAGCTTCGTGAGATGGCACCAGAGCATTTTGCAAGACTGGAAGCCATGGTAGGATTGCTTACTTCTGAAGAGCGCACCGTGTTTCTCGACCTGCTCGGAAGGGTTACCGAAGGAATTTCAGCACTTACCGCGGAATGTATTGATTAAACAGACACATCGAGTGAGCGTGAATGGGGCTAGTCCTGACTAGCCCTCCTTTCTGCCCATATAGTTAGGAACCTAATTATATGAGGTGTAGGAGTGAGCAATTTTTTTAACAGAAAGGGTGAAGACAAGCATTGAACAGATCAAATGATGCAAGTAAGACCAAGGATGGTAGTAATAGGATATCTAAGCCTTCTGTTCTCTGGCGCGATATCATGATAGCTTATGCTGCGCCGGCGTTGATGGCCGGGATTGGAGGAGTGATGATCGGTGACCAGATTCTGTTCATTGCCGCCTTTACTTCGATAGGAGGGACATCTGCCGTAACAGCATGGATCATTGGTCGTTGGCTGCAAGATTGGGGATTACATACACAATGGTTGAACAGGTCGCATCTTCTTGTTATTGCAACGATATTCGCCTTTTTAGGAGTAGCAACAGGGTTGCTGATAGCTTTGGTTGTTACAGAACTGTCGATTTATGCATTTTCACAAGAGATTGCATGGTTGGATCGGGTGTGGATAGATTTTCCTCTATCTGTCACGATAGCGAGCACAACTACAGTATGCCGCTGGTATAAGGCAACACACAAACATACATCGAACAGGAGCGTGTAAGAAATGATCGTAGTAATCGGTGCAACAGGAACCATCGGCAGAGAACTGCTAAACAGTCTGATTCAAGCAAACGTACCCGTACGGGCCATCAGCAGAGAGCCGGACAAACTCCGGATTCAATTGGGTGCGGGTGACCATAGACAGGTCGAGATTGTCCAGGCAGATGCATCCGACGCATCAGCATTGCGCGCTGCATTTCAAGGGGCGAGCCAACTTTTTCTGTCCATGTCGAATAGTCCAAGACAAGTGGAATTAGAGAGCACTGTCATCCGAACGGCTATCGAAGCCGGCATTGAGCATATTGTAAAGATTTCTAGCCCGCTGTATAACGCTCTTGCTCCAGTGGAGATTGCAAGATGGCATCTGGAAATTGAAACCTTGCTCAACGATTCAGGTATATTGCATACCGTACTGCGACCCTATGCTTTTATGCAGAACTTATTGCGATTGACAGGATCGATTCGCAAGCACAATGCCTTCTACGGCTCAATGGGGAGCTCAGCATGCAACTACATCGATTGCCGAGATATTGCAGATGTCGCCGCAGAAGTGCTGACGAATCATAAGAAAGCAGGACGCATCTATACACTCACTGGATCAGAAGTGTTCAATTATGAACGGATTGCGGCCAAATTCACAGCAATGCTCGGTCGTCCTATTACGTATATCAACATGGATCCGAACACACAGCGCCGTTCCTTAATGGAACAAGATCATATGCCGCTATGGCTTGCGAATCACGTTGTAGAGATTCAAGCCATGTCTGTAGCCATTCCGGAGCATCCTACAGATACAGTCGCACGATTACTCGGCCATGTACCAAGAACGCTCGATGCCTTTCTCGAAGAACATATTGGCCTATTCCAGCATTAGAAGATGCATTTCGCCGCTTTTGGTTTCTTATCTATCCTAATTGTAATATTTTCAATATAATTCATAAATATTGATCGATTAACATAATCTTCGCATGAACATAAGTTTCCCTTAACATACGAGCCCCATAATAATGTTGAACGGAGAGGTTCAATCCCCCGCATCACAAAATGAGGAGGCGAAGAAGAATGAATATGCTAACTGTGTTGAAACGCAAATGGTTCAAAGTTGTACTTGCTGCATTAATCGCACTACCCACGTTGTCCTTGGGAGCAGGGTCTAACGCTTATGCGGAGGGGCCAGCCGATCCGGCGCCGTATATCACGGCAAAGGGTACACCGAACGGCAAGAAAGTATTGTTCGATAACACTCACGGTCAAACGGCTGGCGCAGCAGACTGGGTAATTGATGGCGGCTTCTCAGATTTCGCTAACGGCATTGCAGACAAAGGCTATGAGGTTAAGGAATTGCGCAAGTCTACGCCAATCACTTATGATGATCTGAAAGATTATCAAGTGTTTGTTATTGGCGAGGCCAACATTCCGTATAAGACATCCGAGCAAGCAGCAATGTTGCAGTATGTCAACAGTGGGGGCAGCATCTTCTTCATCGCAGACCATTACAATGCGGATCGCAACAAGAACCGCTGGGACGCTTCTGAAGCATTTAACGGTTACCGCCGTGGAGCATGGAGCAACCCAGCACAAGGGATGAGCACAGAGGAGGCCAACTCAGCTGCTATGCAGGATGTTGCAAGCTCCGATTGGCTGTCCGACAACTTCGGTGTTCGTATTCGCTACAATGCACTCGGTGACATTAATGCTAACGTGATTGTCGATCCACAGCAAGCATTCGGCATTACGAATCAAGTAAGCAGTGTTGCCATGCATGCGGGTTCAACGGTTGCAATTACAAATCCGCAAATTGCGAAAGGCATCGTGTACTTGCCTGCGGTAAGCAGCAGCCAGAAATGGCCAAATGCAGTAGATCAAGGCGTATATAACGGAGGCGGTGTCGCAGAAGGGGCTTATGTATCTATCTCGAAGGTCGGGTTAGGGAAAGCCGCTGTCATTGGTGATTCCTCTCCAGTAGAAGATGCAACACCGAAATATTTGCGCGAAGAGAATGGACAGACGAAAAAAACATATGATGGCTACAAAGAGCAGGATGATGCCGCACTGCTCATGAACCTTATTGACTGGCTTGCCGAGCAGGAGTCATACACAAGCTTCACACAGGTGCCAGGACTGCAGCTTGACACACCAACTGCATTGCTGCCGTTCGAGACACCGCAGCTCAGTACAGAGCCGCAGCCTGAGCCGTGGGCAGCACCTGCAGCGGGCTACAAATGGTGGGACTCTTCCACATTCAAGAAAGGCTCATATGGCGCTCCAAGTGGGGGACAGAACCCATCTGGCAATCCTGCGATGACACATCCTGCAACGGTAACTGCAGCCACGCCATTCAATGTAACGATTACAGCAGGCGGATTAACGCCGAACAGCAGCATTACGCTTCAAATCGGCGTATACTTAACGGGCGGGCAGCAAGTCGGTCAAGTGCAGCAAGATAATGGCAGTTGGCCTACCGGATATGGCTATAATAGCTTCACACTTACAGCGGATAGCACTGGTACTGCCGTGAAGACAATCCAGGTGCGAACACAATCAGGCAAGAGCGGGGCAGCCAGCATTCGTCTCCGCAAGGATAGCAGCAATGTATATCAGACTAATCCAATTACAATTGCACCTTAAGCTATAAATGTCATGAATTGTCTGACATAGCTAGATCGTATAGAGAAGTCCCGGCGGGGTTGCCAGGGCTTCTCTATCCTTTCTTTCGAAAGACACCAGCCAAGATAGGATAGATGCTTCCAACACAGATGAGGAGAATCCATATGAGCAATGAAACAGCAGTACCTCTTCACGAAAACAGTGATTCCTGCATAGTAGCCATCATACATACAAGTGACATTCACGGAACCGTTATGCCTTATCGTTATGCGGATCAGCAGCATATTGAAGCAGGGTTAGCCAGAATGGCGACCGCTATTGACACTCTGCGCCATCAGTATAAGGAATCTGTACTGATCGACAATGGCGATCTGCTTCAAGGCACACCGCTAACCTATTATCATGCTCGCATACAACAAGAGCTGCCTAATCCAATGGTCGCCTGCATGAACCACATCAAGGCAGATGCTGCCGTAATCGGGAACCATGAATTTAACTATGGGCTTCCCTATTTGAAGCAGGCGATTAAGGAGTCTCAGTTTCCATGGCTCAGCGCAAATCTGCTTCGAGCAGAAGACGGAGAACCTTACTTTGGCAAGCCCTATATTGTAAAGGAGTATGCGAATGGACTTAAGATTGGCATACTGGGCCTAACAACCCCGTATATACCCAACTGGGAACTCCCGCAGCATATTGCAGGAATCTGCTTCGAGGATGCGGTTGATGAGGCGAAGCGCTGGGTGAACATTCTTCGAAATGAAGAGCAGGTTGATCTCGTTGTCGTATCCTATCACGGCGGATTCGAGCGGGACATGCGTACTGGCGAATTGACAGAGGCAGATACAGGGGAAAATCAAGGCTATCGAATTTGTATGGACGTTCCCGGAATCGACATCTTGTTAACCGGTCATCAGCACAGAATGATTGTAGATGAGCAGGTGAACGGAGTATGGATCGCGCAACCGAGCTCACACGGGCAAGGAATTGGATTCATGGAGATCTGCATGACCAAGCAAGAGGGGAAATGGACACTCGTGCAATGTCAATCTCAGTTCATTTCTGTAGAGGGAACAGTCCCTGACGAACGTATCTTGGAAGCGATCCATGACATCGAACAGAAGGTTCAACATTGGCTGGATCAACCGATTGGTACTATGGAAGGCAATATGTTGGTCGATGATCCGTCGCAAGTCCGGCTTGCAGACCATCCGTTGATCGCATTCATTAATCGGGTTCAAATGGAATACGGATGTGCCGAAATATCGAATACCGCTCTCTTCGATGATAGTGCGCCAGGATTCTATGGAGAGATTACGATGCGACAGGTGCTGGCCAACTATATGTATCCGAATACGCTAAGAGTCATTCGCGTCTCGGGTCAAGATATTAAGGACGCCTTGGAGCAATCTGCCTCTTATTTTGCATTATCGGAGCAAGGGGATCAGATACAGGTAAGTGAAGCGTTCTTATATCCGAAGCCCCAGCATTATAATTATGATATGTGGTCAGGGATTGAGTATGAGATTCAAGTCTCTCGTCCGGTAGGACAGCGCGTTACTACGCTAACCATTGGCGGCGCTCCAATTGAGATGAACGCTGAATATGATGTGGCTATGAACAATTACCGAGCCGGGGGCGGGGGGAATTATGTCATGTTCGCCAATAAGCCGATTGTGCTTGATCTGCCGACAGATATGGCCGAATTAATCGTGGATTATATTAGGAAGCGGGGAACCATTACAGCCGAGTACAGTCATAATTGGAGAGTTGTCTTGTAGGATTTGAAGCAAAATACCATCTTTCAAAACCGAAACAAGGTTATGACTACGAACTAAGGGAGGCTGCTTGAACAGCTTCCCTTGTTTTTTGGGATTCACTTACTTAGAAGCATTTCGCACCCGCACTTTCGGATATTCGAGACATGTAAAAGAAACAGCATGCACTCTATCCTCTCAGAATGACGATAGGGTGCATAAGCAGTATCTTGGAAGCATCCTAAAACAGCTAATGTGAAGAGTGCAGACCCGCGCTCATTCTACCAATCCAAGATGTACATAAATAGGGAAGGAAACAACGCCATTTGGCTCTAGATGGTGATCGCGTTGATAACGCTTGAGGGCCTGTGTCGTGCTTGATCTGAACTTGCCGTCACACCTTCCTGTGTAATATCCTGCACTTTGCAGCCTCGACTGAATCAATTGCACATCTCCGCCAACATCACCTTCCGCTAAATCACGTGGATTATGCCTTAAATCACCCAGTGCATGTCCCATAATCGTTACTTTCGTGCCAATCGGAATCATCTCATACAATTCAATAACATCTTTATTGCGCATACGAATACAACCATGACTCGCGTGACGTCCAATGGAATAGGGCTTATTGGTACCATGGATACCATAGTATCCCCATGTCACATTCAAGCCGAGCCAACGAGGGCCGAATGATGGCCCCCAGTTCTCCCCCTTAAATATGATACGGAATTCACCCGTGGGGGTTGGGGTAGCGGGATCACCAACTGCGATATGATAAGACTTGATTGTCTTGTTATGCTGTTGCACAACAAGGCGATGAAGGTGGGGGAAGATGATGATCGAGTAGTCATCTCGCTTCGATTCAACGGTATTCAAAGGTTTTGCTTCAACCATATTTGGCACGAGGGTGACCATTGCCAAAGGAATGGATATACTTAACAGCAATAGCCGAAAGAAAAGTACATTGGCATGTAAGTTCATTTATTTATGTCTCCATAAGGTTTTGCATTTCGGTGCGGATAGTTTCACCGATTTTGCGAAATTTATACAATTATAGCTGCGTTCTCGGTATTTACAAGAAATTATCAAATGAACAATTCTTTTTAGAAAATATTTGATTGACCCTCTTTCCAATGGCATGTTTCAATGTGCTAGTAGATGAATTTGACAGGGAAGGGCGAGTCTGATGAATGATTGGTCACTTACACATCCTCAACTTAGAATTTGGTACATGGAGAATATGCAGCCGAATACAAGCTTAGGCATTATTTCAGTATCGTTGCGGCTGAAGTCGAAACAAGGCAATCTGGAGATTCCTTTCCTGCAGCAAGCTGTAAATGAGCTCTTAAGACGAAATGAAGTTCTGCGTCTTCGTATCGTAGAGAGGGACGGACAGGAGCCAAGACAATACATCAGCAAGTATCAAAGTTATGAGGTTCCAGTCATTGATGCTGTCGGTATTGACGTACAATCATGGGAGAAGGCGAGAGCTCAAGTGCCAATGCCGTGGAAGGATACCGATCTATTTGAGTTCATTCTGTTGCGGATTAATGCTACGGATTGTGTATTATACCAGCGTTTTCATCATTTCATTCACGATGGAATCTCCCAGCAGCTTATCATTGATGATATTCTTGCCTATTACAGTTGCCTTGTACAAGGTGCAACCTTGCCTGAGTCACATCGACCTTCCTACTTGCAGTTCATCGCTAGTGAGCTGGAGTACGAGCAATCTGAGCGCCGGGAGAAAGACCGACAATATTGGCTGCAGGAATTTGAAGCACATCCCTCTGACAGCGCACATACAATCTCGCCACTCCTACTGCATGATCCCACCTGTAAATCCGATCGTATAACTTATCCATTGTCTGCCTCCGTGCAAAAGCACGTATATCAATTCTGCGAAAAGCATCAAGTTAGTCCATTTACGTTATTCACTGCACTACTCGGCATTTATTTATACAAGTGGAATGGGAACCAAAATCAAGTCATCGGCACGACATTAAGCAATCGAACGAATAGAGCAGAGAAAAACATGTTAGGTATGTTCGTCAGCACCGTGCCACTCCGCCTCCAGATAGAAGGGGAACAAGACAGGATCTCCTTCATTAAGCAAGTGAACAAAAAGCAATTCTCAGCTGCAAGGCATCAGAAATACCCATTCAATCAGCTTGTACAGGACATTCGCTCCAAAACAGGCGACAGTTCACCTCTCTTTCAAACATCCATTGAATACCGGGAGACGGATACATCGAATGAACACAGCAATGAGTACGTTCAATATGAATGGGAGCATATCCATTGTGGCTATGAGGAAAATGACTTCCTGCTTCGGGTACAGCGAGTCGTGGCGACAAACGAATTGTCCCTGCACTTTGATTATCAGATAACTAAGTTCAGTTCAGAAGAAATACAGCGACAGCTTGAACAGTATGTATATGTAATCGAGGAAGTGCTTGCACAGCCTGAACGCTCTATCGACTCAACCGAAATTTGCACGCCTGAGCAGCGTGCAGAGCTGATGACTTCCTTTCAGGCAGCTAAAACAAAAGAGTCCAATCCCACTCTCTTAGTCGTCCAAGCGTTCAATGAGCAGTGCGAACGAACTCCTGAAGCTATAGCCATTCGATGCGACCAGAAATCCATCACTTATCGAGAATTAAGTTACAGAGCCGACCGATTGAGTGCACATCTAAGGAATAAAAGTATCGGGCAGGACGATGTCGTAGGCATCCTGATGGAGCGATCTATCGATACTATTGTCAGCATGCTCGGGATATGGAGAGCTGGGGCGGCCTACATTCCGCTAGACCCTGCACTCCCTCATGAACGAATCTCATTTATGCTTACAGACAGTAGTGTCAAAGTCATCGTTACGCATCGAGGCCTAGAAAGGCGTTTCCAAATCGATAGAGCATATGAATGGTTGGATCTAGATAAATGCACCGCAGACAGCGACAAGCAAGAAAGTAGGATAGAAAGCAAGCTATTAAGTGACATTTCAAAAGATGACATTCAAGCCACTCACCCTGCTCCAAACAGCCTTGCATATATCATCTATACCTCCGGGTCGACCGGCAATCCGAAGGGGGTGATGATCGAGCATCAATCATTCGGCAGCACTCTGCATTATCGGAACCAAGAATACAAGACAAGGGTAGGAGACACCGTGCTCCCGTTGATTTCCTTCGCGTTCGATGGTTTTGTGGCGACGTGCTGGTCACCGCTTATTATGGGAGCGACAGTTGTGCTGGCAGTTGAGGAGGCGATGAAAGACTTCTATGCCCTACGTAACTTGATTATACAAGAGAAGGTCTATCATATTATTTCCACACCAAGCCTATATGGGTCTTTACTCACTGGATTATCAACAGAAGATATGTCGAGTCTTCGGATTGTTACCTTAGCAGGCGAGCGGGTCAGTGATGCGGTGATAGAGAGAAGCAAGCAGCTTCAGTCCGACACTGAAATTGTAATTGAATACGGCCCTTCCGAGAACAGTGTTGTCACGTCGATCAAGAAAGACGCGCAAACGGGAGGAGCCTATAGCATTGGCAGACCGTTAGCGAATAGCTTCGTATATATCGTGAATGAGCATCTTCAGCTGCAGCCAATTGGGGCACAAGGACAGCTATGTATCACCGGAATAGGACTTGCTCGCGGATATCTCAATCTACCGGAGCAATCAGAGCAGCGCTTCATAGCGAACCCCTTCTTCGACTCGGATGGATGGAAGCGAATGTACTTGACCGGTGATTATGCCAGATGGCTTCCTAACGGGGAACTCGAATTCATTGGTCGAACAGACGACCAAGTGAAAATTCGTGGTTATCGAATTGAAATTGGTGAAATTGAATCGCAGCTGCAGCGCTTGCCAGGCATTCAAGAAGCTGCCGTGCTTATGATCAAGCAAGATACTTCCGACTCGACGCTATCTGCCTATATTGTCACGGATCAAGAACTCGTGATCTCAGACATTCGCACTCAGCTGCTGAATCAGCTTCCTAGCTATATGGTTCCTGCACACTTCATGAAGATTGACAGCATGCCGCTAACACACAATGGCAAGATTGACCGCAATGCACTGCTTCACATGACCGCACTGTCTTCTGGCAATCAACCGTATATTGCGCCTGTTACCGAACGTGAGCAGCTGCTGGCGGAGCTGTGGGCAGAGACGCTAAATAGGCACTCAATCGGATTACACCACAGCTTCTGGGAGCTCGGCGGCGATTCCATCAAAGCGCTTCAACTCATGGGACGATTGCATCAATACGGATATACCTTGCCAGTAAAGGAACTGCATTTATACCCAACGTTGGGTGAGGCAGCCGCCCGCATGAGATCTACAGATAAGCGCACTCAGAACGAGATCATAACTGGAGTCGTTCCATTCACACCTATACAACAGTGGTTCTGGGAGCAGCGGTTCGCGAACCCGCATCATTGGAATCAGTCATTCGTCCTATTCAGTAAGACGAGATTTGTGCAAGAGCACATCGAACATGTATTTGACCATCTTGTTCTTCACCATGATGCATTGCGAATGACCTACCGCTCAGATGGAAAGTCGATCGTTCAGACCATCCGCCAGCCGGATGAAGGGCCCTTCTATCATTTCGTATCATACGATCTAGAAGATGCTGACCATCCTGAGCGAGAAATGGAACAGATTGCAACTCAACTGCAGCAGAGTATTAATCTCTACAAGGGCCCAATTGTCAAGCTTGGTCTATTCCGTACGAAGGGTGGGGATCACCTGCTGCTCACGATTCATCATCTGATTGTAGACGGATATGCTTGGCGTGTGCTCCTCGAAGATTTTGCTGATGGATACGATCAGTTGGTGAACGGACATCCACTGCGTGTTAGGCCAAAGTCAACTTCTCTGAAGCAGTGGGCAGAGAGATTACTCACCTATGCTCATCAGGATGAGGTTATTCAGGAACTTCCTTATTGGCTTGCGCTTGAACAATATTCTGGAGATCCATTACCGCTCGGTATACGCAGCGATGTGCAAGCTGCCGATCTTGGCGTATGGAGCGATAATGGCATGATTGCGGTTGAATTCTCTTCGGAAGCAACCGACACACTGCTTCGGAGCAATAATACGTCAGCAAGCCCGGAAGCATATGACCTCATGCTAACTGCGTTCGGAATGGCGCTTGCGGATTGGAGTGGCGGACGCACATTTCGCTTGGATGTTGAAGGCCATGGAAGAGAAGCAATCGGGGAAGAGATCGAGGTGTCGCGTACGATCGGCTGGTTCATGACGATGTATCCGATCATTCTCGATATGTCACGAGCCGATTCCCTTCCCGCAGCTGTCGAACAGACTCGGCAAATGCTGCGCAGCATTCCGAACAAGGGAATGAATTATGGGGTACTGAAGTATTTGACCAAGCATGAGTCAGCAAGCGGTACAGCAATTTTGGAGAGGAAGGCAAATATAAATTTCAATTATATGGGTCAATTCGGTAACGAGCTGAATAATGAAAATTTTACGTTCTCAGCGATGCCGCCAGGTGATACGATAGGACTGGACAATGGACGAATGTATCAATTAGAGGCGGTTGCCATGATTGTAGCAGGGCAGCTTGTCGTTCGGTTCGTGTACAACACACGGGACTATGAGCATTCCAATATTCAGGTGCTCGTCAATCGATATAAGGCCCGTCTCGAAGCATTGCTTGAATTACACAAGCACGGATATGCATCAGGGCCGAGTTCCAGTCTAACCGTCTAAGCGTAACAGAGACCGATGCTGCTTCGACTATATCCGTATCTTCATCCGAATAAGTAGGAATGAGATAGCCTGAGTCATCACAAGTAAGATGGGAAAGTCCTCCTATTTTCCATTGAATGTGACGCAATCCACAATTAAATCGGATAGTCATGAAAAAAAGGTCGAGAGCAGGGCGCCATATTACCCTGAACTCGACCTTTGTCTTATTAGATAGGATCCCGCAGAAGGTAAGCTAACGAATTGGACAGCCTCATTCCGTGGTTATCGTCATATTACTCAGTACGATCCTGTTGCCGCTGCTCCGTTTTGACTGCGCCAATCGTACTTCCTGCTGCAATCCGTATCAATTTCGCCTTAGATACTCCAATTTGTTGTGAAGTATAGATACCGGTATGACCTGAAAATAAATAGCTGATTAAGCAGGCGATAAACATATAAATGGCGCCCTCAGAACCGAACAATTCAATTCCCATCAGGAAGCAGGCGATCGGTGTGTTCGTTGCTCCACAAAATACGGCAATAAATCCGAGTGCAGCCAAGAAGGGGGCATACAACTGCAAGATGCCCGACAATGCATTGCCTAATGTAGCTCCGATGGCAAATAACGGCGTGACCTCACCGCCCTGAAAGCCTGCACCCAACGTAAAGGAAGTGAAAATGAGCTTCCCAAGAAAGGCAAATGGAGATACGTCCTCCGTAAATGAGTTCTGAATAAGCGGAATTCCTAAGCCAAGATAATCGCGTGATCCGACGATATACACAAATGCGATAATAACAAGTCCGCCTACTGCACTTTTGAGCATCGGATTTGCGAATAGCTTGGCGTACCCTTTTTTCAAATAGTGGGTCAGTTGACTGAACAGCCGGCTCGTAAGTCCGAACAAGATGGAGGCCAGCACAACCTTTCCCAGTACAAGCAGCGATAACTCCGGAAATTCATTGACGACGTAATGGACATGTGATACTCCCCATACTGACGAGGTGACAATATTCCCGACAAAGCTCGCTACGAATGCTGGAACCAAGGCCTCGTGACGGATGAGTCCGATGGCCAGCACCTCAAGTCCAAATACTGTACCCGCAAGCGGGGTGCCGAATATAGAACCGAACCCACCACTAATGCCGCAGATGAGAAGAATTCTACGATCAGTGTGATCGACTCGCAGCATTTTGCCAAGCCATTCGGATAAGCTGCCGCCCATCTGGACTGCCGTCCCTTCACGGCCTGCGGAGCCGCCGAACAGATGCGTAATGAGCGTACCGAACAAGACTAGGGGCGCCATACGCAGTGGAATCGCTTCTTTGCCATCATGAATCTGTTCAATAATAAGATTATTGCCTTTCGCGCTGTTCTTACCGAATTTCAAATACATGTAACTGACCACAGCACCGCCCAGCGGCAACAGGTACAACAACCAAGGATGCTCGATTCTCGTCCCCGTAACATAGTCCAAGCTGATGAGAAATATCGCAGAAGCAGAACCAGTCAATAGCCCAACGATACTCCCAAGTACAATCCACTTTAATAAAGAAGCCATAATAGCGGCGTATGTAGATTTCTGTAAGACAGGTACGAGCAACCCTCTCCATTTCTTCACAACATCTCATCATCCTTTCTGTCTTTACCATTCTGGACAAAAAAACAGACTCCTACCAGGGAAGTTATTCTCTGGTAGGAGTCATTAGCCTAGACGGCGGTTATGGCGAACTCCATCGCCTATTCAACTTAATATAGATGTATTTTATTTCATTTCATCCGCATAGTCAATTCTAATCCGAAGTAAGACGCGCTTAAAACCTAATTCTCCGTACAGCAATTGCGGTAAGCCTGTCGAAATCATAACGAACAAGCGGTTGCCGGGATACATCGTAAATACGGATGCAGTCTCATTCGGCATTGCACCGCCCGTTCCGCCTGTGAAGGACATATTAAGGAGCGATCAGCTTCGTACATTGCACAAGAGCTCCTTACAATGATGATGAGCTGCTTGCATTGAAAAATTTTTCCCAATTCGTTTAAAAAAATGCTCAACGACGATAATTGAAATAGATTGATCACAAATATCCACAATATAGGAAATGGAGGATTACGACATATTTTAGCTAGTTTAGGGATCCTCATTATTGCAGCCACCATTATTATCATGGAATACCCAGCATTGTCGAAGAGCGGAAGTAAACAAGAAGCTGTCGCATTCGGTACACTGCTTACACTCGGCACAGTACTTGGCATCGCTCTGGCATTTCATGTTAAGGTACCAAGTCCGCTGGACATGGTTGCAACCATCTATAAACCAATTACACGCCTGATTTCAACATTCTTGAAGGGATGAACGAGAGGAGCAATCATGATGGGAAAAGGGGAACAGAATAATATCAGCGTTCGTCAGTTTACAATTCTCGTCTTCTTATATTCCGTTGGAACTGCGATTTTAGTTATCCCTTCAAGCTTGGCAGAAGAGGTGAAGCAGGATGCATGGATTGCTTCAATTATTAGCATTGGAATAAGCATGCTTCTTGTGAAGCTGTATAGCATCGTCGCACAGCATCATCCGAGAATGACACTCGTTGAAATGATTGAGAAGCGCTTAGGAAAATGGATTGGGACAGCTATTTCGTGGTTCTTCGTTTTCTTTGCATTAATTACTTCATCGGAGCTGCTAAACTATATGGGCTTCTTCATGACAACTCAGATATTGCCCAATACTCCTATGATCGCTACGAATATCATATTCGCATTCATCGTTGTTATGGGCGTGCGCTTAGGCTTAGAGGTGCTTGCAAGATCTGCAGAGATTGTATTTCCATACTTCATACTCTTGCTCCTCATTCTATTGTTATGCATTGCGCCACAGATCGATATACATAAGATTCAGCCTATCTTCGAGTCGAGTATGAAGCCGATGATCCGTGCGACATTATTGTTCAGCAGTATATACTTGTTTCCAGCTGTCGTCTTCTTAATGATCTATCCGTCATCCACTCCAGAAGTGAGCAAAGCAACAAAAGCGTTCTATATCGGAGTGCTTCTAGCCGGTATTGTGTTGACAATCATTATCGCCTGTACGATCCTGGTTCTCGGAGCAGAGACAACTTCACGGCAATTATATCCGAGCTATGCGCTGGCAAAAAGAATTATGGTAGGTACTTTTTTTCAGCATGTCGAAGTAGTTGTAGCTGTCATGTGGTTCATTACCATTTACTTCAAAATGTCGATGTATTTTTACGTCTCGTGTGTAGGTCTGTCACAGACATTGCGACTGCACGATTACCGCATCCTTGTGTATCCGTTAGGTCTTCTATTAGTCATCTTCTCCATAATTGTTCATCCGAGCTCGGTGCACTACAGCGATTATAACAAGACAACCTGGATTCCGTTCGTTGCTACCTTCGGAATCTTAGTCCCGCTTCTGCTGCTCGCTGTTTCTATTCGATACAAGCGGGCACAATCGAGAGAGGAATCATGTCATCAAGAGGGGAGTAAGGAGTAGGCAATACGGATACGGTCATGTTCTGTGGTGCGCCATTGCCATCATGTTCTCACACAAAGCAGTCTAACATCCGACTTTACATTGGTGGAATGATTTGTTATTATCTATCCCAATAAAAGAAACGCGATGATGAGAAGAGTAAGGAAATATGCCCATATACAGAGAGCTCCTGCAGCTGAGAAGGAGCAATGAGCCATTTCCCGAACCAAGCCTCTGAGCAGCATGCCGGATCCGTTCAACCGTGGGATGGCATGACGGGAGCTCCCGTTACAGAGCTAGAGTATAAGCATGCTTCTTATGCCGTACTTGATGAGATTAATATGGCGACATATTAATGAACCCGGGGTGGTACCACGATAACTTCGTCCCCAAGACTTAACGTCTTGGAGGTGAGGTTTTTTTATTGCGTTTTTTAGATATGTGTTAACACTCGATTCACCCCACAAGTTCATGAGGAGGCGTCACCATGAATCAAGATACTGCCTATTCAACTGACCATTATTTATACAGACTCATACATGAGGAACAGGAAGCTTCGCCGTTCAGTCGAAGCATGTGCACGCGGTTCCCCCCAGAGCCGAATGGCTATCTCCACATTGGGAGCGCCTATGCCATCCACACAAGCTATATGCTTGCGAAGCAGTATGGAGGCTCATTTCATCTGCGATTCGACGACACGAATCCTCTGAAGGAGGACATCCATTATGTTCACTCCATCATTGAGGATATGAAATGGCTTGGATATGACCCCGATTATATTTATTATGGATCGGACTATTCGGAGCAGATTTACCAAGCAGCTGTGACCTTAATTAGAAAAGGGAAGGCCTATGTCTGCGATCTTGCGCCAGACGAAGTAGCGAAATATCGGGGGACGTTGACAGAGCCTGGCCGAAATAGCCCTTATCGCAGCCGCACGATACAAGAGAACTTAGAGCTATTTACTAACATGAGACAAGGAGTCTTTCCTACCGCATCTAAAGTGCTTCGCGCCAAGATCGATATGAGCTCGCCGAACATGAATTTGCGGGATCCGGTTTTATATCGAATTATTCATGCTGCGCACTATCGAACCAAGGATAACTGGTGTATATACCCAATGTATGATTTTGCCCATCCGATTCAAGACGCCATCGAAGGCATCACGTACTCGTTATGCTCGCTTGAATTCAAAGACCATCGTCCGCTGTACGAGTGGGTTCTCCGCGAACTCGAAGTTCCAGAGCCTCCAAGGCAGCGCGAATTCGGACGATTGAATCTTACGGGTGTCGTAACAAGCAAGCGTTACTTACGTCAGTTAGTCGAGGAGAGACTCGTTGAGGGCTGGGACGATCCAAGATTGCCAACGATTCGGGGCCTTCGTAGAAGAGGGTACACGTCAGAGAGTATACGCGCATTCATCGAAGAGATCGGCAGTATTCGGACGGAGAGCACCGCGAATATCTCGCTGCTGGATCATTACGCAAGACAGGATCTTCAAGACCGAACTAGCGGCATCATGGCAGTACTGCACCCGTTAAAGGTTGTCATAACAAACTATCCTGAGGATAAGGTAGAATGGCTGCAATTGGAGAACAATCCTCATAATGAGCAGCTGGGCCAACGGGATGTTCCCTTTTCGAGAACCATTTATATCGAGCGAGATGATTTTCTGGAGCAGCCACCAAGCCAGTTCCACCGGCTACGTCCAAATGGCGAGGTTCGATTGAAGGGTGCTTATTTTATCCGGTGTGATGAAGTAATCAAAGATCCAGCAACCGACGAAATTACAGAACTTCGATGCACATATGATCCGGTCACGAAGAGCGGCACAGGCTTTACTGGACGGAAAGTGAAGGGAACCATTCACTGGGTGTCAGCTGCTCATGCGGTGGAGGCCGTCGTTCATTTGTACGAAAACCTCTTGCTAGATGAGTCTGTGCCGAAGGATAACGACATCATCTGGACTGACCGAATCTGCCCAGACTCACATACTCGTATCTCAAACGTTATGTTGGAGCCTTGGGCAGCACAAGCTCTAACAGAACAGCGATTCCAGTTTATCAGACATGGTTATTTTGCCAGGGAGCAAGGTAGGGAGGGCACACATCTCGAATTTCATCGGATCGTACCGTTGAAGGATTCCTGGGTCAAGAAATAAGCTCTGTATGGTGCGAATCATTTGGATGCCACTTATGCTGTATAATCTGCTTGTCGTTTCATTGCTGTGAAGACGTTTGTTGTTGAAGTATTGGCGAAATAACATGATAGATCTTTGCTTTTCTGCAAAATGTATCATTTTCTTTGGAGAATATGAACGAAAATGGAGAAAGAGCTCTCTCGAAGGAACACATTCGGGAGAGCTTATTTTATTGCTGTGATTCATCCAGACTGTACTGTTTGGAGATCAGTATGGCTTTTCTTTGGCCGCTGGAACAATTGCTTCAAGCTGTCGTAATTGATAAAGGCTGTGCCGACAATAATGATTACTGCACCAGCAGCCGATACCCATGTGATCCTCTCCCCATAGAACAGTACGCCAACTACGAGCGCGAGCATCGGAGATACGTACAGCCAAGTAGAAGCAAATATTGGCGTCGTCTTGGCGACAAGCCAATAGAACAGGCTATGCCCAATCATCGAACCAATCACAATTAAATAAAGCAATGAGCCAAGTGCGCGACCAGATAGCATACTCCCAAAGTCCCAATCCTCCGTAAATGCGGATAGAGTAAGCAGTAGAGCTCCTCCATATATCATCTGAACCGCATTAAGTGCAAATGGTGACGTAGTTGCAAAGCGCTTTGCAACCCGTTTGGAGTAAATTGCACCCCCTGCATAGAACAATTGACCTAAGATTATAACGATGCTGCCGACAATAACCCATACGCTTGCCGATACTGAGATCCCAGGTACTAGCATAAGAACAACTCCTAGGAATCCTATGACACAACCTAGTAAAGCGTGAATGGTGGGTTTGTGGCGCATGAAGATCATCTGCAGCACAAGTACTAGAATAGGCGCTGTAGCTGACAGAATCGCTGCGATCCCCGAAGCAACAAATTGTTCTCCCCAATATAGAGCAGCAAAAGTTCCGAACGTAAGACCTATCCCTGTAAGGAGCGAATCTTTGTGCAATAACAAGGACAGGCTTGCTTTCTTCCTCCATAGCATCCAACTGAACAATAGGATTCCAGCAATGAAAAATCGAAGCCCCCCTGACAGGAAAGGCGGGGCAGAGGCGTCCACACCAATTTTCACCGCTAGGAAGGTTGTGCTGAAGATAAGACAAACGAGCACATAATTGAAGATAACCATGGTTCCTCCTCCTTTTGGATTGATCATACACGCTGTGAGATAGGACAGATTACTACAAATAGAACAGATTACTTCGATACGTTAATCAATGGAAGGAAGATAAGATCATGTCCATACGATGAGAGCAAGTGTAATAACGATCAGTATCCACCTTACTATCGTTTCATTGGATGTAAACACGATGTTGGTTTCCAGCCTAATTATAGGAGTACACGTCTGTAATGACGCGTAGAAACGGAACATACTTTATGTCTTTACCTTGCGTTGTTTACCCAATCATTTCTTTCATATGTTCATATAATTATAGGGTAATTGAAAATACAACTTGCGGGAGGGATTTCATTTGTCACAATCTAATATCCCTAATATTACTCCTATTATTTCTGTAACTAGAGACGATGCAATCAATTTATTGTTATCTTCTATTGCTTTGGAAGAGCTCGGATTAAGCCACATTATTAATGCTGAAGGTGAAAAAATTCAGTTTGCTTTAGGTACTTTACCAGGTGTTACTTCTCCACCTGCTACAATTAGCGACATTTTACTTGTAAACCAAAGTGTAAGAGATACAATTCAAGACTTAACCAAAAAAGAATTTCTTCTGCAGAATAAACTAGATAGCATCTTGTCTACACCGATATCTGTAGGTCCAACAGGGCCGACAGGCCCTACCGGCCCTAGTACTGGCGTTACTGGTACTACAGGCGCAACAGGCGCTACGGGGGCTGCTGGTGTTACAGGCGCAACAGGTGCTACTGGCGGTGCTGGCGCAACAGGTGCTACTGGAACTACAGGTGTAACAGGTGCTATCGGCGCTACTGGAGCTACAGGCACTACAGGTGCTACTGGCGTAACTGGAGTTCCTGGTACAGGAGCCATTATCCCATTTGCTTCCGGTGTACCTGTACTATTGACCACGCTCGCAGGCGGATTGGTAGGAACAGGCGGACTGATTGGATTTGGAAACTCTGCGCCGACCGTAAGCGCATTAGGTGCAACGATTGATCTTACAGGAGCAGCAGGTCTGCTTCTGAACATGGCATTCTCGATGCCGCGTAATGGCATAATTACGTCTATTTCTGCTTACTTCAGTACGACAATAGCCCTTAGTCTAATTGGAGCAACTGCAACGATACAGGCACAATTATGGGAATCAACTACACCGAACAACACATTCACTCCAATTCCAGGAGCTATCGTTACACTAGCACCATCACTTTCTGGAATCGTAGCAATTGGTACTATTTCTCATGGAGCAACAACGGGGTTGTCAATACCTGTAACAACAGAGACTCGTTTGTTAATGGTCTTCTCGGTTACAACAACAGGTCTGACATTGGGTACTACGGTTGCAGGGTATGCAAGCGCTGGTGTAGCAATTACGTAATCACTATCATTAGGACGAAATAATTAATATCACGCATTGAATCGGCAGTAATACACTTTTCATAGAAAGGCGTGGAAGCTGCCGATTCTTTGCTTTGTTCATATGAATAATTTCAAGTCCGATCAATGGTTCACATTTCTTCTGCTATATTCTTGCAAAGGCAATCTGCATGCTCTTCTAAGTTAGATAACATGACAGAATCTATCAGTTAATTCATAATCGAATTGTATAGAATCTTTCAGAACCTACATATGGAACAGGAGCAAGAGTTAAAATATTGTTGGCTTCCTCAACCGCAATTATTTCTCTCCCGGGATCAAGAAAAATCCGTTTACCGGCATAATCAATCCGTTTTGCGGTAGCAGGATCAATCCTTTTTCTTATACCATCTAGAGGGAATCATCCGAAGAAGATGTAGGGGAGAGGAGGGCCATTCAAGATGGCTAGAATTCGATTTAGCGTATTTTTCAGTGTATTTGTCTCGATGGTAGCGTTAATGATCATTGCGCCGGTCATGCCGCCGCTCATTCGTGAATTGGGATTAAGTGAGGTGCATTCAGGCATCATCATTTCATTAGGCTCTGTCGCCATGGCCATTATGGCTCCTGTATGGGGACGACTCAGTGATCTCAAAGGGAGAAAGCCGGTTATCTTAATGGGCTTCATCGGAATGTTCGTCAGTTATGTCATTTTCACTGCAACGATGTATGCCGGATTACATGGAGCAATAGAAGGGGGGCTGCTCCTTGGACTTCTAATCGCTGCACGAGCCATGGTTGGCATGTTCATTCCAGCTGTACCTTCATCCGCACAGGCGTATATGGCTGACGTAACCGATGAGAAGGGGCGTTCTTCAGGCATGGCCCTTATAGGGGCAGCAAACGGGCTTGGGCTTGTGCTCGGTCCTGCAATTGCCGCTGTATTCGCATTTATTGGGCTGATATGGCCTCTGTATATTGGGGCATTACTACCGATTATCGCATTCTTTGTCGTGCTCATGTTAGTTCCTACTCATAAGCAGTTGAATCACACCAAGCCGCCCAAAGTGAGTCCGTTCCAGAGAGGGATTCCCCTTAACTTACTAGCCGGGATGATTACCATGCTCAGTATCATTACGCTGCAGGTAGTTGGCGGCTTCTATTTTCAAGACCAGCTTGCACTCACTACGCAAGAAACTGCCCGCATGGTATCCATGGGATTAATGCTGACAGGATTCGCAATGATTTTGACGCAGGGCATTCAAATGAAGACATCGAAGCTGCATCCCAAGCAGCTGCTGCTCATCGGATCGCTGCTCCTTCTATGCAGTATCGCACTGTTCTTGTTTATTAATAGCTTACTCAGCTACTATATCGCGTTCTCCCTGTTCGGAGTAGGGGCAGGATTGTTGATGCCCGGCTTCATGACAGGCGCATCGCTTGCGGTATCCAGTGAACAACAGGGAGGGGTTGCAGGACTGATTTCGGCCGTACAAGGAATTTCTGCGGTAATTGCACCTATTCTAAGCACGATGCTGTATCGGCTGGATAAGCATGTTCCATTTGCAATCATGGGTGTACTCGTTCTTATATTGAGCATTACTATGGTTGCTGTACTGAATAAGACGGCCATAAGCAATTCAGCTATCGAGAAATAAAATAAGACTCTAACCGTAGACTAATAAGCATCTAAAAATAACAAGAACGGCAAGAAGACAAGTGAAATGGTAAAAAGAGATTTTTTATTTTCATTCATTGATAATGATAATCATTTGCTTTAATATGGAGATATATACATGGATTTGCTCGATTTGGACTAACATTGGGGGACGGCACATCAGGATCGTCACATCTAAGCCTGCCAGGCTTCATAGGAATATACCGACACTGGATTGCTTTGTTCATGTACCATACAGAAACTTATATAGACATGGAGTGGGGGAGAAGGTCTTGAAACTGCACATCGATTCCCGCGACTTAAACGATACATTCGGAGATTTCATAGATATCACTCCTTCACTTCGGCCAAATGACCAGAAGCGCATCTATTCCATTCTGGCACCCAGCGGAACAGGGCATCTACAGCGATTTCTCTTAAGAAAAGGGCTAGAAATCAATTTTTTCGACGCAGAATTTCATCGTCCGGTAACGATGGACGTCGATATCCATTATCCGCATCTTGAAATTTCATATACGACTTCAGGCAGCGGCAGCTGGTCAGCATCATCGCAAGAATATGCAATGACCCCGGGGATGTCCTCGCTCATCTATGTCAAGGAAGCCAACATGATTGCGCAGCTGCACCCTAATGAACGGATGCAGCATATGGAGCTCCGGATTGATCTCAGGTATTTCGACAACGATCTTCCTGAGCTTGAACGATTGACTCGCAGCTCCGTCTTCTGTAAGCAAACGGCTGGCTCAGCCCAGATCTCATTGCTTGTAGAACAGATGAAGCAGTGCCCTTACCAAGGCGCGCTCCAAAAGCTATATTTGGAAGGAAAAGCGCTTGAGCTGCTGGCGCTTCATTTAGATGGCTTGGAAGAGAAGGGGCAAGCGCAACAGACCACTTCCAAGCTGACTGCCGAAGACATTCAATGTCTGTATGAAGCGAAGGATATCTTGACAAGAACGTGGAAGCAGCCGCCCAGCCTGCTTGGGCTTGCGCGCTTAACAGGACTTAATGATTATAAGTTGAAGCTAGGTTTCAAGACATTATTCGGGACTACTGTATTTGGTTACGTACGGGAACTGCGCATGAATGAAGCAAGACGAGTGCTGGAACGAGGGGAAGCCAATGTAAGCCAGACGGCAATGATGGTTGGGTATCATAATGTCAGCCATTTTGCTTCTCTCTTCCGGAAAACCTATGGCTACAACCCAAGTGAATGCGGCCGATTGACCGCATCAACTTCACGGCATGAGCTGTACAAGATTTGAGTAGAATGCACTAGGGGTAGTGCTCGGATAATTATAGAAGGTTTTTAGGATTCATGTCTGAGATGCGTGCTTCAATACTGACTGGATCACGATTGCTGTAATTCCCTATGGTATGGTCGTACATGTGCTTAACTAGAACAGATTACTTCAAATAGAACAGATTGAAGATGAATGTAGTACAATATAAGTTCAGATAGGAAAGGGGCGTGCCGATGCGATCCAAGCAAATATATGATTACATATTGACGAATATTGAACGAGGAGAGTGGGGGGCTCATGATAAGCTCCCTTCGGTACGATCCCTTGCCGCTGAACTCGGCGTGAATCGATTGACCGTGTTCAAAGTCTACAAATTGTTGAAGCAGCACGGTGTGACCTATGTCAAGGAGAAATCCGGCTACTACGTAAGCCCATCGAAGTCAGCAGTTGAACTGGATTATTTCAATAGTAAGAACAGCTCAACAGCCATACAGTTAACAAGCAATCTGTCCGATATTCACCGAGTGGCGGCTAACTATAAATTTTCTCAAGCTATAATCGATCCGAATTTACTGCCTAATCTGTTCCTGTCGGAATACGTAAAGAAAGTATTCGATAAGTACCCCAAGCTCATGGGAAGCTATTCAACACCGCAAGGGGATGAGGAACTGCGTGATGTGCTGTGTCAATATTTCATGCGGCAATATCGAGTCGATCTGACTATTGACGAAATTCTGATCACAACGGGTGCACAGCAGGCGATTGATCTCCTAGCCAGAATCCTAATTAGACCGCTCGATGCCATTCTCGTAGAGCGGCCAACATACAGCGCTGCGATTGACATCTTCCGAGGGCATGGCGCCCGATTGATACCGGTGGAGTTCACGCCGGAGGGGTACGATTTGGAAGCGATAGAGAAGCTGATGAAGCAGCATCGTCCACGAATGTTCTATATGAACCCAACCTTCCATAATCCGACGGGTTATACGCTTCCTCCGTCCCAGCGCAAGCAACTTGTAGAATTGGCTGAGCGGTATCGTTGCATGCTTGTGGAAGATGATGCATTTCATGATATTTATTTCGATGAGGGGCCGCCGCAGCCTTTATTCATGTATGATACCTATGGATGGGTTGTCTATCTGCGAAGCTTCAGCAAGTACGTTGCTCCTGGTTTGCGCATTTGCGCGGTGTTCGCTCGCAAATCGATGATCGATCCGCTGATTACAGCCAAATCGCTTGCAGATAACGGAACACCACTCGTCACGCAAAAAATATTTCTTCATTATTATCAATCTGAACGGATGCAGCAGCACCTAGAGAAGTTGCGGATCGCGCTGCAAATTAGACGGGACGTAATGGAAGAGGAACTATCGGCAGCCCCCATTGATTGGAGATGGACAACGCCGCAAGGCGGATTGAACATATGGCTCCGTCTGCCAAGCAACATTTCCTGTGGCGCACTCCTGCACAACTGTTTCCAGCAATCTATTTCCTTTGTCCCTGGTCATATATGTGATCCGCTGAACGACATGCAATCTTGGATTCGTCTAAGCTATTCACTCATGAACGAGATCCAAATACGAGAGGGAATTCAGCAGCTAGCGCAAATCGCCCAGCGAGTAGCAATAACCGATTCACAACCGATGGTTAATCCGAAATAATCCGAATCCTGAAAGGGGAATGGAATAATGAAAAAATACATTATTTTCGGTGCAAGTAAGGGACTAGGTGATGCATTCGTAAAAGGTTTGCCCAAGCAAGGAGATCAAGTGTGGGTTGTCTCGCGTAATCGTCCGTCCAGCTTAGATCTGAAAGATGGGGTCAAGCGAATCTGGATTCAAGCTGACCTGTCGCAGCAGGAGGCTTCCTCCCGTATAGCGAATGCAGTTGCAGAAGATGTGATTGATGTAATCATATACAATGTAGGCATTTGGGAACAAGATGGTTTTGGGGACGATTACAATTTCGACAATGATGATCCTGCGGAAATTGCCAGAATTATTCAAGTCAACATTACATCAACAATAACATGTATCCAGTCGCTGCTTCCGAATATCCGCAAGTCAGAAGCAGGCAAGATCATCTTCATTGGTTCGACGGCTGGGCTAGATCATACGAACAATTCACAAGTTTCCTTCGTTGCGTCGAAGTTTGGACTGCGAGGAATAACGAATGCGCTGCGTGAGCATGTTCGCCAAGATCAGATAGCCGTTACCTGCATTAATCCAGGCGAGCTTGCTGCTGAAATTCCTTATGAAGAGGGCGCAGAAAAGGCACTCTCTGCCTATGACAGTACCCGCATCCCAGTACAAGATATCTTATCACTCGTCACATGCGTAATCGGACTATCCAAAGCAGCCTGTGTCAAAGAAATCAATATTCCTGCGATGCAGGATACGAATGCATAAATTCGAATTTACTATCTAAAACCGTGCGATGCACGGTTTTTTGCTTTTCATTCGCAGGATTCGAGTTACACCTAACTAATGGATTGACATTTGTAAAAAAAGGAATATACTCCTCTATAACAGGAGATGATCTGATGAATTTGAATACACCCAAGTTCTCTGCCGTCCCTCGCCGCAAACTGGTGGATCAAGTGCTTGAACAGCTGCACGATGCGCTTGACCACCACTATCGTCCTGGCGATCGAATGCCAACCGAGCCGGAGCTGATGGAGATGTTAGGCGTAGGACGTTCAACGATTCGTGAAGCCGTCAAGATTCTGGTGCATGCTGGAGTGCTGGAAGTGCGACAGGGGGATGGGACGTATGTTCGTTCACGCCCTTCTGATTCAGACTCGTTGGAACAGCGGCTGCTTAGAGCGGAGACTGTGCACATTACCGAAGTGAGAAGCATGATGGATGCTCAGGCAGCACGCTTGGCATCAGAGCGCCGCACGGATACGGAGCTTGAGCGAATGAAGCAGCTTCTTGAAGAACGAAAAAAGGCACTGGAGGTTGGCAATTACGCTGCCTATGTAGATTATGATGTGGAATTCCACTGTTCGATTGCAGAAGCGAGCCACAATCCTGTGCTGATTGATCTGTACCGTGCCTTCTGCAGCGCGCTTCGCGGTGAACTAAGCCACCTCATCGTCGACACGCAGCATTATGAAGACCGGTCGGAGCTGCATGATCAACTGCTGCAGGCGATTGCGAATAGAGACGCCGATACCGCCGTTCGCTTGTCGCTTGCCAATCTGGAGCCGCAAGGCAGCCGCAGAAACAGCAAATAACTGCCGAACACACAAGGGAGAGGAGAGATGTTATGGTTATTGATGTTCGCGATGTAACTTGGAATAGGGATAACAAGATGATTCTGGAACAGGTCTCTTGGGAGGTGAAGCAGGGAGAGCATTGGTGCTTGCTCGGGCTAAATGGCTCGGGGAAGACAACTTTGCTGAATATGATTAACGGCTATATCTGGCCGACCTCAGGCAGCGTATCCGTCCTCGGAAAGAAATTCGGCACATTCGATCTTCGCGAGTTGCGGAAGCAGATCGGTTGGGTAAGCACCTCGCTGCAGCAGAGACTCCATGGACACGAAACAGTTCAGAAGATCGTTCTTAGCGGAAAGTTCGCTTCAATCGGACTATACGATAACATCGAAGAGTCTGATGAGGACAAGGCATTAACCTTAATTAAGCTGCTCGGCTGCGAGCGACTGCTAGGCCGCACTTATGATACATTATCACAGGGCGAGCGGCAGCGTGTGCTCATCGGGCGTGCGTTAATGGCTTCCCCGAAGCTTCTAATCCTCGATGAACCGTGCACGGGACTTGATATCTTCGCGCGTGATCAACTGCTCCACATGATTCAAGCGATTGCACGCGAGCCTGAAGCGCCAACACTCATCTATGTTACGCATCATGTTGAAGAGATCATGCCCTGCTTCAACAAAACGCTGCTTATTAAACAAGGATCTGTATTTTCATCAGGCAATACGGCCGATCAACTGACTTCGGCTCATCTGAGCGAATTTTTCGATTCGACTATCGAGGTGCGGCAAGAGCTGGGACAACGTTATTCCCTTCAATTGCTGTCAAATGAACCACATTATCATAAGTAATGACGGAAGTGGGCGAGAGTGCCCGCTTTAGCGAATCAACCTCCACCTCCTTAGCTATGTGCGATCCGGGAGATGACATCCTTATTTTCATACAAGCAGAGAAACTTGCTGTTCAGCATGTCTAATTAGAATGAAATTAGTAGAGCTGTCTAACGCTGCTTATTTGCAGCACAGACCATGCAATTTACCATGAGGATAATCATTTCCCCATGGTTCTTTTGTGTGGAGACTAGTATATTCCGGTTCAATATGGTAGAATTCGAACAATTTTCTTGTTATTAAATTCATGAATCATGAAGGAATATGGGGGACACCAGTATGCCACAACTTGAAACGAATAGATTATCATTAAGACCTCTGAATTTGAGCGATGCTGCGAGAATTGAACAATTAGCTGGAGATTATGACGTCGCCAAGACAACATTAAATATTCCGTATCCATATCCGAGCGGAGCGGCCGAGCCATTTATCAACAGCATGCTGGAAGCTGAGGCGAAGGGTAGAGTAGTCATTTTCGCAATCTGCGAGAAATCATCTGAAGACTTAATCGGCATTATGAATATCAGCATCTCAGCAATGCATAACCGAGGAGAATTAGCATACTGGATTGGTAAGCCTTATTGGGGCAAAGGGTATGGCACCGAAGCAGCTCAAGCGCTTCTATCTTATGGATTCGAAGAGTTAGGGCTTCATAAAATTTTCGCTGAAGCATACACCTCTAATCCTGGATCGTGGAGAATCATGGAGAAGATCGGTCTCGCTTATGAGGGAACACTGAAACAACATGTGTATCGATTCGGCCGGCATTACGATCTGGCATTCTATGGCATGTTGAGAGATGAATATAGACAAAGAACGAGCTAATTGGCTCGTTTTTTTGTTGCCAGATTTCACAGTTCTTATAAATAATCATGCCTTCTGTCACAAAAGAGCCGACTGAAATTGTTATATAGAGTAGAACAAGAGAGATTGGAATGGTGAATTCGTATGAATCATGTAGAGAGCAATCCTAATTCGAAAAACAAGTTCAGCTTGATCAAAAAAACCATCATTGTCACTTCCACTGCAGCACTGCTTGGCATTGGAGCATTCAGTTCCAGCATGCCAGCTACAGCAGCACTGAGGATAGATGGCTTCAATGAAAAGACGGCTATCAAGCAGGGGTACCTATACAAGCCTAATTTGAGTGTCAAGCATGATGGAATTACCCTAACTTTGACCGATGTTCGCTACGATGGAACGATATTATCCTTCGCATTGCGTCCGGAAGGAGCGAATCTTGATTTCCCCTTTACCATCAACCCGGAGAAAGAGAAACTCAAAGGTTACATCAAGTCAGAGTGTGAGGTGCTTGCCGATGGCAAACCCATCACCATAAGCAGCTCTGAGACCTTTGGAGCAAATAAGAGCTATCAATACTATGCAAAAGGGGTGAAGCTCCCTGACGAATTCGAGCTCTCGATTAAGGCCGGAGTGACGCATGTGAAGGAAACTTATGATTTCAAAGTGCCGGTGAAGTTGAAAAGCAAACCGCTCGTTGTGAAGCCAGATCGCGCATCCAAAACTTCCGGAAAATTCAGCTATACCGTTAAGCAGATTGTTCTGTCGCCGTTCTCTACACGGCTTATCCTGGACAGCGAAGGTTTGCCCCCTGCTTCAGCTGAGCAATCCGGGAAGTACCATGCAAGTCCAGTTTATTATGAGTTATTCGACAACAACGGCAACGAGATAGGGCCTGAAATGATTGGATTCTTCCATAAAATGCCGGAAACCAAATACCATATTGATAAATTCTACTATCCAACGGACGACAAGGCGACCTCCATCACGATTAAGCCATATACGTATACCATTAATAGCAAAAACTGGGCTATCCTCGAGGAGAAGGGGAGCAACGGGAAAATGACTTATAAGAAAACGTATTTGAAAGACTTGGAGCTTACGATTCCAATCAAGCGATAACACAAAAATGATTTCCAACTAGAAGGGATGATTGATAGAAATGAAGTCAATCAAAAAAACGGCAATCGCCATATCTGTGGCAGCACTGCTTGGGACGGGTGCGCTCGGTGCGAATTTGCCTGCAGCAGCAGCGCTGAAACTAGACGGCATCGATGAAAAGACGGCTATTGAGCAGGGTTACCTGTACAAGCCTAATTTGAGTGTGCAACATGACGGGATTACCTTGAAGCTGGAAGAGGTTAAGTACGACGGTTCTACATTATCCATCTTAATCAAGCGAGAAGGAGCAGATCTGGACGGTGCAATATCCCCATATTTCAGCATGGAGGATCTGAAAAAAAATCCGAACAATGAATTTATCAAAAAAAATGCCATCCCTGAGCAGGATCAGCTAAAGGGTTACATTAAGCTAAGCCCGAAGGTATTAGTTGATGGAAAGCCGATAAAATTGAACAGTGCCAGTTTCTCTGGTCCTAAAAATAATTTTAATTATGTCGCAAAAGGAGTCAAAGCGCCCGAGCAATTCGAGCTTACCATTAAGGCTGAAGTTACAAAAGTTAGTGAACCATTTGAGCTCAAGGTTCCAATCGAGTTGAAAAGCAAACCGCTCGTTATCAAGCCAGAAGCATCCAAAACGTCTGGAAAATTCAGCTATACCGTCAAGCAACTCGAACTGACGCCATTTTCGACCCGACTCATTTTAGACAGTCAAGGACCAGTGCCTGCTTCTGCCGAGCAATCTGGGAAGTATCATGCAAGCAAGGTCTATTATGAGATTGTCGACAACAAAGAGAAGGAAATAAATCAAGAAAGGATTGAGTTCTTTAATAAAAAGCCGGAAACCAAGTACCATGTTGATCAATTCTACTATTCGATTGACGACAAGGTGACATCCATCACGATCAAGCCGTATACATACACGGTAAACAGCAAGGATTGGAGCATCCTCGGAGCAAAAAAGGGCAGTGAAGGAAAGAGAACCTATCTGAAGGATTTGCAAGTCACGATACCGATCAATCGATAATAAATAAAACACAAGGGGGGTTGCTCCAGAACCATGTTAGCATGGCTGGAACTGCCCTTTTTCCATGTGGTAACAAGTCGTCTGAGGCGCTTATTGTGCACATCTACGAATTTGTATCTACTATGTACAGTTATATTATGCTAACATGAAACGGTCGCTTATTTTACAGTGCATAGAATAAAAAATTCATTGAACGTGTCACAAAATAAACGGTTCAGATTGTTATATATAATAAGACAACAAGAAAGGAGTTGAGCACTTGCAATCTACCAGCCCCGGGGAGTCAGTAGTGCAGTCCGTTAATGTTGAAGAAATCGTAACGCGAGTACAAGCTGGTGATAAACAAGCTTACCGAACGATCCTACACAATTTCGAACGCCAAATGTATACATACTGCTACTATATTTTAAAAAATCATGCGGAAACGGAAGATGCTGTTCAAGAAATATTTATCCGTGCCTATGAAAATTTACATCAATATAATAGACAAGTTTCTTTTTCTGCATGGTTATATAAAGTTGCCTATCATCATCTGATTAATTTGAAGAAGAAGAAGAGCCGTTGGCTTAATCTGATTAAGCAGGTGGAGAAGGAGACAGAACAACAAGAGATTGCCTTTTCCCAGCATGAAACGATAGTAAGCGATCTCCTAACCTATCTCACTGCAGAAGAGAGGCATATTTTGCTCTTGAAGGCTGTGGAGCAATATACATTTGAAGAGATTAGTGAAATTATGGGCCTGAAATCAGCAACGCTGCGCAAGAAGTATGAAAGATTACGTGCAAAATTAATGGATCGAATTAGTGAAAAAGGAGAGAAGGCCCATGGGACATATGCAGCGCACGGAATACGCTGAGATGGACGGGATCGAACAAATGATTCGTCAATCCTCACCGCCTCCCATTCGAACCGATAAAATCATGGATCGAATCGAACAAATGGAGTGGACAAGCGCATCTCTATTCAATCGTAAGCCGAGTATACTAAAAAGAACCTTATTCGCTGCTTCTGCCGCAGTCATTCTCGGAGTAGGAATGGTCGGAGTTGGATATGTATCCCCAACGATGGCGGAAGCTTTGAAGAAAGTGCCGGTAATCGGACTGCTATTCTATGAGGCGAGCGAAGACGCGGTTCAGAAGGCGATTGAGCGCGGGATTATATCAACGCCAAACGTTAGCGTTACGCATGATGGAATTACGTTAAAGGTAACTGAAGTATTATTTGACGGGACTCGCTTGTCATTCCGTATCGAACGTGAGGGCAAAGATTTGCCTCAGTATCTGGCTTCTCCATATGTAGAAGGCTTTTCGAATGAGGAAAGAGTTGCGCTCTATAATAAATTCTACGAGACAAACAAAAGTATGGCGGAATCCTTCGGCACTCCTGATGAGAAACAGGAGAGAGGGTATATTCGAAGCCCAGAAGTTCTAATCAACGGTGAGCCTATCAAATCCTCTGGCCAACTCAGCAGCTATATGATGGATGATAAGCCGATGTATATGCTGGAATTTAGACATGTCGCAACCTTACCGGATGAATTTGAACTGACTGTGCGGACAAAAGTGACACAGGTTAAGGAAACGTATGAATTAAAAATTCCTGTGAAGGTTGAGAACAGAGCCATGATTTTGAAACCGAATGCAACCAAGTCCGACGGCAAGTTCTCGTATACCGTTAAGCAGCTTGATATCTCACCTGTATCCACTCGTATCGTACTGGACAGCAAGGGTCCAGTTCCGGCCTCTGCGGAACAAACGGGGGATTATCATGCAAGTAGAATGTACTATGAGATTGTGGATGATCAGGGACGTGTACTAAGACCATCCAAACTTATCTATACACCTGTTCTGCCAACAACCGAGTATCACCTCAACGATTGGTATGCGCCAGCAGGGATGAAATCGAAATCGATCACAATCAAGCCTTACAACTATACAATTAGCAACAAGAACTTTGAAATGAAACGAACCAATAAGAACGATTTTGGAGATCGAACATACTGGAAAAACCTTGAGATGACGATCGAAATTCCGCAATTCAAATAATAAATAGTCAGGGCCGACTCTGCGAACCATGAAATCATGGGGAAGAAGTTGGCCCTGTCTCATTTTTATATAGAGAGGTATTTCTCCCTACTTTATTGCAATTTATCCCTTATGATCCGTCCTTCTTTTCTAGATAATGATGGTGTAAGGCTGAGCCGCATGGAACATCAGTGCAGATGCTCATGGAGGTGTTGTCTCATATGTCTGGTGATGAAATAGGAGGGATAACCAAATCTGTTATCAACATTTTGCAAGCGCTATCATTATGGATTAAAGGAGGATGATTACGTATGTTACGTACAGGGAATACATCCCGCCGCAAATGGATGGTTGTCTTACATGCAGCTCTAGCATTGATGCTCCTGCAAGGTCTGGTACTCTGGGCGCCGCAAGCTCAAGCTGCCGTATCCAGCAAGACGATTGTAGGCTACTGGCACAACTTCGATAATGGTTCCGGGTTCATCAAGCTCCGTGACGTATCTCCTAAGTTCGATGTCATTAACGTCTCCTTCGCAGAGCCAACCTCTGGTGTCACGAATGGTACTATCGGCTTCACGCCTTACAATTATACGGATGCCGACTTCAAGGCTGATGTCGCTTACTTACAGAGCCAAGGCAAGAAAGTCATTATCTCCATCGGGGGCCAGAATGGGCAGGTGCAACTGCCGAACGCCGGAGCCCGGGATAATTTCGTCAATTCAGTCATTGCGATCATTGAGAAATACGGCTTCAACGGACTTGATGTGGACTTCGAAGGACACTCCCTCTATCTGAACGCTGGCGACAGTGACTTCAAAAATCCCACCACTCCAGTTATCGTCAACCTCATTGCTGCACTCCGTACCATTAATAACCACTTTGGAACCGATAACTTCTACCTGACCATGGCTCCTGAAACTTTCTTCGTCCAATTAGGCTATACCTTCTATGGCGGCAGCTGTATTAGCTGCGACAACCGCGCAGGCGCTTATTTGCCCGTCATCCATGCTACACGCGATATTCTGGATTGGCTACAAGTGCAGAACTACAACTCAGGCCCGATTACAGGACTGGATGATCAGTATCACACGATGGGGAATGCTGACTTCCATGTGGCAATGGCCGACATGCTCTTGACCGGATTCCCTGTTGCCAAAAATCCAAACAACTTCTTCCCGGCACTGCGTCAGGATCAAGTTATGCTCGGATTGCCTGCAAATACGAATGCGGGGGGCGGGTTCACTACGGTTGCAGAAGTGCATAAAGCACTTGATGCGCTCATGAAAGGCGTACAGTTGTCCAGCTACAAGACACGAGGCAGTTCGACTGGATATCCGAACTTCCGTGGGTTGATGACATGGTCAGTGAACTGGGATAAGTTCAATAACTTTGAATTCTCAAACAGTCATCGTGCTTATCTGGATGCATTAACTCCGCCTATTCCCGATACGGAACCTCCTTCCGTACCAACAAACGTAATCGTTACAGCTAAGACATCCACCAGTGTCAGTCTCAGCTGGACGGCCTCCACAGATAATGTTGGGGTGACCGGATATACCGTCTCCTATGGGACTCAATCTGTGAGCGTTTCGAATCCGAATGCTGTCATCTCGGGATTGACGCCAGATACGAATTATACCTTCACGATTTCTGCGAAGGATGCGAAGGGGAATCAATCCGCTGCAAGCGCACCGCTAACGGTGAAGACAGCTCCAGCGGGATCAGGTGGAGATACAACACCCCCAACCGCCCCAAGTAATTTACAGGTAACTGGAAACTCCGCAACTTCAGTAATACTCAGCTGGTCGGCCTCGACGGACAATGTCGGCGTGTCTGGCTATACCGTGTCTTATGGAACGAATGCTGTCAATGTGACGGACACAACCGTAACCATTACGGGATTAACGCCCAATACAAACTACGCATTTACCGTAATTGCTAAGGATGCAGCCGGGAATGTTTCCACTGGAACTAGTGTTCAAGTAACGACAGATTTACAAGGCGGAGCTCAGCCATGGGCTCCAAATGTCAGCTATAAGGCAAACGACGAAGTCACTTATGGCGGAAAGACTTATGTATGTCGGCAAGCTCATACTTCATTGCTAGGTTGGGAACCGTCTAACGTTCCAGCTCTGTGGCAGCTCAAATCCTAATAGAAGGGAAGTAGGGGAGTTCTGAATCGATCAGAACTCCTTTTTTCATGTAGGTAAACTGTGTCGCTTCTCCTATTGACACTTCCCATTTATGGCTTATAATCATGATTAATACTTAGATTTACTTAATAACACTTAACTTTACTTAACAGAACAGGGGAGAATCCATGTTTCAAGAGGAACGCTTGGCAGCTATATTAGAGCACCTGAAGAGAAACAAGCGCATTGAAGTGGAAGAAGTATGCGACCTGCTGTCTATATCACGAGATACGGCACGCAGGGACATTATCAAGCTTGAGGAACAAGGATGTATCGTTCGCACACGAGGTGGAGCCGTCCTGCCTACCATATCGAAGGAAATGCCCAATTACGGCCAACGGTTACAGAAGGAGACGACGTCCAAGCAGATGATCGGTCAGGTTGCCGCTGCTCTCCTTCACGACGAAGATTACTTATACATGGACTCATCCACGACGGTACGGTGTGTGGGAGAACATATGAAGACCAAGGGGAATGTCATCGTTACGAATTCCATCGACATGGCTGGTATGATGGCGGCAAGGAATCAAGCTCGCATTCAGCTGCTTGGCGGCCTATTAAACAATGATCAACGCATGATTTATGGATCGCGGGCGATTGAGATGCTAAGCGACTATCACTTCGACAAGGCCTTCCTCGGCACTTGTGGATTATCCATGAATGGACTGACGACCGACTTTGAAGAAGAGACATATCTCATCCGTCAGGTGATTCGCAGCGCAGACCAAGTCATTGTCCTTGCTGACCACTCCAAGTTCGGCAAGACGATGTTCCATCGTGTTGCAGGCTTAGAAGATATAGACTTTATCGTCACAGATCGTGAGCCAGATGCGGAGTGGCAGCGTTATGTAAATGAAATAGGCGTTGAGATCATCATTGCTGACAGAGAGGTGCACCATGATTAACAGACTAATTTGGATGGGTTGTCTATCATACATTGTAACTGGGGTAACACTTGTCATTATGGGTGCAGTGCTCCCTGAACTGCTTCTGAACTATGACTTGAATTATACGGACGGCGGAATACTTGTCTTCGTTCAATTCGTCGGTATGCTGCTCGGCGTTCTCAGTATGCCTGCTATTTCTCGAAGGTTCAGTCGGAAACGAGGAGTTATGATCGGATTGCTGATGATTAGCGCCGAGCTGCTGCTGTTTTTCCTCCCGCCATGGCCAGTCGTTATTTTGATAGCCGGATTTGCGGGGGCAGGAGCGGGGCTTGTGGAGTCAGGGATCGGTACCATTATTCTTGTCGCAGTCAAAGAGAAGCAAGCCATCGCGATGAGCAAGCTGGAGGTTACTTTTGGCCTCGGCGCCTTGATGATACCATTCGTGGCAAGCTTCTTAATCGCACGTGGGATATGGACATACTCTTTCCTGCTGCTCGGCATAAGCGCACTTCTCACGGCAATCGCCTGGCAGCGGATGTCATTCGGTCATGTCGATGCCATGTTGACGCGCACAGTAGGTAAGGGCTCCGAAGCCAAGCGTGAATCTTACTCAGCGAAGTCCATTCCTTTCCTTGTCCTATGCGCCTTCTTCTTCATGCTCTATGGAGGAAGCGAAGTGTCTGTTGTGCACTTCTTCCCATCCCTGTTTATCGAGAGATGGGGCGTCGCAACCTCTGATGCAACATTGACGGTTACGGTATATTGGACGGCGATGGTTATCGGCCGCGCGCTATGCGGTGTACTTGCAGAGAAGATAACGTACTATCGATTTTTATGGATCACGACAGTGCTCAGTGTCCTTGTATTGCTCATTCTGCCTTTCATCTCACAGGCATGGGGAGGGTACGTCATTAGTTTTCTCCTCGGGCTTGGAATGGCAGGCATGTTCGCGATCATGCTGATTTATGCGAATAGTGCCCTTCCCGGCATGACTGAGCGGACAACGAGTATTTTGCTGGCGGCAAATGGACTAGGTGGTTCGCTTCTGCCGATTGCAGTCGGTAGAATGATGGACATATGGCCGGTTCAAGCCGTCATGTGGCTTTTCTTCGGGGTGATGGTAACGATGCTGCTGCTCGTATTCGGATCAAAGCGCCTGAATTTGTTCTTGTCGACGAGCAAACAGACGAGCCAAATCCATACTTCAGAAGCGATCACCAATAACCATTCCTAGCGTTATTACTAGAGTACATGCAAAGCTAAGATAATAAAATTAATCGAATGAAAAGCAATTCCTTCCTCGCAACATGGAAGCGGAATTGCTTTTTTGTTATGCAATCATAGAATGAGGATTCTAGCCATATATTTTGACCATCGGTACATTAAGTGGATTCACTATCCCACAATAACTCCTTTGGAAATGAGGGCAAGCAAGAATGCGCGAAAATACCCATGTGCACCAGCTAGCAGCACTTGTAAGCAGGGGAGGACATTGAATGCCAAAAAAGCTTCACTATACCATTGCCATTGTCGGGGCAGGCAGCGCCGGATTGTCGGTCGCGGCCCGCTTGCTGCGCGAATCGAAAGCGCTTCACGGCTCAGTCGTGCTACTTGATCCGCAAACCAAACATTATTATCAGCCCTTGTGGACGCTTGTCGGCGGAGGCGTCGTCAGCAAGGAGACGACCGAACGTAGCCAGCAATCACTGATCCCGAAGGGAGCCGACTGGATTCAGGAGGCGGTCGAGGAATTCAATCCGGAGGTCAACCGATTCGTTACCAAGGCGGGCACCGTCATCCAGTACGAGATCCTCGTCGTAGCGGCGGGAATTCAGGTGGACTGGGAGCGGATCAAGGGACTGAAGGAGTGCATCGGACGGGATGGGGTGTGCAGCAACTATGATTATCGATACGTCGATAGCACGTGGAAGTCCATTCGCCAGTTCCGTGGCGGGAATGCAATCTTCACGCAGCCGAACACGCCAATCAAATGCGGGGGAGCGCCTCAGAAAATTATGTATTTAGCCGACGATGCATTCCGGCAAGCTGGGGTTAGAAGTAAGTCGAACATCATCTTCGCTTCGGGCAATGCGTCTATCTTTGCCGTCCCGAAATATGCTGCGGCACTTAATCGGGTGATCGAACGAAAAGATATTGTGACCAAATACCAGCTTGATCTGATCTCGATTGATTCGGTGAGGAAGGAAGCCGTGTTCGAGCACGTGGTTACGAAGGATCGGGAGACGCTTCGATACGACATGATTCATGTCGTGCCGCCCATGTCGTCTCCCGACTTCATTCGAAATAGCCCGCTTGCAGGAGCCGCAGGATGGACCGAAGTCGACAAACATACGCTGCAGCATCTCCGGTTCAAGAACGTGTTCGCACTCGGAGATTGCAGCAACCTCCCGACTTCCAAGACGGGAGCAGCCATCCGCAAGCAGGCTCCTGTCGCAGTTCAAAATATCATCAGCTTGCTAGCTGGACAACCGCTTGCCGCACGTTATGACGGCTATACATCATGTCCGCTCGTTACCGGCTATAATCGGCTTATTCTGGCGGAGTTCGATTATGATCTGACCCCGCAGGAAACATTCCCGTTTGATCAGTCGAAGGAACGGTACAGCATGTATATGCTGAAAAAAAATCTGCTGCCTAAAATGTACTGGCACGGGATGCTGAAGGGCCGAATGTAAGAGAAGTCTACGAAAAATTCATAATGTTAAGTTAATCAAGTACCCGTGGTTGTTTTATTTAGAAAGGGGAGAGTATTGCCTAATGCTGCTGCGTTATTTTTATGATGACAAGTTAGCTCACGCTTCCTACCTGGTCGGCTGCCAAGCTACGGGGGAATCGATCGTGATCGATCCGGCTCGCGATGTAATGCCATATATCACAACAGCTAAATCCGAAGGCTTGAATATCATCGCTGCTGCCGAAACCCATATACACGCTGATTTCGTGTCTGGAATGCGCGAATTCGGAGTGGAGCACGAAGCAACGCTTTACTTATCGGGCGAAGGCGGGCCGGACTGGATGTATTCGTATGTGAACGATGAGAGCGGGAACGAGGTCAATCATCGCCTTGTGCAGGATGGAGACCGATTCCACATCGGCAATCTCGAATTCGAAGTGCTTCATACCCCTGGCCATACGCCTGAGAGTATTTCGTTCCTGCTAACGGATCGGGGCGGAGGGGCCGATTCTCCGATCGGCATTTTTACGGGCGACTTCGTGTTCGTCGGTGATGTGGGACGCCCTGATCTGCTGGAGAAGGCAGTAGGGCTGGCAGGCACGGCAGAGGAGGGAGCAAGGCAAATGTTCCGCTCCTTACAGCGCTTCAAGGAGCTTCCCGAATACGTGCAGGTGTGGCCTGCCCATGGTGCGGGAAGCGCATGCGGCAAGGCGCTGGGCGCAGTTCCTTCATCGACGGTAGGCTATGAGAAGCGCTTCAATTGGGCCCTGTCCTTCACGAACGAAAATGAGTTCGTTAACTCATTACTGGCGGGGCAACCCGAACCGCCAACTTATTTTCCGAGAATGAAGCACGTGAATCGGGTAGGGCCTACATTACTTGGCCAGCTTTTTGTTCCAGAGCAAATCGAAGGGAGTGTGGAAGAAGTCGCGAGTTTCGTGCAAGCAGGAGCAATCGTCGTGGATACTCGCCCATGTGCTGCATTTGGTGCCGCGCATGTAAAGGGAACGATTAATGTGCCATACAATCGTTCCTTTACTTCATGGGCCGGATGGCTCCTGAATGACGAGCATCCGCTGTATGTGATGGGGGAAGAGGAACAATTGCCTCACATTGCCCGAGATTTGCGATCCATTGGCATCGATCGAATTGAAGGTCTGATCGAAGCGACGAAGATGTGGGTGGATAGCGCCCTCCGTTCATCTTCCAAAGAATTGGTGGAATCTTATCCTGACGTTACTCCTGCGAGCATCGCAGACCAGGTAGTTGGCGGCGAGGTCGTAGTTGTGGATGTGCGCTCAAGTGCAGAATGGGAGGAAGGCCACATTCAACATGCCAAACATATACTGCTTGGCAAGCTGCCGGAACGTGTTCGTGAGGTGCCGACTGAAATGCCCGTGCTCGTCCAATGCCGAACCGGAATGCGTTCCGCCATTGCGGTCAGCATTCTTCAGGCACATGGCGTTACGAATGTCTTCAACCTGCAGGGCGGCATTGTCAGGTGGCAAGAAGAGGGATTGCCTATTGTAACGCGATAGATGGCAAGATCTTGGCCCATACATTTCAAGGAATACCATAAAATAATGAGTAAAAAGCGGGCAAAGCATGCTCGCTTTTTTTATTGGCTGTACAGGGAGTAATCCATTGACTATATACTATAGGGGGGTATACTATAAAAGTAACAAAACACGAACATACGCCCTAAGTATATAGAGGAGGGATCGGATGACGCATCTCGCGAAGTTTGCAGTAACTCCGGGTTTTGAAGAAGGAGGAAGTCTTTTTACGCCTAAACAGTTGTCACTGCTTGGTTCTATCGTAGGCAATCAGGCAAAGATCGAGCTGACTACCTTCAAGCAGCTGTATGTCGAAATGGAAGAAGAACGAATGGGTGAGGTACAGCAGCGGTTGAAGGAAGTAGGGTTAGAGATCAACCCAGCGGGCTTCTACACCAAGAGCTTGATTACATGTAATTTCTGCAGAGGAGCAGAAGACACGAATATGGAGCTTGCTAAGCAACTGAATGAAGCGATAGCCGGAATAGAGGTTCCATATCCGATCAGGATAGGCTACTCTGGATGTGCACTCGGAACAGGAGAACCGTTGCTGAAGGATATCGGAATTGTGAAAATGAAGGATGCATTCGATATATACATTGGCGGAGAACCGAAAACAATCAAGCCAACCCTCGGACAATTGGCGATTTCCGGAGTGACAGCGGAGCAGTTAATCCCTTGTGTCACCCGAATGATCGATTTCTTTCAAGCGAATGGCAAGAAGAAGGAGAAATACGCTAAGTTTATTCAACGCATGTCGTTCGAAAAGATTATCGAAGAAGCTGTGCGTACCGAAAGTAAAACTGAATCAAGTTAACCTTGCACGCTAGGGAAGATCTGCATGTATATGATATCGTTTATCGTTCTGATAACCTCTTATTTATAGTTGAATGATGCTTCATACACTTGTGTATAAAAAAGAGCGGTCGGATCAAGAATCTTCTTGAATCGTACCGCTCTTGTATATGGATTATGAGAATTCGTTCAACGCTTCAGGCGTCCAGTCCGTAACCCCGTTATCCTCTAAAACACCCAAAATAACGTCTGTAATATCTGGATCCGCCATCAGCTTGTCTTGAACGCGGAAAATAATATCGTCAGCGTCGGCTAAGGTTAAGCCCTTGCGCAGTTCGATCATCGCATCGACGTGATAATAGCGCCCTTCCTGCGTAATTCGCAAATCATTAATATCCGTAACGTCTGAGTCAGCAAGAATAAGGAAAGCTACCTTCTCCGCAACATCGCGAGGAGCTGCGACCCCGATAAGTCCAACCATATTGTCATACCCGACTCGAAAAGCAACGCCAATCATTAATATCCCGATTAGAAGCGTCGCAATTCCATCCAAAGCCTTAAATGCTGTCAAGGAAGTGACGACAACTGCGCTCATGGCCAATAAGGCACCCGTAACAGCAACAAGGTCTTCATAGAATACTAAGCGAGTGGGCGGTGCAGAACGACTAACATGCTTAAATGAAGCAGGGATAAATGCAATACCTTTTGTTTCAACTCTTGCTTCCTTCGTAATTTCCTTCATCGCTTTGAGCAAAATAGCTCCATCAACAACTAAATTGAATACTAATGCCGCGATATTTATCCAGAACGCCCCACTGCTCGCTTGTACGGGGTGCTGAAGTAAATGCAGGCCCTCACGTATCGTCTCGTAGGCCATAATCGTTACAACAATAACAGCCACCATACAAAAGAGGTTGATGACTCGACCGAATCCAGTAGGGAATTGGCGAGTGGGCTTCTTCTCCGCAAGGATACTGCCGACGAATACAAAGCCTTGATTCACGCTGTCCGCCAGAGAATGCATGGAAGATGCGAACATCGCCCCACTGCCGCTCATTGCAGCACCTGCGCCTTTTGCAGCTGCAATAATGGCATTTCCTATCATTGCAATTGCAGAGGACTTGTTTCCTTTCTTAATAAGCTGTAATACCGTTTCTCGTTCCGATTCGGGATCCATTGCTTCCTCCTAAATGATGAATAAGATAAATGAAATTGTTGCCTAAGCTTACTAATTTTATTACAAGAAGCTTAATGCAATCAATTATTAATACGTTTAAATCAAAAATAGTTTCGAGATTTCATTTTTGCTTCTATCATTGATATAATTACCAGGATAGGAGATTGATAGAATTACGCGACAGAGCGTGGCAGTTATGAACTGCTTATTCGTAATTACTAACTTACATTGATTGAGCCTTAGGGGAGGAAACGATACATGGATCAAGAAGCAAGCACCGCCGGATGGGATGCGATTGATCAAGCAGTCACAGCAATTTATGGCGAGCAGGAGCCTAAGCATTACGGCACGATCATTTCATATGCATTGGGTGGACATGATCCCTTGGATGGAATCAGTGCATACAAGGCGGATTTTCCATACCCGCATTGGCATTTTGTCACCTATGGTTTTTCAGAACTTTATGATAAAGAATTAGACGATGAAGAATATAGCGGATACGGGTTCGAACTTACATTCAGACTGGTTAGGCAGCCTGAGGATGAGGAACCTCCCGCATGGGCGCTTAATCTGCTGCAAAACATGGGGAGATACATATTCAACTCCGGCAATGTATTTCGATCGGGAGATTATCTGGATGCGAACGGGCCGATATGCTTAGATGCAGATACCCAATTAACAGCGCTCGCCTTCGCTGAAGATCCCGATTTGCATGCAATCGATACCCCGAATGGCAAGGTAGAGTTCATTCAAATGGTAGGGATTATAAATGATGAGCTTGAAGCGATGCAAACTTGGAATACACTCGGCCTTTTGAATGTATCCCAAACGTACCTGCCTTATTACATTACCGATCTGGAGCGGGAGTCGCTTCTTCGCACGCCAGAAGTGGCCGAAGCTGCTGAGCGAGGAATGCAGAATGATGGTTCAAACACCGGAATCTTATTCGTTCAGCAATTAGGATGGGAATCTGGCAAGAATGGATGGTTAGGCAAGAAGCCGGCTAAACTCCTCATCGGTGCAAAGCAGGCGGACTTAATTGGGAAGCTGCTGCAGGGGCGGATCTTGAAGCGCAAAGAACTTACACTGGTTGGGCCAGAGGTTACAATCGTAATAAAATCGGGCGATCGTACTTCTCACGAAACGACAGAAAATGCGATTCAGTTGTTCGTAGATGATCGTACGGTTGCTGAACTAAGCACGAAGCTGGAGCCGAAGGCGGGCATGATCGAACTTGCGTCTACACAGAGCATCGTCTTTCAGATTGAGATAACAGAAATTAAGGATCAAGAAGGCAACGTCGTCGAGGTTATTGGATAAGGCTGACACGAGAGACATGAATGGGTATGAGGAGGAGTTGTCATGAGCTGGCTAAGAGAAGAAATTGCGTGGCGCACAGAAGGAAAGCGGTATGCCTCGGAAATTAATGAATATGTGCGCGTCGGGATGGAAAGCAACTGGGAACAGGTACAACAAGAGCCAGGGGATGATCAGCGTTCAGACATGGCCACAGACATCGTTGACATGATACGAGCTGCCAATCAAGAAGGTGATAATGAGCGATTGCGGCAGGAAATTCCGCCAGCTTCCTGGCCAATTACACCCAGTTATGAAGAGAAGCAGCAAGCAATCAAACCAATTGTCTGCCTGAACGATGGAACTGTTCTTGTGCGTACTTATGGCGGCGGCATCTATCTCATTCAACAGGATCGAATTACTGAGCTTCCTGACTTCTATCATATTGGATGCTCCTCGGACGGAAACTATTTCGCGCTTAGTAATGAGCAAGGAATACGTATAATACGAGGAATCGTTACAAGCTTGGGGGAGGGCGAAGAGATTGCCGCTTGGTCCTGGCAAGTTATACAGCAACGTATTAAGGCAATCTTGAATGATTGTGAATCACTTGCCGATTCAGAACATCCGGCTAGCCATATTGAGGAGGCTATTCCATTCGACAATGGCTCAAGTCTTCTTCTCGTAACCGATTGCGGCATCTATTTGCTTAACAAAGACCAAGTCGAGCTGCTTCATCCTGAACTGACGGAGATGCAGCAATATGATTACGAGGATACTCACATTGATATGGTGCACGGTGCTGTGTCTCCAGATGGACGCTGGCTTGCGTATGGCAGCCAGTGCAGTGAACATCTATTGCGAGATGCGGCAAGTGGGAAGGTGTATACGTTCGAGCCGCAGTCCAGTTATCCGCATTATTCCCTGTTCGCCAAGGACAGTGGCGAAGTGTGGTATAATGCATGCCATTTCTATAATGGGGCAACGATTCAAATCCCGCTTGCAGACTTGGAGCAGCTTGAAGCTGGGGCAGAACGAAAGTGGCCGCTAATGAATGATGAGATGCGTATATACGCCGCTGCTGCATTGACAGATGGTCATATATTGGGTGATGCCTATGGATATTTGCGCAAAATAGACAATGAAGGTAATGAGATATGGCGATATTTTGTCGGCAGCACCTTATCCGGTATTGTCGCATCACCAGATGAATCACGATTAGCGGTAGGCACATATGGAGGAATGCTGCATCTCATTGATTTACAGAGCGGTGTCAAGAGTGAGTACAGCATTGGTACTGCGAATATCATAGAGATTGACCGCTGGATTCTATGGCGAGATGAAGAGCCACTGCGCTGGTAGTTGAAGTAAGGTAGAAATACGGAAGAAGTATGGCATAAAACGCTCTACTGATCGAACCTGCTAACCAGATAAGAATATAATATTGATGATCTGCGCTGTGTGAGTTTCTGAGTTTGTAAGTTGTCAGCATCACACCATAAAATCATGATGTAAAATCTCTAATTGAAGAAAGATTTATTGAAGAAGGACTGGTATACAACGATGTCTAAACGATGCGCTTGGGTAAAAGAAAATGAGCCTCTATATGTGGACTACCATGACAAAGAGTGGGGCGTTCCCGTATACGACGATCGAAAGTTATTTGAAATGCTGTGCCTGGAAGGTGCGCAGGCGGGGCTCAGTTGGTGGACAATCTTGCAGAAGAGAGAGCATTACCGTGAAGCCTTCGATCAATTCGAGGCAGAAAAAATCGTGCAGTACACGGAAGAGAAACTGGAATCCTTGCTTGATGATGCAGGGATCGTGCGCAACAAATTGAAAATTCACAGTGTCGTTAAAAACGCGCACGCTTTTTTGCGACTCCAGAAAGAGCACGGCTCCTTCTCTACGTACATATGGAGCTTCGTCGATAGCCAACCCATTGTGAACCATTGGGCGACCATCAAGGAGGTTCCCGTTACAACCGATATCAGTGATCGAATGAGCAAACAGCTTAAGAAAGACGGGTTCTCATTCGTAGGCAGCACGATTTGCTATTCCTTCATGCAGGCGGTTGGCATGGTGAATGATCATACGCTGGAATGCATCTGCCATCCGTCACATCAAACGATTCGATCTTAGTTTTTGGATAGATGTCTGTTTGATGTATGAATAGAGGTATCGATTAATAAAAGAGATTTGAAAGGAGGTGAGAAATCGATGAGTTCCATTCACATGCTGGCCGGCATACCGGGTAGCGGGAAGAGCCATTACGCGAAGGAGTTGTGCAAGCAGCATAGGGCTGTTCATGTAGCAACCGACTCCATACGTCAGAAGCTGTTCGGAGATGAGGCGAAGCAAAAGAATACGTATGTCGTATTTGATGAAGCTTTCTCTCAGATTGAGCAAGCATTGGCTTCTGGGCGCAATGTAGTATTTGACGCAACCAATGTCAGCCGAGAACGAAGATTGAAGTTCTTGAAGCGGTTCAGGGAGGTCCCGGTGGAATGTCATGTGTGCAGCACGCCCTATGATATCGCCATGCAGCGGGCTCAATCTAGGAAGCGTAGGATTGACGAGACCGTTATGTCCAAGTTTGCTAAGCACTTTGAGTTTCCGGTACTAGGCGAAGGCTTTCAACAACTTCATATCGTGCATGCTCCAGCTGATGCTATGCTTTCGCGCTCGGAGCTGGAAGAGCTGCTTGCGGATAATCCGGATCACGACGAATTGTTCAACTATTTGTCCCGCTCTCCGCATTTTCAGGTGATGGTAGGATATGATCAACAAAATCCGCATCATTCGAGAACGTTGTCCGAGCATACCTATGCGGTGCTGGAATATGTACGTGCGTTCTACGAAGGAGATAACATGCTGGCAATGCAGTTTGCTGCACTGTTTCATGATGCAGGCAAGCCATTCTGCAAGGTGTGGAAGGAAAGCCGGGGATATTACTCCTATTATGGTCATGAACATGTATCCGCAGCGATCGCCTGCCATGTCCTGAAGCAAATGGGGTACGACGAGGAATTTGTCCTGCAGGTTGTCAATCTAGTCAGCTTCCATATGGAGATCCTGCACGGCGGGGATGCTGGAGCATCTCATATTTATCATTTGTTAGGCGATGAGATGCTGGCTCAATTGTATTTTTTTGCGGAAGCCGACACTTTCGCGAAATAAGGAGGTGAAACGACATGAAAATCAAATATCCGAAAACGATGCACCTTCCCTGGTCCAGAAGCTATACGAATGACGATAAAATCTTGCGGAATACGGATCATTTCATCGGCCGCGAGGTTGTTGTTACAGAAAAAATGGACGGGGAGAATACAACGATGTATAACAATGGCATCCACGCTCGTTCCCTGGACAGCAAGGATCATCCTTCTCGGCACATCGTCAAAATGCAGCATGGCGGCATTCAATACATGATCCCGGAAGGCTATCGATTATGCGGTGAAAATGTATATGCGAAGCATTCGCTATCTTATACGGACTTGCCGAGTTATTTCATGCTGTTCTCGGTATGGAATGGGCAGAACATATGCCTATCTTGGGACGATACCCTCGAATGGGCTGAACAGCTTCAGCTTACTGTTGTTCCGGTGCTGTATCGGGGAATATGGGATGAGGAAGCCGTCAGGAAGTGCTATACGATGCAATCCCGCTGCGGTGGGGAACAGGAGGGCTATGTTGTTCGACTCGCGTCTGCATTTCATTATGATGCATTCAAGGAAAGTGCAGCAAAGTTTGTCCGCCGCAATCATGTACAAACCGATGAACATTGGTTAAGCAAGCCGATCGAACCAAATGGTCTTGTGAGACAATAATCGAATTTTCGCTAATTTACAATACTAGATTATAAGAAAGGAATGGGTATCATGTAATTCATAATAGAAGTACCGATCTATAGAGGATTTATCCTAACAACAAACTAAAAAACCAGCTTCCTCCTTAATCGGCAAGCAAGCTGGTCTGCTATCGAATACCGTATTTATTTTACCCCTGCTTTTTCTTGTTCAGGGCATAGGCCGTGCTTCTTTCTAGAAACTCCAATACCTCATCTGATATCGGAAATAACCCCGTCTCACTGGCAGGACGTTTTCTTACTTCCCAGAACTTCTCGCTTAACTCCTCATCACCCTCAAATGTAATCATCGACAGCTCATGCAGCTCAATTGCAATTTTGCAACCTTCATCCGATTCTGGCGGAATAGACTGTTGAATACACCATTCGATCCGCCGCAGACAGGACACATATTGTTGAGTGATTGGATCGCTATTGCCGAGACTCGGAAGAGTCTGGCGCAATAACTTGCTTTCTTCTTCTCCGAAGTAATCCATCCACTGCTCGGAATTCTCTGGTGCGTTCTGCACAAGACTCGATACCTTCTCCCAAGAGAGATTTCCCTCTATATCAATCATATGTATGAGTGTCGCTGTATTGGAAATGCTCGTCTGCAACGATGTTAACTGCTTCTGAAGATGATTATAATGGGCAGTTAGGATGTGACGGTAAGACAGCTTGTCTATCAATTGCTGAATATCCTCCAGCGGGAGTGACAATGACTTCATGAGCGTGATCTTCTCAAGCGTAAATAAATCTGCTTCCGAATAATAGCGTCGACCGTTGTCTTCCTTATGACTTGGCGTAAGTAGGCCAATCTGATCATAGTACCGCAATGTTCGTACGGATACATTTCTCATCTTCGATACTTGTCCTGTTGTCCAGCGATTCATGTCAGTCCTCCTGAAAAAAGTGCTTGCAGGTTACGTAACGTCACCTAATATAGTTGGATTATAACATAGAGGATTGAGGGATGAAGATTGAAGACAACAGAGATGTGGAAGAAAAATGATCCTTGGACTTGGCGCCAAATGCTGGCCTTGCTGGCACTGGAATTCGTATTTGTGATTTTTGTGATTAAATATCCACTGCAGCAATTGTACGATGATTGGATGCAGAACACACTATATGCAGGCACGATGACGGGACTTACTATAGCCATAACGCTAATGCTGGGCATATATTTCGTTGCTTTACGGCCACAGAAATTGAGCTGGACAGAAGTTGGAGTAAAGTCATTTTCGGCTAAAGATTGGTGGAGAATCATACTCTGGATACTTGCACTTATTATACTCAGCTTGGCAACCGTTTATCTTACCAGCTTTCTAGGGACTACGGTGGAGAATAGTAAAACAGAGAGCCTAAAACAGCATGTTACGTTATTTACTTTGCTGCTTGGTGTCATATCGGCAGGGATCATTTCGCCAGTATATGAAGAAATCTTCTATCGAGGATTCATCTATCGCTGGCTGCGGACACGTGTTGGAATGGTAGGAGCATTTCTTATAAGCGCGTTGATCTTTACTGCAGCGCACTACCCAACGACAAATGCGATGCCCGTTAATTTCGTTGGCGGAGTCATATTCGCATGGGCGTATGAGCGTACGGGTTCCGTATGGCCTGGAATCCTTGTCCATGGCATAACGAATACGATTGGTGTTCTATTAACGGTGGTAGGCTGATGCTGATTTATCCAATCGAATCCGTACAGGTGATTATTCTGACGAACCTCATCCATCTTTGGGCGGGGTTTTTCTATGCTTCCTGATAGTGACTACCGACTCTAAGAAGGGGGGAATGGAGTTAATCGTGCTTTACTTGTAAACAGAATGATTGAGAACATGGGAGGATCTGAATTTGACATCATCTATTTTAGAGGTATATAATTCAGTAATAAAATAATAGGTAACCTAATTATTTGATTATTTAATAGTTAGCTAACCTAATATAGAGATGAAACGTGTTCTAGAATCTATGAGGTGATGCGGAAATGTTCGATCCAGATACAACGGCGTATAAGCTCGTCCAATCGTTCATGCGATTCAATCGGGCCGAGTGGAATCAACGGATGTCAGCAGGCAAGAAGCGCAGTGAGATGATGATGCTGTTCTGCATCAAGCGCCATGCGCAAGAGGGAGAGCCGGCTATGCGGGTATCCGACATCAGCAACCATCTGCGGCTCACTTCTCCGACGGTTACTCAGACCTTGAATGTGTTGGAGAAAAAGGGACTTGTGGAGAGGTTTATGGATAAAGAAGACAGGCGTGCCGTTCGAGTACAACTGACCGAAGAGGGATTTAAGACAACAGAAGAAGGTCAGAAACAATTCGAGGAACAGATTAACGGGCTGATTCAGCATCTAGGTGAGGAGGATAGCCTTCATCTCGCGGATTTGTTAAAGAAAGTTTACGAATACTATGACATCCGCAGCCAACAACGAGAAAAAGAAAAGACACATGATGATGGAGATGGAGTTGAGGAAGCATGATGAAGTTGTTTCGGTATTTGAAACCATACCGAGTGCCGATCGGCATCATATTAGCGCTTGTTTTTGTACAATCGCTGTCGGAGTTGTATTTGCCGACACTCATGTCTGATATTGTAAACTTCGGGATTTCCAAAGGAGATGTCCCTTACATTTGGAAAATTGGCTGTCTCATGCTGGCGGTAGCAATCGGGGGGACAATCTGTGCGATTGTGAGCAGTTATTTGTCAGCCAAGGTTGCAATGGGCTATGGGAAATTAATGCGCGGCAAGGTATTTAATCACGTTCAGCATTTTTCCCTGCAGGAGTTCGATAACATTGGTACTGCTTCGCTTATTACGCGTACGACCAATGACATTACACAAGTACAACAGGTGCTTGTCATGATTCTTCGCATGATGATCAGTGCTCCGATGATGTGTATCGGCGGGATTATTATGGCCGTTAATAAGGATGCCAAGCTAACGTTAGTGCTAGCCGTTGTTATCCCAATCTTGGCACTTGCAATCTTTCTCGTAGCTAGTAAAGGGATTCCCCTGTTCAAGGCACAGCAGAAAAAGCTCGATAAGCTGAATCAAGTCCTTCGTGAAAGCTTAATTGGTATACGGGTAATTCGTTCCTTCAATCGCACCGAGCATGAGAAGAACCGTTTCAACGAAGCCAATACAGACCTAACGCAGACAGCGGTAAAGGTAAACCGCATTATGGCATCGCTAATGCCAGTCATTATGCTTGCCTTTAACTTCTCGACACTTGCGATCATTTGGTTCGGAACGGATCGAATCAATGCCGGCAGCATGCAGGTGGGCGATCTGATGGCATTTATCCAATATGCGGCTCAGATTATGTTCTCTCTTGTTATGGTATCGATCATTTTCGTTATGATACCGCGCGCCTCCGCATCTGCCACACGAATTAACGAGGTGCTTGACATGGAACCAGTCATTCGTGATCAGGATCATGTAAAGAAAGCGGAAGGACTTCGCGGATACATTGAGTTCGATCGCGTGACGTTCAGCTATCCGGGTGCAGAGAATCCAGCATTGTCCAATATCTCATTCAGCGCCCGCCCTGGAGAGACGACTGCCATTATTGGCGGTACAGGTTCCGGTAAATCTACGATGCTGAATCTCATTCCGCGATTCTATGACATTGACAGTGGGCGCATCCTGATTGATGGTGTAGATGCCAGAGAGTTATCTCAGGAGGGCTTGCGGGAGAAGATTGGGTACGTGCCGCAGAAGGCCGTACTATTCTCAGGCACAATTGCAGATAATATTCGCTATGGCAAGCAGGATGCGACAGATGAGGAATTGCAGCATGCAGCAGTAGTTGCGCAAGCTGCTGATTTCATTGCAGCTATGCCGGAAGGATACGATTCAGCTATTTCCCAAGGGGGAACGAACGTATCAGGCGGACAGAAGCAGCGCTTATCCATTGCGCGGGCACTAGTGCGCAAGCCTGAGATTTATCTCTTTGATGACAGCTTCTCCGCTCTAGACTTCAAAACAGATGCCAAGCTGCGGACAGCATTAAGAGGAGAAACAACTAACGCAACTGTAATTATCGTCGCACAACGTGTAAGTACGGTGAAGGACGCTGATCAGATTATTGTGCTGGAGGAAGGACGAATCGCAGATATTGGCACGCATCAAGAACTGCTGAAATCTAGTGAAGTGTATCGTGAGATTGTATCCTCGCAGCTGTCGGAGGAGGAGATCGCATGAGTGAAAAAAATAAAGCAGCGAATTCCGGCCGTAAGCATGGTGGCGGTGGACCGATGGGGCCGGGGATGATGATGCCGGGTGAGAAGGCCAAGGACTTCAAGGGTACCTTACGCAGGCTTCTCGGTTATTTGAAACCGAGCCGAACCAAGCTCTTCATCATCTTTTTGATGGCTATACTCAGTACCATATTTTCAATCGTCAGTCCTAAAATTATGGGTAAAGCAACAACCAAGCTGTTTGAATTTACAATGGCGAAGTTCAACGGACTCCCAGCTGTCATGGACTTTGACTTTATTACTAATATCCTACTGCTGCTTGTTGGCTTGTACCTGTTCAGTGCGTTTTTCAGTTATATCCAACAATACTTGATGGCAGGTGTAGCGCAGAAAATTGTGTATGACATGCGTCAGCAGGTCAATGATAAGCTGAATCGTCTACCGCTCAAGTACTTTGACGGGCGCACGCATGGTGAGATTCTAAGCAGAGTTACGAACGATGTAGATAACATAAGTACAACGCTGCAACAAAGCTTAACGCAGTTAATTACGTCCATCATCACGATCATTGGAGTCATCGTGATGATGTTGACCATCAGCCCGCTATTAACCCTCATCTGTATGCTGACATTGCCGCTCAGTGCGATCGTCATTAAGATGGTGGCTTCTCGGTCGCAGAAACACTTTATGGGACAGCAAAAGTCACTTGGTGAGCTAAACGGGCATGTGGAAGAAATGTATACGGGGCATAATATTGTCAAAGCGTTCGGCCATGAGGAAAAATCACTCGAAGAATTTAATGAGGTTAATGAACGCTTGTATGAATCGGGTTGGAAGGCACAATTTATTTCCGGCATGATTATGCCGCTTATGAACTTCATCGGCAATATTGGATATGTGCTGATTTGTGTTGTTGGCGGATTGCTCGTGACGAAGAAATCGATCGAGATCGGTGATATTCAAGCATTCATTCAATACGCTCGGCAATTCACACAGCCAATTGCTCAAACAGCCAACATTGCAAACGTCATTCAATCGACGATTGCCTCTGCAGAGCGGGTATTCGAAGTACTCGATGAGGTAGAAGAGGTTCCAGAAGCAGCGAAGCCGGTTGAGATCGCACATCCAGTCGGCCAAGTGGACTTCGAGCATGTGCAATTCGGCTATAAGGAAGATGAACTGCTCATTACAGACATGAATATCCATGTAAATCCAGGACAAATGATTGCGATTGTAGGTCCTACTGGAGCAGGGAAGACGACGCTCATTAACCTGCTGATGCGCTTCTATGAAATTAATGGCGGTGCCATTAAAATCGATGGCGTGGATATAACCGACATGGAACGCAGCAGTCTGCGGTCGATGTTCGGTATGGTGCTTCAAGATACATGGCTCTTCAATGGTACCATTCGTGAAAATATCGCGTATGGCCGAGAAGGAGCGTCGGAAGCGGAGATTGTACGCGCAGCGAAGGCTGCGCACGCCGATCATTTTATCCGTACGCTACCGAAGGGATATGATACGGTTCTGAATGAAGAAGCCTCCAACATTTCACAAGGTCAGAAGCAGCTCCTTACGATCGCACGCGCGATTCTTGCGAATCCATCCATTCTTATCTTGGATGAAGCAACGAGCAGTGTCGATACACGCACTGAGGTTCATATCCAGCGCGCAATGAACGAATTAATGAAGGGAAGAACGAGCTTCGTTATCGCTCATCGTTTGTCGACAATACGTAACGCTGACCTGATTCTTGTAATGAACAAAGGTACTGTAATTGAGCAAGGAACCCATGATGAGTTGCTCGAACAAAAAGGCTTCTACGCGGATCTATATAATAGTCAATTCGAAGAATCAACACCAGAAGCAATTTAATTTCTATAGCCTGAGTATGTCAGTCCACGATGGATCAGCATACTCGGGCTTTTTATTTGCAAATGATACCCGAATTTAAGTTTACATAATAAATATTACGTTACTTCATTTGATTACAAGATCTCTATTTTTGAGTAAATTACGCGTTACAGAAACGAATAAAATTTGACAATTTTCGATTACGAGTGTAATCTATACCTCGGGATGTTAATTACATATGTAATCAATAGAAAGAAGGTTGAAGATATGACAGAAATTCCGCGAATCTCGGATGCTGAATGGGAAGTCATGAAGGTATTCTGGGGGACAAACCATAAGCTGTCAGCGAACGATGTAATCGAGAAGCTAAGTGAGAATAGCGACTGGAAGCCAGCTACGATTAAATCGTTAATTAATCGATTGCTCAACAAAAATGCGCTCGGCTATGAACAGGAAGGGAAAACCTATCTATATTATCCTGTAGTCAGTGAAGAAGAGTGCGTCAGGGCAGAGAGCAATTCCTTCTTGCAGCGTCTATATGGAGGCGCCTTGAAGCCGATGTTTGTTAATTTCCTGAAGCAAGAGAAGCTATCCACAGAAGAAGTAGAGGAGCTGAAGAAAATACTCGACGAGGGGCAGCGTAGAGATGAATAACTTATTAACATGGTTAACTATAATTTTTGATTGGGTTGCAAAGACTTCCTTAATGGCATCAATCATTGTTGTCCTTATCTTGCTTGTGAGGGCCGCATTGAAGGATCGTCTCCCGATCAAATGGCAGTACATGCTCTGGTTCGTTCTGCTTGCCAGGATGCTGCTGCCTTGGGTACCTGAAAGCTCGTTCAGCTTATATAATCTATTTTCATTTGCAGATAAACCAATTGCGCTTCCTATCTCGTCAATGGATGATGATATGAACAGATTATCGGCGGAACATGCATCAGGAACAAACGAAACCAGCCATATTCTGGACAATAGCATGTCTGGTGCTGAGCGGTCAGATGTCACGAATAACGATAGTCCTACATTCATTCACTCCGCATTGTCACTTAGCTGGTTACTTGGCGTATTGACAATGACAGCCTATGTACTTGTATCGAACCGCAAATTTTCGCGCGGGATGATGAGAGAATCCTATGTCGTATCCGATGAAGACAGCTTGCGTGTACTTCAGCAATGTCGCGAGGATTTGAAGATAAAGAGAACACTGCCGCTGCTGATATCGAATGGAGTGAGCAGTCCTACACTGTATGGGGTATTACGACCGAAGATATTGCTGCCCGGCAAGTATTTTGCACAGTTTCGCAATGAAGAACTAAGACATATTCTGCTTCATGAATTTGTTCATTACATACGCAAGGATATTGTGACAAACTGGTTATTCACCATCCTGCTTATCCTGAACTGGTTCAATCCGATTCTATGGTACGCATCCAGTAAAATGAGGGAAGACCAGGAGCTGTCTTGTGACGATCGCGTCATTTCTTGTTTGGAAGAAGATGAGGTCAAACAGTATGGATACACCATTGTCAAGCTGGTGGAAGCGAATATGACAACCGGCTTTCGTCCTGTCAGTGCGACAAGCTTCTCAACCGACAAATCCCTCATTAAAAGGAGAATAAACATGATTGCTTTGTTCAAACGAGGTTCGTATAAATGGACCATTCTCGGAATCGCGATCATTTCCATTTTTGCCTGCATTGCCCTAACGAACGCGGCAGCGGATAAACCAGAGCCGAAGAAATCCGAAATCCTTGAACTGTATGCAAATGAACCATTATTTAATCAGGTTAATGAAAAAATCCGCACTACGGTTAAGCAAACGGTTAGTGATGTCATGCAGCAGTTGGGCAAGCCGCTTCCGCTCCAAGAGATCATGCCCACAGAAGACACGAAGGATTTGTTCCTTGCATTCAAAAGCTCTCCAAATGACGGCCCCGGTCAGCGTTACATATGGGTAAACGCTGACACCGGCAAGCTATCGAGAGTACAACTAGGGTTGGATCTGACGCCAGAAGCAGCCGGCTCTGAATTGTTGAAGAAGGCTGCGCAAGCGCTGCAAGACAGTGGATACAAAGGGAATCCATATTTTAAAATCAGTCGTACCATTTTCAATGATCCTTACACGAATGAATATACGGTTCAAACGAAATTGATAGATAATCAGAACGATCATCGAGTTGAAGTGCGATTTTCGAATGACACAATCACTACGTCCTATGATGTAGGTCCTGACCAAATTTCGGATGATGAAAATAAAAAAGGTCAATACATGCTTGCTGTACTGCGCGGCAAAAAAGCTGATCAGCTTACCGCTGCATCCAAACTTTTCTCTGACAGCTACAATACCGTGTATTTGTCTTATGGTTCTGACGGCGGTGTCAGCTTCGATCCGAAAACCTATAAGATTCGTCAAATTTATGATTCTTCATTATCTACCTATTCGAGCAATCCTAAAACAAGCGCGAGCCAAAAGCAGAAAAAGCTTGAAATCACGGATGAGCAATTACAAACAGCTGCTTTCCCTCTTGTTGCTGAATTGCTCGGATATAATCTACATGAATATGAAATGCAGAGAAATCCAAAGGCTCCCGGCAGTGCTCAATTTGTTAAAGATGGAGAGCGTATATTTGCGATAGAGTTTAACGAGAATGGTGATATATGGATGATCAACGACTACACGAATTAAAGCAGACATTCATATCCAAATAACGACGACCTGAGACATAGTCATGCATAACAAGTATTATATAAATCCATGACAGGAATCCTGAATCATCAAGATTCAGGATTCCTGTATTTTGGTCAATGGTTTGGCTGCCGGGCCCTCTAATACATCGCCTTCATAGGAGAACCTTGACCCATGGCAAGGACAATCCCAGCTTCGTTCGCCGTGGTTCCATTCCAGTTCGCAACCCATGTGCGTACAAGTGGTATCAACGAGATGAAGCATGCCATGTTCATCTCGATAAGCTCCAGCTCTTTTACCGTCAATCGATACAACGGCGCCTTCATCATTCGATAGATTCTCAGGCTTATTGTGAACACGCTCCAATTTGCCGCTAATGAGATGTTTGGCAACATCCGCGTTCTGAGCGAAAAATGTCTTCACATCAGGATCGACATGAAAGCGCGACGGTGTATATAGTTCCTGATAGGCATTCTCTCTCCCCATAATCATATCCCTCAACAGGAGCGCAGCAGCCGTGCCATTGGTCATGCCCCATTTCCGGTATCCGGTTGCAACGTAAACATTCGGTACTGAAGAAGATATTTGTCCGATATACGGCATTTTATCCAAAGAAACTAAATCCTGAGCCGACCATCGATACGATATTTCTGCTGCCCCAAACACATCATTCGCGTATGCTTGCAGTGCTTCATAGTGCTTAATGGTGCAAATGCCCTGTCCGGTCTTATGACCTTCACCGCCAATAAGTATCAAGCTTTCACCGGTATCCAATGCCGCTGTACGGATCGAGCGTTTTGGGTTCTCTGCGCTAATATACATGCCTGACAATTGAACATTCTTATTGGGGATGCCCACAACATAGGAGCGTTCAGCATGCATTCTTGCAAAATAAAATCCCATCCCGTCATAACAAGGAAAGTGGGAGCATGAAACGGCATGCTTGCAGGTCAACTTGAAGCCATCTTGCGTAATTACGGTCGGCAGCGTACCCTTATCGATGGTTTCTACAGTGGTATGTTCATAGATCTGCCCGCCTAATTCCACAAACAGCTGAACTAACTTGTCCAAATACTTAACCGGGTGAAATTGGGCTTGATTCCGCATGACGAGGGCCGCCTTGATCGGCACAGGCAGATCGATTTGAGTGACCAATTCACCGTCAATCCCGAGCTTCTCATAGGCAGCGAGTTCCGTTTGAAGCTTCGGCAGGTACTCATCCGAATTTGTATAGATATAAGCGTCCCGTTCCTCATAATCGCATGGAATCTTATGTTCCTGAACCATATGCTTAATAAATTGCTTTGCCTCGATATTCGCTTGATAGTACAGCTTTGCCTGTTCTTGACCGAAATGGTGATTGAACTCGTCGTAAATAAGGTCATGCTGCGCTGTTATTTTGGCCGTCGTATGACCAGTCGTGCCATTCAGCAGCTGACCTGCTTCAACAAGCACGACGCGGAGTCCTTCCCGTGCCAAGAGGTAGGCCGTTGTTATGCCGGAAATTCCGCCTCCAACTACTACAACATCTGCTTCCGTATGTTTAGCAAGTTTCGGGAAGGAGGGAATCGTTGCGGAGTCCCGCCAATAGGATTCAGGAAATTGGGGGAGATCTTGAATGGACGAGGAATCATTGTGCATAGTAGCGAACCTCCTATATAGATTGTCTTTGTCTATTCATTTCCTTGGGAATCCGTGTCTAATCAGTGTGTGATTGAAATCATACGTACAGACTAGGGAATACAAACATCGATCTGTATGACGAAGAAAGGAAATATCAGCGCTTCTAGGGTATAATCCGAATCGTTCGATGCCTTGCAGCCTAATTGACATGCTAGCCATTCGCGGATATTATCGATATCATAAATCTATGATTAAGAAGGGTTGTCCATGAAATTTACAAAAGCAACGAATTATGCGCTCCATACTATGCTCATGCTGATTGAGGCATCTACCTTTAAGCCAGTTGGCGTACAACAGTTGGCAGAATCCCAGGGCGTGTCCCCAACGTACTTGTCCAAAATATTAACGAGACTTGTGAAGGCCGGCATGATTGAATCGATCTCGGGAGCCAATGGGGGATATCGCCTGACTCGTCATCGAGAAGATATTACATTTCTGGATATTATCCATGCTATCGAAGGCTCGACCTCGTTATTCGAATGTAATTTCGTCCACGGCGAAGAATGTCTGATTCAAGCGGTGATGAAGGAAGCGGAAGAGAAGATGGAGAATCATCTGAAGAATAAGAAATTAATCGATATCGCTCAACAACTCCATAAGAAATCGCATTCGTAATCTACTGAAATGGAGATCATTTCGTCTAGTACCTAATGTTGTTGTTAATATGTGTATCTCGAAATGTCGAATGTTCCAAACTACAAATAAATAGGAAGTGTTGATGCAGGGGGACAGAATAAATCTCAAGGGATTTGAACTGTCTGCTGAACGAAAAGTGAAGAGGGGTATGTCCTGATGTCAATTCGTCAATTGAATCCGAAGGTCGATGAATTTATACGGAAAGCGAAAACGTGGAAAGAAGAATATGAGAAGCTGAGACATATCGTTCTTGACTGTGAGCTGACCGAAGATTATAAGTGGATGCACCCATGCTACACCTATGAGAACAAAAACATCGTTTTAATACATGGGTTTAAAGAGTACTGTGCACTTCTGTTTCATAAAGGGGCCCTGTTAAAAGATCCAAGCGGAATTCTCATCCAACAGACGGAAAATGTACAAGCAGCCCGTCAGATTCGGTTCACCAATGTTCAAGAAATCGTTGAGATGGAAGATATCTTGAAGGCCTATATTAAGGAGGCCATTGAAGTTGAAAAAGCGGGGTTGGAAGTGAACTTTAAGCAAACGGCAGAGTACACAGTTCCCGAAGAATTTCAAGTTAAACTCGATGAAAACCCTGCCTTGAAAGAAGCCTTTGAAGCATTAACGCCAGGGCGTCAACGACAATACCTGTATTATTTCTCAGAACCCAAACAATCCAAAACGCGAACATCAAGGGTAGAGAAATATACACAGCAAATTCTTGATGGAAAGGGATTAAAAGATTAGATTATTTGACGATAATCGTAGGTGGACAAGAACATACCTTCATGTAGATCCCGCATTGCGCGGTTTTTTTATTTATATGCATGGCAATACAAACAATAGGGGTTGGATCGGACGCATGAAAATCAATCGTTGACAGGACACCTTTTGGTGTCTTATAATCAAACCGACACCAAAAGGTGTCACTTTTAAAGACAGTCATAGCGAAATTTGCAAACCTGATTATGTTTCACCTGAAATATTCTTTGTCATGACTGGTGCAGCTCTCTCTCATGCGTTTGCTAATGATTATGGTGATTACGGTTTTTATGTGATCCTCCCGCTTTTCTATGCAGCACTGAACATCGCCTCATGGACACTGCGTCCAAATAGCCGTAAACTCTAAGGAGGTGATAGAAGTAGTCATAGCTGATCCCTCATATCACCAACAGATTTCTACTACAGAATGTAAGATATTGGAGAGGTTGTTGTGGGTGAGAATAATCAGTTGCGGGATGTGTTTGACGCGATTGCAGATCCAACTAGGCGGAGACTCATTCGTTTGTTAGCAGAGAAAGAGGAGATACCGCTTCATGAATTAACGGCACAATTTCAAATGGGACGTACAGCGGTATCCAAGCATTTGACAATTCTTAAAGAAGCCGGACTGGTATATGACCGCAAAGTCGGCCGAGAGACACGATTTAGGCTGAATGCCGCGCCACTGAGAGAAGTCCAAGACTGGGTGGCTTTCTACAGCAAGTTCTGGGGTTTGAATATGTTGCGCTTGCAACATTTATTAGAGGAGGAAGAAGAATGAGTGTAACATTAACACTGGATTTTCAATACAAGACTACAATTGAGAAGTTGTGGTCCGCATTAACCGATTCCAGCAAGCTTGCCAAGTGGGTTCACAACATCCACACTGGTGAAGCAATGGAAAATGATTTTAAAGCCGTCGTTGGACACCATTTTCAGTTCCGCACGCAGCCGAACGAATGGTGGAATGGAATTATTAATGGAGAAGTACTGATTGTAGACGAACCCAACAAGCTGTCCTATACATGGGAAAGCGGGGAGAAGCACACGATCACGTGGACACTGCAAGACTTAGGGAACGGAAGCGTTAACCTTCATCTCGAACAAACCGGAATCTCCAATGAACAAGCACTCGCAGGCGCTAAGTATGGCTGGACGAAGTGGTGCAGTGAGCTTGAGAAGGTATTCGCTTAGTAATAAAGAAGTACACAATAATGCAGCAATCAGCATGATGGGCACAGTTATCAATTATTAAGAAGAACTCTCCAAGTCAGGAGGGTTCTTTCTGTATTTTTACGTAACGCGAGTAATAACTGCTTCATAAATAGGAGAAGAATATGTTATCATAGATATTATCAGTCTGTAATATCCTATTTAATAAGGAGATGAGTATCATGATTTACGATTGCGTCATCATTGGGGGAGGACCCGCAGGACTGAATGCTGCTCTCGTCCTAGGAAGAGCAAGAAGAAGCATCGTCTTGTTCGACCACAATCGCCCTGGAAATGCGGTGACACATGCATCCCACGGTTTTATTACGAGGGACGGGGTTACAATTCCAGAATTCCGGCGCATCGCGCACGAAGAACTGGGTCGCTATCCATCTATCCATCTATCCGTCTGATGCATGTTGAAGTTACGACAGTTGCCAAAGTGGATGGTGTCTTTAACGTACACGACACAATGGGGCAGTGCATTCAAGCGAAGAAATTGATACTTGCGACAGGGGTCAAGGAAATATTCCCGCAAATAGAAGGATTCACTCCGCTATACGGCAAAAGCTTGTTCAACTGCGTATACTGCGATGGCTGGGAATTGCGTGATCAACCACTTGTGGTCGTGTCTGAACATGCTGCTGGATTTCACACCGCCAAGTTGCTCTATCAATGGAGCAATGATTTGGTTCTTTGTACGAACGGATACTCAACCCTTACACACGAGCAGAAGATGCAGCTTCAATCCAAAGGGGTGAAGGTCATGGAACAACCGATAGCCGCTTTTATCGGACATAATGGCAAGCTCCAACAAGTTCGATTCGCAGATAGAACAGAGCTTGCGAGATCAGGGGGCTTCGTCACTCCCAAGTTTGAACAAAGTGCACCATTTGCTGCACAGTTGGGCTGTGAATTGACCGCGACTGGAGGGATTCAAACAGATGATTCAGGGCGAACTACGATAACGGGTGTCTACGTAGCAGGGGATGCGGCTTCCTTTTCTCCCTCCCAAGTTGTATTCGCTGCAGCAGACGGTAGTCGAATTGCTATGCATATCAATAGAGTATTGACTGAGGAGGAGTTCGAACAAGTGGAAAACTAGATGGCACGAAATCACTTTGGTAGTCACTCAAATCTTTATTGGAGGGGTTACACATGAACATTCCATGGAATGAGCGTTACGGTTCAGCAGAATATTACTATGGAGAAGAGCCGAATGCATTTATCCGAGAACAAGCTCATCATCTTGACAATTGCCGAAATATCGTTGCTTTTGCGGAGGGAGAAGGCAGAAATGCCGTCTATTTAGCTCGTGCTGGACATCAAGTGACAGCGATTGACTACTCCGAGAACGGTCTCATCAAAACGGAAAAGCTGGCTCACAAGTACAATGTTCGAGTGCATACCAAGCAGGCAAATCTCCTTACGGATCATATCGCTCAACAAGAATACGATGCTGCAATTATGGTTTTCGGCCACTTTCACCAACGTGACCAAGGCTTAATCGTGAATAATCTGAAGCAGGCCGTGAAGCCAGGGGGCATTATTATGCTTGAAGTATATTCGAAGATGCAGCTTCGTTATGGAACAGGCGGCCCTCCGGATATAGAGATGCTATACGACCCCGCTGAGATGCTAGCTTGGTGCAAGGAGCTTGAGGTTCTGCACTTCTATTATGGGGAACAGAACCGAGTGGAAGGAAAGGGCCATACTGGATTAGCTCATGTGATTCAAGTGATTGCAAGACATCATTCCGCCACAATTTGATCTTGAACCACCCTTATTGATGGGATATTATGTAAGGGAATGAACGTTCATTCCGAAAAAAGGGTGATAGCTAGTGACCACGAACAAAAGAGACGATATTTTACTCGCAACATTGCATTTATTTACTGACCGCGGTTTCGACGCGACTACCGTACCGATGATCGCTGAAAGAGCCAAGGTTGGCGCAGGCACCATCTATCGTTACTTTGAGAGCAAGGAGGAGCTGCTGAATTCTTTGTTTCAAGAATGCACCGAGCAGTTCTTCCGCGCCGTCAAACAAGGCTTTCCTGAATCTGCAACCGTCCGCGAACAATTTCATCACATTTTTGTTCAGACCATCCATTTCGCGAAAGAGAACAGGGAAGCCTTCTCGTTCATTGACTCTCACTTGAATCCTCGATTATTGGACGAGAAAAGCCTCAAAACATTTGAAATAGGCATGGATTTTATTCGCCACTTCTTATTCAACGGCCAGCAGCAGAACGTTATCTCTCCATTGCCGCCAAATGCGTTAATCTCTATTTTCTACGGGGCGCTTGTCAAATTGTTCGAAACAATCCGGGCAGAAGTGCTCGAAGAAACGCACGAACTCCTCGTAGGAGTGGAGGAATGCTGCTGGAATGCAATCAGAGTTCATTAACTCGATTGTGTTCCATTGCAGCACGGAATGAATATTCATTCCTACCTGTCTACTGTCGACTTCAATCGTTCCTTGCTGCAATGTAACACTGACATCTATGAGCTACCTCTTGCGAACGAATCTGTATTCCATTTAGAGGAGGCAAAATCATATGTCTATTGCGATTCCACAACCCAAAACCTATGGCCCTCTCGGCAACATTCCTCAACTGAATCCGAATACACCCATCTTATCTTTCATGAATCTTGCTGATGAATACGGTGAAATCTACCGCATGAAGCTGCCATTTGGAACGCTTCATGTCGTCTCTGGGTACGAGTTGGCCAAGGAATTTAGCGACACTGATCGCTTCGGCAAAATCGTAGATAAAACCGTATTAAACAATGTGCGATCCTTTGCAGGGGATGGATTATTTACTTCTGAGACGGAGGAGCCGAACTGGAAGAAGGCCCATAATATTTTGCTCCCGAGCTTCAGCCGCACAGCAATGCGGGGCTATTTTGACAAGATGCTGGATCTCGCCATGCAGTTAATCCAGAAGTGGTCGCGCCTAAATCCTGATGATCATATTGAGGTGCCGGAGGATATGACAAGACTGGCGATGGATACGATCGGGCTATGCGGCTTTAATTACCGCTTTAACAGCTTCTACCGTGATCAACCCCACCCATTTGTAACAAGTATGGTTCGGGCATTGGATGAATCCTTGAATCAAGCGCAGCGGCTTGGCATTCAGGATAAGCTTATGGTCAAAACCCGGCGGCAATTCCAGCAGGACATTGATGTCATGTTCACATTAGTTGATAAGATTATCGCTGAACGCAAAGCGCACGGACACGATGAGGCAGATGACTTGTTAGCTTACATGCTGCAAGGCAAGGATCCCGACACAGGTGAAGCTCTGGACGACGCCAACATTCGGTATCAAATTATTACGTTCTTAGTAGCCGGACATGAGACAACAAGCGGATTATTGTCATTCGCCCTGTATTTTCTGCTGAACAATCGCGACAAGCTGCAAAAAGGCTATGAGGAAGTAGATCGTGTATTGAAAGATCCCATTCCCACCTACACACAGATCAAGGATTTGAAATACATTCGCATGATTCTCGATGAATCGCTGAGATTATGGCCGACAGCACCCGCGTTCAACTTGCATGTGAAGCAAGATACGCTGTTGGCGGATCGATATGAGATGAAGAAGGGAGATCGCCTGCTCCTACTGCTTCCTCAATTGCACCGAGATGCTGCAGTATGGGGAAGTGATGCTCACGAATTCCGCCCAGAGCGATTCGAGGATCCAAGCCAAATCCCTCATGATGCTTACAAGCCTTTCGGAATCGGTCAACGCGCTTGTATCGGTCAGCAATTTGCTCTGCAAGAGGCGACATTAATGCTTGGTTTAATCTTGAAACATTTCGAACTCATCGATCACACCAATTATCAATTGAAGCTTATGGAGTCGCTGACCATCAAGCCCGAAGGGTTTACCGTGCAAGTCCGTCCGCGACGCACTAAGATCGGAGCTGCAGCCATTCTCATTGAAAATCGTGACCCGTCTAATGAAGGAGCAGCCTTAAGCCGAGAGCCTCAACAACGATCCCTTCACCATACGCCGCTCCTCGTATTATACGGCTCCAATCTTGGCACAGCAGAGGGCATTGCCCGCGAACTGGCGGAGAAGGGCCATCAATTAGGCTTCCTAAGTAAAGTCGCATCCCTTAATGATTATGCAGATGGCCTGCCCAAGGAAGGCATCACCTATATCGTGACAGCATCATATAATGGTCAACCGCCGAGCAATGCACGACGCTTCATGAAGTGGCTGAAGGAAGTGGAGCCAGAAGCGTTGACAGGAGTTCGCTATTGCGTCTTTGGTTGCGGCGATCATAACTGGCCTAGTACCTATCAGAGCATTCCCATATCCATTGACGAACAGCTCGCAGCTAAAGGAGCGACTCGACTGCTGCCTGTCGGCCATGGCGATGCCAGCGGTGACTTCGAAACCGAAGTGGAGGAGTGGCGCGCTAAGCTGTGGCCAGCTGTTATGCGTTCACTGGAATTAGAATTTGATGGAATTGATGGAACAGAGGAATCAACAGCTTCTTCGTTATCTGTAGAGGTTGTAAACATATCAGTTGAATCACCATTTGCCGAATCATATCAGGTCCATTGTGCAACGGTCATAGACAATCACGAGCTGCAAAGAGGGGGAAACGGGCGTAGTACACGTCATATCGAGATTGAACTGCCACAAGGCGTGTCTTATCTTGAGGGGGATCATTTAGGTGTGTTCCCTATCAATTCGGATAATCTAGTTGAACGGGTAATAAGCAGATTTGACTTAAATGGAAGCGATCACGTGGTGTTGCGAACAACAGGGAACCTTTCTTCCCATTTGCCGTTACATCGCCCTGTACTAATATATGATCTTCTAAGCCGGAGCGTCGAACTTCAGGAGCCTGCCAGTCGAGCACAAATTCGCGAGCTTGCCGCCTTGACGGTATGTCCCCCACATCGAATCGAATTAGAAGCACTGCTTGAGGCAGAAGCCTATAGGCGGAACATCCTAGAGAAGCGAATATCAATGTTAGATTTACTTGAGAAATATGAAGCTTGCTCGATGACATTCGAGCGCTTTCTAGAGCTGCTCCCGCCACTAAAAATACGATACTATTCGATATCCAGCTCTCCTCGTGTACAGCCGAATCAGATTAGTCTTACGGTAGGGGTCGTACAGAGTCCGGCTTGGGATGGACGCCATGAATATCGTGGAGTTGCTTCTAACTATCTTGCCGACAGACAACCAGGCGAATCCATCAGGATGTTTATTCAGCCACCGCAGTCCAATTTCCGGCTGCCAGAGGATCCAAGCACACCTATTATTATGGTAGGCCCGGGGGTAGGAATTGCGCCGTTCCGTGGATTCCTTCAAGCTCGGCAAGCCATGAAGGAGCAAGGGATTCCGCTCGGCAGCGCGTATCTTTATTTCGGCTGTCGAGATGCGACGGATCACATCTATGAAGAAGAACTGGAGCATTATCAACAAGAGGGGATTGTTACGGTACACACCGCATTCTCTCGTATCGAGGGTCAACCAAAAACCTATGTCCAGCACCTGATCAAGCAGCGTCAGCAAGAAGTTATCGGTCTCCTTGATCAAGGGGGACAGTTCTATGTGTGCGGAGACGGGAGCGCTATGTCACCAGATGTAGAGGCAACACTTAAGCAAATGTATCAAGACATTCATGGTGTTAGCGAGACGAAAGCAAACAGATGGCTGGAGCAGCTCGGGGTCGATGGGAGATATGTGAAGGATGTGTGGGCAGGAAAGCTTAATGAACCAAAATAAGTTGTAAACGAGTTGCAGGACAAGGGCGCCCTAGATGGGCGTCCTTTACCATTTAGACAACTAACTAGGTCATTCGTGTGATTGTGTTGCAAGAACAGGCTTTATATACTTGATTGGAGGTTGACAGCACGGTAGACTTTCTAGCATCGCAGACTAGTAGGAGGGAATAACAATGATATATATTGAAGCTGCCGGGGTCGAGAAAGACGAAATGTACTATTTTGAGATCAACGAGAACGGAACAGCTTATCGACAAATAAGCAAACATGGTAATTTACATAGCGAGGTCTCCACTGCGCCCGATTTTGTGTTGTGCGATCAAGAAGTAGTTATTGAAGCGGGCGATCGTATCATTACGAAGGAACAATTTGAAATCGAGTGGCAGCAAGCGATTGAGCCTAACCTAGCGGCATGGAAGATAACGAAGAAGCAGTATCCCCTTGGGCGTCCGGTTCGCGGGGAAATTGCAATGTTTTATCCGCAAGGAGCGATCATCCGTATGAGCGATGATGCTTATGCCGTAACAGATTATAATAAACTAAGAGAACTAACGCCTGCACAATATTTATATCCAAGCTACTGTATAGAAGGGTTCGTCGTAGACTACGACGAGATCAATTTATGGCTGGTTATCGAGAACTGTAAGATAACGGGAGAAAACTCTTTGTAGGTAGTAACAGTGCTTCTATTGAACCTAACTTTTTTCAGAAAGGAGGAGATGAGATGACGAAAGACGAGGCGCTATTTCTTCTTAAATGCCATGCTTTCCATCATGACGATTTCGAACACGAAAAAATGTCGAATGGATTTTTGCATGCTGCAGAGTAATGGCCTGCTTTCCCAAGAACAAGTTCAAAAAATGGATGAATGGTAGACATGATCTCGTATGCCGTGATGGTATTATTGGAAGGCGGAGATCAATTGGATGAAGCGCTATGGTTATATCGAGAATACTTGCACAATCAAGAGAAGTGAAGCACCGTGTGAGAAGGTGAACCAAGGGTATATTGAGGGAAATACATGTACTTGATAGGAGATAATGCGATGAATAGACTCGCCTCATTAGATAGCATTCCATGGCAGCGAATGACAACGGCCTATGGAAGGGGAACGGACATTCCTCATCTGATTGAAGAAGGACGCTATCATGAATTGGCTAATTTAATCGAGCATCAGGGGACATTGTGGCAGGTAACGCCATGGGTACTGCTAGTGTTGCTGCAGAAGCTGGCGGATCGAGCTCTCCAACCAGATCAAATTACGGAAAATGAAATGACGCCTTACGCGGCCGTTGCTTCCGCATTAGCCTTTCAAGACATAGAGGCGGGGCAAGCGGTTAACAAGATGGAAGATTTACTAGAACAAAAGTACTTATGGCCGGAGAGCGAAGAAGAGGATGAGGAACAGTGGGAGGAAGGGGAGCCGCCTGGATATGATCCAATACCGTTCTTTAGTTATTATTACTATAGCTATGACTTATTGAAGCAGGCAGTGCCTACTTTCACTGCAATCAAGAATGGAAATCGCCAGCTTGCTCCCACTATTGATGAGATTCTTCAGTTATTCGAAAGCTAATTTATACAGAACTTATCACCGTCAATAGAACAATAGAGAAGGGTAATGCGTAATTTCGGTGATTTATCTATCTTTACCTTGGCCGCATGCTTACCTGAACAGGTATAATAAATATACGTTAGCAAACCCTAACAGCACGATACATACGAAATAGCAGGAATGAAAAGGAGATCCAATGAACGAGAAGCCTTCTAATTTAGACGCAGGATGGAACTTTGACAACAGTTTCTCCCGTCTTCCACATTCATTTTATTCCAAGCTGAATCCAACTCCTGTACGAGCGCCGGAACTTAGTGTTTTGAATGAATCGCTCGCTGCCTCCCTCGGATTGAGTGCAGAAGCATTAAGAAGCGAGTATGGCTTAGCTACACTTGCCGGCAATACGATTCCAGAAGGGGCGCTGCCGCTCGCCCAGGCTTATGCTGGCCATCAATTCGGATATTTCAATATGCTCGGGGACGGAAGAGCAATTCTGCTTGGCGAACATATTACGCCTACGGATGAACGATTCGATATTCAGTTGAAAGGCCCCGGCAGAACCCCATATTCACGAGGCGGCGATGGTCGAGCCGCCCTCGGGCCGATGCTGCGAGAATACATCATTAGCGAAGCGATGTACGGTCTAGGCATTCCAACGACACGCAGCTTAGCGGTAGTATCCACCGGTCAAGGAGTCATACGTGAATCAGAGCTGCCGGGCGCTATACTCACTCGAATCGCTGCGAGTCATATACGAGTCGGGACATTCCAATACGTATCCAATTGGTGCGGTGCCGAGGATTTGCATACTTTGGCTGATTATACGCTGAACAGGCACTTCCCAGGAGCAGCAGACAACAGTGACAACCGATATTTGATCCTGCTCAAAGAGGTTATAAAGCGTCAGGCATCGCTTATCGCTAAATGGCAGCTTGTCGGATTCATTCACGGAGTCATGAATACGGACAATATGGCGATTAGCGGTGAAACGATTGATTATGGCCCTTGCGCCTTCATGGATACGTACAATCCAGACACCGTCTTCAGTTCCATTGATCGAGAAGGACGCTATGCATATGGCAATCAGCCGAATATTGGCGGGTGGAACCTTGCCCGGTTCGCGGAATCTATCTTGCCGCTGCTGCATGACAACGAGTTGAAGGCCGTGGAATTGGCCGAGGATGCCCTGAATGAATACTTTGAGCTGTATCATAGTCACTGGCTGGCTGGAATGAGAGCAAAGTTAGGCATTTTCAATGAAGAAGAGCAAGATGAAGCCTTGATTAACGACCTGCTGAATCTGATGCAGAAGCATCATGCTGATTATACCAATACGTTCCGTGCATTGACCCTCAATACGGGCGAGAAAGAGTCATCTTTATTCGCTAGCACCGAGTATGGACAATGGCATGAGCAATGGCAAGCAAGACTAGCCAAACAACCGCAATCCAAGGAACAGTCACTTCAGCTTATGCGCAGCAGCAATCCAGCCGTCATACCGCGCAATCATCGAGTTGAAGAAGCATTGGATGCAGCGTCGCAAGAAGGGGATTTCGGTGTGATGAAGCGGCTGTTGGATGTTCTCGCGAGTCCATTCGCGTACTCTACGGATCAGGATGAATACTGCGAATTGCCGCCTACGCCTTCCCGTCCTTACCGGACTTATTGCGGCACGTGATAGACAACACGAGCAGTAACTTGACATGTATATTTACAAGGTGTTACGATAAATGCATAAATTTTCTAGGGAGAGATGTTGATGTTGGCGGTCGTTCTTAACTAATCAAATTCCATAGTGAGGTATATGTAATGCCAGTGAGAAGTGTTGCTGTTTAGCAATATTTATTTGCTGTGGCTTTGCGTACCCTCGGAATTAGTTAAGAACAACGGATATCATACTTGCCTTAGGTCATAAGTATGCCTATTTATTGAACCCGCATCCGTGCTTCTTGAAGCACGGATTTTTGCTTTATTTGGGGGCTTATTTAGGTATCAATCAAGTAGGGCGTAGAATGACGTTTGTTCATTCTGCGCCTTTTTTGTGTGCCATGAATGAGCGTCATTCCGCCACAGAAGAGGAATGACACAATGCGCAATTTTATCGACATCGCAAATGAAGGCGTACGCTTGGAAGAAGGGATCACTGTTATCGAGCAGCTCTTGTTGGAATGTTATTTGAACCCTGGAATCTCTACCAAAGAATTGGCCCGGAAAGCTCTTATTCCGATACCAACTGCTGCTGCTGTCAAACGGGAACTTATCAAGGTCGGGGCCATTGTTCAGGATAAAGGAGCACGCTGTACCGTGAAAGGAAAAGCATGGGTTGAGGAACAATGGGGATATCTCGGAATCCATAGAAGCCTATATCAAGAGCTGATGGCTTTCGAAAATGGGATTCATTCCGATCTGCACCATGTATTAGCCGATTTGCGGGAAATCATGAAGTATCGTCCACAGGCCGATACTCGAATCGATCAATCCAAATGTACACCGGAGACTAGCTTACGCAGAGCAGTGCTTTGTTTGAAGCAGCAATTCTTAATTGGGAAACAGATTATGTGTGTGGGCGACGACGATTTGGTTAGTGTATCAATTGGACTGCTGCTTCAAGCTCTATTCCCTAATGGGAGACATTCCAAAACAGCAGTGCATGTCGTTGACATGGATGAGCGATTTTTACATTACATTCATGATGTGGCACAGCACAAACGATTGCCGATTCAATGCATCTATCACGATTTAAGAGAACCACTGCCGGCAAACTTGCAAGGGAAGTTCGATTGTTTCTTCACAGATCCCCCGTATACGCTGCAGGGGATGAGCCTCTTCGTATCTCGAGGTATTAGCGCACTGCGGAAGAGAAAAGGCTTGCCGATTTTCTTATCCTTCGCACATAAGTCACCTGATTACATGTTTACGATGCAGCGTGAGTTCCTAAGAATGGGGGTGACGACCAGTGCAACAATGCCGCGATTTAATGAATACGAAGGAGCAGAGATTATCGCGAATCGGAGCCAGATGATCATTCTCAAAACGACTGAGCGTACCATACCGGATTGCTCAGGGACATTTGAGGATGCATTATACACAGGTGAAGTGAGGCAGACGATGCGAACGTACAAATGTAAACAGTGCGGGAACAAGATCACGGTTGGCTGCCAATGTGATATCGCAACGATAGAGCAGCTCAAGCACCGAGGCTGCCACTCATGCGGCAACGATACGTTTGATTTCATGAATAAGAAAACATTTTGATATATCAAGAAGGAGAAAACATGAACATCATCATTCGAAAAGAAACACAAGCAGACTACCAAGTGACTGAATCCGTTGTGAAACAGGCATTCGACTCATTGGAATTCAGTGATCAAAAGGAACATGAATTAATATCCCGTGTCCGGCAATCCGACGCATTCATTCCGGAATTATCCTTAGTCGCTGTTCTCAGTGATCGTATCGTTGGTCACATCCTGTTATCTCGAATAACAATTCGTGGAGATCAGCACACCGTTGATTCACTCGCCTTGGCTCCCGTATCCGTGTTACCGGAATACCAAGCTCTCGGAATTGGAAAGAAGCTGATCCGCGAAGCACTGCAGCTAGCTGTACAGTTGGGATACAGTTCTGTGATTGTGATGGGTCATCCTCAGTATTATCCGAAGTTCGGCTTCAAGAAAGCCTCAATATGGGGGATACAACCACCTTTTGAAGTGCCTGACGAGGTATTTATGGCATTGGAGCTGCAAGAGCACGCTCTGGATCACGCTTCCGGGGTTGTGCAGTATCCAAGTGAATTTTTTGAATAAATGGTCGTTCTGGCCGGTATGCAGATGATCTGGCCAGGTAGCGAGTCATACATGGGAGAGTCGATAATGAGGTACCCAATTGTCGCGTATGATGCGAAATACCATGAACGATTAGTAGACATATGGCTTCGTACGTACAGATAGGGCGTTCAGCACTCGACGGAACAGGCCGACCATTTCCATTGCTGCATCTAGAACTAAAAAATGATCCATCGGGTTAAGCTTTTATATCGAAATAGAATCATGTAATTCTATTGCTGGTGAAATGATAAACGAAGTAATCGGGTGTTTTATATTCATATTTTATCTTTTGATGTTCAAGTCAGTCTCCCTAGAGGGGATTGGCTTGAACTCTTTTTGTCTTGAGATTAATTTCATAATGAAAAAGGATGAGGGCGGCATATTTGGATCGTTTCATCATATGATCGATACTGACCGAAAGGTTAGTAAAAAGTGAAGGAGGAGAAGCTTTGCCTGTAAGGCTCTACGAAAGAGAAAAAGTGTTGAGGGCCTGCATATCCGTATTTGCGAGCAATGGTTATAAAAACACTTCGACCGGGATGCTGGCTGAAGCTGCCGGCACATCGAAGGCTTTAATATTTCATCACTTTACTAGCAAGAAAAAGCTGTATTTCAGCTTGCTGGATCATTGCTTTGAAAAGCTATTCGGCGAAATTCAAGCGGATTGCATATTCGATAACAAGGATTTTTTTGAGGCTATAGATACGATCAGCCGCTTAAAACTCAATTACTTTCGCAAACATGCCAATGAGTACAAATTGGTGTACGAAGCTTTCTATTTAACGCCTGATGAACTGAAAGAAGACATTGAGCTGAAGTATGGGCACGCAATTGCCATCAGGTATCAAGAGTGGGAACGATTATTTGAAAAAGTTCAGCTGCGAGAAGGCGTTCCGCGCAAGCAAGCTTTTGAACTAATCAAGATTACGCTAGAGCATTTCCAAAGGAAGTTTATTGAGGAGCTCAAGGATATTGATAACATTGAAGAAGAATGCCTTAATGTCTTGCTTGATGAGATGAAAAGCTTCTGCTGCATGATCCGTCAAGGAATTGCATCGGACACGACTGACACGAATGCATGACCCAATGATTATGGAAACGGCGAATGTGAAAAGGAGCAAAAATATGAAGAGATTAACGAGTGACGACTTTATCTCTACGGAACCAATGCACGATGTCGTCTCATTTTATGCGAAATTTTATGAGCAGCAGGAACCGCTGTACCGCCTTGATAATTTTTTTGGCATGGGGGAAGCATGGCTCGCATTTCGCCACGATGATGTTGTTGCAATATTGAAAGACCCGCGCTTCATCAAAGACATCCGCAAGCTGACACCAAGGGAACAACCCATAGAGGAGAACGTATCCGTGAATGCCTTGATGGAATGGGTGATCAACATGCCGAATATGCTCACTGTTGATCCGCCTGATCACACCAGGCTGCGCAGGCTGGTATCCAGAGCCTTCACCCCCAACTTAATTGAGGAGCTACATCCCCGTATTCAGCAGATTGCCGATGAATTGCTAGATGCTGTGCAGGAGCAGGGAAAGATGGATCTTGTATCGGATTTTGCCTATCCGCTTCCTATCACCGTCATTTCGGAAATGCTTGGCATTCCCGTCGCTGAGCGAAGCCAATTTCGAGAATGGACACGTACACTTGGGCAAGCCTCACTGGATCCGAAGGAAAGTGAGGCGGTTGTTGCCACACTGAATGAATTTATTCAATATATTCAATTACTTCTAGTCGAGAAACGCAAAAATCCTGGGAACGATGTAATCAGCAGTCTCGTTCAGACCTATGACGAAGGCGACCAATTAAGCGAGAATGAGCTCCTATCGACCATATGGCTGCTTATCTCCGCCGGACATGAAACGACATTCAATCTGATTGCGAATGGCACGCTGGCTCTGCTTCAGCACCCTGATCAGATGCGTCTGCTCCAGAACGATTCCTCTTTGGTGCCTTCTGCAGTGGAGGAATTATTGCGTTATGCCGGTCCTGTCTTGCTTGGCAACCGCATTGCGGGCGAAGATATAGTGCTTCACGGCCAGACGATCCGCAAAGGCGAAATGATAGTGATAACGTTGAACGGAGCCAATTTCGATCCGCATAAGTTTGCGAATCCCGGTACTCTGAACATTACGCGCGAAGAGAATGAGCACTTAACCTTTGGCAAGGGAATTCATCACTGCTTAGGCGCTCCATTGGCCCGATTGGAAGGTCAGGTTGCTTTCCGCACACTGCTGCGACGACTGCCTAATCTGCGCCTGGCCGTTGCTCCCGAGGAACTGACCTATAACAAGGACTCAATGCGTTCACTTGCGAGCTTGCCTGTATTGTTTTAGGTTCTTCATCACGGTTCGCTTGACTGTAATTCGACGTTCACATGTCTTCAGGTTTTGTCGTATCAATGATACGCAAGCTTGAGGACATTTCTTTTTTTTGCAAACTTATAAGCCTTTAGCAAGATTGGAACAGCAACTATCCCACAGAACAGATACAATAATGGTAACAACGAACGACTGCAAGAAGAAAGGACAGATCTCGCATTGAATTACAATGACGATATTCAGCGCAGTATCGAGTATATCGAAACAAATCTAACCAGAGAGCTTACCGCCATTGAGATCGCAGAGCATATCGGATACTCGGTATTTCATTTTTGTAGAGTGTTTAGTGTTCACCAAGGCATGCCTCTGATGGATTTTGTACGCAAGAAAAGACTGATTCAGGCAAGGAGAGCACTGCTCACGAACCGTAAAATTATCGATATTGCCCTAGATTACGGGTTCGAAACAGCAAGCGGTTTTTCCAAAGCCTTCCGCAAAGAATTTGGCTACAGTCCGACCGTCTATCTTACTAAGTTCAAAGCATGGCATTCAAGCAATCTATACATTCATTTGGAGGGAGACAGAATGCACCCTATTTTTGTAACGAAATCCGAATTCAAAGTAGCTGGCTATGGCATTCACACGAATCTGGCGAACGGGTATACGAAAGACATCGCAGCCTATTGGGATACGTATATCGGAGGCAATTTGGAAAGTAAGATGTATGAGCAATTAACTCCGCCGGAGCACGGCGAGGTAGGAATCTGTATCCCCGCATCAGATGAAGGGAATATTGTCTATTTATTTGGCGTTATCGTTAAAGATTATAGCAAGGTTACTCCCGACATGATAACTGTCGAAGTTCCTGAGGCACATTATGCCGTCTTCACAACACCGCCAGTCGATTATTTCGAAAGCGATGCAGCTTATGATGCAGATCCGCTAGCTGCGGCCGTTCAAGCAACCTGGACCTACATTTTCGAGGAATGGTTCCCGAACAATGAGTATGTATACGATGAATCCAAGCTCGATTTTGAATTTTATGATGAACGCTGCCACGGACAGCGCAATGTCGTCATGGATATTTATGTCCCAGTCCAAAAATCAACTGCTCAGGGGGAATAGAGTATGGAGAAGCAATATTATGGAGAGTTATGCTCCTTATTTTACGATTTGGATAAGCCAGAGGCACCGAAGGAACAAATGGACTTCTGGATGTCTTATGCCGATAAGACTATGAGAATATTAGAGCCTATGTGCGGGTCAGGCCGGTTTCTAGTCCCATTTCTTGAACAAGGCTATCAGATCGATGGATTCGATGTGTCTGCGGATATGATACATAGATGTATAGAGAAGCTCACATCATTAGGCTTCAGTACACGTATTGATATATGTGATTTCAACAACTTTGATACGTCAATTGCGAAGTATGATTTAATCTTTATTGCAGCCGGATCATTTTCCTTATTAACGGATCGGGACGAGGTAATCAAGGCTCTCCAAGTTATGAAGAATTGTCTAACTCCGACAGGTCGCATCGTGTTAAGTGTTGAATCCGACCTTCCTTATCGTGGAATTGGACAAACTAGCATGAATCAACAGCAATTCGAATTGGCAGCGTTCGAGGAAGGCAGGAGGGTAGGGAAGGACTCCGTAGAAGTAGCCCTGCGAAGCAAGCATGCTTACGATACGGACCAACAAATTTTGTACTCGATGATTTCCTATGAGTTGTATATCGATAATAGATCTGTACGTACCGAATACGAGGACTTTCATTTGAGACTGTATCAACCCAATGAATTCGACCGCATCGTTGAGCAATGTGGGTTCGTGATCGCTCATAAATATGCCAATTTAGATAAAAATAATGTTGATTTCCAGCAGGCAGAAGATATCTATTACGAGCTTCATACATAAAACGTCAAGGGTGGCTTAATCCTGCAGCAGGAAGGCCGCCCTCATCGGTTCATGCAACAATGTATGGATTGCTCGTATCATTATTGTTCACAATGACATCTGCGCACAGTTGTGGAGCGTGTTCCTCAATATACAGCTGGGATGCTGCATGATATCGATTCACAAACACAGCTTCCGCCTTCTCATAACTTCCGAAAGCAAGTGCCTCCCGCAGTGCCCCTCTATTTCTAGCAATTGCATAATCCGTATCTACAAACACCTTGAAATCGAAGAGCGTCCGCAGCTCCTTTTTCAGTAAGAAGGTTCCATCGATGATTACAATCAAATCCTTGGCTGCTAATTGCAATTCTGGATTCACATATACATCCTGAGCTAGATCCAATGAGATTGTCTGGTAATACAGGCTACCATTGGGGCCGAGGGGAACGAGAAGCTTTTGTTTGAATGACTCATAATCATGAGCATCCTCGTAATATCCGGTTGCAGAATCCTTGCCTTGTCTGTAGCGAATTTGCCTTGGATGATGAAAGTGATCAATACTAGCTCTAATCACGCGACTTTGCCTACAATGAAGTTCCTCAGCTAGCTCATTTGCAAGTGTTGTCTTCCCAGATGCAGTGATTCCACTAATCCCCACACGAATCGGATGGTCTAATCTCAAATCTACGATTCGATCCGCGATTTCAGCGATTAACTTTCTTCGCAACATATTGCTCCTCCTTATGTGATTGAGCAGCATCCATTCTTTTATTTGCAGGTCGAAAACGTGTGGGAATGGGATGGTGATATCAGATTGATTTATGAATGAGCGGACACTGGAATATGCGTAAAGCTAGCAAAATCGAACAAGCCCATATCAGTCAACTTCAGTTCCGGAATAACCGGCAAGCAGAGGAATGACAAGGTGACAAAAGGATTGAACTCCTTAGAAGCGCCAATGTGTGCCAATGCATCATTGAGACGCTCCATCCGATCAAGTACCTCCGTGTATTCGCCCTTCGCCATCAATCCTGCCAATGGAAGCTCGATCGAAGCGAGGACTTCGCCCTGGCTTACCACAACCAAGCCGCCCTCTAAGTCACGCAGCGCCTGAACGGCTGTCAGCATATCCTTATCGTTACTGCCGGCTACAACCAAGTTGTGCGAATCATGTGCTACGGTAGAGGCAATCGCTCCGGATTGTATGCCAAATCCCTTCACAATGCCTAGTCCAACACAGCCAGTATGGTGATGTCGCTCGAACACGGCGATCTTTAATTGATCCTTCTTGGTAGAAGGGCAGAAGTACCCATTCGCTACGTCTACTTCCTCGATAAGATGTGTCGTGATTAGACTATTCGGATTAATGCCGATAATGTGGCAGTGTCGTTCTGATTCACCCAGTTCAATTTGCAGATCATGCTCCGTAATTTCAGACAGATGTACGGTCTTCAATAAAGGGGCAGGGATATCAGCTGCTTGGATCTTCGGCCCTGTATACTGGCCATTCTCGCCGACTAAGCTTCCGCCTTTGTACACCTGAGCAATCGTCAGTTCCTGCAAGTCATCCAACAATAACAGATCTGCCTCGTACCCTGGGGCAATCGCACCCTTCGCATGCAAGCCGAAGCATTCAGCTGCATTCAGAGAAGCCATCTGAATCGCTTGCAGCGGGTCAAGACCGTATCGAATAGCAAGGCGTGCATTATGATCAACGCTGCCCTCATGGAGCAGCTCATCCAAGTGCTTATCGTCGGTACAGAACACACAACGGCGGGCATTGCTCGCTGTAACAGCCGGGATGAGCGCCTCAACATCCTTCGCAACCGATCCCTCGCGCAGCATGACATACATACCTCTGCGCAGTCTTGCCTTTGCTTCCTCAGCTGTCACACATTCATGGTCATTGCGAATGCCTACAGCTCGGTACACATTGATAGCTTCTTCATCTAATCCAGCACCATGGCCGTCAATCAGCTTGCCGTGCCGATGCGATGATAACAACTTGTCCACCATATCCGCATCACCACGGCGTACAGAAGGGTAATCCATCACTTCCGCTAATCCTAGGACGCGTGGGTGAGTGTAGAAGGGTTCCAGACTGGCAGCATCCAGCTTCGCTCCGGCATGCTCGAATGGCGTACAAGGGACACACGATGGGAGCATGACAAAGACGTCCAGCGGCAGATTTTCAGAGGCATCGAGCATATATTGAATGCCATCCGCTCCCGCAACATTTGCAATCTCGTGGGGATCTGTAATGACCGTCGTAACTCCATGCGGAAGTACAACACGAGCGAATTCGGATGGCGTAACCATAGCAGATTCAATGTGAACGTGCGTATCGATGAAAGAGGGTGCAATATAGCGGCCTCTCGCATCGATGACGCGATCTCCTTCATAGCTGCCGCCAATTCCTACGATAATGCCATCTACAATCGCGACATCACCTTCCATAATTTCTAGATTGAAGACGTCAACGATCTTTCCGTTCGTGATGACAAGATCAGCAGACTTCATTCTGCCCGCTGCGGCAATTCGATTGTTCCAATGCTGCTTGCTCCAATTCATTCGAAATCACATTCCTTTTCTCGTTGTATGAATAGTGTGGGGATAAAGCACCCATATAAATACAAAAAAACTTTAGTTCTGATAACTAAAGTTTGACGGTAAGGAGCAAGAACAGCCTGTCCATGATAGATAGAAGAGTTAGCGCTCAATCCGATCCCACATAGCAAGCATTCTTTTCCTCGTAGTCAAACTGTTTACGGCAGCTCGGTAGAGACGATTGGACCATATTTCCAAAGTTATACGAAGAAGTATACGGTTGTAATTCTCTACATTGTATAGGGCGCCATTATTCCCGTCAACCCGGGAGCTTGTTCCTAGCAGATCAATTGTTTGTAATAAGAGGAAGAGAAAACAACAGGAATGAAGAGCAATATAGGTTAAAGAGGAAATGAGTGATGAAACCATAATTGTAAGGCCATATGGCAAATGGGGAAGTAGAAGAACAGAGGTAGTGAGAATCCCTCTGTTCGTTAGTTGTGAAATCATACATTACCATCGTGATATTACAATTCTAATCCTTCAAAGCATATAGCTGCTGTTGATTCACTGGTGACGTAATTACTGCTCCCGCATAGAAATTCAATAATGCCATCATATCTTGCGTACTTTGACTGGAATTGCTGGATAGATTGTTAACCGGCTGTTGAGCTACAGACGACTCAGCATTGCTAATGAATTCACCAAAAGTCTGTTTTGTTTCGCCTAACAATACTTTGCTGCCGTCTGGTCTGACGAGATATTGCCGAATATAGCCGTCTTCACGGGCCGTTACGAGTTTGCCCTTTTTATTCTCTTTTTCATCGGATTCCTGCTTTTGAATTTCCTTCATTGTGTCCGCAAATAACGGCTCAGATTGTGGCTTGGATCGCTTCGCGGCAGGCGGGATTCGATAATAAGATTCAATACGCATCTATGTAACCCTCCATTTTGTATGTTATTAGTAATTTGCTTTCATGTTATCTATCGGAAAATAACAGCTTATTGCTTAATAATTTTGAAAAAAGAATAATGAAGTTATGTCTTGAACCTGGGCAGCACATACAAAACAGGCGTATTTCACCTCTATTTCTAGCTGCTTGACCGCGTCATCTTTCATTATCATTTCATATAATTGTAATGATAGGGGGGGTAATTTTGTGTAATCATGGGTTTGAAGATGACCACTGCAACAGCTCGATGGAAATATTGCAAAGTACTGCTGATATGGCATTCCGTGTTCCTGTATTTTTAAGCCATCCTAGTACACTAAATAATACACAGTTGAGATTTTTAAGTCGCTTAATTACAGAGATTCAGAACGCGCTTCTCTATCCTCGTACGCTGCCCGATACAGAACAGTACCCGGAGAAAACCTTAACGAGTGTACGCCGTATGATCCTATCCAGCTACGGTTTAATTTGCAGCAGGTGTTCGCAATGTATACGCAGACCAATACTGGCTCACAACCACCAGCGCCGTCTTGGGAGGGAGCACCGTTCTTGCAAATTGAACCTTCTATGGCGTATCTATACGGATTGCCTATGCTGTTGATTAAGGAAAAGGGAGTAAACAGTATCGGAATCTGGAATCCCTTAGTTCAACCTTATTTTATTATCGAATGGGATTCGACGAAGCCGCTCAATGATTTCTTCGGAACTGTAGAATGGAAAGAGTTGTTCCAGAACTGGGTCGCTAGGGTTAGAAATGGTTATTTCATACAGACTGAGCCTTCATTCCAATATGAATGTCGGGAAAATCTGTAGAGAATTAAGGAAAATCTATCATTTGAATATAAATAGGATACGCCACAAAAAGTACCTCTATCCCATTTCGAAAGAGGTACCTTTGTGTAGCGTATATAATTTCAAGTCATGCAGGGCATAAGAATCTGATTCGAAATGAATTAAGAATTGATAACCTGAATCCCTTTGATAATATTCCATACAAAGTAGTACACGCTTATCGCTCCGCATACACAAAATGCGATAATTGCACCGATTCCCCATGCGACGCCAATGTCGCGTACACTAACCCCAATTAAGCCAAACAACATTACCGCAATAATGACCGCGATACTTGGAATAAGGTGAGTCCATAGCGCACGTTTGGCATGGCTTCTTGTTACCGAATCTCCAACAATCCAGGCTAATACAGGGAATAAGATAGGCGCAAAGAGAACGCTCCAGTACGAAAATGCCGATATTACTTTATTTTCTTTCATTTATGTTCACCTCTAGTAGTTATTGTTCTTGTCTTGTTCTGATACATAAATCATACAATAAGAACTTGGCTCTACCTATCGATCAAGCTTTCAATATCATTACGAATTTGTAAGCCTGGGGCAAGTTTCATCATTCGATTCGCCTCGTAGTCCATCCGTTGACTGCTTACATGCATGATTCCTATAATAAGTTCAAGAGAATTCATTTCCAACGAAACTTGTCCATCGCGCTTATGAGACGCATCGCCATGCGATAAAAGGTGGGGAAGAGCTTCATCTGAGAAGCATCGAGGTTGACATGTGGCCTGCCCGGGGATGGGTATCCGATTGTCGGGTATCACGATTCTATGAAGGGGCTGTATCTTGCCGTCATGCATTCCGCCATCATATTAGCTTCGCTTATCAGCTGACTCGCTGCTAAGGAAATTATTGATAAAGTGCAATTGCAGGAATTACAAGCATGTCGATTGGCTAGATTTAATAAAGAAAGCAGATCATAAGCGATCAAGCTGACTAATGCACTTGGATAGCAGCTTGATCGCTCATGTCACGTACTACTTGAGTATCTTGTCAATAATCCCATATTCAAGCGCTTCTTCTGCAGTCATAAAGTAGTCGCGATCCATGTCTTTCTCAATTCGTTCGGCGGGCTGACAAGTATGGCCAGCCATTAATTGCACAAGTCTCTCGCGCATCTTGAGAATGCGTTTGGCGCTGATGGCAATGTCGCTTGCCTGTCCTTGAGCGCCTCCATGGGGTTGGTGAATCATGATTTCGCTATTGGGTAGTGCAAAGCGCTTGCCCTTGGCTCCTGCTAACAGCAGAATCGAGCCATAGGAGGCGGCTAATCCTGTACAGATGGTATGAACCTGCGGCTTAATGTATTGCATTGTGTCATAGATGCCAAATCCTGCAGTGACCGAGCCTCCTGGACTATTGATGTACATATAAATGTCTTTGTCTGAATCCTCCGCTGCAAGAAGAAGGAGCTGCGCAACAACACTATTGGCCAGACTATCATTAATTTCAGAACCGACAAAAACAATTCGATCCTTCAGCAATCGGGAATAGATGTCGTAGGAGCGTTCGCCTCGACTCGTTTGCTCAACAACATATGGGATATAGTTGGACATGGTAATACCTCCTCTGTTTTTCCACTGTGGAATATCCAGAAAACGAATGGATCGCAGCAGAAGATACGGTTCAGAGGACAAAAGTTTTTTTCACAAGGTTGCGTAACGCAATGCATGCTTCATTCGTTTACTGATAAGAAGATAAACCATAATTGCCGCCATGAATGATTCATGTTAGGCATGAAGAAGGCTGATGAAGTGAAAGCGAGAACGAGCGAATGAAGGAGTTGACTGTGAAGGATGACCAATCTAGATCAAGTGCAGAGCGTCGAACAACCTAATCTGAAGCAGTTGAACGACGTACTGAACAGATATTGCCTCTCTCTTACACATTCCAAATGGGATTCTGAGGATCTCGTACAGGATACGTGGGTCAAGATTCTAGCCCGTGACAAGGAGATAGAACACAACAACCCTGAAGCGCTGCTGCTGCGTACGGCTAAGAACGCTTGGATTGACCAAGTGCGCCGAAGACATCGATTGGATCAAATTCTGGTAAAGCAGCAGCTTCAATCTCAAGAACACAATAATCCTATACAGGAGAATAGTACAATTGACATCGAAGCCGCCTTCCAATATATGATGACACACTTGTCTCCTCTGCAAAGAACCGTCCTCCTTATGCGCAGCGTACTCGGGTATTCTGTTGCTGACACTGCAAATAAGCTGAAGACAACGGAAGGGGCGGTGAAGGCTGCATATCATCGAGCACGGAAGGTGCTGCTTGATGTGAAGGAAGATGAATACATGGAAGAAGCGGCCCTGCCAGACAATGTGGAAGCTCAAAGCCACATACGGGCACTCGCTATTGCATTTGTCAATGGAGAAGTCAATGAGGTATTGAGACTTGTGCAGGGAGAACAGGATCTCGTTCCTGTATTAAATATGTACTCTAGGTCGAATCAGATGCGTTATAAACAGAAGCAGCGGGATTATAAGCAGATGTTCCACCATTTCGAAGCCTTACTAGCTGCATAAAGTATGCTCGTATGGAGCAATGCAGCATGCTGTTTCTGGATAATCTGTGAATCGCTTAGCCCGCCTCATGCATACACGTCGATATGGGCAAACGTCTTCAGCATGTGACACGTAACATGGAGCTGAGGGCGCTTGCCCGATTCTCCTTTATGAAAAGGTGAGAAGGGGAGCAATTTAGCTAGTTTAAGCGAGCAATAATAATGATAACCGTGCTATAAACATCTTTGGATTTTCATAGTGTTGTAGACAATCCCAACATTAGGAAGTAGACTGCTTATATAGTATTTTGGACATGTCTACTTATTCATCGATGAGAGGAAATTGAAGATGACAGATGAACAATTACATCACATTCTACACTGTTTTCGCTTCCATAAGCCTGAAATCACTTTCCTGAGGCATAATGAGAATCGGACATATAAAGTGAGCGACGCTGACGGCAGCACTTATGTCCTGCGTGTTCATCAGCCGTTTAAAGAAAGTATGACAGGCTTGCAACATACTTATGAAGGCTTGCTGGGTGAACTGCTCATGCTGGAAGCCTTGGCGAAGGAGAGCAGCCTGCTGGTACAGTCGCCGCTGCGCAATCGAGATGGGGAATTGATTACTGTCATCGAACATGAAGGGCAGCGTTTGAACTGTTCGGTACTAACGTGGCTGGACGGTAGGGATCTTCAGAAGGAGGACGTTCAGAAGCCAGAATTGGTCAGGCTGCTCGGATCTCAAGTTGTTGAACTCCATGAATTTTACCGTCAGTATCCGCGCGATCGGGTAAAGAATCGACCAGAGCAAGGGATTGCATATAATGTTGGCTTGATTTCAACAATACATAAAGGGTTGGAACTCGGTTTATTTGTGCCTTCAGATGTCGCGATCATCGAGAAATGCATTCATCTTATCAACGATAAACTTGAGCAATTCGGAACCGAGGATAGATGGGGACTTATTCACGGTGATTTAGGTTTTGGTAATATGATTATCTCTCCTGAAGGACAATTAAGCTTCATTGACTTCGGATTCTTTGGCCCGGGATACGATTGGACAGACATCGCCATGGGGGCGATGATGGCTCCCGCAGCACACAGAGACATATTCCTAGAGGGATATTACGGAACTGCGAACATAGATGCGGACGAGCTTGTTCTCATCGAAGGCATGATGCTGATTTCGATTATCGGATATTATGCGTTTCAAATGGGGAATGAGTCTGTACATAATTGGATGCGGGAGAAAATGCCTAAACTTTGTGTAGATCATTTTGTGCCATTCCTAGCAGGAGAGCGAATATTTTATCAGGTATAGGAGTAGGTAAGAAAGGCGTAAAACAACTAAATCTTGAAGCAATGACAATAGCTAGATACGATAGCTAAAAGCACCTCCATCCTAAGATAAATACGTGAAGATGGAGGTGCTTTTGTGTTTTGTTGCATATCTACAACTAATTAGTCAGCCGGCACAAGAATAGCATCAGGCGTCAACATAATGTTGCTCTTTGGCTCTTCCATTTTGCCGATCGCAATTAAATATTCTTCGACCAGCTTTTCCGATTCAACCGAATGGATCATTAACCAATCGGCATATAAGTCACCGAACTTCGAATACAGCCAGTTCGACGTATATTGATTACTGAATTCCGAGAAGATGGTGTAAATTTCCTTGACTGTGTTCGTTCTTTTTCGTCCTTTATCATCAACCCATTGTACTTTCTTTTTCAAATCAATCTTGCGAATATCTACTGTATGTGCCGATAGGATTTTACCGTCATACGTATAGTAAATCTCGAAAGACCCTTCATATGGATGACCTTTCAGCTTGCGCCAGCCTTTGAACTCTCCATTGCCCGCGACATCGTACATTTTCGTCTTCTTGGTCTTTGCTTTTTTAGGAGGGTTTTTCACGGAATCAGGTATGGAGCCAATATAAGCCGTTACCGTATTAGCATCATACTTGTACTCCAACTTCAGCAATTGAGCGACACTGCGGAAGGGGATATAGGTTCTTCCGTTATAGGTCATGCGTGTCCCATTAATTTGAGTACCTTGAACGTAAACCTGTACTGCGTTCAATTCTGCTTCTATAGAGCGTTGACCCTTTTTCTCTGTCGCCTCCACTTTCTTTTCGCTTGCCGTTTGGTCTTGACGCCATTCTTCAATTTCTCGATCCGATTCAATATCTCGTGGAAGTTCGCCTAGATAGAAGATATTCATTTTGGAGTGATAATTTAATGGAATCTTAAAGACGTCACTCATTGTCCGAAGGGAAGCATAGGGGGCTCCCTCAATCTGTATAATATTCTGAGTTACTAAGTAGCCATTTACCTTCACCCGTGTTTGATTCATATCGACTTTCACTTTAGCCGTGTCGGCTGCGTATACAGATAGAGGCATAAGCAGAAGCACTACTGCAATCAGCGCAGCTATCGGCTTTTTCATCCTTACCATAGATCATCAACCTTCCAAGTTTAAGAAATATATTACAATCTGATAGTAGGGGAACTAGGTCGAAAAAACCAGTATGAAATTGGTAATTATGTCACGTCGAGTCCTTATATTTTTCTTAGAGGATTGATAAGATAGAGGAAGATCATTTATTTCATGAAAATCAATAAGAGTAAGAGGAGGAGGAGCTCCTATGCACGCGAAGAAAGTCCCCCGTTAAGCCCGAGGCCCTCCATTCATGAATCTGTATCCACTCATTCCAATTACACAAACTAAGGGAGAGATACACAAATGACCATGAATGGACCAGTTGAAATTTCAAGACAAGAAAGACTGGCAACCTGTTGTGAACTTGCCGACCGCTTGCAGAAGGTTTATGGTGAGCAAATTATTGCAATCGGAGTGTACGGCTCCGTATCCCGAGGCACGGACGGTCCTTATTCGGACATTGAGATGTTCTGTGTGCTGAAGAACGCAGATGAAGAGGTAGACTTCAGTTACGAATGGTCATCCGGGCCTTGGAAGGCCGAAGTGAATGTACGAAGTGCAAGTGTGGTTCTGAACGATGCCGCCACAGTGGAAGGGGACTGGCCATTAACACACGGGCCGTTTTTCTCACCACTAAGCCTCTATGATCCGGATGGATTTTTTTCTAAGCTGAAGGAAGCGGCACAATTACCCTCAAGTGTGGATTTCTCGAATGCAATTCATGAAGTGCTCGTGGGAGAAATGTATGAATTCATTGGAAAGCTCCGGAATGCAAATCGAACCGGCACACAAAGCTATCTTCCTTACTTAGCTATGCAATTTGCCAAGTACGGCGCCATGTTAATCGGTCTTCACAATCGGAAGCTGTATTCGACAGGAGCTAGGGTACTTCCAGAATCATTGGAGCTGCCAGAGCGCCCAGATGGCTATGACGCGGTCGCCAATATGGTCATGTCTGGTCAGTTGTCTGAACCGGATCGAATTATTGATACGTGCGAACAGTTCTGGAATGGACTCGTCTCATGGGCTGAAGAGCATGGTTACAAGATTCATTCGGAACGTATTCCATTCTAAGAACTCTTGGCGGCGTTACATGGCGATTGATGACCTGATCATCAAATCACAATATGCACTTCATGTACACAAGCTCTGCTCTAAGCAGGGCTTTTTTTATAATTCAACAGGTGGTAAGCAAATGTACCGTGATAATTCGATCATAAAAAGAAGATGATTCCGCCTGTTTTTGAGATTCATACTCGTTTTCGGGTTTGAATCCAACTGTTCGATTTTTCCTATAAATGAAACTTGTCTCACCATTTGAGATATGTGATACTATTGTTAACTGCAAAAAAGGGAGGTGAATGCATTGCTGTTGGAACTCCAGGATCTGATGTCTTCTGATTTGATTCCGTATTTTATCTCGATCGGTCTAATATGCTCACTGACGTATGCTTACGTTGCACATCTGTATGTCGCAGTCGATCGCTTCTTAGTCCCTGCATACAGAGGCCGAGTCGCGATTGTTCCTCATCAGGAACGGATCGTCGGTCGGACAGAGATACATCACTGGCTAACCAGAAGCGTGAAGCGAAAAGAAGCGCCGGATGGAGATTCAGGAGACTGCCGTTCCTTGATTGGAATCAGAACGTTACCCAATCAAGGAGGACGATTATGGAGCAGTTCAATGTATTCACCTACAAGCGAAAGTTCATTCTAATCGGGGCACTGGTGCTCCTAGTGCTATTAAGCGGATGCGGGGTAAGCGGGCCTAATGCGACCGTTGATGCTAATACGCCAGGCTTTTTTAATCATTACATTGTGTATCCGTTTGTGTATCTGATTCAACATTTTGCGGCATTTTTCGGTGGAAGCTATGGCCTGGCATTGATTTTGCTCACGCTGCTCGTACGATTAGCGCTGATGCCGCTCATGATGAGACAGTATCGCAATCAGCAGAAGATGAAACAGAAGATGGACGTATTGCAGCCTGAGTTGAAGCTTCTTCAAGATGCATATAAGGATAAGAAGGATGCGGAATCAAAAGCAAAGATGCAGCAAGAGATGATGCAATTGTATCAGAAGCATCAGGTGAATCCGCTGGCAATGGGCTGCTTGCCGCTGCTTATTCAGCTGCCTATCTTGTCCGGATTGTATTATGCCATTAAGTTCACACCGGAAGTAGCTGCACACTCGTTCCTATGGTTCCAGCTCGGACGACCAGACGTTGTGCTCCCACTGCTCGTTGGGATCATCTACTTCTTTCAATATAAGGCTACACAAATCGGCATGGATCCGATGCAGAGCAAGCAGTTTGCATTTATGGGATACTTGTCTCCCATTATGATGACCGTGTTTTCCCTGACCACTCCCGCAGTCATACCGATGTATTGGTGTGTAGGCGGCGTGTTCGTTATTTTGCAAACACTGCTTGCGAAGAAGTTGTATCGGACGAAGATAGAACCAGCCGCAACCGTTAGCAACAATTAAAAAGCGTAACAACAAAGCAATCAAAGCTGTCCTGAATGAATTCGTGGGGCAGCTTTTTATCTACTTGAAAATGGATAAAGAGGTATTTAGACAATGGAGGGAATGGGTATGGAGTACCAATCTAGCATATTTACGCAGGAGCAAATCGAAACTATCGTGAAGCGATTTGGAAATACATTTTATGAACAGATGCTGCGCCATCTCGATGATTATGCCGAGAAGTGGTCGTTGTCCTCATTGCAGCTAATCCCATCCTTTTCTGCAAACATAGTGTTCACTTGCTATTCGGATCAGGTTGGGCATGCGGTATTGAAAATAGGAGAACCATCAGAAACGATATGGACGGAAGTTTCAACGATGCGTCTATATAATGGTCAGCGATTCTGTAAGGTGTACGAGGCGGATATTGAAAATGGCGTTATTCTTCTTGAGCTTCTTCAGCCGGGTACTCCGTTACGCGACGAGCAATCCTTACAACGGAGATTAGACATATTCTGTTCCTTATATTCGAATCTACATATCGCGGCTGTTGAGGCGGAAAAGTTCCCAACCTATATCGGTTGGGTTGAGCGGATAACAGATTACATGAACCAGCGCAACGATTGCCCTGAATTATCTAGACATATGCAGCGTGCAAGAGATATTTGCTTGTCCATTGCTTCATCCTATTCGCAAAATCTGCTGCTGCACGGCGATCTTCATCATGATAATATGCTGCTCAGCAGCGATGGGGAATACGTGATCATCGACCCGAAGGGTGTGATCGGTGATCCTATATTCGATATTCCTCGATTTATTTTAAATGAGTTCGACAACGAAATAACTTCAGCATGCTATGAGAAGATAGATGGTATCATGATCACGCTGGCACGCAGGCTATCGATTCCGCATCCTATGATTAGGAAGTGCTTATATGTAGAAACGGCAATGGGAATGTGTTGGTGTGTAGAAGACGGTTCGACACCTGAGGAATATACTGCCCTTGTCCAAAAAGTAGCCTTTGCCGAGGCAATCATGAACGAGCAAGGTACCTGGTAAGAATGATTGATGCAGCGAACCAACTGCTATATGATTGAAATGGAGTCAAATAGGCTCCCATGCTTTTACGCGAGGCAGGAGGGAAGATACATGCAGTTTTTATTGTTCTATTAATACGGGCTTCTTCTTAACCAGATAGAAGCTCGTATCGTAACCATTCCTATGGCTATCGATACGAAATGATGATATTTCGGAGGTAGCAAATAGATGGAACATATTTGTTTTGAACTCGAAAACGTCGAAGTGACGTATTTAGATAAAGAGATACTCAAGATTGCCCGGTTAGCTGTACATCAGTTTGACCGCATTGGCATCGTTGGCAAGAACGGGGCAGGGAAGAACACGCTTCTGAGGTTGATTGCAGGTACTGTTCAACCCACGAGCGGGAACGTGAAGCGGCATGTCGAGTATGGCTTGTTTGAGCAAATGGAGGCGCCTGCAGATGCTGAAGCAGATCCAGCGTTACTAGGCAGATTGGCGGTTCCGAATCGTACTGAGGGTTTAAGCGGCGGGGAGCAGACAAGGCTGAAACTAGCGCACATGCTGACTCATTATTATGAAGCACTGCTCATCGATGAGCCAACAACCCATTTAGATCAAGCGGGCATTGCGTTCCTGCTCGATGAGCTTCGCTATTACTACGGAGCGCTTGTCCTGATCAGTCATGATCGTGCCGTACTGGATGAGCTCGTCACGACGATTTGGGAAGTGCATGAAGGCAAGGTGCGTGTGTATTCAGGGAACTACAGCGATTACGTCGAGGCGAAGCGCCTGGAGCGCGAACAGCAGATGCAAGCACACGAGCAGTTTATCAAGGAGAAAAACCGCCTAGAAAAAGCTGCACAAGAGAAAATGAAGAAAGCCGAAAAGATTGCGCAAGCAGGCAGTATGTCTAAGAAAGAGTCGAAGGCATTAGCAAACCGCATGTTCGAAACCAAATCGAAAGGCACCAGTCAAAAAGCAGTCCATCGTGCCGCTCGCGCTATTGAACATCGTATGGAAAAGCTTCAAGAAGTAGAGGCCGTGCAGGAAGAGAGACAGATCGTGTTTCGCCAAGCGAAAACAGTAGAATTGCACAATAAGTTTCCCATTATGGCAGAAAGACTCACGCTCCAATTGGGTGACACTGTATTACTTAAAGATGTAAATTTCCAGCTCCCTCTGGGGAAGAAAATAGCGATTACGGGTGCAAATGGAAGCGGAAAAAGCTCTCTGTTAGCACAAATAGCAAATGCGGGAGCAGGCTTAACCATTTCCCCAAAAGCGAAAATAGGCTGGTTCCGTCAAATGAGTTATCAATATACAAGCAATGAGTCCGTGCTGCAATTCGTCAAAAATCGTTCCGACTATGAGGAAGGTTTTTTGCGAGGTGTGCTGCATGCTATGCTGTTCGTCGGGACTGACATTCAGAAGAGTGTCCGATCCTTAAGCGGTGGGGAAGCGATTCGTCTCCAGCTGTGCCAGCTATTCCTAGGGGAATATAACATACTATTGTTGGACGAGCCGACCAACTTTTTAGATATTCTTGCTATAGAGGCATTGGAGCGGTTCATTGCCGCATATGAGGGAACGATCATCTTCGTGTCTCATGACAAGAAGTTCGTGGAGCATGCCGCAGATGTACACTTCCATCTCTCGGATCGCAAATTGCATTTAATGTAAACGTAGTTAAGCATTTAAATAAGCCGCCAAGTTCAATTTGGCGGCTGTTATCTTTTCAGCTGTGTCCTCAGTTATGCGTTCAGCATTCCTGCGAAGCACAGCGTGCATAGAAAGCACGCATAAGCTCATCAGGACAAGGCTTTCAGACCCGTAACCCCAATAATAATGGCGATGAGGCTCACGATACGCGCTGGGCTTTTGCTTTCACCGAAGAAAATCATATTGATAAGAACGGCTCCAGCAGTACCAATTCCGACCCATACTGCATAGCTGACACTAACCTGAAGATATAGGAATGAAGTATAGAGTAGGGCAAAAGAAGCTCCGAATCCCCCCAAGAAGATCACTCCATTTTGCAGCGTTTTATGCTGGGAATACTTTTTAAGTCCGACTACACCGACCATTTCACACATTGCCGCTAGGAAAACAAACAGCCATCCCATCGTTACGCAACTCCTTTCTGTTTACGATCCGTGGCAGCTTGATCTGCCAATTTAAGTCCAATTACGCCTGCAACAAGCACGATCATAAAACCAATTTTGCCCATGCTAAGACTTCCGCCGAAAAACAATACATCCATCAGTGCCGTACCGACTGTCCCTGCACCTGCGAAGATCGCATATACGGTACCGGTAGGAAGCTTCTCACAAGCCTTAGCCAAGAAATGAAAATCAACAGTAATGATTCCGAGAATAATGGCCCAATGCCACCACGATGAGGCCATATTAAAGCCGAATACCCACAGCAGCTCGAACAGGCAAGTGAGCATCACATACATCCATGAACGATTCATGATAACACCTCTCTTAATATGAATGACATTCAGTCATTTTGTAGACAAAAAGATAGGCCCTTGAACTACAGGACCTGAATCCCTAGTGCGTGAGTGACGAAGGCGTATACTTCCTCCGCTTGCGCTTGTATTTCTGATTCATCCGCTTGATCGAACAGATACACTTGCTCAGCAGCGGATTCAATGGCCCCAATCACAATTCGCGCCGTTCTAGCAGTGTTGAGCGATTTCCGGATTGATCCGTTAGCTTGAGCCTTATCGAGCAGTGCAGTAACCCAGTCATAATAAGGCTTATAAATGGATTCCCATTCCTTAAGATGCTCACTGGAGGCTAATCCTGCATACAGCAGTGCTAGTTGCTCTCGGCCATCATGATGAAGCTGGAATACCGTTGCAATAAAGGACTTGATCTGATCCCGAAATGGGGCGTTCTGATCTACTGAGCTCTGGAGCGCTTCTATAATCTTCTGCACCATGACTTCTGCAATAGAAGGCATGACAGCCAGCTTAGAAGGGAAGTAAAGATAAAATGTGCCCTGTGCAATCCCGGCTCCCTTCACGATATCAGATACCTTCGTCTTTTCGATGCCTTTGCTGCACAATACTTCGATAGCCGCACGAACAATACGTTCCTTTTTGTCTTCGATGAGTATGACCTCCTCTAACTCGATCACAAATGACTGACTATCATTCATTTTATAGGAGAAGACGAATTGTTGTCAAATGAACAAACATGCTTATACAATATACGCTAGCAACAATCAATTTCATGCAAATATCGGCAAAAAGGCACAATACATTCTTTAAAATTGAAGAAACCTATTTTACGCTTACTTTTAAGCTCGATAACGTTTATAATATATCGAGTACAAAGACTATAAGAAAAGGTGTCATGAATGAGCATATTAAACGTAGAACGACTCAGCCACGGCTTTGGAGACCGTGCGATCTTCAAGGACGTATCCTTCCGCCTGCTCAAGGGCGAACACATTGGACTAATTGGCGCCAATGGAGAAGGCAAGTCCACTTTTATGAATATTATTACTGGCAAACTACAGCCGGATGAAGGCAAAGTTGAATGGTCCAAGCGCGTGCGCGTCGGCTACCTCGATCAGCATGCCGTACTTAGCAAAGGTTTGACAATTCGTGATGTATTGAGAAGCGCGTTCCAATATTTATTTGATATGGAACAAGAAATGAACGACATGTATGGCAAAATGGGTGACGTAACGCCGGAGGAACTGGAGAAGCTTCTAGAGGAAGTCGGTACGATTCAAGACACGCTTACGAATCAAGACTTCTACTTGATCGATGCGAAGGTCGAGGAGACTGCTCGAGGACTTGGCTTGGTTGATATTGGCCTGGACAAAGACGTACATGACTTGAGTGGCGGTCAGCGTACGAAGGTGCTGCTCGCAAAGCTATTGCTTGAGAAGCCAGACATCCTGCTCTTGGACGAGCCTACGAACTATTTGGATGAACAGCATATCGAATGGCTGAAGCGCTATCTGCAAGCGTACGAGAATGCATTCATCCTCATCTCACACGATATTCCGTTTTTGAATAGCGTTATTAACCTGATCTACCATATGGAGAATCAGGAGCTTAACCGCTACGTGGGCGACTATGACAAGTTCCAGGAAGTCTATGAAATGAAGAAGCAGCAGCTGGAATCTGCCTATAAGCGCCAACAGCAGGAAATTGCTGACCTGAAAGACTTCGTTGCACGCAATAAAGCAAGCGTCGCGACACGCAACATGGCGATGTCCCGTCAGAAGAAGCTCGACAAGATGGAAGTGATTGAATTAGCGAAGGAGAAGCCGAAGCCGCAGTTCAACTTCAAGGATTCCCGCGCTTCCAGCAAGCTTGTATTCGAGACGAAAGACTTGGTAATTGGTTACAATGAGCCATTGTCCCGTCCATTGAACCTCCGTATGGAGCGCGGCCAGAAGATCGCCTTCGTCGGCGCGAATGGTATCGGTAAGACGACATTGCTTCGCAGCATCTTGGGCGAAATTCCTGCAATCTCGGGCTCTGTAGAGAAAGGTGACAACCTAGACATCGGGTACTTCGAACAGGAAGTCAAAGACGCGAATTACAATACATGTATTGAAGAGATCTGGAAAGAGTTCCCTTCCTTTACACAATTCGAAGTTCGTGCAGCACTGGCGAAATGCGGACTGACAACGAAGCATATCGAAAGTAAAATTGCAGTGCTAAGTGGTGGAGAAAAGGCGAAAGTTCGCTTGTGCAAGCTCATAAACGTGGAGACAAACTTGCTTGTACTCGATGAGCCGACGAACCACTTGGATGTTGATGCGAAGGAAGAACTGAAGCGTGCCCTTAAAGCGTACAAAGGCAGCGTCCTGCTTATTTCTCACGAACCTGAATTCTATCGCGATATCGTGACAGAGACATGGAACTGTGAATCTTGGACGACAAAAGTATTTTAATTGGATATGTAAAAAACGACTCTGTTGCCACGGAGTCGTGTTTTTGTTCAGGAATACAGACTGACTAAGTTCATTTAATATGGCCGTTCCGTACCTGTTCGAAGAAAAGTTTGTTGTGCAAATCAATTCCAAATCTAACACCTGAGATTGTTTCCTGTTGAGATGCCGAGCAAATTAGCGAAAATCGTGAAGAAATTGACCCGATTTTCTACTGCGGCTGGATTTAAGCCGTTACATTCCTTAGCTCCATTGATCGAACGGATAGTCTCCCCGAATCCTGAGCCGTTGACGATTGCATTATGCGGTGTCATAGTCCCTGCTCCGTTCTGTGTGTTCCAGAACCACAAGGCTGTTTTCCATGCTACTGAGGAATCCTGCGCGACCAAATCTGGATTGGTCAGAAGCGGAAGTCCCAATGCAGCGCCAGCGGCACCATAATTGACGTTCCAGCTTAATTGGATCGGGCCTCTTCCATAGTACTGCTTACCAGGTGCGCATGGGTAGAGAACACTCGTGTTATCGCAATAAAACGGGTAATTTGCCGTATCCAACTCAACGATGTATTTTAAATGTCCCGATTCTTGGGCTACATTTCCTAGAAAAGCTGCTGCCTCTTGTTTTTTGAGTGTGTCGCTTCCTGTATTGGCAAAGGCAGGGTAGGAGGACAGAGCGGATACTAAACCGGAATAAGTATAGAATGGATTGCGGTTAGGGAACATTTGATTGAATTGAGCCTCGGTAACGACAAAGCCGCCACCAGTACCGCCAGACACAGGTTTGCAAGTTTTACTGGAGCTTTGCGGCGAAGTAGTAACAGGAGTTGTCGTGTCATTCTGCGCGGCAACCGTATACGTATAAGTTGTTCCGTTCGTCAATCCCGTATCGGAAAAGGACAAAGCGCTGATCCATTTATACCAATCGCCGTTGCGATAGACGTCGTAGCCTGTAGCGCCATTGATTGCATTCCAGCTTAAGCTGCAGGTTCCATTCGATGCACTTACCGATAAAGTAGGGGCTGGCAATGTGCTGCCGCCTGAGGCGGTTGGCGTGCAAGCTTTGCTGGCGCTATGCGGGGATGTCTCTACCGGACTAGTCTTGTCATTTTGCGCAGCAACCGCATACGTATAGGTTGATCCATTGGTCAATCCCGTATCAGAGTAGGACAACGTATTTGTCCATTTATACCAATTGCCGTTGCGATAGATATCATATCCTGTAGCTCCGCTAATCGCATTCCAGCTCAAGGCACAAGCTGCATTCGAAGAACTAACCGTTAACGATGGGGAAGTTAAAGCAGCAAAGGCAGTAAGAGGAGATACAAGAACGGTTACTATCACAATTGCTAGCATGAATACTCTCTTATCGATCATCTTTTTCATAGAATGCCTCCTTATAGTAAAGTAAGAAGAAATAGAAATCAAACAATTGGTCATCCTTGTACATAGCCTCTGATTCGAAGGAGTCGATTTAACATGGGAATGTGATAGAATGAATACTTCTTTTTCAATAGAAGAGATTAGAACAATTTTCATACATGTTGTGGAAATAAGTTGAGGCCATTATACTGACGGCTTCTGTGCACGATAGGAGCGCAGCGTACCGAATATGGTCGCAAACTGACCGGTTTGCTCCATATTCTCAAATCCACATTCCTGATACAATTCAGGAAGAATACCGTGGATATGATCCCGGGTCGTTGTCTGGAAAAGGGAGATCCGTGGACATGCCTTGCTGAAACTCAATATCCATCTTATTCTGTACTGCCTTATTCTTCGCAATTGCTAATATTTCTGGATCAGCATCAAGCCCTACAATTTCAGCTTCCCCCTGCGCTTGCTTCAACATTAACGTCAATGTGCCCGTTCCACAAGCCAAATCGAGAATACGTTGACATGGCTTTACATTCCCTTGCTGAACCAAATGGGTCTTGAACTTGTTCTCTTTCATCCCCCATTTTAACACCGGATCATATACAGGGGTTAACCAATGAAACTTCATTGCCGGAATATACCCTTTTTGTGTCATGAATGCATAGCCCCTTTACTCCTAAGTTCGAATGCAGAAGTAAGTAAGATGTGTAATGTGGCATTCATCATATGTTTATTCTTATTCTCTGTACTATACTAACATATAAGGGTAAATATGACAGGATATTAGTGTTAACCTCCAGTGAAAAGTTCATTTACATGACCTGGTACGACACGGTTATCCCGCTTATATCCAATGTCCTAAATCCAGGAGAAATTTGAATTCGTCATGCAGAACGCATCTGATGAGAAGCCTCGCTTCATGATCGGTGACAACGGAATATGTATATATACCGATCCAAGACAAACGAATGAGTGGTATTTGAATTGGGATAGTTATTGAATACTTGCCAATATGGCTTGCGCTTCGGGTGTTCGCCCATTTCCAATTCGCCCTGTATGGAATAATGTATCCATAACAACGCAGCGGCGATGGAGGCGGATCCAATGCCCGTGAAGAGCGGCAAGGAATATATAGAACGGATTAACAACAATCTCCCTGATGTTAGAATCGCAGGGAGGAGGGTAAATGGGGAAATTTCCGAACACGAAGCCTTCAAGGGACTTATGGCTACACAAGCGAACATGTATGACATGCAGGTTGCCGGGAAAGTGAAGGCACGCCTCGTGTATTCTTCGCCCTTAACAGGCGATCCAGTAGGTCTGTCCTACATGCAGCCGAAGACGATGAAGGATCTCGTACAGCGAAGAAATATGATGGAGACATGGGCGAATGTCCATCATGGATTTCTTGGTCGTGCTCCCGATTATATGAACACAGCCATTATGGCGTATGCTTCAGCTGCCGGGGTACTTGAAGATGATTACCCTGCGTATGCATCCAACTTGAAACGGTATTATGAGTATTGCCGCGAGAACGATATCACGCTCTCTCATGTATTCATTCAGCCTAAGGCAGCTAGAATATCTACCTTTCTTCGGACCTTCAAAGAACCGGAAGCTGCCCGTATCATGGATAAAAATAAGGATGGAATCGTTGTTCGCGGGGCGTTTCTATTGGATACACAGGGAGCAACCTCAGATGAAATACTCGTATATCCAACTCCTTTCTCTTGGACTGAAACGGAAGACAATCCTTATTCATTCGTATTTGCGGTTCCAAGTAACCTAGAGGGCATCCGATTTATATGCAGAGAAAGCTTCTCAGCAGGCGATTCTTCCTATGATTACCCGCTTAGTTCCCGATTTGAAGAGATGGATACGCTTGTCGTGTTCGATGATGTTACTGTCCCATGGGATCGGGTATTTGTATGCGGGGACGAGAGGATGGCGTCTCGGCTCATGACGGAAAGTCATTTCCACGTTTATGCCGGCACTCAAATTATTTGCAAAAATATTGCAAAAACGGAGTTCATGCTCGGTACGATCGAAATGCTGGTCGAAGCCACAGGGATTAATAACCATGAACATATTATTGAAAAGGTTACAGAAGTTATTGTAGCCGTGGAGACGCTCAAGGCTTTCCAACTTGCAGCCGAGAAGGGAGCAGCTAAGGACAGATGGGGCAGTATGCTTCCTAATCGCAAGCCGATTATTGCCGCCAATGTATATTATCAGAAGATGTATCCTCGTATCATTGAAATCATCCAATTGATCGGCGCCAGCAATTTAATTATGATTCCACAAGAGAGGGACTTCAACACCGATATTCGCGATCAGCTAGATCGTTACATGAAGGGTATCGATCTGGATGCCAAGAAGAGCGTGCAATTGGCGCGATTGGCATGGGAGCTGAGCGTCAGCTCATTCGGCGGGAGGCAGTCTGTCTATGAGCGCTTCTTCTTTGGCAACAGCACAGTTGTAAATAACCGGATGTATGCCGAATACCAAGATAGTCGAGCTAAATATGCAGATCAGGTCAACCGCTTTTTGACATAATTCCTTGAATGTTAATGCTCCCTGAGTACCTTGCCATCACAAGCCAAGAACCCAGGGAATATAGATTTCGTATTGAATTCCTACTTAGCAGCTGCTCTTCGTTCTTCAAAGACTTCCGCTGCTACCTTGAAGATCGTGTTCAGGGCATGTGGAAATCCGGCATAAATGATCATCTGCATAATTACTTCAACGATCTCTTCCTCTGTCCATCCAACGTTGAGCGCTCCATTGATATAAAATTTGAGCTGCGTAGTGTTGCCTAATGCAGTCAAACCTGCCACCGCAGCAAGCAGTCGCGATTTCAAATCGAGCCCTGGTCGCGAAAAGATCTGTCCATAATTAAATTCTACAGCAAGTCGTCCTAAGTCCGGAGCAGGCGAATCCTTGAAGCTGTTTACAATGGCCTCAACATGATCTTTGTCGATACGTGCCAAGATGTCCAAGCCTTTTTGATAGTGGTCTTCACAGCGTGACATGATGAAATTTCCCCTTTGTAAAAAATTCACTTTCCATTTGCTCAACCGTTAGATGTTCCAAATGAGTTCCCTCTGTCAATCAGACCGATGGAAGAGATGAGGAGCATAGAGAGTCCTGTGACACAGACTCCTACCCATTGCCAATGGCTCCATGCAAGCAAACCCAAGTAAGAGCCTAGAGCCCCTCCCAAAAACGTTGCAACCATATATAGTCCATTCAGACGATTGCGAGCTTCGGAAGACTGTTCGAAAAGACGTGCCTGACAAGCCACCTGATTCGCTTGCGTACCAATCGTTAGCAAGAAAGCGGCGAACACTAGTACCAGCAGACTTTCTCCCCATAACAGAAGCAGCAAGTAAGAGAACAGAGCAGCAGCCGTACATACTCTTCCAGCAAACACAGCTCCCATGCGATCGATCACTCTCCCGACAAGGGGAGTTGCGAACGCGCCTCCAATCCCAACCAGACCGACCATACCTACTGCACCAGAACCTAAGGAGTAGGCAGGCGAGGCAAGCAGCAAGGCTAACGTTGTCCAAAAAACACTAAATGCTCCAAATACGAATGCTTGACTTATACATGTCTTGCGCAGTACTTGCTCCTTCCGAATCAATGGAAGAAGAGAGGCGATTAACGCTCGATATGTCATCTCTGCTCGGTCATAACTGCGTGGGAACAAGCTGCGAACGAGTATCATCAGACCGATCATGCAGCCAAATGATATCCAGTACATGACTCTCCAGCCATAGATAGCGTCTATCCATCCACTAACGAACCTGGCACCCAATATTCCGCACACTAACCCGATTGCCACATTTCCGAGCACTCTCCCTCGCTGTTCCGCTATGACCAGAGAAGCCGTCATCGGAACGACAACTTGTGGGATAACAGTGGTTATTCCGATAACCAAATGAATGCTTATTAACCAGTTCATATTCGGGGATACCGCAGCTGCCGCTAAGGAGATACTCACGATCCCGAGAAGGACAAGCATAAGACGCCGTCTCTCTACCATATCAGCAAGCGGAACTAAGAACAGATTGCCCAGTGCATAGCCTACTTGCGCCAATGTTGCAACCCAGCCAATTTGAGTAATCGTCCCTCCGAACGTCTGGGCCATACTGGCAAGCAAGGTTTGGCTCACATACACATTGGCGACCGTAAAGCCGCATGTTAATGCCATTAAGAACAATAATCCTCTTGTTAGCTGTGGATGATGCACATCTGGTAAAGTACGATTCATTGTTTCAATCACCTCCGTTCTTCTTAGTTGAGTTACTTCTATCCGCAGTGATAGAATAAGGGTATTTTCCTGATCCAAATAGGTTCCTGTTAATCATAGTATTGAGAGTAATAGGTATAGGAGTTGAGATAGCTTGGATAAGAAGATCGAACAGGGGCGACGCCAAGAATTAGGGGACTTTCTCAAATCACGGCGCAATCGCCTGCAGCCTGCCGATTATGGTCTGCCGATCGGAACGAGACGCAAAGCGAAGGGGCTTCGCAGGGAAGAGCTAGCACAATTAGCTGGCATCGGCCTATCGTGGTATACATGGCTGGAGCAGGGAAGAGAAATCAATGTCTCCCAAGACGTATTAGAGAGCTTAGCTCGGGTGATGCGATTAAGCGCGGAAGAGAAGAATCATCTGTTTCTACTTGCTCTTCAGCAGCCTCCGGCAGCGAATAAGCCGGAAACGATTCGTGCGGATGTTCAAACTGTTGTGCAGCATTTTCTAGATCATTGGGCAGATTGTCCTGCATACGTAACCGATCATAAATGGGATGTGTTGGCTTGGAACCGCGCTGCATGTGCGGTATTTGGCGATTTTTCCGCCATGAATGGGAAAGAGCGAAATGCGGTATGGCGTTGTTTTCGCTCAGCTTCTTACCGAGAGCTGCTGGTCGATTGGGAAGGTCACGCGAAGCGGCTGCTTGCTTCATTCCGATCTACCAGCACATGTTACGTAGGGGAGGATTGGTACCAGGAGCTTGTCCAAGAATTAATCGAGCATAGTAAGGAGTTCCAGCAATGGTGGCCTCGCCATGACATCATGGGAACCCCGATTGGCACCAAAGCATTGCTCCACCCAAAGGCAGGGCTAATGATGATGGAACATATCACGTTCCAGGTATATGATGCTCCGGATCTGAAGGTGACATTGTACCGGCCGCTTCCTGACAACAACACAGTGGTGACACTCGCCAAACTGCTTGAGGAATATCAGGATACAAACAGCCTGACTGCAAATAGCAGTTGAACATTTACCTGACAGACTTTATTTTTCCTGAAAATTTGAAGCGTCCGTGTTAAAATATTACATGTTCATTTATTCATGCAGTTACATACATTACAGGAGTGATGAAACATCATGTTGTCGAACAAAAGGATCAAAAGATGGAGCAGTGCCTTGTTGGCAGTTGTATTGTGCTTGAGTGCTGTAACTAGTGTCTCAGCTAGTCGTACAAGCAAACCGCTGCCAAAGCCAAGTTGGCAAAAAGACTTGTCTGAGGTAAATCAATTTATTGAGGCTCCATTTCATATTCCGAGCACGAAGACCGTGTATTTGGCTTCAAATACTTATATCGCCTCACAAACGAAAGTATGGGAAGCAGGTGTTGTCACTGCCGTAGATGAGAGCAGCGGCAAGCCGAAATGGTCCTTCACATTCTATCAAAAAGGAACACCTTATCCATGGAATACGAAGATTGCTTATAGCAAGTTAGGCTCGGTGTATGCCCTCGTAAAAGATGGTCAAGGAACGAAATTATTCTCCGTGAATGCCTCTGGCAAAAGCAATTGGATCATCCCTGTTCCAAATGCCGAAGACGTGCATGTGATGAATGATGGTACGATTCTATTAATCGACCCGGATAGAAAGGTTACACCTTCAGCGAAAAGCAAACCTCGTGCATATGCCTATAGTGCAAACGGCAAAAAACTTGCTGAGCTATCACTGGGACAAATGTATTCCGTAATTGGCGGTCAATATGTTGTGTCCCAAATAGGAGAGATCGGCAAGTCCAATTTAGCGGTGTATGGTTCGAAATTAAACAAGCTATTCACTTATAACCTCCCTAGCGGCGCGGTTACCTATGTGAATGAGGCGACTTGGGTCATTAACAACCGCGATATTCTGCTTCGTGTGAATGTGCCGAAGAGCGGAAATAAGTTAATCGCGATGAATGCTAAAGGGAAAACATTATGGGGACGCAGCATTCCAGGAAATGCACGAGTTCAATCCATCGGACACAACTATGTTGTGTATGCAGATGGGGTAATGAGCTTGTTCAATGCCCAAGGACTTGTCACGAAAGCCGAAGTGAAAGTGGATCTCCCGATAGCCATTATTTACGAAACACCAGATCAGCAAATCGAGATACATACAGAGAATGCGAAAAAGGTGCTGAATGCCAAGACCTTGCAAACGATGTATGAGTATCCTAATGATCAAGACAGACAGAAGTATCATTATGCAGGCAATGGATATCTGTACTCGATTAGCCAAGGGAATCAGCTAGCCCAATATAAATTGCAAAAATAACACAATGAATGGGGTTGTCTCAAAAGGATAGGATTAAATGAGTCAGTCCCATAAGATGTGCAAAGACGCTTCCAAAACCACTGAATATGTGGGGATGAAAGCGTCTTTTTTCGTGCATGCTCCTATCAATGTGGAGGCTTCAAATTTAATATTGACCTATGAGACTGTCCCAATTAATCATTGCTTTGGCCATTGAGCTTCAATTGCGATTTGCGATTCCATAAGGTTGACATCACAAGCGCAGCAAGCAGGATTACTGCTGCGAACATGTATGGCGCATTCATGTTCAGGTCGAATAAGAAGCCGCCTATGGCCGGCCCAGCAATAATGCCTAAGCTTGTGTAGGTGGAGTTCATTCCTGCGACGAAGCCTTGATTTTCTCCAGCCATTTTCGAGAGTAAGGAAGTGACGGCTGGACGAAGAATATCACAAGCGAAGAAGACAATGCTCGTCACGACCATTATAGCTAAATAACTGCTTACGAATACCGTGGCCATAATGAATAATGCCGCTATAACGAGGGAAGCGTGAATGATATTCTTCTCCCCAAATTTCGCCACCATCTTCTCAAATAACAGAATTTGCGCAACAACTCCTAGAATTGAGCCGATCGTAATAATGAATGCAATATCTTTGGCCGTAAATCCAAACTTTGCATCAACGAACAGGCTGAACATCATCTCGTATGCTGCCAATCCAAACGCGAGCACAAACACGATGAGGAACGGTACAAAATAGACGGACTGCACTGATTTTTTCATTTCAGCAAAGAAGTTGACGCGATTATGTTGTGCACGGTTATTCTCCATTTGCTCCTGAGATAGCGATTCTTGCAGCAGGAAGATGGAGAAGATCGACGCGATGAATGCAAAGGCTGCAGCGAAGAAGAAGGGGGCACGTATGCCTAATTCGGCAATGAAACCGCCTAGTCCCGGCCCGATAATGAAACCTGCACTAATAGCAGCAGCTTGATAACCTAATACCTTGGCTCTATTCTCAATTGACGTTCGATCTGCAATGTACGTAATAACGGCAGGCATAATGAATGCATCACTAATACCGCCTAATATTCGCGACGCAAATAGAACCCAAGCCTGCGTTCCAATGCCGAACAAGATCTCTGAAAACGAAAACAGACATAACCCGAATACGATCATTTTCTTTCTGCCCAGTGTTTCTACCATTACGCCGGTAAACGGGGAGGCGAGCAACTGAGCAAAAGCAAAGGCCGAAATCATATACCCGACCATTTGTCCGCTTAAGTGCATCTCCTTCGCAATGGACGGCATGACAGGTACGGCAAGACCAATACCGACGTAAGCAATAAATAAATTAAACAATACGAGTGCTAATGACATTTTTTCCTTTGTAACTGTACTCATGTTATTCCTCACTTATTCAATTTTCTGTCTATTCATGTTGTGTGATGATGTTTCATAACCGTTATTGTTCTTCATCAGACCCCGTTATCACCTGGTTGATCTTCTTCATCGTGTGAAGCATCTGTTCCAACTCCTCAAGCTCAATATGAGATGAGAACTTCTGTACAATCGACTCATCCGCTTTGTTAATGAGCTCCGCATAGTTTGTTCCTTCCTCTCCAAGAAGAATAAAGGATTCGCGCAGATTTTCTGGATTGCTCTCACGGATAATAAAGTGTCCAGCCTCCAATTTAGACAGCACCTGACTAACCGCGCTTTTGGAAATCGAAAATGCTTTTGCGATCTCATGAGCGGTCGTCCGCTCGTTTCGCATAATAAATAGCATCATATTTTCTTGTTGCACCGTTAATTGATAATCATCTATTTGTTTAGCTCCCTTGTTATAGACCGTGAAATAATCTTGAAAAGCATCATTGAGCTCGTTCATAACTCTCCGGTATTCCGCAATCATATCAATTCCCTCCATAGCGATAGTATTCACCTCATCCTCAACCAGAATCAATTCCGTTACGTTAGGATAAGTTCCTTTTAGTTTAGTTAAGTTCACTTAACTATATAGATAGAATACGCTATTGTCAATTCATTAATAGGGATAATCAATGAGGTTAAACGTCGATTCATGGAGTAAGCTTGCGATATCAACATAAGATTGAGGGTTTTTGTGGAAATAGATTCATGCTATACTGAATCCGTTACTATAGATAAGGAGGTTGAACCATGTTAAAAAACGAACTCGGGACATCGCTCTGTGCAAAGTCTTACCTATAAACAACGGCGGTTGTTTGTATAGAGCCAAGCACGCTTGAACCGCCTTCATCCGTGACGGTGAGATATGTTTATATTGAGACTTTGCCACCTTACTATCTAACTAATATAAGGGGTAGAGTTATCATGAAATATGTCAACGCGGACATTTTACCACAAGAACTGCTAAAGGAAGTTCAAAAATATACGAATGGTGTCATGCTGTACATTCCGAAACGCGAGGAAGAACGCAAGGCATGGGGTACAAAATCCGGAAGCAGGAAGCTGCTGGCCTTTCGAAATCATGAGATTCGCAACAGATTTGCCGAAGGTGCAACAATCGAGCAGCTTATGGAGCAATATTTCCTGTCCTACGACAGTATTAAGAAAATCGTATATACCAAGTTAAAATAGATGATTCAATGCGCAAGCCACATCAGATTTCGATCTGATGTGGCTTTTTATGTGCAAAGAACGGTTTAGATTCATTTGCTGTCTAACATCTCAGAGGGCATGTTGATACAATCGACTGGACTAGGTTCAATTCGTCTAGATTCGGCCGTTCATGTTTGATCAGTAAATTGAAGCAGATAAATCGAAACGGGAGTGATTTTCATGAAGATCGATGGTGACCGTGTATTTCTTTCAAGGGTTACTTCAGACGACTTAGATTTTGTATGTGAACTAGAAACAAACAACGATATCTGGTTGTTTGAAGAACAAGTTGAATCTGATAAGGGGACAGTTAGGGGCAAGTATCTTGAACAGATGAAGTCAACATCCCAATATAATTTTGTCATAAAGAAGGAAGCCGATGGAAAGTCAATTCCTGTTGGCTTAGCTCAAATTTGGAGTTACACCGAATACCGAAAGAGTTGGGAACTCGGATTTGCGATAATTCGAGAATTCCAAGGACAGGGTTATGGTTACGAAGCCATAAATCTATTACTTGATTTCTCATTCCATCAATTACGAGCTCATAAAGTCGTTGGTATGTGTAATTAAAAAGCGAACATCACGGTCCAACTGTAGATTTAAATATAAATTGCATTAACAAGATGGATTATGACAATTCAACAAACGGGCCATTTTGCGGAACAAAGGTTTGAAATCACAGGGGAAAAAGAGTTAGCTTTGTTGATTATTTTGTGTATCCTATTTTGAGAATTATGGAAAAGATATTCGGGATGTTTGAGGCCATGTGTGAAAGTGGCTTGTCTTAGGAGAGGAGATAAATAAATGATCGAATTACGAAAAATTACCGGAGATAACATAGATGAAGTAATAGCACTTGAAGTAGGAGAAAACCAGAAAGACTATATACAAACTACTAACCTCAGAAGCTTTGCAGACGCTCATATGTTGAACGCAGACGGGATACCAGCGACTCCCATTGCTATTTATGCCGATGGAGTTGCGGTTGGATTTTTGATGTATATTTATGATACGTTGGATCATGAATCATTTGAAAATGAAGTTTTTTACGGGAAGAAGAGCTATTTTATATGGCATATTATGATTGAAAAGAGTTATCAGGGGAAAGGATACGGCAAACTTGCCTTTGAAAAAATGTTGATGGATATTGAAAATAAGCCATATGGGGAAGCAGAATATGTAGCCCTCTTTTATCGAACAAGTAATGTCATAGCTAAAACATTATACGCTTCATTTGGTTTCGTAGATACAGGAATCATTCAGGATAATTCGATGTTGGCGATTAAAAATCTAGATAGGAAAATAACAGAATCCTTAGTAAAACAGGATCTCTAAGAAAGAAATGTTAGCTATCTACGTAGAATCACTACTCCTCCCAATCGGGGATGGAATGACCATTGCCCAGGTAAAGCAATAAGAAGGTGTAACGGAATAGTTCTTTTTAAGTTAGTTCAATCATACAGAACAGTTATAGAAAAAAGTGCCTATCTTGGTGAAGGCACTTTTTGCTGAGCAGGCTCGACTGGACATTTTATCCAAGATGCTCAATTAAGTTCGCTAAAGGAACATCTTGCTCCTGTTCTGGAGCATCAAGTGGATAAATTCGAGCCGATTCGTTATCGGAATCTACATGTTGAATATACACTTGTCTTCCGTTGTAGGTTACGTTAGCCAGCATTGGAGAGCCTGCGATCTCTTGTGCGCGTTGTGCGTTCATGCCGATACCTCCTGGAATCATCATCTTTACACTAGTGTGTGTAAATGAACTGGAAAATAATCGGCATGAAGCTCGTCATCATCTCAATGGCTTGCCTTCTTTATAATAATAGTGCGGATCGAGGATGATGAAGAAAATATGAACGCCTGGATATCCTCGCTCTCGCAACATGTGGTCGATGCTGGCAGCAACGGCGTCATGCGTTTCCTTGTCCCGTTGGAACATCATAATCTCGACCGATAGCGGAGTGTTCGTAATAATATGAACGTTCAGCACTTCAATCTTGACCTTCTCCTGTTCCACGCGAACAATCGAGGCGAATTCCTTTACAATGTCTGGTGCGATCTCTTCCACGAAGGCATCTGGAAAAGTTTTAAATCGAATGTATGGCATATAAATCCCTTCAATCTGTCTAATGTTCAATATTGTGATTTTAGGCGCAAATCTATGAAAAAGTCAATTCCCTTGTATCGGAACAATGCACAATACCTATATTCAGCAGCGGGGGCGTAAATCCTTTTTCTTTCCTTGAAGAGTTAAGGTTCATTTATTTAATCCTATTAACAAATAAACATGACTCGCTTTGATCCTGTTTGAAAGAATAGGATCTTTTTATTACACTTAAGAGATTCATAGCATAAAACAGAGTAGAGAATGACTCACTGGGAGTGAAGAAATGATGGAGAGACAATCGATGAGGACTCAATTGATGAATATACTTAACGTAGTTAATCTTGGTGAGAAGTTAAAGTCTGAACTGCGGCACAGCTGGCTGTCGAACGGCAGACAGGAGAGCGTGGCGGAGCACACGTGGAGAGTATCGCTCATGGCCATGCTGATTGAGCCGTATTTAGATCAAGAAATCGATACCGCCAAAATGCTGAAAATGATCATTATTCATGATTTAGTGGAAGCAGAAGCGAAAGATATTCCTGCATTCGATACAATGAACAACGAACAATTGCGAGAGCAAAAGGCTCAGAATGAAATGAAGGCCATACAACGAATTCGGGAAACATTGAAAGGGGATCTAGGGCGAGACGTATATGACCTGTGGATCGAATTTGAACATAAGCAAACGTATGAAGCCAAGGTTGCAAATGCTTTAGATAAACTGGAAGCTCAAATCCAACACAATGAGGCGGATATAAGCACTTGGATTGAAATCGAATATGAGATGAGCTTTATGATGGGGAAGCATACCGACTTTAGTCCTGTATTGACCCAGTTGAAAGAACTCATTGAGGAGGAAGCAGAGGATAAACTACGACGTGCAGGTATTGATGTAGACAATCGCAAGAGTAAGAAATGAACGGCGGCCAATTTCTAGCCAATTGGAAATTAAAGCGAAAGTCGTAGCGCAAGCGATGGTCCAGGTTGCGAATCAAGACCGTACAGGAATTGCTATCTACACCCCGAATCAAATAGAGAGCGCGGCAATATGAATATATCGCATATCTTCGGGGACTAAGGCTACAAGCTATTTTAATGGGATACAGATACACATCATCTAAAAATGACTATGACCCCGCCAGAACGCCAATGCGTCGGTGGGGTCATTCTGTGATGCAGCAATTTACTATTCAATCCTTGGGTAGGCTAATTTGATATTCCTCATAAAAGCTTTATCGCTTACTTGATCGATTTTGCATATTCAGCGGATTTCGTACCCGCTTGACGACCGAAGATAATGATCTCCGCAACGGAGTTGCCTCCGATTCGATTCTCGCCATGCAATCCGCCTGTCACTTCACCTGCAGCGAATAGTCCTGGGATAGGCTTGCCGCCCTTGTCCAGCACTTCTGTATTCGTGTTGATTTTTACGCCACCCATGGTGTAGTGAATCCCTGGGCCGATTTTAATCGCATAGAATGGGGCAGCTGACAATTCATGATCCATCCCCGTTTTTCTGTCGAACTCCGCGTCTTTCTTATTTTTCACCGCACTGTTCCACGTATCGAGCGTTTTTTGCAGCTCTTCAGCCGGTACCTTAATTTCTTCTGCCAGCGCCTTGATCGAGTCTTTTGTTTTGACAAAACCCATCTTTTCGTACTGTTCGATGGCTTTTGCTCTTGAGCGGACACCCGCGTCAAATATAAGGAACGCGTTTTTCTCTGGCAGCTTTGTAATCGCAGCCGTTACACTGTCTCGGGCAGCCATCTCGTTAACGAATCGCTTCCCTTTGCTCGTAACGAGAATCGCACCTTCGCCGCGCACAACTTCACCAATCAGGTAGGAGTTTTCCTGCTGTACGGTAGGATGCACCTGAATTTGCTTCAAATCAACCGTAGTTCCGCCCATTTTCTCAACCATAGAGATGCCATCGCCTGTGCTTCCCGGTTGGTTCGTTGTGACATAGCCTTTCAGGTCGGGACGAACTTCAGCAATGCGATTCATGTTGGCTCCAAATCCACCAGCTGTAATGACAACCGACTTTGCTGCAATCGTTTTTTCTCCATGCTGGCTGAATCCAACCTTCACTCCGGTTGCTTTGCCATTTGAACTTGTAATTTCTTTAACATCCGCATTTACAAATACCGGGATGCCTTTTTCTTGGACATTTTTAAGCAATCCAGTCACGAGATACTGGCCCACGGCTGAACCGTCTTTGGGACGATGTGTCCGCTTCTCGCTCATGCCCCCGGTAATCGTGATGTTGTTGAGTGTAATACCAATGGAGTCGAGCCAATCGATCGCTTTGGCCGAATTGTCTACGAAGAAGTGGAGCATATCTTTGTTGTTCGTGTTATGTCCACCCTTAAGCGTCTCTTCATAAAATAAGTCATTTTTATCAGAGATGCCTTGTTCCTTCTGGAACTTTGTTTCTGATGCATTCATACCCGAAGATGCTTTACTTGTATTGCCGCCTGCAACTGGCATTTTCTCAAGAATGACGGGATTCATGCCCGCCGCCTTCGCCTCAAGCGCGGCAGTCATGCCGGCACCACCCGCGCCAACGATGACGATATCGTAGCTATTCTTCAATTCCTCAAGCGGGGTATACTTCGCCACTGAAGCACCTGATGTGGCATCTTTTTCTCCCTTATCCTTCTCTTTTTGTACATTTTTGTTCTCGCCCGCATTAGTCTCGGGCTTCTTGCTTGCATTCCCACAGCCTGAAATCATAAGCAGCATAGAGAGCAAGAGAATCATGACAATGGTTGATTTTTTTTGCATGATGCGATCCTCCACTATGGAATCTGTTCTTCTCACTAGGATGAACACAAGGCACCCTAATCAAACTGAGCGTTTCATCACATTTAGCATGTCATTTTCAGCTTTATATTATTTATGAACATCTGAAACCTAGATGGAGAGACATGAACGATAGGAGTTGACTTTGCCCTTAGGGGAAGATGTACAGTGGAGTTGAACCAAGAAACGATACACAATTCATGTTGATGATTGGATAAATGATAAAGAATGGAGGTTATCTCTTGTTATCAATCGGAGAATTCTCGAAAATATGCGGAGTGTCAACCAAAACACTTCGATATTATGGTGAAATCGGTTTAATTAATCCTAGTGAGATTAATCCTGAAAACGGTTATCGATATTATTCCATTAAGCAGCTTACAAAAATGCTATTCATAAACCGCTTGAAATCTTATCACTTCCCGCTGGAGGAGATTAAAGACATGCTAGTGTGGGAGGAGAGTGATTCGGAAGAGAAGTTATGCAATTCCCTAAACCTCAAGCGAAAGGAATTGCAACACAAGATCCAAGCATTAGAACTCACGCTTGCACAAATGAATCATGATATTTCAATTTTAGAAGAGGGCGTATCAATCATGTCGTACCTTGATCATATTGAAGTGCAACTTGTTGAGACTCAGCCTATGAATATTTTGTATATGCGTCGGATGATGAGCAGCGTTGACTACGCTGCTGGATATGGCAAGTATTTTGGTGCGCTCTATGAAAAAATTGCCGCCGATCATCTCACAATGACGGGCACACCAATGACGATTTATCACAGTCCAGAATACAACCCTGCAGGCAACGATACAGAGTTTGCTATTCCGATTCGGGAAGCAGTTAAGGGGACAAGAGATTTGCCAGAAGGACTATGCGCAAAGTCAGTCGTGAGGGGACCATATGCGGAATTAACTTCGGTATATGCCAAGTTAAGGGAGTGGGTAGAAAAAGAAGGTTATGCCCTAGTAAACTCCCCCTATGAAGTCTATGTAACGGATCCAAATCAAGCCGCTGATCCTGAGGCAATGGTTACTGAGGTATATTTTCCTGTCAAGAAAAGATAGAATCTGAGACTGCCATCATCCTTAATTAGGTTAAACAAATTAACTAGGACAGTACTCTTGAAGGAGTTGCGATATGAATAGAAATGACTTAACAATTACAGAATGGCAAGTTGAAGTCCCATCTGTCTTGCGAATGGACGCTAATAAGTTATCAACGCTTGAACCTATCATACAATCAGAGTATAGCAATATAAACGGGATTGTCATTGCGAGACATGGATTCATTGCTTACGAAAGGTATTTCAATAGCTTCGGCCCAGATGATACGCACCATGTAGCCTCGGTGACGAAAAGTGTGCTCTCCACGCTGATAGGAATTGCTATAGATGCAGGCTACATTCAACATATAGACCAGAGGGTGATCGATTTCTTCCCTGAATATGTGCCTGATTCGGCTGACAGACAGAAGCGAGAAATCACCCTTCGTCATCTTCTCACGATGACGGCTCCTTATTCATTTGAGGACTGGCGGGAGCCGCTGGACAAGATGTGTATGCAGCCTGACTGGGTAACTTATTCACTCGATATGTTGGGACAGGATGGTAGCATTGGAGATTTTAAATACTCAACCGCGGGGGCACACTTACTATCGGCCATTATTACACGCAGCACAGGACAAAGTGCCCAATCGTTTGCCAACGAACGATTATTTGCACCCCTCGGCATGAGCATAATTCCTGATTTTGAAATGAAGGAGTATGACTTTGAGCATTTATTCGGGAAGAAGGTAAAAGGGTGGGTGAAAGACCCGGACGGCAACTCTACAGGAGGGTGGGGACTTACATTAAGTCCCCGTGATATGGCTCGGTTCGGTGTTCTGTATTTGAACCGTGGTAGTTGGAACAATCGTCAAATCATATCAAACACATGGATTGATGAATCAATAGCGATGAACCTCAATCATTACGGGTATCTATGGTGGCTGCGTGAAGAGAATGGGGTACTTGCTTATATGGCACTAGGCGATGGCGGCAACGTTATTTGCTGCATTCCAGATCAAGATCTGGTCATTGCCATTGCATCTGAATTCACCATGAATCCTCGGGATAGATGGACACTGATTAAGGAATGCATTATCCCGGCAGTTATAGACTAAGTAAGTTTGAAACTTACGGTTTCACATTCCCCAAGCTATTCTCGAACATATCAATGATTTCAAGGAAGCGTTCAGCTTCACGAAATACATGGTCGGCTAGCAATGGATGAATAATGCTCTTGATTTTACATGCATCAATCAAGTCTCTCGCCGTCTTTTTGAAATCACGCAGGGAGGTTACGGAGACGCGGTTCTGATCCAAAAATTGTTCCAATAGCGGCTTCGTCTGCGATTGTGGTCGCATGTGATCTAAATCAATCGCTTGATAGAGCAGCTGGTCAAAGTCATGACTAAAATTGCGGGCCTGCTCAACTAATTGGCGTTCAGATGGATCAAGCAAATGCCCAATAAACTTCGCGTGATCGGCCATGATTTTCAAGAAGAATACATTTTCATTAATGATTGCATCGGGGAGTGGATCCAACTGACCATTATTCAGCTGTTCCATACGATTTCTGAAATAGTTGGCTTCCCTGCTCGTATGATCAATAAGCAAGGGGAAGTTATTCGCGCCTGGCATCTGGCAAGTGAGCACAAAGCCGAGTATTTTACGTTTGAAGGCCCATATGTACGCCGCTGCGTTGCGCACTTCTGTATTAAAACGAACAATTACTTGTGGATCTGTATCCTCCTTATAAGCATGCGATTGATTTTCAATCTGCTCAAACAAGGAATAGAACTGATTCGCTTCATTGATAAGCTGTGTATCTTCACATCTAAATCCTAGCTTTAAAAACAGAGAATGTTCTTTCATAATGCGCGACCAAAAGCGTATTTCGTCTAGTGAGCGTGAGACAAATAAGTCCGGCACAGTGCACACCTCCAATGGATAAACAATGGAAAGTCCTTAGTTCATCGTATTCTCTGGCATTCAGATTATGTAATATTTCAAACATAGGGAATGAAAATTAGCCCAAGTCGTATTTTTCAGGTATTGTTGAATGAACGTGTATGTAAATAAACAAGAAATAAGCTAAAGTGTCAGGAAGAGCTTGAACCATCAAGCTCTTCTTTTGTTGAACTTTCAGCTCAGGAATTGGTTCTTCGCTGAAAACAGAAACTGGAACCTATCGCTTATGTTATCCTTTCAAGAAAAGTTCGTTATAATAGACTCAGGAAATGAGGAGAGGAAATCAAGTATGAAAAAAGTCATCGTTGTAGGAGCAGGAATTCTTGGGGCATCGACCGCTTACCAGTTGGCTAAGTTCGGAGCGGATGTCCTGATTGTAGACCGTAAGGATCAAGGACAAGCTACAGACGCTGCAGCAGGGATTATATGTCCATGGCTGTCACAGCGACGCAATAAAGCTTGGTACCGATTAGCGAAGGCCGGAGCCCATTTCTATCCGCAGTTAATCCAGGATCTCCAGAGCGAAGGGGAGACGGATACGGGTTATGCGCAAGTGGGAGCTCTCTGTATACATGAAGATGTTGAGAAACTCATCAAAATGGAAGAGCGCGCATACGTACGTAAAGCAGATGCACCAGAAATCGGGGAGATCACACAGCTTGATGAATCAGAAACGCAGGAACGATTTCCTCTGTTGGCTGAGGGATATCGATCCGTACATATAAGTGGTGCCGCTCGAGTAGACGGTCGTGCACTTCGTGATGCTCTGCTCCGATCCGCTCAAAGAAATGGCGCTGTCTTTATAAATGGTGATGCTGCGCTTCAATATGAGTCGAATCGTGTTACAGGTGTATCCGTAGGTGAACAGAGCTACACATCTGAGCTTGTAATTGTATGTGCAGGAGCATGGGCTAACCCGCTTCTTCGACCATTAGGGCTTGACTTTCAGGTAGGCTATCAGAAGGCGCAAATCATGCACTTACGAGTTCAAGGGAAACACGACACTGGCAGCTGGCCTTTAATTATTCCGCCTTCTGATCAATATTTGCTTACCTTTGACCAACAGAAGATCGTGATTGGAGCCACACATGAAAATGATGTCGAAGGTTATGATACGAGAGTAACAGCAGGGGGAGTACAAGAGGTTCTGAATAAAGGATTGCATTTAGCACCACAGTTAGCGGACAGCACAATGGAGGAGATTAGAGTCGGATTCCGCCCTTTCACACCAGGCTTCCTTCCCGTTATCGGCGCTGTTCCCGGCTGGGCGGGGCTTATTGCAGCCAATGGGCTAGGATCATCTGGATTGACGGCAGGGCCTTATTTGGGTAGCCAACTTGCCAAAATGGCACTGAATATGGAGCTTGATATCGATCCGGCTGACTATGATATTCGAAATGCCATGGAGGAAAGCTGAAACTCAGACCATCGATAAGTAGCAACATAATTTAATTTTTAGCAATGATAACAAGATTCAAGATCGTCATAGGTTCATGAGTACAATAACGCCGCTAGCTTCCGCCTCGAAGTATAGCGGCGTCTTTCTATGCCGATGATTTCGTTCCCTTGACACATTACGTCACCATATACAATTCAGCATTCTCCTTGTTCTTTTTATCGAAATCAAACTTTTTCAGATAGCTTATTCGTCTTTCTTATGTACAGCAAGCAAGAATACATGGAGGTAACATAATGAAAAACCAACAAGCAAAGAAAATTCCTTTATTAGCGATGGCGGGACTCATTTGTGCTGTCAGCATCGGAACACCGCAAGTAATATTTGCAAAACAGGCATCCTCAACTCCAAAAGCAGTAACTCAACCGACAAAAAATAATAAGTCATCAAATGTAGAGATTGGCCAAAAATGTAGAATCCCAGAATTAAAACTAAAGGAAAATACGTATGTCCTTGATTATAAGCAATCCGAAATTACTGGGGATAATATTCAAGACAACGTGATATTGGTCGGGACAAAAGAAAAGTTAAATGGAAAACTGGATACTTATGCGAGAGACTTGTCCATTATCATTCAGGACGGAAAAACCAAAAAATACGTGAAATACGATTGGATATTCAAAGGATCGGACGGAAAAATGTATCGAGAAATCGGAAGAGAACCGAATTTGATTATTGGCGACTATACGGGCAATAAAGTGAACGATATTATCGTAACGGCCCCTCAAGGCGGAAATGGCGGATTCGTGGATCATCTTATCTTAACTGGGGAAAACCTTAACCTCAAAGATGTTATGGCGGATAATCAAGCGCTATACGAGAATTCTCAGGCAAAATTCAGCGTTAAACTGCCTGCTTCATGGAATGGACATTACAAGGTAAACCCAATTTCAGGCGCAGAGGCAGATAAAGTTATGCCATTCGCAAAGCATGTCGTGCAGTTCGAATACGTGACGAAAGATAACAAAGATTCGGAAATAATGATGATGATCTCTGTTTTTAACAAGACTGATTGGAGCCGCCTCTCCAATGAAGATGGCCCGCCTGTAGGGAGTGTAATTGCAGAGGCCGACGGTATGGTATATGTATCTACAACGCCACAATCCAATCCATTTGATCCGAAGTCCAAAGATGGCAAAATGTTCGATCAACTCTATCAAGATCTAAATTTGAATAAATCTTTCGAGCTGATTAAATAGGTTTTTAGTTCACACATCTAAGAGATATAGAAAGGTTATCAATACATCTGCAAATTAGATATAAATATCAATGAACCTGCAGGACACGAAAACTCGATTTTCCTTTTAAAGAGGAGATCGAGTTTTTTTGATTTCATTAACAACGTAAAATGTTGAACGATGATGACAGTACCTATATTTACATCACAGAATGATCTTACTTTTGTGATTAAATAAAAGTTGCCCAATGATCTCGATAAAAATGAAAATTTTACATCTACTTTTCACTACTCAAGTACAAACTTTTTGAGTTGCTGTCTTCGTCTTATTCTATAGCAACAAAAAGATATGCGCATATCAAAGGGAGAATCTCTGCATGAATCACAAGTTCGAAAAGTTACTTATTCGTTTCATTACGGAACATAAAGAGGATATATATCGATTGGCTTATAGTTACGTTAAAAATGCTGAAAACGCACTGGATATTATCCAGGATACCATTCATAAAGCTCTGTCATCATCAGAATCGTTGAAATCCGAAGGCTCGATAAAGAGCTGGTTTTACAGAATATTAGTCAATACAGCGATCGATTTCCTAAGAAGGCAAAAAAAAATACAGATTGTAGATGATAAGACATTGGAATTACACACCCCAGCAGGAGAAGATGTCTACCAAGACATTGATCTTGAAAACGCATTGGATGAATTGCCTCCTGCATACCGGACTGTCATTGTACTTCGATATTTTGAAGATATGAAAATAGAAAAAATTTCGGAAGTCATGAATGAAAACGTCAATACGATAAAAACACGGTTATATCAAGGACTCCGCAAACTCCGAATTAAATTGAGTAATGAATTGTTAGAGGAGGTAAAGAAATGAGCGAGCAACTTGACCGTCTAAAAAGAAAATATAAAGATATACCCATCCCTAAAGAATTAGATTCTGTTGTAAAGAATGCGATAAAACAAGGGAAAAAGAAACGGAAACGAGTGAACTGGACGAAGAAGCTGATTGGAGCAGGCGCAGCTGCAACTATTCTGATGATAGCTGGGATCAACACTAGCCCCGCCTTTGCAAAAGCCATATCGAATGTGCCCTTGGTTGGTTCGCTCGTCAGTGTGCTCACGTTTACTGAATTTACTGTGAATGAAGAGACCGCCAAAGCCAATATCAAGGTGCCTGCCATCACGAATATGGATAATAAAGCACTAGAAACTGCCATAAACAATAAATATCTCGAAGAAAATAAAAAACTGTACAATGATTTTAAAGATGAAATGGAAGAAGTAAAGAAAAGCGGCGGGGGACATGTAGGTGTAGAAAGCGGCTATGAGGTCAAAACTGACAACAATCAGATACTTGCCATTGGCAGATATGTTGCAAATACGGTCGGTACATCATCTACTACATTTACGTACAATACGATAGACAAACAAAATCAACTATTAATTACTTTACCAAGTTTATTTAAAGATAATAGCTATATACAGCTTATCAGCGAAAATATTAAAGAACAGATGAAACAGCAAATGAAGTCGGATTCCGATAAGACCTATTGGTTAGATGGTGAAATGGGCTTCAAAACCATAACTCATGATCAGAGCTTCTATATAAACAATAATGGAAAACTCGTCATTTCCTTCAATAAATATGATGTCGCACCTGGCTATATGGGCGTGGTTGAATTTATCATACCGACAAAAGTAATTGCGGATGTACTAGTAAGCAATGTTTATGTCAAGTAAGGGATGTTCAAGATGTACTCCAAGCAACATTACGTCTGCTTGTTGTGCTCTCTTTACGTTTAGGACGTGCTGTATGAGCGCTGTACTATTTGCCAAACGCGATGATTCGAGAATACATTACCGTCGTTGTACTGGCTCGTTAGCAATAACATTCATAAGTTTCCACATAGCTGCCTTCGTCTGGGAAGGCAGCTTCTTCGAGTTAAGAGGTGATGCGCCTAAAATACGTAACCCAAAATATTCTTGTACGTATAATGATAATAATTGTTGACGAGTTGACGCATGCACAATGAATAATCTTATCGAAGTCGAGGGAAGCCACCTGATGAATGAAGCACTTATCGATCATGCCCATACTGCATACCGGCAAGCTGAACAGCGAGCAGAGCAATATTTTGCAGCGTTGTATGAACAGACAGCTAAGAAGACTTACGTCACGAAGTTAACAGAGGATTTTCGATTATGGAAGAAGGGTCATCTTCCTCGTTATTCTTGGCTATCTATTTTTTCGAAGATTAGGAAAAAGCCATCTACGAAAGAGTACTACAGATATATTCAATGGCTGAATCAAACCGGAAGGCTAGATGATTACTTGGATCGAAGCGTATCCTACATGTACATGAGAGATCTGGGCAAGCCATTAGATTCTCCTGAAATACGCGTTCGAGTGATACGCCTCGCTGCCGATATCAAGCAACAGCTTGTTGCCTCTCAGGAAATAAGGAATCAGAAACAACCTCCAGAATTGATGAGCTTATCGGGATTGTATCGGTGGGCTCAGAAGGAGGGAATTGAAGAGGATGTCATCTGGGTAATCAACAAGCTGAATGCCGTATCCTCTCATATTCCGAAAGAGATGAATGCAGAGCATGCCCAGCGCAAGCTGATTAAGATCATGCTCGGGGTAGTTCTGAATATGAAGGAAGAAATAGATGATAATGTGCCCCCAGCAGAACGTGCCAAGCGGCTCGGTGATGCAATCAGACTGGGATATAGCTATGGTCTGACCTACCCGTTCATTGACGACCTTCTGGATTCTGGAGCATTAACGGCAGAAGAACAAGTGCAATATTCACATATGATTCGAGAGGCTTTGATTACTGGAATCGTTCCGGAACTCGGAATGTGGACGGGTAAGCACACCGATATGTTTCACTTTATCCACTCTGAGCTGTGCGAGGCGTTCACCTATATTAAGGGTTACCAAAATCCACGGTCTGAGAACACCTTTTTCGAACAATCCTATGTGTTTTTTCATTCTCAGGACATTGATCGTGTCAAAGATCTAGCAAATGCAAATTATACGAATGAAGAGCTCTATATCCCAATCATCTTAAAATCATCATCTTCCCGCTTAATCGTCCGTTCGGTTATCCGTGCACCTGAAGATTCCGGGTTCGAACACCGGACATTCTATTACGGAATCTATAATCAGCTGGCGGATGATTTCGCGGATATGTTCGACGATATGCAGGAAGGAGCCGTAACGCCCTATACGTATTATTTGAAGTATCATCAACAACGGCCTGATTTGCTGAATCCATTCGAGTTGTACTGGTCAGTGATCTCCCATATTATCCATCAGGTCCATCATTCTGATGCTGCGACGCGCGAGGTCATATTGGATCGGGCAATCAATGGCTTGAAGCGCTGCAGAGAACGAGTTGGGGAAGCTAAGTATGAAGAAATCATGGATATATTCGACTTCAATGAATCGACCTTTCTTTCTCTTGTGCAACAGATGGTGCAGAAGGCGGACAACGTGGATTTCTTCGATAAACTGCTTCGCGATCAGCTCGTTATTCAACTCGCGAACAATCGGAAGGAGAAGGAACACTTCCATGATTCGATTGCGACAATTCGACAAGAGATTAACAGCATCCTGCATGTCACCAAGCCTAGCACACTTCCAATTGAAGATTCACTATTTGACGCAGCCAATTACAGTTTGACAGGTGACGGGAAACGATTGCGCCCTATATTAACTTGGGTCATAGGTGTGAATGAATATGGGCTGCAGTCAACTGCCATCGTACCGCTGCTTCGATCATTGGAATATATGCATACAGCATCTTTAATCTTCGACGATCTTCCGTCTCAAGACAATGCCGATACGCGCAGGGGAAAACCTACGCTCCATAATGTATATAATAGCGCCACTGCGGAACTGACAGCTCTATTGCTAATTCAGAGGTCGATTCAAGAGCAATCCTCCCTAGATAAATTTGATGCTGCAACTGTTCTGAACTTAATTCGGTATTCGGCATGCAAGACAGAAGATTTGTGCAGAGGCCAAGCGATGGACTTGCAGTCAAAAGGAATGCCGCTGACGTTAGAGCAATTGAATACCATCTGTTTCTACAAAACAGGGGTTGCCTTTGAGGCATCCCTCGTCATGCCTGCAATTCTAGCCAAGGCTCCTGAAGCTGAGATTGCGATATTGAAGAAATTCGCCTATCACGCTGGTATTGCCTTTCAAATTAAGGATGATTTGCTTGATCAAGAAGGGAATATGCACGTGCTTGGGAAACCGGTTGGGCAAGATAAGGAGAACAATAATTCGAATTTTGTATCTATCCTAGGTGTGAATGAAGCGCGGAAGATGATGTGGGAACACTATTGTCTTGCAGCGGAAGCCTTGCAGAAATTCCCTCGCAATATTGCATTTTTGAAGCATCTACTGAATTATATCGTTACCCGAGATCGCTAATTCGGACATTGCGTAATCATAATGTATATATAGAAAAAAGGTATAGACATTCTACCGCGTAAACCGCGGTTTTTTTATGCTCTTTTACGCCGTGAGGCTTTCTATTTAGCTTCGATTCACGAAAGGGCATGCCCGAAAGTACATTCTGACTCTGCCCGCATGTACGATTTCAAATGTCTGTTTGATCGCTATAATGACAGATATTCATGCTAGTAGAGGATGGTGATTACACATGGCAGCGTTCTTGTATAAGCTTGGTATATCAGCTGCTCGTAACAGAAAGAAAGTCTTGTTTGGAAGTATAGCAGTACTTATCATCGCCGTATCAATTGGTCTTGGAATGGGAATCCATTTAAACGGTGAAATAACCATTCCTGGCACCAAATCCGAGGAAGCAATGAAAGTATTGAAAAAAGAGTTTTCGCAAGGAACTGGCCTTGAAGGCGGTACAATTCAAGTGATTTTCAAAGCCCCAGAAGGTCAAACGCTTGCATCGAAATCCACGCAAAACATAATCGCCAAGACGCTAAAGTCTATATCGAAAGACTCCGAAATTGCATCGATAGTCAGCCCATACGAGGCAGGTACGATCAGTTACAAAAAAGATATCGGATATGCGGTTATTACGTACAAATCCGAGGCTTTGCAAGTCACAGATGCATCTAAAGAGCTCGTATTGAAAAGTGTGGAGCAGGCGCGTAACGAGGGCTTGCAGGCTGAACTCGGCGGAACCGTCGAATTCTCCGAGCTTGAAATTGGCGGGACGTCCGAGATCATTGGCATTATTGCCGCATTTATGATTCTGGCGATAACATTCACATCCTTGCTCGCTGCTGGTTTGCCTATACTGACAGCAATCATTGGACTTGTGATCGGGGTAATGTCCGTCATCATTGCCTCTAATTTTATTGAAATGGCATCATTTTCTTTGATTCTTGCCATCATGCTTGGATTAGCAGTCGGAATCGACTATGGTTTATTCATTATTTCGAGATTCAGACAAAATCTTGTTGAAGGCAAAGACGTGGAGGAGTCCATTGCGCATGCAAATGCTACCGCAGGCAGCGCTGTTATTTTCGCCGGATTGACAGTTATCATAGCACTTGCCGGATTAGCCGTAACGGGTATTCCATTCATTACGGTCATGGGCGTGGCGGGAGCATTCACGGTACTTGTGGCCGTACTCATTTCCATCCTCGTCGTTCCTGCGCTACTAGGAATGGCAGGTGAGCGGATTCGTCCGAAATCGAAAGCTGCTTCCATTCAGAATCCTTCTAAAGACAACGCGCACTCGAGTCGTTGGGGGCGAATCGTTACGAAATATCCATTACCGATCGCGCTTGCAGGTGTTTTGCTGTTAGGAGCAATAAGCCTGCCTGCACTGCATTTGCAAACCGGTCTACCAGATAAGGGCTCTAAATCGATCGACACAACGGAACGCCGCGGGTATGACTTAATAGCAGAAGGATTTGGGCCAGGTATGAACGGACCGCTCGCTATTATTCTTAAGGCAGAGACAACAGACAACTTGCAAGCAACATTCGCGAAGATAGGGAAGGAACTAAGCAAGCTGCCAAATGTGGCAATGGCAACGCCACCTGTTCCGAATGCAACAGGTAAAATAGCCATGGTAACGATTATTCCTGGAACCGAACCTAAAGATGAGAAAACAACTGACTTGGTTCATTTGATCCGCGATAAGGCGGCTGAATTTATGCAACAGGATCAAGTTGAGGTTATGGTTACAGGTTCAACGGCAGTAAATATTGATATCACCGAAAAATTAAATGAGGCTTTGCCTAAATTTGCTGCTCTGATTGTGGGACTTGCTTTAATTCTTCTCATGATGGTATTCCGATCCATCTTGGTGCCAATTAAAGCCGTGATCGGTTATCTTCTTACGCTTACAGCAACGCTTGGATTCGTCGTATTTATCGTTCAGGATGGCAATCTGGCTAAGCTGTTCGACATTCCTGTAGCCGGTCCTGTATTGAACTTCCTGCCTATCTTGACTGCAGGAATTTTATTCGGATTAGCTATGGACTATGAAGTATTTCTCGTCAGCCGCATGCGCGAAGAATATAACCATTCAGGAAATGCGAAAAATGCCGTATTGTCCGGTCTTAAAAATAGCGGAAGCGTTGTAACGGCAGCCGGTCTTATCATGATTGCCGTGTTTGCAAGCTTCATCTTCGTTGAAGATACCATGATTAAATCAATGGGCTTAGCATTAGCGTTCGGCATCTTGTTCGATGCATTTATTGTAAGGCTGACAATCGTACCTGCGGTCATGACACTAATGGGTCGCTCCGCATGGTACCTGCCGAAATGGCTTGGACGCATATTGCCGAATATCGATGTTGAAGGCGAGTCTATTGAGAGAGTATCGGAGCTAAAGAAAGAAATCGTCTAAAAAGATCGAATAGATATATATCTGGTAGTACATCATTGCCCAATCGTACATGAGGGGATCTGCCCTTATGTACGATTTTTTCATGTTTACAATAGGGGTATAATAGAAAATATAATCGAAAATCGGAAAAAGTTGAAATACTGGATAGAACGAAAGGGGAGGACACATGGAAACGGGAAACGAGTTCAAGCAGAGGTCGCACATAAATCGATATAACGAATTACCCGATGCCATGTTTAATGCCAGAGTCCCGAGCTTGACTTGGGTTTTTTTCATTTATTTCATATCTATGTTTGTACAGATATTACACGGTCCCTCGTTTATTTCTTTATCCTTCTTTTCGGGATTGATGCTTCTCCACGCCTCATTAATTTGGCATTTCTCGTCTCTTACGGCAAAATATCCTTGGGTCTACTTCATGATTCAAGGCCTAATTATTATGGGATGTGCGCTTATTATGGATCAGGCCCTTTTTATGGTCTTGCTTGGGATGTATCCCGTGTTGACGGGTCAAAGCGTTGGTGTCTACGATGACAGAAGTAAAATAGTAATGCTGTCTGTTGTGTATTATGTATTATTTCTATCAACTCTCTACATGATGGGGCAATCCGAATCAATGGTTTTAATGACGATCTTGTATGCGATGATGAACGTCATTCTCGTTTCGTTTGCCGATTTATTTTTAGAACAGGTTCATGCTCGGTTCCGTACCCAAGCCTTTCTTGAAGATCTAGAGCGCGCACATCGCAAGGTTGAGGAATTGACACTGGCTAACGAACGTCAACGAATGGCTCGGGATTTGCATGATACGCTGGCCCAAGGTCTTGCGGGTATTATTATGCAGCTGGATGCTGTCGATGCACATTTGACGAAAGGCAACTCCCAAAGAGCACAAGAAATCATTCAACATTCCATGGTTCATGCGAAGAAAACGTTATCGGAAGCCAGGTTGGCGATTGATAATCTTCGTTCCAAAACGTTTGCAACAGTCGACTTCTCGGATGCGATTCACAACGAGGTAGAACGGTTTCAGAATGCCACCGGCATTCAAGTGCTTCTTAATATGAGCATAAAGGGAAGCATACCTAAGTTGATGATGGAGCATGGACTTTACATTATAGGCGAATGTTTAACGAACGTTGCCCGGCATGCGGAAGCCAATCATGTGTGGCTATATGTTCGAATAGAGGACGGGAACATGAAGTTGGAAATCAAAGACGACGGGATAGGGATTGCTTTGAGTCAAAAGGATTCCTTAACTGGACATTATGGATTAATCGGCATAAAGGAGCGAGTTCGCATCTTAGGGGGAACACTTGTTATTACGAATAATATTCCTCGCGGAACGCTGATTCGGATAGATACACCTGAGAAAAAAGGAGAGAACTCATGACTTACAACGTACTTATCGTCGACGACCATCTTGTAGTAAGAGAAGGGCTCAAGTTTATGATCGAGACGAACGATAATTTTCAAGTCGTAGGAGAAGCAGCGAACGGAGTGGAGACTCTCCGACTATTGGAATCTCTTACGCCCGATGTCATTTTGATGGATTTAAATATGCCTCAAATGAGCGGATTGGAGACGATGAAGGAACTAAAAGAAAGGAACTTCGATATCCCCGTCGTTATATTGACGACTTATAATGAAGATGAACTAATGATAAGCGGGCTGGAATTGGGGGCAAAAGGATACCTCCTGAAGGATACCGGCAGAGATCATTTATTCCGAACGATCGAATCCGCGGTTCGTGGCGATACGCTTCTGCAGCCTGAAATTATGGAAAGAGTATTCGCGGCAAGGAATAAAGGCAATGATAAGCGAGTTACGTCCACAGAACATATGGTACTATCTGAGAAGGAACGAATCGTCCTTCAGGCCATTGCGCGGGGGTATCGCAGCAAAGAAATAGCTAGTGATATGGGTATATCCGAACGTACAGTCAAAGCTCATTTGACGAGCATCTATAACAAGCTAGGAGTGAATTCGCGATCTCAAGCAGTCGCTGTCGCGGTTGAACGGGGCATCGTCCAGTTCTAAGATGCCTGAATAGCCGATTGATGAGCCTCTATAGTAACCCCGCATAACATGTTGAAATTGAGCCGAACTCGCAGAATCAAAACGCCAATCGATAGGTTCATATCGATTGGCGTTTTTTGGAAATAGGTATGAAACAATTTAAATTAATCACTCGCAGTCGAATTCAAGATCAACGGACTGCGCCATTTGGAAGACATCCGATATTCAATCGCTGAATCGGCTAAATAAACTACCAGCGTTTTACACGCATTGGTAAATGAGTCAGCGTCTGCCCGGCAGCAAAAGGCGTCAGATTTTCCTCCAATTTGAATCCGGGAACCGGCTCAATACGTTGAAAATGATCCATAAACAACCTCAGCCCAATGTTTGCCTCCAGCCGTGCGAGTGGAGCACCGAGGCAGAAGTGAGGGCCGTTTCCAAAGGTTAAATGCTGCTTATTATTGGGACGGTGAATGTTCAGTGTAAACGGATCCGCAAACACCGCCTTGTCCAAATTGGCTGCGCTCATCCAAGCGACGACGACATCACCTTTTTTGAGTTCCACGCCAAGCACGTTGTTATCTTGTTTCACCGTCCGATCCATCCTGGTAACATGGAAACGGTAGCGAAGCATTTCTTCGACCATGTTCGGAAGAAGTTCGCGATTAGCCTGTACCTCAGCATACATCTCATCGTTATCATACAAAAAAGAATAGAACGTGTTCGCTAGTAAATGACTTGTCGTTTCAATGCCAGCTCCCAAAATGAACATGGTCATACGGACAATCTCATCATCTGTTAATCGATCGCCGTCGACTTCGGCCCGAATCAAGTCTGAGATGATATCGTCGGTGAGATGAGTTCGTTTGGCAGCTACATGCGGGTAGAGATAGTTGTAATAATTCTGCGCCGCTACTCGCTTCAATTCTTGTACATCCTCAATGTTATCGATCGGGAATGGAAGGAACAGATGATCCACCCATTCCTTGAAGAGGAAGCGATCCTCCGATGGGACACCAAGCAAATCTGCAATAACGATCGTCGGAAGCGCGCTCGTAAAGCTCTTGACGATATCAATGATCGGCTCGTCTCCCATATCCTCAATCAGCTTACCAACCACTTGATGGATTCGCGGCTCCCACAAGCTCAAGCTTCTAGGCGTAAATGCCGCGGATAACAGACTACGGCTTTTGCGGTGCAGCGGGGGATCCGAGCTCAAATTGATTCTTTCAGGAGTACTGCCTACCTCATTGTCGGCCCCGACGCTGATTGTCGTCCTGACTCTCTCACTAGAAAAATACTCGTAATCACTCAAAACTCTTTTGACATCTTCATACCGAAACACGTTCCAGGTATTCGTAGCTTCGTTGTAGTGAATCGGCTCATGTTCCAAATGATGTCTGTACCATTCAAAGGGGCTGAACTCTTCGATAGCTGATCGAAACCGGGTAATTTTAGCTGAAAGGATAATTTCTTTCTGCATGTTACTCCCTCCCAATTTGAATAATAAGGTTTATGTTCAAGTTAATAGAGATTAACTTAACATATAATTGGTAGAAGGCCACGACTAACAGACCTATGCTTTAAGGTTCGCCAGGCAGAGGAGCGATGATGAGCGAGTTATTTAGAATTCTTCTCAGGCCTCTTTTACAACGGCTTTTTTCAAAGCAGCTTCAGGAGCATCCTCTTGGGTTCGAGAAGTACGTTTGATAAAGAATGAGAGAATTAAGCCAATAACCCCAATTCCGATTATGACAACGTAAGCATCGTTAATCCCTAAAATAGAGGCTTCTACGATCACATCCTTTTGAGCTGCACCGGTTGTCCCACTTGCGGCCATCATATCCGCAAGATGCGATTTGGTCTGATCCGTCATAACCGTGACGAGAAGAGAAGTCCCTACTGCACCCGCTACTTGTTTAACCGTGTTGGATATTGCGGTACCGTGTGCGTGTAATCTAGAAGGCAGTTGATTCAGACCTGCTGTCTGAATAGGCATCAGCAGCAGCGCCATTCCGATTCTACGGATCGTTGACATCAGAATTAAATAGGTATAACTAGTTGAGTCGGACAACTGGACGAAACCGGAAGTGGCCGCAATCGTTATGATCATCCCCGTTATGGCAAGCCATAATGCTCCGAATCGATCATATAGCCGCCCAGCAACAGGCATCAGCAGACCCATCGCAAGCGCACCAGGGAGCATGAGCAGACCAGATTCCAGTGCAGAATAACCTCGTGCATTCTGGAGGTACAGCGGAAGCAGCATCATATCTGCGTACATCACCATGGTGATCATGATGTTAATGATGGTTGTGAGCGTGAACATATTGTATTTGAAGGCTCGAAGATCCAGCAGTGGGCTTTCGGAAGTGAGCTGTCTCCATACAAAAAGACCAAGGGTCACGATGCCGACGGCAATAGACAACAGCACCTGGGCACTTTCCCAACCTTGACTTCCTGCAGCACTGAAACCATATAACAGCGTGCCAAATGCAATGGTGGACAGGATAACACTTAGAACATCGATTTTCGTGCGGATTTGCTCTGACACATTTTTTAAATAAATATGACCGCAGATGATGACAAGCAAGGCTAGCGGGATCATGCCGTAGAACATTGTTTGCCATTTATAGTTTTGCAAAATATAGCCGGCTAGTGTAGGCCCAATCGCTGGAGCAAATATAATGGCAAGTCCCATTGTTCCCATGGCTGCTCCCCTTTTTTCGGGAGGGAAGAGCACCAAAATGACATTCATAAGCAGCGGCATGATAATGCCAGCACCTGCTGCCTGAATCATCCGCCCCGTTAGGAGAAAGGGAAAGCTTGCTGCAAATGCGGACACAATTGTACCAGCAAGAAAGATTACCATCGAAGCTTGAAACAGCTGCCGAGTAGTAAACCTCAGCATGAGATAAGCCGTAATAGGGATTAGAATTCCGTTTACCAGCATATAGCCGGTTGTCAGCCATTGCGCCGTGGAAGCCGCGATAGTAAAGTCAACCATCAATTCCGGGATGGCTACGCTCATGACTGTCTGATTCAGCGTTGTAAGAAAGGCGCCCAAGATCATGATAAACATAATCGTGCCCTTCTTTATGGAACCGTTGGTTGTTTCCATGCGTTTACTCAACTTACTCCTACCTTTCGTTTCTCTATAGACTTAATTTACAATGTGTAAGATAATTAACATTGTATAAAATAGATTATAGTTATACAGGTTAGGGCGATCAATCAACGCATTTTCACAAAATGTAAATTAGTTATCATTTGGCTTGCAAAGTGTAAAGTAAGCTGGAGATTTACTGCAAATTATTTATAAATTGTTTATTATCTTGTGAATCGGAAAGGAAAGAGCTGAATGCCGGACAATTCCAAATCTCAAACAGACCCAAGAATTCGCCGTACAAGGCAGTTAATAAAGGATGCCTTTGTTGATATGCTGCAGAAGATGGAGATAGAGAAAATGTCCATCAGCGGTATTGCCGAGCGGGCGACCATCAGCCGCGTTACCTTTTATCTTCATTATCGCGATATCCCGGACATGCTGAACAAGATGGCGGACGAGATGATTGAAGATCTTCAGCATGCCATGAATAGCAATCCTGCTCACCCTAATAGTCCTGAAGACAATGATTGGTTGAAGCTAGTAGGGATGCTTGAGCATATTGCTGAAAATGCGCCATTTTATAAGGTTACTTTAGGATCGAGGCGAACGCCTATTTTTACCGATCGGCTATTAAAAATGCTTACTGGGATAATTACGGCAAAGTTCGAGAATAAGGAGACCGACTCTTCGAATAAGCGAACAGCCATTCAAAAGGATATTGCCATTTGGCATGGGTCCTCTGCCTTAATTGGAACCATCGTAGGCTGGCTGCGCAACGACATGCCTTACACGCCAGCTTTCTTAGCAAAACAACTCTACTTACTTCACTCTCAAGATCTATAAGGTTACTAGCAAAAATCACTTTGGCGACGAATAAATTAGCAAAGGCCTAATTTCTCAGTGTTGTAAACGAGAAATTAGGCTTTTTTATATGGTTTCCCTTAATCGATGCCAGCGAAGAGGGGAACTATGAATCACGCCCAATACGAAGGATCGAAATCCCAATAGCTCATAGTGGAGTTCGGTTATTAGGTATCTTTACTTAACCATCTTTCGGTGGGCGGGTGTCATAGGAACACTAGCGGAACCAATTTCATAAATTATCTAGTCGAGATGGATGATGGGCAGCATGCCGGTCGGATCCAGCTCTAACATTTTCGTTTAACGATAGTCACATGCATGTACAGTGAAATGAATGATGAGGAGGGTATAAAATGAACGATTTTCAGAAGGATCTGCAAAACTTGAATGTCGGCAAGTTCAATTCGACGGGGATGACGTCTGCGTCGGGGCAAAATCAGAACGGAGCAGGGGATTCACGCTTATGTGTTGGCTTTTGCTTTTTTTGTGTAGGGTTTTGTTCATGCAGCAACTGTTTTCGCTGTAGCAACTGCTTCAACTGCGCACGTTGCAGTAACTGCTTTAATTGCGCCCGCTGCAGTAGCTGCGCACGTTGCGGAAGCTGCGCTCGCTGCCGCTGAGTACCAAAAAGCTCCCTTAGCGATACGAAAACGGTATGCCCCTACAGTGTCTCGTCCTGTAGGGGCTGTTCCTTTTTTAGTTTCTGGCATGACGGACAAAATGCTCTACATAACTTATAAATGACGGATAACCGAAGGCCTGCTTACAATGCGGTTTTGCCTCTGGCAAAACCTTAAGGGGGAATAAAAACTTGAATCCTTCTATGCGTCTGAAAGTGAAAGGGGATACGTTCTTTCTTCCAGATTCGAATGGAGGTGTCTACTTTCGCAACAATACAGGTTCGTTCCGAATGGAAGGCGACATGGTTGATCAGTGGATCGAAAAATTGATGCCCATGTTTAGTGGGGATTATTCCATGTCGGAACTAACGGACGGGCTGACGGAACCGTACAGGGTACGGGTTTATGAAATCGCGGAAGTACTGCTCAATAACGGCTTTGTCCGAGATTCCAGCCAAGATCTACCGCACGACCTACCCGAAGCGGTAGAACGGAAATATGCCGCACAGATCGAATTTCTGGACAGCTTGGGCGGTTCGGGCGCTCACCGCTTTCAAACCTATCGCCAGGCTAATCCGATTGCGGTCGGTTCCGGTTCGATATTTGTCTCGCTCGTTGCTGCCATGTTGGAATCCGGATTGCCCCGGTTTCGTATGCTGATCACGAACCAGACGACCACGGATCGGCAGCGGATCTCCGAACTGACGGCGACTGCGCGTCTATCGAACAGCGAGATCGAGGTTGAGGAGATCTTACCGTCTAATGACGGATTCCTCGATTGGCAAGAAGTCGTGCAGCTGGCGGATTCCGTTCTATATGTCGCTCAGGTTGACGATCCCCGAGAGCTTAGAGCATTGCATGCGGCCTGCAGGGACGCGAAGAAGCCACTGCTGCCCGCCATCTATTTGCCACAGTTGGGCATAGCAGGGCCGTTGGTGCACCCGGATTCGGATGTCTGCTTCGAATCCGCATGGCGCAGGATACACCGAACCGCCCTTGGCGATGCGGATCGGCCGTCCGCCGTCTCTACCACGCCGGAAGCCATGCTAGCGAATGTGCTCGTATTCGAATGGTTTAAGACCGTTACGGGGACGGCTTCGGAATTGAACGGAAAGCTGTTTCTGCTGAATCCGGAAACATTAGTTGGCGAGTGGCATTCGTTACTTCCTCATCCGCTAGTCACAGGTCTTCGTCAGGTCGAGCCAACGGATCCGTTTGACCTTCCAATCGATCCATGTGCGGAGCGGCAGGAATCAGACCGACTCTTCTCCTATTTCTATCGCTTGACTTCGACGGAGACCGGCATTCTTCACCGGTGGGAGGAAGGGGACTCGAAGCAGCTTCCGCTCTCACAGTGTCGCGTACAGGCAGTCGACCCGCTGTCGGAAGGCCCCGCTGAGCTTCTGCCGCAGATCGTCTGTTCGGGAATGACGCACCATGAAGCCAGGAAGGAAGCAGGCTTGGCAGGCATCGAGGCGTACGTGTCGCGAATGGCTGGTGTTCTGAAGGCTGCCAGTCCTGCGCAGCCGGATTCTGCTAGCCCGCTCGAGTCGCAGTCCCATGAATATGTAGGGGTTGGAGCGGGAGAGACCGTTGCGGAAGCGGTCCTTCGCGGATTGCGGAAGTGTCTATTCGAGGAGCTGAAAAGTCGTTCCGAATCCAGCATACCCTCCGTTAATCCAATCAAGCTAAGCGAGGTTGAAGACGAATATTGCCGCTATTGCTTGCGTGCATTGACTACGATGCAGGACACCCCGGTAATCGGATTGGGACAAGAAGCGGCGGGCTTCCCAGTCTTCTGGGTCGGTACGAACGGGTACTGGTACGGCGGGGTCGGAGTCAACCGCACGATGGCACTGCGAGAAGCGCTCCGACAGGCGCTGATGAAAATACAAAACGATCCGGCGGACATCCAAGGCCAAATCCTAGAACGCTCTTCGGTCATGGTGGAAGATGCCTTGGCGCAGAGTCTGACGATCCCCGGCTTCGATGAGTCGGAATACGGCACGATAATGCATTCTATACGGCAGATTCTGCACTGGAACCGTAAGCGGATCGCGGTCGTTGATTTGTCGACAGAACCGTTCATGAAAGAAGAGCTGGCAGGCGTATTCGGCGTGTCGTTGCGAGAGGAGGAGACGCATTGAGCGCGATTGTAACGGTCATCGGGGGAGGACAGCTCGCGGATTTGGTAACCAAGCAATTGTCTGCCGATGACCGCTATCGACTAATCCGGCAGAAGAACATAGAGTCTGGAGAAGCAGCAACGGGAGACTTGGCGCTGGTGTTGAACGATGCTTGGGATCCTTCCTCTCATTCTGCGGCAGAAGATCGGTTCAGACAGTCGGGAATGCCTTGGCTGCGCGGATTTGTTGCATTCGGAGAGGGGATTGTCGGTCCACTGGTTCGTCCAGAGGGGCAAGGGTGCTCACAATGTGCGGATACCCGGCTCCTGATGGCGGGAAGTGACCGTAGGGAATCGTGGAAACTGCAGCAGAAGCTGGCGTCAAATGGGGGAATCGCCCGGGACGCTTGGGCGTCTCGCACGGGATTATTGCAGGTGGCGCGCCTTGTTGCAGCTGAAGCCGTGAAGATGCTGATGGGCGGGCAGCCGGAGACGGAAAGCAGGATGTACTTGATCGATATGCGTACGTTGAAAACCTCATTGCACTTCTTCCTGCCCGTTCCGCTATGTCCAATCTGCGGCCGATTGCCGGAAGACGATGAGGAGCTGGCCCGCATTGCGCTGAAGCCAAGCAAGAAAATCGGCACCGAAACGTATCGCAGCCGCTCGATGGATGAACTGAAAGATGTTTTAGCCAAAGAATACTTGGATGCCAGGACCGGATTTTTGAATGGGAAAATGGTGGATCTTGTGTCGCCTTTCGCTGATGCGAGCATCAATTTGCCCTTGTTTGGCGGAGATGAGGCTTGTGCAGGTCGAACCCACTCCTATGCGGTTAGCGAAATGACAGCCATCCTGGAGGGGCTGGAGCGTTATTGCGGTCTGTCGCCCCATGGGAAACGATCCGTCGTTCATGACAGTTTCCTCAATGTACAGCACCATGCGCTCGATCCTTTCCGTGTAGGACTATATGCTAAGGAACAGTATGAACGCTCTGACTTCCCGTTCAAGTCATTCGACCCCGAAAGGCCTATAGATTGGGTATGGGGCTATTCGTTTCTGCAGGAGCGTCCGATTCTTGTACCGGAGCAGCTGGCTTATTACAGTTCGGGCTGCGGTCACGGATTCGTCTATGAAACCTCCAATGGCTGCGCGCTGGGCGGAAGTCTGGAGGAAGCGATCTTCTACGGGATGCTGGAAGTGGTGGAGCGCGACTCCTTCCTCATGACTTGGTATGCTCGTCTGCCCCTGCCTCGCCTGGATCTCCGTTCTGTTCAGGATCGGGAATTGAATTGGATGACGGAGCGACTGGAGACAGTGTCGGGCTATGAACTGTATTTGTATAAATCGACAATGGAGCACGGCATACCAAGCGTGTGGGCGCTCGCGAAGAATAAGAAAGAGCAGGGCGTGAACCTCATTTGCGCCGCGGGCGCCCATCCGGATCCGATTCGTGCGGCAAAGAGCGCGATCCACGAGCTGGCAGGCATGCTCCTCACGGTTAGCGAGAAATTCGAGGAAAACCGTCAGCAGTACGAACGGATGCTTCACGATCCGTACCAGGTTGTTCAGATGGAGGATCATTCCATGCTGTACGGGTTGAAACAGGCAGAGGAAAGGCTCGATTTTCTGCTGAATGACGATCGTCCGATGCAAACGTTCGAAGAAGCATTTGAACCGACGAGCTGGAACGCCGATCTGACTGATGATCTGAAGGCCATGCTGCTTGTTTTTCGCCAATTGAATCTTGAAGTGATCGTGGTCGACCAGACGACTCCGGAGGCCCTTCGCAACGGACTGCATTGTGTGAAAGTACTCATTCCCGGCATGTTGCCGATGACGTTCGGGCAGCATCTCATCCGGTTGACGGGACTGGATAGAGTGCTCAGGATTCCTGCAGAGCTGTCTTATTCGCCAGAGCCCTTGTCACCCGAGCAGCTTAATCCATATCCGCACCCGTTCCCATAAATACGGCTATCGAACGGCACGAATGAAACCAGGGAGGAAAGCGATGAGTCTAATGAATCTGGACGTTTTTCTTCACCATTTGCAATATGATCCGGATAAGGTCAAGCCCTTGGATTGGGAGACGGATTGGGAGTACGCGCCGCTTCCTTACAAGCTTTATCGTGACTTGCCAATGTTTCCACTATCTAGGGAAGTGCCGATAACGCTCGAAGGAATGGATACACCCGATGTGCCAACCCTTCGCAATATTGGACATTTCCTCTACTATGTATACGGGCTTGCACAATTGACCCAGTCCGTCATGGAACGGGATGCGTCGGAGGAATCGGGAGGCGTCTTGCAGATGTGCCGGCGCTTCGTTCCTTCCGGAGGCGGGCTCTATCCGAGTGAACTGTATCTCTATCTTAAGCTCGATGAGTTGCCTGCAGGCGTATACCATTACGATGCGGCACATCATCGGTTGGCGTTGCTGCGCAAAGGGAATTTCGACGATTATTTGGCGAGGTCGCTCGGTAATCGATGCGACGCGAACGGCTGCTTCGGAGCCGCGTTCGTATCTACGGTATACTGGAAAAATTTTTACAAATACAATAATTTTTCATACCGGCTTCAGGGACTGGACGCCGGTATTTTGATTGGACAGCTGCTCGAAATCGCAAAACGATTCAGATTTTCGTCTGGCGTGCATTTTCAATTTCTTGATCAAGCCATCAATCATCTGCTCGGTCTATCAGAACAAGAGGAGAGCGTATATGCGGTAATCCCGTTATCGGTGAATCCGGCGATCCGGTGGATGGAAAGTGGGAACGAGGATACGGACATCGTGTCCGCCTCCGAGCTGTGCCGGGAGTTGTCGCCGGTCAATCATGATCACTATATAAAGTCGCGGAGGAGCGCCGATTATCCAATGCTGCTCCGGATGAGCGATGCGTCCCGATTTGATTCGGCGCGATTGTTTCAACAGATCCGGCAAGATGAGCAAGCAATTCCGAATCAAGCGCCCGCACTGCCTCTGCCGCCTGTAGATCGCTTATCATATGATTTGGCGGCGGTTTGCCGCAACCGTTTCTCACCCGAGACGGAATTTATCTGGAAGCCGATCGGTATTTCGCGGCTTGCATCTCTGCTTCGGGAAGCGACGGCTTCCTTCACGTATCGCAACGACCTGGATGACCCGCAGAAGAGGCCGGAACCCCGTGTATGTCTTTACGGCTGCTTCTACGGGGTCGAAGACGTTCCGGATGGCGCTTATCGGTACGATAGCACTGCGCATGCGCTGCAGTCGGTGTGCCTTGGAGATCACCGGCAACGGATGCAGGAGGGAATGCCGCTTCCCAATATCAATTTGTTTCAAGTACCACTCAGCTTTCATGTGGCAGGGAAGAGGAGTTTCTATCAATCGCAGCTCGGCAAGCGGGGATACCGCATACAGCAAATGGAAGCCGGGATGCTCGTGCACCGATTATTGCTGGCAGCATCCGCTCTCGGTATGGGAGGGCGTCCCCTTCTCGGGTTTGACGCCAATTCCAGCGATGCGCTTTACGGGACGGCTTCCCGAGATGAGACGGGACTAATTTTTATACCGGTCGGTCCCTACCGTCAACGATTGCGATTGGTAGGCAGCTTGAGCCGTTAAAAAAAATCATCGCTAATGACATTGACGCGAACGGTCATGTCCTCAGCGATGAAACCACCCTTTCAAGAAAGGGAGACTGGACTTCTCTTAGCAATGATAGTTATCCCACGGATGATGGCAATGCAAGTGGCTATGATCCCATGGATGGAACCAATCATGATGGTAATCGAGCTCGCAACAGTCCCACCCTGAATACTGATAAGGATGAAGGTGGTCATCCATATACGGATTCCATGGATGATGCATGCATGGATGGATCATGCATGGATAGTGTTCATGCTCCCAGGGGTGAACCATATCGGGGTGCTGCTCATGCTCCAGGGGCTGAAATTTCGTAGGTGAGTGCATATTCTCACAGGGATGAGCCATTACGGCTTGATGCTCGTTACCACAAGGACAACACATCATGGGGTGATATCCGTGATGATAAGGAATATGGCACCAAGGATAGTGTGACGCTTGAAAACCGTCATCGCGAGGTCTAATTTGATTATTAGATTGCTGCTCAAATGCTTGCTCGGACGGATTGGGCACGCCGGCCGGGTTCTGAACGTAAGGTTGATGGTATATCATCGTTTTCCTCCTAATCTTTTGAGGGGCATTGCATCGTGAATCCTCTTCTGGCAAAGCTCGCTTGAAGCTAGCGCTAGGCATAATTCACAATATGCTGAGATTGGGGAAAGGGCACTTGCCCCTATAAAATGGGCAGCTACCCAAGAGGAGGAGAAGCAAGGAACGAAATTGGTGTCGAAACGAAGTCCGAGCGTGTGACGGTGATGATAAGGTTGTAGCAAATAAAATTGTGATACCTGATCCTGATCCCTAAACTTTCTCAGATGAATCAGGTCATCAGATTATCTATCCGTATTCTGAATAAATGGGTCAGTTTATTTTATGTCCCCAAGTTCTTATCATTTTTATTTGACAAGAACTTGGGGACGTTCGTTTTTGATAAGAACTTAGAGACATTTTTGAGTAACCTATAATTATACAATATCATTTCAAGCAATATCTGAGAGAAGAGCATTGCACGCGTATGGGATATAATTTATCCTTACACGCAATACAGCCGCCATTCTCTTCTTCGTTTACGGATGTTACCGCACCTTCTCGACATCAGAAGCTTTCACAAAGGCGAAGCGGTGATTGAAGAAGATGCGATAGAATGCCTCTTTGCCTTTAATGTGCTTATTCGTCGCATAAGGATCCTTCGTGAATACTGGGGCTTCGTAATAATCGCCATTGACCTTCTCGACGGCAACATACGATTGTCCCTGTGCAATTGTGTACTGCAGCGGTACGAGTTCGTTCGGCTTTACATCGGCAGGGTAAGCTGCCGCTTCTGGATAGGCCGCACCATAAACCGGAATAGAAGCTGTGCCCGCTTTCGGAGTAATGAGCTCTCCTGAACCCGCAACCGCATTGCTTCCTGCCGGATTATAGAACCATGCCTTTTGTCCACCGTACCAGATTGCTGTCCAGTTCCCCAGCTCTCCTGCGAGCGAGAAGGTTTGCCCTGTCGTAGCTTTAGCACCTATGCTCAGTCCGTCTTTCTTGTTCTGAACGGCAAGGGCAGGGTCATCAATTAAATCAGCATCAAACTGCGGCTCCTTATACAAATAAACGAAGTTCGTCGGCTGGAGCGGAGCATCCTGAACTTCAGGTAAATTACTCTTAAAATTAGGCTTGATTGTCACGATGTCCTTGAGGCTATGCGTGGCGCCAAGTGGTGCTCCAACCAGCTCCATATAATGCTCCCAATCCCAGAATGGACCGGGATCCTGATGCATTGCCGGTGTTCGCTTCGGAGTAAGCCCCGGAATTTCGTTGTGCCCAATGATATGCGCTCGATCCAGCGGAATATCATACTTCTCTCCCAAATACTTAACGAGTGCGGCAGAAGAGCGATAAAGCCGTTCGGAGTACCAGGTTGCTCCTTCCATCGCATAGCCTTCATGCTCGATGCCGATGGAGTGCATATTGAAGTAATAGTTGCCTGCATGCCATGGCACGTCTTTGTTGTTAACCATTTGCGTTACATCGCCATCAAATGAGCGAACAACGTAGTGGGCGGCCACGCTCTTCTTCGGATTTGCAAAAATGCCAATGGTGTCTCGATATGTTTCTTCCGTATCATGAATGACAATAAAGCGAATATCTGGCCCGAATTTAGGACGGTCTGCAAGATCATAATTGGAATAGTCTGACGGGTCATCCCCATTCTGCTGATAGGCTGCAGGAATAGACCTGCAAGGTAATAGGGAAGGGCAATCGACGTTGCTTGATATGGTTGAATGCAGTTGCAGACTCTGCAAAGTACCTTGGTTTGGCTTTACTTCCTTGGATGTGAGGCGCAGCGCCTGACCTTCCGGAGTTTGCCGCGCGATCCCTTGCTGTATCGTGTGGAACACTTGATCGGCGAAATCCTGTGCATAATACAATTCTTGAGAGCCGCTATATTTGGCAACAGCACCATACCAATCGGATTCCGTTACCGGCAGTTTGCCTGCAATGTCCTTCGCATATTTTGCCAGCAGCGCAGCTCCGCCTCGAATGTTCTCTACTGGATCCTTCTTCAGAAAGATTGGATTTACCTTCAGGAGTTGAGATGCTGCAGCAAGAGTATGATGGCTTGGATCATCAAGCGAATCCGATGTGCTGCCTTGTTCAGCGGTTGCATTCTGTTCCTCTGGCTGCTGCTTCGGTATGTCGGTCAAATGCATAACGCCGAAGCCACCAGATGTGCTTGGTTCACCATTATGTTGCTCCCACCGTGTCAGGTTGTAGGAGACGGACATCAGAATGCTCACAGGTACTCCGAATTCTTTCGCTGCAGATTCGAAGGCTTGTTGCAGCTGCTGCGAATTCGACTTGACTTGCTCTGCATAGACAGACGGTACAACATTGAATGGAGCAGGCAGCGAAGGCGCAAATCCTGCGGCCGCCAATGAGGCGACAGTGAGAGTGAGCGATAGCTTTTTCCATTGGATTGTTTGAAGTCGTTTCAATTATTTCCCTCCCAAAATGATAATCACTAAGACAAGATGACACCGCTTTCAAAACACAATTGGCATCCACATTTGCGCTTCCTTCTTTATCACCTTCATTCCATAATATGGGGATTGGTAACTATTATATTATCTTTCGATTAAAATTTTCAATATATTTTTAAAAGATGAAATATTTTTTCAAATAAAAGAGGACGCTTCTCCTATTAATTTCACAGGTACCATATACGTAAAAAGAGAGACGAACATTGGCAACAAATCGAAAAGTGGGTAGGTTCGTGCTGTCAATTAGGGAAAGGGATAAAATCTAACTATTGACATTTGTGGTGTATTACGATCATAATACACTCATGAAGTGTATGAACTACATAGTACACACACTTGGCGATAAATGCGAGGGGTGATCATAGAGATGAATGAAGGGTGGACGAATGTGGTCTTTAATAACCGTGACCCTGTCTATTTGCAAGTCGTAAGGCATTTCAAGGAGCGGATCGCAACAGGCCGATTAAAGGCAGGGCAGGTTATTCCTTCCCGCAGAGAGCTCGGAGCATTGCTCAAAATAAACCCAAATACGGCGCAAAAAGCCTACAAGGAAATGGAGGAGCAGCGGTTGATTATAACGGAAGGGAACTCACCGAGTCGGATTACAGAGGAAGCGGATATCCTGCGTGCAATTCGTTCGGAACTTTTAGAAGGTGCAGTAGAGGCATTTGTCGTGTCAGTAGGGAGAATTGATGTGCCTGTCGATGAACTGCTGGATCTTGTCCGGGCGAAGTATATCGAGGAACGTTCGCGTTCGAACCAGGCAGAAGGGGGGGGGCTCTGATGATTGAGGTTGTCGATTTACATAAGCGTTATCGTGGGCGCAAGGTGCTGAACGGTATATCCTTCACAGCCGAAAAGGGGCAGATTACATGCCTGATCGGAATCAATGGAGCTGGGAAATCCACGATTCTGAAATCAATTATGGGACTTACCCCACCAAAGAGCGGCACGATTCGCATTGATGGCAAGCCTGTTGGGCCAGCGATGTATGAGAAGGTTGCTTTTGTACCAGATCATCCGACAGTACCTATGGGGATGAAGCTGTCCGACGGGATGCAATTTATGAAAGATTTCTACCAGAATTGGAATGAGGCGCGAGCGAAGGAATTATTGGATTTTTTCAAGTTGGATCGGTCGGAGCGCGTAGGTAACCTGTCTAAAGGGACAACTGCGAAATATTGTCTGCTGCTTGGTTTATCGCAAGATACGGATTATATCTTAATGGATGAACCATTCTCAGGCATTGATATGTTTAGCCGTGAGATCATTGCTGAAGTATTCTCGTCGGATCTTATCGAGGATCGAGGCGTGCTGCTGACGACACATGAAATAGACGATATGGAGCATTTGATCGACAATGCGATTCTGCTGCAGAATGGGACGGTTCATCTTGCGTTTGACTGCGAGGACATGCGTACGACGGAAGGGAAATCCGTCATTGACGTAATGAGGGAGGTGTATATGGGGTGAATCGCTATTTGAAATTGGTTCATATGGAAATCTATCGATTCCGATATATTTTGGCATCCTTAATGGTGCTGACGATGGTCTGTCAGTTCAGCTCATTAATTCTGACAATCAATCGTACTTTATCGTTCAAAGCGGAAAATGGGATGGGTTATGATGATATAGGTTTACCTGATATCCTCACCTTCCCATGGGTTATCCTCGATACAAAGGATTGGTTCATTCTTCCGATTTTGCTTAGCATAACGGTTCTGGTGCTGTATACCCTCCTTATCTGGTATCGGGATTGGTTCGGGCGATCGACGTTCATCTATCGGCTGCTGATGCTTCCATCGAAGAGATGGATGCTATACGTATCGAAGCTTACAGCTATTATTATGTTTGTATTTAGTATGATTGCCTTTCAATTGGTGCTGCTCGTCGGCGAGAATATGATCTTCAAGGCGATGGTTCCGGCAGAACTGCGGGCGGATTCGACATTCGTCGAAGCGATTTCGATGAATGAAGCATTAAAAATGCTACTGCCCAAACAGTTTGAGCAATTTATATATTGCTATGGCTTAGGCATTGTTGCTGTAATGGTGATCTTTACTGCAGTTCTACTCGAACGAAGCTATCGGAGAATCGGTGTTCTATACGCGTTCGCGTATTTCGCAGGTAGTGCGATCCTGGTTGTGTATCCAATATTATTCTTACGCATGGATGGATATTGGTATCCGATTGAAATATTCGGAATGCATCTTGGTGCCTGCTTGCTCGTTGCCGTGATCTCCGGCTGTCTCGGATTCTGGCTTCTTCGCAAGAAGATTACCGTGTAAAGGAGGAATTACGATGAAACGTTACTTATTATCGATCATTCTCGGACTTTGTACGTTAGGGATATTGTGTACCTATTATACTTACGGTGCGGCGGATCATCTGCCGACATACAAGCTCGTAACGGAACAAGGCGACCCGAAGGAGGGAGCGGGTATCGAGCTTTCCGCTATTTACGGAGGAATACGGTTGGAATCATTATCCATTAGTATGGAAGGAAGCAAATATCGGAGTCGGGAGACATTTCGCGACGAGCTCTTGTCCGTACGACCATTGAGAAATAATTCGGAAGGCATGGGGCAGCTCTTTCGGGATTATCGCCAATTTATGAGGGGCAAGAGGGATCCTAATGGATTTTATAAGGATAATGAATGGTTGATTTATGCCAATAGAAATATAGGATCAGGTCAGTCTCCAAAGAAGGAATTTCAACTGCATGTAGACCTGTTGAATAGGAAGACGAATGAAGAGAAGCAGTATGTCATCGAAATCCCTACTGACAGCACATTTGATTATATCTATATCGACGATGTTCAACGCATCAATAGTCAGCTGCATGTACTCATTCAGCACGGTAAGAGGGATGAATCGTTTCTTCAATCTTTTGACTATGTGTTGGACATGAAGAGCGGCGCACTTATTGAGGGTAAGCAAGTAACCCATTGGAAGAACAGCGCAAATAATGATATAGAAATTGAGGTTGGCTCATTAAGTAATGGCATTGCTCCGAATGAATATATGGTCTTTCAAGTTCAAGAGAATAAGGTCAAATCAAATGGAGATTATATGAATTCTTATGAACTCATAGCCATACATAGATATGTTTATTCATATCGAACAGGCAAGCTGAATGCCTTGCCAGACCCAAAGCAGTTAAACGCAAAGCAGAAACTTAATCCTAACACGCACTATTATCTAGAGAGCAATTCCTTGGTCTACGCAAAATTCGATGAAAATGCCATTCAGTTATCACGCTATAACTTAGACACAGGTCTTGAAGAGAGAGATTATGTTCAGATCACAGCATCGGAGCTTGGCGTTGATAAGATCCAATCGTTTGTTCTCTCTCACAATCGTGTCAATATCTTGAGTAAGAAAGGCTCAACACCTCTCGTAGTTATTCTTGATACATCCGATGGGAAAACACGCTACGTGGGTCAAGTAGTCTACGAAGGGCCTGAATCTGAGCGTGATAAAGAGATGGGGTTTTTGCGGTTAAATAGCTTGCAGATTCGAGAGACAGCTTCTTAGAAAAGAGGTACAGCCCGATGAATCGAACGATGAGCTTTGGGCAGAAAGTGCAGGTTTTAAGAGGGGTGGAGACGTACGGATACCAAGCAGCGCATTATCTGCTGCAAGAGGAAGAGCTTGCTTGGGATGCGGCCAAAGCAGCCCTGCTGGAGTTGAGCTCAAATGATGATTTTTTCGCTGAAGATTCTTCATTGCAACGAGCAAGACTCTGCAGAGCTGTTATACGTCATGCACTTCTTTTGAAACAAAAGTGTCTGAGAAAAGAACAAGGTATCATAAGCTGAATTAGATAGTTATTATCCCTTGATCATCAGGGTTTGAAATGCTTCGCTTAAAGAAGTAAAAAATGACTACGAAAGTCTATAGTTCCCGCCTGTCTGAGGATAGGCGGTTTTTTAATTACGGAACTTCTACTTTTTCGTTCGTCGGATTAGATCTAAGTAAAGTAGTTATAGTGCATAAAAAGAAACGGATTGAGATTCAGATCTCCTCTGACCCTCTATCCGTTTTTATTTAGCCAATAGCCAATAGAATGTCTAACATTATATTAAATCACTTATTATTGGCTTTATTGGACATCCACCGGCTTTCAATAAAATTGATGAACCGGCTTTCTAGAACGATACAAAAATAGAGAAGAGGACGCTTATTCCATTAGCATATCCATCAATTTTTGGCCGAGCGCCGCTGTATTCGGCGTTACGATATTGCTCAGTGCAATAACGGTTAAATTCTGTTCGAGATGTCGGACAAAAGTTGAGGTAAAGCCATTAATTCCGCCATGATGGAATACTACAGGAATGCTAGGGATAAACCAACCATATCCGTACGGCTGGTGATGATGAGCATACATATTCCCCGATACATCTCCCGCATCTTGTTCGAACCAACGCTTGCTGCGCATAGCGAAATTCAAACGATAGAGGTCATCTATCGTAGATAGGAAACCTCCTGCTGCATGCGCATTCGACATATCAATATGGGATGCACGTTGCAGACTGCCTTTCGGATCCACTTCATACCCGACTGCGCGGTTCGCAATGATCGTGGTCGAATCCTCAAGCATTGTATTCTCCATTCCCGCAGGGAGGAGCACGTATTCCCTTACGTAATCGGCGTAGCTCTTGCCGCTGATCGCTTCAATGACTTTCCCAAGTAAAATATAATTCGAATTCGCATACTCAAAACTTGTTCCTGGTTCGAAGTTCAACGGAAGAGCAGAGAATGTAGCAATAAGCTCATCCACGGTATGCGGCAGCAGGGAAAACTGCGGGAACTCTGGAAGTAAGACCAAGTTCGGGATACCCGAGCGATGGGTCAGCAATTGCTCAATCGATATGTGCTCCCATTGAGAGAATTCTGGTAAATAAGTTGTCAACTGCTCTTCAAGACGCAGTTGGCCCTGATAGGCAAGGGTCAGGATGGCTTCCGCTGTAATTGGCTTGGAGTTTGATCCAATTCGATATACGGTCTCACGTTGATTCGGTACGTTCAGCTCCACATTTGCAAACCCGTATCCTCTGGCGAGAATAACTTCTCCTTGTACAGCAACAAGCACGCTTCCATTGAAATCCCCACGCTCATGCATGGATTGGATGTATGAATCAATCTTTCTGTTCAATTGGTTACTATTCATGTTGAATCTGCCCCTTATCTTTGTGTTTATGAGATAAAAGGCTTAAAATTAGGCTGTGTGTCAATCAATCGACATCCCGCCTTTCCGGGTGATAGATAGGTAATAAACAAAAAGTATTCAAACTGCTACATAGTAAACAATTATTTACTAAATACATAGTTATCACGATTTTATGCATATTGTCAATGCCTGAATCGATAACGAAGGGGTATTATGCCATGCGAGCAGCGATTATGGATGAGATTATTAAGTCATGGGGTGAGATAATGCCCTTATTTGAACGCAGAATGATGAAGCTATTTGAGCAAACGGTGATGCAAAAGCTGAGCCCGCTGCAATTCTATGCACTTGTTGCAATCGAGAGCAATCAGCCAATCGGAATGAAAGAGCTCGCACAAGAACTCAACATGTCCAAGCAGCAGCTCTCCAAGCTTATTCAAAAATTAATCGAAATGACATTCGTGGAACGGACTCACGACGAACAGGACTTGCGATCCTTCAATCTCCACTTAACAGCAGAAGGATCGGCATTTATCAAAGAGTATAAAGAAGCCATTGGACGGCTGCTCCGTGACAAGATTGACGTGTTCAACGATGAGCAGCTCCTTCGTTTCCATCGAGCTTTGTTCGATCTGCACGAAGTGCTAAAAAGCTGGGCGTAATCAATCATGAGGATCATTTGCATTTGGAGGCTTAGCTTGTAGCAGAGCCATGCTCTGCTACGTACTTCGAACTAGGTACGATAAATACCTCGAAAGGCTGCCGTTCACTCTTGAATCGGTGGCCTTCTTTCTTTCTCAATCGATCCTATAAAAGCCTAACAATGTGTATGCTATCATCACCTATGAACATATTCGAGCAGGGGTTGAACAAAATTTCATGTTATGAAGTTAAATCTCATTTGAAGTAACCTTTTGGCCGTTACATGGCACTAGTGTATAGATGGATAGAAAGAAAGGAGTTGGGGGCGTGCACCATTGGATAGAGGCAGCGAAGCAAGGAGACTGCGAGTCGTTCGATCCCATCGTCCGACAGTTCACTTCAATGGCTTATGCTGTAGCCTATGAACGGCTGCACGACGTTCAGTTGGCGGAGGATGCCGTGCAAGAGGCATTCGCGGAAGCATTCATCAGCCTCAGTCGCCTGAAAGAAACCGAAGCATTTCCGGGTTGGTTCAAGGTGATTGTCGTTCGCCAAGCGAACCGCATTCTTCGGCGCAAACGTCATCCGTCTGTCCCGTTGGATGATATGACCGGCTTAGCTGGAAGCGGGAAGAGCATCGCTGACATCGTCGAGCAAAAAGAACTGAGAAGGCTGCTTCATGAATCCGTATCGTCATTGTCATCAAATATGCGTGTGGCGGTACAGTTGTTTTATTTTTACGGCTATTCATTGCAGGAAATCTCTGCGTACTTAGGCACATCCGTCCCTGTATTGAAAAAACGGCTATTCGACGCGCGACGCAAACTGAAAGGAATCCTGCCTGTTGCTGATTTTGCTCATGTATGCAACAGCTTATATGAAGGGGGAAAACATATGCTGCATATTGTAAATGGAGATCACGTAGCGAGCACTTTGCGTAAGGTTTTACATAAAGGGGATATTCTCGTGTGGAGGGAAGTGTACCCGGAAGGGCCGAACTTCGCAAATCCCACAGCAGCCTCCAATCGGCAGGTACGGGCTCAATACTTGGAGCAGGCGCTCGGCATTCCCGCAGCAGAATTCACACGTCTCTCTGGCGAACAAGAACAGCAGCTCACTCGCTTTTCCGAATACGGAGAGATTGTGTTGTGGTTCGAGCATGATTTATTTGACCAGACGATGCTCTGCTACTTGCTCCATTGGTTTGCACACCAGCCGCTTGGCCGTACAAAGCTAAGCTTGCTATGCATTGGATCCTTCCCAGGCATTGAATTATTCCGCGGGCTTGGCCAATTAAATGAAGAGCAGCTGGCGTCACTATCAGGGACGTGGCAAACTGTCGGTCGTGAACAGCTCGATCTAGGGTCAGCATTATGGGAGGCTTATACATCTCCTGATCCTAGCAAACTCGTACAGCTTCTGCGAGAGGATACGTCGGCATTGCCCTATGCGAATGCAGCATTCCAGCAGCATCTTGCCCATTTCCCATCTGTCCACAATGGGCTCGGCATTGTCGAGCAATTCACTTTGGAGCAGATTGATTTTGGCATTGCTTCTCCGTATGAATTATTTAAGCATGTCTGCAATAAGCTGCATGAACTTGGAATGGGGGATTTGCAATACTGGCATGTGTTGGACAAGCTGACTAGCGGTACCCATCCACTTCTGCACGTTGAGGGAGTAGAGACCTTCCCGAATTTCCAAGGCACACCGCCTTCATTCCGTGAATGTACGGTGTCGTTAACGAAAGAGGGGCAACAAGTTCTGGAAGGTCAAGCAGACCGGGTAGCTCTGAACGGCATCGATACGTGGCTTGGTGGTGTTCACCTGAAAGGCCAATCTGTACCGTGGCGCTGGGACACAGTAGCGAAAACACTCATCAACGATAACCAAGGAGCGTAGCAAAGCGGAGCAAATTCATCGTAGGGTGACCAATTGCCTACATTTGAACAACTGAACTCGTAAATTATGCCTTTCATAACAAAAACGGCTGAGCAGTCGAATAATGACGCTCGGCCGTTTTATTATTTCATCTCATTCTTTTCTACATAGTTGTTTAATTCCTTCGAGGCATCCAGGGATTAATTGGAGTGGGATATTCTCATCCGTTGTATTAAAAGTATTAAAAACATAGCTTGTTATTAGATGCTGCACCCGAATCGGTATAGGCACATTGGGTTTAACAGTGTATATAATATATATATACACTAAATACTCTATTGACACTTACCACAACAGTGTATATATTGTATATGTACACTATATGGATATAAACAGCATTGAGGTGATAGAAGCTGAAAATTATTATTTTCAATGCCTCGAGCGATCCGATATACATGCAAATATTGAACCAAATCAGACAGAGCATTCTGAGCGGGGAATTGCGTGCAGGCGACAGTCTTCCTTCTATTCGGCAGCTGGCTAAGGATTTGCAGGTTAGTGTCATCACAACCAAGCGTGTATATGAGGAGCTGGAGAAAGAGAAGCTGATCGACTCCGTGGTAGGGAAGGGATCTTTTGTATCGGGGGCCAATAAAGACTTCATTCGGGAGCAGCGTATGAAACAATTAGAAGAAAAAATGATAGAGATCATTCGAGAAAGCAAGGAACTAAGCATGAGTCAACAAGATGTGATAGATCATATCAAGTTATTGTTCGAGGAGGAGCACACATCATGAATGTAATCGAGATACGTAATTTAACGAAAACATATCCTGAATTTACAGTTGATCAGATATCTTTGGATGTGAAGCAGGGCTACATTACCGGGCTCATAGGTCCGAATGGCGTTGGGAAGAGCACCTTAATCAAAATGATGCTTGGCATGATTCGCCCTGACTCCGGGAGCGTAAAGATACTAGGCTGCGATATGCCTGCACAAGAAGTGGAAATCAAGCAGCGCATCGGCATCGTGTTAGATGATTGCTTCTATTATGAACACCTTACGATACGTGACATGAAGAAGATGATCGCGCCTTTCTATAAAAAATGGAACGAACAGAAGTTTAACAGCTATCTGGAACAGTTCGAGCTGTCCCCGAACAAGAAGATTGAACAATTATCCAAGGGGATGAAAGTGAAGTTTGCCCTAGCTGTTGCGTTCTCACATGAGGCTGAACTCCTCATCATGGACGAGCCAACCTCCGGACTAGATCCTGTGTTCCGCAGGGAGATGCTCGATCTGCTTGCGGACATGATGCAGAACGAGCGAAATTCGATTATTTTCTCAACTCATATCACGACAGACTTGGATCGCATTGCCGACTACATTGCTTTCATCAATCGCGGAAAGCTCGTATTCAATGAAGCGAAAGATGATGTACTCGATAGATACGTAATCGTGAAAGGTGACTCCCAACTACTAGATTCCGATGTTAGAAAGAAATTTGTCGGAATTCGTGAGACAGCCGTTGGTTTTGAGGGCTTAATAGATAATCGGCAGGAGGCCGAGTATTTATTTGGAAATTATGCGGTTCTCAACAAACCATCATTAGAAGACATCGTGTATTTCACAACCAAGGGAGGACGCGTACATGCTTAACTTGCTTCGGAAAGAATTCATCGCTTTGAAAAGCTCGCTGTGGACACCTCTCATGTATTTTGTTGTATTCAGTGTTGTTTTTATACCAAAGCATTCATCGTCTGTTCACCTTGTGGGTATTTATACGGCTTTCGCTACGCTTAGTCACGTTACGCTGATCGATATAAAGAATCATAACCACAATTTTCTGGTCACGCTGCCGATTAGCCGTAAAAATATCGTAAAAGCGAAATACATAACGGGCATTATTATTAGCCTTATCAGCGTCCTAGCATCTTATGGCATTCACATGTTCGTTACAACTGTATTCCCGGCATTTAACAAGCCAGAATTAACGGTCATGGATATACTAGGACCAGCAGCCATCACGCTAGCCCTGGCTTCCATTTATTTGCCGCTGTTTTATACGCTAAGTAAGAAAGGAGCGTCTATTATTCAAGGGGTGTTCACACTAATCCTAATTGCACTGGCGCAGCCTACGGCAATATTTATGCAAATGATTAACGAGAACAGATTACACAGTGATTCTACTTTATATTTTATTTTAATCGGAATCATCTTGTTGTTCATTGTTTCCTACTATATAGCTGCATTTCTATTTACTAAAAAGGAATTATAAGGGGCCACACTGTTGAATGATCAAAACAATATTCGAAAAGGGGTCTTGAACGTAGATGCAAGCACAAAAAAGTCGTCCAATTCAAATAAAAGGCTGGATGATGCCCCTTGTGGGATTTATTCTGGGGCAGCTTTTTTTAATCGTCTGTGATAGGTATTCGTGGACGCCGTACAGAGAAATCAAAGCGGGATCAGTAATGGGCAGAATTTCGAATTCTAAACTTTTTACAGAATGGTTCACTCCTTATGACTTACCGATGTCTAATGTAATTACGGCATTATTAATCGTAGCCTTACTCCTGCCTGCGCTAATAGGTGCGATGAAGAGTATTTTTTTCAGAAAATAAATCGACTTATGTTAGGAATGAAAGGACTGTGATGTAATGATAAAGAGAGAAAATCAGAATATGAAATGGATAGGTTTATTGTTCGCAGTATGGTTTACAGTAAGTGCTGCCCTGTTTTTAGCCGTCCTTTCCGGTGATGTTTCAGAGCATTTGTTTGGCTCATCAAGGCATGTTCGGAACCTAATTCAGAGTCTTGTGATGAGCGGCCTGGTTGTTCCTATTATTTTGTATTTATATCAGCGTCTCTATCGGATGACTGGTATAAAACCGAAGACACCGGTATATTCCTGGAAAAGGGGATATCACTTTTTTACTGGGGTTCTCTTGGCAGGTGGACTGGGTGTCTTGGGCTTCGTTATAGCAAGTGTTCAAGGTTGGATTGTCATTGAAAAATGGCATGCCCCCGATCAGTGGTTTGCTGCGCTGCTTATCAATGTATTGTTTGCCGTGTTTTTTGAAGCTTTGCCGGAGGAACTAGGGTTAAGAGGGCTGCTGTATGATGTGTTACGTCATCGATTCCCAGCTTGGTTATCCGTATTCTTTCAAACCATACTATTTGTATGCGTCACGACAGCGGTTGCCCTATTTCAAGCGTTCGTTGGACAGACACCCGGATTAACGCTTAATATCATTTATATCGTAGTCATTTTTTGTTTTGGAATAGGCTTGCAGTTACTCCGTTTATGGACCGGAAGCCTCTGGGCGTCAATTGGTTTTCACCTTACCTACTTAGAATTTATGCGGTTTGTCGCTCTTCCGCATGGCTATGGCGTACCCCCAATTATAAGCTACCAAGAATCAGCGCCCTTACTCGGCTACTTAATCTCTATTAGTATGATTCAAATCGGGGGCATTATCGTATCGCTTGTTATATTAAGTGCGAAGCGTAGCATACGGAAAAAGCATCCGCTCGAACTGGTGAACTAAGCAAATGAAATACCTGATATGCATAGATCCGATCCATCCATGATTAATTAGATTTAAATCAAATGCATAGATTGATATAAAAAAAATAAGTACAGTTGAAGAGAGCGACCTACGCTCTCTTCATTTCTTTCTGGGGCTCACATTCCTTATTTTCCATGGAGAAAGAACCGATTCCCTTGCAAATTCAAATCGAATGGCTATGCTCTTTTCCGACATATTCTTCTGTTTCATGAAAACAGGTAGTTCTAACACTGTAGTTAATCGATGCCCGTTGTCTGGGTCGGGGATTTCTTTTCTTTTCATCATCCGATATGTCGTACCGTTCTCCATCTGCTTAAGAAAGTAGTTTACCGTTTCAGAATGCGTGCCTTCAGACACTGCTATAAGTAAATTATTATCTCGTTGAGACAATGCTCCGATAAATAGCTCCGACAGCATCTCGGGCGACAAGCTATGTAAATACGCCTCCCTTTTCCCAGCAGCCGTGTAAACCATCACCTGATGCAATAAATCCGGATGAGTGGATCGATGCGTACTGCTGTCTAAATAGTGTACGCAGAAGTGTCCTGAAAATCCATTGTCCGGAATCCCATCGCCGCCATGAGGCATTCCGTTCATAGAAGCAGCGATTTTTCGATTGTCATCAGTAACGGCGATTATCGCTTTCCGATTCCAGCTCCAATGATTATCATACATCTGCTTCATCGTCTTCGTATCCTCTTTGGTTAGCGGCTGCACATCAGCATGCCTGCTTCCCGCACGACGCTGAACACGGAATTTCAACCCTTTCTCCAAATCAATAATTGAGAAAGTACTTTTTCTAGGAAGCAAGGCTTTCGCTTCACTCCAAGGAACAATCGTCCCATAATGATGTTTTCTTAGAAAATTTGCATGTACCAGTAACTGCTTGGTCGCTTTAGGTGTAAGGATAAGACGTGTTGATTCAGCCTCGTTCCATAAGGAACCGGATTGATCCATACGGAAATTTTTAGTTCCATTATTTTTTGTAATCGTTACATATATGTCGGAGAGTACAGGGCGATATTCTATTTGTTCTTCCTTGCTATCCTGATATAAACGAATGGCGTCCTTATTTCTCAAAACCATTTTATGTTCATATGTTGCGGAGGGGCTTGTCCGTACACTTATGTTCATTTCAGCAGATGGCGCCTTGTAGTCAGCATGAACAATCAAGCTGTTATCAGATAAATAGGTAAGGAGGAGAAGGAATATCATGGAGCGGGTCACGAACAAGATCATTTTCAAGCCTCCAAATAACTGTTGTTGTTTGTTAAAATCAATATTTCTGGGCTTCGTCCTGACCTAGAAATTGGATGACGCATGTGTAGAATTCATCTTATGTACGATTTTTATTCAGCATCCTCTATATATGCAGTGGCACGTCGTGTACCGAAGGTTAAAAGTCGTTTGCTTATCGTTTGAACAGAAACGATTTCCTCCAATTTTATAGGTGATAAACCAACGGGATAAAAAGGGGAGTCTACTGAAAAGAATTCAGCAAACTCCCCATGTTCCTCCATTCATGTTTTACTTGCGTAAAATAGATCCGGTATTGACGCATTCGATCTCTTTTCGAATTGCCGTCAATAGCTGCTCCGGATGAGAGTGCAAGAAAAAGTGTCCTCCTGGAAGGAGCTTGCTTGAAAAATCGGAATTGGTCAAGCTGCGCCAGGATGTCAGCGATTGTTCGGACAGAAATTCGTCGTCTTGTCCACCTAATGCAACGATGGGACAAGGTACGGTGCCATGAGTATATTCATACGTCTCGCATACCGAAAAGTCGGCTCTCAAAGAAGGGGACAGGAGTTCCAGCAATTCTTCGTCATCTATCAGCTCTTCTGGAATTCCCCCGTTCAGGCGAAGCCGCTTGCGAAATTCTTCCTCGGGCAAATCATGAATGGGAGATACCGGACTCTGAACATACGGGGCATTCAATCCCGCGACAATAAGCTTTAGCGGAGGACGATTCAAGCTCTTCGATAATAAGATCGACAATTCATAGGCCAATAAGGCTCCCATGCTGTAACCAAACAGAATATACGGTTTGTCCAATAAGGGCCTCATCGCATGTGCGACTGCTTCCAGCAGCGGCGGCATGCTTGTGTAGGCAGGTTCGCGCAATCGCGCGCCTCTGCCTGGATATTGAACTGCGCAAACCTCCGCGAACGCTGGCAAATAGTCGTGCCATGCGCGGAAAATGGATGCGTTCCCTCCAGCATACGGCAAACAAAACAGCCGTATTGCGTCTTTCTGATTCACCTTATTGCGAGCGAACCATTTGCTGCTTGTATCAAGACCGCTCACATCGCTCATCTTCCGCTCGTTTACAGATGAATGAGATTTTGATTGCTGGCATAATCCGATCATGATTCGAAGCTCTTCCTCAAACCTTTGAGCCAGATTTTCGATCGTTTGCTTACGATGCACATTTTCGCTGTATGACAAACTTATGTGCAGGCGGCCTGACGTCACCAATGCCGCCACGTCGACATAATGGGTCCGTTCGGAATCAGGTGCAAGATCCTGTCCTGCTGTATCCGCAACCAGCGTGAATAAAGCTTCCTTTTCCTTACTCCATTCAGCATTGAATTGCCCCAAGTAATTAAAGCTCATCATTGGACGTGGAAGCTTGCGAAGCTGATTCGCAATTCCGTCATCTTCGATCATATAACGAAGTAAGCCATAACCGACTCCGCGATTTGGAATACGATTCAGTCGCCCTTTTACCCCCTGGATGTCCGCGTATATATCCGCGCTATCTGTCACTTCAAGCATGACTGGATACATGTTCGTAAACCAACCTACTGTACGCGAGATATCAAGGTCAGTGAATAATTCTTCTCTGCCGTGCCCCTCTATATGAACATACATTTTCCTTTCTCCCGACCATCCAGAGACAGCGCGGCCGAGTGCGGCCAACAGAATAGCATCAATTTGCGCGCCGAATGCTGATGGAGCCTCCTGCAGCAGAATCCGCGTTTCTTCAGAAGACAAATTCGATTCCGCAACTGCCAAAGAGGCCGTCGTATTGGCTCCGTCTGGGAAGTCGAGCGGAATTAGGAGAGGGGGAGGACTGACTTGATGTAACCAGTATTCCAGCTCTGCCCGCAATTGATCCGTAGCGGAGTAGGCAGCAAGGCTGTGTGCCCAATCGCGATATGAAGCAGTTTTCGACGGCAAGCATATGGCTTCACGGTCTACTAATTGCTGACAAGCCGTGCTTAGATCATCCAGCAAAATGCGCCATGAAACACCATCTATCGCCAAATGATGAATAACCAAGGCCAGCTTTCCTGCCTGTCCGGTGCCATAGTCAAAATAGATGGCGCGCAGCAGCATGCCTTCGCTTAAGTTGAAGCCGGTTTGGGCCTCTGTGATCGCGGCAGCAAAAGCATCTGCCTGTAAGTTTGCAGCCTGATCGCGAAGATCAATGCGCTTCAGAGGCGATTCGTCCGTATAAGCGGCATATGCCTGTTCCCAACCGGATCGACCCATCGTAAATCGGAGGCGCAGCGCATCATGATGTGCCACGAGATGGGCGATCGCTCTCTGCAGGACTTCATAGCTTATTTGGGAATTCACGGACAAAATCATGGACTGATTGAAATGCTCGGGAACGGACATCTCCTCGAATAACCAGCGTTGAATCGGTGTAAGCGGCAGCGAGCCCGTCACTTCTTGCTGCCCGATTTCATTTGGCTCGAGCGGCTTCAGAGCTTCTAACATGGGAGCCAGCTCCGCGATCGATTGATATTGAAACAGATATTTCGGCTTCATTTCCAGACCCAATTGACGTACTTTGCTTGTAATTTGAGTGCTTAAAATGGAGTCGCCGCCTAAGCTGAAATAATTATCATGGATGCTGACGAGTTCAATGCCAAGCACCTGCGACCAAATGTCAGCCAACTTTTTTTCGGTCGGCGTTCGGGGAGGCACATATTCTTCCTCCTTGTCCGTAAAATTCGGCGACGGCAACGCATTGCGATCCACTTTACCATTAGGAGTCAATGGGAGAGCATCCGTAACGACGAAGGCGGCAGGAACCATATAATTCGGAAGCCGGGCCTGCACATACCGTCGAAGCTCGCTTATATCCAATCCGTGAGTGATATCGGCTGACGGGATCACGTATGCAACCAGCCGCTTGTCTTCCGGCCCAGGCTCCTTTACGGAAACGATCGCCTGCTCAACAGCCGGATGTAGCGTAAGCGCCGCCTCGATTTCTCCGGGTTCAATGCGATATCCCCTTATTTTTATCTGATCGTCGGCACGCCCCATAAATTCAATGGATCCGTCCGGTAAATAACGGGCAAGATCGCCAGTTCGATACAATCGTTCCCCTGGAAGGGAAGGAACGTACCCGAACCGCTCAGCTGTAAGCTCGGGCCTTCTCAGATAACCGCGAGCCAAGCCGTGGCCTGCAATGTATATTTCGCCAACAACGCCGATAGGAACGGGATGGCGATGCCGATCCAGCAAATAAATTCTCATATTGGCGATCGGTCGTCCAATCGTCGGAGCTGTAAGCTCCGCGGAAGACCGTGATTTCGCAGGCACGCGGCATGCCGTGGAGACAACGGTTCCTTCACTCGGCCCGTAATGATTGAACAGGGCAAACGGCAACGTCTCCGGTGGAAAATAACGCAGTCTGTCACCTCCGGTAAGCATGCACCGCAGCGAGCACTTGTCAGGCCAGGTCAGAGAGAGAAGCGCCTCAGCCAGCGGCGTGGGCAAAAAGCTGACGGTAATGCGCTCATTCACGAGCCAATCCCGCAGGCAATCCGGATCCAAGCGGGTATCCTCGTCTGGAATATGAATTGAGGCGCCGTTGGCCAAATAAGGCCACAGCTCCCAGACGGAAGCGTCAAAAGCGGGGCCTGCCAGCCATGTTGCCCGATCGCAGTTGGATATGCGATACGCATTCTGATGCCAGGACACTAAATTGAGTAAGCTATGATGTTCGATTTCGACTCCCTTAGGGCGGCCCGTCGAACCGGAAGTGTATACGACATAGGCTAAGTTGCCGGGCGCAGCGCCGCTGTCGGGAGCCGATTCATCACCATCTTGCGGATTGGCGCCGATTCCGTCCAACGGAAGAACGGTCAAATTCGTGTGCCGAACCCGCTCTGCATGCCGTTTGTGAGTCAACAGTACATGAATTTGGGCATCTTCGATCATATAAGCGATCCGTTCGTCAGGGTACGCCGGATCGATCGGCACATAAGCCCCGCCGGATTTTAATATGGCGAGCAATCCGATAATTTGCTCGGCTGAACGGTCAGCCAGCAAGCCTACCAGTACTTCTGGACCAATACCGAGCCGCTGTAGATGGCGGGCCATCCGATTCGCGCGAATGTTGACCTCCCGATAGGTGAACTTCTCGAATCCGAATGTCACCGCAATTGCATCTGGGAATAAGGAAGCTTGTTTCTCTACAAGTTCATGGATGCACATATTGCCTAAATCTGCGGCTTCTGTCCGATTCCATGCCGATAGCAAAAGCTGCCGCTCGCATTCGCCCATAATCTCCAGACTGCTCAAGGACAAGTCAGGATTGAGCACGATGCTCTCCAATAGATGTTGGAGATGATCCAGCATCCTCTCCACGGTCTGTGAATCGAAAAGATCCGTGTTGTACTCCAGCTCGGCAACGATTCCGTGATCCCTAACACGGCTCATCACCAGGGACAGGTCATATTTTGACGTCTTGTTGACAATCGGAAATAGCTTTACCTGCAGTCCGTCCGATTGCACCATATGCTGAAACGAATCGTCATTCATTGCGAACGTGACTTGAAATAACGGACTATGGCTCGTTACGCGATCAGGTTGCATTGCCTGCACCAGTTGATCGAACGGAAGATCCTGATGCTCATATGCGTTAAGAACCTGTTTCTTGGTTTGCTGCATCAGCTCGCGGAACGTCGGGTTAGTAGACAGGTCGCTTCTGATCACGAGCGTATTTACAAAAAAGCCGATCAATCCTTCTATTTCCGACATTCCGCGATTGGCTATCGGAGTGCCAATGCAAAAGTCATGCTGTCCCGAATAGCGATGCAGCAATGCTTGAAAAGCCGCCAGCAAGGTCATGAACAATGTCGAGCCTTCTCGGCGGCTCAATTGCAGTAGCGGTTGCACTACGGCCTCCGGTATGCACAATTGAGAGGCATCGCCCCGGAAAGTTTGCGTAGCGGATCGGGGACGATCCGTGGGCAGCTCTAATGCCGAAGGAGCATGATGCAGGGTGTCCAGCCAATATTGCAATTGCTTATCCAATTCTTCTTCCGACAACCATTTGCGCTGCCAGATCGCATAATCCGCATACTGGAAGGTGAGCTCGGGCAGGGGAGACGGCTTCCCCTGCGAATAACAGGAATAGAGCGTAAGCAGCTCCTGTTGAAATACGCCCAGAGACCAACCATCAAACACGATATGATGGAAGGCAAACAGGAGAAAATTCTCCTGTTTGCCGGTTTTGATGAGCAAGCTCCGGCACGGATGCCCATGCTCCAAGTCGAACGGCTTGGCTGCCTCTTCATCGATGATGCGGCGAGCTTCCAGGTATTTGTCCTCGACGCGTTCATCTGCGAACAAATCGATTTCTTTCATTGGTTGAACGGTGTCGATCGGCTCAATGATTTGTACTGGCGCATTTTCCATCGTTGAAAAGCGCGTTCTCAATGATTCGTGGCGGCGGATGACTTCGATCCACGCCCGCTGTATGGCCGTTATGTCCAACTCCCCGATAAATTCGAACGCTAACGGAATATGATAATGATTCATGCCCGGTTCAAGCTGATGAAGCAGCCATAATCGTTGTTGAGCAAATGACATAACGGATCCCGTGGGCTTCCTAGACTGCGGCTTAATTGGCGGTTTGCGCGGTGCCTTGTCCTTGGCCAGCCGGGCTGCCAACATTCTTTGCTGCTCGGGAGTTAACGAGGCCAAACGATCCCGCAAATCCGTCATACCCATGCATCCTCCTTATGGGGCAGTTCGCGCATAACAGCTTCTCGTTCTTCTTCTGGCAATTTTTCCAGCTCGGTCAGCAGTTCGGACAGGAGAACGGGATCCATTTCCGTTTCCGATTCCATTTCAGTCATTCCCATGTCTTCAAGCTTGGCGGTTAAAGCCGCAACAGTAGGCGCATCGAACAGGGCATGTAAAGGAATCTCTGCTTGGAACGCTTCCCGAATGCGGGAGAGAAGCCGGGTAGCGAGCAGAGAATGGCCTCCAAGCTCGAAAAAGTTATCTTCCACGCCCACTTCTTTTACTCCGAGCACATCTTCCCAGATAGCGGCCATTTTCATTTCGGCCGAATTGCGCGGCGCCACATAGGTCGGCTGCAGATCCGTTCTTTCGTAACCAGGCTTCGGAAGCGAATCGCGATCGATTTTCCCGTTATTCGTAAGAGGCATCGATTGCAGCCACATAAAGAGGGAAGGGATCATGTAATCTGGAAGCCTGCTTTCGAGATGCGCTCGCAGCACCGGCATAATATCGCCCGATTGATCCGTTTCCACGTAGGCAATCAGACGCTTGTCTCCATGTGGATCAACGTCCGCTATAACGAGAGCTTCCCTTACAGACGGATGTTCCTTCAGCGCAGCCTCGATTTCCCCCAATTCGATGCGATATCCCCGTATTTTCACCTGATGATCCGCACGTCCTACATATTCGAGTTCCCCGTTATGCCGAATGCGGGCCAGGTCGCCGCTTTTGTACATGCGTGCATCAGGATCATTAGCGAACGGATCGAGCACGAAGCGCTCGCTATTTAATTCGGCCCGGTTCAAGTACCCTTTAGCGACTCCGGGGCCTCCTACGTACATTTCGCCAGTCACACCAGGAGGAACGGGCTGCATATGACGGTTAAGGACATACAGCTTCGTGTCCGGAAATGGAATTCCGATCAAGCTTCCCGTGTCCTGCCCGATATCCTCAGCGGTTATTCGGCGGTAAGTAGAAACTACCGTCGTTTCCGTGATTCCGTACATATTGATAAATTGAGGTGAACGATCACCGTGTCGATCGATCCAAGGCTTTAATGACTGAAAATCCAGCGGCTCTCCGCCAAAATTAATATAACGCAGGCTTAATTTTGACGAGTCTTGTGATTCCTCATATTGAGCCAATGGCCGAAATGCCGACGGCGTCTGGTTGAGGACGGTAACCTTGTGCTGCTCCAGCAAGTGATACAGGTTCTCCGGTGAACGACTCGTCAGATGGGGCACGACCACCAACCGTCCGCCATAAAACCAGGCGCCCCACATTTCCCATACGGAAAAGTCGAAGGAATAGGAGTGAAACAGGGCCCAGACATCGTCTTCATGAAAACCGAAAATGGATTCGGTAGACGTAAACAGCCGGACGACATTCTCATGCGAGATCATTACGCCCTTCGGCTTCCCGGTGGAACCGGAGGTGTAAATCACGTAAGCAAGATTGGTGGAAGTCAGCTCCACGTTCAAATCTTCGCCGGATAGCTTCTCTATCGTATCTCGCTCTTCATCCAGGCACACCGTTGTGAGTTCATGCTGCGGCAAGGAGCGCAAGAGATGAGATTGGGTGAGGAGAATGGCCGGAGCCGCGTCTTCCATCACATAACGGATGCGTTCCGCAGGGTACGCAGGGTCAATCGGCACATAAGCGGCGCCCGCTTTGAGCACGCCGAGGATACCGACGAGCATGTCCAGGGAGCGCTCGACCAATATCGCTGCCAGAACGCCGGGCCCTGCCCCCAGCGTCCGCAAATGACGTGCAAGACGATTGGCTCTCACATTTAGTTCGCCGTAGGTTAGTTGTTGATGATCATATACGGCGGCGACGGCATCGGGTTTGTGCCGGGCCTGCGCCTCAAACACTTCTTGAAGGCAGCGATGATCGCGCAGGAGATTCGCTGGCTCTGCAGCAAAAAGCAACCGTTCCCGCTCTGCATCGTTAAGGAGAGGAAGCAAAGCGATTGGCGACTTTTCGGCAGACGGTTCAATAATGGCCTGCAATATATTTTCGTAATAGGTTAAAAATCGTTCGATCGTATCTTTTCGGAACAGATTTGAATTATAAGTCAGATCCAAAAGAATATTTCGGTTGAAATCCATGACATTGAAACTGAGCTCATATTTCGTTGCCGTAATCGGAGTAGGGATGGTATCGACTTCAATATTGCCAGCATCCGGGATATTGACTCTTCGCTCATAGTTAAAAACAACTTCAAGTGGTGATAGACGATGAGAGGCATCGGGATTTCGAAATACGCTGCTGAATGAAAACTCGCCGTGCTCCTGGGCCTCCAAAACAGAAGTCTTCACCTGGCTTAGCAAATGTGTAAAATCAGCGTATTCATCCATTTCGATGGATATCGGCAATAATGTGACCGCATATCCAACATAGCTGGAGCCGCCAGGCAAAGAGCGCTGGGCAAAAGGCACCCCGACGGTCAGATCCGTCTGATGCGTCAAACGATTGAGAAGCAGGGCATAGGCACTTAAAAATGTAACGAAAGGAGTAACCTTATTGCGCTGTGAAAAGCGGTTCACTCGTTCAGCAAGTGTAGGATCGACCATATGCCGAACAATGTCGCCATTATAGGTTTTTTTGTGCGGACGCCTCATATCGAACGGCAAATCCAGGGTCGTATTGCTGCCTGTTTTGTTCAACCAATACAGGTTATTGGCTTGACGCTCCTCACTGGATTCCAGCCCCGCCTTCCAGTCCATGTAGCTTCTTAATTGTAAAGGCTCTGGCAAATGAATGGGCATGCCTTTCAACAATGAGGAATAGGCGGCGAACATTTCTTCAAGAATAATTCCAATAGCGTATCCGTCTATGAGAACGTGACTTGCAGTAAATACGAGATAATGCCTGTCGGTCGTTAATTTGAGCAGCGTGCAGCGATATAAGCTCCCTGATGCAAGAGGGCGCTCCGTCTCATCGCGAATCCAATCGATTGCAGCAGATTCCGGACTCGAATCAGTTGCGGAGCTCAAATCCAGCATCGGCATATCGATGTGAACCGTCCCCCGAATTGGTATCATATTGCCTTGATGATCGAATGTCACCCGCAAGGAATCGTGCCGCGCCACAACACTGTTCATTGCCTCTGTTAATAATGAATGGCGTAGCGTGCCTTTAAGGGAAAGCACTACGGTTTCATTGCATGCGATGGCTGCCTGATCGCCTAGCTGCGAAAGCACCCATAACTCCCTTTGATCCTCGGATACGGGGATAAGTTCCTTATCGGAAGTCTGCTGTCCAGCCGGAATGCGGGCACCCGGAAACATTTGAGCGTCAATAAGCTCTGTCATCGTATCCTTGATTATCCCAATCAACTTGCGGATGTCCTCGTCTGAATGTTCCGTCGACAGGAAGCAGTTGCGTCCTTCCCAGATATACACGCCCTTTTCCAGTAGGCCATAGAAGAACAGATCCATGTTCACTTGATAGACGAACCGGAAGAGGGAGCCGAAGTGAACCATCTTCATAGGGATATTCGCGGATTCGAAAAAGTCGTTCAATTCGCGCACCAAATAGGCTGTCTTGGCATTGACGTTCTCTTGCAATTCCGGGCCGAACTCCAACAGATGAAGCAGAACGGCATGCGTGCAGGCCATCGTAATGGGATGCTTGCAGAACGTGCCTGCGATTATGGTTGTTTCAGCTTGCGGGTAAGAGCGGTCACCAAAATTCCATTGCCCTCCATCCACGGCATCCAAGAACTTCGCGCTGCCGGCCACTACTCCAATGTGCATGCCTCCGCCAAGGACTTTCCCGTAAACGCACATATCCGGTCGAATCCCCGATATGCCCTGGAACCCGGCAGGATGAACTCGGAAGCCGGTAATCACTTCATCAAATATCAGCGCCGTATTGCTGCTCCGCGTGATTTCGCGAAGCTCTTCCAAAAATGCGATAGGAACGAGGTCAGGACGACGGCTTTGTACAGGCTCGACCAGTACTGCTGCCAGCTCACCCGACATAGATCGTATAATCTCCAGCGATTGTGGATTATTATATTCGAGAATCATGACGTCTTCCGTAATCCCGGCAGGAATGCCTGGCGCCATAGGGGAAGCTCCGTTTGAACCGGGGCGATTGAACATGCTGGCCAGAACACCGTCATACGTGCCGTGATACGATCCTGCGAACATGGCAATCTTATTCTTGCCGGTTACAGCGCGCGCAAGCCTTAGGGCAGCCATTACCGCTTCCGTCCCTGAATTGCAGAAGGTACTTCTGTCCAAGCCAGTAATCTGGTGAATGAGATCTGCTACTTCCCCTGCGATGCCGGATTGCGGGCCTAGAGCATAGCCGTTTTGAAGCTCACGCTTAATAGCTTCGTCGATGAACTCAGGAGCGTGACCGAAAAAATTCACGCCGAAGCCCATCGTTAAATCGATATATTCATTTCCGTCCTTATCCCAAAAACGCGAACCTTTTGCATGATCGACAACGGGCAAATAATGAACTTCTTTCGTTGAAAACCGGAAACCAGATGCACCGCGATAATCGGCGAACACGGGGCGATGCTTGGCTATCCACTCTTTCGATTTTTTTGTTTTATCGGCCAATCGTGCCACGAGCGATCTGGCATATTGTTCTTGCATACCAGTTACGCTTTCTTCTTTCTGATCCTGCCATCTTTGATAGGGAACCCAGGCTTTTTCAGAGATTGTCGGCAGTGAAGGCGCGGCAGGGGATTCCGGTCGGATCGCCATTGTACTCGGATGAACAGTTGATCCATTCAGCGAATGGTTGATTGCCGTTGTACTAGGATGAACAGCCGTTCCATTCAGTGGTTGATTGTGGATGAAGGATAATTGATGTTGGATGACACGTTCCATGGAAGCCAGTTGTTCGCTCATTAATCCAAGCAGCCCTGATTCGTTGTGCATCGAATTGGAGAGCACTGGGGACGGCGAATCAACGGCTGTCGATTTGGAGAGTGCCAGAGACAGCGAATCGACGGCTGACGAGCTCGGCAACTGTTCGGTCAGCGCTGGCAGCGCATCATGCGACATAACCGATTCGATGGCTGCGCATAGCTTGGAAATGCTCGTGATTTCGGTGAAGAAATCGCGCGCCGAAAAGGTTACTCCGTATTTGTTTTTTACTTTTTGAATCACGTCCATCAGAATGAGCGAGTCAGCGCCCATTTCCAATAAAGGCAGGTTCTCATCGATTCTTGCCACGTCTTGATTCAGCAACTGGGCGAATATTCCCTTGATCTCCATCATAATAGAAGTTCTGATATTGCTATCTTGGATTGTTTTCACCAACTTTTCCTCCTTTGGCGATTCCGGATTCATATGACCGCCTTGCCAGCATTTTGTATAAGCAAACGGATAGTTCGGCAATTGCGCGCATTCATGAGTGTCCAATTGGTAGAGTGCCTCAAACTGGACTTGTCCGCCGACGACGTACAGATTGCCTACAGCTTCGAGCAGCGAATATTCGTCATCCCTTCCTTTTAGGAGAGAAGGAATCCATTTATAGGTACCATTATTGAATTCTCGCTGTCCAATCCGTGACAGTACGGCATGAGCACCGATTTCCAAAAAGATATTGCACCCGTCATTTACCAATGTATATAAAGAGTCTTTGAACCGAACAGCTTCCCGTGTATGCCTGATCCAATACTCGGCAGTAATTGAACCGATAAATTCGCCGGTTACGTTAGAGACAAGCGGAATTTGGGGAGGATTGAATTTTAATCGTTTTATGATATCGTAATAGTCTTGCAGCATTGGCTCGACTAATTGAGAATGAAATCCATAGTTTACCTCAAGCGGTACGGTATGAACGCCTGCTCGTTGCAGATGGTTCGTAGCTTCAACTACATCATCCGGGGCGCCTGCAATGACAAAATTGTTGCTGCTATTAATGGCGGAGATTTCTACGTTCGGATGGGCGCAAAGCACGCTTTCCAGTTCCTCCGCATCTCCCATGACTGCCGCCATTGCTCCAGGATCGCACTTTTGTGTCATGAGCTTTCCTCGCTCGGCAACTACAGCCAACGCATCTTCAAGAGAAAATACCCCTGCAATGCATGCCGCCACATATTCGCCCACGCTATGTCCGACTACCGCAGCAGGTTCGATTCCAAGCGATAGCCATACTTGTGCTAGAGAGTACTCCAATGCGAAAAGAGCGCACTGCGTGTAGTCTGTACGATGAAGGAGAGCTGACGCAGATTCATTTTCTACATCATAAATGACATCCAGTAGAGAATGATCCAATCGATCCTTTACTAACTCGGCGCATCGATTCATGTTCGAGCGAAACACTTCTGAGCTTGCATACAAGCCGCGGGCCATATTAACATATTGGCTTCCTTGTCCCGTAAACATAAAGACGATTTTGGGAGAGTGGACGGGACTGCCTGCAATGCCGTTGACCCCGCGAGCGGAGAAACTGCGGACTTTCTCATGTATCTCTTCAAGTGAGCCGCCAACGAATGAAGCTCTGTGCAGGAATGCTGGTCGGCGGGTATTGGCCGTTCCGCATATGGCTCCTAATTGCTCTGAGGATGCGTGCTGTAAATAGGAATCGTACGTGGAAGCGAGTCTAACTAATCCTTCCGCGGTAGGGGATGATAATGTCAGCAGATGCGCTCTCGATTCCATGGCATTGTTAGCTCGCTTATCGGTACGGGATGGTGCCTCCTGCACAATAACGTGGGCATTCGTTCCGCCAAATCCGAACGAGCTTACCCCGGCTGCTTTTACAGGTTTGATCCAGCTTTCCGTCTCAACAGGGATGCGGAGGCGGGAACGATCGAGACTTATGTATCGATTTAGCTTGGTCATGTGCAAATGGGCAGGAATTTCGCCGTGCTGAATCGCCAGCACCGTTTTGATAAGTCCGGCAATGCCAGCAGCCGCTTCGAGATGTCCGATATTCGTTTTGACGGAACCGAGATAGCAGATGTCGTCGTCATTTATCCCTGCCGACGGACAACCATAAATCTCTTTAATTGCCTCAGCTTCGATGGGATCGCCCAGAGGCGTACCGGTGCCATGAGCCTCTACATAGCCGATGTCCGCAGGTTTCAGCTGAGCCTGCTCGATCGCTCTGCGTATCACTTGTCTTTGCGCGATCCCGTTAGGCGCGGTTAAGCCGTTGCTGCGACCGTCTTGATTAACGGCCGTTCCTTTAATGACGGCATGAATCCGGTCACCGTTTGCAATTGCATCCTTTAAGCGTTTCAGGATAACGACCCCGCAGCCTTCTCCGCGGACGTAACCATTGGCCCTGTCGTCGAACGTCTTGCATGATCCATCCTCAGACAGCATTTTGGCTTCCTGCAAACCTTCCGTGATGCTGGCGGAAAGCAATAGGTTTACCCCTCCGGCTACAGCCGCATCGCATTCCCCGCTGAGCAGGCTTTGGCATGCATAATGAAGGGCCACTAATGATGACGAACAAGCAGAATCGATACACATGCTCGGACCGCGGAAATCATAAAAATACGAAACCCGATTGGCGATAATACTCAGCGCACCGCCCGACACTTGATATGGCTCAGAATCATTTGTTGTGCTTGGTTTCGGCAAATAGATATAATCGGTTGCGCTGGCCCCTATAAATACACCTGTTGCGCTGCCCTTAAGATGAGCGAGGTTGATGTTGGCATTTTCGAATGCTCTCCATGTCACCTCCAGCAACAGCCGTTGTTGGGGATCCATGCTTGCCGCCTCTCTAGGGGAGATGGCGAAGAATTCACTGTCGAATAGTTCGATGCCATCCAGAAATCCGCCGAACATATGAAAATTCGGATTTATGCCGCATAGCGCTTTCCTTTTGTCGTCCATGTCGGATATTGCGTTTTTTCCGCCCTTCAAAAGTTCCCAATATGCCGCGATGCCGTCCGCCCCAGGAAATTTCCCTTCCATGCCGACGATAGCGATTGAATCATCAATCGATCCGCGATCTGCATCAGGCTCTTGGACGGAAGGTTGGCTTGCGATAGAGTCTAGGTATTGCGCAAGCTTATTTGGCGTCGGATAGTCCCAGATCAAGGCAGGGGACAGCGTCATACCCAACCGGTCGGCAACATGATCGATCATTCTGACCGCCTCTAACGAATCCAGGCCGAATCTGACAAAGGATTCATGTTCGTTCAGATTGGTCTTGGCATTGCAATGATGATGCAAATAGGACATGATCAGTTCTAGGCTTGAAGATTTTCGCTCCGTGGAAACAGGGGCAGGACTGATGTTGTCGCTTTCCTTCGCCTGCGAAGCGGCATAATTCTGTGCCAACTTGTACCTTTGCACTTTACCGCTTGTCGTTTTCGGCATTTGCCGAATCGGTATTACCTTTGCGATTTTCCAGCCTCCGCGCTGGAATAAATGTTCTTCTAAGCTTTCAGACAGCGAGGCGAAGTGAGCATCATTTTTTTTGCTAACGACAAATACGACGATATCATCCTCGCCTCTCTCTTTGTTGTATACGCCGCAGGCAGCGATCTTCCCTAATTCCACGCCCTCGACTTCTTCCGCTGTCCGTTCAATATCATGCGGATAAATATTCTGGCCGTTCACAATAATCATGTCTTTGTAACGCCCTGTCATAACTAGACTTCCATCGATGAAAAAGCCTAGATCTCCCGTTCTGACCCATTGATCCGCCGTGAACATGTCGGCAGTAGTCTCTCGGTTATTGTAATAACCGGCAGTTACATTTTTTCCTTGTATTTGAATATGGCCGATTACCTTATCCGGCAGAATGCGATCATGATCGTCGCAGATTCGGATCGCACAGTCATCAATTGCATGTCCAACTTCGACAAAGGTAAGAGTATGTTCAGTGGATCTGTCCGAAATGACAATCTCCTGGCCAATGTTTAATAAGGTGCGATCCAGATGAATCGGTACAAACTCAGTTTTGCCATCAGTGAGGGAGACGGCAACAGTTGCCTCGGCTAGGCCATAAGCTGGCCTTATGCTTGTCCGCTGTAATCCATATGGAGCCATCTTATCCAAAAACTCATTGCAAAGCTCTGATGAAATGGGTTCGGCACCATTTACAATAATTCGAAGTCTAGATAAATCCCAATCGGCGGCAATCTCAGGCTTGAACATTTTCAGAAAGTATTTGTAGCCGAAATTTGGGGAAGAAGTGATAGTAATATTGTGGTCGTTTATTTTTTTGAACCAAAGCGTCGGTCTGCGTATAAACACGGATGTTGGCATGATGTATTGATTTACACCTTTGATGAGCGGGGTGATATGGAAGGAGATCAGCCCCATGTCATGAGTTAACGGCATCCATGACAAAAAGGAGTCGTCATCCCTCGTTTCGAACCGATTATTGATCGCACGCGTGTTGGAGTATACATTTTCATGCGTCACAATGACTCCTTTTGGATTGCCCGTTGAACCGGAAGAGAACTGAATGAAAGCAATCGTACGGGACGAACCTTGATGAATCGTTCCGTGGGCGGGGACGGAGCACTCCAACGCTTCCAGATACACGGTCTTATCGGCTATCATGTCCATGTCGTGCAATGTATGTCGGTTATCGGAGGCGTGCGCGCGCAATCTTTCCATTACAGGCGGCGAAGTTGCAAGGTAAGGGTTTTGGAGTGTACCCCAGATTTTAAAAAACTTGTTTTTGTGCTCCGCATTGCTGCCGACCGAGACGGGTACGGCAATGATTCCGCCTAGTATGCAGGCCCAGAACAAAAAAATAAAGTGCTCCGATTCGTCATCGTTCAATTGAAATACAAGCTCGTCGCCAGCACGAATACCGTGAGCTTGCAAGGTATGCAAATACATAAGGGCATTATCAAAGACTTGCTTGTAACTGTAAAATCGTTCTTGCCGATCTCCTGTAATGAGCGTTACGCCATGTACATGCTTCTCCCGGACATCTCTTACTGCCTGAATAAGCGCAGATTCAGATTCGTTCATTGATTATCCTCCTTTGTGAAAGTGAAAGGGACTTGTGCGACGACGGAAAACTTTATTTCTCAGTAAATAGCATGTAAACCATGAAATGGTTCCCCATTATTTACAACCCTTATTCTAGTTTATGATACAAAAATTGTATATCGATGATTTTGTCGCAATTTGGTTTTTTATGTCATAAATAATATATATTTTTATAATGTATGATAAATCCTGTTGATTACGCATAAAACCTCTTCCCATCAGAAAATGATAGAGTATATAATGTCGACACGAGGAAGAAAGAATGAATTCAGGCATAGAGTAGGGGAACTAGTGATGAAGATATTAGTTGTAGAAGACGATAAAACGATCGCGTCTGGATTGGAATATTCACTGCAGCAGGATCAATTTGATACTGTGTTGTGCCACGATGTCGCATCAGCTAAGAAAATGCTCACTGAAAACATGGATCAATTTGCGTTATGTCTGTTTGATTTGTCGCTTCCAGATGGAAGCGGGTATGAACTGTGTAAAATGGTGAAGGAGCGGCAAGATATTCCGGTTATCTTCTTAACCGCGATTGACGATGAGGTCAACGTCGTCATGGGTCTGGATATGGGGGCCGATGATTATATTACGAAGCCTTTTCGAGTTCGCGAACTTCTGTCACGGATCAAGTCGGTGTTGCGGAGATACCATAAACCATCGCAGGCAAAAACAATCATTGATATCGGGACTGTGCGTATCAATACGCTGGAAGGCAAAGTGTACAAGGATCGGGCTGAAATCCTATTGACCGCATTAGAATACCGCTTGCTGCTGATCTTTGCCAATCATATTGGGCAGGTTCTCACGAGAAATCAGCTGTTGGAGCAGATTTGGGATGTGGCTGGCGAATTCGTAAACGATAATACGCTAACTGTGTATATCAAGAGGCTGCGTGAAAAGCTGGAGGATGATCCGCAGCATCCGGCAATGATTAAAACGATCCGTGGATTCGGCTACAAGGTGGGTGATTAGATGCTCCGCAATCGAGAAATACAAATCCTATTGACAGTTATGGTCACAATCAGTGCAGCAGCGATCGCCGTCGCTGCTTTTATATCGTCTGCTGCATTGGCACTTGTTGTTATCTTGTCGCTTCTGCTTATAGGAAGCAGCTTGGCATTTACGAGATGGAGATATCGAGAACTTGAGAAACTTTCAATTTATTTGCGCGAAATTAGCAGCGGCAATGATTCGCTCGACGTACGCGATAACCAAGAAGGCGAGCTCAGCATTTTGAAGAACGATATATACAAAGTGACACTTATGCTTTCCGAGCAGCGCTCGCTGCTGCAGCGGGACAAAATGCAATTGACGGACGCCATTTCGGATATCTCGCATCAGCTCAAGACGCCGCTTACTTCCATGACGGTAATGGCCGATTTGTTAAGCAGCGCTGATCTGCCGCCAGTCAAAAGAATGGAATTCACCCACAACATTCGAATTCAACTGGAGCGAATCGATTGGCTTGTGTCATCTCTCCTAAAGCTCTCGAAAATGGATGCCAAAACAATTCCATTCAAAAAAGAGCCAGTATTGGTTAAACAGCTTATCCAGCAGGCGCTAGAGCCTGTCCTGATTCCGATGGATATTAAGGAACAGACAGTTTCGATCAATGGAGATGACAACGTCTCATTTATAGGTGATTTCAATTGGACAAGTGAAGCGCTCATCAATATTTTGAAAAATGGCGTCGAGCATACGCAGGAAGGCGGAGCAATCGCCATTTCATTTACAGAAAATGCGCTATTTACGGAAATTGTCATTGCCGACAACGGCAAGGGCATACCAAAAGAAGATTTGCCTTACATTTTCAAACGGTTTTATAAAGGGAAGCATGCTAGTGAGGGGAGTATCGGCATTGGTCTGGCCATGGCTCACAGTATTATCGCAAATCAGGGCGGAGTGATCGATGTGAGGAGTGACGGCGGAAACGGAACCGAGTTTCGGATTAAATTGTATAAGCAAGTCATTTAACCGAAAGTGACTAAATCGTCACTTTCACAGTCACTGGAGAGTCATGTTGGACAGATAAAATGATATCCATCAGCAAAGCTATGGAGGTTAACACATGGAAATTTTACGAATCGAACATCTGTCTAAACAATACGGGAAAGGTGAATCAGCAGTAACAGCACTGGATGATGTATCTTTTTCCGTGCGAAAAGGGGAATTCGTCGCGATAGTTGGGCCCTCTGGGTCAGGAAAATCAACACTTCTACATATGCTGGGGGGTGTGGATCGGCCGACTAGCGGCAAAGTGTTCGTTGAGGATACAGACATGTATGCCTTGGACGAAACGCAGCTGGCCATCTTTCGACGGAGACAAATCGGCCTGATTTATCAGTTTTTCAATCTCATTCCCGTCCTGACCGTGGAAGAGAATATGACGCTGCCGCTTTTGCTGGATAAACAAAAGGTAGATAAAAAGCAATTGGACGTGCTTGTAGGGACATTGAATTTGAAGCATCGGCTAAACCACCTGCCTAACCAGCTATCTGGCGGGCAGCAGCAAAGGGTCTCGATCGGCAGAGCACTCATTAGCAATCCTGCGATCATGCTTGCAGATGAGCCGACAGGGAATTTAGACAGCAAAAATAGCAGTGAGATCGTTGATTTGTTAAAGATGTTAAATAAGGCCTATCAGCAGACGCTGATCGTAATTACACACGACGAACGAATCGCCTTGCAGGCCGATAGGATCATTTCCATTGAAGATGGAAGGATTGCCAAGGACGAGGTGATCCGTCCGTGAACATCGTCAATACACTTACGATCAGACATTTGATGCAAAATAAACGGCGTACACTGGTCACGATCATAGGCGTCATCATTTCGGTTGCCATGGTGACGGCTGTGGCAACGCTTGGATTTTCTTTTTTGGATCTCATGAAAAGGCAAACCATCGCAGATGGTGGGGAGTGGCATGTCCTTTATAAAGATTTAAGCAAAGAACAGCTTGCAGCAATACAGAACGATGATGCAACCAAAGTCGTCACGATCACCCAAGATCTCGGCTATGCTCCGTTAGTAGGGAAACAAAACTCTAGTAAGCCCTATTTATTTATCCAGGCGTATAATGCACAGGGTTTCACGCATTTTCCCATTCAGTTGAGCAAGGGACGACTGCCTCAAACAGACAAGGAGGTCGTGATATCGGAAGCCATAGTGAAGAACGAAAAGGTCAACTATAAAATTGGCGACCACTTAACCTTGTCAGTCGGCGAACGATTCGAGAAGGGCAACGAGAAACCGCTGGATCAATTAGAGATGTTGCGACGTGAAAATGGAAAATTGTCTGAATCCTTACAGCTAATCACGAACAAGGAATACACGGTAGTAGGCTTCATCAAACGTCCGGTCATGGAACCGGCATGGGCGCCTGGATATACCATTATAAGCTATATCGATGAAACCAGTATAAAGGCAACAGATCGAGTCAACGCAGCAGTTGTCCTGAAAACCGTTGATCGTTCCTTGTTCGATCATGCGGAACAGTTGGCGAAAAGCAACAACATCGAAAACGTCCAATATAATCACGAGTTGCTTCACTATTATGGCTTGTCGAAAAACAAAGCCTCTAGCAGCATGTTGATTTCTTTATCAGTTATCATTATGGCGGTCATCATCATCGGCTCGATCTCGTTGATCTACAATGCATTTGCGATATCCGTCTCAGAGCGTTCACGTCATCTTGGGATGCTTGCAAGCGTCGGGGCGACCAAGCGGCAGAAGAGAAATTCGGTGTTCTTCGAAGGTATTATCATAGGAGCAATCAGCATTCCCATCGGGATCCTCTGCGGTCTTGCCGGGATAGGGATAACCTTCTTGTTCATCAATCCCATCATTCAAGGGGCACTTGTGACTACGGAAAAATTAACACTCATCATCACGCCAATGTCGCTCCTGATTGCCTGTGTTGTTTCGATGTTGACGATTTTCATTTCGACATTTGTCCCAGCAATAAAAGCTTCCAAAATCTCTGCAATTGACGCAATTCGCCAAACTGCCGATGTGAAGCTTACAAGGAGAGCCGTGAAAACGTCGAAGCTCATGCGCAAGCTATTCGGCATCGAAGCCGAGATCGGATTGAAAAATATAAAACGAAATAAACGAAGATACCATGCCACCGTATTTTCAATCATAATCAGCATCGTCCTGTTTTTAACGGTGTCATTTTATACCGCCAATCTCAAGCAATCTCTAGCACTCTCACTGGAAGGTGTTAATTACGACATTCACATCTGGTACAACAATGGGAATCAAATGGACGATACGACGGTTCAATCGATTGTATCCCTTGACGGTGTGACCGAATACAATGTGACGGAAATGTACAGGGTTAACGCCTGGATCGGAGAAGCTGCAATCGCCAATGAGCTGCAAGAAGCGGTCAAGAAGGATAGGAGTGTACTGAAGGAAGGGAAATACCTTTATGACATAAATATTAATGCCATGAACGATTCGAGCTTGCAAGCCTATGCCAAAGCGGTTGGCGCAAATGTCGAACAGCTGATGAATCCAGATCATCCCGCCGCGATCGTGGTGGATACGATTCAATATAAGGACGAGGCGACCAATAAATTTGTGCAAACGAAGAATATTCATGCAAAAATCGGTCAAAGTCTTCAGTTGAGCTATATAAGCGAAGAAACAAATAAAGAAACAGATTTAAAAGAGGTAACCATCGCTGCGAAGACGGATCAATTGCCTATGGGGATACGTTCATCAGCAGTAGGCGAGTTAGATATTGTCGTATCAAAACGTGTCTTGGAGCGACTCATTGATGAAAAGATTGGGGCATACGGTCAGTCTCAATTATTTTTAAAAAGCAAAGATCCTTTGAAGACACAGCAGGAGATTGAAGAATTCAGAGATTCTAATCTGTCCTTTTTGAATGAATACCAGTCCAGAACCGTGGAAGAACAAAGAATTTTGATCATGTCCGTATTCTCGTACGGCTTTATCATATTGATTTCAGCTATTTCTATTGCGAACATCTTCAATACAATCTCGACGAGCATATCGCTTCGGAAGCGGGAATTCGCGATGCTGAAATCAGTAGGTATGACGCCTAAAGGCTTTGCGAAAATGATGAACTACGAGAGCATTTTTTATGGAGTGAAATCTCTCTTGTACGGCCTTCCTCTAAGCTTCGTCGTCATGTATTTCATTCATAGAACATTGTCGCAACGTTATCTTTTTGAGTTTACTTTTTCTTGGGTTAATATTCTCACTGTCATTGCTGCCGTATTTGTTATTGTCAGTGCGGCTATGCTATATTCCAGTGCTAAGGTAAAGAAAGAGAACATAATTGATGCGTTGAAGCAGGAGAATATATAAGATCCCGAACAACCCAAAAATAGCCGACAGCAACTCGAAATGAGATCCTGTCGGCTATATGCATAGATTATTGATGGCGCGCCGATTTTAAGGGATTACTTTCCACACATCAGCGCCTGAAGAACCTGGTGTTTCGCCTTGCGTCCACCATTTTGCTTCATAATTCACACCGTTATGCGTTACTTTATTACCGGCTACATACACTGTCGTTGCGCTCCAAGACGGATATGTAGTAGGGGCGGACGGTGTAGTGACGTTTAGAACGTTGCTTGCTAACGATACGTTGCCAGCAGCATCAATCGCTTTAACGGTAAAGGAATACGAAGTGTTTGCCGTCAAACCCGTAACAAGGTATTCCACAGTTGAACCTGAGACAGTCGCTATCAACGTCGTGCCTTGAAATACTTGATAGCCTGTAACTCCGACATTATCCGTAGAAGCGTTCCACATTAATGGAACTGTTGTGGAAGTTGAGCTGCCCATGACATGAAGGCTGCTTGGCGCTGTAGGGGCTACTGTATCCGGACCGGTCACAGGAAGCGTCGTGAAGGTTACCGCATTGCTTGCTGCGGATATATTTCCTGCGGCATCAACAGCTTTTACCGTAATCGTATACGAAGTATTCGAAGTTAAACCTGTCAAGTTGGCAGTTATCGCTCCGTTTGTCGTTGCGATTTGGTTGGGCCCGTTAAAGATCTGGTAGCCGGTTACGCCAACGTTGTCCGTGGAAGCGCCCCAAGTGATAGTTGCATTTGTCGCCCCAATATTGGATGCCGCTGCACCGGTTGGAGCAGTCGGAGCTACATTATCAACGTTCCCACCAAAATTAACGTCAATTACATTATAGAAGGCATTCAAGGTATCGGAAATTTCCCAAACTGCAAGAATAACTTGATACCCAGTTCGGCTCGGAACGTTGCAAGTGTCGGAATATGTGTTGCCAGGCAATTTACCGTTGTAAGGCACGTTGCAGAAAGGAGTTAAATCGAAGGAGTCGCGAGTAAGCGGTGCATTAGGATTCCAGTTTTGCTTTGTGATGTAATATTTCCAGCTTGTCGTTGCGTGGGGCACTTTAATTTTCCAATTAAATGTCGTCGGTCCCGGGCTTATGTTAACCTTAGTCCAACGCGTCGCGGATTGCTCGTCAAGAGGCGCAAATGCGCCATTAGCACTCGCAATTTTCCCATCGGCAGGGCCTCCCGCCGGGAATCCCTTATGTGCTTCCAAACTATAAGGTTCATAAATAATCAGACCACAGTTCTTATTCACGCCGTCTGCACAAAGACCTGCACGGCTATTGGTCACGTTACCGTGTGCGAATGCCTTATCCCCGAGTATGAGGGACATCGCGAAGAGAAGCACGAGCACGGTGCCGACAGCAAAAAGAAAGTTAAACCGTTTTGCTCCAGATGAACATAAAGTAGACATCAAGAATTTCCTCCATTTCATTCATTTTATTGGCAATGTATAACCGCTGAAATTAATCAAATGACACCTCCTTCATAGGCGGATTATATATAAACTCTCTTAGGAGCTTATATCAGTTCCTAACATAACGAATAATTCTGTTAACCAGCTTGATAGAAAAGAAATGCATCTTGATATTGTCGAATCGTGAGAGATGCATTTTAGAGTAGTGGAAGCGGATTCATGAAGTAGCAGTAGTTGATTCTTGTTTTTGGGTGATTGGGTGTTAATGTGAGGGATTTCGGAATCGAGTTGCGTTATAGTGAACGCGGACAGTTCGTTCAATCGTTGATCATAGGGTAGGTCTCAAATGGATACGTAATTAGGTAGGATGTATCCGAGCAGAACTAGGTAGTACCTTGTGACAACAACATAGTTATACCCATAAATTACTATGCATTAAAAATATATCATTATATGTTTTCTGTGGCAATTAGTTTGTTTCTGGCAGCATAACTTTGTGCATTTTCACCATTTCACCTACTTGCGGACTTAGCATATTTTCTCAGGCCTCACAGACGTATGGCGAAAGTGATAAATAAAAAAGGAGAGCCCGTCAATGTCGAAGCAGGAGAGTATATAATTGGAAATGCACTCCAAACCAAAAGCTTACATTTGCATGCACGACAGGGTACCAGTGGTGTATACAAAAACTTGTAGGGTAGTGTCGTATGGTCCAACAGGCATATATACGAAGAACACCATATCAATCAGCTGGGCATATACTCAGAATAGGGGAGAATCGAGTTCATTAACCCCATTAACATTTAAGTTCATCATAAGAAATTGATTGCCTTGGACATAAGAGAGGAATTATTGATATGGGATCTTCTTTTCATAGCAAGACTGCAATCTTGCTTGCTGCTATGTGCTATCAGACGTATCCATTATACCTAGAGGGAACGCTTGTCCTGCCATCGGAATACAAGCTTATCTATACGATTCATGCACTTGCAAATGTTGAGAATCCTACTGAAATCGTGTTTGGTTTTATTGCAGAGTCCCCAGATCAAATTATTATCGCGTTCAGAGGATATGCGGCCTATCCGGCAGATTTGTTAGCAGCCTATGACATCCTTCAAGTACAGTATCCCTTCGTTCCAAATGCGGGGAAGACCTCGCGTGGTTTCACCTGTATTTATCAATCAACTAGAACAAAACTAATTCAAGAGCTTAATCAGATGTCTGCCACAAAGAAACTATTTATTACCGGCCATAACTACGGTGGGGCTCTGGCCACGCTAGCCGCGCTGGATATTGCGGTCAACACCAAGTTTAATAATCCTGTTGTATATACGTACGGGAGCCCTCGTATTGGAGACCCGCGCTTCGCTAACCAATTCAACAATGTGATTAGAAATAAAGTTAGGATTGTGAATATTCATGATTCATTTCCTACGTTTCCTGCTCAGCATTATCCGCCTCCGTTTACGAAGCAGGGGATACGATATCAGCATGTCAAAACTAAGTACCCGCTTGCCTTTCAACTGAATACGGTTACTCGAAATGACAGCATTGCATGTTACTTTACATCTCTCAGCGAGAAAGACCCTGTTTTCGCCGGTGTGTTATGCAGCAACAATCCCGGTTTTTGCCCCAATCCCGATATATGTGTTCCGTTTGGGGGAACATGCTAGAGGATGAAGATTTGATGAGAAAAGGGAGCTGCCTAGATGAAAATATCCGAATTAGAACATCGTTTTGTTGCAGAAGACGCCATCTTACTATCAGCCATGATCCATCAGGCCTATCAACTATTTGCACAAGAACCATTTGTACTCCCCAAGGGATTTTCCGTATCATTGATCATTCGTGCTCTTGCTGGCGTGGAAGAGCCGGAGGAGGAAGTGTTCGGTTATATTGCGCAATCCAGTCATCGAATCATTGTCGTCTTCAGAGGAACCCGAACATTTAAGGACAACGAGTCGGATCAAGATTTATATCAGATTCCGTATCCTTTTGTCCCCGAATCTGGACGTACTCATCGCGGATTCACATGTATCTATCATTCAGCAAGGGAAGCGTTGATTAGAGAACTTAGCAAGCTTTCTACATCGAAAACACTGTTCGTGACAGGCCATAGTTTAGGAGGAGCCTTAGCCGTACTGGCTGCTTATGATATTGCAGTTAACACTCCCTTTACGAAACCTATTGTATATACGTACGGAAGCCCGCGTGTCGCAAGCCCTGCGTTTGCATCAAAATTCGATCTAACGGTTAAGAACAGCATTCGCATTGTCAATATTCATGACATTATTCCAACCTTGCCGGAGCGATCGTATCCACCTCCGTTTACGAAGGGCGGATTAACCTATGAGCATGTGAAGACGAAGTATCCGGTCTCCTTTCAATTGAATAGTTTGGCCAATCGCAATCACGAGATTGTCTGTTATTTTAAAAATCTCAGCAAAAAGAATCCTTATTACGCGAGCTTACTTTGTGAAGAAAATCCAGGTTTGTGTCCGGATACAAGTTGGTGCGTACCGTTTAAAGGAATATGCAGTCCAGTGGAGGAGGAAGGGTAAGCCGACATTAGCCGACTTGAAAGACGGGAAGTTCCAGGAGTTCCCCTCCAGATTGCTGAACGAACTCCTTAATATAAGTCGGAAGACAGTGGAGGGGCTGGCTATACCACAATCATATCTAATTGAAAAAATTGATATTGGCGTAGAACATAAGACCAGCCGGGTTGCCGGGAGTGAAAGGCGGGTTAGGACCCAAGTAGTTCACGACAGTGAACGAAGCGAGAATCCCGTATATTCCTCCTGCTGGCAGCGGGTTACTGGAAATGTTATAAATGCGAATGCTCTGCCAATTATAAGGTAGAATTTCAACCAATCCTGTATTGGCATCCATACTGCCATCAGTCAATACGGGAGGAGTGAGTGTTGTGATAAAAGCGGGATTCTGGCCTGAGAGATCGCAGACATCGAGACGTGCAACATGAGCATTATCTGCAAATACAGTAAGACTAACGTCAAGCGATACTGAACTTGCTTCACTACCAACCCCACCACTAAAGGCAGCAAATGCTCTCACATAAAAAACGAATAGGGTCGGGAATAACCCCGCCCCATCTATTCATATCCGGGTATGTTGTTTAGTAAGGAAGTTTCCTCAGAAACTGCTCTATCGCATCCATATAGCCTGGTATCGTAATTTGTCTGGGAGCGAACAGACTAATGAATGTTGCATGTAGATTCGAGTTCACCGTCTGCTTGCTGAGCATCGAGTGATCTGCATCAGGGAAGACTGCTACGGTCAACATCTCTGGCTTTACGATGTCTCGATAGACCCGATCCGTATTTTTCACATCAACATTTATATCCTCTTCACCCAGAATTAATAATACAGGCGAGTTGAAGTTGCGAAGATCTTCTGTGGCATCCGACAAAAAATTTTTGCCGGCGAATATCCATCTGTCTCTCGACATCAAGCTCTTTTCACGTGCGATTTTGACATACTCTTCATAGGAGGCGTGTTTCTCTAACAGCTGTCGTACTTGTCGGTTATAGGCCAGTTTGTCTTGAATCTCTGCTTCTGATTTTCCATCAGCCAGCATTTCACTGCGTGTATTGTATTCACCTTGACTAATCCAGTTGATTGCAGGGGATAGAAGAAGGCTAAACGCGAGCTGTTCCTGCTTGGCAAGCTTCGGAATAACCCAGCCCGCTTGACTCGCTCCCCATACCCCAATCTGCTTACCGTCGATCATCGGCTGCTCTTTGGCCCAGGCAATCGCCTGACGGGCTTCTTCCACACGGTCATCTATACTTTGATGCTCCCAATTTCCTTCCGAACCGTTGATGCCTCTTTTATTAAGAGACAAAGAAGCATACCCAAGGGAAGCAAGCCGCTCCCATAGCGGCTTATAGCCATCCTCATGCGTAGCGTCAATAGGGCCGTCCCCATGAATGAACAACACAAGTCCCAGCTTGTTTGTGTATTTTTTAGGCAGTACGAAGCTGCCTGTTAATTTGCCTTGGGGCGTCTGGATTTCAACAGCCTGTTCATCCATGTCAAAGTCGTGCTGATTCAAAATATACAGCCCAGTACCGCCCAATATCAGAACGATCAATAGTAAGGATATCGCTAGTTTCTTTTTCATCTACTATTCTCCTTGTGTGAAGCTCTCAGCTATAGGTCTTCAATTTTCGGGTCATATAATGCCATGTTCCTTCATTGAAAAAGAAGTGACGCAGAATACTATATTCTTGTATATGGGTAGAGAAGGATAACTGCTCATACAGCTGTTTTGCCCGTGGATTCGTACCTGCGACATGCAAGCTTAGTATGCTCAGGCTTGGTTCTGCTAGGGCATACTGCTGTGCCCATTCCAACAGCAATCTTCCAATTCCCTTGCTTCGATGATCAGGGTGGACAGCCACGTCAGCAATATAACATTCTTCAGCTAACGGCTTATGCTCTAGTAGGGACAATCCGATTACCAGTTTAAGAAAGGTCCATTTTCCAATGAAATGATAATCCTTCCACGAAGGAAAATTGCTCGTTGCCTGTTGAACTTCTGCATTCGCACTCCATTTAATCGACAGAGTTCCGATCACTTCTCCCGCTTGCAGCGCGACAACCCTCAAGCTTGCCGGTTCAGCAGGAAAGGAATCCAGCATCTTCTCGAAAAAAAGAGCAAGATTCTCCTCACTCAAGTTCGTAAGGTGTTGGAATTTCCCGCGAAACCCGTGGACGAGCAATCGGCCAACGTCGGCATTGTACTTGGGCTGCATCGGTTCAATCGTTATCCGCGCTACAGTCATGTTCATAGCCTCCTTCGGATTTGACAACTGGCTTTATTAACGTTTGCAGCTCGTAGTGAAGCTGGTTGTTGCTGAACAGAGACAAATATGATTTCTCAATAACGATCAAAGGTCCCCATACAACATAAGATTGCGCAGCAGCATATTCATAGAACTGTTCTACAACTTGATCAAGCTCATCGACTTCTTGAATGGCGCACTGCATCGCCAGGTAATCTCCCTCCGGCACAGAAAAATCGCCAGGGGCTTGCGTCTCCAGACATAAGGTGCTCAGTCTAGAACCATCATCGATGTAGTGAATATCCATTTCAAATAAGTTCGGAATAGATTTCTGCTGCTCTACCAATTGTTTGGCCGTAAGCTTTGTCTGGGGATACATCTCGATCCACCGTGTGAAATACCTAGGTTCTCGCCGCTTGATTTGGTATGTGCTGGTCGAGTTCATGACGTTCTGCTGTTCGTGCAGCACCTTTTGGATGAACTGTTGGAGTTCCCTAAGACGCTGCATTTCCACTTCGATATCTCTCAGGGATGAATGAAGCAGCTGTCGGTATTGAGCTCCAGAATAAGAGGTCATGCATTCCTTAATGGATGAGACAGGCACCTCCAGCTTGCGAAGCAGCAGAATTTGCGCCAGCTGGTATACTTGCTCCATGTCGTACATGCGATACTGGTTGTTATCTGTGTAGCTCGGTTGAAGTACGCCTTTCTCTTCAAAATACCGGATTTGATGAACGGACACATTCATCAGCTTCGCTAACTCGCTAATTGTAATTTCACTTTTCATCACGTCCACTCCTAGGGGGGAAACTTGGAATAACTCAACGATACACCTTAGGTCTGACCTAAGGTCAAGTATTTGTTGTAGATATATTTCATAAAACACAAGTTGATGTGTCTTTTGATCTAATGGCTGTATCAACATTTATAAGGAACAAAGACGCAATCAAGTAGGACTAAGGTATCTTTCCCTAAATACTAGTGGGCTGTAAGGTTGATTGCTAACTTCCTTACCCCGTATACTATCCATAATCAGGAATGGAATCCTTTCCTTCTACTTGATCTATCAATGGAACATAGGACTCCGATTTCCTGATTTTTTTATCTGTAGTGTGAAGATGAAGGGATTGATCCTAATGATTAGCGACATGGGGAAGGTGCAAATGGATAAACAGTCATACGCGAGATATTTACTCCAGCTCATGGATGAAGATGTAGAATCCGATGATGCGGTCATCGAAGATAATGAGCTGTATGGATATTTTCAAATGTATATGCCAAGTGGGAAAGGGGTGGAGGCTACCTTTGCGCCGCTGCAAGATGGAGAGGCCTATTTACAGCGGATTGTACAGATGTATGACATCCTCGATCCCGCGGATTTTGGCGGAGACACGGTGCCAGGCTATTTTAATAGTAAAGTTGCAAATGTGCCTGAAGAGCTGCTGAGAGAACATGGCGAACAGTTTATTAAAGGGCTGAAGGAACTGCTTGAAGAGTTCGAGCAAATTGAAGGTGCGGCAGATGCAGCAGCATACCTGTCTAGAATCAAAGAAGTTCAGCTGCTGCCGCATGGGAAAATAGACAAGATCCGTCAATCTCATGATCCTGATGTGTATGAGGCGCTGTTTGAAGTTGTGAGTGAACACAAGGATTACGATGCACCGATTGAAATTCTGGATGAGGCCTATTACTCGATTACTTGCGATTATTGGATCTCTTATTATTTGCAGTGGCATCGCTACGGACTAAAGGGCGACCCGTTCGCACCTTATTTCGAGCTGTATAGGCTCGGATATTCCGCAATCTTCTCAGAGCACAAGTTGCTCATCGGCTCGTAAGAAGTTGTATGCTGATGCGTTAGAACGAGAGACAAATAGATTTGAAAGAGGCGAAATTGCGTTGATAACACCAAATGAAATCTTAACTATGATTCGTGCTGACGGTTTCTTCGAACGAGTTTTCGAAAAAGAAGAGGACTGGGATGCACAATTAGACGCTAGAGAATCGACTGCATTCGATGCGGCATGGAACTCTAGCTACGAAACCATACATAAGAAAGACCCCACTGAAAGTGCAACAATTCGAGATATTAGAGAATATGTATTCAAGCAAACGTTTCGGCTCACGCAAAATTCCGAGCTGGCTAGTTATGTGTCTGACGACCTCGGTCTCATTGCTAAGGCTTTCGATAGCAAGCTCGCCAATGCATTTGTTAGTAGACTCTGGAATTCCTATCTTCAAGGGCAGTTTCCGAAATGAATCGATTCGTGATCGATATATAAAAGACACCATATGGAGGGTACTTAACTATGGCAGAACGCATTCCATGCAAAACGGAAGGCTGCAGCTCGACGATCCTGCCCGCTACGGCGGCTAAAACAGGCGGCATCTGCATGCCCTGCCAACAGGAACAGGAACGGCAAAAAAAGCAAACGTATATTAAGCAGCATCGTAAAACGGTGAATTTGTATGAAGGCTTGACGAACCCGATAGACATTTTGAAGGTTATGCATGCACAAAGAACATATAGTCCGCTAATTCAATATGTCGATTACCCGCATAGCAAGGAACACATCTATGTATCCTTGACGGCTGCAGAGGCAGCGCAAATGCTGAAGTATGCGGTGGAGCTACTGGATGCTGGGAATGAGGATGAAGCGGAACAAATTCTACTATCTCTCGTATGTTACCGGAATGATGATATTTCCAAAGTTCTGCCCAAACTCATAGAGCGTGACATGTATTATCCCTCGATCTTATTTAAGGATGCGCCGCCTGAAATCCGGGAGCGACTCCTCCAGCAAGTAGAATGGGACGACGACAACCGCAATCATATCCTGCTCATACTGAGCTGGATCGGTGACACAGAGGTTGTGAGACAATTTGAGCAATGGCGGCTGCATCCGCCGAAGTGGGCTGGTCAGTTGTTCGTCAATCCTGACGTGTATGCCCTGGAGGGGGGCTGGGAGCTTGCATCGAATGGGGAAAGACGCGAATTGATTAGTGAGCGATGCTATGCGATTCGGTTAACGGATGAACAGCCGATACTTTCAGGAGCAGAAACGTCTACTGCGCACTTCCTACAGACGAGCAATTCCAATTGTCCATGGTGCAAGAGGAAGCTCACTATCTTGATGGACGCGGACACCACTCATCCATCCTTGGCGTATCTCTTCCTGCCGATGGAACGCCTGCAAGTGGCAACATGCGAACACTGTGGAGGCTTCAGCACGATTTACATGGAGCTCGATCAACAGGGAGAACCGGTCTGGAGCCGATATAATCAGAAGCCCGATTATTTGCCTAATTGGGATGACGAGGACAGCAGCGTTACGGTTGAAGAAATTAAACTTACTCTATCATCCGAGCCACACTCTCCGTACTATGCTGCGACTTGGACATTAACTCAGCAAGATTCGCAAATCGGAGGTCATCCAAGTTGGGTGCAGGATGCCGACTTCCCGCATTGTCCTTGCTGCGCCCAAAGAATGCGGTTTATCGGTCAGCTGGACTGGGCTGATTTCGACAAGTATGGTGAAGGCATTTTCTATATGTTTATTTGTATAGAGGATAGGATGACGGCAACATTATATCAGCAGAGCTGATTCATAGAGGCTGAAAGCATATTCACTTTTTAATCAGGAGGAGACACCGTTGAATCACGCTGTAGAAGCTTTTCTGAATGATGTGTGGGAGGAAGTCACATCGATTTACGCAAAAGAAAGCAAAAGGCTGAGCGAGTTTAAGGATAAAAGAAGTTTACAAGCCGGAGTCAAGGATTATCTTCGAGTCGCATGGAGAAAAGGCAAGTTTACATGGGCTAATGGAAACATCCATATCGATATCTATGAGCCATTATCTTGGAGCGACAGCTCGTATAAAGTGGAAGCTGGCGCCTACATTACGGAGTTAACGGATGAACTTCTCATTGAGGAGTTCTTTCCTGCCTTATGCGAAAGAGTAGAGCGACTGTTCCGCTCTGAGGAGCTGGGAGCGCGTTTCTTTGATTACAAGTTTGAGGTTGTATTGGATTTTGAATGGGAAAATTCTAAGTTATCGCGTAATCAACAGTTCATCAATGAGCCAAAGCTAAATCAACTGAAACAGACCCTAGAGCAATTTATTCAAACTAAGGTATTATCTGATCCACCAGTGCAACCAGCAGTAGATGACTATTTCTTTTTTGCCAGCCATGTGGTCAATCCTGATCTAATGAAACAGGAAGTAGAAGAGATCGAGCCGTTAATCCGACGACTCAATGACAAGCTGAAAGAGAACCAAGAACGCAAAAAAGAATGGACCAGCCGATATTCTTATTCCTTCAAACGTTGGGCGGAGGATTACTTTTTACCGCAGCATTTTAACCAAACCGGTTATTATCGAAACGAATGGGTGTTGAAGGAGGAAGCGATTCCTTCTTCCGTAGATGCAGGAGAATTGGAGTTCTTTATTTATGCAGCCGTACAGATTGGCTTCACTGATCCGGATAATCGGCTGAAATATCTGGAACTTGCGGCGCAATTGGGTTCAAAGCGGGCAGCAGATTATTTGAAAATAGGCAGCGGTAAATTTGAGAGCACCTATCGGGGAGAGAAAATAGAGGCCCACAACAATGACGTGACGAAAACGATCGACATCCGGATTCTATCTGAAGAGGAGGCAGCATACGGTGAAGCGCTCGATTATATCATTAATCTGTTGCGGCAGGATTTCCCCAAAGAATACAACCTTAAACTGAAAAGCAGCCAAAAGCATGTGCTTCCATATAAAAAGCTGGCGAAGTCCAAGCTGCATCGTTTTTTTGCCAATGCACTCAGCTATCCGGCGTTGTTCCCCAAAGTTGCAGAGTATGCAGAAACGGCAATGGAGGAGTTCGCATGGTACAGCGATGTGGAGCCAAGCGAGAAATCGGCTATGCCGGGCACTTATGCCGTACTAGGCCTCGGCTTGTACAGTGAGGATTATTTCTCATTGGTATCCCGTTATATGGGCATGGTGGATACGGAACACCAAATGGTGCAGGACGGCTATCCGCAGGCATTTATCGAGGCGCATGGCGTCAAGGCAGAGCATATGCCGGTGATCGTATCCATGTTGCTGGGAGGAATTGACGAGGGGACGAGGGTCAAAAATCTGACTATCGACCGGCCTGAGCTTGCCGAGGCGCTTATCGAGGCATTGCAAGATAAAGAAAATTATCAATGTGAGATGGTTGTGTGCCGAATCTTTGGAAGCGTGAAGAAGCTGGAGGGAGCGGCACGAAAAGCAGAGTCGCCGCTAAAAGAAAGACTGGAGCAGCTATTGACTCTCTCGAACTGTTAATTCTATTGAATATTAACCTAATAAATGATCAGGTAAGCAGCGACGTTCCATGTATAAATGAAGCGTATAAATGATGTTCTGATCTACAAGGCACACATTAAAGGGGGAAACAAAATGGAGAAGACGGATATCTGCGACATTTGGTTCGATTTTGCATCGTCATTTGTGGATAAGAAGAATGATTCAGGCTGGGATGCCTTGACTCCAGAGGAACAAGAGATCACTTCCTTGTGGCTGTTGGAAGTTGACTTATATAACGGCGGGTTTATCCAGTTTTTCTGCAATTGGGGAGAAGCGGCATATCTCCATGCAATTCGAGCGTTACAAGCAATTGGAGCGGTTCATGCACTTGACATCATACAATCCGGATATGCCTGTATCGAACGTTTGTCGGGAGACAAGCGCCTTACAGAGCTCTGGGATATTCCTCGGTTCCTTACTGAGGAAGAGATAGAGAGACTGGATAAGTTGGATAAGCAATTTTGGGAAGATCCAGATAAAATCGCGGAAATCGCACATCGATACTACGTAGAGCAGTTGGAAATACATACTTAATGAGAGGAAGCTATGTATTGGATAAACGGGACTATATCAAAAAAGGATTTGAAGATTATTATCGCCGATATGAGCAAGTAACGGAGGATGGATTTGGTAGATGGATGATGCCAGACGTTCCGGATGAAATGAAGGCAACCGACTCTAATGAGGAGTGGTCGATATGGAGATTAGTTCCTTCAACCGTTACTGATGGCGACATTTGTGCGCTGGAAAAAGAATTCGGGCTGGACTTTCCGGAATGGTATCAAGCATTCATTTCAACCTATCATCACTATTTCGACATCGTGCCAGCACAACCGGTCGATGAGCCGTTACGCCGCATTCAAGATATGTATAATCCACTATTGTGCAAGTGGGGTTACCTTCCATTCGCCTGGGACTCCGAGTATGGTCATATTTTATGTATGGATCTTACTGGTCCGGATGAGGAGCACTATGCAATCTATGAGATTGACCATGAAATATTATTTGATTTTGATGAAGAAAAGACAGGGCGCGATCAACTGAAAGCGTCGATGGAATTTTTGTATCCCAATTTCAAATCATTTTTTGACTATGCTTTTGAATTGAAATAGAGAGACATGTTATTTGATTTAAGGTAAAGTGACGAATTAGCGTATTGTAGCTTCCCAAGTCGCGGAGCACGATATTCATAACTATTATTTAAATATACTTGAGAGGTATGTCGAAATAGCGAATCTCCCATTTCTAAGAAGAAGAAGAGCCCTCGTCCGAACGTGGGCTCTTCTGATTGGTTGCATGATGCTTCCTCGGTCTTTTTCAGGCCTCTTGCAGCTGCCGAACCAGTTCCTCAATTGACTGTTCCGTAAACCGAAGGTGTCCATTCACCTGTACGATCCGTCCTTCCTTCTTACGGCGATCCAGCCAATCCGAAATAAAGGATGGGCCGTAACCGCCTTGACCGAACTCGCCGCCGAAGGCGATCATTTTCTCATAGATTCCTAGGTACTGCTCGCGGCTGGTCTCGGGATATGACATTGTATATAGCCAAAACTGCACATCATACATCAAATACGAACGTTCATCCGAATGAAAGGAAAAATGGCCTTTCGCTTCAACAATCTGTGTACAGATCCGGCGAATTCTCTGTTCAATCTGATCCACTTCGATTACATTAGCGCATAGCTCCTCCAACAACGGAGAAAATTTGCCGTGAGCTACCCTATGAAGATCTTCTAGCTTATCCTCCTCAGAAGTATCATACTCCTCTGCGCTTACTAGACCTCTAATAAACGCTTCGAAATTATCGGCTAGGAACGTAATTTCATAATCGTCCTCCTGATCAACATGAATGACTTCTGGTTCGCCATCTCTTCCGCAAGCTCGGTAGTCCAGCATAACGACGTCATGGCCTGCTGAAGGACAATCGCAGATCACGACGCCAATGTCAGGGTATCCCCAATCCTCAATCATGAACTGACTGCCGAGATCCCCGCAGAGCGAATAGCTCTTCTCACGGCCAATACCCAGAATTCCTGTGATTGCGATATGATCCTCTGCCCAAGAAGTAGCGTCCTCAGTCGGGAAACAGGTGTTCTTCGGAACCCCACCATTACGCTGCTTCATCAGTGTGATATAGGAGGAGGGGAGCTTGTATCCCAATTCTTCCTCAATTGAGGCGATCAGCTCATCCGTAGGCGGCTCGGATTGATAAGTTTCTCTCGCATACTCGCGATCATCCCAAAAATCATCAAGAGACATATCCGAAAAAGGCTCTACTACTGCCGATCCACTCGCTTTCAAGGCTGCTTCTTTCTTAGCTGCAATTCGGCGTTCTTGTCTTTGTTGTTTCTCCGCTTTTTGAACACTTAACTGCAATAAGAATTCGATATGCTGATCACCAGGCTCTAACCGTTCAGCGGTACGCAATGCCTGAACGGCTTCCTCATAGCGCATTACATGATAAAGAGCAAAACCTACCCGGTAGTGCCACCGCGGATCGTGCTGCCCCGCTTCAGCAATGCTATTAGAATGATGGAGCGCTTCTTCATAGAGTTCCAAGTTATTATAGGCTCTGGCCAGTCGGCTTATCATTTCATAATCCCGTTCGTTCTCGGGTATGGCTAACAGTGTGTCCACAATTCGCTGGTGTTCATCATCTTCATGCCATTGGTTCAATTGATCCATAAGTATTTGGTTCATTGCTGCCTCCATGAATTTATAGAATCTACTTCTCCAGTACGTACGTTCCAATAGGTAATGATCGCATACAAAATCAAATTGGACAAGGTAAAAAAGACCAATAGTATTAACTTGATTTTGTCCTGCGAGAACCTTTGTTGCGAGGAATTGTTTGGAGCCAACCCGACTAGGTAAAAGACAAATCCCACAAAAACGACGCTACCCATAAACACACATTGGATCGTGTTCGACTGCTCCCGCCATCAAAAGCAAAAATGTCAAGACTTATGATAATTTTTCTACGTTATGATCAAGCTTTTTCACTAAAATCTGCAGTTGCTTTACCTCTTGCTCTGAAAACCCACCAAACAATTCAGCGATAAATTGGTTTTTATCTACATCACAGTTCCTTAAAATGTCCTTGCCTGCCTCTGTAATCTGAACAATCACTTCACGATTATTCTGCTCATTGCGATTGCGGGTAACAAAGCCTTTTCCCTCAAGTATTTTTAAATGTCTTGTAATTGCAGCTTGATCAATCTTCATCTCTTGTTGTAAACCGATCTGAGAAAGCAAGCCCATTTCAAGTAATTTGTACAGGATTTCATATCTCGTTAAGCTAATGCCTAATCGTTTCTCAAAGTGCTGAGTGACATGTCGTTCCATATTTTTGAACATGAGAAATATTTGCTTCATTTCCTGATGAGACACTTGCATTGTTTTTCCACCTCTATAGATGATTAATCAATCATTGATGCGTCAATTATAGAATACATAACCTCATTCTTCAAGGAAGACAGCAGGCATTCGTCTGAGTATATCTATAGAAATTCACTTGACTAAATGTTAGTCATGATATATATTGTTTGACATATCAATCGTTGACTAATCAATTGTTGATTGATCAAAGGATTTACATTTATATAGATTAAGGAGTAGATCACATCATGTCTAACACAACAAAGAACAATGATTTTCAAGAAATACTGGTAGGACGCCGCTCTATTCGCAAATATGACTCGTCCGTAAAAATAAGCAAGGAAGAAATGACAGAAATGATTGAAGATGCTACTCGTGCACCATCATCTGTCAATATGCAACCATGGCGTTTTCTAGTCATTGAAAGTGAAGAGGGCAAGGCAACATTAGCACCTCTCGCTCGTTTTAACCAGCTGCAAGTTGAAACTTCTTCAGCAATGATTGCAGTATTCGGGGATCTGAATAGCTTTGAAAATGGGGAAGCGATCTATAGCAAGGCTGTAGAACTAGGATATATGCCAACTGAAGTGAAAGAAAAACAGATGGCAGCATTAACAAACTACTATGCAAATCTGTCTCCTGAAGTAAACAAAGAAACCGTGCTTATTGACGGCGGACTCGTGTCGATGCAGTTCATGCTAACAGCTCGTGCTCATGGATATGATACTTGTCCAATTGGAGGGTTTGAAAAAGATCAGATCGCAGAAGCTTTCGGTATGGATAAAGAGCGCTATGTTCCGGTAATGCTCATTTCCATTGGAAAAGCAGATGGAGCAGGATACCAATCCGTACGTCTTCCTGTGGAGACAATAACCGAGTGGAAATAAATTTTTGTGTGAATTATGAATGAAAATTAACGAGCAGAGGGGGATTCAAATGATCATTATTCATGCTGTTTCAAGTGTAAATCCAGAAAAAGAACAAGCTTACGTTGAAGAGATTCAATCTCTAGTGAAAGCTTCTAGAGCGGAAAGTGGAAACATTGCTTATGATTTCTATAAAAGCGTAGAAACAGAACATGTCTATATCATGGTGGAAGTATGGAAAGACCAAGAAGCGGTGGCAGCACACAATTCAAGTGAACATTTCACTTCTTTTGTTGCAAAGGCTAAAGCTTATTTAACAGCTCCGCTCGAAGTGAAAGTGTATAGTGGATCTGAAGTAAAAGCGTAAAAGAATAGGACTATGATTTATAAAAAATGACCTCTAAATCCACCACGGTATTGTGGAATTAGAGGTCATTTTCCTTATAACGTCGTCCTGAAAAAGAAAACACACAGTCCAATATCGCTGGCGCTTCATCTTGACGATCAAGCCTTCATTTGTGTAAAACAAATCGAATGGTCTTCCTGCAATCATTCATCATTACCGTAAAGTAAATCTTCAGCCGAGATTGTTCCCATACATAGTTCTATGAAGGTTGAAGCAACTTGTGCGCTGTCCGCGTATCCTAAATTTCCCGAGTGAGATACAAGAATGGGATATTCATTTTCTTCTGAGCTGCTGCGCATATCCCAAGCATAATGAATCCCGCAGCCATCCATAGCAAAGGGGATCGCCTCTGGCATATACTCGGGAAATTCATAGGCCAGCATCATCGCTCGTAACTCATCAGCACTGAAAAACTGAAAATGCCGAACACCATTTCTGAATTCACCGCCATTGGAAAAACGCAGTAAATCAAGATAAGCGGCGGGAAGACACTTGTTCGGAATAGACCATTTTGCCGGATCGAACGGCTGGTATAGCTTATGTAAAGGATCGGTTACAGGAAAGGGATTGCGCTGCCTTTCCCGTATTTCCGCAATCTCCTCCTCAGATAGAGGGTTGTTCCAATGACTAATAAAATGTTCCGCTTCTTGCTCCGTCAAACCAGGATTTTTCTGGTAACAAACTTCGAATACAGATGCCCAATTCATCCGAGCATTCCTCCTTTTAATCTGCCCGATTGATTACATATGAATAATTCAGGAGAAAGTATCGCTACTAGCTAACTGATTATACCGCGATTTTTCATTCTTCTTCACTAGTATAAGGGTCGATTACTTTTTGTTCATAGGAAGATAACACGATATTTGTTGAGGGCGTACCATATTGCATGGAATCATCAATAAATTGTTCTAAACTCTCTACAGAATACGTTGCTATTTTGACAATATAGCTAATTTCCCCTGCTACCCGGTGACACTCAAGTACATCTGGATGGTTACGACAAAAGCTTGCTAATGATTTACAATCCTTCGATTCAAACAAAATAAGTGCAGAGATTGGACGGTTCATTTTTTTTAGAGAAACGCGTGCATGGTAACCCTCAATAATTTGTTGCTCCTCTAACTTTCGTACTCGCTCAGTTACGGATGGGGAAGATAAATGAACGGCTTCTGCTAAATCCTTCATGGAAATTTTTGCATTCGACTGTAATATTCTCACGATATTTTTATCAATTTGATCCATAACTTATCCAACCTTTTTTTATAATATAGAATAACCAAAATAATTAATAAATTAAAGTCAAACAATAAAATATCCTTTTCTAGCCTGTTCATGAGCCTTCTATATTTTTATAAAATAAGGATATGGAGGGGATTTAGAACATGAAAAAGATATTATTATTATTAGCTAACGGATTTGAAGCTGTAGAAGCTAGTGTATTTACAGATGTGCTAGGTTGGAATAAATGGGAGGGAGATGGCTCAACTGAGGTAGTAACAGTTGGACTTCGGAATCAATTGACCTGTACATGGAATTTTACTGTTATCCCTGAAAAAACGGTCAATGATATTCAACTAGATGAGTTTGATGCACTCGCTATTCCAGGAGGATTTGAAGAAGCTGGATTTTACGAGGATGCCTTCAGTGCGCCATTTTTAAGTATCATTCAACATTTCTATTCCAATCAGAAACCGATTGCTAGTATCTGTGTTGCATCATTAGCACTTGGCAAAAGCGGAATTCTTAAAGAAAAAAAAGCTACCACATACAATCATTCAACGAGTAAACGAAAAGAGCAGTTAAAGAATTTCGGCGCAGTTGTGCAAAATGATTTAATTGTTCAGGATGGAAATATTATTACATCTTCCAATCCAGGTACAGCTTTTGATGTTGCATTTCTATTACTCGAAAAACTAACGTCTAAAAAAAATGCGGAACATGTGAAGGATCTTATGGGATTTTGAATCATTCAGAAGCAAGTGAATGTGCAGAAAATAAATAAAGGAGTATTCAACATAGTAAAAGCAAAACTTTTCATTTACAGTTTGGCATAGGGCTTCTTATATTAGGAAGCACATGCAAATGAGTAGGGAAAAGTCTAAAGAAAAGGGAAATGATCAAGATGCCAAATCAACAAAATCAACCACTCCAAACGACAAGCATGCCTATATTTTCAGAGATGATTGCTGCCTTTTGGCGGGAGCAATTCGGAAACGGGGAAGTCCTTTACCACGATGAAGTCCTTACGCTCACCATCAACCCTGACCTGAGCGATGACAACCGGGTTATGGTATTGGCAATGACCGACGGGAAGGTAATGGCGGTTCTGACGCCGGCAATGGCTGATAAGGCGGGCCTTACTCAGCAAGCAGAACTGACTGAAGCCACCTTGAGACAAAAATTAAATGAAGCAGGGGTTACGCTGCATGGGGCAGATTATCTCTTCTATTTTACAGAAGCCGATAAGAACTCATTGATGCAAGAAGCCGTGGACGGTGATTTGCGGCAATTGACAGAGCAAGACCATGCTGTATTTTCCGAATTCCAAGCCTCTGCCTCGGAACAAGACTTGGATGACGCTTATGTGGAATTGGATCACTGGGCTGTGTTTGGCTCGTTTGAGCATAACCGCTTAGTGAGTGCCGCCAGCATGTACCCATGGCTGAATTCGCATATAGCGGATACCGGAGTGCTCACGCTGAATGATTATCGAGGGAAAGGCCATGCCTGCAAAGTAGTGCGCTCCATTAGCAAGTTCGCCTACACACAAGGGTACGAACCCCAATACAGATGCCAGCTTGATAACTATGCGTCTACGTCCTTGGCTAAAGCCGCAGGTTTAACACTGTTTGGCAAGTGGGAAATCATTTCTCCTGACTCTGTAAACTGAATTATCCTTTAAAACGAACCTGTCAAATGTGCGTTGATCCTTAAACAGAAGGAGAGGATTATAACAGATAAACATCCGAGTAATTATGAACAGATTTTCAATGAAATTGAAAAATTGCCGTTGCTATTGAATGATGTAGATTATTACCCTTTAGTAAAGCGCGGATACGATTTTCTAGTTATGCTGCATGATAGCGGCTTGGATGAAAGCATGGTTTACAACCGCCTCTTAGCAATTCATCAAAATTTAAAAAATGAGTGGCAACAAGACTTTATAGCAGAACTCTTAGATTTTGTTTGCGGTTTTATCGAGAACCAAGCGTATTATATTTGGCGCCATGATGGAGCATTTTCAAGGGAACTCTCATCCGTAAATGTAAAAACAGAAAGATCAAATCAAGATTAATCGAATCGACTCTCTACAAATCGCAATTTTTGCGAAAAGAGTTTAAAATTGGTTGTTCGTCAGAACGCCACGCGGCGTCAAGCTAGTGCAGCAATCTACAGTGTAATCAGACGATTAATAGAGCCCTCATCTGTGTAACAAGGTGTGGGCTATTTGACGTTTATGTATAATTTTTTATATAAAATGAACTTTTCTGATCCCCGCGATCTCTTATCTATGAAAAGGGGAGTGAACATGAGAGTAAGCCATCTTGTCAAACAAGCCAAAAAAGGCAACAAAGAGGCATTATTACAGCTCATTATGGCCGATAAGGACGCTTATTACCGACTTGCCTATACCTACATGGGCAATGAGCATGATGCGATGGATGCAATGGAAGATATGATAGTCGCACTATATGAGAAGATTGGGCAATTGCAGATGAACGAAGCGTTCTACAGTTGGAGCAAGACGATTCTCGTCAATCGCTGTAAAGCATTGCTTCGCAAAAAGGATCGGTTCGTACCACTGGAAGACGAGCAAGAGCCATCACTAGCTGCATTAACAGATGATAATCCTTATCGTGATACCGAGTCCGAAATGGACATGCAGGTGCTGCTATCCCATCTGAATGCACAGCAGCGGGAGGCGATCGAGCTTCGTTATGTTCATGATCTTCCGTATCAGACGATTGCAGATATGACCGGCGCGCCGCTTGGAACGATCAAATCAAGAATCTCACAGGGTATACAAAAACTAAAAGTGATGATCGGAGGTGATCGTTATGACAACGATCGAGGAGAAGTTACAGGAGCATAAAGAGATATTGAATCAAATCCAGGCTCCGTCAGAACTTGAGGGCAGACTTCGAGATGCGCTTCAACATGTTCCTGTCAAGAAAAGAAACAAGAATAAGACGAGAGCATGGGTTGCATCGGCAGCGGCAGCAGTCATTCTCATGGTCGGGGTATACGAGTATCCAGCCTTAGCTTATTACGGCAGCAAATTGTTTGGCGGCGTCAACTTCAACAGCATTGCGGATGTGATGAAGCAGGGAGTCGCACAAGAAGTAAACAAAAGCACAACGCTTAAGGATGGAACTGTCCTTGCTATTAATGGCGTAATTGCGGACGATAACGTATTCCGCTTATATTATACAATTGATCGACCCGCGGGCACTGAGTATACGGACCACGACTTTGTACGGTATAGTTTTGAACATGTGAAAGGGTTCTTGACCGATTCCAGCCCAATTGAGGGGGGCGGAAGTCCCGGAAAAAATAAAAGCCAGTTCGTGGGAGATGCTGATTTCGAACCAGTCAGTCCATTTTCTCGTACATTAACCCTTACATTCACTGAGTGGCTGGACAATGGGGAGAAGATATCCTATCCCATCTCCTTCGATTTTGAAGCGAACAAAGCGATGAAGAGTATCATTAAAGAGGATATTTCCGAATCCATCGTTGTCGATAAAGGAACCATTCATTATGACTACATTACGGCTTCCCCAACCTCAACCATCGTGAAGGGACATTATGAATTAGAGGAATATCCGAGATTTTCAGGCCAAACCAAGCTCTATGTGAATGGAAAAGAAGTTAGTTGGACTAGAGGAGGGGGAAGTAATCCAGACTTCGAACTGAAATTTGATCCATTCCCTACAGACAATATTCAGTCCATTGAGCTTGAACTCGTCAATTTTGAAGGATATCATAACATACAAGAGCCTATCTCGCTTGCATCACCATCCGATCGCTCCATTCAAATTGGAGATGAAAAGTTCTGGATTCGCAGCGTTACCAAAACGGCTACAGGTCATGATGTTGTCATTGCGAGAAAACAATTTACTTTCTTGAAGATGGACACATTGTCCGTACAGGCTGGCAGCAAAGTTATTCCTGTATCGTCAATATCGAAAGAAAGACAATGGGATTTGAAGAACGGCAACATTCTGTGGGAACAGACGTATTCGTTTAACACAACCGATAAACCAGAATTCCTACTGGTGGACGGCTACCAATATATAAAAACCTATAAGAAGAAAATATCGATTCCTTTAGATAATAAAAAATAAAATCACGCTGTACAGCGGTTCATAATCATACGTTACACAAACCAAAATAGAGGAATAACCAGATTTAGAGTATATGAAAGCCCAGAAGATAGACACTTGTGACAAAGAGTGGGTATTCGCCGGGTTTTTATACTTTGCACACAAAATACTGCGCGTGCATTTTATAACGCAATGTATATTAATTATAAACTTTACAGGATATGGTGATAACAATGCATGCAAAAAATGAGCTTATTGTCATCGAGGGCTACGGCCATGTAGGAAGAACCATTTGCGCAAAACTTGGGCCGGTATTCGATACCCGGCAAGCCGCTCTTCCGCTGAAGGGGAGGGAAAACTGTTGAGCGTTGCTGCACACGAAAGACTAGGAACAGCTGACGGAAAACGGGCATGGATGATGACGGCGATTTGTCTCAGCGCATTCTTGTCTCACTTTACCGCCGGGGTAGTGAATGTGTCGCTTCCCCGATTCGTCTCCGTGTTCCAGTCCGATATTGGGACAGTGCATTGGATGACGACTGGATATCTCCTCGCTATTACGTCGCTCCTCCCCTTGATGGGCAAGTTAGGCGACCGCTGGGGGCATCGCCGCATCCATAACTGCGGCATAGCCCTATTCACAATTAGTTCTGTTCTGGTTGCGCTCTCGCCGAATCTCACCGTGCTCCTCTTCATGCGGGTTGTGCAAGCGACAGGTACGGCAATGTTCCAAGCGACAAATATGGCAATTATCACGTTTCATATGCCGGGCACGCATAGAGGGCGGGCTCTCGGTTTTGTGAGCACCGCTGTTGCCCTAGGCGGCATGGCGGGACCGGTTGCAGGCAGCTTCACCGCGGCATGGTTGAGCTGGAAATGGGCGTTTCTGATTCATGTTCCCGTGGCGGTCGCGGCAACCGGGTTAGCGCTGCGCTTCATCCCTGCTGATCAGAAGAAAGAGACGAGGAAAGCCTCATTGGACGTAATTGGAGCCATTTTGTTCATCTGCAGCATCAGCATTGGAATATACGCCATTGTGAACGGAGGCGCGATAGGGTGGCGATCTCCGAATATGCTTCTACTGTATGCAGTCCTACTGACTGTTTGCCCTTTGGGCTGGTTGTGGCAGTCCCGGCAGAAAGAGCCTTTTCTGCCGCTCTCAGCGTTCCGTATTCCAGCCGTAGCCTGCGGTCTGATCATTAGCTGCGCATCTTTCCTGATGGCCAATATTGCATTGGTTCTCATGCCATTTTATATTTCGGGAACCACCTCGGTATCCACGGCGGATACAGGCTATGTCATGCTGGCATATCCGCTGCTCTTGGCTGTAATCGGCCCCGTCGCAGGGCACTTATCTGATCGGATTGGATCGCGTCGCTTAATGGGGCTTGGATTATGCGCCATGGCAGGCGGGTTCCTGCTATTCTCTGGGGTATTCGGCGTATTGCCGCTGTGGGCAATTATTTGTACGCTGGCCTTGATCGGTTCGGGGATGGGGCTGATCGCTTCGCCGAATAACAGCTTCATTATGAGCCATGCGGTGAAGGATGACGCAGGATCGCTCGGGAGTATGATTGCATTGACGCGCAACGTGGGCTTGGTGCTTGGTGCTGCGCTAGGATTGGGACTTATGGACGACGGCGATCCTGCCAAGCCGTTGGAGGCATATCTAAACATCTTCGGTTTCGGCGCATGGATCGGCGCTGCCAGCCTGCTGCCGCTCTGTTACAGTTGGTACGTACGGAGAAGGATGGTAAAGCGGCGACAAGAATCAGTGTAGAAAAATGACGGTAAACCAAAATGCTATGTGGGTGCTACCAGGTATAAATATGCAACTTGTAACCGCAAAACGGCGTAAATCGATGGAATTATCTTGGAAAATGTAGAGGAGATTCACACAAAGGAGAAACGGCGAGAGTGCGAAAATAGGGAGGATAAAGCGGCTCTACAATTCCTCAACTGAACCATGAACCATTATCATGGTATGGGACGAATTATTAGAGCCGCTTATGTACAAGAATGAAATTAATTGTTAGTGAACCGAATTAGTTCTGGGCAATACATCCGCTACGGGTTTCTGTCTCTGTCCATGTTTTGGTCTCCGATTGGCCGTTGTCATACTTGCAGGTTTGCATGTAGTGTTTAGTGATGTAGGTTTTTCCATTGAGGCAGTTTGTTTCGGTTTTGATTAAAGTTTTTCCGCCGCACCAGGCTGCATGGGACGGGCTTGGCAACGCCACGAGGAATGCAGAAGCGCACACAACAACCGCCATCATTTTTGTTATTTTGTTCATATGATCACCCCCTTTTATGAATATATTCTACCTATTAATAAGTCTTCCTCCTTTAATATAGAAATAAATTCTATCTTTTCCCATATCATTACTATTATTAATCAAAGATATAATCGGCAGTGCCAAGACCATCGCCCAAAGTATCGTTGACATAAATGGGTGATTTAGGTAGTATAGATTTAATTTGAAGGAGAGGAGCTGAGATTTTTAGAGACGGAAAATAAAAACAATCTGTAATTGTTTGAAAGTTAAACCTCATTGTACACTCCTTAGACAGCGCTTTCATTAGACCCGAATTGTATACCCTCATCATTGCATATTCCCACTCTCATCTTGCAAGAGAACTTTACTATGTAAACTTAATAGAAAAGAAATGAATTCACAAAAAGCGATTATGATGTACATGCAACATACCACGTGAACTTCCTCCAGCCACCAGAGAGCTTTGAAACGCACAATAAGCCTGAAGGCCATGCGTGAAATCTACGTTGTTAAGTGACAGTACTACCCAAAGTAAAGAATGATAGGTTCTCCTGATCGTTACATTCCGATGTTTTGGGATTGTGAGAAATTCAAATGAGAGGTGGACATTATGAAAAAAAAATGGATTATCGCTTTAACCTGTTTTCTTGCCATTTTTCTCGTTAGGTCAGCAGTTGACGCAGCTAATTCAGACTACGTGAGCGGGTCTTGGGACATGAGTGATACAACCAGCTTGGGGGTAGCAGTAGGTCCTAGCATGTCGAACTACCTGAGCTCTTTTAAAAGTTGGTACTCTAGCTGGAACGGTGTCTCATCAAAGGTAGGATTGAATCAGCCTTATGAACAATCTAGTCTTGATCAAACACCTCATTTTGCTCGAATTAATATAATCGGGAAGAATCTGGGGGCTACAGGAAGTTGGGGGGAAACTTGCAATTATAAATATAGTGTCATATTGGGATACACTTGTGACTGGAATGGCTCTTGGAAGGATTCAATTATTAAAATCAACACGAATACAGATTCAAAAACAAGAGTAGGATATTCCTTCCTAAGTTCCGACTTACGAAAAAAGGTTTTTCTGCATGAATTGGGCCATTCATGGGGTCTCGATCATCCTACTACCACATCAAATGCAATTATGAAACAAGGGGATAACGGCTATTACACGATACAGACCTATGATAAAAACAATATAAAAGCGAAATACGGAAAATGAAATCGTCATTCTGAGAATGATGGACTTTCATGAAATCAGCCCTCAAGTGCAATAAAAACAATGGGAGGTGTTTTGTTTGAAAAAATGGCTAACAGCAGGATTGGTCGTTTTGTTGGGAGTTGGCGTTTTTTTTGGATATAAGCATTTGCATACACAAGAATTGCGTCCAGAAGCAGACTACCATAATTACTCCCTCTCCGAGATGGAATCATTAGCAACAGTCATAGTAGAAGTAGACTGGGAGAAAGAAACGGATTCTATTGTAACATTGGATGAAAAAGATAAATATCCCCTGGATACACGTACATTTTCAAATATTAAAGTGAAGAAAGTTTTTAAGGGTGACGATCTGGTGAAGGAAGGCGACGAGTTGCCGGTGGTAGAATATTATGCCCAGTGGAGAGATTTGGCGGGCGCTTATGCAAAATTCCCGAATGAGTTCTATAAACCGTTAACTGCTGGGAAAAGTTATTTACTCTTTTTATATCAAAGTCCAGAGGAACCATCTGGTGCATTTGAAATTATAGGGAACCATCAAGGGAAGTATGTATTTCCAAGTAACGATAGCCCCCTGAATACGCTGACAATCAATGAACTGGATATTGCCGAGAATAATGAGCATTATACGACTCTTTATAATGAAGTTAGTCAGAAGTATTTTAATTACCAATAACTCTTCTGCATGGAACGGGTACCCGGAAGATCGCCACTGGAGACAAAAAGTGGCTGTCATCCGGGTTTTTTTATGTGTTACTTATACAGATATTGGAGTGAGCGGAGCTAATTATTATCACAGAAATGCAGTACTTCCGAGAATGATGAATCAGCCAACAAAATCATGCTACAATTGCTCCGGAAAAGAAGGTTTATCGCAGATTTTTAAAGAATATGAAATGTAATGGAATTGCATGGATGACTTACGATTGAAGGGATAGCTGCTAATAGAGTGATGATGGGTTTGAGTTCGATAATTGGTTAGGGGGCCATTGCTGTGATGGAGCGGAATATTGTTGTCGGCATTGATGGAGGCGGCACGAATACAAGAGTTATGATCTGTGATCTAAACGGAAATGAGCTTGCTTATGCGGAAGGCGGCTGTGCATCCAAGTATAAAGACGAGAACGCAGCTGAGAATGTGAAAGCGACGATTAAGAATGCGCTTGCGATAGCAGGACGAGATACAACCTCTGTGGCCGCGCTTGTTGCTGGCCTTGCGGACTATGACTCAGAAGCAGATGACGCATGGATTCATGCATTTACTGACTTACCGGGGCTTGATTGTCCCAAGCTGCATTTGAATGACTCCGATGTTGCTCACGCAGGAGCACTTCAAAATCAACCAGGTATCATTGCCATTGCCGGAACAGGAACGATGATTATGGGCATCAATGAATACGGTACACGAACCCGAAACTTGGATTATCGCCATTACGCATATAGCGCAGCACGTCATCTTGCCTATGATGCTGTGTATGAAGTACTTGCAGGTCGCCCAGACGATTCGAATGAAGGACTGATTGCAGAGATGATGCAGCATTGGAAAACGAACAGCTTAGAGCAGTTCCAGGTTCTTGCTCGGCGGGGATTTGAGCCAGATACGATGAAGCGCGATCAGCATTTTGGGCAATTCGCTCCATGTGTAACCACAGCGGCAGAACAGGGCAGCAGTATAGCAAGAAGCGTATGCAACCGCGCTGTAGAGCAGCTCCGATTAGGGATTGAGCTTGTCGGCTCCAACTTCGCTGAACGCAGCATCGATGTCGCGCTAATCGGCAGCGTCATCTGCAGTTCCTACATGCGAAGCAAACTAACTGAAATGCTTATAGCGCATCCAGTTAAGCAATATCGTGCGGTTAAACCACTATTTCCACCCGTAGTCGGTGCCATTCTTCTTGCTTATAAGGTGCTCGGCGTACAAGCGGACATGAATGTAGCAATGAAGTAGAACATGATTATCTAACATAGATCGTATTGTTAACATAGCTATGTAGATAAAAAGGAGCTGTTTGTATTAACGGATGATTTCATGAATCATGATGGATTTGGGCAAAACATCGAACGAGAAGTCCTGCGTTCAATTGTACCACGCATTGCTACAATCGAAATCCCTGTGTCGGATTTGAGAAAAGCAATAGCCTGGTATACTGAGACCTTTGGCATGAAGGTTCTTGGAGAACCGGACGAAGATTGGGAGGCAGCCATGCTTTATCTGGATGGAGGCGAACGTCTCGGAGTTCCAAACTTATACTTGGTTGAGAATCAAGATGAACAACGACTTGCTTTTACGAATACATATACGGATGTAACCCATAGTGTAATTGACTTCTACTCAGCCAATGTAGAGGAGATGCTAATAGGGTTGCGTTCTCGGATTGTAATGATGAATGGAGTTAGTGGATTTTTTGATCCGGACGGGAATTCATTAGCCGTATGCAGCGCAGTACATTATGGACAAGTGAAATAAACAAGACGACTCAACATCCGACTGTACCTTTGCAAAATAGGTTCAACACGCTAACATGAATTACCGTATAGTATAAATGAATTAACATTTCATTCGAGTCTACATCTTACTATCTTAGGGGGAACACATAAAATGGACATAAATGAAATCAAACAGCCAGGGGCCGCGGGACTCCGTAAAGTCGAAATATCGGATAAGGCTTTGGGCATTACATTTCCAATGTGGGTGATGTATCCTACGGGTACGGATGAGCAAACCGTTCAATTAGGGCCCTATTCGATTGACTTAGCAAAGGATGCGGAGGTTTTGGAAGGAACGTTCCCGTTGGTGCTGATCTCTCACGGTACTGGCAGCACTCCTTTTGCCTATCGTATGTTAGCTCAGCATTTAGCGCGGAACGGTTTTATCGTCGGTATGCCTGAACATCCATACAATAATAGAAATGATAATAGCTTGGAAGGTACGGTTCAAAATCTGACGAACAGACCCCGTCACATTCGGATGGCCATCGACTGTTTTTTTGAAAATGAGAGGTTTGCTGGGAAAGTGTACCCGATTGACGTTTCGATTATCGGTCATTCCCTCGGTGGCTACACGGCATTGGCAGCGGCAGGTGGGGAGCCTACCTCATTTCCTCATGAGTCATCAGATGGGCAACCGCAACACATTGAGGTCACGCCAGATCCCCGCATTCAGTCGCTCGTATTACTCGCGCCGGCATCGGTATGGTTTCAATCCAAAGAAGCGTTACGCAAGGTTGATGTCCCAATTTTAATCCTTGACGCCGAAAAAGACTCTTACACACCCGCTTTTCATGCGCAAATTATTATGAATGGGGTTGCTGATCGAAATAAAGTTCAATATAGAACCGTGCAAAATGCCGGACACTTTTCCTTTTTGAGCCCATTTCCACCTTCGATGAGTTCACCATCATTTCTGCCATCACAGGATCCTCCCGGCTTTGATCGAATTCAATTTCACAAGGAGCTGTGCGCAGAGATCACGAGCTTCCTGAAGCGGTAGTAATCATTGTTGCATGCCTCGAAGAATGATTTGGCTAACGGGACGATAACTCAATAAAGATAATTGGCGGCAGCCGGCTCCTTGGGGTCAGCTGCCTTTTTCACGAACGGAGAAGCGAGTAGAATTAATGTCCCCTACGTGCATCATTATAGCAGGTGGAAAGGGTGGAGGAGTGAGAGCCCCTTTATCACTGTCCATAAGGTGACGACAGTTTATGTCGGGATACAGAGATTGCGAATTGTTCGTGTAGAAGACTGTTAAAAAATAACTAGTACTTACACATATGCATGTGGTAAAATATGACTCCCTAAAATCAACTGGCTAACGAAAGGGAGTGTGCGCGTGGAAGATCTGATAATAGAACCATACCAACCTGAAAGGGATAAAAATTCAATCAGAGCTATGTTGTGTGGAGATGAACAGATTAAAGAATTGCTAAGATGCGAGAAAATGTTCCCGGATGGTATATTTGTCGCCCACTATAATGGCATAACAGTAGGTTTCCTATCCGTTGATGGGATAAAAAGAAAAGCACAGACAACGATATATGTTAGCGAGGAATACAGAAGGAAGGGGATTGGAACTTCCCTCATGGCTAAGGTAGACCACTTGCTCACCCCACACAAGATCGTAGAACGTTCGATGGGTGGATGCATGGATGGCGATCGATCTACTTTGCAATTTTTATATAAGAATGGTTACTACATCAGTTGGTCGTCTCACATCATGGAGCGGGAAGGTGGCTATCTTCCTGAACAACATATTTCGGTTAGACCTTATGAAGATGATGATTATGAGACCTGTCATATACTTATCGAGGTCGCTTTTTACAAGTTGCATGAAAGTTTGGATTTGCTTCCGACTTATTATTTCCCACCGAATGAAAATGAACGAAAGCGCATGTTCGATAACAAAAGCAACATATACGTGCTTCTTGTTGAAGGGGAAATCGCAGGGGTTGGAAATATTGATGGCAATGAGCTGAGTCATGTTTCTGTTCGGCATGATCTCCAATCTCAAGGATATGGCAGACCATTCGTTTCATTTCTTGTAAATGAAATCATGCGTCGCGGCAATACCATCGTTCAGCTGGGGGTTGTGAAAGGCAATTATGCGAGGAAGTTATATGAAAGTCTTGGTTTCAATGAAAAGTCATTGTACCACTGGCTAACCAAATACTATAGACCTGACACCCGAATGAGCAGACCGCCAAGTGAGATATTGTCAGTTGAATCGAGGTGAGAGTTATAACCGAACTATTTCCAATCGAGATACAAGCCTACTTCAGTGAAGCAGAAGTGACAGTCGTTAAGAAAACCGCAAGATCATCAGTATATCACATGAAAAATCAATCCTACGATGTCTTCCTAAAAGTAACTCCAAAAGAACAAATGCAGCGTGAAGCCATCATGACGAGCTATTTGCATCATAAAGGCATATGCCCAAGCGTAATACACTACAGTTCCAATGATAATAATGATTATCTGATCACCGAACGAATTCCCGGTTCACATGCAGCAAGCGATGAATATATAGCTCACCCAGAGCATTTATGCGATGTATTTGCGGAAAGCCTTCTACATTTGCATCAAATTCCACATACGGATTGCCCTGTTACGAACGGGCTAGAGGAAATGTTCATCCGGGCAGAGCTCAATTACAGGGAAGGGAAGGCAGAAAAGAGCCTTCTTCACTATATGGGATATACCAGTAGAGAATCCGCATATAAAGATATGGTGTCTCTATATAAATACGCTGAAGAAGACAAAGTGATCATACATGGCGACTATTGCTTGCCGAACTTAATTCTGCAAGATAATAAACGGAATGGCTTCATAGATGTAGGGTATGGCGGGATAGGAGATCGGCATTATGATATCTTCTGGGCGCTATGGTCTCTACAATTCAACTTGAAAAGCGCTGACTATGCCAATAGATTTGTGAAAGCATATGGCGAACATGTTATTGATCAAAATCGGCTTCGTCTTTGTGGGCTCCTATCAGTATTTAACGGCTTTAGAGGGCAAGATTATTATATACAAAATTAATACGGAACCTTTCTTTATTCATGGGAACTCAGCGAACTGGCAGAAGAATACAAAATTCTTTCCGAACATGGACGGTGTTCAAAAATGAAAATACAAATTGTATTGTTTGACGGCTTCGGAGAGCTTGTCTCTTTCGCACCCTTTGAGGTACACAAAAGAGCAATAGAAGAAGGGGCTCCTTTCAAGGTTGACTCCATATCAAGTGAACCAAAACAAGAAATGACTACTTCGTTTGGAGTTACGCTTAAACTAAATGATTTTTTACGAATGGATAATCGTCCAGATCTGTTAATTGTACCTGGTGGTGGCTGGAATCATAAAGCTGAACATGGGGCGCGAAAACAAGAAAAGATTGGAACCCTAACCAAACTGATTAGCGAGATGCACAACGAAGGAACGATTGTTGCTGGAGTTTGTACAGGGGGTATGCTGCTAGCTGCCTCCGGTATATTGAATGGTCGAAAGGCGACGATGCACGATTTGGCGCAAAATGAACTCATTGAGAAAGGCGAGGTGTTGTTTGGAGTTAGGAGTACTACCCCAATGGGCTTGATCCATTCAAATCGTAATATTAAAGCCGCACGAACTATTACCTAGTCCTGCGGCTTGTTCACAATCTAAGATTGAAACTTCGAAGATCTCCAGTTCGTACGATCATACTATTCAACAGTACGGAAAGCGCACAACCAATTACCAAGCCCCAAAAAACATGATCCGGCAATATGTACAATGGAACGAAACACAAGCAAAAAGCCGTTATTATGAAGTTCATGCTGTTTGAAAGTTTGGGATGTGATGACCACCATCTTTTCATGCGATTCACCCTCCCTCATTCACTATCCTTCCATTATATATCATTTTCATTCATTAAGCCAATATAGTGCATGCTGCCTGTAATATCCTTGATTTGACCGGCTTTCTGAGCAAAGCGAACGATTTCCTGTGAAGTTTTTTGGGTGAAAAGAACTTGCGGATCTCCGCTTATCATAACGAAAATGGATTCTTCGCCAAATTGCTCCTGATAGGTTGTCGTGCGTTTGAATACATCAGACGCTTCATTCACGAATATGTTGTTGCCCATTTGCATATCAAGCTTCGGAAGACCAATAGCAAAAAATAAGGTCAATATCGTGATCAGGATGATCGTGAATTTGGAACGTCGAATGATGAAATCCCCGAATGTAGTAAATAATCTGTCCAACTCATGCTCCTCCTTCGTTTTTGTCATGACGAATATAGCAGAGTAGATAGTGGGGACACGACATTCAATTAGAGATATATGTTTCAGAATAAGACAATTGTCGCAAAATCATTGTTATTGTTTTTAATCGTAAGGTTAAGGAACAGTTGTTTGTGTTCTTCTACATAATTCAGCATTTGCTCGTAGAAAGAATGCAATGACTCACGGTTGCTATTCACATTCTGGAAAAAGTCAGTTGCAATCATGGTCGTGACTTTGTTGAGCAAATCATACTTGTCTTCATAGTAACGATAGAAGGTACTGCGGTGAACAAACGATTTTTCGCAAATATCCTGAATAGTAATGGATGATGAAAAAGTCTTAGTCGTCAGCAGTTCCATAAATGCATTGGTAATATCGCGTTTGGTTCGTATATTCGAATTGCTGTTCATATTGGGCATCCTTTCTGCCAGGAAGTGAAAATGAATGTATAAGATAATAAATTTATTATGAAGATAGATTCGAGCAGACTCAAGTCTGTTGGTGTTAAAACTCGTGCTGAATTGAATAATGTGATGAGAAGCGGCGTTGAGTTAACAGTAATAACATTATGTTAACAATATGGGCGCAGAGGTGCAGTGGTTACAGGTTCTAGCTCGCATGCATTATGATTTGTAGTTGCGTTGGAAGAACTCGGCGTAAACCAATCTGAGCTATTCTGTCAGTAGGTGGATTGTTTTAGCGAATTCTGCGCTTACCCGGGAAATTTCAAGTAACAAATACTTGGATCTGTTATAATTTTGAAATACGCGACTACGGCCAAACTTATAATATATATTCAGTGTAATTGTAGGGGAGAGCTAATGATGAGGAGCTAAAGGGTTGGGGAAGGAGAATATCGCTTTACTCTTAACGTGAATGGTGAGTGGGGATTTAATGGATTTTCTGAAGAGGTGAATTTCTTAGGAGAAGATTATAATATGAATTATTTAGAGTTAAACAGATAAATAGTTAACCTTTGATGACCCCCAAGTAGATCGCCGCCATCATCTAACACCATGAGAATCAAAGTAGAAAAGCCTCCCGGTACTACGCGCCTTAAGCCTTTTGTATTCGTGAATACAAAGGCTATGCGATATTCCGGAAAGAAATAAATTGTTTATATTTACAAAAGAGAACAATTGTTCTATTATATTAAATATCTCAACTAGCTAGAAACTAATGGTTTTGAGCACTAACTTCTAAAATTATAGTTTTCGCGTAACGTACCAGCATTCGCGCCCCACGCTCTTCCAAGGCAAGTCGATGGAGAGAACTCTAGAAACCCACCAACAGGACTTCATATTAGCACACCAACACATTCTAACAGGTTCCGATGGAGCCATAAGGCTGTTCGCCGTAAAATACATGAGGACATTTTATGAAATTGCCGAAGAACCTAAAAACCTTAAGCATTCAGAAATGATCTTCTTGACCATCTCGATTGAGATTGTACACCTCAAGAAAACGAATATTCTAGGTATTCCTTGTACAGGTCTAACGAATATGGGGAATCGATAGTTACTCTGATAGGAGGCAATATGATGAGTGACGGGAAAATCCTTGGAATTGCATACAATGTCATTCCTGTGGCTAACATCGAGAAATCAGCAGAATGGTATGTGAAACACTTTGGATTTAACATTCGACACCAGCGGGAAGGATATTTAAGTTTGTTTAGGGGCAATAGGCCTATATTAGACTTAATTCAAAGTGATAACGACACGAGAGCCGTATTCGAAATCAACAATAAGAAGAGATGGATCATAACCTTTTTCACAAATGATATTGAGTCTTTACATACCTATTTGAAATCAGAAGACGTGAATGTCGGAAACATTAGCGATGAGGGGAAGTACGGGAAATTCTTTGTATTGGAAGATCTGGATGGCAACCTATTTGATATTTGGGAGAACCACGACTGCGAACTAAATTACTAACTCGTTAGATTTTCAACAAATCAGATGAGGTGACTTCGATGGGTGCTATTATTAGAGAAATCGGAAGTATCTTTATTCCAGTCAAAAATCTTGAAGAGTCCATTCACTGGTATGAGAGCATCTTAGGCTTTCAACTAACCGTAAATTGGGGATTGGGTGCAACATTGAAACTGAATCATACTCCTACTGTATTGGGACTGATACAAGTAGATGAAAAGCAGCCGGTTACATTTAAGAACAAAGATGCATTAATCACACCTTACTATAACTTCTTAACCGAGGATGTCCACTCTGCTCATGAGTATCTGAAGAACAATGGAGTAAACGTGTTTGATATCCGTGACAATGGCGATTTTTATTTAATGGATTTTGAAGATCCAGATGGAAACTTGCTCAGTTTGATTGATTTGAATCAGGATTCAAGATGGCTCAAAAGCTTTACGAAATAATTTCAAAGGAGAAATGAATATGAACCAAGACCAAGTCGAGATTGTTCACCTCCAGGAAAAGAAATTTATCGGCATTCCAGTAACATCTAGTTTTCAGAATCATGACCCAAAGAGAGTTGAAGCTACAAAAGAATCTTTCTTGAATCGCAAACATGAAATCAAAAACGTAATCAATTCACATGAATATGTGTGTCCGCACTTCTCATCGGAAGTACTATTTACTTATTTTTTCTGCATGGAAGTAAGTACTCTTGAGGATATCCCTGAAGGCATGATTGGTTTTACAGCTCCGCCACATTCCTATGCGACAACAAGAACAGAAAAAGACCCTTATGAACAAATCCATACTTACCTTGCAAACAATGGATTTGAAAACAATTCGAAGGCACTTGCACTCGAGGTCTATCAATTTGAAGATCCGGAATGGCCAGGAAAAGTAGATGTATTCGTTCCAGTTATCGATTAAGTAAGCAATATTGAGAACACAAGAGATTGGTATTGCAAATTACTCGGCATGCCAACTGATGGAGAAATATTATTTGGCCATATTTATGTGCTTCCAATGCAGGGGGAAACGAATATCGTATTAGACAGCAAGATATATTCACCAGAACACGTATTCAACATCCCAGTTGTTCAATTCGCTGCAGATAAGCCGATGGGGAATTGTGATTACAGAAGCCTTGAAATCAATATATTTAACAAGGAGGAATACACATAATGGAAATAAAGATAAAAAACTATGCAGTTGTTTCATTGCCGGTTCGTGATCTAGAGGTTTCGGTTAGGTGGTACAATGAGGTACTCAGTATTCCGTTCACTTTCGAATACTCCCCGGGTGACCAAGAGGCTTGGCTTAACGTCGGGGGAGTCGGACTTGGGCTTATTCGATGCCCAGAGGTGCCAAAGCTGGACTTTACGAATAGCAGTGGAGAGCATCAGCCAATCATCTCGCTGGAGGTAGACAATATTCATGAAGTGTACGAGGAGTTAAAGAAGAAAGGGAACGATATCGGCGAAATGGTGTACAAGCCACAGGGCGGGTACGGCTTCACTTTCCGCGATCCGGACGGTCATATGGGGCATTTGTGGGGCGGTTGGCCAAAGGAAGAAAGCTGATTATTTTCTCACACAACAAAGAGGCGCTATTTCATATGGATGTTCCATTGGCCGATTTCGATATATTTTCCGAGGAAGAGAAGCAGATCCTCCTTATCGTTAATCAGTTGAATACAGAGTATCCATTCCATCAATCGATCAGCGAGCTTTTTGAAGCACAGGTTTCCCATACTCCAAGTCATATTGCCGTTGTTTGCGAAGGGCGGCAAATTACTTATAAGGAATTGAATGAAAGGGCAAACCAGGCGACTGATTTAGCAAAATTTATCATCGCTATCCAGGAAGCAATAATCGGCAAGTCGGATGTATTCCTGAGAAACTCCTCCGTGAACGAGATGATGAAACCGTACCGAGATCTATACACGGGGCTAGGTTTTGCGTTAGGCGGACAGGATGAGTATCATCGTTTTGGACAGCAAGGTATTAATGAAGGATACTGCAGCCGCTTTGTTGGCTACAGCAAGCTTGGATACGGGGCAGTTGTGATGGTAAATACAGATCACAGTTTACCGATCATACAAAATATCCTTTCGGCTATTGCCGAAGAGTATCATTGGCCGAACTACTATCCGGGCCAAAAAATAACCATTGAGGTATCTCCAAGCGACTTCACAGATTTTGTTGGGGAGTACGAACTGCATAGTGATTACAAACTGGTAATTGATAGTGATGGAACGAAGCTACTAATTAGTGGGCAAGATCAATCCAAGTTTGAATTGTTTCCGCTCTCAGAGCTATCATATTTTGCTAGATCGGTAGAGATTGAAATTGAATTCATAAAGGTCGAAGATCGCATAATCGGAGTTCTATGCTCGCAGGACCGCGTTCAGCAATTTGGGAAAAAGCTTAGATAGTCACTATTTTAACTGCGTGCCGGTCAAAGGCCGTACAAATGACGGGAGGTTCTCTATATGCTGTATTTGAATCATGCCGATATTTTGGATCTCGGTGTGGATTGGGATGCCAATATTGATGTCATCGAACGAGCGGTTCGTTGCATCGCGAATGAGGAATACTCGCAACCGATTAAACCTTATTTACGATTCCAGAATCAAGCCAACCGCATCATTGCGATGCCTGCCTACGCAGGCGGCGCATTTCAGATCGCGGGAATAAAGTGGATTGCCAGTTTTCCAGATAATATACAAAAAGGATTGCCTCGGGCCAATTCGGTAACGATCCTTAACGACGCGGAAACGGGTGTACCGATAGCAACTATCAATACTTCGCTGATAAGCGTCATACGCACATCAGCCGTGTCAGGCTTAATCGTGAAATACTATGAAAATACGAAACGGCTGGAAAATATTCAAGCAGGCATTGTAGGATTTGGCCCGATCGGTAAATTTCATTTGAAGATGTTATGCTCATTGCTCGGAGAGCGCTTAAGCAAAATATATATTTACGATGTGGCAGGAGTTCAACCAGAGGAAATTTCGCATTTAGAGGGGAAAGTGGAGATTTGCAAGAGCTGGGAAGACGCTTATGTAAACTCGGATATATTTATCACGTGCACGGTGTCCAAATCTGGTTATATAGATCGAAAACCTAAGGACAATGCTCTTATTCTGAATGTATCCTTACGGGATTTTAGGCCTGAAATTCTGAAACACACGAAATCCATTATAGTCGATAACTGGGAAGAGGTTTGTCGGGAAAATACGGATATCCTGCACATGAATGAACAAATGGGATTGCAAAAAGAGCACACGAAATCCATTGTGGACATTGTGCTGGAAAATGAACTAAAACAACGAAGACCAAACGATGCTATCATGTTTAATCCTATGGGCATGGCGATATTCGATATCGCCATGGCCCATCACTACTATAAGCTGGCTATGAACCGAGGGATAGGAACCCTCTTGAGCAGCTAGAAATGAGACAATGCTACAATTAAGGAGGAAGACGCGAAAGCAGTCCATGGGCACCACGGGCGATTGGGCTTCTCATTCTCTTGAGCATGCGGTATCGGCAGTTCACGACATTCCGCATGGCGGAGGTCTTGCCATCTTGTTTCCAAACTGGATGACGTACTCGCTAGATGCCAACATTGGGCGATTCAAACAATTCGCAGAACGTGTTTTTAACATCAATCCTGAAGGCAAAAACGATCAACAAGTTGCTTAAGAAGGTATCGCCGAGCTTAGGAAATTCTTTGCATCCCTTTCTGCACCAAGCAGATTAGCGGATTATGGCATCGACGATTCAACGATTGAATTAATGGCGGATAAAGCAATGATATATGGTGATTTAGGAAACTTTAAGAAATTGAGCCGCTCCGATGTCTTGCATATATACCGGATGTCGCTATAAGAGAACAATAATTCATATTACCGATCCTACTCCTTCCAAGTAAAGCGAGCCAGGATCGGTTTTTATTATGTGTCTGGAGTATGGGAATATGTAGTGATGCCTCACTAATCATCAGCGCTGCTCTATGTTGCAGGATATGACATGCATTTCACTTCGGGATTATTAACACAGTTTAATGTCGGTTGGATTGCCAAGGTGGACAAGGAGCAAGGTGAGCAGTATTTCAATTTCAAGATGCGACGAAATTCTAATCTGGTTCCGTGAACCACATCGTGTCAACCGTATACATATGACTAAGGGCGTGGCCAATAGAAGGAAAAGGGGTGTTCACTTTTTGACTTAGATCCTTGATTCTCTTTTGGAGCGTTTGATTAGGGAAAATTGACTTACGTACTTCGCATCTGTACAATAATAGACAAATGAGATCTATAATATCTTTGAAGGGTATCGTATATTCAATATGATGACACAAGCAAAACCTATTTTAGAGCGCATCTGCAGAACAAAAAGGTTACTAAAGTAACTCAATATGCTTACAATTAATGAAGTTAAGTAACACTCACTTCATCAGAGATGTTTTTTATAGTCTAATTACAGAGATAAGATATCTACAATATACATTATATGCTTTTGTATTATATCGCATTTGAAACCATCACTGAGGAGAAAGCTATGACAGAATTCTGGGAAGCAAGCTTTATTGAGAAACAAATGATGTGGGGATTGGAACCTTCCGACTCTGCTTTTATGGCAAAGGACTTTTTCCTCGAGAAGAAAGTGAAGGACGTATTGATACCTGGTTTTGGTTACGGAAGAAATGCAAAGATATTCTCAGATAACGGAATGCATGTGACAGGTATTGAGATATCAAAAACAGCAATTGATTTAGCTAGGAAAAACGGGGTAAATGCTACTATTTATCATGGTTCAGTGACGAATATGCCATTTGATAACAAGCGATATGATGCGATATTTTGTTACGCCCTGATTCATTTATTGAACCGTCGTGAACGGGAAAAATTGATTCATGATTGCTACAATCAGTTAAATCCCAATGGATACATGATGTTTACTGCTGTTACAAAAAAGGCTCCCATGTATGGCAAGGGCAGAGAACTGAGTAAAGATCGATTTGAGATCATGGAAGGCGTCAAAATGTTCTTCTATGATTCGAATTCAGTAAGACGAGAATTTGAGAAGTATGGATTAATCCAGTTCTCAGAGATTGATGAGCCCAATAAAAATATGAAAAATAAGCCTTCTATGAATTTTGTGATCATAACATGTAAAAAGGAAGCTATATAAGTGTTCAACTCCATCCGTTATTTTAACTGGTCTTCATTCCATATATTGCACATATGCTCTACTAATTTCCTAACTGCCAGCATAGACAAAACACCGCATTGTGGAAGGTGTATGCTATAATTTTTGGAAAAGGAGCGTGGATATCATGTTGACACAGCCACTCGCGGCAGAGTATGGTGAAGCTTTTGCAAATTACATTGGTCTTGTTCCGGAAGGGGATCTTCGGGAGATGCTAGCTGACCAACTAGAGCTGACGACGGAATTATTCGTGAATCTGTCGGAGGAGCAGGGAGATTATCGCTATGCGCCGGGTAAATGGTCCATCAAGGAAGTGCTCGGTCATATCGCTGACACGGAACGCGTCATGGCATATCGGTTACTGCGCATTGCGAGAGGGGATCAGACACCTCTGCCAGGATTCGATGAGAATTTGCTCATGAGCGGTGCTGCATTCGCTTCAATGCCGATGTCCGAGCTGATCGAGGACTATCGAGCCGTCCGTCAATCGACACTTACGCTGCTGCGCGGTCTTACCGACGAAGCTGTACTGCGGATCGGTACCTCGAACAATATGACGATCTCGGCGTGTGCGCTTGCATATATGATTGCGGGGCATGAGCTGCATCATCTGAATGTGCTGAAAGAACGGTATTTGGGAGAATAGAGGATGATGGTAGAGGTAAATAAAGACTCATTACTATGAAAATCAAAGCCGCGAGGATTTTTCCTTGCGGCTTATTTGTGTTCTAAGAATGAAACTTCGACGAACTCTAGGAAGTCTGCCGTTGTTTTCATTACGGATTCAGGACATACACTAGCGATGTATTGGTGGAAAAAGGCTTATAATTCGCCCTTTTCCAATCTCTCAATCAAGGTGAAAATATCAATGCCAAGCAGAGTTGATTTTTTCGGTTCACGAATAACGGGAGGTATTTTGAACATTGGGAAGTTTTCTTCCATTACGTAAGTTTCGATCCGCCGCTGATTATTTGGCTTGCATTGCTTTGCAAGCCCCTCTGTATAGAGAAGTTTGGCTCGTAAGGCTTCAAATGAATAGCCCCTGCCTAAACGGTTAATGACACGGATAAGGCTTTTGAGAGAATCCGTATAGGCGTTTGTAAAGCGATGGTCGAAGTAGGTGAATATCTCTTCTTCCCAGTTCGTCACGGCCATAATTAAAGGCTCAAAAGCGGATTGGAGTTCCTTTGGTATTTTAGATCTCCAATTGAGGTATTTGAGGAACGCTATTTGTCTTGTGTTGCTTTCCCAAATATCGAAAAAGGACTCCTTTATTTCATAAGCAATCCCCAGTAAAGGGTGATTATTCGTCCATAGGTCAAGCGTTATCTTATCCATCTCTGTAAGCTCTTTGTGGCGTTTTAGGAGGGTAAAACGGTCGTGGGTAGAACGTCTAACAAAGTACATTCCTTAATGTTGGTTAACATGCATCTTGGCTTGATAATGTGTATTCCGTGAATCCCAAGCCAATTAGGAGTTTCAAACCGAATGGCTTCTTTAAGACGATTGATGTAATCACGAAAAATGTTACGTATCGTTTTTTCATTCAATCCAACATCCTCGGATATGCTGACAAACGTACGTTTAAGGCATTGCTTTTCTATATAAGACAATAATCGCTTGGTGCAGTTTCGCCTCTCGTCTATGGTGTGGTCTAAGCGATCCCAAAAGGTTCGATTGCAATCTCTACAGCGATACCTCTTACGCATTATATGAAGTCCTGCACGCTTGCCGTAAAGAGGCAAATCCATACAAACATGTTCCCTGTTACCGTGTTTATAGAGGTTCGCTATGCATCCACAATGAGGGCAAGCTAAAGGGGGCGAGTTCGTCACCACTTGTATTAGAATATCAAACTCATTCTCACTAATACTTAGTATGTTGAATTTTGGAGGATTTAGAATATCCATTGAATTTCTTATATGCATTCAAGATGCAAATTCCTTTTTTGTTTTCGAGTGAATCGTCAAAATACCACTTAATATAAAAAATAACAACGAACCAGCAAAGCAAATGGCTGCAAAAATGCCTACGGCATAAAAACCGTTAAAAGCAGCATAAATCATGCCTGCGATCCAAGAGCCGAGTGTTGTCGCAGCGTACATGATCGAATTGGCCAGGCTTGAGATCGTGCCACGGATTGTCGGATTTAACGAATTCAGCAGTCCCAAAATCAGCGGAAATGCGATTCCCATATTAGCAAATATTAAAAAGTATATACCTTCGAAAGCCGTAACCGATGAGAGGTAAGGCAAAGCAATAAAACATGCAATAGAGACAAGAAAGCCCACAACTATCGTATTGAAACGGTAGTCAAAGCCGCGAGGATTATTCCTTGCGGCTTACCAGCGATGTATTCACTATCAATCGGCTCTATTACTACGAAGTAATAACGATATCAGGGCGGACATGCCGCAGATTACGCCTGCCGCAAGGAATGCACTATGGTAACCGGCTAGCTGCGCCACTACGGCTGTACTCCCATACTCTGCATGTAGAGTCGTCATAGAATGAGAGAGTGTCACTAGTATGGCTATACCAAGTGCCCCGCCAAGTTGACGTGCTGTATTTTGCAAACCGGAAGCAAGACCTGTGTCCTGTGCCGGAATGCCCGCAAGCACAGCTTGGATGGCGGTCATTAACATCAATCCTAGTCCACATCCAACAAGCAAACTTGGAAACAAGAACTCAGAAATATAGTCGGGTTGAGCTGGCAACCAATTGAACCAGACAAATCCTGCAGCGGCCAAGAGACCACCTAGAAAAGGAAGTCTTTTAAATCCGGCGGCACGAAGTGAACGGGATATAATCGAAGTAATAGCAAGCATAGCCGCCATAGGCAGCAGCGCTAATCCCGTTTGCAGCGGACTGTATCCGCTGATTTGCTGTAAGCTTAGGGATGAAAATAACACGTTGGCTGTTAGAGCTCCACCAAGTCCGAGTACCATGAAAATGCCAATCCGTACATTCCAGTGGCGGAAAATGCTTAGACGTATTAAAGGTGCAGCTGTGTTTTTTTCAATAGCGATGAACACCAGCAATAGCACAAGCGCACCGGCTAACGAGCACAGAACAACTGGAGATTTCCAACCCCGTTCAAGCGTCTGTGTGATTCCAAAAATAAAGGCCGTCAGGGCAAGCGTAATTGTAACAGCTCCTGGTATATCCAGCTTGGCGGGGTTATTTTCTTTCGACTGTGGAAGCAGGCAAATGGCAACCATACCGCTGAGCACAACCCCGATCGGAACGTTGACAAACATTACCCAACGCCAGTTGATTACGCTCGTTAGCACACCGCCAATCACTACTCCGAACGCAGATGCAATAGAAGAAGAGGCTGCCCATAACGATATCGCCCGATCTTGCTTGGCACCTCTCGGATATGCTGCAACGATTACAGTTAATGTAGATGTGGCGAGCACTGAGCCTCCCAGTCCTTGTATGGCACGTGCCGCTAATAACATGGGGCCTGTTGTTGCAAGTCCGCCGGCGAGGCTGGCTAAAGTAAATAAGATAAGTCCAGACTGAAGTATTGCTCTTCTGCCATAAATGTCGCTGGCACGTGCCGCAAGCAGCATAAAACCACCTAATGTCAGCAGATAAGCATCAATCACCCATTGCTGTTCAGCAACAGAAAGACCCAGATCCGTTTGCATGGCCGGCAAAGCAACATTTACAATCGAGCTGTCCATGACGACCATAAAGGCGCATAAACAAGCAACTAATGCGGCGATCCATGCAGGAGTGCCTTTTTTCAGCAATGACGACCCGCTTGGGGCAGATAAATTTACAGATTTAGATGACATCGAGATCCCTCCAAAAAATGTGCTGGTTGAAATCAATCATTAGACATTGGTCTGTTCCTTATTTTAGAATAGGATCAACGATGTACGATAACGCTAATTGGACAAAAAATAACGAGAAATGGCCAAAAAAGGGGTGTTGCAAAATGACCACAGAAGAGATAGATAAGAGTGATTGGCTGGAAGGGCCTTCGTTAATTGCTTTTTGGGGCAATGATGATTCTGACAACCCTTTCCGGCTTGGAACACGTGAATACGATTGGCACAGTCATCGGCGAGGACAGTTTTTTTGTGTGGAAAGCGGGCTAATCCATGTGCGAACTGCAACCGGTTCCTGGTTGCTGCCTCCCCGCCGTGCAGGGTGGATTCCGCCGGATGTAGCGCATAAGGTTACAGTTAGTGGAGCCATGAGCGGCTGGAGCTTACTGCTTACACCTGAAATCAGCAGAGACTTATCACATACTCCGTGTGTCATCAATGTAAGTGAGCTCATGCGTGCGCTTGTGCAGCGAACGGTGTCGTGGAGGGATCAAGAAATCCTGGAACCTCATCAAGAAAGAATAATCGCGGTTTTGCTCGATGAGATTAAAATCGCTCCGCTTGAGCCATTACATTTGCCCTTACCGGTTGATCCGCGCCTTTTGCGCATAACGGACGCGATCCTGCAGCAGCCCGAAGATAATCGTACGCTTAACGAATGGGCCGTTTGGGCAGCATTATCTCCACGTACATTGCGCCGCTTAATATTGGCAGAAACCGGGTTGACCTTTGCGCAGTGGCGCCAACAGGCTCGTCTCACGCTTGCATTGGAAATGCTGGCGCAAGGGGATTCTGTAGGGATGGTAGCTGATGCGCTTGGCTATGGAACTCCGAGCAGCTTTATTGCGATGTTCCGCCGCGCATTCGGTGATTCTCCATCGCATTATTTGGCGGTCAGACGCGAATTGAAACATAACCTTCCACATACTCCTAATCACTGAATGGGGTATACGGACGGAAAATAACTAGAATTGTATTCTATCTTTATACTTTCCTTAGAATTCGCTGTTACGATGTCTTTGCAAACAAAAGAGTAGCGAGAATGGATTTCTAAGGAGGAGTATTTTCATCATGCAAGCAGTACAACGATTAAAAGGATTGATAGCTCTAGGTATGGCGTTTACGCTCGTTCTATCCCCGTTCAATGCCTCAGCGGCAGCGCAAAAGAGTGACGGAGTGAAGGAAAATATACGGGAGATTACATCGACAACGTCATCGAATTATAAAGATTTAGAGTTTCTGAAGCCGATCTTGAAGGATAAGACGGTCGTCAGTCTCGGTGAGAACTTCCACCGTGTTGCGGAATACAGCAGCATGAAGACAAGATTGATTAAGTATTTGCATGAAGAGTTGGGGTATGACGTGATTGCATTTGAATCCGGACTTGGGGATGCCTTCATGACGAACGAGAATGCCCGCAACTTGACCCCGAAAGAGATGATGCAGCAATCGATATTCCCAATTTGGCACTCCAAGGAGACGCTGAATCTGTTCGAATACATCAAGAAACAGCAGGGAACCAAAAACCCGCTCCATCTCGCAGGTTATGACATGCAATTCACTTCGGGCTATCTCACACAGTTTATTGCCGGTTGGATTGCCAAGGTGGACAAGGATCAAGGTCAGCAATATTTCAACTTCGAGATGCAAGCAATGACGGATTTGTATAAGGTGCTTAATGAATATGGCATGGAGGATGGCCATCCAGAGGCGAAGGCGGAGATTAAAAAAGTAAAGGATACATATGAACCGAAATATAAGGCGCTGATCGAATTCATCCAAACAAACAAGAAGGAGCTCGGCGCAGCTTACCCAGCCAACCCGCATATGGTGGATATTGCGATCAAGACGCTCGAAGATCGAGTAAAATTCATCGAGATGGGGATGTACGATACGAAGAAAAGCTATGAATTCCGAGACCGTATTATGGCTGACAACGTCGAATGGCTAATGAAGGTGATGTATCCCGGCAAAAAAGTGATTTTATGGGCACATAACGATCATTTGGCGAAGAATACATCTAAGATTCAGACCAAAGAGCAAGGAAAATGGATCGGCAGCTTCACCAGCATGGGCGAACTGCTCCATAAGAAGCTGAAGGATAAAGCTTATGTAGTCGGGCTCTATATGAACAGCGGCAAGGCAAGCACCATTACGACGCAGAAGCTCTTCGATATTAAGCCAATGCCGAAGGGAAGTCTGGAAGAGTTGATGATGCAGAGCGGGTACAAAATTGCATTTGCCGATCTATCCAAACATAAGTCACCGAAGCAGAGCAATTCATGGATGTTCAAGCCGATCTATGCAGCGGAGGATGGCATGACATCCGAGATTATCGCACCGATGTCAATGCGATTCGTTCCGAGAGAACAGTTCGACGGCATCATCGTCTTCGATAAAGTGAAGGAACCGACAACGAAGTTCTAATCGAGATTTATCCTATATGATGGAAAAATCGAAATAGAATGATAATTGTAATCGAGCATGAAGCGGGTATATGCCGTACAATGGTGGTGATTATTACATCAACGAACCAACGAACTCGAAACGGGAGATCACGAACAAAAATACGACACTATCATTGCGACGACAGAACTGGAAACGCACAGTGCCCCTAGGAAGGTGCTGTGCGTTTCTTTTGGATATAATTTCAACCTATGGAACTATCAATCACTGAAAAGAATGATTGTTCATCTTCATTCTATGCTGTAGTAAGATCAAATCCGTCTTCGATAATACGGCTCGGTTCCGTGTTCCCGGACTATTCAGCATATGCCATGCTGTGTATTGTTCAGCATACGGATTGGCAGCAGACATTCCGTCGACTGGAACTACTACATCATACCCACGGAATGCAGCAGCAGTAGCTGTGTGGAGAACCGCTCCATTTGCCGCATAACCCGTTACAATAACCGTTCGAATATGATTCCTCTGCAAAATCTGCTCTAACTCTGTGTTATAGAATTTATCTACGTTTGATTTCACAATTGGCTCGTTCAGCGTAGGGCGCAGTAGATGAGTAATATCTGAAGCATTTCCTGTATGTGTGAGACTATAGACAACTAACATCCCTGACTTGCGTGCTTCCGTCAATAAGTAATTAATTTTAGGAATAGATGCAACACAGAGGGAATTGTTACATATCGAATCCTCCATATCCAAGATGAGGAGTGCGGTACTTGTCGGATCAATGGAGACCGCTTTTAACTCTGGGGCCGGTGGAGGAATCACATCACTCCATTCGTCGATGATCGTATGATCAGTTCGCCAATTGCCACATATGGGACAACGATACCTCATAATAACCCTCCAAGATGCTTCTTTCCATTAGCCTATGTAACCGATTAGAAAAAGTGTATGGCGTAAATAAGGTGAGCCCTTAACCAAATCAAATGGCTATATTTTTTTTGCATCGTTACTATGCACTATATGTATTTCACGATTGGAACGATGGTTAATAAAATAAAGGAAACCGCAGTATGCAGCGGCACAATTGTCGGAGGGATACGATATGAATAACACCGAATTTGGTCAAGTCCAGAACCGGCACCAAGCACTGGGGTTATCAGATCAGCAGGTTCTTGACATGTATCAGCATATGGTTCTGGCGCGAAAAGTAGATGAACGGATGTGGCTGCTCAATCGTGCGGGAAAGATCCCTTTTCTCGTTTCCTGCCAAGGCCATGAAGCAGCTCAGGTAGGGGCGGCATATGCGCTTGATCGAACGAGAGATTTTCTGTGTCCCTATTATCGGGACATGGGTATGGTCGTTGCTTTCGGGCTGACAGCACAGGAATTAATGCTTTCCGCTTTCGCTAAGGCAGAAGATCCAACGAGCGGCGGACGCCAAATGCCAGGTCATTACGGGAGCAAAAGCCGGAATATTCTTTCGGGCTCTAGTGTCGTGTCGAGCCAAATTCCGCACGCAGTTGGAATCGCTTTATCTGGGAAAATGCAAGGAAAAAGGCTAGTTGCATTAACGGCCTTCGGGGATGGCGGCAGCAACCAAGGGGAGTTTCACGAAGCGGCTAACTATGCCGGGGTACACAAGCTGCCTGTCATTTTCATGTGTGAGAACAACAAGTACGCCATATCGGTTCCATTCTCCAAGCAGGCGGCTTGCGAAAGCATCGCGGATCGGGCAAAGGGATATGGGTTTCCCGGCATCAGTGTGGATGGAAATGATCTATTAGAAGTATACAAAGTCACAAAAGAGGCGGCCGATCGGGCAAGAAGAGGTGAAGGGCCAACGCTTATCGAGACGGTGCTATATCGTTTAGTCCCGCATTCAAGCGACGATGATGATCGAACCTATCGTTCCCGTGAAGAAGTGGAAGAAGCCAAGAAGCGGGATCCGCTCATAACCTTCAGCAATTATCTGAAAGCATCGGGGCTATTAAATGATCATAAAGACATGGAGATCCATGACCGGTTACGCATGGAGGTCGATGAGGCCACGGAATATGCGGAGAATGCCCCGGATTCAGCTCCGGAAGATGCCCTTAAGCACGTTTATGCAGAATAGGGGGAGTGAGGAGAAATGGCCGTAATTTCTTATCTTGAAGCAGTGTCCCAAGCTCTTCGAGAGGAAATGCAGCGAGATAGCAGGGTATTTGTATTAGGAGAAGACGTCGGAGTGCGTGGGGGCGTATTTCGGGTTACACAGGGATTCCAGGAAGAATTCGGGGAACAGCGGGTTATCGACACGCCGCTATCGGAAGCAGCCATTGCTGGCGTATCGATTGGAGCAGCCGCTCATGGAATGAGGCCTGTTGCAGAAATTCAGTTCGCCGAGTATATCATGCCTGCCGTCAACCAAATTGTGAATGAAGCAGCCAAAATGAGATACCGCTCAAACGGAGATTGGAACTGTCCCTTGGTCATCCGTGCCCCTTATGGTGGAGGAGTTCGCGGAGCCCTCTATCATTCGCAAAGCGTAGAAGCGATGTTTTGCTGTATTCCTGGTTTAAAAGTCGTCACGCCTTCCACGCCGTATGATGCCAAAGGCCTGCTAAAGGCGGCCATCCGCGATGAAGATCCTGTTCTTTTCTTCGAACATAAGCGATGCTACCGCTCGATCAAGGGAGAAGTGCCAGACTCGGATTATACGGTACCGATCGGGAAGGCGGATATTAAGCGGCAAGGGGAAGACATCACGGTTATTTCTTACGGACTTTCTTTGCATTTTGCGATAAAAGCGGCAGAGCAGCTTTCTAAAGATGGATACAGCGCTCACATTCTGGATTTACGTACCCTCTATCCTCTGGACAAGGAAGCTATTGTAGAGGCTGCTCGCAAAACCGGCAAGGTGCTCATTGTTCATGAAGACAACAAGGAGGGCGGCGTTGGAGCTGAAGTAGCTGCTGTCATCGCAGAAGAATGCCTTTATGAATTGGACGCGCCAATCAAACGTCTCTGCAGTCCGGATGTCCCCGCTATGCCTTACAGCTTGCCAATGGAAAAGTTCTTCATGCTCAACCCGGATAAAGTATATCAGGCCATGAAAGAATTGGCCGAATTGTGAGCCGACGGGAGGAGAATATGGCTAAGAAAATCGTCATGCCCCAGTTAGGCGAAAGCGTAACGGAAGGAACCATCTCCAAGTGGCTCGTCAACGTCGGGGATAAAGTCAATAAATACGATCCTGTATGCGAAGTGCTGACAGATAAAGTGAATGCGGAGGTTCCTTCTTCATTCAGCGGCACGATAACCGAAATTGTCGTTCGAGAAGATGAAACGGTAGCAGTAGGAACGCTGCTCTGCTGTATTGAGGAGGAAAAACAAACAGGCACGCCAATTGAATCCAAACCGGCTGCCGCCGCCCCAAACGAGGAGACCGATGATTCAACTATGCAATCAGCCAAGCAGCAGCGCTATTCGCCGGCCGTACTCAAACTGGCGCAAGACTACAACCTGGATCTTTCCTGTATAGAGGGTTCGGGCACTGCGGGACGCATCACCCGAAGAGACATCTTGCAAATCGTACAAGGAAAGAAACAGTCTGAAGACTCCCCAGCTCAGCAACTCGAATCTCCAGCTCAGTCATTATCACAAGCGGCAGCATCAGTTCCCGATATTGCGTTACCGTCCGAAACATTTGATGCCTTATCTGCTGACCATTCTACCATTCATCAATCCGACGAGAAGATCCCAGTTACCGGCATCCGCAAAACCATAGCCAAGCGAATGGTACAAAGCAAGCAGGAAATTCCGCACGCATGGCTTATGGTGGAATGTGATGTCACGAATTTGGTTAGTTATCGCAGCCAGATTAAAGAGGAATTTAAGAAAAAAGAAGGACTCCAGCTCACTTATTTGCCATTCTTTATTAAGTCGGTAGCAGAGACTCTAAAGGAATTCCCTATTTTAAATTCGCAGTGGACAGACAATCACATCATCGCCAAAAAAGCGATTCATATCTCGATTGCCGTTGCCACCGAGAATGCCTTATTCGTTCCTGTCATTAAGGACGCCGACCAAAAAAGCATTTTCGGTCTAGCCAAAGCGATAGACGAAATGGTCACGAAAACGAGAGAAGGCAAATTAACGCAGGCGGATCTAACTGGCGGAACGTTTACCGTGAATAACACAGGCTCCTTCGGCTCCGTGCTTTCAGCCCCGATCATCAATCCACCGCAGGTAGCCATTTTAAGCATGGAAGCCATCGTCAAGCGTCCGATCGTCATCAATAACATGATTGCCGTTCGCGATATGATGAACATTTGTCTTTCCTTGGATCACCGGGTTTTGGACGGTCTTGTGTGCGGCCGCTTCTTGAAGAGAGTCAAGCAAAAGATCGAAAGTTACGGCACGGACATCGGACTATATTAAAAGGGAGCGATGAACTCATGCATTTTGATTTAACCGAGGAACAAGCGTTGATCAAAAAAATGATGCGCGATTTTTCGGAGGGCGAGGTTGCCCCAGGCGCGGATGAACGGGATCGTACGAAGCAATTTCCGAAGGATGTTTTCGAGAAATTAACGAAGCTGGGCGTCATGGGCCTGCCATTTCCCGAACAATATGGCGGCGGCGGAGCGGATACCATTAGCTTTGCAATCACTGTAGAAGAATTGAGCCGGGTCTGTGCTTCCACGGGCATTACCTATTCAGCCCATATTTCATTAGGCGGAGCACCGATCCATTTATTCGGAACACACGAGCAAAAGAAAAAGTACTTAACTCCACTCTGTACAGGAGAATACATGGGCGCGTTCGGGCTGACGGAACCGAATGCAGGCTCTGATGCAGGTGGAACCCAAACGACAGCGAAGCTGAATGGGGATCAGTGGATCATTTCCGGCTCCAAATGCTTTATTACCAATGCAAGCTATGCCAAAAACCTATCCCTCACAGCCGTTACGGATCGCACTAAAGGGACGAATGGAATCAGTGCGTTTATCGTGTCTACAGATGCGCCAGGATTTACGTGCATTAACAATTATGAAAAAATGGGGCTGCATTCATCAAATACAACGGAATTAATTTTACAAGATGTAACCGTTCCCAAAGAAAATCTTCTAGGGAAAGAAGGGCATGGATACAAGCAATTTTTAGCTACGCTTGACGGAGGCCGAATCGGTATTGGGGCGATGGCGGTCGGAATTGCCCAAGGGGCTTACGAAAAATCGCTTCAATATGCCAAAGAAAGAAAACAATTCGGCCAAAGCTTATCCTCCTTTCAAGCGATCCAATTCAAGCTGGCCGACATGGCCATGCATATTGAACTCGCACGCACGATGGTGTATAAAGCGGCATGGCTTAAGGATAAAGGCAGGAAGTTCAAGAAGGAGGCGGCGATGGCCAAATTATTTGCCTCCGAAATATGCATGAAAGCATGCGATCAAGCCGTACAAATCCATGGCGGTTATGGATATATGAAGGAATACCAGGTTGAACGATTCTTCCGGGATGCCAAGCTGCTTGAGATCGGGGAAGGAACTTCGGAAGTGCAACGAATGGTCATTGCACGCCAGATCGGTTGTTAAAGGGGATTGGTTCTATGTTCAAAAAGATTCTAATCGCCAACCGAGGCGAAATTGCGGCTCGAGTGATCCGCACTTGCAAAGCGCTGGGCATTGCCACCGTCAGCATCTACTCGAAAGTGGATAAGGAAGCTCCTCATGTCAAAATGGCAGATGAGGCCTACGAGGTCGGAAATCCCAAAGTAACAGATAGCTATTTAAAAATCGACAAGATTATAGAACTCGCCCAGCTTTCACAAGCGGACGCGATTCATCCCGGATATGGGCTTCTCTCGGAAAATGCGGAATTTGCACGCCGTTGCGAGGAAGCGGGTATTGTATTCATCGGCCCATCATCAGATGTCATCGCCCGCATGGGCAGTAAAATTGAAGCCCGAAACAGCATGGAACAGGCAGGCGTGCCTGTTGTTCCCGGCATTTCCTGTGCATTAGCAGATGCGGATGAAGCAGCACAGGCAGCCGGCCGAATCGGTTATCCGGTTATGCTGAAAGCCTCAGCCGGTGGTGGCGGCATCGGCATGCAGATCGTGAATAACGAATCAGAGATAAAGCAAGCATTTGAAGGGAACCAGAAGCGTGCCTCTAATTTCTTCGGAGATGGGGCCATGTATCTAGAGAAGGTTGTAGAAAATCCACGGCATATCGAAATTCAGATTTTAGCGGACGCCCAGGGAAATACCGTCTACTTGTGGGAGCGGGAATGTTCGATACAACGGCGTCATCAAAAAGTCGTGGAAGAAGCTCCCTCACCCTTTTTAGATGAACTCACACGAGAAAAAATGGGAGAAGCGGCGGTTAGAGCCGCTAAATCCATCGGATACCGGAATGCCGGAACCATCGAATTTTTAGTCGACGAGCACAAAAATTTCTATTTCCTTGAAATGAATACTCGTCTGCAGGTGGAGCATACGATCACTGAAGAGATTACTGGCTTGGACTTGGTTGCAGAGCAGCTGCGCATTGCGGCAGGACATTCCTTGAACTTCGGTCAATCTGATGTGAAACGCGAAGGCCATGCGATTGAAGTACGGATATATGCGGAAGATCCGAAGACGTTCTTCCCATCACCAGGAATCATTACGAAGTTCGCTATCCCTGAAGGAGACGGAATTCGCCATGAGCTGGCTGTACATGACGGTTCTGTAGTCACTCCCTTCTATGATCCGATGATTGCAAAGCTCATCGTCGCAGGGAAGGATCGCGATGAAGCGATTGAGCGGCTTCAACAGGCGCTGGCCGATTATCAGGTTGAAGGCATCAAGACCAACATTCCAATGCTGCAAGAAGTCATCGCGCATCCAGCATTCCGTTCAGGCGAGACAACAACAGGCTTTGTTGCGAAATATGTACTGGAGCAGACATAACTGTATCGGATAAGGCCTCGGCGAGTTACCGTAAGGCTATTCGTAAAAAAGGAGGTTATTCAGATGAGCAAAATCGTGGCGGTTATGGCGGGGAATGTATACAAGATTCTTGTCAAGCCTGGGGATCAAGTCGAGGCAGGGCAAAATGTAGTCGTGTTGGAATCGATGAAAATGGAGATCTCGATTACGTCTGGCACCGGAGGAACGGTAAACAAGGTCAACGTGAGCGAAGGCGACTTTGTTGATGAAGGAGATTTGTTGATCGAGCTTGATTAAACGGATGCTGGGGGTTGGGGGAGATGAACTGGCCGGCGAGAGTGACGATCAAAGAGGTTGGTCCAAGGGACGGACTGCAAAATGAGAAGGTTTTCGTTGCAACAGAAGATAAAATCGCTTGGATCAACCAATTGTCCCGTACCGGAATTACATCCTTAGAAATCACTTCATTTGTGAATCCGAAGTGGATTCCAGCACTGGCAGATGCCGCTGAAGTTGCCAAAGGGATTGAGCGAATGCCTGGCATTACGTATTCGGCACTCGTTCCGAATCGGCAGGGCCTAGAGCGAGCACTTGAGACCGATGTAGATGAGGTGGCCATCTTTATGTCTGCCAGTGAGACCCACAATCAAAGAAATATCAACAAGTCAATAAACGCTACGTTTCCCATTCTGCATGAAGTCGTGCAAGCAGCCCATTCCGCTGGAAAATCAGTCCGCGGTTACGTGTCAACGGTTTTTGGCTGCCCCTATGAAGGTCCTATTTCTATCGACGAGGTCGTTCGTGTATCGGAAACGTTGTTCGAAATGGGAATTGGCGAATTATCTCTAGGGGATACAATTGGCATTGCGAATCCGAAGCAGGTACAAGAGGTATTGGAAAAGCTGCTAAAGCGTTTTGATGCCGAGAAACTGGCTCTGCATTTCCACGATACGCGTGGAACGGCGCTGGCTAATATTCTAGCGTCCATGAACATGGGGATCACAACATTCGATGCCTCTGTCGGAGGGTTGGGCGGATGCCCGTATGCACCTGGAGCCTCCGGCAATGTCGCTTCAGAGGACTTGTTGTTCATGCTGGATTCAATGGGCATTCAGACGGGGATCAATCAGGAAAAGCTTCTCTCCGCGGCGCGTTATATTCAGGAGAAGATCGGAAGAACCTTGCCGAGCCGGAATCTTCAGGTCAGCAGCTCGAACGTATGAGCAGGTACATGATGTAGGAGAATGATTCGGTACTAGGAAGGAGGGGCGATCATGGAAAAAGCCGTACTGGTCTCCAATATGGGAAATGGAATTGTGCTTATCACGTTGAAACGGCCGGAAGCTGCCAATGCGTTATCCATCAAGATGCTCGAACAATTGCGTGATGCGGCAAATGCATGTAAATTGGATCGGGCTGTTCGCTGTATTATCATCACAGGCGCTGGAGAGAAAGCCTTTTGCGCAGGTGCTGATTTAAAAGAACGCGCAGGGATGGACATGAGCCAAGTGCGTAGAACGGTATCTTTCATTCGAGAGACCATCAATGATGTAGAAGCCTTGCCCCAGCCGGTCATTGCCGCGGTAAACGGAGCCGCTATTGGCGGGGGAATGGAATTGGCCTTGGCCTGTGACATTCGGATTGCTTCCACAACAGCCGCATTCGCCCTTGCAGAGACTTCACTTGGAATTATTCCCGGCGCAGGAGGAACACAGCGGCTGCCGAGGCTGATCGGGAAGGGGCGGGCGAAGGAGCTCATTTTCACGGCAAGAAAAATCGACGCTGAAGAAGCAAGGAACATCGGACTGGCAGAGGCTGTGACACCGCCTGAATTCCTGATAGATAAGGCCTTGGAAATAGCAGGCCGTATTGTTCGAAATGCTCCTATCGCTGTGACTCAGGCCAAATTCGCCATCGATAAGGGATTGGAAGTGGAGCTGAACACTGGACTTGCGATTGAGCAGCATGCATATGAAGTCACAATTCCGACAAAGGATCGCTTAGAAGGACTGCAGGCGTTCAAAGATAAACGTCCTCCCATATTTAAGGGCGAGTAACAAGCATATCGCAGATAAGGAGGAATAGGGGATGTCCATCGAATTCAATCCGGAGGAGCTGCAGGAACGTGTCTCACGAATCCTCGAAGGAGGGGATCCGTCTTATCATCAAAAGAATGCGGAAAAAGGGAAGTTATTTGTTCGCGACCGACTAAAGCTACTGTTTGATCCGGGTTTCGAGCTGGAGGATGCGCTGTTCGCCAACTGCGCCGCAGAAGATCTTCCGGCGGATGGCGTCGTTACGGCGATTGGGAAAATGAACGGAAGAATCGTATGCGTAATGGCCAATGATTCTACGGTAAAAGCCGGATCGTGGGGATCGCGTACGGTAGAGAAGATCATTCGCATCCAAGAGACAGCTGAGAAAATGAGAGTGCCATTAATTTACCTCGTGGATTCCGCAGGTGCCCGCATTACAGATCAGGTCGAGATGTTTCCTGGCAGACGCGGAGCGGGCCGAATTTTTTACAATCAGGTCAAGTTGTCGGGCAAAATTCCTCAAATTTGCCTGCTGTTTGGCCCTTCGGCTGCGGGTGGAGCCTACATTCCAGCATTTTGTGATATCGTGATTATGGTAGATGGAAATGCATCCATGTATCTCGGTTCCCCGCGGATGGCGGAGATGGTAATCGGAGAAAAGGTTACGCTAGAAGAAATGGGCGGTGCGCACATGCACTGCTCGATTTCAGGGTGTGGGGATGTGCTGGCGAAGAATGAAGAAGAAGCCATTTTGATGGCGCGGCAATATCTCTCTTACTTTCCCTCCCATTTTTCCGAACAACCGCCGGTTGCGAAATCAGTGGCACCACCATCCTTTGAGAAATCATTGGAAGAGCTCATCCCGACCAATCAGAATGCCCCGTTCAATATGGTTGATCTGATTGACCGTATTATCGACGAGGGATCATTTTTTGAGATGAAGAAGCTGTTTGCCGGTGAGCTTATTACAGGACTGGCACGAATGAATGGGAAACCGGTCGGGATCATTGCCAATCAGCCACGGGTGAAGGGTGGCGTGCTGTTCCTCGATTCAGCGGATAAGGCAGCCAGATTTATTACGCTTTGCGACGCATTTCATATCCCGCTTCTATTCCTTGCCGACGTCCCTGGTTTTATGATCGGCACAAAGGTGGAGCGGGCAGGAATTATCCGCCATGGGGCGAAAATGATTTCAGCGATGTCCGAAGCAACCGTGCCTAAAATTTCAGTAATCGTTCGCAAAGCGTACGGAGCGGGTCTTTACGCGATGGCTGGTCCAGCATTTGAACCGGATTGTTGCCTCGCACTGCCTACAGCTCAAATCGCGGTGATGGGGCCAGAAGCTGCAGTCAATGCCGTCTATGCCAATAAAATTGCTCAATTGCCTGAAAGCGAGAGGGCTGCTTTTATCGAACAAAAGCGTGAAGAATATAAGCAGGACATTGATATTTACCGACTGGCCTCCGAAATGATTATTGACGGAATTATTCCCGCCAATTCGCTGCGTACCGAGTTAGTGAACCGTTTTGCGGCTTATTCATCAAAGGCTGTCGTCTTCTCAGAGCGCAAGCACCCGGTATATCCGGTTTAATCCATTGGCATATTTGAACAGCACTAAGCGTTTAACGGCGCGAAGTGCTGTTTTTGGCATGTTAGGCATATCATGATCTTGAGCCAAGGGATGAATGGTTTGGATACCACTTTGCCTGTAGGGGAAGGAGGAAGATCCGGATCACATGGATATTAAACAACTTCATTATTTTGCAGAAGTAGCCAAGCATAAAAATTTTACAAAAGCTTCGCAGGTGTTGTATGTTTCTCAGCCGTCCATCAGCAAGATGATCAAGAGTCTCGAGGATGAATTGGGCGTTATGTTGCTTGACCGTTCCGACAGGGAAGTTGTACTCACCGATACAGGAAGGCTGGTTAACGAGAAAGCTTTAAAAATTTTGCAGATGCTAGAGGATATATCTTCTTCCGTAAATGAGCTGGTTCACGTGCAAAGAGGAAAAGTGACAATGGGGATCATGCCTACAATTAGCGCATTGCTTTTCCCAAAAATCATTTCCGGATTCAAGAAGAGCTATCCCAAGATTGAGATTCAAATGGTAGAATACAGCGCGAAACAAGTAAAGATGCAGATGGAGCAAGGAAATATCGATTTTGGGGTCACGGTGCTGCCGGTGAACACGCAGCTGTATCGAACGGTTTCCTTGTTAACGGAAGAACTGGTTGTCATCGTGAGTAATCATCACTGGCTGGCTGGAAGGAAATCCGTCAGCTTGACCGAATTGCAGAATGAGCCCTTCATTCTGTTCACCAAGGAATTTGCCCTTCATGATGTAGTTGAGCAAGCATGCTTGCAGGCTGGGTTCGAACCCAAGGTGGCTCATTTGACCTCTCTATGGGATTTCTGCTGCGAGATGGTAGCTTCGCAACTAGGAATATCATTGATTCCCCGATCGATGGCGAACCGATTGCATCATCTTGCCATTCATGCCGTTACCGTGTCCCAACCGGAAATCGCTTGGGAGCTGGCTCTCATTTATCCTCGGGATAAATATCTTTCTTATGCATCCCGCGCGTTTATCTCCTATATCAAGGCCAATCCGCCGAATCAACCGGGATTATGACAGTGGCTGAAGAAATTGGATGAAGCGGAGTCCAAAACCTATTAAGGTTTTAGACTCTTTATTGGAGACTTCACCCAATCATCATTGGATTACGGTAAATAGTAAAGCGAAGGGAAGCATTTATTTCACTTTTTTGCAATTTTGTATGCCGAGAACTGCATTCGCCGGACAATAGCGGGTTGTGCCTGTAATGATAGGAACCAATCCAATTAATCCCCACCATTTTCTGTAATAAAGTCCCGTAAAGATGATTGCAGCTCCAACCGATATTCGAATCGCTTGTTCCGTTTTTCCAACATTACAGTTCACGTACTTTACACCTCCATAAGCTACTGTCAATTTGCTCATACACCATTTAGAGTTGCCGCATAATTATGGTTTGAAATACGGCACATTCTCATGCGTGGAATTGATTGGTTCGAATCTTCCTTTTTATGTAACAAGTTCATCGACACTCTCCTAATGTAATGCTTAGGGGAGTGTTTTATTTCACTCTTTCTACAAAAGGGATATTCTTAGTGATTTAGGATTTTATATACAATAATAGAATCAAAAAGAAAAGTCCTATAATTTGAAAATATTACTCTAAATAATCGAATTAGACTTAAAAATATTTTATTCATGTCATAAAAGTTATGAAGTTTCGTATTATTTCTTAATAAAAATATAAAAATTTCATACCAAATTACCGATAAAAAAATTAATGTAGTACATTAGTACTACAATTTTACATAAAGAGGGGTAATTGTATGAAGAAAAAATCAAACTATGTGAAAGGAAGGAAAGTACTCGTAAGTCTGTTAGTGAGTTTGCAAGTGTTTACTTTTGCGAGTATTTCCTCCGCTGCACCCAACGAATCCAATGATATTGATCTTGGAATCGCAGGCTTGAACTATAATCGTAATGAGGTTTTGGCTGTACAAGGGGATCAAATCAGTAGTTTTGTTCCCAAAGAAGGCATTCAGTCCAATGGTAAATTCATCGTGGTTGAACGGGACAAAAAATCACTTACAACGTCACCCGTAGATATTTCAATCATTGATTCGATCACGAATCGCACTTATCCAGGCGCAATACAGCTTGCAAATAAGGATTTTGCGGATAATCAGCCTAGTCTGGTTATGGCTGCGAGAAAGCCAATGGATATTAGCATTGATCTGCCTGGGTTGAAGAACGAGAACACAATTTCCGTTCAAAATCCAAATTACGGCAGCGTATCTAGTGCCATTGATCAGCTCGTATCGACTTGGGGCGAGAAGTATTCCAGCACGCATACACTCCCAGCTAGATTACAGTATGCTGAATCCATGGTTTATAGCCAAAATCAAATTTCCAGTGCACTGAATGTGAACGCTAAAGTGCTTAACGGAACGCTTGGAATCGACTTTAACGCGGTCGCAAACGGCGAGAAAAAAGTGATGGTTGCTGCTTATAAGCAAATCTTCTATACCGTAAGTGCAGGACTGCCCAACAATCCATCGGATCTGTTTGATGACAGTGTGTCATTTGCTGAGTTAGTACGTAAAGGGGTTAGCAATGAGACTCCGCCGTTGATGGTATCAAACGTAGCTTATGGCCGTACCATTTACGTCAAATTGGAGACGACCTCCAAGAGCAATGATGTACAAACGGCATTTAAATTATTGCTCAATAATCCTAGCATTCAGGCTAGCGGACAGTACAAAGATATTTATGAAAACAGTTCGTTTACTGCCGTTGTACTAGGTGGCGACGCGCAAACCCATAACCAAGTTGTTACGAAAGACTTCAATGTTATCCAAAGCGTAATCAAGGACAATGCAGAATTCAGCAGCAAGAATCCAGCTTACCCGATTTCATATACAAGCGTCTTCTTGAAAGACAATTCCATCGCTGCCGTTCACAACAATACCGAGTATATCGAGACGAAAACGACGGAATATACGAAGGGTAAAATTAAGCTTGACCATAGTGGTGCATATGTAGCTCAGTTTGAAGTATATTGGGACGAGTTTTCATATGATGAAAATGGACAAGAAATCGTGACTCGTAAAAGTTGGGATGGAAATTGGCGCGATAGAACTGCTCATTTCTCAACAGAAATCCCACTTCCGCCTAATGCCAAGAACATCAGAATTTTTGCAAGAGAATGCACAGGTCTTGCTTGGGAATGGTGGAGAACAGTTGTTGATGAATATAACGTTCCGTTAGCTAACGATATTAATGTTTCGATTTGGGGAACAACGTTATATCCGAAATCATCCATTACTCACTAATTAATATGAATACATGGACATCTCCTCATTCATTTGGGGAGATGTTTTTTTTGCTTTAGCATCTCTTCTTTATCCCCATTTATGATAGGATTTGCACTAATTACATCTGGAGTGAGAAAATTTACGGGGTTTATACAAAAATTCTTTGTACTATTTGTATACTATGATAAACTTGATCCCGAATACAAATTCAAGTACGCTTCAAGCGAGGGCATGCAAGTCCTATCGCACTAAGAAAGCAAGTATAGTTTAGGAGTGATGATAATGGCACGTGTTTTATTTATAAACGGGGGATCAGAGGGACATATCAATCCCACGATTGGAGTCGTACAGGAGCTTATCTCACGGGGAGAAGAGGTCGTATACTTCTGCATAGAAGCATTCCGGGAGCGATTGGAGAAGACTGGTGCTATCGTACGAACATTTGATGATCAGAAATTCATCAAAGCCTTTATTTCAGGTGGACGAAATTATATACTTGAACGAATCAACGGCTTGCTGCTTACGGCAGATGTCGTCATACCAAGCGTACTTGAACAGATCAAGGGAGAGCAATTCGATTACATCATTCACGATTCTATGTTCGGTTGTGGACGAATCATAGCTCAAATGCTGAAACTGCCTGCAATCAATTCCTGTACTTCTTTTGTGCAATCAGAGGCATCCTTCGTAAGCTTGATGGAACAGTTCCATGCAAGTGTACCTGCAGAGATCGCGAAGCCTATCCATGATACATTTGTAAGCCTGACGGACAAGGTAAAGGAAACCTATCATGTGGAGATCCATTCTCCTTACGAAGTATTTTGTAATCCAGCACCACTTACCATCGTGTATACGACTAGGGAGTTCCAACCTGAAGGAGAAACATTTGATCATTCCTTTCAATTTGTTGGGCCATCCATCTCTTCACGGGTCAGCCAAACGGACTTCGACCTTACGGCAATAGAAGGAAGAAGCCTCATTTACATTTCACTCGGTACTGTCTTTAACCAAGCGATTGATTTCTATAAGCTCTGTATGGAGGCTTTGGGAGACACGGAACATACGATTGTCATGTCGATCGGTGATAAAGTCCAAATTTCAGATTTAGGTGAGATCCCTGCTAACTTCATCGTTAATAACGTTGTGCCACAAACCGATCTATTGCCACACACGAAATTATTTATTACACATGGTGGCATGAATAGTGCTCATGAAGGTCTCTATTACGGAGTTCCGCTCATTGTTATCCCGCAAAGTGCCGATCAGCCAGTCATTGCCAAGCAAATCTCCAGAGTTGGAGCGGGTGTTACATTAGGTATGGATGACTTGACTGCAGAGCAAATCCGCGAAGCCGCAGACCATGTGTTAAGCCACGCATCTTACAAGACAGCCGCTGTAAACATGCAACAATCCTTCCGCGAATCGGGTGGGTTTGTACAAGCTGTTGATGAGATATTAGCATTTGCAAGTAATCATCTTAGATAAATATTGTAGAACTACATTCGCCGTGAACCCGCTCCTTCGAACATGTAGATTGATAGTTTTGATGATAGTTTTGATGATAGCTCATGATTGATTCCCTGGTATACCTGAATCAATCATGAGCATTTTTATATCCGTTTTTATTTGTAAAAGCCGACTTGAAACATGTGGAACCATTTCTGAGCCTTTTATAGCCTGCTGCATATCCCTCTAAATAGGAAAGTGATTACCTGTATGCTCGATTATGAGACCGATGAATTTATGGATTGTGAGACGGTAATATTATGTAGGGGAAGCGCTTATTACAACATAAGATAGGAGATTTCACATATGGCTGAAAAAGGTTCCCCATCATCCTATATGCCGAGTGGCGGCAAAAGTTCATTAACATTCTGGTCGGCGATTGTATTCACTGGCATCTTTTCTGTGTGGGCGGTCGTTAATCCTGAAAATCTAACGAACACGTTATGGGGATGGGTGTATAAGTACCATGGCACCTTTAGCTGGTTTACGATGATGATTCCGCTTATTATTATCGGAATTTGCTTAATACTTGCCTTCAGTAGGCTTGGCAATGTCAAGCTAGGTAAGAAGGATGAGAAGCCTGAGTTTAGCACTTTCTCATGGTTAGGAATGCTGTTCACCGCAGGGATTGGTGTCGGTCTTGTAAACTTTGGTGTCGCTGAGCCGCTTGTTCACTATTTGCAAGCAGCTGGTGGCATCAGATCTGGGGCAGATGCGGTGGCCGCTGCTGAAAACGCGATGAAATATACGATGTTTATTTGGGGCTTGCCAGCATGGTCAATCTATACGATATCAGGGTTAGTGATTGGCTATTTTGCTTATTCCCGTGGCGCAAAGTTTCTGCCGGGGACACCGATTGCGGAAGGTTTTTCGGATAAAAAGTGGGGCAAGTCATTAGCTAACATCACCAATATTCTGGCAGCCGGTGCATCCGCGCTGACGATGGCAGCCTCGATTGGTCTTGGTGTATTCCAAGTTAAAAATGCGGTTTCTGCCGTTTTCGGCTATAACAATGAAGGCTTAGGCTATTCAGTTTTCATTTTACTGGCGATTTTCGCAATCTATACGTTGGCTGCCGTATTGCCAATCGGCAAAGGTATGAAAATTTTAGGTGATATCAACGTTGTTGTTGCGGTCGCTATATTGGTTTATGTATTTGCGTTAGGAAACTCACCGTTTCTAATGAACTTTATTTCACAAACGTTCAAAAATACGTTCCTTGGCGTCGTGCCTACTAGTCTTGAAACCTTACCGTTTCTAAACAAAGGGTGGTTCTTCGATTGGCCGAATACGACTTTGATTTGGTGGATTTCGTGGACACCGTTCCTAGGGATATTTATTGCCCGCATCTCTAAAGGTCGTACGATTCGGCAAATTATTGTTGGGGGCGTATTAGCGCCAGTGATGTTCCTCATTGTGTGGTTCAGCGTATTTGGTGGCACAGGCTTCCTCAATGCGATTGTTGGCGATGGCTCAATTATTCAATATATTCAGGATCATCCTGACGATGTATATCTATCGTTCATTATGGTTCTACAGCGGCTGCCGTTGTTCACACTCACCGGGATATTGTTTATCGTGTTGATTCTTGTGTTCCTGTCAACGACTGCGACAAGCTCGATGATCTCGCTGAGTATTATGACGAGTAATGGTCCAGAAAACGCGCCAATAGCACGTACGTTGATCTGGTCGGTCATAACCACGATGGTTGCCTTCGCCAACGTAGCTACAGGGACACTGAATGGGGTGCGGGCGATAGCTGTTTTCTTAGGTATCCCGTATATGTTTTTGTTCTTCATGGCGATCTCCGGATTAATTCGACAATTGCGTCATGACACGAGACGTGAAGAACGTCATGACACGATCCATGAAGGATATGTACATCCTCAACACAAGCTGCAGCAGGAACCGTAACTGCAGTTTAAAAAGAAAGGAGTTTACTTGAAATGGAGACTACGAAAGTTCCTTTGCCGCTGCCCGAATATGGAGTAGATCAAACATTAGCAAATAGCACACTCTTGGGGAATCTAGGATTGTTTGTGATAACTACTGCCTTTTTAGTTGTGCTCGGTTGGATGGTAAAGCTGGCACTCGAACCAAAGCATGAGACATGAGATTAGAGGAGACATCATGACCAATCATACGAACAAGTACACGACACAATTACGGCCTCTTCTCCAGAAACTGCCCGTACCGGCATTGCCGTCCACACTAGCGACTTTGCTGGAGTGGGTGGAACCGGTACTGACCGAGGAACAGCTGAACGAGTTCAAGCAAATTGTGCTGCGTTTTCAGCAAAATGAGGGACCGCAGTTGCAAGAGCAGTTAGAGCAGCATGCAGCAACTGGAGCGGATAGTTGGCTCGCTCCATGGTGGCTGCAAAGCTACTTAACGACAAGGGGCAACTTACAGAGCGAGACGAATATTGCGTTGACGATTCATCCTGATTACCACGCACATATGGGAGACAGAGCTCATAAGGCGGCAGTGTTGATTGAAGGGGCGGTAAACATCTATTTACAGCTTATTTCCGGTCGTTATCCAATGGAGCAGACGGCAAAGGGAGCGGCTGTGGATATGAGCTACTATCGGAATATTTTCAAGAGCTGCCGCTTGCCAGCTCACGGGGAAGATGAGTTTTATGTAGGTGCAGATACAGCGGAAAATAACTTCGTTGTTGTTATCCACAACTCACACTTCTACAAATTAATGGTTACGGATGATCGCGGGGCTGCTATTCCAGCGGTGCAATTAGAGGGCAACTTGCGATGTATCTTATCGCACAATGTACCCGTGGCAAATGTTGCTGTAGAAACTGCGACGGCTGCTAAGCGTGACCTGTCGGCGGATGTATATGAGCAGTTGCAGCAAAACCCGGTGAATGCCCAGCATTTGCGTACGATTCATGATGCAATATTTACGATTGGATTTTCAGACGATGCAGCTGATAGTACAGCGGAGCAGTTGCATCGTGCGTTATTAGGTTGGAGAAATCAATGGTTTGCGAAGACGATGCAGATGCTTATCGATGCTAACGGCGCAATCAGTTTTAATTTCGAGCATTCATCGATTGACGGTGTGCCCGTAATGAATGTGTTAAATCAACTGTTTACCAAACAAGACGGTAACCTGCGAGAAGAACCGATTTCGCAGCAAGAGGGTTCCAGTGAATTAGTTACAGAACTGAGCTGGGAACAAGATGAACGCGTGCAGTCGTTATTGGCGCAATGCAATGAACAGGCTCAAGCGGAGTATGATAACCATTACTTTGCCCACTTTAGTTTTGAACGTTTCGGTAAGTCTCTAATGAAACGTGGCAAAGTAAGTCCTGATGCCTTCTTCCATATTGCCTTAGCATTAGCCCAATATGAGTCAACAGGGCAATTACTGAGCGTATATGAGCCGGTAGCTATGCGCCATTATTATCAAGGAAGAACTGAATGTGCCCGATCCATAAGCACGGAGAAGAAGGCGTTCGTGGAAAGTTTTATGAATGAGTATAAGCTAGGCGAAGATGAACATTGGCAATCACGCCGGCAGCAGCTGATTGACAGCTTTCAGCGAGCGGCAGCGGCTCACACTGAGCGTATCAAAGCCTGCCAGCGTGGAGAAGGGATCGAGCGTCACTTGTTCGGACTAAATAAGATAAACCAGTTGACGCAGGATTCCCCGAATCAGTCCGATTACTTCTTCCAATCGCAAGGGTTGAAAACTTTGACTGCAGACTCTATTTCAACGACAAGCATACCTTATGAGATTATGGAATCATTTACGTTCGCGCCAGTAAATAGCGAAGGTTTCGGTCTGTACTACGGTATTCTGAATGAGCGGATTGTCCTTGATATCTCTGTCAAGAAAGCCAATAAAGAAGCAGCCAATCAATTGCTGCATAGTCTATGTACGAATTTAGAACGGTTGGCAGCTTTATTAGAATTAAGTTAGAAAGTATTATTCTTTAAGAGCGTAGCCGCCAGTTCCCATTCGTTGTGGCGTTGCCTATAATTGCTCTTTGGATTTTTCAATACGAGAAGGTTAATGTACTCGGTATGAACTTACCGAGTTCTTTTTTTGGTTGGCAGGCATTTATACTAAGAAACGACGCTAGATGACAAAATCAATAAATAAATGCAGCTGCATGGTTTGATAATGGGAAAAAATTCACATATAAATAGTGAATATATTGAAGTCGGTGGTTAATTGGATTGCCAAATAAATGAGGATTTGGATTAAAAGCGATCAAGGATACGATCTAATGTGGTGTCTGTAATACGTAATATCAAATAACATCTAAATCCAGAAATGCAACTTACGAATTTGACGCTGATACGAGCATATAAATTAGAAGAATCAAATGTACAAAGAAACGAATGAAAATAATTAACAAGGAACGAACCAAAAACAATTCTGTTATCAGCATGTAACAGTAAAAGTGAACAATTAAAGTGAAATATGCACTTAGTAATAACCAATAGATGATATGGTCAAATTAAAGGGATTAACAGCTGATTGAGGCCAATTTGGAGAGACTCCTTTTAAACCCATACTACTGTTTCACAAAACCCGTATTTTGTACATATGTCTTAAACAAGTGGAAACCCCCTATATGACAGCTATTCTCCATGATGTATAACATTATTGGGCATGCTATTCCCTCCTTAAAAATATAAGTTGGCTTCATTAAAGGTTTGTAGCTATTTATAATTTCTTTTTTCTGCCGCGATTGCATTTCTACAATGTATATATCAAGTTGTTGGCTGATTCGTATCACTTCTTCGTCTGCAAAGCCATCTTTAATCTGTACAATCTCCGTAAGCTTCTTCCTAAGCTCATTAATTTTCTCCTCTAAAGAATCCATTACAGATCACCTTTTAATCTGTACAATCTCCGTAAGCTTCTTCCTAAGCTCATTAATTTTCTCCTCTAAAGAATCCATTACAGATCACCTCACGTACGCTATCTCAATCTTGTAATGTACGTTTCAGTAAAAACTGTATAAATAAACCACGGCAACATTTGTGTGAAAATGAAATAAGAACACCCGAAGGTGTTCTTATCATTAGATTTGATTCTTATCACTCGGATCTTTTGCCGGTGATCTTATCTATAATGAACATAAATGCACTGAACAAAAGGGACATAATCAACATGTCTAGTATAGTTACACCCGAGTCACTTTTTATGCCAAAGAACATAATAATCTGTAGAATCAGAGATATCACAAAAAGTGATATGTATCTAATGCTATTCATGCAACACCATTCCCTTCGTTGAGTAACTTTACTGACCTATGCAACGGATACTAAACCAAACCAAACTAGCAGCAAGTCCTACAGCTCCGCCTTTAATTGCATTTTTTCCGACGATTTTGATGATTTCAACGGCTAACTTATCCCACAATTTCTTTTCGATCATTTCCATCATTCCGCCAGTTAAAAAGCCGATCCCTGTAAAGTCAATAATTTGGTTAGCAACACAAGATCCCCATGAAGCTGTGGAGAATTCTCCAGCATCTGGATTAGGCACTCCCTCTAGCATATTTGCTGTTAGTTGCTCACCGTTTGCAAGCTTAACAAATGCCGAGATGGTTGCAACATTATCAAATCCGAACTTCTGAGCTATTTTTCCCTCATTCAATACATACTTACCGTCTTTTTTCACAGATGCCTCTTCAAAAATGAATTTCAGGTCAGATGCTACTTGAGCTGATTCAGCCTCACGTACATCAGAATCTTTCACAGTTCCCATCATGCTGCCAATTTGTGACCCCACTTGCCGATCTGATGCTGCAAAAGCCATCGGTGCAAACATCGAAAATGCCATACTCACACTTAATAACGTTCCGATCCATTTTTTCTTCAAGCAACTCGCCTCCATATATTATTGGAGAAGATTACTCTTTATACATGGGAAGGACTCCGTATCAAGATAAACTATATGCGCAACTGTATGTAATGATACATCATCTATTTCTAAGGTGATTTAAAGAGCACCCTCACATAGCGAGTATATAATATGTTGCATAAATTCCATATTTTAGTCGTCCATGAAACAAAAAGTAAACTAAAAGGTGATTTTGGCATGTTTAACTATTTCACCAAGGGAAAACTCCCCCCCTGATTGTTTCCTGATGAAGCTGTTATTGTCAAGATCACGATGGCATATAAAAGAGTAGCGGATGTACATCTCCTTTATGAACTGTTTCATGCTGAATCCCCCGTTACTTGAGCATTGTGAGTAAAATATGCGCTTAACTTTTCAATTGTTGACTTTTGCATAGGAATATTTTTTTCTAAATGAATATGCATGACCATATTCAAGCATTTTTTCTCTTCAACCGTATCGTTAACTTTAGAATAGTGCAGTGCCCCTTCTAAAAAGAGATTAATACATGTTTCATATTCACCAACGGCTAAATAATATTCCCCTTTGATTTGAAGATAATCAGCGTATCTGGAACAGATTAAAGGGTTGCTCTTGTCAATAACGGATTGATCTATATTGCTAGTACACAGTAGGTTATTAGCGCTTTCGAGGTCATTTCGTTGTAAAAATAAGCGAAGAAGTTGATTGGTGGCAAGGATGACAGAATCATTACTACAGGACTTTAAAAATGAACGGAGCTGTTCAATAGATTTTTCGATCTCCCCTTTCTTTGTATTTAATAATGCCTCCATAAGAATAACATTTTCTCGGGTGTAAGGATAGTCGAATTGTTTATACTGTATAGCATATCGTTCAGTCTGCTTATAATCTCCAAGACAATAATACGAATTTCTAAGGATGCCAATTGCATGTACTCTATAGGAACTTAATCCATTATCTTCTGTAATAATCTTCTTACATTGTTCAATGCTTTCGTTATAAAGTCTCAAATTATAAGCATGAATCCCTAACTTGTAGTATAGCTCAATCCGATATTGTTGTGGCAAAAATTTGATGTAATTTAAAATGTATTTCCCATTGTAATATGTTTCCTTCATTCGCATGAAGTCATTTCTTTCAATCAGGTACTGCTGATACAAACCTTTTGCAATATAGGGCATTATTCCATGTGAGCGTGAGTAGTCAATGATGAGGTTATACAGTGACAATTTGATGGAGGTATCTTCAATGGAGTCGATTTGTTGATATAGCTTCTCGGTTAAGTCAATGCTGTCTTCGTTTGGAGATTCAAGGTATTTGTTCGCAACTTTCCTGATTAGTTCGGTGCTGCTCCTTCGCTGGATCGTCGCTTGCAGGATATCGAACAACAAGTCTGATCTTTTTTCATTTTCGACGTAATAATCAACCAACGTTTCAAAAGGGATATCCAATGTTGTTGCCAACGGATATGCGGTCGAAAATTCTGGTCGTTTTACTTCGCCGTTCTCGATTCTTGATATCGTACCTTTGTTGATCCCTGACAGTTTTGATAACTGAGTTAATCTGATATTCGATGCACATCTAGTGTCACGAATTAGTTCTCCAATTGTTTTAATGATCGTCGCGTCCAATATCAACCCTCCTTATTTTGATTTAATTACCTATATTTTACCATATATTGAACGGTATGTACATTGTTAGAGCAAACCGTCGGCCGTTATAAAAAGAAGTTCCTTCCTTTATTCAGAAGGAACTTCTAGCTTTATTGGAATTTTTCAAACTCATTCCTTAGCCAAAGATGATTATGAACAACTATATATTGTTCTGAGTTAATCAAAAGATCGACGAGCTCGCGTTTGGAAAGCTTCATATACCGCCTTCTAACGCGATCAATGTCTCTATCTGGACGAATATCCTTGAATGTATGATTCTGCTCTTCTATAGCCATTTGTGAAGCCCTACGAGGCATTCTGTTCTTGGAAGTGCAGTACTCAGCAAAGTATGCTTGCAACTTTGCTTTCTTGTAGATACTCTAAATTCTACATCAGGGATCGTGTTTGATGTATACGACTCTTTAAGCATTTGCAGTATTTCGGTCATAAATTTAAAGACATCTTCAGGCATATAAAAATTCTCGGGTTCTTCCCTTCCCTTCGGAATAAGCCGAAATAAGAAATTCTTTTTTGGAGGATTAACATTCTTATCTTCCGTTACTATACAACATTCTCTATCGTAACTAATTTGCAAGAGTTCATTCATTCTAGCTCCAGACGAAGTAATAATATCAAGTGCGAACTTTGCAAACATACAGGCTACATAATTACTTGTGTAGTTTGTATACCAATGCAATCCTGAGGAGCCCCACGTTGTAATCGTGACATTACCAGAGGGAACACCTGTAATGGAAGCAAAGGATCTACAGCGTGCAGAGCCCGATTGGTGGGTTGTCAATCAAAGCGAGCAAGATATAAAGACTACAAAACATGTCTTACAAAACCGTGCTCTTCCAGAAAATAATTTGTAAACTAACTAGTGACCCGCTCCTCCATGTATTGTCAGAAAAAATCTCCTAGTTTGTAGGCTCTTTTTTACTTTATATTTGATTTTTAATCATGTGATTAAGTAAATCATATATAAAATAATCTTCATTAAATCCTGTTTTCTCAATTTGATTAATCGTTTGTATAAAGTCCGTCAACCATTCCATTTTGAAGAATAATCACAAATTGCTTGTTACTTCTGTGGGTGCTATTTAATTTGAAGTTGTATAGTAATCTAGAGATATCCCAAGAGTTAACACATTCATTAATTCTTTATCGGGAATAACACCTAAAAACATCCTCAGGCATTACTTCACCGCAAGATGACTCACGGAATGCAATTCTATCAATAGCTTAATGTTTTTAAAACTTATCTTTTATCTTTATTGATATGTTTCCCACATAGCTTAATTTGTTTATAACAATTGCCTATCGAGCATGACAAAACTTGTAATGAAGCTGGTTTAACAACGTAATCAGTATTAATCGGTAATGTCCTCATGTTCTTGTCATCCGACAATGTTACCCATTTTTAGTTGTAAAAAAATCAGATAGGATGTTACACATTTTATCTGATTTCATGCAGTTGGATAACAAACACAAAAATTCCAGCTATCATCTTCTCCACTACATCACGCTCCCTCTACATACCCCAATAATGGATTGGACAATTCTTATGGCCTCCAATAAGAGGGGTGGGAAATTAGGCAGGGCCTAATGGATGGGTGGGTTCCTCCATATACAACTGTGATAAAGTAGCAAAGCTTGATCTCCTCATGCATAAAGGTTAACGCGTTCGGTTGTTTACAGATCGCGATTTTGGATAGTATGATAGTGATATTGCACATGATAAGCCATTGATTGCGCAGCTACCAAATTAGGAATGGGGAGAAGTCCAAAATGCCGACGATTCAAATTGAAGGAAGAGGCTCCTATGAAGTTGCAGAAGGTACTAAACTTGTGCTTGCCCTGGTGGATAACGGGGTAGACATATTGCACCGCTGCGGCGGCAAGGCCAAATGCACGACGTGCCGGGTCGAAGTGGTGGATGGAGACGCCGGTCCGGTTGGTGAAGCGGAAGCCGCTCTTCTGAAGGCCAAAGGCATTGCGGAATCAAACATCCGCTTATCGTGCCAGATTCAAGTACATAACGATCTTACTGTAAAACCGGTGATGACGGTATCGTCATCCGGCCTTGAGCCAGGCAATCGTCCGCAAGACTAACCGATCGCGAACCGGCTTCCTGATTTTTTTACCATGTTGATCAAACTAAACGATCATTCTTCGCCCGTACAGCTGCTAATGTAGATTTGATCGTAATGTGATTTCTCCAATAGCAGCTGTTTTTGTTTTGGTCAGAATACTAACCAATAGATCATAAGCGTGATTCACAAAATCATCTGTTAATTCGTTTATTATTTTCACCGCGATATTGCTCGAGTTCATCACTATTGAAAATAACAAATCTATTCTTCCCCAGTTCAAACCCTTGTTCAATATCTTCATTTTTGATTTCCTCTTTACAATGTGTACAGTTTCTACTTTGAGGAGAGAATTATTGTATGGCATCGCCTCTTTATTTAAATAACGGGCACGTCAATGTAATAAAATTTATTAAATATACTGTTCTAAATTACAAGAGAAAACCGTCGGCCGTTTATGAAAAAGAAGTTCCTTCAGAATAAAGAAGGAACTTCTAGCTATATTGTAAAACTCATTCTTTGTCCAAAGATGATTATGAACAGCTAAATATTGTTCCGAGTTAATCAGAAGTTCGACGATCTCGCGTTTGGAATACTTCATATACCGCCTTCTAACGCAATCAACGTCTCGATCTGGACGAATTCCTTGAATGTATGATTCTGCTCTTTCTAGAGCCATTTGTGAAGCCCTACGTGGCATTCAGTTCTTGGACGTACAATACTCAGCAAAGTATATACGCTAAATCGATCCTGTGCCTCTTCCTTGCATCATTGAGTTTTTCTGCATCATTCCCTGAGAGTTAGAATTTCCTCCTCTCTGATGACAATTGTTGTACATTTGTTCCAATTCTGAGTCATTTAAATTTGGATGCATTTCTTTCATGAAAGGAAGCATGTCTTTAATGGTACCTGGATTCACATCTGCCGCATAGACAGCAGTTCCGATTCCAAGAGTCAGAACAGTTGCACCAACTATCGCTATGAACTTGTTTTTCATGTTGTCACCTCCTGATGAATTACTTAAATCATACTCTTCAAATATGTTGAAACTGTGTAGGTTGGTGCAGATCCAAAAAAAGTGACTCCTCATTGAAGTCACTTTCTATTTCGTTTATGCTTTTTTAATCGAATTATTCGGTATATGAGATAAATGACAAAACCTAAAACAACTATCCCTATGCATGTCGTTCGTTTGAAATAAGCTATTCTACTTATGAAAGTATCTCCTTGATAATACATAGCCGAAACGGTTAAACACACCAGGCCGATCGTCACAAAGAATGCGGCGATCAACCAGTCGACTTTTTTCATATCGACTCCTCCTGTATCGTCGGGAGGGCAAACTGAACCGTAAAACAAGTACCAATCCCCTTCTTACTGGTAACCTGAATGTTTCCTCCTTGCAGCTCCACTAATTTCTTTACAATGGATAGTCCGAGTCCCGTACCGCCAGTTTGTCGTGATCTGGACTTCTCTGCTCGATAGAAACGTTCAAAAATGTACGGAAGCTCCTCCTCTGGAATACCAATGCCTGAATCCTCTATGGAAACAGAAACCGTATCATGAGTGTGACTCGTATGGATTCGAATCGTACCCTGTTCTGTATAACGTATCGCATTTTCCAATAGATTGATCATGATCTGTTCCATTCGCATTCCATCCCCGCGGATTAGCGGAATTGAATCCGTAAGATGAACGCTAAGTGCTATCCCTTTCTCCTTTGCTTTTAAAGTCACCCTATTAACGACCTGATTAATACTGTCATTTATATCGACCCATTCGATGACAAGACTGACCTTACCTTCTTCCATCATCGAAAGTTCAAACAGATCGTCAACCAGATGCTGGAGGCGAACGCCTTCCTGATAAATGATGTCTAGATAACTGTCCTTCTCTTCTTCTGTCTGATACAAATGGTTTTTCAACACACTGGCATATCCTTTAAGGTGCGTGATCGGAGTTCGGAGTTCATGAGATATATTAGCGAAAAACTCTTGCCGTGTATCTCGATATCGCTGTAAGTCGGTTGCTAAATTATTGATCGCCTCCGCCAAATCACCAATTTCATCTTTTCGTTGAATCTCTAATCGGGTTTCTAACTCTCCAACGGCAATTTTCTTTGTCGCTTGCTGCATAAGAATTAGGGGCCGAGAAAAGAGGTGCGCCATAATCCACGTTATTCCGATTGCAAGTAAAAAGGCTCCTACTCCTGAAAGGAGCAGCAGATTTTGCACAGCAGCAAGAGACTTATCCATACTTAGGGTGGAGGCCATTACATAAATTGCTGAAGATACTTGATTATCGCGATAGATCGGCTGTCCAATCACCACATAACGATTGCCTAATGGATCCTGGTGTTCTAAGTTAATGGAATTTCCAGAGAAGATCTTCTTAATATCTTCTGGATGGATAAACGATCGGTCTGAAGCACTGTGTTCACCTGTATGAAGCGTTATCTCTCCTTTAGAGTTGATATAAAACATACTTACATTTGAAAAATCTGCGAAGGTCATGATCATTTCCTCTGAGGAAGACTCCGTTGTTTCTGCCATCGAGATGAAATGAGAGGTCATCTCTGCGACCTCCGTTCTCATTTCCAAATGATAAAAGTTAGAGAACATCTGATAGATACTTACACCCAGAAAGGAGATGACGATAAAGAATACCGAAATGATGATTAAACCAAGTTTCACCCCAATTCTATTGTTCCTCATCTCGTTACTCCTTGGGCTGTAAATTTATATCCTACCCCCCACACGGTTTCAATGGGATTGTACCCAAGACCTGCGCGTTGTAGTTTTTCTCGGATATTTTTTATATGAGTATCAACAGCACGAGTGTCACCGGTATATTCATAACCCCATAATCGTTCAACTAACTCTTCTCGTGAAAAAGACCGCTGCGTATTTTTCGCTAGATAAAGGAACAAATCAAACTCTTTGGGCGTAAAATCAATACTTTTTTCATGAATATGAACTTCGCGAGCCTCTGCGTTTATTTTCAGATTGTGAAATTCAATGATCGTATGCTGAAACTTCTGCGATTCGTTGATCATAGAACGCCTTAACAAGGAAAATACACGCGCCACTAACTCTTCGGGTTCAAAAGGCTTTGTTAAGTAATCATCAGCTCCAATGCCTAGTCCATGTACTTTATCCTTTGTATCAGAGCGAGCCGTGAGCATGAGGATAGGTATTGTTTCGGTTTCACGTATTGCTTTACAAACCTCCCAACCCTCCATTCCTGGCATCATGACATCCAAAATGACAAGATCAAATGCACTCTGCTTCATGATGGACAACGCCTCGTAACCAGATGAGGCTTCCTTAACCTCAAAGCCTTCCTTTAAGAGAAAAATGCGCAGCAAATTACGCATATTCCATTCGTCATCGACTACAAGTACCCGAATTTTTGACATATTGCTCACCCGCTTCTTCAATCCTAATTCAAATGTCAACTTTTTATGATCTTTCAAAAAATCAATTTCCATTTACATTTGTCCATTGCTCGTCATTTGAAGACTGCCCCGACTGATTTCCATTATAAATAAGAATAACATAGGCAGAGGCATCAACGGACACATGAGTGTTATTCATCATCGCTTAAGGTGTTAGTCCCCTTATGATTGCAATGTCTGTGTGCATGAACTTTATATCTGGATTTTAGATCCTGTTTGTGTAGAAACCATGTTGAAATCATGGAGTATAAATAACAAGTCGAGAATTTTCTCAACCGCTTTACGGTTCTTTCCCTTGTATGGATAGTCAACTCATTCCCATAAGGATTCAAGAGTTGCACCATTTCTTGCATTTCACGGATACAGGTAAGTGCCATCTCCTTCATCGTGCCACGGGAGCCCCAAGAATCATGTAAAATCGCTTCTATGCCTTCTGCGATCATCTGATCATGATTGAGGCCCGCCATCTTCTGGTCGTCCATACCGAAAGGTTCATCTTCTTTGAGTAGCATTGTATTTGTAATTAAAAGAAACAAACATTTTGGAATTTAAATGTAGTGAAAAGTGCATAAAAACCTGTTTAAAAGGGAATAAGAGAATGATAAACTTTGAAACTATGATAGAAACTGCAAAATCAGTTCTTGCTGAAGAATTGCCTTTGCAAAACTCAGAAATGCCACCACAGGCGACAGTACTACTTACTGACCATGGCAATGTACATGTAGCTATCTGTCGTGACGTGTTCGGTTCCGACTGTGGTTATGTAAACTTAATAAATACGCTTAAAAACAAAGGAGAGTCTAGAGTTCTCCAAATGGTCACAATGTGAAAGAACGGTACTGTTGACTCTCCTAGTATGAACTTAATAAAATCAATTTATGAAATGAACAAGGAAAATCTAGAGACCGAAGTCATGTTATTTGGTAAAAAACATGATGACCCAGAAGAGCTACCACTCAGAAATTTTATTAGTAAACTGAAATACATGATTATTTATTGAATGAATGCAATTTTAACTCCTAATCTATTATTTATGTTTTACCAATGAATCCATTTTTCTCAGCAAACCTGTTCATCAATTATGCATACATAATAAAGGCTATTGAATTTGAATGTTGGGTATATATCCACCTTTAAATGTACAAAAAATTGTTGCTTAAATGATTGGTCATAATTGTTGATTTATTGTATTGCTACTCCTCATGCAAGTACCAATTCTGTTGCGTTCATGTAGTAAGAATATTACTCATAAAGTACATGTAGTCGATCGAGCGAGGATATGAAATGACTTCAAAGCTATGTATCATTTATCTTTAAAAGGGCTCCCTAATGGGTGCCCTAAATTCTCGTCGTATCTCTGGGGTTATTGCACGAGTTTGCCTTGTTTGGTTTCCACATTACGAGAAACCCTTTTAGCAGTGGTCATCGTGTTCTCTTCAGCGAATTCGGTATTGAACTTCTCATTCGGAGTTTTATAACCTGAAGAAGCTGCTGTTTTATTTTTATTATTTCCCACAGATTTCACCTCCTTTTGCATATCACGAAAGAAACATCTTCTTCCGTTTTTGCGGGCCTTTCATCACGCACCCTCCTTATTATGCAATCAGGCAAGGTAACATATGCGATTTATCCCCTACGTAATAACCTAAACTTAGGCATCTCGTTGACGGTAAAATACAAATACAAAAGCTGCTGTAATCTTCGCATGGGTTGTCAAAGACATTCATGGCAGCTGAATTGGTATGAACGATTTCATGTGAATTTCCTTGGGCTAAATACTTTCAGATGTAAAAGATATCATGGATAAATGTGACTAAAGAAATATATTATTCCGAGATTTCCCTCATTCTATATGGAGTAATATGAAATCTTCCAATGCTTCTCAATACAGAACACATCTAAAAAAATGGTGGGCTCATCTAAATTCAGTATAAAGTGTCCATTCGCTTGAGTTATTTTATCCGCCTTTTTCATTTTTTCTTCCGTCGAATTGTCGATGATTTGTTGTATGATTTCACGTTGTAGCAATTTCACATGTTGGACCTTCCTTTTTACTTATGTGTTAAGCCGAAATTTGTGGAACTTTCATTTTACGCAGTGTTCTCCTAAACCAGAAGACTAAAACGATTCCCTTGAACACACTGCTTAATGCAATAGACATCCACACCCCGTTCAAGTCGAATGGTTCGGATAGTAACAGAGCTAGTGGTATTCGTAATGCTGTAAAGGTAATGCTGAAAATCGGTGGGATATGGGTTTTCCCGATTCCATTAAAGGCACCTACCGTCATAAGCTCCATACACATAAACAGTTGGGAATAACCAAGGATTCGCATATAATCCGTCCCTAGCGCTAAACTCGCCTCATCAGATAAAAAAACAGAGAAGAGCTGCCCAGGAAAGAGAATAAAGATGATCGATATAAAGATGCCGAATCCCGACGTCAACAGCAAAGCTTTTTGGTATCCTTGCCGGATACGATCTATTCGACCCGCTCCATAATTTTGTCCAAAGAAAGCAGCAATAGCGCCTTGCAGCCCACCTATGGTCATGTAGGAGATTGATTCAATCTGAATACCGACTTTTTGAACCGCAATGGCATCCGCACCAAAGCGTACTATGATCTTCGCGATGATGATGGAAATCAACGTGAAGGTCACCCTTTGAATCGTGATCGGGAGCCCCATGCGGATGACTTCTTTCATGAGATGGCTATTCCATGCTGATGACTTGGTAATCATCCCAGAATGTCTGGTTTGAATGATAAATAATACCGTCACAAGAAGGTTTGCCAACAAAGTCGCAATAGCTGCCCCTACAACGCCCAACCCTTCAAAACGTCCTATGCCAAAAATCAGAAAAGGATCGAGAATGATATTAAGAATAAGACCAACCGTGAAGATATGAAACGGCTGCTTGCTGTTCCCCATCGCGTTCAATATGGTCGCGAACAACATATTTACGACGGAAAAGACAGTACCCAAGATGGAGATCAATAAGAACTGCTTAGCCATCAACTCAACTTCACCACTACCTAAATCGAAGAACCCAATAAGCTGATCCTTTGTCAAAAAGACGAATGCCATATAAAGAAGGCCTAGCAAGACAGACATGATAAATCCATTTTTGATATAGATCTTAGCTTTTTCACCCTCGCCTGCTCCCATGCAATGGGATACCTTGATCCCCGTTCCGATCGTAATCATCGTAGCCAAAGCGATCGCTAGATTAATAAAGAAGCTCGCCGTCCCGATTGCTGCAACAGGACCACTTCCAAGCCGGCCAACCCATATCATATCGACAAGTCCATAAGTCATAGAGATGAAGTTGGTTGCTATAATCGGAAGGGATAGTTTCATCAAAGTCGGCATAATCTTCCCTTGGGTTAAATCAGTTGTGCCTTTCATGCTGTACTCCTTTATGCCCTAAGTAAAAACCGACCACAAGGGTCGGTTCAAAGCGCTTGTTATTTCCCCTCTGCTAGGAAACATTCGATTCTGGCTTTGATTGTATCGCGCACCTCACAGAATTGAGCTATGAGTTCTTACTTATTTAGTGCAGGCTCGAAATACTTCCGCTTAATCCATAGCGATACATTTACAAGCCCGATCAATACGGGTACCTCAACGAGTGGTCCAATTACCGCGGCGAATGCAACTCCTGAATCCAGACCGAACACACCAATTGCTACGGCTATCGCTAGTTCAAAGTTATTGCTTGCAGCCGTGAAAGATAAAGATGAAGCCACCGGATAGGAGGTTCCTGACTTTTTCGATAAGAAGAAGGATACTAAGAACATCACGACAAAGTATATGATCATTGGAATCGCAATACGCACTACATCAAGCGGGAGCTTGACAATCAATTCTGCTTTAAGCGTGAACATCAAGACAATCGTAAATAATAATGCAATTAGGGCAAGAGGACTAATCTTCGGAATCAACACTTGTTCATACCACTGTTGACCCTTCAGCTTGATCCCAATCACGCGTGTCAGTAACCCTGCTGCAAACGGAATTCCCAAATAAATCAGCACACTCTCTGCAATCTGTCCCATGGAGACATCAACAACAGCGCCCTCAACCCCAAACCAGCCTGGTAGCACCGTAATAAACACATACGTAAAAACGGAATAAAACAGGATCTGAAAGATCGAGTTAAATGCAACAAGGCCCGCTGTGTATTCAGGATCTCCCTTAGCTAGATCACTCCATACCAAAACCATCGCAATACATCTTGCAAGCCCAATCATGATTAGCCCGATCATGTATTCAGGCATATCAGTTAGAAACAAAATGGCTAAGAAGAACATCAGAATCGGACCGATAATCCAGTTCTGTACTAAGGACAGAAGGAGCACCTTCCAATCTTTAAACACCCGTCCAAGCTTTTCATACTTCACTTTTGCAAGCGGCGGATACATCATCACAATCAGACCTATAGCAAGCGGTACCGAAGTCGTTCCAATTTGCATGCTAGAAAGTACTTCAGAGAAATTAGGCACTATGTAGCCTAACCCTAATCCAATAGCCATTGCCCCAAAGATCCAAAAGGTGAGGTAGCGATCCAGAAAAGAGAGTCTCTTGGTGTTACTTTGACTCATGACACCCACACTCCTTATTCACACATCATTGAGTTGATTTTTCCCTGCTCTTCTTCCCCTACCTTCGGCAAATATTCAAGTGCATCTTTTAAATGAGGTTTATCTTCAACCGAAAGGGAGTAATAAATCCACTGTCCTCTTCGTTCTTCTACCACTAAACCGGCGTCTTTTAGTTTGCGAAGATGCTGGCTAATATTCGGTTGAGTCGATTGCAATAGCTCAACTAAATGACAAACGCACATTTGTTGTTGGGATAAAATTGAGACAATTTTAAGTCGAGTTTTATCACCTAACAACTTAAACTGTTCCGCCATTTCCTCAATTGAGATCATCATGTGTCGGTACACCTCCTTAATTTCATGTTTATTATATAATCAGATGCTTATATAATCAACTGATTATTTGTCGTTATGAAAACCATTGAAAATATGAACGAAGAACCTTACCACGAGTTGATACCAAATCTCTATATGTGTGGAGCAAAAGATGTAAATCAACTGATCCAAGAGCAAGGCATTGATGTGGTTGTTGATCTACGAGCAGAGGTAGACCCTGCTGAGCTTACACCACTCAACATTACAAGAGTTCATGCCCCATTAGAGGATCATGCGGAGGGTACAGAAGAATCGCAAATGAAAGAAGCAATTCAGGCTGTTGTTACCCATCACCAAGCAGGCAAAAAGGTTGCTTTCCACTGCGGGGCTGGACGAGGACGCACGGGAGCTGTTGCCGTTGGAACATTGATGGAATTAGGATTAGCCTCCGACATCGATAGTGCTTTATCTAAAGCCAGAGAATCACGTTCCATTCTGAAGATGAATGAGGCTCAACGTGCAACTTTGATGCGTCTTTACCTATAGGTTAAGCTGAATACAATAAGAGACACCCAAATAATTCGGGTGTCTCTTATTCATTAATTACCATGATGACTACTTAATTACGGCTCGATCCCTTTTTTACAGCTAAACGATATAACCCTCCACCTTCGACCCAGGAAGCCAAACTTTAATAACGCCCTGGATTCCTCTTTTGGCTCGACCACCACATCTTGAAATCCACTTTGCGTTAGCATCGTTTTCAGCTCGTTTACAGATGTCCCCAGTCTGTATCGAAAAGCATTCTGTCCGGATTCACCAACTTCTGAAATAGATCTTCGGGAGTTTGGACTTTTTGGAGAAATGAATCTGCTTCATCCAAATCCGTAGAGCTTACTCCAAACCTTTCTTTTAAATGTTGAGCCTAAAAAAAGCTGACGCCGGTAGGTTTCCGGAGCCAGCTTTTTCAGCTTCGTTTATTTCATGTCCCTTACTCAGGGCCAAATAAAAGGCTTATTTATTACTGGATTACCAAATGCTCACGCGGTTCTTAGGAGCGACGTACATGGCATCCTTTTCGTTTACTTGGTATGCTTTATAGAACTCTGGGAAGTTCGAGACGGTACGATTTACGCGTACTTTGTTTGCTGAATGCGTGTCTACTGTCGATAGGTACGCAGCCGTTTCCTTACTCATGGTCATACGCCAGATCGTTGCGTAGCCTTCAAAGTAGGCTTTGAAATCTGGGTTTTCCATTTTGGACAGCACTTGAAGCGATGCCGCCATACCGCCAAGGTCGGCGATATTTTCGCTTACCGTCAGCTTGCCATTATTGTACACGCCAGGAAGCACCTCAACATGGTCGTAGTAGGAAATAACCTGATCACATTTTTCCTGGAATTTTTTAAAGTCTTCCGGAGTCCACCAGTTGACCGCATTTCCATTTTCATCGTATGCAGAACCTAAATTATCAAAAGCATGGCTGATTTCATGTGCAATGACCATGCCGATTGCTCCCAAATTCGTTTCGCGTTTGGCTTTGATATCATAAAACGGAGCTTGCAGAATGCCCGCCGGGAACACAATTTCGTTATTCAGCGGATTATAATAAGCATTTACCTCATAGGTGCTCATCATCCAGCTGCTCTTATCGACAGGTTTTCCAAGCGAAGAGAACGCTTGTTTTTTGAGTGCTTTATTGATTGCCACTATGTTGTCAAACAGCGATCCGCCGTCCGCAAAAGTTTTAATGGAAGCATCCTTCAAGTAATCATTCCACTGATCCGGATATCCGATTTTGATTGTCATTTTATCCAGCTTTTTGATGGCTTTGGGATTGTCATTTTATCCAGCTTTTTGATGGCTTTGGTTTTGGTTGCTTCAGACATCCAGTCCAGCGCTTTGATCCGCTCTTTATAAACCTCGATGAACTGCTTAACCATCTGTTCAACGTCTTGTTTGGCTTCTTTCGTGAAATATTTTTCTGCGAATTCCTGGCTGAGATACTGATTCATGACGGTTTGGGTGGTCATGACCGCCATTTCTTCATTTGTCTTTTCACCTTCAATTCCAAACAGTTGGGCTTCAAATTCAGTTGCCAATTTCACAAAATCTCCCGATAAAGTGCCCCCGGCATTCATCAACAAAGTGGCTTTGGCGTAGGCTTTGATCTTGTCCAGATTTTTCTCGTTCAAAACTTCCGCGCTTTTATTCAATAATCCAATGTCGGTTACAATCACTTTGTCCGCTTGATCTACCCGGAGTTCTTTCATATATTTGCCCATATCGATCGATTTAAAGAGCGCGATGAATTTATCTTTGGTGTAAGGATTATAGTAATTTTCAACTTTCCCCTGATCCTGAAGATCCATTGAGGATGCAGCTAGTTCTTTTTCGAATGCGTACACATCTTCGGCTTGCGCTTTTGCTGCTATCTCGTCGGTACCGGACAGTACAAACAATTTGGTCAGGTAGTTCGTGTACACTTTTTTGGTCTTTTCGTCGCCGGAGACATAGCTGTTTTTGTCAAGCCTCGTGCCAAGGCCCGAGAAATACAGCGCATTGACGTTACTGTCCTTCGCGTCGCCCATCACGGCAAAAGACAACAAACCGCCTTTCGAGATTTCGTTCTCCATCTTCATGTTAGTATCAAATAATTCTTTGACAGAGGAAGCCTTCTCCAGATCTGTAATATAAGTTGCAATCGGTTTGATCCCTAGCTTGTTGCGACTTTCCATATCGAGTACCGATTTGTAGAAATCGGCGATTTTTTGCTCTTTGGAGCCTGCTGGGTTTTGTTTTTTTACAAGTTCATCGATGATTGCTTTAGTCCGGTCCTCGTTGGCTTTTGCCAGCTCGTTAAATACGCCGTTGGACATTTCGCCTGCTGGGATCTTGGAATCGTTCAGCCATTTTTTATTAACATATTCATAATAATCATCGCGTGGATTCGAGCCTTTAAGGGCCATGACCCGATTCGTCAGCGTAAGCAGTTGTTCTTTCGTGATATGATCGGAAACGCCGAGTTTGCCGTCCGGATAATCGGTAAGCACGCCAGAAGCAATTAGCTTGGTGATTTCGTCTTGTCCCCATTTCGGTACGTCAGTATAGGATGCAGAGGTGTTGGCTACGCGCAAATCATTGCCTTTTGGCGCAGGCAGGTTCGAAAACGCGCGGCCCAGCATGATCAAAGCTTCAATTCTGGTCACTTCCTGATCTTCTCTTGCCTCTCCTTTGCCGTAACCTTTCAAAATATCTTCTCTTTTGATGCCCGAATTGTAATCGTCTGCGGCATTCAGCAAAAATTCTACAACTTCTCCCCGTGTTACGTTCGGTTTGGCTTCTTGTGCCAGCACGTATGTAGGCAACGCGGTCAAGAACAATGATGAGGACAATAATAATACTGCAATTTTTTTCAAGTCTTCTCCCCCTAAATTTGGATTGAGCATCTAGGCATCTCGTTTACGGTAAAATATAATAGCTACTGTAATAAAAACCAGTGTCCATAACATTAAAATACCTGTCCCTTGCATTGGTGTAAAGATATTTATTTCATCAGTGGAAGCCGGCATATACATATAATATCCTGCCGTATCCGGAAAATAATTAGGTAGAAAATCTCCCGACAATGGACTGACTATGAAATAATAACTAAGCAATATTACTAAGGCAGGAGTGGTTCGCCTAAGTAAAGCACCTATAGCTGCACTGAGAAGTGTGGTTAATGTTAGATAGCCTGTTGCTCCTACTAATGTTTTTATCAGTGTGTCTATTTCAAACCCTACTGCTGTGTCTGCTGTGTCTCTCATCAAAATAAAAGTATATAGTACACCTGATGCAGCAATAATAAACGCCACAGGAATAGTTATAATTGCTAATGCCAAATGCTTCGCGGATAATTGAAAACCACGCCAAGGTATCGTAGTTAACGTAGTTCGTATCTGTCCACCAGTATACTCCGAACAAGCAGCTAAGATACCAAGAATAATGAACCCTGCTTGAAGATATCCCATAGAAGCAAGTCCTATATTCAGTATACTTCGCGTTCCTGCTTCCTCTTGTAGACCAACAGAAGTAAAAGCTGCGGCTAAAAATAAATTAACAATGAACGTACCAGTAAGAGTGCGCCATATCAATGGCAATGTAACTAATTTATCTAGTTCAGCACCAAGGATTTGTATTATCTTTCTACTAGAAGAGACACTCATGATGCAACGTCCCTCCTATGGAACACAATAACTGCAACAATGAATAGAACGGCTACCCAATCAAACATGACTAAACCGCCTGTGAATGGGGTGTGAAATCTGTCGCTCGTAAACATAAACATATCAAAGCCAGCCCTGTCTGGTAAGTAAAACGCTAACTTTGTAACCTTAGAAAGCAGGAAACTAAATGATACAACGGATGAATTTATGATGAGCACAGCAAGCGGGATAATGCCATTCTTAGTTAGAACCGTAATCCCAAATGCTAAAAGGGCAGTGAATACCCAGTAACAAACTGCACCGATAAGTCTAGATGCTTCAAATACAGGGGCGTATTCACCAAGAATAAGATGTGTTGCTGACGCAGTTGTCATCATAGCAACCATACAAAGCAGTATGCTGATCACCGTCACAGCGCCTGCTTTTGCCAGCAAAAAATGAAGCCTTGATGGAACAACCGTTAAACTTGAGGTAATCTGTTGTCCTCCACCAGATTCACTGCTCTCTGTCATATACTCACTGCTGACAGCAAGCACACCAAGAATAATGACACCTTGCACCCCAAGACCGAATCCAATATAGCCAACTTCTGATAGCCGTGTGCTAACTCCAGCTATTATCTCCTCTTTTTGTGCTGTAATGTCCAAGGCAGCAATGACCGCTGGGGCAAACGCTCCAATAAGAAAGGCAAGCCAAATGCCCGGCAGGGAGAACAATTTAGATAATTCTGCGTTGAATGCTCTCATATAACATCACCTGCATGTTCAGATGTCAGAGCAAAAAAGGCTTCCTCCAGCGTAGAGTGGTTACCTATAATTTCTTCCAAAGTTCCATCTGCAACGATTTTCCCGTGATTAATAATCACCACATCATCAACCGTCTCTGCAAGCTCTCCCATGAGATGACTCGAAAGCAACACCGTGTTACCAGACGCAGCACGTTCACGTAAAAATGTCCGAATCCAGCGAATTCCTTGTGGGTCGAGCCCGTTTACGGGTTCATCTAAGACCAGTATTTCGGGATCACCAAGAAGTGCAGCAGCCATTCCAAGTCTTCTCCCCATACCAAGGGAATAACTCCCAACCCGTTTACCTGCTGCATTCGTGAGACCCACTATTTCCAGAACTTCCTCTACACGTGAACGAGGCAATCCTGCGGCACGAGCAATCCAACGCAAGTGTGCCCGTCCTGTTCGCATACGATGAGCTCCAAATCCATCAAGTGCGGCACCTACTGTTGTTAGAGGATTATGTAATTCTGCGAATGTCTTTCCATTAATTAGTGCACTCCCTGAGGTTGCACGATCTAGTCCAAGCAGGATGCGAAGTGTAGAACTTTTACCTGCCCCATTTGGACCTAAAAAACCAGTTACTCTGCCTGGTCTAGCTTTAAAGCTGACACCCGACAGGATTTCCCTAGTTCCGCGATGTGTCACCAAGTTATTAATGGTAAGCAACCATAACACTCCCTTTCTGTTATGGTTCTATTATAAAGAAGCAAAGTTACATCTCGGTTATCATGCTGTTTACTTCTGGCTTACCTTTAGGTTACGCTCTACCAATAGCTACTCTTGTGCCATTTTCATTTGATGTAAAGTCAGCCTTCAGCTTCATTTTTTTCAACATATAGTTTGAAGTCGATAAACCAATCCCCGCTCCACGCTCATAGGATGAGTTATCCATACCTGGGCCTCTGTCTGCAACAATGATTTGTTCTTTTTCTACATCAACCACAATGTTTGCATATTTCCCCGCTGCTGCATGGCGAATAATATTCTGAAATAAATTATCCAGAACCCGTGTCACCCATGTAGGATCTGCTTCCCAATAAAATGTTTCATCTGCCGGTAAATCAACATCGAGCTGAATTTCTTTTTCCTCAAATACAGGATACCACGCAGCAACAGATGCCCTTACCAAACGTCCGATATCTGTTGAAACGGGCTCAAAAGGATGTTTTCCTGAGGTAAGCAATGTATACGTAAGTAAATCATCCATTAGATCTCCGACTCTTGTAATCGTATGGTTGATCTCTGTTAACGAGTTTTGTCCTTCTACACTCATGGATTCTTTATTTAATTTGGTGACATGTCCTCTCAAAATGGTAAGTGGCGTTCGTAAGTCGTGTGATAAATTCGCAATGAGTCGATGTCGTAACAATTCTTCTTCATATGCTTGTTTACGACTGTCTTCAAGCTGCTGAATCATCCAATTAAAAGAACTTCCTAACTGGTCTATCTCATCCATACGATCCGCTTGAACAGATATGGGTTTCGGAAATGAGTTATTTTTAGCAGAAGATGACATGACTTTCTGTAAGCGGGCGAGACGTTTGCGAAGTCTCAAGAAGAACAGCCAAGATAATATAACAAATGCGACAATAATAAAACCAAACAATAGCAAGGCAACGTAAAATAGATGTAACGTATTTAGATCTTCACTATTGATAGAATCTCCATTGATAGAAAACCCAATAAACGCACTGAAGAAAATAAGCACAATGGGAGGAAGAAAGATAAATAGAAAATGTACTTTTAGAAAACGTCGAAATAATGATCTATTCTGTTTCATAGTTTCACCCGATAGCCTATTCCCTTCAACGTTTCAATAATCTCTGGAGAATCAGGATGACGTTCCAGCTTTTGACGCAGTCGATGGATATGTACCATTATGGTCTTATCACCAGTGATATAAGTTTCTTGCCAAATTGCTTCATAGATTTGTTCTTTTGGTAGAACTTGATTGGGGTGGCGTAAGAAGTACATTAAAATTTGATGTTGTTTCCCAGTCAATATAATTTCTTCTCCTGTGCGTTTGTCATATACCATTTGGACTTCCGGATCTACTTCTATATGATCTCCTAATGAAATGCGTTCGGAATGTGTTCCACCTCTTCGACGGATTAATACTTCTAATCTTGCAACCAATTCATCCGTATGGAATGGTTTCGTTACATAGTCATCAGCAAATTGCAAACCATCTACCTTGTCATCTATCGATGTTCGAGCAGATAACAACAAAATAGGAACAGCAGGAGCTGCTTTCTTTAATCGTTTTCCCACCGTAAATCCGTCTAACCCGGGTAACATGATATCCAAAATAACTACTTCATGCTGATGTACTTCTTTTTCGGCTCCTTCACCAGAAAGCAGCCACTGAACTGAAAATCCTCGCTGTTCCAATTCTTCTTTTACCCAACTGCCTATTTTCTCATTATCTTCAATATATAATACGTTTCTTTTCAAGTAGCATCCCTCTCTCTAAATTGCGTTCACTATTAGACAGATTAACACAATCTAAGAAATGGTTTCCGTTTAAGACAATTTTAACGTTGGTTTATAGAGTTTCATAAAAATGAGGCCCGTCTAAAGTCTATCACCATGTGTTGCACACATAAAATGAGCAGACTGATGGCCTGCTCATAAATACTACTTTTTGATAATCTATTACTGGAAATTGTTTTTCATCAAAACACCCCGTAATGTTAGCTTACCAATAATTCTAATAACCGTTTCTTGAATAACTGATTGTCAATGGTCTTACAGACCGTTGCATTAGGAGGATTGCCACCAAAGCCATCTGAGATAGCTGATTTACTCCCATCATTTATGATAACTTGGCCATAAGCTGCTTCTTCTGTGGTACACACATAGCAGTAACATAGCTTGTCTTCAAGAACGATATCATCCCATAAAACAACACCCATTCCCACTGCATCAGGCAAATCAACAAAGTGCCCTCCACTTGCTTGTAGGTTGTATAACAGCTGTAACTAAATCACGCATAAGTGGTTTGGCTGCTCCAATATAAATTGGATCTATTTGTTTTCACTTGCGTACGGTAGATTCTCCTCGTTCACAGGAGATCAAATAAAATGTAGATTTTTTCGCCCAACTAGTAATAAGGTTCACCTCAAAGGGGCTATCGGCGGAAAATAAGAAGGAGCTTGTCGCGCGTGACAGCTCCTAGAAATCCAATTGGTTAACATACTCCTTAACTTGCGCCCAACTATGAAAATGTGCTAAGTAAAGACGGCCATACGGAAATTTTCTCACGGCAGGATGGACATGATGTTTCCCCCGCTAAATAATACAGATGCCTAACCAATGTTTGCTCCCCGATCGCTTCCGCCCGCTCCGCTAATATTCGTATTTCTTCATCTGCAAATGACGTGACCGGGACGATCACATGGGATTCCTGATCAGTGTGAAAGACGGGATCTTGTTCATAGGCTTGAAGTATTTCGATTTCTTCAGAATGATCTACATGAGGCCAGATATATACATCATTTTCGCAGGCCGGACACATGGCCACATACTCATCACCGTTACTAAAAGTCATCAACATATCGGCAAGCATATACGAACCTCGATAAGCGGCATCCGCAATAAGAATAAAACGTTTCTCCGTCTCATCGACGGAATGATGGGCTGTATAGGTGAATACTTCCTTCGTAAGCGCCTTGAGTTTCCCGATAGCCTCTACATATTCACGATACAATTCAGTGCAGACAGACTTGCCTACATCTTCAGCCAGTTCAGCCCAAGCTTCTGGAAATGGCTCCTCATCGTGCCCATCACGGCTTGCCTCGATTATACCGCAATTTACAAACAGCTCTTTGCGCACTTCAGCATCAGATGTTGAACATGCGATTTGTGCTAAAAAAGGCATCGCTGCATATGTGGCCGTATATATCGTATTTTGATGGTACAAGTACTCTTGGAAGATTTCATCAAAAAGCTCCTGACTATAATGGCGCATTAGCTGCTGCAATAACTCAGATAGATTTTCTGCAGAACTGTACGGCCCTGTCAGCTTTCCCCATACATCGCTATTCCACGTAAGCAAGCTTTCCCTCCGTTCCAAATTTCCATCTTCTACCCTTTTCCTTATTGTATCACACAAAAAACACTGGAATCAGTGCCCAACATCCAGCGCCTCTATCTCCTTTAGTTTTAGAAGATTACAGATTCCCCTAGATAGCAATTACATCCACATGCTCTAGCGTGCTGCCACCCATCGACCTACATAATCAATAAATTCAGCGATGGATGGGTTACTGATTGCTAGTATAGACCAAAGGTAAGTCATCTGCCCAAACGAAAGCTTCACATGTTTTTTAGTCTTGACACAAATAAATGGTAGACTATATCATAAAACCAGTAAGTATTTCCACGTAAAGGGTGTGGTACTTTTTGAAAAGTTCAAGCTCCCAATCTTTTCCTACAAGCTTATTGTTAAGTGCCTTATTGTTATTTTTGATGATTTCTATTGGCATCATCTTTACTTCAGATGCAGGTGTGAAGCATACTGAAACTGGAGATCCATTATTTATTGCATCAGACAGACAAACGGGTACAGTTAAAATCTAATATACTCTTTGAAAAGAGGGACTCCGTCCCTTTTTTTGTTTTTTAAAAGGTTTACATACTGATTAAGTATGCTGGCTTCGGAAGCTGCTCAACAAAATATGTTTAAACTATCGTGTCTTGTTAGCGTAATCTATACATACTTCCAATCACTCTTGTTTAGCTCAAAACTTGCGATAGAACTATGGAGTGCCTCTTCGATTGATCCCATATCAAAATCTTGATAGACTTCCCAGTTCTTATCACATAAGAACAGATAATAATCATTGGAATCGTCGTATTTCGCAAGTGCTAACCCTGTAATGATTATTTCCTTAGAAGAGCCATTATCTTCTTCATATAGCATTCTTGCGATTGGACGGTTCACATCATTATCCACATACATTATCACCTTCGCACCGTCTAAATGAGCAGGTACAATCATTGAATCCCCCCCTAAGGTTTGCTCCCTGGTTTCATTGAACAAACAAGTTAATCTATCACTTCGATAACAAATACGTAGCTTGAACTACCTTCAGAAATTCTTTTTCCTTATCTCTAAGCATTTCTTCTGGTCTTATATAATCGGCACAAGTGTTTCCCCAACAGTATGAGCTTTGATACACCTGAATGGATTCTCCATTAACGTTGACTTCTGGCTGGGGAGGAGTATTACCCAATTGTGGTTCGGAAAGCCTTCATCTGACCTGCAAGCACTCAATAACATTACGATAGAGAATACAATCGGCAGTTTTTTCGAAGCATCGAACCCCTCCCTTTAATAACGTAGACGTAAAATGATTACATTATGTTCCACTTTGTTTCACATGGACTCAATGAAAGCACAGTTTCACCTTGCAAGTGCAATCCGAACAACCTTTCATTCAGATCTACAATCGCCAATACTGGCTTAAGAAACAAACTCAACGCTAATTAATGTTTGGAATGCGCCGCTTGAGCTCACCGTAGAGCTCAGAGAGTATGTTATTAATATGGTTTCCGTGCCTCTAGGCAGTTTTTAATGTCCCTAATATTTAATATAATTTGTAAGTCAAAAGCTCGTCCGTAGAGTTTATTCCTACAATTTACGGTTTGTAATAAGGTGGAATAAACGCTTGCTATCGACTCTACGCCATCCTTATGACTCATCCCAACGAAGTTGCGGATATTTCTCTGGCAGCGAGAAACGTCTCAAGATATTGATGTCGATTGCTGCTCCGGAAAAACAACATTGAAACTCTGTCATTTTGAGCCAATGCGAAAACATCTCGTCCCCTCATTCTCCCCCATGATGACCTCATCAGCAATTCCGATGAACAGTCCGTGTTCGACCATTCCCTTCATTTGGGAAAGCTCATGGGCGAGGCGTTCTGGCTGATCGATAGATGCGAACTTGCAGTCTAGAATATAGTTTCCATTTTCGCTCAAATAAGGTACAGGCGGTGTCCCAAAAGAGCGTAATTTCGCTTCGCCTCCCAAGTCCCTAAGCTTCTTCGCGATCTGGCCCCACATTAGCGGAATCACTTCGATCGGTAGCGCGTATGTGCGTCCGAGTACGCTTACTTGTTTTCTGGAATCCGTAATAATAACCGTTCTAGCGGAACAAGAGGCAACCAGTTTTTCCTTTAGCAAGTAGCCGCCTCCCCCTTTTATTAATCGCAGATACGGATCGAATTCATCTGCTCCGTCAACGGTAAGATCAATTTTTTCTGGAATTTGAGTTGTGATCAGTGGAATGCCAAGTAATGTACAGAGGCGCTCCGTCTCTTTGGACGTAGGCACGCCGGTTACTTGAAGCCCTTCTCCCACTTTCTCTCCGAGAAATTGGATAAAGTGGCTTGCCGTGCTCCCGCTTCCGATCCCGATTATCATCTTGTCTTCTACATAAGCCAGCGCCGTTAATGCAGCTAGCTTTTTTTCTTGTTCATAATTGGTCATCTGTCGTTCACCCACGCAAGCTAGTTGATTTTTTGATACAACCTCTTCAACGAACTATTTGGTCTTAACAAAGGCTTCCTCCTTCGTATCAACCACTTCGGCGATATATGCTTCATAGTGTAGAATACATTGTATTTTGTTCATATGTATAAAAGTATATTCAAACCCTTGTCGCGCCTTTCTTCCTATAAATATACGTTGGAATGTAATCCTGAAAACAAAAAGAGGCATGCCAGCGTTACATTCTGATGGCCGTGCCTCCTATGTCTGATTCTATTTGCTTTCTAATTCCCTAATCGCTATTCCTTACCCCGTGCCGCATACTTCTTCAGTGTTCAATTCGATTCCCCTCAAGGTCAATGAAGAATCAACTATTTTGATGAATTAAATCAATTCGTAACTTTATCAACCCTATTTGTCCATATATAGCCCTGAAATCCTGCTGGAATTTTTTCAAGGCTTTCTTTTGTATCAAATCCTTCTGACCATTTACCATTTCCCTCTACGATTACAACTCGCGTATTGACAGATTCCATTCTATCAATAAATTTATTTGGCCAACCCCATAAGAACTTCGCATAATTTAAAGGCAAATGAAGCTCCATATTATGCAATTCTTTCGGAATATATCCCGTCCAACCTAATAATTCGTATTTTAAAAGTGCGTTTTTCATCATTGTTTTCGTCAACAATTTCAACTCTGCATGTTTTGAACGTAAATAATCAAACCCTTCGCTATCTCCATCACCATAAACTGTTATTTTATCTAATTGATTCTTTGACAATTTGCTTAAATAAGAATCCCACAATACTTTTGTTGTTTCCATATCTCCATCTTTGTCATGAATTAAAAACTCTTTATTAGGAAAAGCTGCAAACACCTCATCTAAGCTTGGCATCATGCCAATGCCTTTGCCACGAAACGGATAGCTCTCACCATTATCAGCCGTATATCTAAAGCCGACATCTAGTTTCTTCAATTCGTTCATTTTATAATCTTTGACTTCACCTTTACCATTTGTTCTATACTCTAAAGTAAAATCATGAAAAACAGCTAATTGATGATCCTTCGTTAACTGAATATCTAATTCCACTACGTCAGCACCATGATCAAATGCTGCCTTCATAGAAGGAATTGTATTTTCTAAATAAGGGTGCTCAGGCGGATAAATGATTTCAGCTGTATTCGTATCATACTCTACCTGTGAAATATCAAAGGTTTGAGCCAACCCTCTATGAGCTAGAATCTTATAATTTGTATCTTTCGAGTAAAATAGACTCGAATTATTCATCCAAACCATAACAACCAAAAGGGTTATCCCCAAAATGATATATGTCTTTTTATTTTTTCTTTTTTTCATTGGTTATCCTTTCCTTCTTTTTCTTTTCTTACTTTAAAATGAATTTACAATGTCATATCCTTTTTATAAGAGTATTAGAACTTTAAATACAGTTCAATGTATAAAAATGTAATCTAGATAACGACTATCTGAAAAATCAATCTTAAAAAATCCGCTAATAGCGACTTTAAATAGGACCATGTTCTTGTCCCCCGACAAGCAGGTGTCAAAGTGGCATCATCAGATAGTTGAGATGAATTTTTATCATTGCCGATAAGTCTGATTGAACTAATCTATGCTCTTCACCTATAAATATCATTTACACATATTAAAAAACTTCTCATCTATTCAATCTTAAATGAGAAGTTTTAGCTGTGATGCATACCTTTACTGGAGATTTAAAAGTGTAAGCATGTCCAGTGGATGGTTGAACTTATACTTTGCTGGAATAGAATCCCCATGCTTACATCCCCACAAAGCTAGTCCAAAGTCAACACCAGCGTCTCTGGCACATTCAGAATCATAAATGGTGTCGCCGATGTATATGGATGCCCCAGATTTCGCCCCCGAGATATCCAGAAACTTTAGTAATGGTTCGGGATTAGGCTTGTGCAAGGTTGTATCATCTGCACATATTACATATTGCATATATTGATCAAGACCAAACGGAACAAAATCGTCGACAAATTCTTGTTTCGTCTTGGATGTGACTACCCCGGTAGAAAAAGAATGTTCTTTCAGACTCGCAAGCAATTGTTGAATACCTTTGTAAACATGGATTGTATGTTTATAATCCCCCATAAACTCATTCCAACAATGATTGGCATATTCGATGTCATTATCCTTAATGCCCAGTCGTTTCAAGGAGACAGAACCTGGTATCCCTAGCACAAAAGCAAGTTCTGAGAAGTCAACTTCCCGATTATAGTTAATCTTTAGCAGCTTCTGCAAGGATCTCAACACCGCTTGTTCTGTATTTATTAATGTTCCATCAATATCAAAAATAATTGTTGTATACATGGTTATCATCCTCCTTTGGCATATTTAAAAAGAACTCCTATTTGTATGCTAAAGTATGAAATCCATTTCAGGTCAATAGCTAAATTGATTCCGAAAGCATCTAACTTTGTTAAAAGACATATAGGTTCTTTAATATGTTAAAAATAAGGAAAACCTCCATCGCCACCGTTAGGAGAAATGTGGCCGAGGAGGTTTTTAACGTTAATTGTAGCCCAAATAGGCAACGACGGTGAAGTCACCTGGTGAGCTTAAGACAAGTCTATACTGTCCGTCGGGTTGATTCGAAGCCAAAGGAATCTTGAGACGTGCATATTGACCAGCCGGAATGGTATTCGTCGAATTACTCCCTACCAGCACATCTCCGGTCGGGGTAACCCGGTACAGATTAAAATTAACCCCGAGGCTGATCTGCCCGTTGTTTATGAAGTTGCCTTCGATATAAATATTGCCATGTGCTTGAACCGGCGCCCAAGTATTGTTGCCTGTACCCGGTCCGCTTGAGGCGGCCAAACCAGTGGAAGCAAAACTGAACAGCAGGACAAACATGAAAACGATAGACGCGATTTTTCTTTTCATACCATCTCAAGCTCCTTTTTTCGTAGAGTGAACTCGACAAGCACTTCTTTGTACCAGATGGTAGAGTCATTGCATGGAATCCACTCGATCGAATCTATCATGAAAAATAATCCCGCCGCTCTTTGCAAACGGCGGGATTCCAGCTCTTTTAAAGCCTGCGTTTACGGTTGCAGCTGCCAGAGCGCGGGCACGTTGCTCGGCTCCCAACCCGGCAAGGCGGTATGGTTCTGGAGGCATTTGTACACCTTGCCATTATAAGATACGAGCGCATTGACCGCATAAGCGGTATTTGGAGCCCATGGCGTTGCACTCGGACCGTCAGGCGTTGACACCGTCACGGCATTGCTGTCACCAGATTCGTTGTTCGACGGGTCGTAAGCGCGAACCGTAAACGTATATTGCGTGTTCGGCGACAAACCGGTAACGACCTTCTCGGTTGCCGTACCAGTGACAGTAGCGATCACCGTGCTGCCGTTGTAAATCCGGTAACCAGCGATGCCGGAATCATCTGTGGATGCATTCCACATCAACGTAACTGACGTAGATGTCGGGGTGCCCATCACATGCAGGCCGGTCGGATTGGTCGGCGGCGTCACGTCAACCGGTAATTTCGTAGTTGTAAACTGGACACTATTGCTGAGCGGTGACCGATTACCGGAAGCGTCGAACGCCTTCACAGCTAGATTATAAGTCGTGCCTGCCAATAGATTGGTGAGATTGGCGCTCGTCTGATTGCCAGGAACCGTGGCGATGACATTGACGCCGTTGTACACCTCATAACCCGTGACGGCAATGTTGTCTGTCGAGGCCCCCCAAGTCAGTGTAGCGGTCTTTGTGCCAACGTTGCTTACGGCCAAATTAGTCGGCGCCGTAGGTGCAACGCTGTCGCCAGGACCGAATTGGGCATCGATGACGATGTACCAGGCATTTTGGGTATCCGCGATATCCCACACGCCGAGGATAACATGGTAGCCATCTCTTTGCGGCACATTGCAGGTTTGGGTTAACGTGGCCGGCGGCTGCTGGCCATTCCCGTTAATCGTGCAGAACGGAGTCAGATCAAACTGGGCGCGGGTCAACGGTGCATTGGGATTCCAATCCGGCTTGGTGATGAAATACCGGTAGCTTGTCGTGGCATGACGAGCGGTAAAAATCCAAGTAAAGTTGTTGGTACCGCTCTTCATGCTCACCTTGTTCCAGCGAGTAGCTGATTGCTGGTCAAGCGGAGCGAAGCCAGCAAGACCGGCGCTGGCGATTTTGCCGTCAGGGGGTCCGGCAGCAGGAAAACCTTTCGGCCCCTCTAGGCTCTGAGGCTCATAGACGATCGGGCCGCAGTTGGTATTTAATCCGTTTTTACACTGGATCGCCCGGCTGGCCGGATCATTAATATATCCGTGGGCTGACAAGGTCTTCGAGAACGCGAACATACAAGCGAACACGAGCAGCAATCCGCCTCCAATCAGCGTTAATCGCTGGATGAAACGGGAATCCAAACGGGTTTGAAACATCATCACATTACCTCCCATGATTTGGTTTGGTCATAATGTGCCTTCGTTTTTCGACACCTTCTTTACCTCGATCTTGTGAGCTGCCTCCTCTCTTGAATAGGATCTTGCCTAAGCTGTGCACAACCGTTAACGTGCGGGCATCCACTCCTTCTTAAACCGATTTATACAAACTCCTTAGAGCTTATATACTCGTACAAAGTCATGAAAAACAATACCTAATCACATCGTGAGAAGCATAGACAAGCGGGTTGGAAATCTACGTAGGAAGGGGAAATTAAGCGTGAGCAACTCTGCTCACAAAATAGAATCAGCTAGTAAACTGCTGATGAACGCTGACATTCATAACGCGCAATTAATTGGGGATCAAAAACCAAGTAAGTACGCCTATGGGTAAAGCATGGAGGGGATTGGAATCATGTCTCAATATGGAGGAATTTATACAGATAAGCATAATAGAATTTCGTCTCAATTGGAGTCGTGTTATCGGAGTGTCATGAATTAGCACTTTTCTTTAAGGGATTTTCCCTCTGAACAATAAGACTTAAATAATACCGCTTTTATTTTTTATGCAGGTATCTAATCGGCTATGAATACAAGTTCTTATCCTTAGCTCGGGACATGAACTTATACCATTAAAACAAAAATCCGCTCCTGTAAAGTTAAAGATTAGTTCCTCTAATAAGTGTGGAGTGGTTGGAATCATCAAGGTATGTTACAAGGCTAATAGATGTTAGCACAACACGAGGAATCTCCTATATAGGCATCTGCACAATCATATAGTTATTAACCTACATACTATACATACAGGATATTTGACGTTACGAATAATACGTTATCTTTATAAAGCAAAAGGAGGTATTGTAATGACAAATTTTTATTCTTTTCACGGGACTATCACTATGATTAATGATTTTTTTACAGGTCAAAATGGCGAAGGATGTTATAAATTAATATCTGTTGACAACGGGTTGGGGGAAATCGTAAATTTCGTGGTGTCGCCCAAGACCTATTTTGTAAACCATGTAATGGTGTCAGTGGGAGATCAAGTGACTGGATATTATGACGGTAATGCACCTGCGCCTCTAATTTACCCTCCACAATATCAAGCAATTGTCATGGTAAAAAATAGCCCCTATCAGAATGTAAAAGTAGATTATTTTAATACTGAGTTGGAGAGTAGTGATGGACAATTACGATTAATCATTTCTCCATATACTCAAATCATACTAACAAATGGGCAACACTTTTCAGGAACCCCTGCGAACCGAGATCTAATTGTTATTTATGGACCTACCACAGTAAGTATCCCCGCCCAAACTACACCCTATAGAATTGTAGTTTTGTGTTTGGGGGCATTATAGAAAATTCCTGTTGTTACCTTCTTGGCCAACAGATTCTTGATAGAGGTCAGCGTAAGTTTTTGTATCTTTGATTAGACCGTCGCAGAAAGCTGCTACGTCACTGCCCGTCACTTCCAGCACGCCTTTCCCCAAGACTGCTCCCTCTTCAAAAAGATCGATAATCCCCGAAAGCAAATCCCGTCCCCTCGGTTAGCTCAAGTGGGCCGACCTTAAAGAGATATTTTTGAATGTTCTAAACATCGATTCTGTTCTCTGCTGAAAGGAGTCACTCAAACCAGAGAATAAACACAAAGAGGCCTAAAGTATACAGCCTCCTAGTAAGTAGAAATGCTAAAACCTTAAGCCTCTTTGCTATAAGGATTCTATTCGTCTCAGTAGCGAGTCTATGATCTAACCAGGAGCATACTCAATGAGCGTTCCATTATCCTCCTCCTCTATCTCTATCTGAGATGACAGATGAGCTAAGTCCTCTTGCGTTTAAATAGCAAGTACATGAAGAATGGAGCGCCAATGCCTGCTGTGAATACGCCAGCCGGAATATCCAGCGGCTGAAAAAGCATTCTTCCTGCCAAATCCGCCAGCAATAGAATAATCGCACCTATAAACGCGGATACCGGGATGATCAGCTTGTAACAATTTCCGACCAGTCTTCTGGCAATATGCGGTGCCATTAATCCGATGAAAGAGATCGTACCGGCTGCACCAACCGCTGCGCCGGCAAGCGCAACACTATAAAATAAGAGAATCATCCGGCTGAGTTGAAGCCTATTTCCAAGGCCTCGAGCGACATCCTCGCCTAAAGATTGCACATTTAATTCCTTCGCCATCAGCAGTGACAAAGGAATGAATATCGCTACCCACGGCCAGAGCACTTCGATATAGGCCCAATTGGTACCATATATGCTTCCTGTCATCCAATTCAGCACTTGCGCGGCCAAATACGTCGGACCGCTAATGAGCAGGAATGTAGTGAGCGCCCCCATTGCGGTTGAAATGCCGATGCCGATCAGCACCAGCCGGAACGGCGACACCCCTTTTTTCCAAGCCAATACATAATTGAGGGTAGCCGTAACCAACGCGCCGCCGATCGCAATGAACGGTACCCAGTGAATGCTGTAGCCCGTCACGAAAGTCATGAAAGCAACCACTGCTACCGACGCACCACCCGTTACACCAAGCAAATCCGGAGAAGCTAGCGGATTGCGAATGACGCCCTGCAATAGCGCTCCGGCTGCTGCCAATGCTGCACCAATGAGAATAGCGGCTGTTATTCGAGGCAGACGGAACTGCATAATGATCAGGTTGCTGGCTTCCGCATTTCGCCCGACAAGAGAAGCAAGCACCTCTTCTAGAGGAACACCAACTCCACCGACCGATAAACTAAGAAGTGACAAGGCAGCAACGATAAAGGTTAAAGCGATAAACATGATCGTATATTTGGCTGTACGCGGGTTAAGCATGCAATTTCCTCCTGGCCACATGAATCAGAAAGGGAACTCCGACAATCGCCGTTGCGACGCCTACCGGAACTTCTTTGGTTTCTAGAATAAAGCGTGATGCTAAATCTGCAGTCACTAGAAGGATTGCACCAACTAGTGCGGTATAAGGAAGCAGCCACTTGAAATCATGTCCAATGATGTATCTGCACAAATGAGGAACAATAAGCCCGACAAAAGCGATCGGACCAGCTGCTGCTACTGAGCTCCCAGCGAGTAGTACGATTGCCGCAGCTGATAGGACACGCACCAGAGTCAACCGCTGTCCTAAGCTTCTTGCGCTATCGTCTCCAAGCGCCATAATATTTAAAGAGCCCGCCAATAGGAATGAGATAGCTAACCCTATTACCATATAGGGCAGTACCATCAGCAAATGTTCTACATTTCTTCCTTCCACGGAGCCGATCATCCAGAACAGGGCAGATTCAAGCGACTGCTTATCAATAAGCATAATGCCGGATGTAATAGAAGAAGTGAAAGCAGCCATACAAGCGCCAGCCAAGGTCAGCTTCACTGGCTCGAACCCGCCTCCTTGCAGGCCTAGCGTATAGACGGCCACTGATGTTGCGATCGCGCCTGCGAAAGCTAGCCAGACCATACCGCTCATCGTTAACGAGGAACCGTATGCGAGCAGCCCGATGACAATAAATAGCACTGCCCCTGCATTTACGCCAAAGACAGAGGGCGAAGCCAGTGGATTTCTTGTTAGAACCTGCATAATCGCCCCTGCTACGGCTAAGCTTGCTCCTACCAGAGCCGCAACTAAGGTTCGGGGTACGCGAGCCGTCGTCAGAATAAGATGCTCATTGGATCCGTCGAATTGACTGTAGGCCTGCCACAAGTCTTTCAACCCGAAGTGATGAAGACCGTACAATACACTGCACAACATACTAATCAGCAGCAGGATCGCGCTGACAGCTAGGCCGGCGAGCTTCCGCTTGCTGCTTCGCGTGAGGAAAGAACCATTCATGTCTGCACCGTGCCTCCTTTTCATTGGCAGCCTTAACAACGAAACTGCCAAAATCGCCAACAAGCTGACGCGAATACAGCGTCAGCTTGTTAATTCGATACGCCTTAATTACTTTACATCAAAGTACTTAACAAGTTCATCCAGCAGCAGATTGGCCGCTTCATATCCGCCTGCTGAGTTCCATATGGCTTCATCGACTTGAATAATTTTGTTGTTCTTGGTAACACTCAAGTTCTGGAACAGCGGATCTTTTTTCCATTCCTCTACCACCTTCGCCGCATCGTTCTTGCCCGGAACCTCCGATACGAAGTAGAAGAGCACATCGCCGTCCATGCTAGGTATCGTTTCCTTGGACATAACCTCCATAAAGGAGTCTTTATCCTGCGATTCTGGGCGGGCAATACCTAATTGGCTCAATAGCACACCGGAGAACGTTTGCTTCTGATAGATACGAACTTGTTTGGCAGAGAAGCGGGCCACTGATACTTTCGTTTCCGCTTTGCTGCCCAGTTTTGCCTTGACTTCCTCGACACGTTTGTCAAAGGCCGCCATCTTTTGCTCTCCTTCTGCCTGCTTGTTTAAAGCTTCGGAGTAGAGCTTGAAATTGATTTTCCAATCTCCCGCCAGATCTTCGGAGAATATCGTGGGAGCAATTTGCTTTAATTGGTCGTAAATTTTCTCTTGTCTGACCTTATTGCCGATAATCAGATCCGGCTTGAGGCTCGCGATCAATTCAAGATTCGGCTGCAGCTCGTCTCCGACAACGGTGACCCCTTCCATCTCTTGCTTGATATGGTCGTACCAAGGATCGCCAATCCAAGACTGAACGGCTCCGACTGGTTTAATGCCAACTGCCAACAGCGCCTCCGTTCCTTCATTGGTCAATATAACAATACGTTCAGGGGTACCGCTGAGTGTTTCTTCCCCCATCGCATGCTTAATTACTCTTGTCTCATTGCTTGCAGCCGGACTTGTGGAAGCTGCTACGTTATTACTGGGCGAGCCACTGTTTGCCGATGTGGCGTTCGTTCCTCCTGTTGTGCATGCGCTCAACAAGAGGGTGAAACAAAATAATAAGGTTGCTGCCATTGCTGTTCTCGACTTTCGATACATCGGTAATACCCCTTCTCTCTTTTTATGATAATGATTCTCATAATCATTATCAATATAACGTTGCTGTCTTTTAGCAGCAATGGGATATCTGGACACGACGGATGGATTATTTCGACGCTGCTCCTGCTGCAATGCAGCTTCTTTAAAGCTAGTAGGAGAAGCACCTTCGTATTTCTTGAAGATACGGCTAAAATAATAGCTGTCGGTATAACCTACGCTCTCCGCAATTTCCTTCAAGGTGAAATCTGTGGAAAGAAGTAACTGCTTCGCCTTGCTCATCCGTAATTGAATCAAATAATCGATCGGGCTTGTTCTAACTTGCTTCTTGAAGACGCGCAGCAGCTGTCTGGAGCTGCAATCAAGGTGTTCAAGCAGCGTCTCGAGCGTAATCGGCTCCTGATAGCGCTCATGAATATAGCGTACCGCTTGGGCCACGAGGTCAGGCTTGACGGCTATGACATTCTGTCGTTCCATTTGCTCTAGTATTTCATAGACCATTTGATAAAATATCGCTTTAACTTGAAGTTTCTCTATGAAATCCGAATGATGCCACTCCTTGCTCATGGCGGTGACATGATGGAAGACGGAGATCGGGTAATGAGGCTTGAACACATATTGCATTTGAAACGGATTGTGATCCTCTATCAACTTGACCGTTTCTTGACGGGCTGGCAGCGCCAGCACCGCTTTATATAAAATCATATAATAGTCCAGGAGCTCATCCGCAGTAATATCAAGATAGACTCCCTTGCCTCCATGGATCAAGGAAAACCGGCTGACGTGGTGTGCAATGCCGTCCAGCTGGAGCTGTGCGCTGCCTCTAATTACATATAAGAAGGCGCTTGAGGGCATTCTGTACGCATGCAACTCCTCGCCTTGCTTCATTATTGTATGCCGTACATCTATAATCTTGATGAATGCTTGGTTCCATAGTAAAGCTTGCTCATTCAATTTCACCGTCTTGCTCTCCCCTTCACTTTCACTCTGTGTTGAAAGATATATACCCCCATAATATATGATATTGATTATCATTTGCAATGATAATTGCATACCTATTTTCTAGCGTCAAATCCTTCAATAAGCCTAGTCTATCTGTCACAATTTTTTTGTTTCTGCATCATCATTCGATCATGTAAGTGTTTATAAATGGATTTGCAAATCAGCCCAGTATTTTTACCCACTACCTATAATTATTGATGCTACAATCAGTACGCGTTTTCATATTTTCTGAGCAATGAATTTTTTGAATCCAGCAAAATACCGCTCAGATGCCTCCCAGCGCCTCAGATCCAATAAGGACATGTCCTGCATGCCATATTGATCAGGTGGCTGATAATGCCGTGAAACATAATTTCCATGATCCAGTGAATAAAAATAATACGCTCCATCAGGAGTTCTGATTTCAATCCGGGCATTCAGGTAGTCTCCATCTTCGTCTGTACGCGCTTGACGGTGAGATCACCTTGAACAATCGATTCTCCATGATTGTAGGAGCCGCACAATATTTCCTCAATCATCAGATTACCCGATACATAAATTTCCTGACCGCCAACAGCTATATTTTTCGCACGCAAATTACCTGTGACCATAAGACTTATGGCCCCATCTGTTTCTTTATTATAGAGATTGTCTACCGTAAAATTTCCATCAATAAAAATGAGGATAACCTCTTTTTGATGTGGAATGTCGTATTTTCATGAAATAATCAGGGGTTGAAATTGAAATCAATCGAGATGAGATTTGTAAGTATTTCTGTGAAAGAAGTAATGAAGGAGCTAAATATCAAGAGTGAGGATCAGCTGAAGGTCTGGATGAAGTGGTATTTAGAAGATGCGTGTACACGTTCAGGCTTATCAAAATGCTGGAAAAGGAAACGGCATTACGATGAGCATGTCCCGAACGGGTGCGCCCGCCCTCGTTGAACAGACCGTTAAAGCTCTATCCCATAAGGGATGGACCTGCTCGCATTCTAAACTAGGGATCACCAAACATCCCCTCGAGTTGAGGGGATGTTTTATTGCAATGCAGTATGTCTGTCTCTCCTAATCTTTCCTACAAACGCTAATGATCGATGGAGATAACGGAGAGAACGGCGTTTTATCCCAGTCAGCATATTGATGTTCCACGCGAAAGCCGTGACGAGTTAATAAAGTATGCAGCGTATTCTGATCCGTGAACCGACAAGCAATTCGGGAAGTCGTTCGCTTATCCCCCCAATCACGCATCGTGACCCAATGCATGATTTGCTGGCTAGCATCGTAACGTTGTGTGCCAGACACCTTGACAGTATTTCCATCCTTATCAATAAATGATCCCCATTCTGTTTCCTCTTCATCGGATAAATCCGTTCCCTCCGGATTACGAGTCTCAAATGCAAAGATTCCGTGGGGTTGTAAATGTTTGTGAACGGTCGTGAGCAAATCGATCTGATCTTGCTCACGTAAGAATGCCTGAAATGCATTGCCAGTCAAATAAATCATCGAAAATCGCTTGTCCGATTCGAAAGTACGGGCATCGCCTTCCATAAAAGTAACAGGCAACCCCTCCGCCTTCAACCGCGCATATGCGAGCATCTCTGATGAGATATCTACACCAGTCATCGTTATGCCGGCTTTTGCCAGGGGGATCGTTGTTAAGCCTGTACCACAAGCAAGTTCTAACACTTCTCCAGGACTCGATCTAGCAAGCTCAAGATAGAACTGATATTTGTCCATTTCACCGCCAAATTCAAGATCGTAATTTACGGGATCCTGATATTCTTCAAGATTGCTATGCTCAATCAACGCCATTCCCTCCTCTCATTATTTCATCAAGTACTCTAAAATTTGACTCACATTGGACTCCACACAGTTTATGTGCGTATGTATCGTGATTTCTGGGTGCACCGGCGGTTCATAGACATCAGAAATACCCGTAAATGCTGTTATCTCACCTTTTATTGCTTTTGCATATAAGCCCTTCACATCTCTGCGCACACAATCCTCTAAGGGACAATGCACATACACTTCAACATATGGCTCCAGCTCTGCTCGCGCATAGTCTCGCATTTCCAAATAGGGTGCAATCATGGAAATGATCGTCGTAACACCATTGCGGTTCAGCAGCTTGCTAATATAGACGGCACGGCGAATATTCTCCATTCGATCTTCTCTACTGAATCCAAGCTCTCGTCCAACCATTTGTCTAAGTTCATCGCCGTCCAAGCATTCAACCCTAACGCCTCTTTCCTGAAGAGCCGCTGACAAAGCTAACGCCGTTGTCGTTTTACCAGAGCTTGGAATCCCTGTTAACCATATTGCTGTTCCTACCAATGCATAGTTCTCCTTTATGATAATATTGCGATCCGTTCGAGTGCACGTTCTCCGTAAATAGAATCGAACGACTGCTCCTCCATATGGATATAGCCTATATAACAATCACATTGCCTCATACGACACAAGAGTTCTTTAGAGATTCCATCAAGCCCATCTTTATACAAATTTCCGATTACTTGACGATCCTTATAGCAACGCTTTACACGCCCGTCTCCTTGAACATAAAACACATTTTTTCCGGCACGGCACGGCTTGTTCATACTGTCGTAATCCTTGGCATTTAGGACAAAATAGGGGTCCATATCGGTCAAAAATGCTGTATCCTCAGCAGAATAGTATGCTGGTTTATCTTTGTAGGCGTTCACCCACATATAAACATCATCAGGCAGTACCTTCCTTAATGAAGAAATGGAGTTGAACGCGCTCTTCACACCGACACAGCCTACACTGAACGGTATTTTTTGTTCATAAAGCTTGCCGCATTGCTGTAAAAAACGTTCTTCCTTCGTCTGCCCAGGATGATACGTTACCCAAAATGCAGCCGTAACCGGATTCAAATCGCCAGTCCAATCCAGCTTAGCGGATAAGTTGGTTTGTATAGCAACCTTATGAACGTGCTGCATGTGGGACAGCTTAACCATAGTTTCCCTGTACCAACGATGCGTAAGCCCTTCACCATAAGGGTTGAAAAAAATTGACAGCTGATGCCCGCTTCCTTCTTGCTTCGTTACCCAATCGACAAATGTCTGCACTTGCAGCCGATCCTTCGCCAATGTCTCTGGACTATCCGTGTTCTTGCTAAAAGGACAGTAAGGGCAGTCATAATTGCATGAGCTCAAGCTCCCACGAAAATAAATCGTCGCTTTCATGATAGTACACAGCTTTCCATACGTGCCCGAATATCCGGAGAAATGAACCAATCTCCTATGGAATCGGAGTACATAAGCCCTTCATCCGTCAGCCGAAGCACCTCATGCTCGATAACAGCAAGATCCGTATGCACAAGCAGATTCAACTCGGGATAATCGACGAGAGATGACGTTCCGAACCGCTCCACGTAGCTGCTCAATGCCAAGCCTTCCGTATGAAGCAGCGCTTTTAGTATAAAGCGTCGCTGCTGGTCATCCTTGCTTAATACAATGCCATAATCTGCATAGGTGTAGTCGGCTGAAGCCACGTAGTCGGCAATGATGCTTGCTGTAGCTGAACGACCTACACTGTATCGCGAGGAGTAATGAACCTCTCTTGTGTAAGAGCGTGCGCCACAGCCAAGTCCAATCATGCCCTCCTCCTGACAACCATACGGAAGCAATGATTTTTTCGAAATCGCATCTGCTTTGGCAAATCTGCGCATCGAGTACTGGGTATATCCATGTGCAAGCAAACGATCCCGCGCTGCACGATAGAAGCTTACCCTCTGATCCTCGCCACTCTGCCTTATCTGCTCTGGCTTTACAATCGTGTGCTCGCGCGTATATAGCGGATAAATAAATAACTCCTCTGGGTCGTAAGACAACGCCTTATCCAGCGAATATATCCATGAATCATGGGTTTGACCGGGAAGGCCATAAATCAAATCCAGATTTAGGATTGGAAATTGGTACAACTTGAGCTGCCTCAGAGCTCTTTCGACTTCCTGCGGCTTCTGGGGACGATAGATCGCGTCCGCTTCAAATTCTACGAAGCTTTGAATCCCCATACTGACCCGATCCACCTGCCTGCTTTTTAAAATATTCAAGCGTTCGGTGGTTATCGTCTCGGGGGATGTTTCTACCGAGATGGAAGCTTGGGCTGGATTCATGCCCATCACATGTTGAGCAATATGAAACAACCGATCCAGCTGGTCAGGTTCGAGTAAAGTCGGCGTACCGCCTCCAATAGCAAATCTAGCAATCGGCTTATTCGGAATAAGTGGAGCCCATTGTGCAGCTTGTCTCTCCAAAGCATCCACATAATTGGTATGTACGTCGGCTCTCTTGTCAGGCAACGTGAATAAATTGCAAAATCCGCAGCGTGCTCCACAAAACGGGATATGCATATATAAAAAGAGTGAATCTGCCTTTTCCTCGCTCCACAGTTCGGAAAGCGGCAGCTTCCTCTCCAATTCTCGATAGGAAGTTTTGTGTGGATAAGCGTATAGATATGATCGGTAAGGCTCTGATGTGAGGTTTTCCTTCCAACTGCGCAGAGCCTCCGAATTCTGGATGATATCCGTGTAATTAGGGTAGACCGTATGGCTCATCATGTTCTCTCCTCTCACCTTACAAAATAAATTCGCGATAAGGCACGTTCCACACGACCTCATGCGCTAGCCTATGGCCGTTGTAGCCATCTTCACCGAAGGCGGTGCCATGATCAGAGAACGCCATGCAAAATACAGGCCGTTCCCGTTCTCTGAATGCCTGAAATAATCGACCAAGCTCACCGTCAACATATCGAAGTGCTGCGCGCTGTGTCTCTAATGAGTCTTTCTTTGCTCCTGGTACAAAATAATGATTGGGCCCATGAATCGCTGATACGTTCATAAATAGAAACAGTCGTTCTGTCTGATTCGAATTATACAGGAGCTTGATGGCATGGTTCACCTGATGCTCTGTCGAGCGTTGATTTGTAACCCCAAAGGTCATCCGCCAATAGCTTTCTTGGAAATAGCTTGGAAGAACTTTGGCTAGCGGAACCTTTTTGGTAAAGAAGATGACTCCGCCTATACAAATCGTACGGTAGCCTACAGCTTGCAATCCAGATACGATATCCGTTGTATCAAATTGCCATGTATACGGATGTGTCTTTAATCCCGTATTTTTCGAATGAAACAACCGAACATGCTCTGCCTTATTTGTCGTAGCCGGAGTTGGCAGAAATCCGCCAAAGAAAGCATGATGAGCTGCATAAGTGAAGCTGCCTGGAGTATGTCGCTTTTCCCAATGTCCGCTCGCGCACAAATTCGGACAGTTTGCTTCCTCCAGCACAGCGGCGTCATATCGCAGTGTATCCAGCGTAATCATGAGAATATCGTGACTGCCTACAATTTCATTCATGTTAAACATCGTGGTGAGCCTCTTCCATTTTAGATAGTCGTAGAGAGTGTAGCCATTCTCATTTCCCATTCATAGGGATCATGTCCTTCATAATGACTATGGTACAGTAAATCTCCGAACGGATTAACATCCAATACATAAGGTCTATAGGAACCGCTGCTCAATAACACATCTATGCCTGCGACGGTTGATCGTGGAAATACCGCTAACGTTTGTTCAGCGCATTGTCGCACGGCAGCTTGAAGATTGTCAGACAAGCCGATTTCATCCAAGCTCATTCGATCACTATCAAGATGCAGATTCGTTATAGGTGTTCTGCTTACCCTTACAATACTGTGACACGCTTTACCTGCTACGACAAGTTGCCGGATATCAAAGGTGCGATCCCGATAAGACGCTTTTGGAATCCATTGCTCTACATGAGCGCCATGTCCCAATAACCAGTTGATGATTTGGCGAATGACTTGGCGTTCTTTATAGTTCACCAGCTTTTTTACGTTATAAAATATAGGAGGTCTACGTAGATAGTTCTCCACACCTATCGTAGTCACGGCCGACTCTGCACCTGTAATGGGGTTTACCTGATACGCGATTACACCACATGCGCCGGAACCCGTTGCTAGCTTAATAAATAAACGATATATCCGCTCTTTTGCCATAACATCCCGAAGTGTATTGTAATCCAGTATGGCCTCCGGTGCAGCTAATCTTCTAGGCACGGGTAATCCAGCTGATGATAAGATCTGGTGAGTATACCTTTTATCGAACATTGCGGCTATATCCTCGGGAGCATTCATCCATCGTGGCGTATTCCACAGCTGTGCTGCCTCCCTGTCCAGTTGAGATAACAGCTTGCAATACCCACGAAACCATTGGGAAGGATGATACAGCTCTCCCTTATTCTCCTCCAACCCTTTGGCCATCCTTACCGAGATAGGCTGAACAACGCTCTTGTTATATCTAAGCCATCGCTCGTCTATATGGGTGTTGGCCGAATCAGGGGCGCCAAGTGCAATAAGCTCACGTTCCACTTCAAAATGTTCCCCGGGCGCGTCAAGCCGCAGCAATGGAGGTTCATCCAACGTTAGCCCCAAGCTATGTGCAACCGAACTCAAGGATACATTTCCCTGCAACACATCTAAATAATTCAAAACAAGAGCTGGGGGCAACCCCAGCCGAGTTCTTGCTGCTTGTAGTCCGGTTGTTCTTCTATTGCCGGAATTGCCAATGATAATCATCGATTTCATCGTTATTCCGTCAATGAAGGATAGCGATAATCCTCGTCTTCATCAGCATCCTGTTGATCGCTGATATCTACATTGAGGCCTGACTGCTTCCAACGATTCATCATTTCATCCGACATGTAATGATAGCTTAAATCAAGCGACTTCAGTTTCATTATCTTTTCACTATTGATAAGAGCTTCCGCTCCCTTATCTGTCAACGTCCCCATAGAAAGATCCAACGTATGTAGTTGATCAAGAATCGGTGCATCGGCTACTGCAATAGCGATTTCGTCTTGAATTTCACTGTCTTTGAGCCCAAGATAGGAAATCAGAGGGAATTTTCCAGGTTCAATCAACTGGAGCACATCCGCGAGACTTCCGTCAAATCCATACTCCTCTACCCCTAAATAAAGCTCCAGCTTCTTCAAATTTTTGAAACTGCCTTCACTTATGCTAGTAATGACGTCTGTTCCAAGCCCGCCGCAAATAATAGTAAGCTCCTCTAGTTTGTCATGGTGAGCCGGAACAAGACTAAGATCTGTGCTCCCTTTAATGGTGAGTGAGCGAAGCTCAGGATAAGCGGTTAGAATCGGCCCTAAATTAGATTGATTGATCCAAGAGACCTCACATTCTTCAGAGGACATATCACCAATAAATAAGCTTCTCACCTTCGGAAAACGGTCTTTCAACCGAACAAGAGCTTCGACAACTACACTGGAATCATCCTCATAGGCGCCGCCCCAGTCACCGATTATGAGACTTTCAAGTTGCAAGCTCTCATCCTTGCCTGCAAGCTCCTCTATTAAATCTATGATTTTGACACCATCCTCATATTGATCATAATCGACAGATAGTTTACATTCGGACATAACATTACCTCCTGAAAATGAATACTAACTTGTTCATTATAATAGCCACACTTGTAAGTATCAAATGTTTCCAATCCATAAATATCCCCTAAAATAATTGCCTTGCGGAAGGGATCCGACAGCCGTATCTCTTTCTGTGAAAGCCAAAATTGCATATAACTAATTCCTTATGTTCTTGTCAAATGAAAATGACAACGAGTGTTATTACCTCGCTGAAATCTGCTCATTTCATTTGTAATTTATTTTGTTCCATACATCATGAGCATCCTCCCAGTTTCTTTTGCAAGAGCAATATAAATGACACCGCCAAAAGATCCCGGAGGAAGAGTTCCCTCGATAATCCAAGCTTCTGCAATAGGGTTATAGCTGATAGCAAAGGGTGTTTCCTCCAAAAAACGGGGATAATGCTCTGCTAAATAGGGGAAGATTGCCGTTGCAACTGCATGTACATCTGTAAGCTCACCAAAAGCAGTTTCATCTCCAAACCGATTATCCTGGAGAAGAGTGTCGCGATCGGCGAAATAGAGCTCAAACCTGCCATATAAATTCTCATCATCCAAATCACGTTCTACAAAGCCATATTCAATAACTTTTTCCTTTTGATAAACATTGCTTTTACTCTTTTTCTTATAGTCGGCCCGTACGGTGATTTGATTAACTCGAAGACGGTCGCGTTCTTGCTCCTGCTCAGCTATTATTTGCTCCAAAGCATCCATAAAGCTCATTTTGATTCACCCTCTGTTCCCATTGAACTCCTTTTCAAAAGCATGAATGCACTTGCCCTCTTTGGAAGTGTCCAAGACTGCAAAACGAATTTCCGAAAATAGGTATCCTAAGCCTTCATCCTTCAGCAGCTCCCGCCACCATCCTGCTACCTTCACCGGGTCATTCCGGAAAACACCGCAGCCATAGGCACCCAAAATGAGGTTTTTATCGCCTTTTTGGGCGAATATGGCTAAGGCCAGTCGCATCCTGTCTTTCATCATACATTCCGCTTTCCGGGGATCCTCTCCCTTAAGCAGAACCTGCCCATAATTCACGGCGGGCAGAGTCAATACTGAAGCTGTCACCGGCCGCTCTATAAGATCAAACCGCTGGTTACGGAAAAACACTACGTCCGGGGAATAGATAGCGTGATTCGTATACATCATCGATTTGCAGGCCCGATTAGCCTTATAATAACGTTCATTGCGCAGCTGTGTTTCATATAATCCGCTGGAGGCCGCCAGGCTTTCTTCTTGAGCCATCGCCCCGTTTAAAAATCCACCTCCGGGATTTTTTGCGCTAGCAAAGTTTAACACGCTGGCGCGCCCTTTCCCTAGCTCCGCAAAATCCAAGATCGACTTTACTGTGGTCTCGTTGGCGACAGAATAAACGGGTTCTTGCGGCAACTTAGGCAGCTCGTCAATTCCCCGAACCAGTTTCTCTCCCAGTTCCGGTGTAATCAGCTCGCTATTTGCCTCGGATTGCTTTTGTGCAGTGGCGAATTCTACCCGCCGCCCCTTATATTCATAGAAGCCTTGCCGCTGTATTCGTAATGTTTCCTCAGCAATTTCTTTTCGTTTCATTTCATTCCCTCTTCTTTCATCAATAACAAATCCGGTAGATGTTAATCTCGCAGTAATTCGTCTCTCACTTCGGTCAGCACAAATCCGAGTAGGTTCTTACCACGCCATTTTAGTGGATTCTCCACATCCGGATTGGACTGTCCCATGCCGATTCCCCAAATGCGATCCCGTGGGCTGGCTTCGACGAGAATACGGTTTTTCGTTGACTTAAGATATTCGCCAAGCTTCGGATTCTGCGAAAATTTAGCCAAATTGCCTCTTTTAACGATGCCATAGCATTCGTTGTCCCAAATGTCCTTGTCGAAGTTTCCAACTGCACGCCCGTAGGCTTTCATCTCCTTAGGATGCTTAGCTTTAAGAATCGCGTCCAACATTTCGCCATCTCCAAAAAGTCTTGCTTTCTCGGACATCATAAACTGCTCGACACAGGAATACTCGTGTCCCTCTACCACGAAAGGGCTCATCCACCATTGGCTAAAACAGCTTTTGTCAACCCCACCGTATTTTGGCGGTGTATGGCCCCAGAAGAAGACAAACTTGAACGTTTTACCTGCAATATATGCTTTTCTTAACTGCTCGATATTGTATATCATCATCATCGATATTCCTCCAAATTTCTTCGAAACAAGCGGGAGGGACGGTGTCCCGCATTTTCAGTATAATGATCGGTCTCCGCTACAAGATGCGCCACTTTACGCCGGAAGGCGGCTTTCAATAATTCTTTGTCCAAGATCACCTCGTAAACCTGCTGCAGCTCCGTCAAAGTAAAGAGGTGCGGCATCAAGTGCAGCGCAATGCCGGTATAATTCACTTTCCCCCGCAGTCGCTCAATAGCGCAGGCGATAATCTTCGCATGATCAAAAGCCAATCCGTGATTTGATACGATGGAGTAGGAGGTCGACGTCGAGGCCGGCTTTGACGTCATCGTCCATTCCACAACTGCCGTAAGCTCTTCCTCTTCGCTGCTTAGCTTGAGCTCGTATTCCATCGTTTTCACAAACCCATCCTCAATAAACTCTCTACGCTCACGCAGGAGCCGATAGGTTGCCTTGAACCAGGCTGCGCCGACAGCGTCATCCCCTGCTTTCAGCTGTACCTGATCGCTGTTAATTAAGGCCATGTAGCTGCAGCTCATCACCCAGGTGCGCGGATCCCTTCCAACATCGCTGAAGGTGTACAACTGCTCCAAATATATGTCATCCACACCGGTTTCCTCGCGCAGCTCCCTCACCGCCGCCTGCTCCGTCGTCTCATTCGGCCGGACGAATCCGCCCGGAAGCGCCCAACTGCCCAAGAATGGATGACCTCCGCGTCGAATGAGCAATATACGCAGCTCTTTTTCCGGAAGTTTGCGGTAGCTGTCCACCTCCGTTTTCGTAACTGTGAAAATAACCACGTCCGCCGCCACCGAAGGCCGTTCGTAATCCCCGGCACGGTACTGCTCGAAAAATTCACGTTCCGTGAGTCCATCGCGATCCAACAAATTCAAGCGTCTTTACCTCCATTGTTATTTATTCTAGCGTGCAGCTCTCCGAAATGAGTTCCTCAACATTCTATTTATACTTAGTAACACTTTAATAATATCACTTTAATAATATCAAATATAGCAAAATAGAAAGAGAGATGCAAGAAGAAACATGATGAGGAAAGGCATTTGTTACGACAATGCCTCAATCACAAAGAAAGCTAAAGAAGCTGCCGCCAGTAGAGTACCGACGACAGCTTGCTTCTTAGGTATTTTTTCTATGTTCTCTAAATGGGATCCTGACCAACCCCCGGGCGGCTCTTTTACCTTTAACAGTTGCTTCATTTAGCAGCTGTTTCATTTCATGTAGCGATATTCCAGGAGATTCTTCAAATTCGAGATTTTCTGCAGCAGCTTCTCCCCGACATTGGTTTCCCTCACCAGTTTCCGTTCCAGTTCTTTGTCCACCAGTCTTTTTACAGACAATACGTCCGTTCCGTTACATAACACATCTTCTTTTGAATTAAATTTCTTATGCGCGACGAGCTGCATGCCAAAGGAATTATACAACAAGGTATATCCGGCGATACCCGTTGTGGATTGATAGGCTTTGGAAAAACCGCCGTCAATGACGACCATTTTCCCATTTGCTTTAACAGGGTTCTCTCCACTAATTTCTTTAACTGGAGTATGCCCGTTAATGATATGTCCATGATCCGGATTCAAATCAAACTCTTGCAGGATTTTCCGGCAGATCTCCTCATTTTCCCGCAAATGGTAGTAAGGGTTCTTTCTCTCCTTATGGGTTTCTTTATCTTGGATAAAGTACCGCTCAAAGGTGGTCATTTCTCTCTTTCCAAAGAGCGAGGAACATTTCCCTGTCCAGATGTACCATACCATATCCGTAGCCAGATCATCCGTCTCTTCCGGATTCGCAAAGGCGTAACGCAAATAATATTCAAAAACATCGATCAGCTGACGACCCGAATAGGTCTTGTCTTCAATCTGCATTTCTTCCATGTTTCCTTCTTCATTCAAAGGAATGCAGCCGTGGATCAACAAATTCCCGTTGTATTTTAAATAAAGGCTGCCCTTCTTCATAAGGAAATTCATATGTCTGGCCAGCTTTTCGGAATGCTGAACGGAGAACAGCAGCTTCTCCATCACCTGTTGTTCTTCCTCCAGCAATTGTTCAGGCTGCTGCGGATTTACGGTAGCGAAACAGGTGTTTTCCAGCGGGTACGTTTTTCCGCCGATCTTGATTTCATCTTTGTCGTAATCGATCTGCTCAAGCAAAAGCCTTTCAGACATATGAAAGTAAGGACGTCTCTTGATAATCGGGATTTCAAGCTTAAACTGGATCATGGCAATGGCTTGATGGATTTTAGTAATCTGAAGGATTTCCTGCTCCGATACGTTATGGCCTTGCTGCAGCTTCGGTCTGAAGGCTGGGTTGTCATCATAGTATTTTTCCGCCAAGTTCAGCAATGGGCGAAGATTGATTCCGTATACGTCTTCGATGATGTCCAAATTGTCGTATCTGGCGCAGATCCGGATAATATTCGCAAGGCAGACCAGAGAACCCGCATAGGCGCCTATCCACAGGACATCATGGTTCCCCCATTGAATGTCTACAGAATGGTGGTTGATAAGCGTATCCATAATTTTATCGGGGTCCGGCCCGCGGTCATAGATATCTCCGACCACATGAAGATGGTCAACCACTAGGCGCTGGGTCGTATAAGCAAGGCCGATAATCAGCTTATCCGCCTGACCCAAGGAGATAATCTGCCGGTATATTTCCTCATAATAAGGATCCTTATTGTTGGTAGAATCCGTCTTGTATAGAAGCTCTTCTATAATATATACGAACTGCTCCGGCAGAGCTTTACGCAATTTCGAGCGCGTATATTTGGAGGAGGCATAAGAAATGAGCTTAAGCATTTGTTCAATCGTTTGTCTATACCACTGGTTCAAGGCTTGTTGATTGCACAGGTCTCCTTTAACCAGCTGTATTTTTTCTTCCGGATAATAAACTAACGCTGCAAAATCATTGATTTCTTTATCCGTCCAAACCTCTTGGAACAATTCTTTGATTTTCTCTTTTACGGTACCAGAACCGTTTCTGAGTACATGCTGAAAAGCCTGGAACTCCCCATGCAAGTCACTGACAAAATGCTCAGTTCCCTTGGGTAGATTGGAGATCGCTTTAAGATTGATGATTTCTGTTACGACTTTTTCTTCCGTATCATATTTCTGGGCCAATAAATCTAGAAACTGCGCATCCAATACAGTTGTCCTCCTTCAGGGAAACGGTGATATCCAGCCAGGTATACTTAGAAGACCTATGGCCTTTTTGGGGCTAGCCCGCGTATCTTCAAACTTAGTGCGAACAGTAAAGGGAAAAAACATTAGTCCATCAAGGCTCACCGATGAGTTGCCCCCTTGGAATAGCTCATCCAAAGGCCGAGCCATTCCATAAGGGCATTTGTACCAACATACCACTATGTTTTCCCTAAATCAAAGACAAATATGAAGACTACCCTGATAATAGGGCTTTTTCTTGAATGTGCCCAGAAGGAATCGAGCCCAAGATTGCGCGTTTGTACCGGATGCTTGAACGTGTTTCAAGTTCCTGTCCTGGATGCAGATTCATCATATGCATAGATCTTAAAAAGTTTTATATAAAGAATAATACTAATTAGTGAACAGACAAGGATGAAAGTAAAAACCCCCATTGGAGGTACCCATGCCGATAAAATAACGGTCAAGGGTGCTGCGAATCTCCCAATCGTGAATTGCAGCCTCGATGCCCCCATATATTGCCCTCTCGCGTTCGCAGGTGCATACTGACTTACAAAATTATTGGTCACCGGAGCTCGTATAATTTCTCCAAACGTAAACACGACCGTGATAAGGAATAATAACCAAATATGCGTCGTTAATCCAATGGCGAACATGCCCACCCCAGCCAAAGCGGATGACAGAATGAACACGTCTCGATCTTTTAAGCGATTTAACCATTTTGTAGTGGGTAAAACAAATAGAACGAATAGCAGCCCATTTAACCCGAGAATCCATCCAAATACTTCTGTACTCGTAAGCCGGAGCGTCCAATCATACCAAGTAAATAGGGGTTGCGACGGGACATATTGCGTGACATATATCGCTAAATACAGATCCAATTGCATGATTGTTATAATAGAGAAAACGCCTGCCAGAATATATAGAACAAATATTTTATCCTGAAAGATGATTTTATAGCCTTTCCATTGTTCTTTTATCGAAGTTGAAACTGCATGTAATGAAACTTTTTTGCTGGTACCCGGCATACTCTCATGAATTCTCAGAAAGATTGCAATCGTATAGAGCAGCATGACGATTGTACAAGTCCATAGCAGCTCACTTCGATATTGAAAGAAAAAAAATGCGCCCAATGCGGGTCCTAATACAGCACCAATATTATTAGCTGTCGTAAACGTGGCGAACACCTGACGTCGATCCTTATCGGGAATAAGATCAGCTACCATCGCATCACTAGCAGGTCCATAGAGGGCACCTCCTAATCCAATGCCAATATAGGCGAAATAATTAATCCAATGCGAACTGGACAACGCAAACAATGCGAACATACACGCTTTAAGGGAGGCGCCTGCCAACATCATGGGACGACGTCCCACCCTATCCGCTAAACTCCCTCCAACCATGCTGCCAAGTATGCCAATGAGAGGCGGAATCGCCATTAACATACCTGCCGTCTGTTTACCTAATGATTCGCTAAAGTAGACCGTAATAAAAGGGAAGTACATCCAAAACAACAAATTGAACAGCCCCTCGCCGATTAGGCGAATTTTCAAATTCACATCCCAAACATGTAATTTCAAATGTTATCCCTCTTCTCTAACGCAAACATCCGTATAGGTCAACGAATATTCACCTTTTCCCCGGCCAGGTAATCCAATGATAAAGTACCTGGGAAATTAAATATAGACTTATAATTTTTAATAAGTTATACTAATAATATGGAAATTCGAGGTAACCCATTTTAATTTAATTGCTCCAAAAAACGAACATTTGTTCGAAATGGTATCATAAAAACAGACGCTCTTATGTGAGAGCGTCTTTGTTCATGTATTCTACGATCCCTAATGCAATGCCACCAACAGCTCTTACTAACAACGCTATTTTTGATGAGATTCTCTCTTCAGACTCAATAAACTCCCCGTATTTGTTCTTTCCGAAATACAAGATGTCTCGGATAATCAGCAACGACCAGTGATCGCCAAAAGCCTCTAAAGAAAAATTAAATTTCCAACTCATATAGGGAGGAATGGATTAAATGAGCATTTCTTCAATGCCTCGGATCGTTTCAGAAGAAGAGTGGCAGATTGCCCGTCAAAAACTGCTCGTCAGAGAAAAGGAGCTCACCCGCGAGTTAGATGCACTTGCTGCGGAACGTAGAAGACTGCCGATGGTGAGAATTGAAAAAGATTACGTGTTCGAAGGATCGAACGGCACTGCAAGCCTGCTTGATCTTTTCGAAGGACGGCGCCAACTCATCATTTATCATTTCATGATGTCTCCAGGCTCTGATCATCGCTGCCGCGGCTGCTCATCCTTTGTTGACAACATTGGCCACCTATCTCATCTGCACGCCCGTGATACTTCCTTCATACTCGTTTCGCCAGCACCCTTTACTCAGATCGAATCATTTCGAAAGCATATGGGCTGGACTATCCCTTGGTATTCCTCAAACGGCGACAATTTCAATTTCGATTGCGGTGCAGGCAAGGGATTTGGTTTGAGCATCTTCCTGCGTAATGACGATAGTGTGTTTCGAACCTACTATACGACTGCACGCGGTGTGGACAGGATCAGAGCCGATTTCAATCTCCTCGATCTTACGCCTTATGGTCGTCAAGAGGAATGGGAGGATTCCCCTAAAGGGTGGCCGCAAACACCTCCATACACGTGGTGGCGATTACATGACGAGTACGAAGTGAACCAAGATGGAAAATAACCCTTTCATATGTCCCGTTAAATGGGGAGAACTGTTTAGGAAAGAAATGCTCATTTCCTGCAAGAATAATGGATACGATATTCACGGTTTGGTACGACCCGTAACCCGGTTCAATTCAGAGATCAGAGAAAATGAGGCTGCCGTTCCATGTCGGTAGCCTCGTCCTTGGTGATTGTTATCTCCGAAATAAACCGCTTAACTCTGGCAAAAAGAAATTAGCATGTTACGCTTGTTCTGCCCAGTTAGCCGGATATGTTACATAGATAAATCGTGCATATTCTGGCACAGAAAATTGAATCTTACTTCCATTCGGAATCAGGATCACTTCTCCTGGACCAGCTGACACCTTTGTACCATCAATGATAACATCCAGATGTCCCTCAATCACATAATCAACTTCATCATAGTTAAGTGTCCAGTCAAAAGTTGTTTCTTTCATCTCCATGATACCGCAGCCAAGTCTTGGACTTTCCTTTAGCGAAAAAAGATCTTTACAATAGACGACATCATTAGGGTTGCCAGTATCGAGACGATCCTCTTCCGTTACTTTCATATTTGGCACTTTAACAGAAGTGATCCCTCCAGGACCTCTATGAACGTTCTGTTCAATCGCATCAGCCCCTACTTTTTCCATGATGATGTTACGAACCATCTCTTCAATCATCTTTTTATCGATACTCATGGGTACCCTCCTCTATTTCTTAGGTGCAGTTTTTTAGAACCATTTTACTTGCAATGAGCATAGCAACCATTACAGCCAGAGAATAAACATAAAGAGGCCTAAAGTTATACCGCTTCCTATCAAGTAGGAATGATATAACCTTAAGCCTCTTTGCTCTAAGTAAGACTACGCCTTTGTAGTCCTCTATTACATTTTAAACGTGAATGAAACTGTTGTTCCACACGCTGTAGATTCAAATTGCATGCTCCCTTTTAGTTTATCCTCTACATAGCTATTTACAATAGATAAACCTAAACATTTTTGTGAACATTCTTCAACGTCGAATTCTTTGCCATCAATGGTTTGCAATATCTAGATTTCACCTCGTTATCGCATTCAAATTACTATGATTAGCTCTCACAAGAGATAATTACAATAAAAGGGGATTATTCGATTTCATCTCCTACTGAACCCATGTGAAATAAAGTAAATAGAAGTTTTAACGTGATATCTGTATATAACTATCGTTGTTTACGCTTACCTCAGAATTGATCCATTATTTACCTTACCTTATACTGACAATTGTTAGCCTATTTACTCAGCTAGCAACAGAAAAATTCAAGAGAATGGAAAGGAGAGATTACTATTAAACACACTTTTTCCCGATTTAAAAAAACGTTGTCCGTCGCTCTAGCCTCAACCTTGCTTTTTTCATTAGGCACTTTGTCAAATGGAGCATACGCTCTAGAGAGTGGACAGTCCTTTCCAACGAGCACATCATTCTCAGACACTGCAACTCTAACCTTCGAAGAAAAAATTGTTGTCAAATTTACACAACAAGCTTTCCTTCCAAGTGAAGAAGGAAGACTTCAATTGCAACAAGAAATATCACCGTTAGCTGCTGTACCAGAATTATCGTTTGAACCGCTAATCTCGCAGCAATTCTTACCGTCAGCTAACAAAAGCATTGCTGCTAGCCCTCTTGCAGCCGTGTTTGACCGCTATTATTCCTCCAAAATTCCCGCTGGCGCTGATGTCGAACAGTTATTGCAAACGTTGCGAAGCTTCCCGCTTGTTGAGGATGCATACGTAAGTAAAAAACCAGAACTAGCCAATGCACCTGCTCCGAACACAACACCTGTCCTTCCAGACGACGATCCGCGCTTCACCTTACAAAGTTATGCGCAAGCAGCTCCTCTAGGTATCAACGCTCCTTATGCTTGGCAATTTGAAGGTGGCGATGGCAAAGGCACCAAGTGGGCCGATGTCGAGTGGGATTGGGCTTTAAATCATGAAGATCTAGCCGCTCATAACATACAGCTTTTACCAGGCGGCACTAATAACGGAAATGCTAGTCACGGTACAGGTGTGCTCGGGGTTGTATCTGCAGTTGACAATGCTATCGGCAATATCGGGCTAGCTAACAAAGCTACGCCGATTGTATCCTCTTTAGTTCGTACAGGAGGTATAGTAGAAGCAATTTTAGCGGCTACACAAGTATTATCACCAGGTGACGTTATTCTGCTCGAAATACAGCTCGGCTATGATACTTGGATGCCTGTCGAAGTACAGTCTGCAGAGTTTGATGCAATCCAATATGCAACAAGCTTAGGTATTGTCGTTGTAGAAGCGGGAGCCAACGGTAGTGCTGATCTCGATCAGTACAAGCATTGGGATAATAAATACATCTTCAATCGGGATCTCCCAGATTTCAGAGATTCAGGAGCAATACTTGTTGGAGCAGGATCATCAACTGCACCTCACTACAGACTCGGCTTCAGCAGCCATGGCAATCGGATCGACGCTTACGGTATTGGTGAGAACGTTGCTACCTTAAATGCAACAAGTACTGCTTCGACAACTGGTTACAACGACTATTTCAATGGAACCTCTTCCGCTTCACCTGTCGTTGTAGGTGCGATTCTACAACTGCAAGGGATTGCTAAAGCCAAATTCGGCGTGCCGTATTCGCCAGATGAAGTTCGTAGAATACTGAGATGGTTACCGTTCAATACCCCGACTTCCGATATAGCCAATGATAGAATTGGTACCCTACCTAATTTGCAACAAATTATAACGAATTTACCTACGCCAGGTGCTGTACCTAACGATATAGAAGCACCACTAGCACCAACTAATCTAGTTGTTAATACTACCTCTGGCACAGTTAACTTGAATTGGACTGCTTCTACGGACAATGTTGGTTTGATCGGCTATGACATTTATGTAAATAACGATCCTTTTGCTAAAGCAAGATCAACTAGCAACTCCGCCACGATCAGTGGATTAACAAGTGGTTCATATACGTTTACTGTCAAGGCTCGGGATGGCTTTAGTAATTTGTCTGCGGCAAGTAACTCGGTGACCGTTCAAGTTCAAGTTGACCCCTGCCCTACTCCATGGAGTGCTTCCTCCACTTATGTTCAAGGTGACATTGTTTCTTATAACGGAGTGAAGTATCAAGCCAAATGGTGGACGCATAATGAACGTCCAGATCTGAAAAGTGGTCCCAACGATGTTTGGACTGCGCTCGGTCCTTGCTAAAAGAATAAAACTTGATTAAATAAAAGAGAGGTAGGGGCATATCCATTCCCTACCTCTTCTACTTATTATCTTCGATAACCCTATACTTCAGCTCTGTAAGTAAACCCCTAAGTCAGTCCATCATAAGGGTCAGCACTTAGTTTCAATTGTAATCGGTCAAAGCCCAAGCCGCGGAACCATTTAATCGGTTCTGTCACTGACAAATCAATCTTCTGTTCACTCACAGAGAGAACACTGCTATCCAGCCCGATAATCGCTCTCATTTCCAACTAAATTGCCCGTTAGATGAGAAAAAGGCTGCCTTGTGGCAGCCTTAATGCAATTGATTTATCGTTCTCAGTCCCCTGCTGAAGCATTCTGCTTCTATGTTAGTCTAGTAACTGTACCAACCTATCACTAATAGCAGGTTAATTTTTATCCCTTTATCTTTTTATGCAACCCACATTTTATCGAATTGGGAGCGATAGTCATTGTATATCATTCAATACTATTTGGGCATTGTATTCACAATCAATCCAATATGTGTAAAGTAGTTCATGGCTCCAAATAGAACAAAGGCTATGCCTGCAAGTGCCCAAAGGAATTTAATAACTTTAGCAAAGTTTCGATTTGCGTCTTTGTTTAAGGCAAAAGGAAATAATACAGCTCCAATCCCTATAATCGCGAATAATCCTGACATAAAAGTAGCTTCCAACATTGGATAATCAGCAAAAGCTCCTGATATTGGTTCTTCTGGTGGCGCTGCAAATAATTGAAATCCAATACCTGCAAATGCGATTGAGATGAGTGCTAGCCCCATTGCTGCAGCAAAATAAGATACTGGTTTTAATAAATACGGTAATTCCGCCTTTAATGTATTGGATACTATTTTCGTATCGTTCATATTAATGCCTTGTTTTACATATAGATTAGATTTTCTCCATATTAAGACGGTTGCAGCCAGAAGCAGAACCCCAAAACCTAGAGAAGACTCACCAAATATAATATCATCAAATGGGAATCCAATCTTTGACAAGGGCCAAGTAAGGGTCATATGAGCTCCTGTTAGCGTTAATATAAACCCGGGTATTCCAAATCCTATAGCCCAACCTTCTAGTTGTCCAACTTTTCCTTTGGCTAAATGGGATTCAAATCGAAGCATTAATAATAACCCTATACCAGTTGCAACTGACATTATTGTGTTATACACAGCTGTTGTTGACCAATCGATAACCATTTAAAAAAACTCCTCACTTAAATTGTTACATATTATTTCCTTTAACTTTATTCATATTTCTTCAGCAAAGTTAGAAGGATTTTATCATCACTAGCTTTCAAACTAGATCAAATGATTCATACTGACGATGATAGACAATAAGCAAAGTACGATAGCCGGTATTGCTTTTGGAAAAGGATCCTTAGCAACAGCAAGAAGAGTAAAGGCTGCGACAAACATCGTAACCGCTAGTAAAAATCCTGCAATAACAGCCGCTATTGGAAACCAAATACCTGCAAATAATCCGATTGCAGATGCAATCTCAATAAATCCCGTCAAAAAATTAAAGATGGGAGGCATGCCGAAACGCTTGAACTCATCTGCCATTTTACCGGAAATAATCTTACTCCCAGTAAACATAAAAAATAATCCTATAATAACTTGCAAAATGATAATAACCAAGAAAATCCCCCCTTTCTCGGAGTATATTATATGCTATAGCATATAATATACAAAAATATTTATTTCTTTTGACAAAATCGTTTCTTAAAAGCTTTCATAGACGTAAGACCATAGAGTCGGGTCTTGTGCGTACCGTCTCGGGTAACGTGGAACGAAGATGATCTAACCGTCATCCATAACACTTGCATACAGTTTTTCAAGTAAAGATTCCAGTACCTGCATTTCATCTTCACTTAAGTACCTTGTCACGTGCTTGTGTGCTTCGATGACAACCGGCAGTAGTTCTGATTTGAGTAGTATACCTTTATCGCTCAGATATAAGTTATGAGATCGTTTATCTGTATCATTTACAATCCGTTTGACGATCTCCTTCTTCTCGAGCGAGTGGATCATTCGAACAACCGTGCTCTGATCTCGGTCGATTGCTTCCGCAAGTTCTTTTTGAGTTGTTGGTCTATCCCCGTCTAGGACACTGATAATACTCCATTGCTCTGGCGTCATCTCATAGGGCTTTAATTGCTTTGTAAAATAGTTGGTCATTTTAACATCCGTACGGTGAATCAAAAAACCCGTTAAATTACACAATTCCATAGTTTTCCCCCCCAATTATTATTATGGAATGTTGACTTACCTATAGTACCCCAGTGCTCCAGTACACCTGATTCCAATTCACATAGTCACATCATTGAACCCATACTGTTTCATGTTCTTTCACAAAAATACATGCTATAGCATATAAAAATTTATTTAAAAAGTCAAGTTTTACTCCCTCTATGTAGAAACGCATTTCTCTTAAATGCTCACGTATCCTTAGAAGTTGACCGTTTGAACTCTCCCATGTCTCACAGAGACTACGCTCCCACATTCCTTCATTCAACCTGTCCATGAGGTGGAGGTCAGATATGCTGCCCGACAGGATCTTCGTCTGTAAGATAGTTGCGTTCCGACTCATCCGTGCTTCTTTTATCTGTCCAGCTAGCAACAGAAAAATTCAAGAAAATAAAAAGGAGAAAATATTATCTCCGGGTGACGTTATTCTGCTCGAAATACAGATCGGTTATAACGGCGGCCCTTGGTTACCTATCGAAACACTGCCAGCAGAGTTTGATGCAATCCAATATGCAACAAGCCTAGGGATTGTCTTTGTACCGTTCAAGTTCAAGTTGACCCCTGCCCCGCTCCATGGAGCGCTTCCTCCATTTATGTTCAAGGTGACATTGTTTCTTATAACGGAGTGAAGTATCAGGTCAAATGGTGGACACAAAATGAATACCCAGATGTGAAAAATGGCCCGAGCGATGCTTGGACTGTGCTCGGGCCTTGATAATAAGAAGAGGTAGGGGCATATTAATCCCCTACCTCACTATTAATATCTTCAATAAAATCAATCTGATATTAATTTCGAATAAATACTGAGATCGTTAAACTTTCCGTCTACTCTCTCGTATTGTCTGAATGTTCCTTCAAACCTGAAGCTGAGCTTTTGTAAAAGCTTCATAGAATTCACATTTCTGGGGTCAACCCTTGCTTCGATTCGATTCAGCTTTAAGGATGAAAATCCATGTTCTAACAGAGAAGAGATAGCTTCTGTAGCGTACCCTCTTCCCCAAAATGATTTAGCAATGTCATATCCAATCTCTGCCTTGCCATTTTCAAAATCTAAGTCATTATAACCGCAAGAACCAATAATCTCATTTGACTCTTTTTTAATGATGGAGAAACGAATAGCCTTACTCTCTTGAGAAAGACCATCAAAGAGATTAATCATTTCCAGTGCTTGATTTTCATTAGTAAAACTACAAATATTCATAAATTTAGTTACGTCCGGATCAGACCAAATTTTAAACAAACTAGACGAATCCGATATCTTCATTTTTCTCAAATGTAAACGTTCTGTGTGTAACTCAGTAATCAATACTTTTACCTCCATTATATTTTAATAGTTAGGTTGAAAATATTGATATCTGCGCATAGTTCAGTCCCTTCATTTTTGAAGATAGTTTCATTATATAAGAGGCTATATGCTTTATCTACGATTAATCTCAATCCTTTATTTGCTTCTCATGTTCGGGGATCCATCGATCCGTCACAGGGTGGTGCGCTTGGACAAAGAAAAGAACAGGTCTGTTCACTCAGCGAGGGAACACTGCTATCCAGCCCGAATAAACGCTCTCACTTCGTTAGGATATTGGTTCACATAATCCAGACTGCAGATCCCCGATCTTCCTTATTTCCTTTCCTATTAGTTGTTCAGAGAAAATAAAGAAAAGCAAAATAGCCCACACCTCGATAACAAGGTGAGGGCTATTAGACACTTACTAGTAAAGTTAAATTCTATTTGATAAGACGAGCATTTACCCAATCGGCATGGTCACTATTTATACCATCTCCGCCATCTGTGACAATGAGTTTTAGCTCATTCTTTCCAGATAGATTAACGTTTACCTCTTTTGCCGCTGTATTTTTATTCATTACGCCACTAGTGAATACAACTTGATTGTCTACAACAACTTTGAACTCCACAGTACCTACAGTACCTACCTCACTATCTACCCCAACTAGCGCGGCAAAGGATGTGTACTGCCCATTCAGTTTGTATACAATTTCACTGTTAGCATGTGTGCCCAAACCTTTTGTATAGGTCTTGTCATTTAACTTGAGTGTATTTCCATCAACACTACGATCTTTTTGGACTGTTCCCCAACCTGCTGTGGCAGAAAACCAATTAATATCGCTGAGATACGTTGTAACAGGTTGTGGTGCTTCAAAGAGTTTAATCTCACTTGCAGATGCAAAACCATTTGTGCCACCACCTTGAGGTACTTCAAGTCGAACATATTTGGCAAGAGTAGGTGTGAAAGTGGCTGTCTTTTCTGTTTTGTCCTTTGCCCAAGTGCCTGTGGCAACCTCATTGAAGGATACTCCATCAAGACTAGTTAGGATTCTATATTTTGTAATAATTCCATTTTCTTCACTTTGTCGTGGTAGATAGGTTAGCTTGGTGAATGTTGTAGGATTTACATACTTTGCTGTAATATGATAAGGAAACTGATTTGGGTTATTCCATGCACTGTGCCAGATAGTTTTTGTATCTCCATCAAATGTATATACTGCGGCATTACCCTGTGAAGTCTCTTCGCTATTTGCTGTTGCGGCAATGATACCCCCAATACCTTTTACCTTATCCATTCCATCAGTCGGTTTAATGATGTTATAATCTGACCCAAACCAAATTGGTGCGGTTAGAAGAGGTAAACCCAATGCATTAATCTTGTTTTTTGTGTCATTTGTTGCAGGTAAACCCCATTTATCAAAGAAAGGCGTCAAGTCATAGTGAGCTACTTTTGAAGTGTTGAGAATAAATGCCTGCTTTTTCTGATCATCTGTAGTTGGCAGATCAGTTTTTTCCATCTCACGATATAATCGATGTAACTGTGGATAGAAGTTATCCCCAAATGCAAGATTAAGCTGCCACAGCATTTCTAATTTTGAATTAGAGTCTGCAAAATTCTTGGTTGGCTGATCTACAAACGTGAAAGCAGCTAAGTACTCGCCTTGGGATCTTGCAGGCTCAGTAGGTTTAAGAGCCTTTTTAGCGGCTATAGAATATATATTTACATTGACCTCAGTCATCCCATCCCAATTCCAAGGTGCTTGTTGTCTCAGATGACCTGCCTCATGATACTGACCCCACCCCGTTCTTGTAAGGTCTAAAGCATCGGCACTTGCTCCAGTATCTTTAGGCATAATTGCCCCATCCCAATTTGCATATGCATACGCTCCTGGTATGGTATTTTCTGATTCAATAAAGCCAATCAAATGCCTATCTAACCGATGCCTAGGATCAGAATCAGAACTAGATAGTCCAGATATTTGATCCTGTGCTGTAATAAACTTATCATAAGTCTGTAAAAGAGTAGTTGGGTCTTGATTCAAGATATGATCTCTAGCAGTAGCATAATAGAAGACAAAGAGAGCTCTTTCTGATTGAAGAACAACAGAAGGTGCATTAGGATATGCATTCATCATTGCCTGCCAATCCGCATTTGTATTCTTGCCTAATACAAAGAATGGAACAGGACTCCCCCCGCTCACTACATTTACATTAATACTACCTTCATTGTTGCTGTTATCAAATGATAACAAACCGCCATTTGGTGAGGTAATTGTGTTTATGCCTGGTTGTAATGGATAAAAAAGCGCCCATTCTTTATCATGACGATGTATTCCAATAACCGCTGTAATTGGTTTGTCACCTGAAACTTCAATCTTAATTTGTTCATTGGGTTTTGCATATAAACCTGTTGGCTGATATATTTTTCGAGCATTTATGAATCTACGTTCTCGGTCGCCTTCCGCCCATATATCTCCAAGCGCTTTTACTTCAAAATTTCGCTGAACAAGAAGATTATTTAGCTCTGTAATGGCTTCCTCTGATGGTTTGATGACTGGCTCCGTTGGCGTGATGACTGGCTCCGTTGGCGTGATGACTGGCTCCGTTGGCGTGATGACTGGCTCTGTTGGCGTGATGATCGGCTCCGTTGGTGTGATGACTGGCTCCGTTGGTGTGATGACTGGCTCCGTTGGTGTGATGACTGGCTCTGTTGGTGTGGTGACTGGCTCTGATGGTGTGGTGACTGGCTCTGAAGTTTGGGCTAGTGCCCAAGATGGCGTGCCCGCTACTACAACCGCTGTTACCACCGTAAGAGATAAAACCTGAAGTGACTTCTTAAGTTTTCTCATCAAATCCTCCTAAAACAAATGAAATTTATGCATAGCTAGCATTTACATGCTGGCGTATCCATCTTGGTAAGTAATAAATGGATTTCAGACTATAATGATACTATTAAATTCCATTTTTTTACATTTGTTAAATAACACCGTTTATCTCTATTGCTTCAATTCCATCTTTATTCTGCTTTTAATAAAAAAAACAAACTCACAACATAAGCTGTAAGTTTCTATTGACAAATCGATTGATTCATCTCATCATGAATGTCGGCAATGTTCTTGCCTGAACAAAAAAATCCTAATGCTACGAAGCAGGCGTATGCCATTTCCATAGCAGAAGGATTTATTAGACAGGATCTACAAATTTCTCATCTCATAGATTTTTTGCAAGGCATTAAGGTGCATTGATTTATCTTCGGGCGACTCAGCGAATTTATACCACTCCACAAGCCTGTATCCGAACATAACAAGGATTAGTTCATAAATACAATGATCGGAGTTGTGAGACACATCCGCATATTCCGAAAAACCCCTGTAATACGCCGGAACGCATCTTTGGTAGTATTCAACCATATGACAGACATCCGCTTCGTCCGCTATTAAACTCGCGATATCCTCGCCCATATGCCCCCATCCGGCGGTATCCCAGTCGATCAGTACGATTTTACTCTCCGAGTAGAATATGTTTGCCACCCAAAAATCTCTATGGCAAAGCACGATTGGCAGCTTTTCAATGCGACTGAATATTTCGTCCGAATTGTTATCTAAGTCTATAAGCATTTTACATAGGTGCTTCGGGATTTCGCAGTCGTCGGAGCGTATGTAATCATACAAAACATTCCATGACCGATACCGCAGATAGTAGTTTTTTGTAAACTCAACCTTGCTTAAATTGGTCAAATTCTGCAATACGTTTGGTTGTTCAGCGAACAGCTTGCCTTGAAACCGCCCCAATTCCTTGGCTGCACGTTCATACATTTCGGAGGTCAGATTTAAACTTGACACACCATCAATATATTCCATCCATAGCTGTATCTCATCGCCAATTATTTCGGCGTGATAACACTCCGGACAACGGAACGAATCGAAGAAAACCTTGTTGAAATCCGATGCATAGAGATCGTATTCCCTTCGCCATGAATCCGGATCACCATAACGCTCCCATTTTTTCTGTGTTTTCCAAACTACCTTATACGGCAGATTTTCACCGTCGGAAGTTTCAGCCATGCCCGTTACAAGCCGAACATCTCCTACTGTCCCGCCTTGCAACTCTTTAAGTTGATAATCTGCGCGGATTATCGTCTTGCCGAGCATTTTACTCACAACAAGCACCAGTATTTCGGGCTTTACAAACATTTCATCATGGTTGTTCATTTCTTGTGTCCTCCATTTTTACCCTTATGTTGCATGGCAATCGACTTTTGCCACGCCCGTTTATTTATGAGATACCCCGTTTTATCATCCACAAACTTGTTTTCACGCTTCTGTACAAGGTAACGCTCCCAATGCTCTGGCGCCAATGATCCATCGGCAAGAGCGGCAAGAACTGCGCAGCCCGGTTCCGTCTGATGGCGGCAGTCACTGAAGCGACACTGTGTGAATAAATCCTCCACATCGTGATATCCCGCGCTGATCCCGTCGTCCGCACCGAACAACCCAAGTTCACGCATTCCCGGCGTATCAATAACCATCGCGCCTGAAGGGAGCATGAAAAGCTGGCGATGCGTTGTTGTGTGCCGCCCCCGGCTGTCAGTCTCGCGGATAGCATTGACAGTCATTACTTCCTGATTCATCAAGGCGTTTACCAGCGAGGATTTTCCCACGCCGGACATGCCGAGGAATACCACGGTTTTCCCAGGTTGCAGATATTCACTCAACCCGTCTAAGCCACTCCCGGTATGACTGGAAACTGCGTGTACCGGCACACCAGGGGCGATTTTCTGAACCTCAGCTAACGATGCACTGAAATCCGGAGCCAAGTCAGCTTTTGTTAAAATTACGACAGGCTGGCCACCACTCTGCCGTGTCTGTGTCAGATAGCGCATGATGCGGCTGACCTTGAAATCCCAGTTTAGGGACGACACGATAAATACGTAATCAAAATTCGTTGCTACGACTTGTTCCAGTATGGTTTTGGCATACCCTGCTGCGTGTCCCGAATAATCAGCGCGGGAAAATTTCGAGCGGCGAGGCAGCAATTTGGCAATGCGCGAAGCGCCGCTTTCGTTGTATTGTAGAAAAACAAAATCGCCAACGCACGGAAACTCCTCTCGAGTCCCCACAGAGTGGTAGAATGCACCCTTCAATACAGCCGTCACTTCTCCTTGTTCGGTGATGACGGTATATTGGTCCCGCTGAAGTTCCGTAACCCTTCCGGGTATTAATCCTATCGGCGGCGTCTCGGCTTCGATATAGCCGTATTGTTTTAAATCAATCATTGAGCCGATCCTCTCCTAAAATTAATGTTGTTTTTGGGCATAAAAATACCGCGAACAAGCAGCCTCCTAAGAAGCTGCTGTTTCGCGGCGACAAGCCAAAAGTCGGCTTATAATCAAAAAGGGATACGACCTACATCGTATCCCGCTAACAGCAGTATTCACGAAAGGTTACTGTTTACGGCATAGCAAAGAAACACGGGTAATATTCCCGGTTGTCTCATTCCAAGCTATAATCAAAGATTGGAATTTACTACGCCCGATATTCGGCTAAGTTAAAATCACCAATACCATATAAGCAGCCATTTAAAACATCTCCTTTCGAGGAAAAAAGTGGAATTACAATTTCACTTCTATAGTTTTACATAAACCTTTGTGGAAATCAATAGGAAATTAGTATTTGATCTTTCGTACATATTGATTCTCGCCCTGATTTTTCACAACGATTCCTAGTTCACGTAAGTCCATTTTTAAATTTGTGGCCTTTTTCTTATCCCCTTCCCTAATTGCATTTCGACGTTCATATAAGATAGCATTCGCATTTTCTCCACATGCATGATCATCCAGGGTCCAAAGATTGAATTCATCTTTATACGGATCCTGTTCACTCCATGGGTAATGATGATACAGGAAGATTTCTCGTATTTTTTCCTTCTTGATGTCTGTCTTTTCGCTCAAAAGCTCTTGTCCCTTTGTTCCCGTAATAACGACAATATTATCTTCCATAAAGATTTCCTTTATCTCAGATTTACTGATTCTCAATTCTATATTATCTTTATTGATCCGTATTTCTTGATCTCTTATGCTCATTTTCAATGCTTCACTATAGACTGTTAGTGATAAGAGAACGCCTATGACTCCTCCTGCGATCATCAAGATCACAGACGCCCAAAACGGGCTGAATGAAAGTAAAAGTTTAAAGACTTTTGAATCGGAAAAGAAAGGTATCCTTTTTGCGAATTCCAACAACTTTGGAAGATACCAGCCTATCGTTCCTAACACAAAAGGAAATAATGCTGCAATCCATTTTTCCAAGAAGCCCATACCAATTGTGGATGTATTGTTCATTATGATTGTTACCTCCAACCTTAATGGATGTTACAAGACGACTTTCAAGGCTAATTTAGTTAGCTCATCAGCGTACTTCTCAAAACTAAAGGAATTTTTGTGCTTAAGCATACTTTCTTCAATCGCACCTTGAATCACAACACAGATCATTTCAACATCAAACTCATTCGAAAACTCTTGTTTTTGTTGTCCCTCGATTAGAATATCTTTGAGCAATGAATGTAATGGATCCTCTTCTTCTCCATGATCGGCCCTATAGTAAGGAATTCCTTCTTCGTTTTGAGCATTAAATATAATCTCAATTAATGCGATATTATTCTTATAGTTAGCTACTTGATAAGCTAAACTGGCTCCAATATAGGCTTTCAATTGTGAACTAGGTGTTTCTTCTTGAACCACCTTTTCACTAATGAAATCCAACTTTTTGTTAAGCAAGTACAGCAAGGTCTGGTTAATCAAATCCATTTTGTCAGAAAAATGATACGAAATTAACCCTGTACTTACTTTTGCTGTTTTAGCGATTTTGGTTAAACTGACATTGGTGTAGCCGAGTTCCTCAAGTGTGTTAATGCATGCTTGAATAATCTGTTCTCTTCTTGCTTCGGCAATAAAAGATTGTTTGTCTTCCATCAGAACCTCCACCGTTATTTAATTGGTCGTTTGTTTTTTAATTTGGTCGATCAATCAATTTTATTTTGCACATAAATCCCATTTCTGTCAATAGACAATTGTATCAACCAGATTGTAATGGCAAGAACAGTCGCCTAGATCCTCGAAAAGGCGCAAGCGGAGTGGATGTCAAGGGTTCCCACAATCTGCGCACTCCTCTGGCCACCATTCAAGTTCAAGACTATGGATATATGCTGGAGGGCTTGCCTTAGCAATGGAGCCACGAGGAGAAGCAGGTCATGAGATCGACGATTGGGGAAAAAGGAGATTATAGGCTTGAACTGATCTCCGACTTTGAGAAATCAATAGAAAAGTTGATTATAATCGAATTTTATCGCCTACCTGAAGTGGCTCGCTGCTCTCGGTGACGATTTTTTCCTCTTCGAATAGTCCTTCGGTTACGGCCGATACGGATTCATTGGAATCGATAACGGTAACAGGCAGCTTCCGAATGTAAAATGCGTTGCCGAGCGGGCCGTTTTTTTCCTCGATTCCAAACACATACTTTCCGCCGCCGTCATCGCGGATCGCTTTATTGGGTACGAGGAGCGCATCGCCCGTTATTTTCGTCAACTCGACCTGAGCATTCTCACCGCCTTTTATATCCTGATTTTTCAACGTAATCCGTATAAACTTCATCGCAACTTCGGCATTTGTTCCTTTTCCATCCGGAGCACCGGCCTGATTGCTGGAAAAGGCACTTTGGATATGTTCAATTCGGCCTTCAACTTGAAGAGCCTGGCTTCCCTCCACCCTCACCTTCAAGCTCTCGCCTGATTGCAGCGAAGCGGTCATAGTTGCCGGGGCAAAGAATTCAAACTCAAATCCGAGGCTTCCGTTGGAAATAACGATATCGGGAGCTCCACCAGAAGGCACCCCCTCCGTCGCACCGATCGTCGTAATGATCCCATCAAATGGAGCAACCAGGTTGCCGTTTGCTTTCAAATCATATTGCAGCTTCTGTATTCGGCGCTCCTGAACCACGAGATCGATCTCACTGATACCAAGCGCATTTTTCGCTGCCCCAATCGCCTGTTCGTCCGCTTTGTGTGAAGCCTCGATAAAATTGCGCCGGAGCTCTTCTCGCGAAAGCTTCATCTTTTTCAAATTCGCCCGTTCGTCCAGAATTTGCTGTTCGGCCGCTTCTGTTTCATAAGAGACGAGTGTCTGTCCCCTCTTCACAAGCTCCCCTTCCTTTACGTGTACTTTCTCGACCTTCCACCCCGAGTTGTTCGATAAGCGCGCTTCCGCCTTCCATTTCAACACCCCGCTGCCCGTAAACGTATGAACAAGCTGTCCCTTGGACGGCAACGCCAACACCACCTTGGGCAAGCTCAATGTCGCTAATGTATTGCTAAATAGCGTAAATCCAATCAAGAGCCCGATAAACAAGCCAAATACGAGGCGTATGGTTCGTTTCCGTCCCATTGCTGCCTGTTCACTTTGTTGAAACTCCATTCCGTTCACCCCATATAAGGTCTATCCTTTTATTCCTGACAGCTGAATCCCTTCGACAAAGCTGGATTCTGCATACAAAAACAATAAAACCATCGGAGCCATATAGATGACGGATGCGGCAAAAGCTACCCCGCGGGCTCCTTCTTGAATATGCGACAAGTATAAAGATAGCGGCTGCTTGAAGGAATCCTCCAAAAAAATAAGCGGCTGCTCCACCATATTCCAGTTGTCAACAAACAACAATACGATTAATGCAGCGATTCCCGGCTGAATCAACGGAACGATAATTTTGCAAAAAATCTTCCCATGTCCGGCTCCATCCATTTGCGCCGCTTCGATATACGTTTGCGGGATATGCAGCATGAACTGTCTCAGCATAAACACCCCGAAGGCACTGAAAATTCCCGGCAAAATAATCGCAGATTCGGTATTGAGGATTCCGAGCTCATCCGCAATGATGTAATTGGGAACTAGCGTAACCTGAAAGGGCATCAGCATGGTGATTAAATAAACGAAAAATAGCTTATCCCTTCCCCAGAACCGGAGCTTTGCCAGCGCATAGGCCGCCAGAGATGCAACGATAGCCTGTCCGAGAATAATCGGTACGACCAAGAGAACGGAATTCCAAAACATTTGTAGAAATACAGGCTTAAAAATCAGCACTTCCATATATTGGCGAAACGATACCCAGTCAGGGATCAGCTTAAGATTAATAAAGGAGCTGACTTCTCCCGCCGAAGTCTTAACCATCTTGCCGATTAGATCATAGTTATGGTTAATTTCGTCCTCAGTCATCAATGAGTTCGAAAATGTGATTACGATCGGGAAAAGCATGATCACAGCGACCGGGAAAAGCGCTATTGTTCGCACCAGCTTACGAAATACAGCCACTTACACTCCCCCTCGCCTACTCCATAAAATTCCGGAAACGTCGCTCGATGGCCAGCATGGAGCTTACGAGAATCAAGATACCCCCCCCCATAACAACAGCCGCAGCGGTCAGCTTCTGGAGATCGAGAGATAGAAACATGTTGTTCATATAATGCTGGAGCATGTAAATTTGATCATGAGGATAATCGCCCGCAATCAGATAGGTTTCGCGGAACACTTTGAACGAATTGATAATGGATATGAGAACGACGAAAAACATCGTTGGCGTTAAATAGACGAATGTAATATGAGCCCATTGATGGAACTTTCCCGCACCTTCGATCTCCGCTGTCTCGTAATAATCCTTTGGTATATTCCGCATGCCGGCCAAAAACAAAATGATGTTGTATCCGATATTTTTCCATGTATATACAACCGCCAGCACAACGATAGACCAATCTGATTTCATCCAGTCCACCCGCTCTCGATGCAAGCTTTGCAGCCATTCGTTCAACGTTCCGTTCCAGTCGAATACAATTTGCCACATCATCACAATGGAAGCGACGGGCACTACGAGCGGCATTACAAAGGCAGTTTGCAGCCAATCCCGGATAAACAGCCTTTGGTTCAGAAGATGGGCAAATAATAGAGATAGAGTAACGATTAGCGGTACGCATACACCGGTAAATAGAAAAGTGTTAGCTGCCGCTTTGCGGAAGGAAGCGCTCTCCAGCAGTGACTCATAATTGTGAAATCCGACAAAAGAGCCGTTCCCCGGGCTATCTTGAAATGAATACAGAACCCCCATGATAAAGGGAATCAAATAAAAGATGGCAAAGCCGATCAAGCTTGGCGACAGGAAGAGCGCAGCCACGGCCATTTCATTGCGCAGCAGCTTACTCATTCAGTACTGTGGTTACCCGATTTTGAATCAGTTCGGCTACAGCTTCCGGGGTTTTCTGCCCGCTGAAATAAGCAATCGATTCTTCCTGCACAATTTGATCGATTTTGTTCGTACTTTTCTGAGACGAATAAGCAAGAGAGATGGAGCTGCTCACGAGCTTCTCCAAAACATGATAGTTGGCTCCGTTCACAAACTTCTCCAAATCGTCAATATCCTTTTGCGTAATCTCGAATACTTTGCCTTTCATAGGGCCGATTTCTTGCATGGATTCTACCTTCCCCGTTTTCAGCAGTTCCTTCACTCTATTTTTAAAGGCAGCCTTATTGATGGAGAAACCGGTGCTTTTCGCTTGAGATAGCATTTCTTCGGATACCATAAATTTGACGAAATCCCAAGCTTCCGGTTTAACAGACGACTTGTTGTTGATGCCGATCGTCATATACGTCCTGAACGTGGCTCCGGGTTTCCCCCCGTTGGGATTTGGGCTCAAGTAGAGCTTCGACTTGTAAGCATATTTGCCCGCGAAATCGCTTTGCCTTAATTCTTCTATGTAATCTTCCGGGGAATTGATTTGAACCGGGCTGAAAATTAGGGAAAATTCAGTTGAACTAATTATATTATTGTCGTACAAGGATTTAACTTGCTTCATCATCTGAATAAAGTTGCTAGTATTAAATTTGGCTTTCCCATTGACTTGATCCACATAGGAACCGTACTGGTCTTTAACAAAATTGAACAACATCATCTCGGGCGGAATTCCGCCTAAGGCATACCGATAATATTCTTTATCCGCATTCTTGGTCAACTGTTTGGCGGTTTCGGCGAAATCGGCCCAGGTCCACTTCGTATCATCGAATGTCACTCCGCTCTTCTCGATGAATGTCTGGTTTCCCATTAAACCATAAACGAAAAAATAGAGCGGCATCCCATAAATTCCACCGTTGGCCTTAATACCATCCAGCACGTTATTGAAATAGTCCTCTTTTATAAATCCGGGATCCTTATCGATAATTTTGGACATATCGGTTAATAAACCTTTGTTGATGTAATCGGCTGAAGGCAATTGATCCAAATTGATAAGATCGGGGCCTTTGCCGGATAGCATGGCCGTATTCGTCGTTTTAACGAATTTCTCCATATCTTGTTCTATCGTGGAATCATCGCTTTCGACGGATTGCAGCTCAATCGTAATGTTAGGATGCTTGGCTTCATATTGCTGCTTTGCCAGCTTATAATAATCGTTTGAAAAGCCGGTAGAGAATACTACCGTTTTTTTCTCCGTAGTGGATGGGGGCGGCATCGCTCCTTCAGTTCCCGGCGACTCGGCAGCATGACCTTTCTGCATCGTTTGGGTTGTATGATCACTGACGCTTCCTCCGGCTCTATTGCCGTCTTCGCTGCTGTTACCGGTACTGCTGCAGGCCGAAACGGCGACCATAGAGAAAACGGTTGTCAGGATGATCAGAAACTTCTTCATTAGGCACTTCCTCTCAATTACAGTATGGTATTCACCGCGCTCGCGGTTCTCCGTCAGTATAATGAGCCGATATATGAGAAATTAGATGGACTTGTATAGAAGTTGTAAAATCAATCCCCACAAAGTGAAGCTTTGGCTTCGGTGTAATTTCAGATACTTTGCGAGGAGCCCCAAAATTAACAATAAAAAAGCCGATCGCTGTAGGCAATCGACCTGGAGACTATGAGTCTGACTATTTAACTCGGATATAGTTCAGCAGCGCCATAATATCTTTACTGAAACCGCTGACTCCGTTCATATAAAAGCTTACCGTAACACTGTATTTTAACGATTGGTTATCTTTGCTCGTATAGAATACTTCCACTTCACCATCCCTATCCCACCGCGTCATGTCTTGATTCAGCGTCAACTTAGACAGCGGGTAGCTTCCTTCTTTCTGAATGAACCGATTCGCAATATCGAAGACCTTATCTCTAGCAATCTCCTGCATGCGACTTTGTTTGCCGCCTGATCTCGAAATTTTGACGATATCTCCGTCCTTTGCATTCAGCACCACATCATAAACCTCGTTGGGCTTCACAGATTGTGTTAGGGTTACATAATATAGACCTCTTGGGATTTGATCGAGAAAGCCTTTGTCTCTATAGTGATTTTGATCGGGCAAGGTTTTGTCGCCGTAGTAAACTACAGGTTCCTCTTGCGGCCGCGGGCTGTTCAGCAGATCGTTAAGCTTGTTCTGGTCTACGTACATCGATTCGAATCGAAGCTCACCCATTGTCACATTCATTTCGTAGTATGTATTGATCGCCTTTAGACTGAGCGTCTTCGCCGTTTCTTGAGAAAGCACGCCTTCATATTCCGGTTCGTTGCCCGGGTTCTCTTTCATGATTTGTTTGACCATCACTTTATCCTTGGGGATCGCGTTAAACCAGCCTTCACATCCGGTCAACAGCATAAGGATTACCATACACATAAACGCTAAAATCCATTTTTTCACAGATGTTCCCCGCCTTTCGATTGGACCGGGGCAAAGTCGACTTCGATGATCGTTCCCTGAATCTCACTGTCTGCAATATGAATGTCGGCATGGTGCAATCTGGCGACACTTTGGCAAATCGAGAGGCCAAGACCCGCTCCGTTACTGCTTCTCGTTCTTGCTTTATCCGCCATATAGAACGGCTCGAAGATTTTATCCCGATGCTCTTCAGCAATGCCGATGCCTTGATCGGCGATTTGAACAATATAATGGCTGCCACGCCAGAAAGTATGCAGTTCAACGGTCTGATTCTCGGTCGAAGCTTTGATCGCATTGTCTACGAGATTGTAGATCAGTACCTTGATCAGGTCAGGATCGACAAGCAAGCTCCCTTCCTCGCAGTCCGTGACGATACAAATCCCCTTCTCCTTCGCCATGATCTCCAGCGCCGGCCGAATTTCGGCAACAATGGCTTCGAGCTCATGCGGCACCATTTCGAAGCGATCCTCTTGAAGCAGAATCAAATCCATCAGCTTCAGGGATAACGATTCCAATCGTTTTCCTTCGGAATAAATCACATTCAAACCGTCGAGGAACACCTCCTCGTTGTACTTGGTCGTCCTCATAAAATTGGCATAGCCGATAATGGAAGTTAAAGGCGTTTTTAACTCATGAGTAAAATTATCGATAAACCGTTGCTTTTGTTCATTGAGCCGTTCAAGATCCGAAATTTTATCCTCTACGACTGCCGCCATTTCATTAAAATTGTTGGCTAATACGCCGATTTCGTCCCTAGACTTCAACTGAACCCTTTCGAAAAACCACCTTGAGCGATGACCTGCGCCGTCTTGTTCAGCCGGTCTATGGATTGTGTCAACCCTCTGCTCACGAGGAACATAATCAACATAAACAGGAAGCAGGCCGCCAAATCCACCTTGAAGAAAAAATGATATTGATCCACCCGATCCTGATATACGGGAGTTACATCTACCATGTAAGTAAACACATAAGGTTTATGATTGATATTCACCAGGTTCGAAGTGAAGAGAATCGTGCGCTGGTCGATGTCCCGCAAAATATACCGGATTTCATTCTCCTTCAGCTTGTCCAGCTCGTTGCGCTGAGCAGGCAGCGGAAAATTTATATTGCTGAACACCGGCCGGTTCGTTTTGTCCCTGATATCCAGGTACACCCGTTGATCACTGTTTTTATGTATAAATTCATTGGCAATTCTCGTTAATACCGTTTTCTCGTAATCAATAGAGTCATAGATGCGCAAAATCGGTATAATCGCCTCAACGCTCGTATGGATACTCATATGTTGACTCATCGCGTTGTTGATTTCTTGCTCTAGCATTTTGTTATGGCTCCGCTCAATGACCATGATGGAAGCTGCATGAAAGATGAGGAGAAATACGAGGATCGTGAAGACATAAATTTTCTGCCAAAACTTCATCCCTAGTCCTCCAGCCGGTAGCCCATTTTGTATATCGTCTTGATATGATCATGGAGATCCAATTTCTTGCGAAGCGATTTGATATGCATATCAACCGTTCTCGTCTCCCCATAATAGTCGTATCCCCATACTTTTTCGATGAACTGTTCTCTGGAGAGGGCAATATTTTTGTTTTTCAGCAGAACGATAAGCAAGTCGTATTCCTTCGGCGTTAGCTCGACGGGTATCCCTTGTTTGATGACTTCTCTTTTGTCCAGATCCACTTGAATCGTTTGAAACGTCATCAGCCGCTCTTCTTTTCCATATCTTCGCAACACAGCTTCGATCCGGGCCAGCAGCTCAATCGCTTCGAAGGGCTTGACGATGTAGTCGTCCGCTCCGAGCTTCAATCCGTTGACCTTGTCGTATATCGAGTTTTTCGCCGTCAGGAAAATGACCGGAATGCGGTAGGGCCGAATTTTCTCCATCAATTCGAATCCGTCCAGGTGCGGAATCATTACATCCAACAGGATGAGGTCGAACGGCCCCCGCTTCAGCGCCTCCAGCGCTTCCAAGCCGTCGTAAGCCTCGGCGGTCTCATAGTTTACTAGATTGAGGTTCATTTTAATAATTTTCGAGATATGAATATCGTCTTCGACAATCAATATTTTTTGTGTCATGACCTCAGCACTCCTTGCAAGCAGTTCTTATGTTCCATAATAAGGAGAATAGATTGCGACAGCAAGTGCAAGTGCGAAACGGAGAAAAACCGTTGCCGGATCGCGGCTACCAATATAGTAACTGACAAAGGATCTGCCTGGCGGCAGCAGTTTTCTACCTTTCCAACAGATCCTTTGTTTTGTAAGCAGTTTATTGTAACCTTCTTAATTAACCACATCGTTTCATGCGGAGTTATATAAACTTGTACCAGAAAACCACCTACTTCGCAAATTACATGCCACTGTAGATTTTGGATTTATTCATGAACTAGCAAAGCATTCCTACTGTAAGTATTATGGCAGACCGGCAAACGAACCGGAATTACTGTTTCGTTTGTTGTTCTTACAGATCCTGTACATCTCTCGGATGAGCGAATCATACAGGAAGCTCAAGTAAATCCGGCATACAAATGGTTTATTGGGATCAATCCAGAAGACTCGCTTCCAGATGCGCGCTTCGGCTGGAAGAGCAGTTCCAAATCGTTTTTTGGGTACAAAGAACATATTGCAATGACGGAAGAAGAAATCATTACCGCCCTAGAGGTAACACCGGGAAGCACCGACGACGGTAAGCAATTGTTGGCGTTGCTCGAACAGACAACAGCAAATGACATAAACGTAAGCGAAGGCTTCGAATATAACAAGGACGCCGATTTCGTCGTCTGTCCAGCTGTTGTAAACGCAAAGCGGATGGTAAAGCTAATAGAGCAAAAGCAGCCTATTCCTCAAGTGAGGATAGACTGCTTTTGCTCTATTATGAGACTACTGCAAAACGAATACAGTTAACGTCTATTTGCTCGTTCTGATGTACACGGGTTTCTTTTCAGCATCCAACGCTGCTTGCAATACCGTCTCTTTACCTTTAACAAAATAATAATCTTTAAATAGGTTGTCCCACTTCACTTCACATCCCGAAATATCGATATTGAATAATTCCTTGGCAAGCGGAGCAACCACTTCCTTTGCATCTTTTTCCGTAACCTCTTGGTTGGTCGTTACCTTTTTTCTTGTATTATTAAATACGTTCAAGACCTTTCCCTTTTTTGCTTCCATCTGAAGTGAAACATCGTTATCCTTAAGTGATAACGTTTGAACTTTGTCACCTTTAGAATAAAGTTGAGCTTCTGTGATTTCAAAATCATGATCAAATGCTGTTTTCATCGCTTTTGCTGCCGTTTCCAGCGACTTTGAATCAAGCTCTTCCTTGGCAAGCTTTATTAAAACTCTACTCTCAAATTCCGCCTTACCCGATGCTTCCCAATGTGCCTCAAAATCCTTGCCTGTCAACCAATACGAAAAATAATCATCTTTTAGTTTTTCATTTTTACCATCATAAAGGCGACTCAGAACCACTTCTTTATCAAGGACGTATGTTTTCTTCGCGTATACACTTTTCAGTGCTTTCAGGATCTTCTCCTGATCCTGTTTGCTGATTTTATCGATTGGGATCGTTCCGTCGATCTGCCTTATTTCTCCTTTTTTATAATCGAAGTAGACGACATATTTTCCATCAATCGATGTAACCTTTGCATCTGTAGCAAATGTAGTCTCGGCAGCCTCCTGCAACTTTATCTCTTTCTCCGCGAATTGCTTTACCGCTTTTTGCAGCTTGGCCGCCAGCTTCTGGTCGATCTGAACCTTCTTATTATCCGTCTGCTTCTGCGCTTGCGCAGCCTCGGCTCCTGCAGCAATCGGGCCTGCCACGGCAACTAACATACTGGATACGATCATAGACGCTAGAATTGCTTTTTTTAAATTCATACTAAACCCTCCTACATATTCTCATTGCGTACCACTGGTATATCGCCTACAATATATAACAGTTTCAACCCGCTCATTTGTGACATCATATCTCTAACACTCTGAATTCATTATCATATACGCCATGAGATTGGTGATACGGATCAACATTATTAGTCAAATACACAAAAAAATCCACCGACATATGGAAGCCAGTGGATTATTCGATACTGAGTCAAAATATAATTAAATGGTTCATTTGCAACGTTTATTTAGATTTCACTTCCATATCTGCTACATAACCGTCGAACTGCGCATCAGCAGCTTTCCCGGCGCATATGTATACAATCTTTTTATTCGCATCGAGCGCTGCTCTCACATTCATGCCATTTTTGCTGGTGAAATAATAATCCTTACGGTGTTCATCCCATTTCACGCTATGTCCATTCATGTCGATATTAAATAATTTCTTCGCTAACGGGGCAACCGCTTCTTTCGCCTCTTTTTCTGAAATTCCCTTATGATCTCGTACTCTTATTCCAAACTCATTGTACATGCCTTTTATTTCTCCTGTATTGGGATCCGCATAAACCGTAACTTTGCCATCATGAAATACCCACGCTGCCTCTGCTTTATTTTTCCCATGAGCCGTTATTGGGAATACATTAACTGCAAGCTGAGCACTTGTCATTTCAAATTTATGTTGAAACGCCGTCTTAGCAGCAGCTATAACTGTTGACAGCAATTTCGGATCAAGCTCTTTCTTATCAAAATCAATACGGAGATAATCAGTTTTCAGTTGACCATCATCATCAAAATCGATTGAGAAAGTGGAGAAATCTTTTCCTTTCAATTCGTACCGTTTCTCCTTAGATAGCTTTACTCTGTCAAGAGGATTAAATGCTCTAACGTTTAGTTTACTCACCCAAACTTCTTGTTCAAAGGCGTACTTCTTCTTTGCATACTTGGCATACTTCGCATCTATTACTTTCAACCACTTTAAGACTTCTTCTTGATGCTGCTTGCTGATTTGGTCGATCGTGGTTTGGCCGCCTACCCACAAGATAATTTCCTTATCCTTAAGACTGTCAAATTGTACACAATATTTTCCATCTACCGATCGAACTTCTGCCAGACCTGCAGTACCCTTATTATGAATTAATTCACGCTTGCCCACCTTCTGCAATTCAACATCTTTCCCGGCAAATAATTTTATCGCTTGATTCAGCTTTTCAGCAAGCTTCGGATCTATTTGAATCGTCCGGTGATCCGATTGTTTCTGTTCTTGCGCCTTGGCCCCCGCAGGAATCGGGCCTGCCAATGTAGTCAGCATGCTGGATACGACCAGTGTTGCGACGATTGCTTTTTTCAAATTCATGATAAATCCTCCTATGTAATTACTTGAATATAAAATCGATTAGATATTTTAGCGTAGGAATTGGTAAATAACCACATAACATTCCATTAACATCAATTAAGAACACGTTACTATTCCTTAAGGCTTCTTACCTGACGCTGCTCGCGCTTGTATAAGCAACTCTTGCGCCTTGGCCTCCAATACGGCAGCCGCTTCATCCACTGACTTCTTGTTATCGATAACGACATGCCAAATTGCGCTATGCAATTCAATAACTCTTTGACATTCAAACCGGCTCTATTCAAATGGTACTCGATACTTTACCATCCAGAAAACGCTCTGATACCTGATGTTAAGAACGCTACGTTCTTATCGGCATCCAGTGCTACTCTTAATACGGGTTGCTTGTCTTTAATGAAGTAGTAATTTTTAAAGGTGCTGTCCCACTTCACTTCCAAATCCGCAATGTCCATATTGAATAATTCCTTGGCAAGCGGAGCAACCACTTCTTTGGCATCGTTTTCCGTAATCTTCGTGTTGGTCGTTACCGCTTTACGCGTTTTATGATATACGTTAACGACCTTTCCCTCCTCCATTTCAAGCGATACGTCCTTATCTTCAAGTGTCCATGTAAAGCGGCTTAGATTAGCGGATGTAACTTCCAAATCATGATTAAATACCGTTTTTATTGCTCCGATTGCCGTTTCCAACAACTTCGGGTCAAGCTCTTCCTTGGTGAACTTAATTGTAAATGCACTAACTTCATTTTTTGGCATTTTAGGAGCATTCTCTTTGAAGTAATATACCTCAAAGTCTTTCCCTGTCAACTGATACGACAAGCCCACACCCAGCTTTTCGTTTTTACCATCATAGTCTCGCTGCATAATCACTTCTTTATCAAAGACATATGTTTTATTTGCATATGCTCCTTTCAACACTTTCAGGACTTTCTCCTGATCCTCTTTACTGATTTTATCGATTGTAACCTTTTCATCAACCTGCCATATACCACCACTTCCAACACTAAAGCGAACAGCATATTTCCCGTCTACGGATTCAACCTTTGCAGCATGAGGAGCTAATTCTATCTTCTCGCCGACATTCTTCAGCTTGATCTCTTTCCCTGCATATACTTTGATTGCTTTTTGCAGCTTGGCAGCCAGCCTCTGGTCGATCTGAACCTTCTTGTTATCCGTTTGCTTTTGCTCTTGCGCAGCCTCGGCTCCTGCAGGAATCGGGCCTGCCACGGCCACTAACATACTGGATACGATCATAGACGCTACAATTGCTTTTTTAATGTTCATTTTATTTGCTCCTATGTATGAATTGATGAGTTCTACTTTTATGCTAACATTGAATAAATAAGATTCAACTTAACATAATCTGAATATAATTTAAGAATAAAATCAGAAATAAAATGCGGCCAGATGGAGGCTTTGTTAATAATGGATTTCAGCGCAGCCGACAATAACGAATCGAATTCAGCTTGGAAACCTGGTGGAATGCTTTTTTATCTAACACACTGCTAGCTTCCATTGGCTTCAGGAGGTAAAGAGCATCCGTTTCCCGCCCTCTAAAATCCTTGAAATAGTCTGATCGCGTAGGCAGCGTATCGTTCATTGCCTTCCCAGCAACCTGCGCCATTTCCAGTCCGTTCACGAATTTGACGAATTCCCAAGCTGCCCGCTTGTTCGGAGAATCCGCAGATATGGCATAGATCTCCGACAATATCACGTAAGCCGATTTTCATCAGGCTTAGCAGGATTAACTATCGGGTTTCAACTTTTTGGATACAATTTTTTAGCTTGGTAACGCTGGGGCGATATCCAGTTATTAAACAATTTAAACCACGCTACCTCCACTTGAAATTGTTATAATTAAAATGTTTTTAATATTTTGGCTATGTTCAACTTTGTTGTTGATATTTGATAATTACGAACAAGTGTTCTATAATAAGGGCAATATAACTGTTCGGAGATGATTTGCCCATGGATTTAAAGGAACTGAAAAAGCTTGCTGATACGTTGGACGATAATGGGAAGCGAGAACTTATCTACTATTTGCAGTCCCGAACCAAGGGAGTGGCACTTCCAGTTCGAGCGATTGATGAAATTCAAGAGCAGAAGCATAAAGATGGACTTGTTTGCCCGCATTGCAAAAACCATTCTGTTGTTCGATTTGGAAAGTACGCTGTAAGAACACGCACTGGAGAGGTTAAACGTCAACGTTACCGTTGTAAGTCCTGTCGCCAAACATTCAATGACCTTACGAACACCCCTCTGCAACGAACGAGGCGACCTCATATGTGGGTTCGTTTTATCGAATGCATGATTGAGAGCTTTTCTCTGAGAAAATGTGCAGAGCAGTTAAACGATGAAGTTACGCATGTCACCTTGTTTTACTGGCGGCATAAGATTCTTTCCGCTCTGAAGCAGATTCCAACCGAAGCATTTCAAGATATTGTTGAAATGGACGAGACCTACTTTCTTTACTCGGAAAAGGGCAAGCGGAATATTGCCAAACGCAAGCCACGTAAACGTGGCGGCAAAGCGAAATATCGTGGTATAAGCCACGATCAAGTATGCGTGCTGGTTGCCCGTGACCGTCAGAAAATGACTTACTCTGGCGTACTTGGGCGTGGACGTATTCGGACTACAAAATTAGACGAAGCGATTGGTGGTCATCTATCTGACTCAAACGTGTTATGCACTGATTCATGGAGGGCATTTAGCTCCTATGCGAATTCAAAAGGCATGACTCATTACCGATTCAAATCCGACGGAAAACAACGTGTGAAAGGCGTGTACCATATCCAAAACGTAAACAGCTACCACAGCCGCTTGAAGAAATGGATGGATCGCTTCAATGGTGTTGCAACAAAGTATTTGCCGGATTACTTGGCGTGGTTTCGTTACTTAGACAGCAAGGAATATGAGAATACCGCATCGAATAAGAAAAATATGTTGGTCAAATCGTGCCTGTTTACTGTGACCGACGAACACCAAACTTCGGCTTTCTGCGTATTCTTGTTAAGCTACCGGGCAGTTATGCGTAACTTCCAGGGAATGTAAACATCTAAATAACGTAAGGAACGAGGAGGCAGACAATTCATGGGAGGAACGAATGTATGGGATGCGGAGTGGGAGGTTAACGAAGAGCAGGCGCGGACGCTGATCGGCAGACAATTCCCTCAGCTGTCATCGAAGCAAGTGAAGCGATTGGGCTGGGGCTGGGACAATACGGTTTTTCTCATCGGTGACGAGTACGTGTTCCGGTTTCCAAGAAGAACGATTGCAGTTGGCTCGATTCGTATAGAAGGCAAGCTGCTGCCGAAGCTGGAGGCATATATGACCATCCCCTATCCGAAACCGTTGTTTTATGGTGAAGTAAGTGACGAATACCCGGCACCATTTCTTGGCTATGCCTACGTGCCAGGAGATTTCCCAATCGGTTTGACGGAAGAACGCCGGGCTTTATCGGCAGAGACGCTGGCGAAATTTTTGCGGAGATTGCATGAGTTTCCGGTGCAGGCGGCGCTGAAGTGCGGAGTTCAGCAAGATCATCGAAACTTGACGGACATAGCATCGCGCAAAGTGAAATTGGAGGGCTTTCTATCGAAGGTGGTTGAACACTTGTCGCCGGAGGAGTCCGGTGTGATCGAAGCGTATATTAGCAGGCTGCAAAAGGATCGTGTCGAGGCGGTGAATGCACTGCTACATGGCGATCTTCATTTCAAAAATATGCTTGTGAATGAGAACGGGATCGTTTCCGGCATCATTGATTGGGGCGATCTGAGCGTAGGCCATCCGGCTTGCGATTTGAGCGTTGCTTATAGCTTTTTACCACCTTACGCTCGCGGCGTGTTTTTCGAAACGTACGGAGGAGCGGACGAGGAAACGAAGCTGCTGGCGCGGCTGATCGCGGTATACATCCCCATACTGATCTTAATGCAAGCGGTCGATGACGGGAGTGAAGCGATTGCGGCAGAGGCGAAATCCAACATCATGCGGGCACTGTCGGATTAGGCTCATTATTTCGTTGCGGCTATGGGGCTATGGCTATCGGCACCATTTTGTCGTTTAAAGGCCGCGATAAGGTACGATCCGCCTTCTCTGATGCCGCTTTATGTTGAGGAACACGAAATTCAACAGAGTAAGTCGTTGCGCTAACGGGACACGATAGCAATAAACCGCCTTCGTTGAAAAGGCGGTTTTCTTATGGTCAAATATCAACATTAGAATTTAACATAGCCAATATTTTTATAATGGAGGGCTAGAGAATGAAAATTGCAATAGTCTGTTTCGATAACTTTACTGATATAGATGTTTTTTTACCATGGGATTTATTAAATCGTGTACGTCTAGTTGGCGGTATTTCTGATTGGAATGTCCAACTATTAGGAACGGAAAAAACTCATATATCCATGTCTGGCTTACGTATCCCCATGACAGGAAGCATATCTGATATTCCTTCCGCTGACGCTGTAATATTTGCAAGTGGTAAGGGTGTACAAGATTTATATCAAAATCAAGAATATCTTAATAGCATTCATGTAGATCCTCAAAGACAATTAATAGGCTCTATGTGTTCTGGTTCACTACTACTAGGAGCTAAAAAATTGTTAACTGGCAAAAAAGCAACTACATATCCATCCGTAGTAGAACAACTTAAAGAATTTGATGTAGACGTTATTGAGCAAAGTTTCGTAAACGAAGGAAATATCTCGACTGCCGCAGGTTGTTTTGCTGCTCAAGATCTCTCAGCTTGGATTATAAGAACCCTAATTAATGAAGAAATGGTTGACACTGTGCTAGAAACTGTTCAGCCAGTGGGCAAAGGTTTATATTTTTAATTTCAAATCAAGTCAGAAATAGATAATGCTACACGACAGCTACTCAACTCGGCGCCTTCGGCTACCGCTTCTGGAGCAAGCCGATGCCGAAGCTGAAACGATATCTTAAAAAGGGAGAAACACTTCCGTTGGAGCAGGTCACCGACGAGAAAGACAGACAGCGGATTCGATTGACGTTTCAGGCCATCGAAGGATTCGTCATGTGCAGCTTGCTTCGCAACGGGACTGGTACAGATGATCTCCTTGCGCTTTTCTGAGTGCGCTCCTAACCTGCTCTTCCGCTATCTCCGAACGCCATCCAAGACCGTCATTACCGGACGGTCACTGGGTTATATTACATGCTCCCTCTACGGCTCTGTTTAAACAGCTTGATCGTGTTATCAATTTTCGCTTTGATCATGTTGAGCGGCATTTCCGTCATCTCCGTAATTTCTTCTATCGTATATCCTTCTACATACTTCAGTTGAATAAGCAATCGCGTCATTGGCGACTGTTGTTTCATAAAGGCTTGCAACTCCAAATTCTCTTCCGCCGTTTGGCGTTTCACAAGTCCCTTAACTTCTTCATCATCGATGAAGACAATTAATTTACTATTGAGCAAAAGGGATTTGCATTTATGAATCACAATCCGATTGAACCAAATATTGAATCTTTCCGGATTATCGAGTTTTTGGATATGAATAACGGCTTCTTCCACAGCATCACACACCGCGTCCATGCTGGCGGCTTCATTGAGTAAATAGCTATTCGCAATTCGGTACGATTCGTCTTGAATTTGTTGTATTACATACGCGAAGCTGTTCTTATCGCCCCGCTGCGCACGGTCAATCATCATCTTCTGATCCATAGTTTCTCCTTGGCAACGAGGCATGAGTGCTCAAAATAGTTCTGGAATCTGCAAATATAATTATATTCGGATGGTTGCTTTAAAACGAAGACTCTGTCACTGTGGCTCTCTAGCAACATTGTTTTCATTCGATTTTTTTTGCACTCATGGTAACCCCCGGTTCCATTAAGTCTAAAATGTCTTTGATTATAGGGTATTGTTCGTAAAAACGGTTAATATCACGCTAATGAGGGTAACTGACAAAGGATCTGCCTGGCGGTAGTTTTCTACCTTTCCAACAGATCCTTTGTCTTGTAAGCAGCTTATTGTGATCTTCTTATGATTTCATCGCTTTTGCGGGTTAATTTTTCAAGCCCTTCATCGGCTGCTGCTCGAATGTATGGAATGTCCCTTTCGGATTGACAAGCGCGATAACGGTCGGCTGTCCTTGCTTTGTGAACGTATATCGGTCGAGCTGTATCGATACCTTCGATCCCTTCAAATCAACGCCAAATAGCTGCTTTACCGTCGGCGCGGCCTTGGCTATCGCCTGTTCGGACGTGAGTATCGGCTGGGCAAACGCTTGCTTATATTCATCGTCGGATTTAAAGGATTCTTTTTCCCGAAGCAATACGGCCCCCCATACCTTCCCGGTATCCGCTCCGATATGCACGATGCGCAGGATAGAATTCTTCAATTCTTCATCGTAGAACTCCAGCACCTTTCCCTCCTTGTTCTGAGGATTATAATTTAGGTTCACCCCATCACGCACCTTTACGTCCTGCCCGCCGTTTAAGAGCTTCATCGTTTTGCGCGCAATATCAACCTTGGATTTGTCTGGCGCCTTCGCATAGCTAATTGTTGCCTTTGTTACTTTGCCGCTTTTGCCATCAATCGTGACAGAAGTAGCGAAATTCTGCCCCTGCAGGGTCCAAGTATCTTTGCCTCTAGATATGCGCCTTTTACTTGCGCCATCTTCGGATCCAATTCTTTTAATTTATTCTTGCCCGTTGTCAAAATGGACGAAGGTACATCCTTGAGATCCGCCACCAAGCTGAAGAGCACGATTTCTTCGGATTGTGAATTGACGACTATATGTCCTCGTTTGTCCTTTAGCTTGAAATCAATGTACTGACCTTCCGGATAATCCACCAAGCATTGCAGCAAAAACTGTTTTCTTCACATTCATTTCGTTTCCTCCTAAAATGCGCAAAACCTAAGAGACTTACTTGTCTTCCTTCGGCAATGGCAATGGTACTTTCCAATTCAGGTCATAGCTCTTTTCTGCCAACTCTGAAGTAAGACTAAGCTTTTGAGGGAGTTCTTTCATGTCATAGCTTTGCAATTTCATTCGGATATGGTTTCTGCCTTGTTCATCCTTCCCTATCATTTTAAAGTCTCCACCTGTTACATCGTATACTTTGCCCGCTTCATCTTTTATCGTCCAACCAAAACGATTAATAATTTTATCTGCGTCATCAATTAATATTGTATCGCCTATATTAATATGGGATATATCCTTTACATAAGCCTCTAGTAAAATCGTAACGTGCTTCTCAGTCTTTGGAGATGCTTCATTTAATGGTTCGTCAAAGGATACGGACTTGATCTCAATCGTTTTGCCATCCATATCTACTCGTACAGGTTTGTCGGCAAGCTGTTTTGGCTCAAATGATATGCCTAGCTCATACGGTTCTGTTTTTACTAAAGAATCCAATACTAGCGTATATTGATGATCAGGAGACAGTGGAGCAAATCCATACTGCCGATTCAAATGACCGAATTCTCCCAAGGCCTTGCTTGGCGTATCCAGCGCCCTAGTTAAATCTTTTACTTTCTCTCCTTTTTCATTTTCAACATGGAAATTCAGCTTAAAATCATCATAGCGAACATAAGGATCAGCTGAATCTACTTTTCCTTTCACTTGTTTACTTTCCTCTACTAATCTTTTCTTTGCCTCTTCCGTCCATTTCGTTTCATAATCCACACTAGCAGCAGTCGGTGAATGCATAATGCTATTTAGTTTGATTTGCAGTCCCTGTGGTGTGGTATACGTCTTATCGATTGGCAGCACCTGAGAAGCCTTCGTTGTTTTCTCTAAATCAAAAGGAATCTTCAAGGCCCAATTTCCCTCGACAGAGTCGATCTGATTTCCCTCGAACTGTAGTACAAGCTTCTGATCTTCTGTTTCCCCGGGTTTTTTTAGCGTGAGATATCCGTAATTTTCGCGGTTTTGTACCCCATATATTCTAGTTTCTTTAATTATATTCCCTTTCGAATCTGTCACCTCTACGTTACTTATGTGAAGCTTATCCGGATGAATAAAGTTATTCTGCTGATCCTTGATCGAATAAACGGCTACAATTCTCATAGGATCGGCCAATATCTCCTCTATTTCAAGAGTATAGCCCTGATCAGTAATAGAGGCATTTACCTTCTGTGAAAAACCCTCCTGTACTGCATGTTGCAGTTCTTGATCAGAACTATCAAATAACGATTTAACATAGGCCGCAAAGGTAGGACTCACCGAAATCGTTAAAAGCAAAGCGCAGCTAATAGAGACTGGGAGTACCACGGCACCTACGCCTAGTAAACGTGACCTTTTTCTTTTATCGGCTGCCACTTGGTATGGCATCACAAAGTTAGGCTGCTCCAATTCTCCAGCTACCTTTTTTAAAGTTTGTGTAATTTGTTTGTCAAGATTAGTCATGCATGATCACTCCCATCTCGGTAATTACCTGTTTTTCTTGATTAACTTGCATGTTTTCAGCAATTAACTTTCTGGCCTTATGCAGCCTTGATTTTACCGTCCCCTCAAACACACCAAGGATTTTTGCAATTTCAGCTACACTAAACTCTTCATAATAGTAAAGAATAACTGCAGAGCGATGCTTCGGCGTCATCAACTGAATCGCTTGCCAAATTTGTTGCTCTTTCTCCCTTTGCAGAATACTCTCCAATGGGTTTTGTCCAGGGTCAATAGAGTCCATATATTCTTCTGTATTTTTCTTTCTACGCACTACATTAAGTGCACGATGTGTCACAATTTTCATAAACCAAGCTCGAAACGATGTCCCTTTTCGTTCATCATATCGATATAGGGATTGATACGCTTCCCATAGAGCTTCTTGAACGGCATCCTGAGCGAGATGGTAATCATGGACGATCAAATAAGCAACTCGAAATGCACTAGTTAAGTGAGGTTGAACAAGTGTTTCAAAATCAACTGGATTTCCCTCCTTGGGTATTGGATAATGATTGCTTTCTTTCACTTCAAAGACCTCCTCGTTTTTCCTTTCACTTCTTATTCACCAGTTCTCGTATTTTGGTTCATTAAAAGAGAAAAAAACATTTCCCTCACTTGGGTGAACTGGTTGATGATCAAATTGACAGAGCTTGTTTACATCTGTAATTAACTCTGGAAAATACAAAAAAGAGCCGCAACCGCGACTCAAACAAGTCAACTGAAAAACTGCCGTCAAATATGGTTCCATATACGTAAATCAACCGGTTCGAGGAGACAACCCTCAGGCAGAGATAGCTCGGTCGGAACCATAGCCTGCGTTTCAGTGTGGTATCTGTGTCTCATCCGGATTGTCCTCTGAGAAATGTAATGACTAGCCTACAACCTCATTATAATTAATATATTTTTGTATTTCATTAAAGCGTTTAAAAAGATGTGCTAAGAGTTTCTTCTGATTTAGGCTTGCAAGGAAAGTCCCTATTCTACCCAGCCATACCATGTTGGTCTTGTATAATCCTCTCTTCAGAATGTACTATCTTCGTCTAGTAAGCATGAAATGGATGGAAGATTTTACGTGGATTTGTTCATAGGAAAATGATACGTTATTTTGAGATCAATTGCGCAGCATCTTCATTTTCGAAATGTGTTATTGGGATAACGCGCAAGTTGGGATATACGTTTAGGCTCATATTATTTATATTTGGGGAGGGCTTTGACATGGACAAGAATTCTGTTACTAGAACAAACATTATAGGCGCGGGTGAGGTTGGCAGCGCTATCTCGGTCGATATGGACAAGAATTCTGTGTATCAAACAAACAGCTTCTATTGGAATACAAAAGGAAGTGACTTCTTAGGAGCAATCGTGCTTCCTTTTTACGGAGCATTTGTCTCCGAAGAAAAATGCCAGCTTTTTGGCGATGTCTCAGGAAAAAAGATGCTGGAAATAGGCTGTGGAAACGGTCAATCCTTGCAATATCACGGGGAGCGCAAAGCATCTGAACTATGGGCTGTGGATATATCAGAACAACAACTCGAAAAGGCAAAGCATCACTTGACGGCATGCGGCTTGTCAGCAAAATTGATCTGCTCTCCCATGGAAGAAGAATGTGGCATACCAACGGATTATTTTGACTTTGTTTATTCGATTTATGCCATAGGCTGGACCACCGACCTCGAGGGTACTTTTGACCGAATCGCTTCTTACCTTAAAAAAGACGGCGTATTTATTTTCAGTTGGTCTCACCCTATACACAAATGTGTGGTTGCTGAAAACGATCTGCTTGCTTTTAAAAAATGTTATTTCGATGAATCTTGGTATTCGGTATCTCTTGATGAAGGTGCGCTAACATTATCGGATCGTAAACTATCTACCTATGTGAATGCGTTGGCAAAAGCGGGATTTGTCATTGAGGAAATGATTGAGGAATCTGATGATGAAATTCTGCAATCGCAGGACGATAACAACGATTTTGCGAAAAAAGCGAAGATGCTTCCTGTAACTTTTGTAATCAAAGCAAGAAAACGATAAGAGTACAGTATAAGCATTCGACAGCCGACTAACAGGGCTAGCATTGGTACATCCATCGGAGCAGGCATATAGGGAAACCTTACGCCAAGAGTACGGTAGGCGCGACGAGTTCATTTTATTTGTAGCTAACAAGACTGGAAGGGAGGTCACAGTCGTTCTTCTTATGATTCAGTGAATGGAAGCTGTTGTATTTTACAAATGAATGGTTAGAGGGTGCAGAGTTTCCTCGGCACCCTGATTTTCCTCACTAAAAAATGAAGCTAGTCCTGTTTATCCTGTTCAGATCCGGTATTATTATCAACTTGATCGCCAGCCTTGTTGCCCAACGATGCACCTACGATACCACCTACAACAGTTCCAACAGGGCCTAAAGCGGAACCAACTACAGCACCTACGGCACCGCCACTCACTGTTCCTACAGTCTCTCCAGTTCCCAGACCAGCCGTGTTTTGTTTCGTATCATCGTTTCGGTTACGTTCGTTGTGTTTAGCCATCTCTTTCACTCCTCATTTTGTGATGGGAAACGCTGCTGTTGCCTGCGTATCATTCCAAAACATATCGTTCCCTACCCTAACTAAATTGATTCACTGGGTGCTACTGGGTGCTTTAAGTAATCCCCTTCGAATAATTTCTCTTCTACTGAAAGATAGGCTGAAATTCACATTATTGATTTGAATTCAATCTAAGTTACGATAACGGAAATGCATAATGTAAGGACAGAAAAACAATGATAACTGTAATGAGTACCATTTATGAAATTGAGTTCTTATACCATGCATTCAGATTTAGAAAACTCATTTACACAAATTCACCTGTTGTGTTATGCGAATCAAAACGCAATTATAGCTGAGGAGATCCATCCTGAAATTAACAGCCATGGCTGTCAATCTAGCCCTCAGCAAGTAAAACAAGAACTGGATCAACTGACCAGTGAAAGTTTCAGGATTTAAAAGCAAAATTTGTTGAGCTCAGTGGAACACCATATAGGTATTTGTCATAAGTTAAATAGATGTGTTTTCAACTTATGACAAAGGAGTATACAACTGAGTACTATGGCTTTCCACAAGCCGTACCCCAGCTCCGCTTTTTTATCAAAATAAAGACGTACAACGCAAGGAAACTTCGGTATATCCAGAACATATTAATTACACGGCAGCTGTGGAACCCAAATTCACCGACCTGAATCTATTTATATTTACCTATACATCTCTGTAAATAAAATTAGGCACAACATTTATATATAACAGCTCCGCTATCAGTTCAATAATGGTCTGGGTTACGATCACAGACGCTGCTATTGTAGCCATCTCCCCTGGTAAGGTAAGAGCAAGAGGAAGGACAACAAGCGAATTGCGAGTTCCAGCACTGAAAATAAGTGTTCTTCCCTCTAATGGGCCTAAACGAAAAACAGTCGATATGATTCGTGAAATTACCGGAGAAATGATATGGAATAATACATAAATGGGTATCACAGCAATAATGACATGAAAATCCTTTACAACCCTGTCAATTTGAGAGCCTATCACCAAAAAGAGCACAAGTGCCATAAGCGGGACTGGCAGCCATGCTGTAAAGTCCAGTGTTTTCATGCCGCGTATATTTCTTTTAGCTACATATTGAATGATTAATGCAAAGAATAAAGGAACAATAATCAAATAAACAAAAGCTTCAACGAATGGTCCAAATCTTACTATCTCAGATGCCTCAGCACCAATAAATAACCAAAGATAAATAGGCAGCATAATCATTTGGACAATAAAAAGGATTGGAGTAGACGCAAGAATTAACTTTTCATGTCCTTTGCCCAATTGAGTAAACACAATGACATAATCGATACATGGAGTGAGAAGTACCAAGCAAACTCCGATCAGAACCGGACCAGGCTGAGGGAAAATCTTAATTAATAGGAATACAAGCAATGGAATGAAGATAAAATTAACAAGCAGCAATACCCCTATGAAATGTCTATTCGTGAGCGCTTCCCTTAATTTCAGAAAAGGAATTTGACAAAACATGCTGAATAAAAGAACCGCAATCGCAAATGAAACCAAGGGTTCTAGCAAGCCCCCTAATTGTGGACTTGCCAAGCCCACTCCCCCTCCTACAATTAATGCCACTGCATACACGACGATCTGATTCTTTTCTAAACTCTCCCGTGAAAACACCGATATATTCTCCTCTTTTTATTCGAATTATATCATATCGAGAAATCCATAAGTCGTGGAGATGACGTTCACTGCTAAGATCAGAATGAAATCGAATGAATCTCTAAGGGTAAAGAATTGATATTGCACAATATACGAGCAGCGATGCCATGATGATAATGGCTTCCTGTGCTTTGTAAGTACGAATAGTCGATTTCAACATTACATGGGTATGTTCTATTCAAAAACGGAGATGTCATCAACTTCTTGTCTTTTTATTTGACCAAGAAGTTGATGACATAAAGAAAAAAACCGCATTATAGCGGTCTTTTAACGTCACTATGTTCTTGTCATCCGACAAACTAGTACATGTGACTCTCTCAAGTCTCAAGCCATCAATTGTTCAATCAGCTGCTTTACTATGTATATCGCGACAGCCCAAATTATAATGGCCGAAATCTTATTGATATTACGGATTAACCTACCATTGCTATCTAATTTCCCTACAGCCTTCCCCGCAATCGCGAGTGCAAAAAACCAGCACCAAGATACAACGACGCAAGCAACAGTAAATACAAACTTTTCATTTCCCGTGTAACTTAATGAACTTGTGCCAATGACGCCTATCGTATCTAAGATTGCGTGAGGATTTAGCAACGAAACAGAAAGTGCAAATAATATCTGCTTCTTGGCATTTAATACATTCCCGTCTTGCTCCGTGTTAGGAGGTTCACTCTTCCAGACGGTCCATCCCATATAGACTAGAAACACCAGCCCAGCACCAAAGAGAATAAGCTGCAGCCATGCAAGCTGTAACACAACGAGTGAGACACCCAGCACGGCCAGCAAGATTAGCAAGGTGTCACATAATGCGGCAGTTAGAATTACGGGCAACGCTCGTGAAAATCTCTTCTGCAATGCTCCTTGATTAAATACGAATACATTTTGCGCCCCAAGTGGGATAATGAGACCAAAAGCTAATGCGACGCCATGAAAAAATGCAACAGTCAAGATCCTTCCTCCTATTGTCCTGCTGAAATGCTATTCTATTCTTTTATTGCGGCTATTGCGGCCAAAGTGCCTTCCACAGATATCTTCGATGGCGCTAAAGAAGCCGGGAACAAATGATTTAAAAAATCCAGTGCAGTGATGCGCCTTCCTATATTCCTCGTCCTCCATTAGCAGTATATGGGCTTTCTTCAAGTTGTAATGAGGTACAGCCGGAAATAGGTGATGAACTAGGTGGAAATTGTCGTGGTGGGGATGAATTAAAAAACGTTCAAGTGGATTGCCGAACGTATTGCGGCTTGCGTACAGTTCATTGTCTGTCTTCAGACCGGAATGCTCTGCCATCTCAGCCCAGTATCGAAAGATCTGGAAGGTCGTTAGCAATGGAACAAACCAGAATAATAAGAGTTCTTTCCAAAAGCCGAAAGAAATACTACTTGCTATTATTGTAAGCCAATAAATTGACTTGGCAAGCTTTTCTGACCATGGTTCTTCCTTGGATAGGATGTTTACACGAATCGTACCGTAAATATACTTGGGAACATGTGTTAGGGTTAAGGGCTTGAAGATGTGACGAATCAGAAACTGTTTGATACTGTCCTGTGGCTTATCCAGCCCGATCAACGCGTAGCGTTTCGTATCTGGGTCATATTCTGGATCCCACAGATGCTTGTGATGCATGTAATGTGATTTGCAATAAGTCGTGTAGGAAGTGAATACAGGAAATGCTACAAAAAAGCAAGCCATCCACTTATTCAGGTTGCGGTTCTCGAATAACAGAATATGACTAGCCTCGTGCATTAAGTTGTCGAAGGCTCTCATCCTACTGCCAATCAAGCAGAGACTAATCAAGTACATCCACCAACTTGGATAAGCTTTAGCGAGATAGATACCTCCTGCAATAATCAGCCAGTCGTAGCTAATTGCGAAAAAATTATACCAATTGTTCCTTTTCTGCAGCTTTTGTACTTTCTTTCGTATCTCAGTTGAGAATATCGCCTTCTTCACGATATGTTTCTCGCTGCGTACATCTTCCTCCATCATTATGCCTCCTTCTTAGGTTTCTCTACATCAACAAGGATTCTGTCTTATTAAAGAAGTAATGATACTAGGTGACATATCTTGATGGGCAACGGTTGAATTCGCCGATTATCTCCGATACAAGCCTCCACCACCTTCCATAAAGAGGCATGTAATGGTAATTTTTTATATATTTAACATCTATATATTACCTTATCTGATACTTTGTGTAAACATCTCTTTAAAGGTTTAACGGTGTCAAAACAAATCCCCCTGATTTGAGCTTCATCAGGGGGATCTTATTAATTATTTTATTAGTCAGTTTAACTACACTAACAGCTACCTTTTCGATTTGGCTGCTGCTCAGGGTACCATCGGGGGAACTGATTCGTCACCGTACGGTCATCCAGTTTGAAACCAAGCAGCGGCGTTTTGGAAGGTGTATACCACTTGGCGCTGATGCCGTTGGACAGCTTAACTTCCTTGGATTTATAGTCGGTGGAATAATCCCGTGGCGACACATTAACGATCATATGTTTAAAGATCAGGTTGACTCCATCCTCTGTCGCTCCCACTTTAACATAGCTGTCGTTTTTGGCCATTTGCTTAGGAGCATAGGCCGTCTCAAAGGATTCAAAATCGGCGTAAGCCTCTTTGATCGCCTTTATCTGTGCTTTATTGTAATTGATCGTTGTCCATTCCCCTGCTGGCTGGCTATCGCCGGTCTGCTTCGTTTCCAGCCGAATCTGCTGGCTGGCGGCATCATACCCGACATTGATTCCAGTCATGTCGGAAATGGCCCGCACAGGCAAATACGTCGTATTTTGATAAGTGATCGGCACCAGCCTATTGCCATTACTGTCTGTTAAGGACTGATCGGATCCGTTTACTTTAAAGATAATGCCGTGATTGAGATAAGAGTTGATATTCTCCAGCTTGCTTCCGGCATATACACCGGCGGCTCCCGATAGAGTCATTCCCAATACGATAGTGGACAGAAGTACTTTTTTCACAACGAATCTCTCCTTTTTATTGAACAAATTCATTTTTTGAAATCGACAATATGGGTTACGGCAAGCTTCTCTTTGTCATCCACGGTGATACCCAGCCTGGAGCCGGAAGGGTTCCAGCTTAGCGGATATGCCGGATAATACGGTAACCCTAGCGGCGAAACCTTACCGGAGACTGTATCAAAAATATAAATCCCATTCATGCCGCCCTTATCCTCGGTATAAACAGCGAAGGCCAGCTTGGAGGAATCGGGAGACCAGTTTTGGTGGGACAATACATCACCTTTGCCAATGAGCAAGCCTTGCAAATGACCACCAGTATCGTAGATGAGCAGGCGCGATTCTCCCTGCCCGCCGCTGCCCGCCGTGGAGACGGCAATCCGCTGACTGTCAGGAGACAGGCTTAAGGTGGAGACATCAGCTGCAAGCAGGGTTGGCTTAGAACGTGTGGGGGTGAAGCTTTTCAGGCGGCTTTTGGCATCTGTGTAATATATCATTCCGTTACCCACGGCAAATTCGGTGAAGCACTCTATTTCGGAATCCTTCAGCTCGATCTTTTCCCGGGTACCGTCTACGGATATGTTCCATATCTCGCCTCGCCCCTCTTTCGAACCGGCTGCTAGAATATAGGAGACAGAATTGAGCCAACCGCCTACTTCCATATAATTGTCGACCGCGACTTCACGCTGCTCCCCAGTAGCCATATTTTTGATCGCATTCACGGCCTCATATTTATTCTTCCAAGTCTGAATGAAGCTGTATTTCCCATCAGGTGATCGAAATGTTTTGATGACCTCTTCCTGACCTGCTCCTGTCTGTTCCTTGATGCCCTGCCGCTCACCTGTCTCCAGATCATAACGGAACCGGCGGTAGCTATATTGCGCTTCCTTCGCAGCGGTGGCCTGCTTCTCCAACGTGGTTACCTGGATATCCAGTTCATGGTCTGACAGCCATTTCTCTATATTTGCGCCATCAATCCGGTGTATGCGCTGAACGGCAATTCCCTGCTCAGCAGGCGGTTTGCTCTCCTTGACCACTGTCAGTTCACGTTTTTCTCCTCCATCTCCAGTGCTGATTTGGCCTGTTGTAACCAGCGTACTGCTCTTCTGCTCTGCATCACAGCCGAATAAGATGCCAACTAACAGCAAAGTCGCGGCAAGCAGTCCGGCGATGTATATTCCTTCGTTGATCTTCATCGGGGTCCTCCTGCTTCAAAATGTTATTCGGACCCAGGTCGCTTGATCCAGTTGTTGTCACCTTCCGAACCAACCGGCTGCAAGCTCCCCCATGCCTTAGAATAGTGAGGCAATATTGCGCAAATATATCTGGCTTGTAACGAACTTGTAAACAATTCAGAAAGCTGGAATCAGATGAACGCTTAACCATTGTGAAGAGCCCGGATGATTTCATTCATTCCGGGCTTCGCCTTTGTCATTGGTGTATAGATTAACCTTTTCATTCGAAGAATGTAGTGGAAGTTTGACCCTGAATAGCGAACCGTCCGCTCCCGTCGCGGCAAGCTGTACCGTTCCTCCTTGCTTTTCGGCCAGATTGCGAACCAACGCTAATCCAAGTCCTGTCCCGCCGCTGGTTCTTGACCGGTCTCTGCTGACCGTATAAAACGGATCGAAAATGCAGGATACAGCTTCCTCCGGGATACCGATTCCTGTATCGGCAACCTCGATAATCATCCGGTGTGCTTCGTCTGCTGGCGCTGCAGTGTAGTTAAGCAGGTGAATATGTCCGCCTGGTCGGTTATATTTCACCGCATTGTCCAGTAAATTTAGCATGATGTGCATCACGTTCTCAGGATCAGCCCACACCTCACCTGCAGCAAGCGAAGTAAGGATCGTAACCCTGCAGCTATCCGCCTTTCCTTGCAGCTGGGCCACTGCTTCCTCCAGCAATGGCTGCAGCGGAACCGCCTTTGCATGTGTCTCAAACTCGTAAACATCCATCGCTGACAGCTGTAGCGCCTTCTCCACAAGACTGTATAGCCTCTGTGCCTCCTTATGGATGCGCCTTCCGGCATCATCCAACAGGGCAGGATCATCACTGTACATATTCAACAAATCGGCGTAGGCGATTATCGAGGTTAACGGCGTCTTCAGCTCATGGCTGATATTGCCGATGAACTGCTTTTGCTGCCGCTCCAGTTCTCGTAGTCGCCCCACGGTCTCTACCAGCTTCTGCTTTTCTTCATGCAAAGCACCGACTGACGTAGAGATGCTTCTGCTCATTTCATAGATTCCATGTGCCAGCTCACCCAGCTCATCCTTTCTGACTACCGAAGGGGCCGATAGATAATCGCCTTGCCCAATTTGCGCTGCCGCCCTGTTCATCTTGTCAATGACATTGACCTGCCGCCGGACATATACGTAACCGATGAGAAAACCGACACCCAGCACGATGCCTCCGGCAAATAGAAACAACCGGCGAATCTGGGCGTAAAACGTATTTTGCTCGGTGAGCAAAGCATGAAATTGCACCGTGCCAAGGCGCTGATCGGCATTGTACAGAGGAGCAAGAAACAACAGCTGATCCCCTTCAGTAATGTACGCCGACTGCCCCTGTGCTGTAAATTGCAGCGCATCCTGCACATCGGCCGGTGGCTGAAATGGCACTGAGGTGCCGGCAATGGAGCCATCCACTGTATACATCGTCACCGCCATACCGCTTTGTGCGCCCAAATCCACGGCCAGCCGTTGACCCATCTGCTTCATAAACTGATCCGGCGGCATCCTGCCATCGGTCAGAAATTCCTCCCGCACGCGCAGATTGGCAGCTTCAACCTGCCGGGTAAAAGACTGCTCCAACATGGTTCGCTGGTTCTCCCGGATGCCGCTCAGCACCAGCACGCTCAGGCAGGTCACTACAAAAACGAGCAGCAAAGCAAGCAACAAAGACATTTTCCCCTTCAGGCCCATCCGAAATCTTCCGGTCATCTAGGGTGACCCCATGCTTTATAGCCGATTCCGTACACGGTCTGAATAAGCCCGTGGTGACTGCCCAGCTTTTTGCGCAGCCGCTGCACATGGATGTCTACGGTACGAGTACCGCCCGCAAAATCCATATCCCACACCTTCTCCAGCAGCATTTCCCGTGAATAGACCCGCCCCGGATTGTGCATCAGCAAGACCAGCAGATCAAATTCCTTAGGCGTTAAATCCAGCAGTTCTCCTTGAATGGATACCGTTCGGCTGAACATCTCTACAGTCAAATCTCCTAGTCTCAGCAAATCCTCCTGCTGCTCCTGTTGCAATTGTTGTACATAGCCTCCCCTGCGTGATAGAGCCTTGACTCTGGCCAGCAGCTCCCGCATATCAAAAGGCTTGGTCATGAAATCGTCAGCGCCCAGCTCCAGCCCCAGCACTTTATCGACAATATCATTCTTGACAGTCAGCAGCAGAATCGCAGGCCGCGGCTGTCCATCCAGCTTGCGGCATACGTCATAACCGCTTACACGAGGCATCATGACATCGAGCACCATAACGTCAGGTGAGAACGTCTCCACCTTTTCCAGCGCCTCCTGACCGTCCCCAGCTGTCTCCACTTCATAACCTTCCCTGCTCAGCGCGTACACTAAGGCCGCCTGGATGCTGCTCTCGTCATCCACCACAAGTATTTTGATCATGGACATCTCCACTGATTTATTTATGGTTAGCTCAACAATCTATTTTTGACGTCACGAGTTCTAATGGAATAAAATACCTATTTGATGGTAACATAAGTTTGCTGCTAAGTGTACAAGAAAACCATTACGAGGATGTGCAGGTTTACTTTAATGCCGCGTCAAATGCTTTTTCGATCTGTTCAGCATCAGCTGAGACCGTAAACAGGATGTAGCGAGATTTCACCTTTAGTACATGTTTTTCAAGCAGAGCATATTCATCAGGGCGATAATCTTTGAATTTAACGGCTTGAGCGTCGATTCTTTGTGCAATACTTGCTCTGACACTGTCTATTAGGCTTTCGTCTTTCACTTTAAGGACAACAATTTCATCCGCTCTAACGTTAGAGGAAGCAGTATATAGCAGGAAGTCCTCAACTTGTTCCGAACCAAGGTCGTACAGCTTCTTCAGCTTGTGCGCGTCCCCTTTTTTCAGCTTATCCAACTTGACTGATTGTTTCATCTGATGCTCTATCTTGGCAGCAGACACGTTGATGTCTGAATGCTCCGAAGCACATCCCGATAACACGCTAGTTGCAAAGATGAATATGAGCAATGCGAAGAATCGTTTATTTCTGGCGATATGATTGTAAATGTTCATGGGTATGATCCCTCTCCTCCCTTACCCTTTTAAATGATTGATTGATGGATCCTCGATGAATGTATTCATGTTATACAGAATCAACATGTCATGGATTTGATGCTGCCTCGCAAGCGCTGCTACATCTCCTTCATAATAGCGAAGGTCAACCATATAAATTTCACTGAAATGCGATGTTAAAAAAGGCACGAAGCTGTTCGCATAGGAATCCTTGACCACTAGCAGCTTCTTCCCTTCTCGATGACTTGTTTTCATCTGAATAAGAGAATGATTGCCGTTAAAAAACACGGTATATTTGTCCTTTTTCATCCTATTGTCCATCACATACATCGAATTCGTAGATTGTTGCTCTTCGACATAATCGACGGTAACCTTCCCTTCATTCTTTGGTACATACAAATCTATACTGTCCGAGTGCAAATTCCGAAATCCGCTCTTTGAATATAAGGAACCATAGAAATCGTCCGTTATCGTTTGTATATCGAATTCCTCTTCCATCATCGGCTTAAATCCCATTTCTCTGCTTAGCTGTTGGTATGCATAGAAAGCACCCTTACTTGTCCAATGATGATCGGTTTTATAATAGATCGGTTCGTTCTGGTGCGAAGACAGCGCTGGGTATACATCGACATAGCGAATCCCTGAATTCAAAGATGTTTTCACGGTATGAAGTGCGTCTAGCTCTCGATTCTCAGATACGTAATCAGGGAGCTTGCTTTGAAGGACACTAACAGCGGTCGGAGCAAGGATTACATACTTATTAAGCTCAGGCATCGCAGAATGAAAAGCATTGATTGATTGGATTTTCTCTTCAAGCTCTCCTGTATTAACTTCAACGAATTTCTGAATTAAATAACCGTCTTTACCAAGGTACACACCGTTACTTTCTTTTTTACCTATCGCTTGATCCGCATTTGACTTTACACCAATCCATACATCTCTAGCTACGAATTGATCCGTTATGAACTTTTCAAAGTTGGAGGTGAACTTCCCCGAAATAAAGCTGTGAAACGAAAACGCAGGTAACTGCTCAAGCTTCCGATTTTCTGCCTCTGAAAATTCCCGCTTCGGCAAGATCAGGTTGAGCATGAGAACTAGGCCGATTAATGAAAGAAACAATATAGCGATACCAGACTGAGACAACTTGTCATAACGATTCAAGCGAAATCACCTCCTTAGCAAGATGTGATGTACAATCTCTTAAAATCTAAAGTACAAGAAGGGATTATACGTGTCATTGACCAAATAGGCTGTAGAAAGAAACAGGAACAGAACATACAGGATTGGCGATAAAATTGCGCTCCCTAATGGGTATCTTTGCTTTAGTGCTAAAAACATCTTCTTCGGCAATGGCGTCGCTGCCAGCATCGCAAGCAGCAATATAACGAGATGCGTCGACAAGTAATAATAAGTGTTGTTATCAGCGAAATGATGAGTGCTTAAGCCAAACATAGCCCCTACATATGCTAAGGCTGTTGATAAACGATCGAGATCAAAGAATACCCAGCCAATCATGACAATGAGAAGTGTATATATGTTACCTATGACACGAGGGAGTTGCAGCAGCCATTTGTAAAGGAACAGCTTCTCCATCACAATAAAGCATCCGAAATAAAGACCCCATATGATGAAGTTCCAGCTTGCACCATGCCACAACCCGGTCAGGAACCACACAACGAACAAATTGCGAAGCCGCTTCACGATCCCTACCTTGTTCCCGCCTAGAGGAATGTATACGTACTCCCGGAACCAAGAGCCTAGTGACATATGCCATCTACGCCAAAACTCGGACACGCTGGTTGATATATACGGATAATTGAAATTCCTTGTGAGCTCAAAGCCGAACATTTTGCCAAGGCCGCGCGCCATATCCGAATATCCGCTGAAGTCGAAATAAATTTGCAAGGTAAAGGCAAGAATGCCGATCCAGGAAGAGGCTACTGTTAAGTCAGACGCAGGTGTTGCTTTGATGCTTGACCAGAGCATGCCGATACTATTTGCAAGCAGTACCTTTTTTGCTAGGCCTCTAACGAACAATTGTGTGCCTTCCCCAAATAGCGATAATGGAATCTTTCGTAGTGAGAGTTGCTTCGCAACATCACCGTATGCAACGATAGGTCCTGCAACAAGCTGTGGGAACATTGTCACATAGGTACCGAAAGCGATGAGATTTTTCTGCACGGGAACCTTATCTCGATACACATCGATAATGTAAGACATCGTTTGGAACGTGTAAAAGGAAATGCCGACAGGGAGCGGAAGTGTCGTCACTTCTATCTGCAAGCCGAACAGAGAATTGATGTTCTCAACTAGAAATCCGTAATATTTAAAGAAACCGAGAATCCCAAGATTTCCGACAATGGAACAGACCAACAATGCTCTAGCAGTGCTTTTTCGATTGCGATATTTATCAATAAGCAGCCCATACACATAATCGATTACCGTTGAAAAGAGCATGAGAAAGATGTAAACAGGCTCTCCCCATGCATAGAACACTAAGCTTGCTACTATCAAAACTGCATTCCGCAGCTGATTCGGTGCAATAAAATAAATAAGAAGTGTTATCGGCAAAAACAAGTACAAAAAAATCAGACTGCTAAATACCAACCTTCGTCAACCTCCTTCATGAGAAGCGTATTACAGTTCGCCTTTCAGAAAGTCGAGCAAAAGCGGATAAAATTCAGCTTTGAAATGAATCCCGTCCTCATCATAGAGAGATGGATTCTGCTCAGCAATAGAAGACACATCGACATACTTCACTTGTTTTTTGCCGGCCAGTTCTTTCAACATTTGATTGTAAGCGGCAATATTGGAGTACCGCGGCTCTTCTTTTAACGCTTTCTCTGTTACCGGGGTCACCGACAATATCGTTATTTTGGTATGAGGGAGCTCCTCTTTGATCTTATCGAGCAGCATCCCATATTGTTGAATCCCGAATTGCAACGGATTATCCGTTGGCCAGAGGATGTCATCTGAGCCGAGTGCGATAAATAGATGTTCAGGATTTCTCTCGACCAGTTTGGCCACGTCATTGTCTTTTACCGCGAAAAAGGCTGTTTTGCCGGCCTCTCCAAATACATTTCTTATATCCAAAACATCATGAAACATAAATCCTTCTGTAATGGAATCGCCATAGAATACACTTTTTTTGAACAAGAATTTCAGTTCCGTATTTTCATTCATTGATGTTGAGGATTCTTTTAGCGTTTTTGCGTCTTTGTTCGTTGACGTTTCTGTATCAACTGTCTGCGAAGATGTTCCCCCATTTTGATTTACGCAAGCTGTTAGGGAAACAACAAGCATTCCTGCCAGCAGTATGGTTTTCCATGTGTTCAACATTATATTCTTCCTCTCCTGTAACTCATTTTTTGTCCATTGATGTATGTGATGTTCCTTCCTCATAACAATGGATAGTGTAATGTGGAGAGATGCAGATAAAGTGCAGAAAAGATTGATTTGAAATAAAATAAGAGCAGTTCTTGATGTTGACAAGAACTGCTCTTAGATAACGAATCTGAATTGGTTTGGCTTATTTAAGAGTTACTTTTCTTGAGGTAGAAAAAGAAGAGAACACCGTCCGTTGTATTACTTGCACCATAATTGACCTCATGCAATTCCAGTATTTTTTTGGAGATGGCCAGACCAAGGCCAGTGCCTCCAGTAGAACGATGGCGTGAAGCTTCTCCACGGTAAAAGCGATCCCATATTTTCTCGATTTTCTCAGACGGTATATGGACACCTGTATTTTCAATACTTACCTTCACTGATTCCTGCTCCTCATTCATTGAAATATGAATGGAATGTCCCTCTGGTGTGTAGCGTATCGCATTATTGATAAAGTTGACGATGACTTGACCGATGAGGAGCTGATTGGCCACAACTTCGATCGGAGCAAGAGATACATGTAAACTCAATTGCTTCCTTGCGATTTCTGCAGAGAGTTTATTACATGATTCATCAATAACTGTATCGATACGGAACGTGTCCAGTTGTATTTTATAAGTACCAGATTCATATTTCGCTAATTTCAACATGTCCACAATGAGAAGATCCATCCTCTTCACTTCACTCTCCATCGCGGCAAAGTAATAATCCTTCTTGTGGTTCGCGACCCCATCTTTCAAGATCGACAGACAACTCTGGATGACACTCAGAGGAGTTTTCAATTCATGTGACACACCTGAAATGAATTCCTTGCGTGTATGCTCTAACTGCTTTTCTTTTTCGATATCATGCTGAAGCTTTTGGATGTAGGAATGCAACTTGTCCGATAGCTCATTAATATTGCGGGAGAGATCTCCGATTTCATCCTTTGACGTAATCGGAAGCTTTTCAGAGAAATCCAGCTCCGTTATTTTCTTAGTCATTTGATTAATTCGCAATAAAGGTCTTGCGATACCTTTGGAATAATAGAACGAGGCCAGCAATATAAGCACCAGAACGAATACAATGAGATAAAGATAATAATCCTGGATCATCTGTATGGCTTCATCAACTGGCTGCAGGGAAGTCATTGCAAAAAGATATGCATCCTTCCCCTCTTTGTCTTTTATAGGTATAACAAACTGTTTATATTTGATATCATTCTCTTCGTACGTACCTTCTAATGTAGCTGCTGCCTCCTCTGCATTCTTCAACAGCAATTCCGCTTGAAATGCTCTGATTCGGTCTAAGAACAGGTGGTTCGAATAAATAAATCGAATAGCTTCATTTTTGGCTGGAAGTGTTGTTTTTGTTATGGTTCCGGTTAAGTAAAGACTAGGGAATTTCTCATTATTCCAATCTTCCTCATTTCCATTTGGAAAGAGCTCATGTTCTTTGTTTGCAATTTGATTATTCTCCCACGTAAGTGCGAAGTTATATATGCTCATTCGATAAGGAATAACTTCTGTCCCTTTTCTAAGGACTTGAATTACGGCGTCGGTCCCTTTTCGTAGAAATTCATGTCCTTGTCGGATTCCCTGAAAATCAGTAAAGCTATATAAAGGGATTGTGATGGTTTTGGCAGTGAAACCCCCACCACTAACGCTATTTATTTCAACTTCGATCGAGTCATCATTGCTTTCTTTTATATTGCCGAGTTGATCCAGTATAGTTACCCATGTATTATGCTCTCGATAAAATTCCTGTTCCAGCCGCTGTATCTCTACCGTCTGATTGTCGTGGTTAGCATAGTTTTGAGCGAATGCTTCAAGGCTTGCTTTCACATTCTCTACCTTTTGATGGACATAATATTTCTTGAAAAATACGGTCTGGCCAAAATAAATGATGGCGAGGATAAGTAAACATAATGCGGTTGTTAACACAAATAACTTGAATACGATCCCTTTTTTCATGTTATCTCCTCAAATTTATAGCCAGACCGAACTACCGTAACGATGCAATCCGATTTGTTCCCTAGTTTTTGACGCAAATTCCGTATATGACTGTTGACCGTCCGTTCATCGCCTTCATAGTCATAGCCCCATATTCTCATTATCAATTGTTCGCGCGTGATAATAATTCCTTTGTGCTTCATTAAGTATGATAGGATTTCAAATTCAGTATGAGTCAAGCTGCAGCTAACTCCATCTACAGTAACCGTGCGAGCATGCACATAGACGGAAATGCCGCTGCTAGAGATGATTTCGTTGTCCATTTCTTGCATTTGTCGGTTTTCTAGCAATCTCTTCGCTCGAGCGAGTAAGATTGGTGGGCTGTAAGGCTTGGTAACGTAGTCGTCCGTACCCAGTTCAAATCCAAGCAGTGTATCATCTTCATCGACGCGAGCGGTTAGCATAATAATCGGTACATTTGAAGTTTTGCGAATTCGACGACATACGGACCAACCATCTAATTCTGGCAGCATAATATCAAGGATAAGCAGATCCACGTTATTTTCCTGAAATAGTTGTAATGCTGCTTTGCCATCCCCTGCTTCTAGAACGTTGTATCCTTCGTTGCTAAAATAGTCTTTCATAATTTCCCGCAATATATGTTCGTCTTCGACAATTAAGATTGTTTTTGTCATGTTTGATACCCCGTTGATTATTGTAGAGTGAATACAAGCTGATCTTACAAGAAGTTTAACCATGATCCGGTATATATTTCAACTGTTTCATCGGGGGAATGCATAATGAAGGGATAGAAAAACAATGATAACTATGATTGAATACCATTTATGAAAAGGGGATTATTCACCATGCATTCTGATTTCGAAAACGCATTTACACGAATTCACCTGTTGTATCATGCGAATCAACATGCACTTACACCTGAGGAGATCCAACCTGAAATTAACAGCCACGGCTATCAATTTAGTCCACAGCAAGTAAAACAAGAGCTGGATCATCTGACGAACGAAGGCTATTTAACTATCACAGGTTCCCTATACGATATTACATTAAGGGGAAAAGATGAACTTCGAGACGCTCAGCAGCATCTGGAGACATTATATCAAGAAGTCGCAAAGAAGAAAGTATAAGCAGCTGCTATATCACAAAAACCAATCCCCCATACGGTTTGTAATAACCGGGCAGGAGATTGGTTTTGAATTAACCAAATTTAATTACAGCAGAAGCCAGTCAACTGTCGTAGCAATTGCTTCAGCAATAGGTACACCGTATGAATCAGGAACACCTGCCATGCGAAGGCCATCGAGAACAATGGTACTGATGTCTTCAGTCGCATAATCCTTTGCCGTATCGATTTTGGCTATTGCATTATCGATACCTTCAATGATTTTGCTGGAGTTGTTGGAAAAATATTTTGCTGTATCTTTATTAAGCCATTTTGCAACATTGTAGAGTACTTCACCACCAGTGTTAACAGATCCCTTAATGACACCAAGAGCATCACTAACTAGCACACCCAACTTTCCGGAAGCTTCAGCTTGTCCATCCATAACTTTAACAGCTATTGATGTTACAGGTGCAGGTTTTGCAGCAGCAAACGTTTGTGTCGCCGGAAGTATCGCACTACAAAATAGAACAACGGCCATTGAAGTGATCATTAATGATTTCTTGAACAATTGGCAACCCCTCCTGGAGTGAGAATGTATGATGGAGTAAGTAAACAACCATCACAGATAATGATTATAACATCCCATATTTATCCAAATGAGGTTCTGTTGAACTATTTTGTGAGTGATAAAGTAAATATTAGTGCAGAAAATTCTGTTATATTGTCGAACTATCACTACAGAGCGAATCCAGTCCACAGCATCGAAAGCCCTGAACATAAGAGGAGAACATCCAATACATATCGGAATGAGGCAATACTCATACGCTCCACCACTCTCTTGGCAACGAACGTGCCGAGCATGAAAGAGGTACATATAATGACAGATGTTTAGATGAAAAAGGCAGCCGATCGTTGCTCGCTGGCCGCCTCTGTCCTCAAACTATATTTATATTTACCTAAACATCTCGGTAAATAAAATTAGGTACTACATTTATATAGATAAGCTCCGCTATCAGTTCAATAATGGTTTGGGTTACGATCACAGACGCTGCTATGGCAGCCATCTCCCCTGGCAAGGTAAGCGCAAGAGGAAGTACAACAAGCGAATTGCGTGTTCCAGCACTGAAAATAAGTGCTCTCCCCTCTGAAGGACCTATACGAAAAACAGCCGATATGATTCGTGAAATTACCGGAGAAATGATATGAAATAATACATAAATGGGTATCACAGCAATAATCACATCAAAATCCTTTACGACCCTATCAATTTGAGATCCTATCACCATGAAGAGCACAAGTGCCATAAGCGGGACAGGCAGCCATGCTGTAAAGTCCAGTGTTTTCATGCCGCGTGTATTTCTTCTGGCTACATATTGAATGAGTAATGCAAAGCATAAAGGAACAATAATTAAGTAAACAAAAGCTTCAACAAATGGACCGACTCTTACGATCTCAGATGCCTCAGCACCTATGAATAGCCACAGATAAATAGGCAGCATAATCATTTGGACAACAAAAAGTATTGGAGTAGACGCAAGAATTAGCTTTTCATTCCCTTTGCCCAATTGAGTAAAAACAATGACATAATCGATACATGGAGTTAGCAGTACCAAGCAAACTCCAATCAGAACAGGTCCAGGCTGAGGGAAAATCTGAATTAATAGGAGTACAAGCAATGGAATTAAGATAAAATTCACAAGCAGTAAAGCCCCTATGAAACGTCTATTCCTGAGTGCTTCTCTTAATTTCAGAAATGGAATTTGACAAAACATGCTGAATAAAAGGATTGCAATCGCAAATGAAACTAAGGGTTCCAGCAAGCCTCCTAAGCGTGGACTGACTAAGCCCACTCCCCCTCCTACAAGTAATGTCACTGCATACACGCCGATTTGGTTCTTTTCTAAACTTTCCCTTGAAAACACCAATACATTCTCCTTTTTATACGAATTATATCATAACTATTTTTTTATATAGTTCATCATATCACTGCCTGCTATATGGTGCACAAAGTAAGTAAAAGTAATATTAAAGAGATTAATCATGTATTAAAAAGTTGTATAGGTTACTTTTTAGTCCCTATATTACTACAAAGTGCGTACTTCTCTTTTTAGTCTCCATGATCAATAATCAATCTTGTCAGTATCGTTTACTGATTCATCAGTTTTTCAATTCGATGCAGAACAAATCTTAGGAGGGTTTATTCAAATGAGAAATATACTGCAAGGTAAACTAGGTTTTGGTACTGCACCGCTAGGTAATATGTACCGGAACATCCCGGAAGAAGAAGCAATCGCAACAGTAGATGCGGCTTGGGAAAGTGGCATTCGTTACTTTGACACTGCTCCTCTTTATGGATCAGGGTTGGCAGAGATTCGTCTTGGCGAAGCACTGTCGAAAAGAAATCGTGATGAGTATGTGTTGAGTACAAAAGTAGGTCGAATTATTTCGGATGAATTGGAAGATCCATCTGCACGTGATTTAGGTGAAAAAGGTGGGCTTTTCGAATTCGGCCGTAAAAATAAAATCATCAATGACTATAGCGCGGATGCAACCCTTCGCTCGATCGAGGACAGTTTGAAACGTCTACAAACAGATCGTATCGATTTTGTATATATTCATGATGTAGCGCAGGACTTTTATGGGGATGAGTGGCTTTCGCAATTTGAAACAGCACGAACAGGTGCATTCCGTGAGCTTACACGTTTGCGTGAAGAAGGCGTCATTAAAGGTTGGGGACTCGGCGTAAACCGAGTAGAACCAGTAGAACTTTTGTTGGATTTGGAAGAAGTAAAACCAGATATAACACTGCTTGCTGGACGTTACTCCTTGCTCGACCATGAGCATGCGTTGCAACGGTTAATGCCTGCGGCTGTAAAACACAATATGGACATTGTCGTTGGTGGTCCATATAGCTCTGGGGTTCTTGCTGGAGGTACACACTTCGAATATCAAAAAGCATCTCCTGAAATTATGGCAAAAGTCGAACAAATCAAAAGCATTGCAGAACGTCATCAAATCAGCATCAAAGCAGCTGCTTTGCAATTTTCACTGGCGAATCCGGCGGTTGCCGCTGTCATTCCTGGTGCTAGCCGCCCTGAGCGAATTGCAGAGGACAAAGCTGCCTTGAACACAGTAATTCCGGCAGCGTTCTGGGAAGAAATGCGCGAACAAAACCTGGTGGCATCTGATGCACCGCTGCCAACTAATACGAAATAAAACACGAAATAATATACGAAGGTAAAAGGAGAGGAATCAATATGGCACACACTTCGACATCGATTAAAATCTCTGCTTCACCTGAGAAAGTATGGCAATTAATCGGAGGATTTGACTCTCTTCCAGACTGGCTACCGTATATTCCAAGCAGTGAAGTCACTGAAGGTGGACGAGTACGCCATCTGGCTAATCCGGATGGAGACACGATTGTAGAACGCTTAGTGGCATTCAATGAGAAGGAGCGCTACTACACTTATGCCATTTTGAAAGCACCATTCCCGGTTACGAATTATGAATCTACACTTCAGGTTAAAGAAGATGCTGACGGCAAATCATCGTTGATTGAGTGGTCTGGCAGCTTCACACCTGTTGGGGTTAGTGACCAAGAGGCTATCGATTTGTTCCATGGCATCTATAAAGATGGCTTAGAGGCCTTGCAACAAGCATTTCTAGGTTAAATATTTATGAAGTGAATTATTGCACCAGGCGATGAAATGACTTATTTGATTAGTCAGCATGATTGGATTCTATATCCATTCATGTTGACTAATCTATTTTATTATAAATAAGGAGGCTACCTTAAATGAGAAATATACTGCAAGGTAAACTTGGTTTTGGTTCGGCACCACTAGGTAATATGTACCGTAATATTTCAGAAGAAGAAGCTATAGCAACTATAGAGGCTGCTTGGGAGAGTGGCACTCGTTACTTTGATACAGCCCCCTCTTATGGAGCAGGCTTAGCAGAGATTCGCCTTGGCGAAGCACTATCGAACAAAAATCGGGATGATTACGTGATAAGCACCAAAGTAGGTCGAATCATCTCGGATGAACTAGAAGACCCAGCTGCACGTGATTCTGGCGAAAAAAGCGGGATTTTCGAATTCGGCCGTAAGAATAAAATCATCAATGACTATAGCGCGGATGCAACTCTTCGTTCTGTCGAGGATAGCTTGAAACGTCTACAAACAGATCGTATCGATTTTGTATATATTCATGATGTAGCGCAGGACTTTTACGGCGATATGTGGATTTCGCATTTTGAAACTGCCCGAACAGGGGCATTCCGTGCGCTTTCTCGTTTACGTGAAGAAGGAGTCATTAAAGGTTGGGGACTCGGCGTAAACCGAGTAGAACCAATCAAACTCATGCTGGAATTGGAAGAAGTGAAGCCAGATGTATCCTTGTTAGCTGGTCGGTACACATTATTAGACCACGAGCGTGCGCTGCAACGGGTAATGCATGCAGCTATAAAAAATAATATGGACATTGTCGTCGGTGGCCCATATAGCTCTGGTGTTCTTGCTGGAGGTACCCACTTCGAATATCAAAAAGCATCTCCAGAAATTATGGCAAAAGTCGAAAAGATCAAGAGTATTGCAGATCGATATCAAATCAGCATCAAGGCTGCTGCTTTACAATTTTCACTAGCTAATCCGGCAGTTGCTGCTGTCATTCCTGGTGCTAGTCGACCTGAGCGAATTGCGGAAGACAAAGCTGCATTGAACACTATAATCCCGGCAGCGTTCTGGGAAGAAGTACGCGAACAACAACTGTTAGCACCTGATGCACCATTACCAATCAACGTGTAATAAAAAGGAGTGTCTTAACGTCGAAATTGGCACGTTGAGACACTCCTTTTTTTGCCCCGTAAGCAGTAATGCCACGAGTTCACTTTTCAATTTCTATTTTGGTCATTGAGAGATATTTTCCCTCGTCGTTTTCCCATTGACTTCATTTACACAAAATTCTTGACGCTACCGTTTCAAGACTTTCTCTCGATAGATCGCTAAATATTTCGTTGAATGATACTTTTAGTTTTCTTATACTCTATTTTGTAAAAACTGTATACATATACTTGCTAATTCAGCGGGAGATTCTTTTGCTCCATTCTCTATCCATGTGTAAAGCATTGACCAAAATATGCCAGTAGTAAACGCATTTGCATAAATTGCAGTGATATGATTAAATTCTTTGTCAGTTAAATAATTTTTATTAAGCTTAGGAACATACCTTTTATATTGCCGAAAAATATATAACATTAATTCGTTGTTATACATAAGTTTAAGAAATGTTAAATGATTACTCCAAAATAAAAAATGATTATGAATTAGCACTTCATATGTAGAAGAAAAATAATTTTCTTGAAAGGAGGAATACTCTAAGAATAATAAATTTATAGATTCTTCAAGCACTTCTTCTTTATTCTTAAAATATCTATAAAAGGTTTTTCTTCCTACGCTAGCTTCCTGCGTTATTTGGGTAACAGTGATTAGTGTAAATTCATATTTTTCCATCACAGAAAATAGACCATTAATTATATCTTCTTTTTTCCCCATTTTTTCTCCTGACACACCTTCTATCAATGTGTTTCCATTGATTGCAAATCAATTATTTCATATGTAGACTATACTTATATGACACATCTGTGTCAACGAAGGTAGGGAGATAAAATGTATAATTACAGCAAATGGTATACCATAAATGGTGTTAACCAATATGTTCAAGTAGTAAGTACTAATTTGGATAATCCTATTTTAATATATTTACATGGCGGACCTGGTGATGCAGCATTACCTCTTGTTGAGCATTTTAATTCAGATTTATCCGAAAACTATACTTTAATCATTTGGGAGCAAAGGGGTGCTGGGAAGTCATACTATAGGTTTAGAGAAGATGAACATATTACTATTAATGATTTTGTTCTTGACTTGAAGGTCTTAATTGAAAAACTACTTGTTGAATTCAAAAAAGAGAAAATATGCTTAATGGGACATTCATGGGGAAGCATTATTGGAATGAAATTCATTATTTCGTATCCCGAATTGATACATTTTTATATTGGAGTTGGACAAGTTATTTGTTCGCAAAAAATGTTTAAAAAAAGTAAGGAATACATTGTAAATCATATTGATAATCATCGTCTTAAATACAGAATTTCTTCTCTAAACACAAAGTTTAATCAAGATAATTGGTATTCTGATCTAATGTTTTTTATGAGTCAACTAATCAAGCAAGGTGTTTCTCTTTATGGAAAAAGTACGTATTTTTCATTATATCGCTATTTTATTTTTTCCAGAAACTATTCATTAATGGATTGTGTAAAACGACTAAAAGGTTCTGAGCAGTCCATAGTTAAGCTATGGCACGAAGTATCAGAAATTGATTTTTCTGCTTATAAAAATTTTAGGGTTCCAATAGCTTTTATCGAAGGGGAGTATGATTATCATGCTTCCTCCGAAATAGTTTCTGATTTTTATCGAAGTATTACATCTCCTAAAGTCTATTTCAGTATAAAAGACACCGCCCATTTTCCCCAGTGGACAAGATCTGACACCTTTAATTTAATTGTAAATTCTTTGAATAGTTCTATTTTTTCACACAGTAATAAAATAAAGGAATTCTAGTACTATATTCAAATTAACATGAAACGGTCTCCAAAGAGGCCGTGTATATTGCAGTTGGTATTCGTGAAGATGGTTCTCAGGACGTATACCATTGCTCCAACCGAATCGGCCTATGTATCCTCGATGTCATATTGGCTTTGACCGAGCACGTGCTGGACTCCAAGCTATGTTCAGCACTAGAGGATAATAGTTTGAGTAATCCCTGCAATAACATTGGGTTGTGTAATCTTGTTCTTAATAAACTGCAGATTTTTATCCCCAGGTATTGAATCTATCATTTGGATTCAGTCCTGTCATTGTTACATCATCCCCTTTATGTATCATTTTTTATTCTTTCGTATCCTGCTTTCTCAAAAGCATTCCGCATCGGGATATTTTCCACATCTGTATCGGCAAAAATTCTCCAAACTCCAAGTTCTTGCAATACTCTTGTTGACCTTAAAAGCAAATCATTAATAAATCCTTTTCCACGGAACTTAGGAATGACACCTATATAATGTATCGTCCCTTCCATTAATCCATTCTTCTCACAACCCTTAAATACAACAGGCTGGATAACTCCTACAATTTCTCCATTATAGTAGGCCAGTTCCCACCATTCTTTTTCGTATTGAAAGTAGTCTTCGTCTACGTTACAAATGTCCTCTACGAGTTCAAGATGACTCTCCGGTGTGATGTGTTTTTTATCCGCTCTATCTAAAGAACCTACAACCACTTGACTAATAATCTCTATAAACGTGTTTTCTAATTCCGGGATTACTTTTGTAAATTCGCAGCGATCTGGCACCACTACCTTTTCCTTTGGTTCAGTCCAGACAAAGGCAATTTTCTCATAGCTTGAAGACACGTATCAATTCCTCCTTAGGTTCAATGAAACTGCTTCCTCGCTACAGTTATAGTTATCTTAGTTCAATAAACCATCGGCAGTATAGAACTTTATTGATCCGGTCTAAGGCTGCCGATGGCTTTATATTCGGGTCAGTCTAACACTCATTCTTCTTCGAACAATTTCTCTCCTCGATGGAGCCTCCATGCGATTGTCGCCGTATGAGGAGTCTCACGTGAGGTAGGAGCATGCGCCGCTAAATAACGGGTAACCGCAAGAATCAGTGTTTCACGGGCTTTCTCTGCGAACGTTCCCGACTCGGAAGCCCAGCGGTCATATTCTGCTACGGCCGCCTCGTACATCTGGAAGGAGTGGAATTCCGCATCCTCTCGAAGCAGCGCATGCCCCAATACATTAAATAAAGGCTCCGGCTTCCCGCCGCTGCGCAGATACCGGATTACCCATTCCGCTGCCGGCGCCACCTGTTGCTGCTTGTCGAGAATCTCAAGCAGCTCGGCGGGCTGCGGCACTTCCTTGGTCTTACCAGTTGCAGACGGTCTCGGAGCCGCAGGGATGTTCAAAAACCGATCAAGGTAAATCGTAGCTGCTGTATGAAAAATCCCACGAACCAACCATGGGTCGGCGGAACGGATCAAACCTTCGTGAACAGCGTGAGCGTGCGTAAACGTGTGCAGCACCGAAATCCAGTCTCCGAAATCGTTTTGCATATGAAACCGGACAACCCGTTCAGCCGCTGCCAATGTGGCAATTTGCGAGATTCGAACCGGAGAGGCGCCATTGAGTAGAGCTTCCTTCAGCATGCTAACCGTCCTGAGCGGATCGTCTCCGAGTAGAGCTAGGAGCAGCTCCTCTTCATCGATGCCAGATTCCTCCCTGCTATCAGATGCAATCCCCTTATTAGATAGCTCCTCGAACGCTTCTTTTAATGGCTGAACCAAATTGATCGGAGACTGCCAGCTATGAAGCTCTTCGCTTCGAGATGCGCTTCCAAACATCGGAACGAGTGAAGCAAGGACATAATTACGCTGCTCTTGCCCGACATACTTCAAACTCTCAAATGCTTTATTATGAAAATCCAGTGTATGGCCTCCGTTAATATAGAAGTGATCCGTTGCCGCCATGCTCATCATTGAGAATAATCGCTTCTCATCCGCCCCTGCCTTCACGAGGGTCAGCAGCACCCTTTCCGCGCCTTGCGTATCCCGAACTTCGATGCAATCACGATACCATTCTGTTAACCGTTCTTCGGAAACGCCCGTATTAGGGAGTGAATCGAGCAAGAAGCGGGTTCCACTTCTGGCAAAGTCGCGTGCCGTATGTAGCAAGCCTTGAAATAACGCAAGAATTCGACCTTGTTTATCAAGCTTAGGTAGGATGTTGACCATCGCGGTCAGGATCGTTAATCCAGATCCCCACCCTTGCCTGCGTTGTTTGACTCCTATTTCGATCCCGATTGCAGCGATTTCCGTCTCAGGAACGCCAGCTTCTATTAATCCGACTACAGCTTTGGCGATGACAAGTCCGATATTTTGCTCAATACCACTCAGAAGTCGGTCTTTATACCGTTGAACTTGATTGCCGTTCCGGGAATTCGGGTTGACCCAAATGAATCCGTCATTAACGGTTATATCGTGCACAGGTACATCATCCGCCCAAGGGTCAAGCGTTCCTCCACTGCATACGTCAAACCGCGCATGATGCCAATGACATGTCAAAATTCCATTGCACACACTTCCCATGTGAAGCGGAAAACCAAGGTGAGGGCACCGGTTGTCAAGCGCATGCACTCTATCCTCGTGATAAAAAACAACGATGCCACCCTTGATTAGCTTCGATCCCCGTTCTCTCAGCTCATCTACCGTACCAGCCTGAATCCAACCATTCATGAAAACGCCTCCATTTTCAATATCAGATGACTCCCATATTTAGGATATCTTATTTCCAACACTTTTGAAACATATTTGTTTTGAAAGTCGATATTATTTTTTCTATGCCTTAGGTCATAACCTTTTTCCCTAATGGAATTCTCACCATCTGTTGGCTGGAATTCTTCAATATATAAAAAAAAATAGACTATCGAACAGCGATAATCTATTTCCCTCTTAGCTATTTATGCTTTTTTCTCAAAGATGATTTCGAAACTCAGAGTACACGCTCCATGATATGGTGGGATAACTTGAACTAAGCGCCAGCCGTCCTTAGCATGTTTGTGGATGATCTCTTGCACCTTAGTTTCTACGTTTTTTTGCGACGACAACCCAATCTTTACTTTCTCAAAATGATACGTATACATGTATGTATCCTCCTCGTGAGCCCCCTGCTTGATATACTCAGTCTAACACTTTATTTTTCAGTCTAGTACTTTCATTTTTTTACATTGCTGTTCACAAACAAGGGTACCTTTGAGTCGTTTAACAGCATAAAATATGTTTCATTAAATGGTTAATGTAGTCTACATCTCATATTTTCACTTATGAAATTCGGTCAAAAATAAACTTTTGCATTTGATAAGCAAGGTCAATCGCATGTTCATCCTTGCCATGTTGTAAAGTCCAGTGCAACAATACCATGGCGTTTGCCGCATACAAGCGGGCCAGATATTCTATTGATACAGCTGGTGCCGTAAGTTCCTTTCCCAGAAAGGATAAACAAGTTTGATATAAAATCTTCTCGAATTCCACATGCAAATCCGCCGAATGTACATGTACGTTTAACAGTGTGGAAATTACGGTATTTTGCTTAACCGTTTGTTCGACGATCATTTCGATAACTTCAGCCACATTGTCATGTTTCATGGAGTCAAAACGCCGCAATATTTCTTGCTCGAATGAAGCTGCATGCTGTTGAACAAGTTTCTCCAGAAGATCGTATTTATCGACAAAATGGCTGTAAAAAGTGGATTGGCGTACATATCGTTCGATTTCGTACGCAATGAACTTTTTTGCTTGTTGCTGGGTGAAGCCCCTTCCAATAAGATGGCCTTGTAACAACGCAAAGGAGGGATTGTATGTTTACACAATATGTTGCCAATGAACAATTCAATTTGCAAATCAACCGTTTTTTAAATGATTTTTATCAGGAAGACGAACGGGCAAACAGCGATTTGCAAGGAATAATTCCAAGATTGAAGGATATGAACAGCTGGTATGAATCTTGGCTGGAATATGCGGTTATGCGGGAAGAACGCCAGGATTATGATCTGGCTTCCGTCTATTATCAGGCTGCTGAGTTTTATCTGAATCCGTCGAATCCGGCCAAAGAGAATATGTATCAAAAATACCGCGAGACTTTCTACAAAGGTTTCCATGATTTTGACTATAAGTCCTATCAAATTCCGTATGAACATTCCTATCTGCCAGCGATTAAATTGGTAACGCCCGGCGCCAAGCAAACGCTGCTCGTATTTGGCGGATATGATTCATACATGGAAGAAATGGTTAAGATGATGAACTTCATAAAAAGAATTAACTATCATATTATTGTCTTTGACGGTTCGGGACAAGGTACGGCACTTAAAAACGGCTTGAAATTCATTCATAACTGGGAAAAGCCGCTTGCAGCGGTTATCGATTACTTTAAGATCGATCGCGTAAGCATCTTGGGAGCTTCATGGGGCGGTTATTTGGCGATGAGGGCCGCCGCTTTTGAGAAGCGGATCGATAAAGTGATTGCGTTCAATATTTTCTATAGCGGTCTGGATGCATTGAAGATTCGAATGCCAGAAGATGTCTGGAACAAGCTAAGCACGCTTTTGGATGCCAATGAAGCTGATCAAGTTAATGCCATGATCGAAAACATGATGAAGGACAGCATCGATTTGAGCTGGAAAGTCATAAAAGGAATGGAAAACACGGGCGAGAAAACGCCGTTCGCTATGCTCAAAAATTTCGAGAAGCATACGATGGCCGGGATCGGCTCGTTTATCAATCAAGATGTATTGCTGCTGGCCGGAGAGAATGACCAGTATGTTCCGATCAGCCGACTGCCGCAAATTCAAAATGAACTATGCAATGCGGCGTCTATCACGACGAAGGTGTTCACCAAGGAAACAGGCGGCGAGCAGCACTGCCAGGCAGGACATCGCAATTTGGCTTTCAACGAAATAATCAAATTTTTGCAAGAGTAATGCCGGATTCACCTAGTGTAGGATGAGGCTGCCTTATATAGGGCTGCTTCTACGCAGCATATCATGCAGATTAAGAAAAAATTGCTCTTAAAAGCAAGTCGTTAATAAATCCTTTCCCACGAAAATTAGGAATGACACCTATATAATGAATCGTCCCTTTGAAAATATTCTTCGTCTACGTAATAAATGTCGTCCACGAGTTCAAGATGACTCTCCGGTGAGATGTGTTTTTTACCCTTAAGTTCATTAAACCCTGCTTCCTAGCTACAATGAAAGTCTATTGACTGATTGATGTTGATTCTATAAACAGGCGGACATCCTGCCCCGAAGGAGGCAACTGTTTGAAACAATAACGTTCTTACTACAACTCCTCCTGTTTCTTTGCTTGCATTTTCGATATTTTGACCAATTTCTGAAGAGTACTATGAACCGCTTCGAGGTCATCCATGCTCACCTTGGAGTAATAATCCCTTACCAACAACTCATCGATTCGGTGCAACAAAGCGGAATATTCCAGACCGCGTTCCCCTAATCGGATCAGCGCTTCCCTTTTATTTTCCGGATTCGTCCAGCGAACGATCATTTTTTGTTCCTCGAGTTTGGGCATAACGTGGCTGACGGCACTCATCGAGACATCCAAATATAAAGCGATTTGTCTCGCCGTTACGGGCTCATTACGGACGATATAGTACATAATGAACTCCTGCTGCGGGGTCAGGTGGAAATGTTCCAGTTGTTTCGCTTCCGCTACCTCCCTTTGAACGATCGCCGTGAATTGCTCAAAGGCTTGATTGATTTGTTCTACTATTTTAAGATAATCTTGCATCGCCGCACCTCAATCAATAAAGTTACCTGTAGCATAAAAAAGTATTTCGATTTCGTCAAATCATACTAGTTCTTCTTTTTATTCGCTTCATAGTCATAAAACTGATTTACATGCTCCTCTTTCAACAACAAGGGATCAAGCTCTTCATTCTTAACATAATGATTAAAGTAAGCTACAATGTAGCGATTCATCACTTGATGAAATTCTTCTATATCGATCCCCTTCGACAACAGCGGCGATAAAAATGGAAAATCGGAAAAAGAATAATGATCTCCGGCATTAAAAATAAGTTGATAAGTATCTGCCCTAATTCCCTCTCTAAAGTGATGATCCGCAAGCTTTTTAATTTGACTATGATATTGCCGGAATTGCTCTGGCGTGATAGATGTATATTTAATTTCCTCATCGTCTAAATCCAGATAGTCTTTATTCAAAATAAACATAAATGGCCGGTCGAGCCCTTTGCTTGCTACCGGTTCATGCAATGGGCCGTCTATGTTGACCCCCGCCAAAATTCTTGCATCGTCCAATAACAACTGAGCAGCGGTTGAACCCCCGTAGGAGTGCCCCAAAATACCGATTCGTTCCATGTCCAGTTTGCCGGTGAACAGACCTTCTGGATCCCGTTCATTCAATAGCGTCAATTGATCGAGGACATACGTCATATCTTCCGATCTTGCCCTCACATTTCGTTCATCTTCAATCGTAAAGGAATACGAATAAGCATCAGCTTTACTCATGGCTTCCCGCCCATCGGGAAATTGCGTAAAGGCCGCATCAATCATATGATCCACACTGACAACGATATAGCCATGGCTGGCCAGTTCCTCCATTTGAGAAAAGCTTTGCATTCTCGTGCTGCCAAACCCATGGGAAAATAACAGGATGGGGTATCGGTCTTGCAGATTGGACACGGCAATATCTTGTATGCTGTTGGTTCGGCCATACTTGAGATAGTCAAAAATAAATCGGGGCGTAGAAAAAAGAAATTCCATAGTGCCTGCCCATTCTGCATAGGGAAAGGATTGGTAACGGATAGGTTGTATGTCGTCATTGATTTTGGCGGGATACCATATTTGGATCATGAGCTCTTTTCCTACTCGCTCCGGCAAAGCGGCGTTCGTTCGAGATTCTTCAAGCAAGTGTCTAGAGCTCATCCCCACTTCGAACGATCCAGTTGGCTTGGGAAGCTGGAATACGGGAATCATTGCTACAGGAGCGACGCTGCCGATCGCATACAGAATGAGCAGCAAGGCGTATAAAAGCTTTTGTGCTTTCCTTTTTTTTCTGTTCTCTGTTTTATCTTTCCTTCGAAAATATAGCATAAACGTGACTACAGTCAGAACAACAAACAAAGTATAGGTCACCGCCATCTGCCAGCGATAACCTTCTGCTGCCAGATGAAGAGTTAACAGAGCGAATGCTGCTATATTGGCACTTATTTTGATTTTGGCATCCGCCCTGAGTGAAAAAGAAAACAACCAAGCGATATGAACAAATATCAGAACTCCTTCAAACAACCTCACTCATTTCATCTCCTTTTTAAAATAAAGTAAATCTTTCTAAGCAACCCTCTTACAAATTAGTTTACTTTAGTAAAGTAAACTATAATTCAATATTATCTATTTATTTCCTGTTCGTCAACCTGGAAAATCACGATGGCCCACCGTGGCGTAATCCGATACATAGAGGTCGTATTCCATTCGCATGAATCTGGATCACCATAACGCTCAAATTTTCTTGTGTTTTCCAAACCACCTTATACGGCAGACTTTCACAACGGCAATCATTCAGTGTGGTCGAGACATTTTTGCAGTCATAATCTCTTACACGCACACGCTAGACTAAGTTTTAAAGCAAAAAAAGCAACAGACATTTTGGCCATGTCCCGTTGCTTTTTTTTTGTTGATTGAACTTATTTATTTTTCTTTTTTAATTGCCAAATCAATCGATTTCAGTTGTACTTTAGAGTTGATTACAACTCAAGAGATATCCATGAATCATCATTTATTCTTTTAGTTGTGCTATCTTGTTTTATCAATTTACCATTTTTATCAAATGCACCAACCCAAAATCTGTATTTATGACCACTGTCCACATAGGTGAGATGCTTATTATCATTATTTTCCCTGTTAAAATATTGCCGGTCGGTATCTAAATTCCTGATGGAAATCTCATACCAAGCAGCACCGGGTACGTCGTTCCATACAATTTTGGCCAGTACCCTTTCTGCGGCTTGACTCACTGCTTTTGCCTCAACAGCAGAGGCTTGAAGCGGCTCCGCAAGAACTGCACCAGAACTAGCAGAGAACAACGTAGTTGCTGCAAGGATTGAAACAGAAAGCTCTTTTAACATAGTATTACCTCCCAAAAGAATTTTGAGGCGGAAAGGAATCTGGGATGTTGTTCTATGTATCATTTTACAATTCAAACATGCTGCCAACTAGGGGAGCGTTATGACATGATTCACTGAATTTTTTTACTATTTTTGGGTTATACATCTAGAATAGGAAAATCAACATTTCCAAATGTAGCGGCATAGCTGGTTCACCATGAAACTTAGAAGCAAGGTGTTCAATATTTCAATACTTGGCAACGACAGAAACTTTATACTGATTGATAAACCATCCTAACTAAAGGTGTTTGGTGCAGTTGATTAACTATCGTTCCTCGTTAGTCACACATGCGGGCAATCAGAGTATCTCGGAAAACACCTATATATAATTTATACAAATTTTTAAGCTATTGTTAATAATTCTTTTATAAAAAAAAATAGAGGAGATTAGCTCCTATATTGAACTAACCATCCTCTATTTACGTTACTACAATTAACTAAGTCTAACGCTTTATTTTCTAGTCTAGCTTTCATTTTTTCACATCAAAGCGCCTTTCGAAAAAGAGGCTCGTACCTTAATAGACCCAGTAGTCTATTTCCTTATTTCCACCATTGGTCGAATGGGGTTACTGGCAGCTCCCGTTTGTGTTGTGTCACCGCGTAGCGGGTTTCAATATTCACCTTCGCGTCTGGAGCAACCTCGTTGCCGACTAGATATTCATCCAACAACTCATATTCCAAACCTAGCTCAGCTTCATCAGCTTGTTGCGGCTTATTGTCGAGAAGATCTGCTGTTGGCGTCTTCAGATATAGACGTTCCTGTGCATGCAGCTCGATCAAGAGTTCACGCCCTTGACCTTTCGTCAGTCCAGCCAGCGGGAGAATATCAGCTCCGCCATCACCAAATTTGGTATAGAAGCCAGTGATTGCTTCTGCGGCATGATCGGTTCCCACAACAAGGCATTGATGCTCGCCTGCCACAGCATATTGTGCAATCATACGCATTCTTGCCTTCACGTTCCCTTTATGGTAATCCGAAAGGGCCCTTCCGTCAGCACCCTTATATGCTTCTGCCATAGCATTTACAGGAGTCTCAATATTGAATGTCAGCGTATCATCAGGCTTAATAAACTGCAAAGCAAGCTGAGCATCGTCCTCATCTTGCTGTGTCCCATAAGGCAGACGGATCGCAATAAATTTGGCTTCATAGCCTTCTGCACGAAGCTCTTCAGCCGCTAATTGGGTTAATCGTCCAGCAAGTGTCGAATCCTGCCCACCGCTAATTCCTAACACAAATCCCTTCGCTCCCGTTGTGCGGCAATACTCCTTAAGGAAATTCACCCGATTACGAATTTCTTCCGCAGGCACAATTGTGCGGTTTACATGCAATGCGTTCATGATTTCGATTTGCTTATTCATATCCCGCTTCCCCTTTCATTATTTGTATAGGTGATTGATTTGAATGTAATCGTAAACCTGATCAGGAACCAAGTAGCGCGGCTCTCCGCCCATTTTGAATTCGTCTCTGATATAACTAGAGCTAATCTCCATTGCCAGCCCTTTGTCGATCAAATGAAACGTGTGGCCATCATCTGCATTCCGAAGAATTGGAGATTTGCTAATGGCCGACAGCATATTGATGCCGTCTCTTGCCATGACAATGAACTTATTTTCACGAATTAGTTCCTCTGCCCGCTTCCATTTCCCTTCACCGATATCGACGAGCAGATCAGCACCCATGATGAAATACACTTCGTCATTCGGATATTTCGCTCGAAAATGCTTCAAGGTTTGGTACGTGGCAATTTCCCAGCCAGGTTGATTCATTTCAAAATCGTCAACTTCAAATTTGTCGTTGCCCTCAATCGCAATCCGAACCATGTTGATACGATGTTCATCCGAAACGTTCAACTGTTTATCTTGCCGCTTACTGGAACAAGGCAGGAATATTACTTTATCTAGCTTGCAACGATGCGCTACGGTGCTTGCTGTCCAAAGATGGACATTCGTAATCGGATCAAAGGATGAACCATAAATCCCGATCTTCGCCATCTCATCCAGCCTCCTTCTAAGCTTCGAGATCCGCTTGAACTTTATTACGAACTTCTTCAATCAATCGCATCTTGTTATTCCAACATTCTTGACTGAGGTTAACAGGGTATTCTGCTGGATTGAGGGTGCGTTTATATTCATCCCATAATACATCGAGATTTTCTTTTACAAACTCCCTAATTTCGTTAAGAGTAGGTACATCGTACACCAAGTTGCCATTCTCAAAGATGGTATGATGAAGTTCTCTAGCTTCAAATCCCGTTACGAATTTCGCGATATACGTGTGAACGGGATGAAACATGTGCAAGCGCTGTTCCGACTGCGGTTCTTCATGTTCCAGTGCAATGTAGTCTCCCTCCGATTTCCCATTCGCCTTGTTGACAATGCGGTATACACGCTTGCGTCCAGGGGTCGTAATCTTCTCAGGATTCGAGCTGATTTTGATCGTGTCGACCATATCTCCGTTTTCGTCTTCAATCGAGATCAGCTTGTATACAGCACCCAATGCGGGTTGATCATACGCTGTAATCAGCTTGGTGCCAATGCCCCATACATCTATTCTAGCCCCCTGTGTTTTCAGGTTCATGATGGTTTGTTCGTCGAGATCGTTTGAGGCATAGATTTTCGCATTCGGGAAGCCTGCTTCATCAAGCATTTTACGTGCTTCTTTCGATAAATACGCTAAGTCTCCACTATCAAGTCGGATACCTTTAAAGTTGATACGGTCACCGAAGTCTTTCGCCACTTTGATTGCCGTAGGGACACCAGATCTCAGTGTGTCATAGGTATCAACAAGGAATACGCAGTCTTTATGCGTTTCTGCATACGCTTTAAATGCCTTATATTCATCTCGATAGGCTTGAACCATTGCATGAGCGTGTGTGCCCGAGACAGGGATGCCAAATAACTTCCCTGCCCTTACATTCGACGTTGCTTCGAATCCCGCAAGATACGCAGCTCTCGTACCCCAAATCGCGGCATCCAGTTCTTGTGCTCGCCGAGTTCCGAACTCCATGCAATGATCCTCACCTGCTACTTGCTTAATTCGAGATGCTTTTGTTGCAATAAGGGTTTGATAATTAACGATATTAAGTATCGCAGTTTCAATTAGCTGTGCTTCCGCCAGTGGTGCTTCAATTCGCATAATCGGTTCATTCGCAAAAACCAATTCCCCTTCTCTCATCGAACGAACGGTTCCTGTAAAACGAATGGCCCGAAGGTAGTCCAGATATTCTTCGCTGTACCCTTCTTCCTGAAGATAACTCAAATCACTATCGGTAAAGTGGAAATCATACAAATAACGAACGACCCGCTCCAGACCTGCAAAGATCGCATATCCGTTCTGAAATGGAAGCTTGCGGAAGTACACCTCGAATACTGCTTTACGGGTATGCATGCCCTTTTGCCAGTAGACCTGCGCCATATTAATTTGATATTTATCGGTATGCAGCGCGAGACTGTCATCACCATGATTGAATATCGGAAGCTCAACCTTATTCATTATCGTTTTCCTCCTTTTTGACTACTACAGCTCCGAGCGAACCCTTGAAATGTCTGAGTGCCCATACATGACCTTCGGCATCAAAGCTTGCAACGGCATCCTCATGAACGACAATATCGAAACCTTTATTGTAAGCATCTACTGCGGTGTGGAGTACGCAAATGTCCGTACAAACGCCTACTAGATGAAGTTCATTTATCCCTCTTGCTCGAAGTAAAAGCTCTAAGTCTGTACCAGCAAATGCACTGTATCTTGTTTTGTCCATCCAATAGACATTATTAGCGTCTTTATTTGCTTGATACAGATCCTCCAATTGACCGAAAAGCTTCCGACCATCGGTTCCCTCAATGTTGTGCGGCGGGAACAGCTTCGTTTCCGGATGGAATGCGTCATTCTCCTTATGAATGTCGATAGCGAAAACAACGAAATCACCACTTTGAATAAACGCTTTCGTAATTTCAGTCATTCGCCCTTCAATCGCTTGCCCTGGTGCTCCGCAACTCATTGCCCCATCCGCAGCAACAAAGTCCTTTGTATAGTCGATATTAATGAGTGCTTTCTTTTTCATTGTGTACTCCTCCTTTAATTTAACTATTTCATAATTGTTAATTGTTATCGCAAAAAAGAGTAGTGACAATAAAGTTAGAATAGCACTTCACACCTCGACTTCGAAATGCTATTTCCTTTAGTCACCATCTTATTGTAATCAGCTAACATCCATCACATTCTGGTATGGTAAATGGATTTGTTTAGATCCATTTCGACAAATCGGTACAACTGTGTCGGTCGTTTCGATGTTCGGGTAGTCTTCTTCCCTACAACCTCTTGGATAAAGGGCAACGATTTGATCTTTCTTGCAAATGCCGGTTCCGACGCAATTGCGGAATCATCTGTGACCGTAAGGAGAACGGCTTGCAGCTCCGAGTACGTAAATTCTTCGGGTAGAAACTCCTTGGCGACAGACGTTTCGAGAAGCTTCTGGCGAATCACATGAATCGCATCTGCGATGATTTGTGCGTGATCAAAAGCAAGATCGAGATTCATGACCTCTTTTACCGAGAACAATTGAACATCTGAAGCATCATCGTTTGCCTGTCTTTGGGACAACTTGTGTTCGGGAACAATCGCAAAGTGTGCATTTGTGATCATCCAGCCCCGCGGATCACGTCCTGGTTTATCGTATACACCGTAATGTTCAAGATGAATGTTCTCTACACCTGTTTCTTCTTGTAATTCGCGTTTTGCACTTTCATAGGCAGTCTCATTTGGATTGACGAAGCCACCGGGCAATGCCCACTTCCCTGCTTCGATATTTGGCTTGCCTTCGCTGTTAAGCATACTCCGCTGAATGAGCATAATTTTGAGCTCCATCTCGGGTGGTTTGAATTCTTTGATTGTAACAGGCACTATCGTAAAAACAGCAATATCAGATGTATATCCATCTGGCGTTCGATATTGTTTTACATCATATTGTTCCAAGGCCTCTTTGTTTGACATGCTAAGCACAACCTTTTCTCTCTTTTAACAATTACCAATGTGTTAATTGTATAATACGAGTAATTCATCCTTTTGTCAACCTATATATTCCATGTCTTTAAAAACCTTATTCTAACTAATTTTGCGCAAATAAAGAGCCTCCTTTGGGGGAGGCTTCTTTCAAAGTTTCATGTCTCAACACGGTTATATGTATGGTTAAACCATTGTTTACAAACTAAAAAAGACACCATTTAATAAACCATAAACAATAACTTTGTCTCCATTAACGTTATAAAATGAGAACTTAGAGAAGAAAATATAATTATCTCTTTCCATTCCCAGAAGCTTAAAAGCAACAGATGCTACAAAGTGATTTGCATCTGCTTTCTTACTCACATAATCAGTAAAGTCGTCTTTATTCGGATTCGTAACGGCTAAGATGATCAGTAATACACCGACAATAACGTATTTTAGCGATGACTTCTTTTTTGTTTTTTCTTCTGTCATGATTGTACAATCCCCTATTTTCTATATTTTATACATTACGAGTGTAAGCACATCTAAAATACTATCGAGCATTCGTTCTTTTGTAAATATTAACTTTTTGTTGTCATCATCACCATTTACATAGAAAGGGCAGCCGATCGTTTGGTCGGCTGCCTACGTGCGTGTTTTATTGCACTAGAGTTCCTCAGTTATCGTCATCATTAACATGATATCGGATACGTTTAATATGTGTTATGCGAACCTCGTCCATGAGCGCAGCGTTTGGGACACATCGGCACCATCGAGAATCATCCTATGCCACCTCGTATTCCACGGCCTGGCCCAGGAGAAGGCTTGCTTCCGAGGCAGTCAGGCCGTAGTCTTTCGTCAGCATAGCCAGCATTTCCGTCGTTGCATGCTGAAGTGCTTGATCAAGCGGCCTGGCGTTGCCAATGCAAAACCAGTGAGTGTCCGATTCGCCTCGCTGCCAACCGATCGTTTTCCCCTTCAATACCTGAACAGTGAAACGGACGTCGAGCGATATTTCCACACCGGTGCCTGCAATCTCCCCACAGCCTTGAATGGCATGCCCGTCCCCAAGATGGAAGAGCGCCCCCTCCGCAAAAACCGAAAAAAAGACGGTAACACCAGCTACAAGGCCTTTATAGTCCATATTCCCACCGTATTCCCCGCTCGTTGCCGTTGAAATCGCCTGATCTTTCTGAGGAGCAACGCCAAAGCAGCCCAGAAACGGGCGCGCTTACAGCTTCAATCCGGCCAAACCGGACGTCGGATTTTCCAAAACAACCGAAGCTTGCTCAGCGTCCACAGACCAACGCACAATGTCGAATGGCGGCAAAGCTGCGGCAGCTATTTGGTCGACGACGTTCCGCGCCAGCACGTTGAACGTCCAGCCCCAATCCCGGCTCGGCACCATCGACTCAAGCCGTACGGCAAGCGTATCGCCGGGCTGCGCCCCTTCCACATAGAATGGTCCCGTCATCGGATTTCCGCGCCCGGCGACGCTCTCCCCTCTGTAGTCTAAGCCTCTGGCGTCTACTGTGGATGTCACGACGGAATCGCCGTCGGCAATTTTGAGTACGGCTTCGTGCGCCCCTATGGTGTTATGGTAATGCTTGGGTTGGAAGTGGTGTACAGCGATCGTTTCGCCTCCTTTAGATCGAGGAATTTTCCTTGGCTTTCACATTGCTTAAGAGCACCGATAATTTCGGTATTTTGAGTAGATGTGCAACCGCTAACAGCATGCAACCGTTAATGGTCGGTTCCTGGGGCTCTCTGCTGCGACACCTGCCACAAAATCCAATCGGGAACGTTATCCAGGGCGAGGTCAATCTGATGGATGCAGCCCAAAATACACGGAGTCATGGTTGAAAAAAAGCTGTCGACGGGAAAGTAAGGGGGCAGCAGTCCCAACCCAAAATGATCGGCTCAGCATATTCTGACGTTAACCGACTATGAAAAGGAGCGGATTCTCATTGGCCTCGAACTCTGATATCAAAATCGACGTCGTCATTCCGGCCATCGACAAAGATTTGGACACGCTTCCCTATGTGATCGACGGTGTAAGGAAATACGTGCGGCATCCCATCGGCCGGATTTTCGTCGTGGCGCCGAACAGCCCCAAAATCAAAGCCATCTGCCATCTCAAAGGCTGTGCCTTCATTCATGAAAGTACGGTTCTCCCCTTGCAAAAAAAACAGATCGCGTACCGTTCTAAAAGATGGGAGAGATCCGGCTGGTTATACCAGCAACTGTTGAAACTCGGCAGCAGTTCCGTTGTGAGACAGAGGCATTTCTTGGTTATCGACGCCGATACCGTGTTGATCCGGCCGCACCGGTTCTACGCCGACGGCAAGCAACTGTTCTATTGCCGAAACTGGAGCCAGCCTGAATATTTCGTCACCTATCGCAAGCTACTTGGAACAAAAGCCCCACGTCCCCGTTCTTACGTGACGCACTACATGTTGTTCGACAAAACGAAGCTGCGGTCGCTCAAGAACAAAATCGAAGCGAGGCACGGAACGAAGTGGTTTAAAGCCATTCTGAATAGCGTCAACCGAAAAAAGCAGTTCGGATTTTCTGAATTTGAGACGTACGGAAATTACGTTTATTCCGTTCACCCCGAGAAAGTTCGACTCAAAAGCGCGCTTAACAAAAGTCTGTCGACCAGCCCATCCGCTCTGTCGGGATCTGCCGTCGATAAGCTGGCCCAACGCTACCGATCGCTGTCTTTTCACAAAAGAAAGAGTTACACCCGAAGCGCAAAGTAGCCGGATAAGCCATACGCGAATTAAGCTGGCTTCAAACTCTCAGATGAAGCCAGCTTTCGTTTGTGCCCAAATTTCATCTCCATCTCCACATTTGCCTGAATCCGGGGGGGATAGAGTCAGCATATATTACATGGCAGGAGGTGCCGAAGCTTGAAAACATCCGCTCGAAAGAACGTTTTAAGCAAATGGCTGAAAACAAAGGCCATTTTGAAAGACCCGAAAGTCCGCATGCTGGTGCCGGAAACCCGCAGAATGAACGAAAAATCGCTTGGCAAGATGCTTCGCCGCTATTCCATGGTTTACATCAAACCGGAAGCGGGCACTTACGGCAACGGAGTCATGCGTGTAGAACAAGGCAACGACTCCTATTCGTATCAAGAGAAAGAAAAGAAGCGCGTGTTCGATTCGTTCCCTTCCATGTATCAATCTATCGTTCGCAACAAACCAAAACGCCCTTATTTGGTTCAGAAAGGAATCCATCTCTTGAAATACAAGGGCCGCCGGTTCGATATCCGCGTTATGGTCCAACGCAATCGCAAACGCGCTTGGGAGATGACCGGTATGATCGGACGGGTCGCTCACCCGAGGAAGATCGTGACGAATTACCATTGCGGCGGCAAACCAACGGAAGTTCGGACGTTGCTGAAGCCTTTTGTTTCCGGAGAGAACCTGTCCAAAATCGAGAAGACCCTTTCCAAAGCCGGATATGACGCCGCCAAAGCTCTCAGCCGCACGTATCCCGGACTCAACATGGTCGGCGCGGATATTGGCCTGGACAACCGACTGCGCCCTTGGATCATCGAGCTGAATACGAATCCCGACCCTTATATATTCCGGCACTTGGCCGACAAGAGCATCGCCCGCAAAGTGCTAAGTTACGCCAGAGCATTGAAGCGTATCCCTAAGGCCAAGTCCAAGCCGAAGCGGTATAGCAATCGATCCCTTTCAAATAAGCCTTTACAACGATAGCAGCATCCACTACGATCGACATGGTGAAAGGCACAATGATTATCGAACATGGAGACGAGGCGGCTAAAACTTGCAGTCTCCCTGTTTCTTTTTTCTCGCCCTCTACGCCGATTCTCTTCTGATGTCGGTAAGTTCCACCTGCTCTGCCGTCACCGTACATAAGAAATCGCCGCTCATTCCTACAGCACAAAAATAAAGACTGCCAATAGATAGGCAGTCTTGTGGTCGGTCTATACTTCTAAAGCGATGTAAACTTTACAATTTCATCAGAAGGATAGATGGTAACTTTCTGTTCTTTGCTTCGTAAAGCGATAACTTTCATTGCATATGCGACCTGTTCTCCTGAAATAGAACGATATTTTCTTGCAGACCCCACAAGCAGAGAGTTTACCATTTTCAAAAGTATTTCCCCAACCTTTTCCCCTAACCGAAATTCATCGCGTTTCCCTCCCTATGAAACCCGTTGCTCCTACCACTAATGCTGACCGTTTCGCTTCCATGTTCATCGATCCCATCCTTGCTACAATCCTAATGATACCTATATCGGTAAGAAATAAAATTCTAACGTAGGAACTTTTTGACCAATCTCAGTTTCTTCTCATTGTAAGGAGGCAAAATAAAACTGGTATCGATTATTGTGGTCTTCTTTACAATGCTCTTATGATGTGAAAAAAGGTCGAAACTATATTTCCCATGATAGGCGCCTATGCCTGAATTCCCCACGCCACCGAAAGGCAAATGACTATTCGCAATGTGAAGAATCGTATCGTTTACACAACCGCCACCAAAGGAAACTCTACGCAATACCTCTTCCTCACAATTCTTATCCTCTGTGAACAAGTATAAGGCCAATGGCTTCGGATGCTCTTGAATGGTGTGAATGGCATGGTCCAACTGATCGTATTCCAAAATCGGTAGAAGCGGCCCAAAAATCTCGTCTAACATAACCGCATCAGACCAAGATGCTGACTCCAGTAATGTTGGTTCGATATACAACTTCTCTCTTACAGATTTACCGCCATAGATTACGTTATTTCGATCTTTTTCCAGAATTGAATTCAATCTATCGAATTGGCGCTCATTCACAATGCGGCCATAGTCTTTACTGACCATCGGATCTTCTCCATAGTAATTCACGATGACCTCTTTCATTTTTGAAATGAGAGCGTCTTTGACTTCCGAATGTACCAACATGTAATCTGGCGCAATGCAGGTTTGGCCTGTATTCATAAACTTGCCCCATACAATTCTTTTCGCTGCTGCATCTAAGTTCGCAGTCTTGTCTACAATGACGGGGCTCTTCCCTCCAAGCTCTAAGGTTACGGGAGTCAGATTCTTGGCAGCAGCCTCCATCACAATCTTTCCAACCTGTACACTTCCCGTGAAGAAGATATAGTCAAAAGGTGCATGAATAAGTGCTGACGTTATTTCCTTCTCCCCTTCTACGACGCGGATGTAGCTATTATCAAAGATCTCGTGAATCATTTCATGAACGACTCGCGTTGTATGAGGTGTATGTTCTGAAGGCTTAAGTACCGCACAATTTCCCGCAGCAATTGCACCAATAAGAGGCTCGATCAGCAATTGGAATGGATAATTATAAGGCCCGATAATGAGTACTGTCCCATATGGCTCTTTAATAATGCGGCTTCTAGAAGGCCACAAAGCTAGAGGTGTTTTTACCTTCTGGGGCTTCATCCATTTCTTCACTTGCTTCATTGTGTTCTTCATACTATCCAATACAAAGCCAATCTCCGTTGAATACGCCTCATATTCGCTTTTCCCTAGATCCTGATACAGTGCTTTTGTAATTCGGTCTTCATTACGCTTAATGGCATCTTTTAATTTGCGCAGCTGTTCGAGGCGAAATTGCACAGTATTCGTCGTTCCTTTTTGAAAAAATTCCTTATGTTGCGCTAATATGCTATCCACTTCCAGCTTTTCTATGTGATTCATTCCTTTACACCCCTTTTCTCTTCTCACTGTATAAATTCCTTATGCTCTTATCCTTCCAACAATTCCGAACATCTAAATATCTAAGCGTTCAAACCCTTGGACATATAGGAGATTACAAATGCCTTTAGATATGTCCTAAAGGCACTCATTCTCAAGTAACAATAGTAGTTTTTTTAACGAATCAACAGCAATATCCAAGGTTACGGAATAATAACGCTCTGTACCGATCTTCTCCATCGTAACTAAACCTTGATCCCGCAGCAATTTTAAATGATGTGAAATCGCTGGACGCGATAATGTAGATTGGGCTGTTATTTCACCCACTGACATAGGCCCCTGTTCACTAAGCCACAGGATGATATCTTGGCGATGCGGATCTACTAACAGCTGAAAAAAAGGAATACATGTACGAAATTGTTCTAATGCCTGTTTCCCCATATTTTATCCTTTCTTCATGACGTTGTAGCGAAAGGTTTACATACTTAAAGTCTTGAAGTAAGCGTTTTGTTAATCCATAAAGATAACAAGCATCTACAGATCCCCCGCGATCGAAGCATCCTTCTTCGTCAGCTTCAGATAGATCATATATACAATCCCAATGCCCATCCATATGAACCCGAACTGTTTGGAAGCAGCGTCAAGACTGTACCAGACGTAGCCGATAATCACGAGTCCTATGAGCGGATAGAGCAGATGATTCAAGTAATCCCTGCTCTTCAGCTTCCGAAGGAAATAGTTGATTACCGACAGATGAAGAAACAGGAAGGCTGTCAATGCTCCGAAATTGACGAGCGAGGACAAACTGGCGATATGCGATGAAAAGCTGAGCGTGACGATCAGCGAAATTGCCGCGACGATTAGGACGCTCACATAAGGCGTTTGATACTTAGAGTGGACTTTGGCCAGAATCCCCGGGAGCTTCTTGTCGCGCGATATGCTGTACAGGATGCGGGAAATGGCAGCTTGTGCCACCAGCGAGTTGGCAATCCCCCACGCGAGTGCCGTGGCGATAATGGTTGTCCACTTCAGCCAAGGTCCGCCTGCGAGCTCGGCGATTTGATAGAAGGCGACATCAGCGTTCTCGAAAGTCGTGTAATCCGGCCACAGAAGCGCCGCAACCCAGGTTTGGACGATAAACATGATGCCGATGACCAGCAGAGAGAAGACGATGGAACGGCCGACGGCCTTTTTGCCTCCGTTTGTCTCTTCAGCAAGCGTTGATACCGCATCGAAGCCAAGGAAGCTTAGCACCGCAATGGATACCGCCCCCATGATCGTGCCGATGTTGAAATGAGCTTGGTCATATAGGGGCTTAAATGTAAAGGTGGCGCCGTTAACCCCTTTCACAACGGCAATAACCGCCGCAGTAATGAACACAGCAAGAATGAGCAGTTGCAGCGTGACTATGATTTTGTTTGCTTTTGCCGTAATCTCGATGCCGAAAATATTGATAACGGTATTGATGCCGATAAAGATCAGCAGCCAAACATAGGACGGGATTTCGGGAATTATTGCTCCTAGGGCTGAGGCGCTGATCAAATACAAAAGCGACGGAATAAGTATGTAGTCGAGCAGAATCACCCACCCGGCAAAGAAACCGACATGTTCATTGATGCCGCGTTGGGCGTAGGAATAAACGGATCCAGCAATCGGAAACGCTTCCGACATTCGCGCGTAACTCAGCGCCGTGAACACCATGCCGACCATGCCGATCAAATACGCGAGAGATAACATTCCAAACGAGCCCTGCGCCACGTAGCCGTAAATGCCGAATGGGGCGATCGGGACCATGAATATAAGCCCGTAAATCAATAAATCCCAGAACGATAAGGAACGCTTGAGCTCTTGTTTGTACCCGAACTGTTCCAAATTAGCCAGACGCTCCGGCTGTGACGTCACGTTTGTCTTCAGACTTATCCCTCATCTCTCCCGGAATTTGTTGACTATTCGAATAATTTTACATTATAAGCATCCAGCGCGCTATTCGGCATGAAGAATCTTGCTGTCATGAGCGGATCGACAATCTGTGAGATTTGCGATTGGCCGATGGCACTGCACAGCATCGTCAGCTCGCCCAAGGACAGCTCCATGTGGGGAAGCAGCGCATCGATCATGACTTCTACAGCCTTACGCGCCGCTTCATCGAGCGTAGGCTTGGATACGATCGAAGCTATCCCTTCTTTATTTTGCACAAAAGGATACGGGATGCTTGTCCCCTTGATGACTTCGAGCGTTACCGTTACACGAGCGGAAACTTCGATGCCGGAAACGCCGACTTCGCCATCCCCCATCGCTGCATGCAGATCGCCGAGGCCAAACAGCGCCCCTTCATGGAAAACGGGAAGATAGAGCGTCGCTCCGGTGGTGATCAGCTTCGTGTCCATATTGCCGCCATGCGCACCGGGAGTGCCGCAGGAAATAGGCTCACCTGCCGGGGCAACGCCGATCACTCCGATCATGGGAGTCAGAGGAATGTGCAGCTTGTCATTAAATAGCGCCTTGCCGTTTTCTATGGGGATGATTTTGATTTGAAAGGCATCGATACGGTGCCCCATGACGCCAAGTCCAGGCCCTACAGCCATAACGCCTTGCTTGCCCAATTCAATTTCGTTGATATGTACTTTGAGGATATCACCAGGCATAGCGCCTTCGACATAGATCGCTCCCGAGGCCGGATTGATCTGGTTCCAGTCGATGGATTGGAACGTAGCTTGTTCCGATTGAATCTGATCCTTAAAGCAATCGAAGGTATGGATGACAACACAGGAATTGGATGGAACGCGCAAAGCTTGCGAATTATCTTTGCTAAATGAGTAGAAAAATTGCTCGTTGGATACAGAAAACACTATGTACAGCCTCCTTCAAGTTTTTCTTTTATATAGTTAATCAAATAAGCGGAAGCATCAGCTTATTTCTATCGTATAACGGAAAACGATAGGGAGCAGTTTGCAGCCGTTTGTCGAAAATAGAATGCCTCCCGCCAGCTCGGCACCTCACGGTTTCTTTTGAGCTCACATGTTGAATAACGACAAACCGCTGGCCGCAAATATTCACCTCTCTTTTTATGGTTAATTATAGCAAGTTTCTACTCAAATAGAAGAAATCACACAAAAATAGGATGCAGAAGTACACAACACAAGCTTATTACCAAGGCTTCTCCATAATAGAGCTTGAATACATCGCCTATGTCCTGTTGGTTCCGCATGAGCCGATCCAATACATCCTTTTGATCTGCACGATCAGAAATGGCGCTGACCATATAGCTTCTCGTCCATATCGTATGGTCGATCCAAACCTTCTGCATATCGACTTATGCGATCAAGACGCGGCGAATTTTATGGCTTTAAACTTGATTAACAACATTACGAGACCGAGGAATAGCTTCCTCGGTCTTCTTTGTTTCGGAATTATGGAGACTACTTTCAGGAACTCCTGCACGGCGCTCAAGAATTACAATATTTCGATATACCCTTCTGTTCCATGCACACGAATTCGTTGTCCATCTTTGATCAGCTGGGTAGCGTTCTCCACTCCTACAACTGCAGGCAAGCCATATTCACGCGCGATAACGGCTCCGTGGGTCATCAGTCCGCCAACCTCGGTGACGAGGCCTTTGATAGATACAAACAATGGTGTCCAGCTAGGATCCGTAAAGGCGGTGACTAATATATCTCCATCTTCTAGATCAGCATCTTCCATGTTCAAGATGACACGTGCACGCCCCTCTATAACACCTGAAGAAACTGGCAGACCTACAATAGCATTCGCGGGAAGATTATCTCGTTTGTACTTCCCTACAATGATTTCGCCATCAGACGTGATAACACGTGGTGGGGTTAGTTTTTCATAATGGTTGTACTCGTCTTTTCGTTTAATAATGATTTGGTAGTCCAGTTTATTGGTGCGTACGACTTCGTGAAGTTCTTCAAGAGCGAGATAGAAGATATCTTCCTTTTCATGAATAATGCCCGCTTGTACGAGTTGTTCAGCTTCTTTAAGTAAAGCCTGCTTATACACGAAGTAGCGATTAATCAAGCTGTACTTTGGATATTCTCGAAACCCGCTGAAATTCCGGATGAGATTGATCATTCGTTTTGTTTCTTTGGCTTTTTGTTCGCCATCCGGCAATTGCTTTAATCGCTCTAATAACTCTTCTTCTTTCTTCAAAGCTTCTTGTTGCCCTTGCTCAAACTTCTGCTTGCTCGCATTAGGCTCAAAGTTTTTGATATTGCCGAGAATCAGGGGGACAAGCGTAGTTGGTTTCTCACTCCAACGCGTTCTAGTTATATCGATTTCTCCGGCACAGCGCATTCCGTATTTGACGAGATAAGCATCGATAGCGTCTCGGGTTTCCTGCCCACCTTCTAACTTAAGCAGTTCATCCAAGAAATGATCCTCTTTTACATGTTCTAAATAATCTACGACTTCTGGATAAGGACGGAGCACATCTGCGACATCCAATAGCGCCAGACCCATTTCCGAAGTAATATTGCCCGGTACAGATTGAGAAAGGGTATCTGCAGCGTGTTTTTCACCTAACCACTCGTTCATGTTGTCATTGATCCATGCTGCAGCATCCATTGCAACCAGAATCACATCTATAATTTGCGCATCAAAAACAATCTTCTTTAATTGCTCGAGATCTTCGTAAATAAAATCAAACAAATCCGATCCTGAATTCGTTTGGATATTGTGTTTCAACGCTTCGAGCGATTCTTGATTACGCTTAATTGAATCAGGAACGATTGACGGATTGTTTTCAATTTCACGCATTTTATCTGCGGTGCTTTTATACGGATTTGGTGCTGTGGTATCAACTGGCAGCATCTTTATAAAATCTCGCTCCAGAACGGTCATCAGTGCATCTTTGATAAGCGGATCGGATTTTCCCAGGTAATGTAATACATGATCTCTGCTAGCGAGCATAGGTGTCACATCAATAAACAACCTGCCACCAGCTTTACTCATGGGTGCTGTAGTGGTTAACTGGAAAAAAGACAATCCCAGCGGTTTCATAGGATCGGTCATCATTTGTTGGTGACCGACAGATACATAAACGCGATTTTCCTGATCATTCGCTTCCGGAATCGGATATAACGTCGTGATTGGCCGACTCTGAACTATATAAAAGGTATCATCAACCAGACACCATTCGATATCTTGCGGGCAACCAAAATAGGCTTCGATCTGCCTTCCGATGCGTGCTAGTTGTAAAATTTGTTTCTCAGTCAGGGTTTGAGCCTCTTGCAGCTTAGGATTGATCTGTTGTGTCTCTGTTCCGCCTTCTTTTCGTCCATAGACCGCCAATTTTTTGGCCGCGATCCTCTTATCGATGATCTCCCCTTCCTTTACTTGATAACAATCGGCAGAGACCAGGCCAGAGACCAGTGCTTCTCCAAGTCCAAAACTCGCATCGATCGATATCACCTTGCGGTTGGAAGAGATCGGATCGGCGGTAAATAAAATCCCCGAAGCTTGTGGGAACACCATCCTTTGAACGATAACGGCTAAATAAACGTGACTGTGGTCGAACCCATTTTGCATGCGGTAAATGACTGCGCGATCCGTAAATAGAGAGGCCCAACATTTGCTGATATGCTGCAGGATGGCTTCTTTGCCGATAATATTTAAATAAGTGTCTTGTTGGCCAGCAAAAGAGGCATGTGGCAAATCTTCAGCAGTCGCACTAGAACGCACGGCATAAGCATGTTCCTCGCCAAACTGGGAGAGATATTGCGTTACTGCTTCCGCAACATCAGAAGGAATTTCCGCTTCCAAAATGATTTCTCGAATCTTCCTGCTGATTTCACCAATTTGATCTCGATCCTCAATGTTTAGCATCGTCAGTCGATTGAGCAAAGCATGATACATTTCGTTTTGCTCGATTGCTTTTTGATATCCCCGTGTTGTCACACAAAAGCCTTCTGGTACTTGGATTCCCTCAATTCTTGATAACTCCCCTACATTCAATCCTTTTCCGCCAACGAGCAATAGCTGTGTATTTTTCATTTCCTGAAAACCGAGAACGAAAGAACTCATACCCTATCTCCCCTATCCATTCATTTTAGAATCAGCTCGGTACAACTGACCACATGCCGCATTAATGTCTGCTCCGAATTGAGTTCGGACCGTAACGTTCACACCGTACATTTTCAACGTCCGCACGAACGTTTCGATCCTCTCTGGATCAGATGGCAAGTAGCTCTGAGGCGTTACTTCTGTTGAATTGTAGGGAATGAGGTTCACGTGGTAGAGATGTTCCCAAGCTCCCCTTCCCCTCAACAGCGCAGCAACCGCTTTCGCATGCTCCGCCGAGTCGTTGAACCCTCGAAGTAAAATATATGCGATATACACCTTTCTTCCCGTATGTCGGATGTGGCGATCCAATGAATTGAGCACATCGCGGAGCGGAAACCGCTTATTGATCGGCATCAGTTCACTCCGTTGCTCGTCGAAAGGCGAATGCATCGAGAAGGTTAGATTGACCTGTGGAAACTCCCGCGTCAACCTATCGATTCCTGGCAACAGGCCGATTGTCGAAATCGTAATTCTTCGATGTCCTAGACCGAAGAGATTTGGATTGGTCAAAATCGCCAGCGCATCGAATAGTTGCGGGTTGGCGAGCGCCTCCCCCATGCCCATGAAGGACACACTGTCCAAGGCGTGGCCGTTCAAGTGAAAGTGAAGCAATTGGTCGGTAATTTCGTCGGCGGTTAGATTGCGTTTCAGCCCGATGGTACCCGTGGCGCAAAAGCGGCACCCAAACCCGCAGCCGCACTGCGTGGAAATACAATACGATTTCCATCCTCGTTTATAGGAAAGTCTTACGGCCTCTACGCGTTCGCCTCCATCAATGGCAAACAACACCTTGCTGACCTGCTGTGATGTGAGTTCTTTTACTGGAATAACGCTGGAGACGTTCGGACCAAGCGTCCGGGTCAACGCTTCCCGCAAAAATGTAGGCAGTATGGTGATCCGTTCGTATTCAGCAATTTTCTGTTTGAAAATAGCGTCGATAATTTGCCCATACCGGTATGCAGGCTGCTTGAAGTCGGACAGGATCTGTCCAATCGTTTCATATTTGGAGGTTGGTTTCATGTGTTCTCCTTACCGCCGGAGAAAATGCAAAAAAGCAACCGTCAATCTGGAGCTTTCATGCGTCATTCACCAACTACGCAGAAAAAATCACGATGAGTTTATGGACATCATCGCTACGTGCATCTGTCGATAGATTGGTATACCTCCGGCAACAGATCTATTTTTTTGTGAACCGGGTCAGCCGGTAGGAACCGGTTCACATTATCATCTACAACCTCAACCTCAATGTTCATTGTTTTCATCCTCCTAGGGTGTGTTATATGTTCAGTTCCACCATTTTAGTTGCGATATGTTTGCAAAACTCGCTGTCATGCTCCACAAAAAGGATTGTTGGTGAATGCTCCAGCAGCAGTTCTTCGATTTGCATCCTGGAAATGACGTCGATAAAATTAAGCGGTTCGTCCCAAATATGCAAATGAGCCTGTTCGCAGAGGCTTTTCGCAATCAGTACCTTCTTCTTCTGACCGCCGCTATAAGAAGCAATGTCCTTTTCAAATTGCAAGCGCGAAAAATCGAGTTTTCTCAAAATCGCTTTGAACAAGCTTTCGTCAATTTCACTGGATTTAGCGAATTCCGACAAATTTCCTTGCAACTGCGAGGTATCTTGTGAAACATAGGAAATTTTCAACTGGCTCCCTTTTCGAAACACGCCGGAATAAGGAATATCCTCGCCACAAATCAATTTGAGCAAACTGGATTTGCCTGAGCCGTTCGGACCGGAGAGCACGATTCTGTCCCCTTGCTCGATAGTAAAGCTGATATCGCTGCACACGTTCTTTTCTCCATAATGAATCGAAACGCGATCAAGCTCGACCAATTGGTGTTTATGATAAGTCATCTGCGATATTTTCAGGCTTTCCGAGCTATCGACGTTTCTCAGAAGCTGTGATCTTTCCTCGATCGCAGAGTGCTGTCTTTGCTCGATCGATTTGGATCGCTTCATCATTTTAGCGGCCTTGTGGCCGATGTATCCTTTGTCGACCTTGGAGCCAGAGTTGCGGGTGCCGTTTTTCGTTTTTTCTACTTCGTGCGACCAGTTGCTCGTTCGCTTGGCCGCTTCGGATAGCCTCTTAATGTCTTTCCTCAGCTTTTCGTTCTCAGCCAGTTCGAAATTATCCTGTCTTTGTTTGTTCTCCCACCAGTCTGAGAAATTTCCGTTCTGAATTTCGATATTGGTCTTATTGATCGAAATGATATGATCTACACAATTATCGAGAAACGCCCTATCGTGTGACACCAACATAAAGCCGCTCTTCCCGTTCAAATAATCACTTACCAGCTTCCGAGCATGCAGATCTAGATGGTTGGTCGGCTCGTCGATAAGCAAAAAACTGTTCTCCTTCAAAAACAGAACCGCCAGCATAACCTTCGTCTGTTCTCCGTTGGACAACGAGTCGAACGGTCGATATAACACATCTTCTGACAACTTCAGCAGTGAAAACTCGCGCATGAGCTGCCAGTGCTCGTAGTCGGGATAGATGTCAGCTACCACATCGAATGTATACTTTTCCTTGTGTTCGACATGGAACGGGAAATACTCGAAGCTGACGTTAGAGGAAATCGTTCCGCTGTATTCATACTTGCCGAGTAGCAGATTGAGAAACGTAGTCTTGCCCCGGCCGTTCCTCCCCGTAAAGCCCAATTTCCAGTTGGTATCGATTTGTAAACTTACATGCTCAAAAATGTTGTCGTAACTGCCGTCATAGGCAAACGTCAGGTTCGTTACCTTGATCAATGACATTCCAGAAACCTCCTTGGTTCACAAATAAAAAAGAGCTGCAAGAAAGTTGACCTTTCTTACAGCTCAAAAAAATAAAACAAATCCAACCCTACACAGAGTCAGATAAGGATATATTTTGAGTGAAAAGAATAAGGTAACTTTCTTGCCAATAAAGAATAAAACAGCACAAATAGAACTTGTTTTATCCTTTAAACGTTAGCAAGAAATTCTACATTATCCTCTTCAACTCCTATCGTAAGTGTTAGCGCAATATTAACATACCAGATATTTCATTGCAATAAGAAGTGGCAGCATTTAACCTTTATGAGTCATGAGTAATTAGCCCCCATCCACTTCGGTGTTACATTTTCATTTGTAATTTTAATATTCACGTAAAAGACGTGTTTCGGATGATTTTAGTCTCTTTTTGGTCTTGAATGAAGCACATACCGATTAATTGGTCGCCCTACGCCTCCATAATTAACCTCTAGATAAACATATCCTGTCTTTGACAAATATTCGAGGTATCTTCTTGCTGTCACTCTCGCAATCCCAACCCCTTCGGCTGTTTCTTCTGCGGATAGCTTCCCACCTTTATCAGCCATGACTGCAAGCACTTGTTTAAGTGTTACTGGATTTAATCCCTTCGGCAGTTCTTCCGTAGATATAAACATTTCAGCAGGTGATGATGATTCGATAATGTTCTTGTCTCGGATTACACTCTGCCCTAAACTCTGCTCTAATAGAGAAGATCCATCGTTCACAGTGCTATCCGTTCGGATCTCATCTCCCATTTGTAGAATGCGATCAAGCTGCTCTTGGGTAACTGTATGATCGTCGGTTAACGTCTCGTATCGATCACGATAACGTTCCAATGTCCGTCTAACCCGCTCTAATTTAAATGGCTTGATAATATAATCTACTGCACCGTTTCTCATCATCGCTCGTAATGTTTCCGTCTCTTTAGCAGCCGTAACTACGATCACATCTACTGGTAGATTACGCGCTCTAATTTCCTTCAGCGTACTAATTCCATCAAATGAAGGCATAAACACATCCAGAAAGATTAGATCCGGCTTCAGTTCTTCAATCATCCGCAAGCCATCCTGACCGTTGCCTGCCGTCCCAATAACTTTATAACCATTCACCCGTTCGATGAACATGCGGTTCACTTCCTGAACCATTGGATCATCTTCAATCAGCAATACCTGCACGATATGCTTACATTGCTCCTGCATCTCTTATCGCCTCCTTCATCGGAAAAACGATTTCCATTGATGTTCCGAGTCCTGGGGAGGATTCACACCGAAGCAGCCCTTTACCTTTTGCAATAATCCCACTTATCAGAAATAGGCCTATCCCTCGATGCTCTCCATTTTTGGTCGAGAAGCTGCGTTCCAGCATTCTTGCCTTCGTGTCTTCTGTCATACCGCAGCCATTATCCTCTACTAAGATCGTTAAATAATCTTCATCTTGTCCAATGTACAGATACACTGCCTTCTGATCAACCTTGATATTGGAAAGTGCGTCAAATGCATTTTCAATCAAATTCCCTACCAGAAGCACGATATCTCGTCGATCAAGCGAATCTGGAAATTGACGCAAACCGCAGTTCGGATCGATGATCACATCTATATCAAGCTCATGACCTCGACTGATCTTACCAAGCAGTAAGCCTGCAACTCCATCATCCTCAAAATGCTCCTGCATAAATCTTGTTGTCTCTTCATGTTGATCAGATACCTCAAACAAATATCTTAATGCTTCTTCATGTTTTCCAAGCTGCAGAAGCCCCGCAACGGTATGCATTTTATTCATATGTTCATGATTTTGGGCTCGCAAGGCATTCACAAATTCTCGCACACCTGTCAGTTCTTCTGCCATATGCGTAACCTCCGTGCGGTCTTGAAAAATCGCTATGGCTCCCTGTGTAACCCCCTGCTCGATTATGGGTATTCGATTGCTCCAAATGAGCGTATCGCCAATCAGCAATTCGTGGTTCAGGAGCGGCATCTTTACCTTAAGTACTTCAGGCAAGCGAGAATCTGGAATCACATCCCAAATGTTCAGCCCAATAACATCCTTGGACACGCCAAAAATGCGCTTAGCCCGTTCATTGAAAATCGTGATTCGCTCCTTGCTGTCGATGGCGATTACTCCTTCATGCATAGCTTGGAATGCAGCCGTATGTTCACGAAACATCGTGGCAATTTCATGCGGCTCTAGATTATACATCTCTTTCTTGATATGTTTCGCAAGCATCGCTGAGCCCATCATTCCAAACGAAAGCGCTAATATAATCATTACCATAACCGATCTGAGTTGCTCGGGGAAAATATCCTTCATTGTTGGCAGAAGTCCCCCTGCCATTACAACGCCAACCTGCTCATGCTTCGCGTTCATGATTGGCACAAATGCCCGCAAGCCAACACCTGCTTCACCTTTTACTTTGGAAACATACATATGCTCAGCAAAAGCTGCATCCGCATCGTCCCCACTAAAATACGTTCCTATTCGATCCGATAGAGGATGTGATAAGCGCTTGCGATTCATATCCAGCACGACGATATAATCAACCTCATTCAGCATGCGAATTTTGTCAGCAACGGGAGCAATATGCTCGGCTCCATTCTGCTCATTGATATATTCTGCCACTCCCGGTAGATTAGCAACAATTTGGGCAGTCGTAATAAGCCGTTGACGTAAGCCTTCTTCTTTGACGCTAGTCAAGCTTCCTAGCAAGACTTCTACAGCAATTAGGAGGGAGAACAGAACCAAACCGAATGAAAGTAAAATGATTTTCCAATAGATTCCTATTCGGTTCAAGTCTATTGCCCTCCTTTTCGAAATATTTACCTTTATCTGCTATTGTGCAATAATAAGTCTAATTTAGCAACTGGGAGGAGACAAATTTGAAAGCGATTGCAAGCATTGGAATGTTCATTATTATTGGATTGTTAGCTGCATATCTAGTCGGATATCAGCCAAACTTGAATGAGCATCTCTATCAGGATGATGAACAAACTGGACTTAAGCAACGGATCGTCATCAAATTCAGTCATGTAGTTGCTGAGAACACACCAAAGGGCCTCGCTGCAGCTGAATTCGCTGATCTTGTAAAGAAGAAATCAAAGGATCGCATCGAGATACAAGTGTTCCCAAATGGCATGCTGTATGGTGAGAACAATGAAGTTGCTGCACTTCAGCGTGGTGATATTCAAATGATAGCCCCATCCTTCTCAACCATGAGCGAGATCGATCCAGCATGGCTAGTCATGGATCTGCCATTTGCTTTCAAAGATCAGAATGAGGTTGAAAGCAAGCTGAATGGTCCGCTTGGAGACAAGCTATTCCAAACGCTTAGACCGTATGGCATGATGGGAGTCGCCTTCTGGTCCAATGGCTTTAAACAAGTGACGAACAATGTACGGCCTATTCTGGGGCCTCAAGATTTCAAAGGTCTAAAGTTTCGCATACAGCCAAGTCCATTAATTGAACGGCATATTAAGAACTGGGGAGGGAAGACAAGTGTTATTCCTTTTAACGACGCCTATCGCAATCTAGCCGACGGCTCAGTAGATGGACAGGAAAATACGATATCGAATATCGTAAGCAAACGCCTCTACCAAGTACAGAAATATATGACGATTAGCAATCATGGTTATTTGGGCTATGCCGTTATTTTCAACAAATCCTTCTGGGATAGCCTGCCTTCTGATGTGCAACAGCTGCTCATCGAAGCAATGGATGAAACAACAGAGCAGGCAAATAAGAAAGCAGCTAGAAATGAGTCTCATATGAACGAGATTCATACGAACCAGAATTTACAGATTTCCATCTTAACGAAAGAGCAAACAGCGGAATGGAGGATAGCCTCAAAGGAGCTTTATAAAGATTTCGCATTGAAAATCGGGGCTGATATAATGAGCGAAATCTCTGGGCCTTAAAGACCAAAAAGAACAATATGACCATATGCTTGTCACCTTCTCCCCTCTCTCTTACACTTAAGCACATCTAATAAAAGCGCTTACAATGGTGAAAGCGAGGGGTATGAACATGAAGTTAAAAAAAATCATGAAAAACATGACCGTTCAAGTATTATTCGCGATTCTTCTTGGGGTTCTCTTCGGACAATTTTTCCCTAAATATGCCGTTGAACTGAAGGTGCTTGGAGACATCTTTATCAAGCTTATCAAGATGGTAATTGCACCAATCATCTTCTTCACCGTAGTACATGGAATCGCAAGCATGGGCGATATGAAAAAGGTCGGACGCATCGGTGGTAAGGCATTATTGTACTTTGAGATTGTAACAACCATAGCACTTACAATTGGCCTACTTGTAGTAAATATAGTTAAGCCAGGCTCTGGAATCGATATTTCAAAGGCTACAGGTGACGTTGCACAATATGCGGAGAAAGCGCATGATAATAGTGTAATGGGCTTCATCATGAACATCGTGCCTGATAATGTTATCGGGGCTTTTGCTAGCGGTGAGCTTCTTCCGGTATTGTTATTTGCTGTCCTGTTTGGTTTTGCTCTAACCGCTATTGGTGAAAAGGGGCAAGCCATCATTTCTTTATTTGATAAGCTCTCACACGTATTTTTTGGTATCGTTAATATCATTATGAAGCTTTCACCAATTGCCGCTTTTGGTGCAATGTCATATACGATTGGCAAATTTGGCCTTGGCTCGTTGTTCACACTTGGCAAGCTGATGGGTTCTGTTTATTTGACCATGTTCCTATTTATTATCGTCGTACTCGGATTCATCGCCAAAGTATTCGGATTCAACATCTTCAAGTTTATCTCTTACATTAAAGAAGAAATCTTACTGGTGCTTGGTACCTCTTCTTCCGAATCGGCCCTTCCGCGAATGATGTCAAAGCTCGAGGCATATGGTGCTTCCAAATCCGTCGTGGGACTTGTTATTCCAACAGGATACTCATTCAACCTGGACGGTACATCGATTTATCTGTCAATGGCTGCGCTATTTGTCGCTCAGGTATCTGGTGTTGATCTAAGCATCTGGCAGCAAATTACCCTTCTGCTCGTATTGATGCTAACTTCCAAAGGTGCTGCCGGGGTTACAGGATCAGGATTTATTACACTAGCAGCAACATTAGCTGCTTTCCCATCCATTCCGATCGCAGGCATGGCCCTACTGCTGGGTGTTGACCGTTTCATGTCCGAAGCTCGCGCAATTACGAATTTGATCGGTAACGGTGTAGCAACCGTTGTTATCGCCAAGATGGAGAATGAATTTGATCCGAATCGATTAGAAGCTGATGAATCTACTGTAAAGAGCGGCAGCGGCAACATTGCCTATAATTAAGACTCTCAGAAAGTGATTTGCGATTATTTATAATTGTAAAAAAGGATGAGTTTAGATCCATTAATAAATGTTGATCTTGCTCATCCTTTTTGTTAATATGCTGCTGTTTTAGAATGGTGACGAGGCCTTTGTATAGATACAAACAATGGTTTCCAGCTAGGATCCGTATAGGCTGTGACTTCCATCTTCTAGATCAGCATCTCCCATCGATCTCTCCGGTACATCGCATTCCATATTTATTGAGAAAAGCATAGATCGCGTCTTGGGTCTTCTGTCCACCCTTCAACTGAATCAGTCCATCATTAAAGTAAACCATAATATTATTATGTAAACTATAATGGACTTCCGGATAAGGGCGGATTACATCTGTGACATCCAACAGCTCCATACCCATTTCCGAAGTAATATTATTAGATACTGAACCCCTGCTGACGCCTTCCCTTCATTGCTTTTACACTCCAACTTGATTGATTCAACTTTGCTCAGTTATTCTGTCCGAACCCTGTCATGTCAGAAAGCGATTCGGAGTATTTTGATAGTAGCCCCCACGATAGATATGATAAGGAGGTTCATAATGCTAAGGAAGAGTATCCATTCAAGTAGAAGGTCTGCTGTAATTGTAGGGTTGTTATTCATAGTCGGGTTGGTTGCAGGGATATGTAGTGTAGTTCCTGTTATTGATGGAGCAGACTACCTGGTCAACGCTTCTAAAAATGAAGGTCAGGTACTGATAGGAGCGTTTTCTCAATTATTAATGGTTGCTGCCTATGTTGGGATTCCGATTTTGCTGTATCCGATGTTAAGCAAGCATAATAAAGGTCTTGCTCTAGGCTCTGTTGGCTTTGGCATCATTTCAGGTGTGTTCATTATGATTGGTGTTATCATTCTTCTGCTGTTACTGTCAGTAAGTCAAGAATTTGCAAAAGTTGATGCTCTGAATGTATCCTATTTCCACACCTTGGGTGAATTGTTGCGGGATGGTCGGGATTTGGTGAACCATGTAGCAACAACACTGGCATTTGTTTTAGCAATGTTCTTGTTTACCTGCATTTTTGTCCAAACCAAAATCGTTCCCCGTTGGTTATCAGTTTCAGGTCTGATTGGCTCAACACTATCTATATTGGCAAGCCTGTTATTTATGATTCGCTTCATCGGTCTGGACTCAACCTATATGATATTGAACGTGCCGATTGCTGTTCAACAATTGGTATTGGCTATATGGCTGATCATGAAAGGATTCAATCGGCCGGAATAGTTTCTGTTGTCAGCAGAAAATAAAGTATTAGACTGGATGTCTATGATCTAGGCGACTTTTCAAACTGTTATAACGTCAGACTCCATATAATAAGTTTTAGACTGACCCTAGAAAATAAAACAACACAGGCCAAGGATAAGAAAATAAAGTCCTAGACTGTCGCTGTTTCATTGAACTAACGTTCCCAGTTAACGTAATAACTTAAGACTTACTCCTTAGAAAATCGTCTGTCAAAACACCGCTGAACCCCCAATTTTCTTCATCAATTTCTTGAATAACAATATGGGTATGTTCAGGTTTCTTGCCAAGTACATTGACAAGGGTCTGAGTAAATTCTTTAACGATTTGCGCCTTTTGCTCCCTACTAGCACCCTTCGTTATTTGGAGATTTATATGCGGCATTGTGGCCCCTCCTTACACAATATATTTGGACTACTTAATTATATACGGTAAATAAGTGGAAAAAGTTTTAAATTCACCACGCTAATCTGCCCGTTAGAATTCCTGTAATACGAATAATTGGGTGGTTGAACAAAAACGAGCGCCTCGGTACGATGGGGTTGTGCACGAGGTCATTGCCTCAATAATCCCATCCAGGAGGTCGCTCTACTATG
>NZ_JAVYAA010000004.1:0-586318 GCF_032337355.1 Paenibacillus suaedae
CCCCTCAAGATGAGATTTCCCAATTAGTAAGACCCCTTGAAGACGACGAGGTAGATAGGTTGGAGGTGGAAGCACAGCAATGTGTGGAGCTGACCAATACTAATCGGTCGAGGGCTTATCCTATTTGATTCAGAGCATGACACTTTCGCATTCAGTTTTCAAGGTTCAAACCTTGTAATTGTATCATGAATCGCGTATAATACGGTGGACAAGCGTATTGCGCACCTTAACGAATTGGAGAGATACCCAAGAGGCCGAAGGGGACGCTTTGCTAAAGCGTTAGGGTGTAACAGCCGCGAGGGTTCGAATCCCTCTCTCTCCGCCAGTTATATTCTGGTGATACAATTGATGATAATATGGCGGTGTAGCTCAGCTGGCTAGAGCGTACGGTTCATACCCGTGAGGTCGTGGGTTCGACTCCCTCCGCCGCTACCATATTACCTTTCTTACAACAACATGGACGCTTAGCTCAGCTGGGAGAGCATCTGCCTTACAAGCAGAGGGTCGGCGGTTCGATCCCGTCAGCGTCCACCATAATATGCCGGTGTAGCTCAGTTGGTAGAGCGGCTGACTTGTAATCAGTAGGTCGAGGGTTCGACTCCTTTCGCCGGCACCATTTTAACCATCCTGGAGCTGTGGTGTAGAGGCCTAACATGCCTGCCTGTCACGCAGGAGACCGCGGGTTCGAATCCCGTCAGCTCCGCCATTTTTATTTCAAGTAAAAGTGGAGGTCAATCCCCACTTTTTTTAATTGAATACGGCTTGGTAGCTCAGTCGGTAGAGCAAAGGACTGAAAATCCTTGTGTCGGCGGTTCGATTCCGTCCCAAGCCACCATGTAAATGCGGAGGCTTAGTGAAGTGGCTAAACACGGCAGACTGTAAATCTGCTCTCTACGAGTTCGGTGGTTCGAATCCATCAGCCTCCACCATTTGCGAGCCATTAGCTCAGTTGGTAGAGCACCTGACTTTTAATCAGGGTGTCGAAGGTTCGAGTCCTTCATGGCTCACCAGTTTATTTAATCAATCTCAGCGGAAGCTGAGGTTTTTTTGTATGTTCACAACTATACCGAATGTAGGTGAAGACAGCATGAACAAGTGGATAATACGAGTGACTGTGTTTCTGGCAACTACGTTTATTGGCTTTGGTATTGCAAAATGTTTTGACGCAATCGGGAAGCCAAGGATAGCGGGTATTATTTATGCGTGCAGTATAGTGGCCGTGTTGGCTGCAGAAGAATGGATGAGAATGAAACAAAACAAACAGGCTGCTAAACAACCCATATAACACTCATCATACATAAGTACCGGACTGGGATTAGCCAGTCCGGTTTTTTTGTATCTTGATATGGTACAATGGAAGTAATTTATGCTGGATGAAATGGGTTGAGAGCGATGATGGATAAGCAAGCATTACAACTGCAAATCGAGCGACTAACAGGTATGCGCTTAGAGTCGCAACACATATCAACGGCACAGTGGGAAGATTGGATATCAGCAGCTGTGGGAGTGAAGGATGGAACTCCATCTCCTCGTACGATGGTGAAGCATGATGAGGAATGGTATTTGTTATGGAAGCAGGGTAAGACAACAACCGAAGTCATGAAGCTGCAAGGGAAATCGCTATCGGGACAAGAGCTGCAATGGCTTGAATTAGTGCTGTTGATGCAGCATCAACCGAAATCGGCGATGGATACGGTTCATGTCACGGATGAGCAGCAGGCCTATCTAATCGGTCAATGGATCATCGAGCACATGCGAGATGGAGATACGGCCGCGGAAATTCCGGACTCCTTCTCATGGAAGACGAAAATGTTCACACAGACAGTGCCTTTCTTGCTTGTTGCGGAACATGCTCATCGAGATGGGCCAGGGTACAAGCATTTATATAAACTGCTCAAGTCTTATTTTGGCGGAGAATTGATCCTCCTTCCTTTATCGGATAAGGAGTGGCTGATCTTATGTCCCGAGCAACTGATTCAAGTTAGTGAGGCAGACGAGGATGTAGAAACGAAGGAGACGATGGAAGAGCAACTTACTTCTTTTTGTCTGGGACTGTATGAGCTGGTGGCCAGTGAATGGGTAGGTGACAGCCAGCTGTCCATTGGGTATCCTTTTGCACCGGTGAAGGGTATGCCGTCGGTCGTTAGCCAGCTGAGAGAAACGATGTACTTGGGGCGGACGTTCCATGTCACAGACAATATTCATCTTCCATGGGAGCTGCATCTAGAACGGCTTGTCAACAGTATACCAGATGCGGTTCGTAAGCAGTTTCTGCAGCGTGTCGTTACGAAGGCAGACAGCTTCAATGATGTAGAAACACTGTCTACGCTGGATACGTTCTTCCAGCATGACTGTAGTGTAAGCGAGACAGCCAAGCGTCTCTATATCCATCGTAATACGCTATTATACCGATTAGATAAGATTAAACATGAGACCGGGTTGGACGTTCGTCAATTTACGGATGCTGTGTTGGTAAAATTGATATTGCTATTGTACAAAGTAACAAAATAGGCCATTCATTTTTTGTGCAGTTTGTGTATGGTCATTTGTACAGGGTTCCGGTAAGATAAATGTATCGAAAGTAACCGATTACATTGTATCTAACTATAAGGGGGAAACGCACATGGCAGGCGTACGTTTAGAACATATTTACAAGAAGTATTCAGGTTCAGATAATCCAACAGTTAAGGATGTTAACCTGGACATTCAAGACAAAGAGTTCCTCGTATTGGTAGGCCCATCTGGTTGCGGTAAGTCGACAACACTGCGTATGATCGCAGGTCTTGAAGAAATCTCTGAAGGTAAATTGTTCATTGGCGACCGCCTTGTGAATGACGTTGCTCCTAAAGATCGCGATATCGCGATGGTATTCCAATCTTACGCGTTGTACCCGCATATGAACGTGTATCAGAACATGGCATTCGGTTTGAAACTGCGTAAGTTCAAAAAAGAAGATATCGACAAGCGCGTTCGTGAAGCAGCTCGCATCTTGGACATTGAGCACTTGCTTGATCGCAAGCCTAAGGCTTTGTCCGGTGGTCAGCGTCAGCGTGTTGCCTTGGGTCGTGCGATCGTTCGTGAACCACAAGTATTCTTGATGGACGAACCACTTTCCAACTTGGATGCAAAATTGCGCGGTCAAATGCGCGCGGAAATCTCCAAGCTTGCTAAGCGTTTGCAAACAACTGTTATCTACGTAACGCATGACCAAATCGAAGCGATGACGATGGGTGACCGTATCGTTGTTATGAAAGACGGTATCATTCAACAAGCAGCTTCCCCGGACGTATTGTACAATCATCCGGTTAACATGTTCGTTGCAGGATTCATCGGATCCCCTACAATGAACTTTATTACAGGTGTATTGTCTGAAGAAGGCGGCAACTTCCGCTTCAAGGCGACTGGCTTGGATGTAGCAGTTCCTGCAGGCCGTGCACAAATTTTGAAGGAAAAAGGATATGTAGGCAAAGAGGTTATTCTCGGCGTGCGTTCCGAAGATATCCATGAAGAGCCAGTATTCTTGGAAGCTTCCCCAAGCAGCATCTTCTCTGCAGCTATCGAAGTTACAGAGAACATGGGTCATGAAATGTTCTTGTACTTGACAGGTGTAGGCAAGGAAACGGTTATCGCTCGTGTAGACGGACGTTCTAACGCGAAAGAAGGCCAAAACGTGAAGCTTGCTATCGACATGAACAAAATCCATATTTTCGACAAAGATTCCGAGTTGAACTTGTTCGAAAGCTAATTGGATACAATAAATAGAAGGCTGGCCCTGAGGGCCAGCCTTTTTTGCATGTTTTTGTTTCGTAATCTGTATGTTCAGTGAAGTATGGATGTTCGGATCGTGGAAGATTGAACCGCTTTTATTTTTGCTCAAAATCGAGGCCTGTTCTTGAATTTCTTAGATCCATAGTCCCCCAATTACTGCAACCCATTCAATGTGGTGCGTACAGGCTGGGAGAAGTTGTTCCCACTTGCTTGATCCCAGTTGATGGACCAGGTCATGACTCCGCGGAAGTTGCGATAGCCTGAGGATTTTATCAATTGATAGGTCCCTCCGTACGATGTTCCCTTGACGAGATATTGCAATGCCTTATCGATATTTGCAGGTGATGTATAACCGCCGCCTGCTGCAGCTGGAGCAGCTGGCAAGCCGATGGCGATTTGGTCTTCGCGCAATGCTGGGAAGCGGTTGGATGCGTTGCCGTTGACCGGGAAGCCTTGCAGCAGCATTTCAGCCATAGCTACTTGGAAATCCGCTGTGCCCTGGCTATAGGAACGTCCATCCAGTGCGGTTATGGAGCCTGTATTGTAATGTTGAACATGAAGGATGTTCAAGCGATCTTTAAACGCATAAATTACAGGCAGATAAGCTCCCCATGGGCCACCGTATGCAACCATGCCACCCTGTACATATGCAGTTTCTGGCGCCATAGTTAGCATGAAGTCTGAGGATTTTCCTTGTAGAATCGTACGGATTGCACTAATGAGATTAATAATCTTCGGGGTCGTTGGGTTTTTAAAGTCGGTATCGGCACCAGTCAAGGCAAGCGAGCTTCCTTCCAAATCAATGTCGATTCCGTTGAATCCATATTCTTGAATGAGATCATTCATAGAACGTACGAAGCTATCTCTAGCTGTGGTAGAGGTGAGTTCGACGGTTCCATTTGCCCCACCAATCGAAATAAGCACTTTTTTGCCTTGGGATTGAAGTAAAGCGATATCAGCCTTGAATTGTTCCTTCGTTGCGTTGTAAGGAGTGAAGGCCATTGTTACTCGATCGCCGATTGGCTCAGCGAATGCAACCTGGATGATATCGTAGCGCGGAGATATATCCTTTAAGCGGATATTGGTCGATCCATTATCGAAGTTATGCCAGTAGCCGATTAATTGTTTTGAGCCGCTGCCAATCGGAACTTGAGGGGTATCAGCAGTAAGAATGTTGCTGTCCGCAGAACGATTGCCGGCAGCGTCGTAGGCACGAACGAGAATCGTGTAAGAGGTGGCTGCAGTGAGCCCAGTCAATGTGTAGGTCGTGTTGGATGTTGAAGCAGCGTTGGTTCCGTTAAGGAGAATATCATATCCGGCGACGCCAATATTGTCGGTCGATGCATTCCACGAGAGGGTTATACTGGTTGGTGTAGCAGACAACAGTTGTAATCCTGTTGGGGCAGTTGGGGGTTCTGTATCCACAGGGGCCGTATTCGTATGGACGGCCAGACTGTTGCTCGCTTCTGACCGGTTGCCAGCAGCGTCGAGGGCTTTGATACTGAATGAGTACGCTGTGTCTGGGGTAAGTCCTTTGGCAGTGTACGATGTGGTATTCGTAGTGCCTGCCAGTTGTGAACCATTATACACTTCGTAAGATACGACGCCCACATTATCCGTAGCTGGGTTCCAGGCTAATACGACTTCAGTAATGCCAATTGAAGATGCGCGCAGATTGGTTGGGGCTGCAGGAGGTGTCGTGTCAACAGGCTCATCTGCTGACAGCTTCCATAAAGCAGGGACATTCGGTGGTTCCCAGCCGGTTAGTGAAGTATGCGGCTGAATGCAAGCATAAGTCTTGCCGCTATAGGAGACGAGTTCCCCAGTTTTGTAGGCTGTATTCGGTGACCATGGGGCTGCTGCCCCTAAGACAGTGGCAGGGAAGAGTGACAACAAGAGGATAAAAACAAGAACAAGAGCTGAAAGTGATTTTGGAAGCGGATTCATTGACAGACGTAAGGAACTTCGTTTCATATGATTGCCTCCTTCGTTCAAATATAAGGTTATGGACGAATGGGCCTGACAAGGAAGTCGTCATAGGTGGATTTCGGATTCATCGTCCTGCTCGCTTAACCTATTTATCAGCCAGGTACGGGAATCGGGATAAATATCATACACCTCCTTATCGATAGGTAGTTTGGAATATTCGTGGAGATAGGGTGATTTTCCTGCATCCCTTCAACAAATATGGAAAAAAATCGTGGAATATGCCCAGGTTGTGCTTGCGAAAGAAGGAACGTTGAAAAAAGCTAGTTTTTCCTATACGATGAATACAAAGAGATACGGCATTATTGGCATCATAACAGGACGTAATCGATTGTGAGCAATGCCGGAGACGAAGGAGTGAACGACGATGGCCAAAAAGGTAAAGGTCTCCGAGATGGTGGAACAGTTCCACCTGGAGGTGCTGGCTGGCGATACAGGCTTGAAGCGAACAATTACTGTTGATGATTTACATCGCCCAGGCCTAGAGATGGCCGGATATTTCGAATATCACCCGAAGGAACGAGTACAGCTTCTTGGTAAGACTGAGCTTGCCTTCTTCGAAATGCTCTCCCCCGAAACGAAGCGAGAGCGTATGCAATTGTTCTGCTCGGAAGAGATGCCTTGCATCATCGTAACAAGAGGACTCGAGGTTCCGCAGGAAATTCTCGACGTATGTCAGGAGCAGGGAGTGCCTCTGCTGCGCTCGCGCACCGCAACAACGATTCTATCGAGCCGCATTACGAGCTTCCTTGAGAAGAAGCTGGCACCAACGGCTACCATTCATGGTGTATTGGTCGATGTATACGGTGTTGGTATGCTAATTACTGGCGGCAGCGGGATTGGTAAGAGCGAGACAGCACTAGAGCTGGTCAAACGCGGACATCGTCTAGTCGCGGATGACGCGGTAGAGATCCGCCAAACTTCTGACAATGTATTGCACGGCTCGGCACCAGAGCTGATCCGCCATCTGCTTGAAATTCGCGGTATCGGCATCATTAACGTGATGACGTTGTTCGGGGCAGGTGCCATTCGGAACAATAAGCGAATCAGCGTGGTCATCTCTCTAGAGAATTGGCAGCAAGATAAGCAATATGATCGTCTCGGCATTGATGAAGAGACAACGAGAATTATTGATACGGATGTTCCTCTCGTTACCGTACCAGTTCGCCCAGGTCGGAACTTGGCCGTTATTATTGAGGTAGCAGCCATGAACTATCGCCTCAAGCGTATGGGTTACAATGCGGCATTGCAGTTTACGAACAAGCTGACGGAAACGATTGCCGAGGATATGGACGATTTCGATTGATCATCAGTGTAGCCTATATAATGAAGGAGTGTAGAGAATGGCAACAATGCTGCTAGACCCGATAGCCATTCAGCTCGGACCATTGAAAGTGCATTGGTACGGGATTATTCTTGGTACCGCTGCACTGGTTGGGCTGCTGCTTGCGATTCGGGAAGGGAAGAGATTTGGCATATCCCAAGATTTCTTTATGGATTTGGTATTGTTCGGTGTACCCTCCGCATTAATCGGGGCACGCGCGTATTACGTCGCGTTCAAGTGGGATGAATATAAGGACAATTGGGTAGATGTCTTTAAAATATGGAACGGGGGCATTGCCATCTACGGTGCTCTCATAGGTGCAGTCATCTGCGCGCTCATCTATGTCCGTAAGAAAGGATATACTTTTTGGCGGATTGCAGATATTTGTGCACCAGGACTTCTCATCGGACAAGCGATTGGACGGTGGGGGAACTATGTGAATCAAGAAGCATATGGAGGGCCGGTTGAGGAATCATTTTTGCGCAATAGCTTGCACCTCCCTGATTTTATTGTGAATCAAATGAACGTCCAAGGCACATTCCATCACCCTACCTTTCTGTATGAGTCTCTGTGGAGCTTCATAGGAGTGTTGCTGTTATTCGGCTTGCGACGTCTGCGTAGTGTTCGCAGTGGTGAAGTATTCATCAGCTACCTCATCTGGTATTCCATCGGCCGATTCTTTATCGAAGGCCTTCGCACGGATAGCTTGGCTTACCAAGGTTCAGACTGGGTAGTGTCGCTTATTGATGGATTGTGGTCGCCAATGACGGTTGTATTCGAGCCAGGCTTCCTTGATCCTGCGTATGGAAATGTACGTATCTCGCAGCTACTCGCGATCTTCTTGATTGTGGCCGGTGTAATTACGATTATCATTCGTCGGATGACTGGTGCCGCGCGAGTTCCTTATCATGCGCCGATTGTGTCTACCCTTCGTACGGAGGCTGCTGGTAGCATGGAAAAAGAAGTAACTACACAGGTGGATAAGGCCGAAGAGAATGTACATGAGGCAGGAGCATCTGCGGAAGAGCATTCAGACAATGCACAAACTGAAACTGTCAAAACCGAAACTGCACACACCGAAGCTGTGCAGGAATCATCAGACATTGATGATGGGAATGAAGCGAAAGATAATCAACAAAAAGATCATAACGAGAGCAAGAAGGAGTAATTAATGAAAATGATACGAACGGTACTGTTTGACTTAGACGGCACGATTATCGACACGAACGAGCTGATTATCGAGACATTTCTCCACGTTCTGCGGGACAAGACGCCGTCACCGTTCACTCGTGAACATATTATCCCGAGTATGGGATTAACGCTTGAAGAGCAGCTTCGAATTTTTACAGGGCAGGATCAGGTGGATGAACTGGTAGCAGCGTATCGTAAATACAATTTAGAACGCCATGATGAGCTTGTTCGTGAGTTTCCTTATGTGAAGAAAGTGATGGCGGATTTGCATGCATCAGGCATTCAGCTTGGTGTCGTGACGACAAAAATGCGGGCGACAACAGAGCGGGCGCTGCGTATGTTCGGACTCATTGATTACTTAAGCACGATTGTTACTGTACAAGATGTCAATCATCCGAAGCCGCATCCTGAACCGGTGCTGCGAGCCGTTGAAGCACTGCAGGCAAATCCAGCACAGACGATTATGGTTGGTGATAGTCCGGCTGATATTCTATCTGCGAACGCTGCCGGCGTAATATCATGCGGTGTAGCTTGGTCGCTGAAGGGAGAAACTGTCCTTCGCCAATACGAGCCACGCCATATTATTCATGACATGCGGGATCTGTACGCATTGGTCGGATTGGAGCGGAAATAGAAGTGAGAGATGTGGAGCGGCATCCTGTCGAAGGGCCGAACAGTCTATGGCAAATCTACCGAACCGTCAGTCCTTGGAAGGGAATGTGGAATTTCATTTGCATTCAGCTTGCACGATACAGCCCCTCCTTGCGTTTGAAGTTGTGGATATATCGCAAGCTGCTGCGCATGAAGGTAGGTGAATGCACAGCCTTCGGTCTAATGGCGATGGTGGATGTCTTTTTCCCTGAACGAATCGAGATTGGGGATAATACGATAATCGGCTATAATTCCACGATCTTGGCACATGAGTATTTGATACACGAATATCGGCTTGGAACGGTTCGGATTGGCAGTCATGTGATGATTGGAGCTAATAGTACGATCCTGCCGGGTGTCACGATTGGGGATCACGCTGTTGTCGCGACGGGAACGGTCGTGCACAAAGACGTATTGCCTGGTCAAATGGTTGGCGGCAATCCCATGCGGGTTATTCGTGATGCAGCTCTCATGATAGAAGCATCCTCATAATAGAAGGATAAGCTGAGAAGTGGTAGGAAAGGGGCTCCCCACCTGCCACTTTTTTTGGTATTTACAAACAATTTGAATATGGAAACAAAAATGACAACACTTGCGAAGTATGTTAGATTAAAATAAATGTAATGTTACTGGAAGAAGAGGGAAGTTCGACATGCGAAAGAAACGCACTGTAGGTGTCATATTGCTCATAGCTCTTCTAAGCAGCACGTTGTTCTTGAATACGGATGGGGTACAGGCGCTATCACATCGTATTGTATGGGACGGGTACAACGGTTCGGAAGAGCAGGCATTGTTAATGGGGAATGAATGGTATGTCCCAGCCGACGCCCTGAAGAATGCCTTCGGCATTCAAGTGCGTACGACAGACAAGCAATTAGACCTGGCACCAACGGATAATCTGGACTCACAATGGGTGTATACACCAGTCCATTATCGTGATGAAGTAGTGACACTGATGTACCACAATGTTCAGAAGAATCCAGATAACGTCACATTTATTTCACCGAATCAGTTGGAAGAGCAGATTCAGGCTTTACTCCATAATAACTATCATTTCATTTCCATGGATCAGTATATGAACTTTATGCTTCATGGAGGGTCGGTTCCACCGAATGCGGTCTTGATGACCTTCGACGATGGGTACGAATCTTTCTATACAGAAGTGTACCCGATCATGCAGAAGTACCATATACCTGCGACGAACTTCGTCATTGTCTCTACGATTGACAACCGCAAGAGTGCCGGACGACCGAAGCTGACATGGGAACAGATGCGTGAGATGAAGCGAAATGGAATGAGCTTCTTCAGCCATACGTACAATTCGCATGTATATACGGTGGTTAATGAGCAGGGTTCCTTGAGACCGATGTTGTCCAAGCCAGAATATTTGAAGAAGCTGCATCGCAAGGAGACACGCACGGAATTTACAGCGAAGGTTAAAAAGGATCTTAAGCGAGCTGAAGATCGCTTAAAGCAGATGCTTGGCAATACGTATAGTGTGGTTGCTTTTCCGTACGGAGCGTATAACAAGGATGTATTGGAAGTGTGCAAGCAGCTCGGTATCCATGTTACCTTCACGGTGAAGCCAGGTATCAATCAACGGACGACAACAAATGGATTCCGTATAAATGCAGGCAATCAGAAAATTCGAACATCAGAATTATTAGAACGCATGGGGAACAAGGGGAAAAATGTGCAGCTTGGGCGCGCAAAGACTTCATATACAGTAAGTTGGGATCAAGCACCCATATATTCCGAGCTTACGCCGGTTAAAAAAAAGGACATTTGGTACCTGTCACTGCACCAGCTTCATCAACTATTCGGTATAAAATACGAAATTGACGACGTTCAACAAATTGTGAGGTTGTTTCCCGGGAAATAACCTCGAACGTTGTCTTACGATAAACTTATTATTTGCCGAGTACCGCTTAGATTCGACACCCTTGATTCCTCGGTATGGGGAGAATAGATGACATGAGCAATAAGTCGAGCATTTCATCTTTATCGATATATAGAGCTATCGCGATGATGGCAGTTCTGTGCATCCATGCAACATCGCAGACGATTAAGGCGACACAGACAACCGATTCATTTGTTGTCTATAATTTTTTAAATGTGTTCAGCAAATTTGCTGTTCCTGCTTTTTTGCTGCTGACAAGCTTCGTCATGTTTTATAATTATTGCGACAAAGGATTAACCTCAGGGAGCTCCTTAAAGGAATTCTACACTAAACGATTAAAACTAATTCTTCTTCCTTATGTAATCTGTTCTACTTGCTATTTTTTGTTGAATCATTGGCTTGCCTATCGCAGTCGTGGTCTGGGAGATACTTTACAGGCCTATGTTGTCAGCTTAATTAAAGGAACAGCATACACACACCTATACTATGTCATTATTCTAATTCAATTTTATTTGATATTTCCGGTTATATTGTACTTCTTTCGCTCCGTAAAATCAGCGATATGGGCCATTCCTATTGGATTTGCCCTACATTGGGGCTTTGTCATTTGGAACAAGCTAGACCTGCATATTGTATACAAGGGGAGCCTGCTTGTGTCCTACTCGATCTATGTCATGGTAGGGGCGTTCATCGGTGTGTATTGGAACCGCATACAAGGTTGGTTCAATGCACTAACTCCTGAAGGCAGCAGACGTGATCGCTGGATTACGGCGGTGGTGTGGCTCGTGTGGATTGCGGCTTCACTCGGCCATGTTCAGCTATGGTATGCAACTTATAAATATGGTATGCGCTTCAATACGTTATGGTATGAGGCAGCTTGGAATGCCCACGCTTTGCTGTCGTGCGTCGTACTCATTCAATTATCTCAATACATTGAACGCAGATTTCCTGAGAGATTCGTGAAGTTAATTACTAGATTCGGAGATGTCTCATTCGGCATTTATCTGATTCATCCCGTGATCTTATATCTCTATCGCAAGATTCCGCTAGGAGGCGGAGACTCGATTAGTTATGCGCTGTATATCGGGGGAGGGTTCCTGTGTGCGTTCCTTCTGTCTTGGGCTATTGTAGAATTATGTCATCGCTATATTCCGTTCAGTTGGATGTTCTTTGGGGCTGTACCGAAAAAAAGAAGCGGGAATGTACAGAGGCAGAACCAACCAACACAGACGACAGTGCATCCTCCAAATTAGGTTATCACAATACATACAAAGGCAAAGGTCTATCCTCATGAAGTTGGATCGTATAACGAACCCCGCAAAGTGAATGGAGGGATGCAATAGTGGCACGGAAAGAACGGATTTCGACTCTTTCTATCGTGCGCGCACTTGCCATGCTTGGTGTTATTAGTGTCCATGCAACTTCGGAAACCGCAGCGATGATGAAGACATCAAGCTTATTTTACGGGTATACCTTTTTCAACATCTTTTTCAAGTACGGTACACCAACATTTATTTTACTTAGCAGCATGGTGCTCTTCTATAACTATGGTGGTGGAGATAAGCTGCAGCCTCAGGTGCTGGGGAAGTTCTATAAGAATCGATTTCGCTATGTATTTATACCTTATCTAATCTGCTCAGTCTTCTATTTTATGCTTGTGCAGGTAACTTGGTATCCAGAGCGTTCGTGGAGTGAAGCATTACCTGTGTTCGTTACGAAGCTATTAACAGGAACTGCATATACGCACTTGTATTTTGTGTTTATTAGTATACAGTTCTACTTATTGTTCCCTTTGCTGCTAATGCTATTTCGCTCCCGGCGAGTTGTCGCGTGGGCCATCCCACTCGGCTTGGCCTTGCAATGGGGGTATGTATTATGGAACAAATATGGCGTGCAAATTCCGGCAAATGGGAGTATTTCGCTGTCATACATAAGCTTTTATTTTGCAGGTGCTTACTTAGGAATTAACTTTCATAAAGTACGCCCTTGGCTTGATTCTTGGGGACGAGTCTGCTCGGTACGCTATAAGCTGATAACAGGTTCAATCTGGTTGTTATGGCTTGGATTCGCGCTGCTGCATGTGCAGATATGGTATTGGACACGCTCCACGGGCAAAGAGATGAACTCACTTATTTATGAACTGCTCTGGAACGGACATACGTTGTTATCTGCAATTGTACTCATCCAACTTGCCTTCTATCTGGAACGCCGTCTACCAGAGCTCGGAAGAAGACTACTGTCTCAGCTTGGGGATCTATCCTTCGGCATTTACCTCATTCATCCCGCATTCCTTGCCCTATATCGACAGTTTCCGTGGCATAGGGGGAGCGCCTCGCTATATCCATTATTCATCTTCAGTGGTTATGTGTTCGCCCTCGGAATGTCATGGATCATCGTGTATGGGGCACTTCGATTTATACCGGGCGCTTCATTTGGATTAGGGGCCCCGCCACGGGATTGGATGCAGAATCGGAAGATTCAGACTTCAGCAGTTGAAATGATTCGGAGTACGAATGCTTCTTAACGCCACCAGAAGAGCAGGAAATGTATGCATCTTCTACAATTAAGGGACACCCTCTATTCTTGCAGCTTGCAAGGATAGAGGGTGTTCCTTTTCTTTTGTGCAGGAAGCTCGGGCTGGGGATTGTGGGGGAGGAGAGAAATAAAGGGAATTGCGTTGAAAATGGATTGACGATGAGAATATTACGTGATAATATTACCAGTAAAATTCTTTGGTTTGCTAATAAGGTAACATGTTAATATATTAACTCACTAAAGCATCTAATTCCGAGGTGACGCAATGACAAAGCCGAGAATGTTCGAGAAGCCTTCGGGTGTTCGTGATTATTTGCCAGAAGCTGTGCGCCGGTTACGTGCAGTAGAAAGGAAAGCACTTTGCACGATGGATAGCTGGGGCTATGCACAAATTATTACACCGACAATGGAATATTACGAGACGGTAGGCACGGCGAGCTCTACCTCTGATCACAAGCTATTCAAGTTGTTGAATCAACGCGGCACAACAATGGTGCTTCGTTCTGACATGACTGCACCAATAGCGCGAGTTGTGGCATCCTTGCTCGGCAAGGAACCGTACCCTATTCGATTGTCTTACCATGCGAATGTGTTCCGCTCAATGGAGGAGGAGGCGGGACGTGAAGCTGAATTCTACCAGACAGGGGCAGAGATGATTGGGGATGGGTCTCCTGATGCTGATGCTGAGGTAATAGCGCTGTCGATTGCTTGCTTAGAAGCAACGGGGATTGAACGGTTTAAGGTCGCACTGGGACATCATGGCTTTTTGAAAGGGCTGCTCGAATATGCACTCCCTCAGCAGGACGAGGTACAGACACAATTGAAGCTGCGCCTAGTGCAACGGGATGTAGTTGGTTATCGAGAGCTCATTCATAACTTGCCTATAGATCAAGAGCATCGAGGCTGCCTGGAGCAAGTGCTGCACTTGCGGGGAGGCCGAGATGTACTGAAGTCAGCTCGGGGCATAGCTGATGTGCCAGCGATGATGGAATCCATCCATCATTTAGAGAAAGTGTGGGATGTGCTGGAAGCCTACGGGGTGGAAGACCATATAGTATTGGATTTAACGATGCTAGGTGACTTTTCCTACTATACAGGTACGATATTCGAAGGTTATGCGGCGGATACTGGATTCCCTGTCTTAAACGGAGGACGGTATGATAATTTGCTGCAGCAGTTCGGTCGCTCGGCGCCCGCAACTGGATTTGCTCTTCAGACGACCCGTATTGTAGATGCCTTGTCCATTAATAGAGATGCAGCAGATGAAGATATAGCGATACTCACTATTCAATATGATGAGCTTCACCGTCAGGAGGCATTCCGGGAAGCGGCACGTCTGCGGAAGGAAGGCAAGAAAGTGGTAACGCAATATATCGATTCTGAAGGTGAGAAACGATTGGACGTAAGTGTTGAGGCGGGGGTGCAGCCCGATACATGTGGTGATCGAGGAAGCAAGGTGCTTGCTTTCACGAACCGTGCTTGACGACGAAGGAGGAACGACTTATGCAAGATTGGCTTAAGGTTGCAATGCCTAAGGGCCGCATTTACAAGCAGGCATCTGCCTTGTTCCGTCAAGCTGGACTCTATGTTCCAGAGGATGAGGATGAGTCGCGCAAGTTGATTATAGATGTGCCGGAAGCGAGCATGCAGTTCATTATGGCGAAGCCTGTTGATGTCCCGACTTATGTGGAGTATGGAGCGGCTGATATCGGCATCGTTGGCAAAGATGTATTAATGGAGGAAAACAAGGATGTATACGAGCTGCTGGATCTAGGGATTGCACGCTGCCGGATGTCGGTCATCGGATTGCCATCATGGAAGCCGGTCAGCCACTTGCGGGTCGCAACGAAGTATCCGAATGTAGCCTCTCAATATTTTCGTGAGCAAGGTCAGCAAGTAGAGGTGATTAAGCTCAATGGTTCCATCGAGCTGGCTCCCTTGATTGGTCTGGCTGATCGAATTGTGGATATGGTGGAGACAGGCAAGACACTGAAAGAGAACGGCTTGGTAGAGCTAGAGGAGATGTTCGGCATTACAAGCCGACTGATCGCCAATCAGGTAAGTTATCGCATGAAGAGCGAGGCCATTCAGAGCTTGTGCGAACGGCTTCAACGGATTGTGCCCCAGACATTGGAGAAGTCAGCGGCCATTCGTTAGGATGTTCTTAGTCATCAGTCTAGATGAGCATCGAAGTCTATTGCAGCAGGGGATTAGGAGGGAGAGAGTGAGATGCGGATCATACAAGCAGCAGATTGGAGCCTGGATCGGAAAATTGATTACGGCACCCCCGAGCAATTGAGCAGCGTAAAGCGGATTGTTAGCGATGTGCGGCATGAGGGAGATGCAGGACTAATCAAATATACTAGGGAGTTCGATAAGGTCGCCATTACCCAAGGACAGCTTCGTGTAGAAGAGTCGGATATTGCGCTGGCTTACGAGCAGGTTGATCAAGCGTTCTTAGTGGCCATTCGTCAAGCTGCAAGCAACATCAGACGGTTCCATGAGCGACAAAAGCGGACATCATGGATGGAGTTCGAACCAGATGGGACTCTGCTTGGACAGATTATGCGTCCACTGAAACGCGTAGGTGTATATGTGCCAGGCGGCAAAGCTGCATACCCGTCATCTGTTCTCATGAACGTGATTCCTGCTCAAGTAGCAGGAGTACCGGAGATCGTAATGGTCACTCCTCCAGCTACTGGTGGGACGGAAGGAATCAATCCATACATACTCGTAGCGGCTGCCGAAGCGGGTGTAAAGGAAATGTATCGGGTTGGCGGTGCACAGGCGATTGCTGCATTAGCTTATGGGACGGATACAATTGCCCCAGTAGATAAAATATGCGGCCCGGGGAACATCTTCGTAGCACTGGCGAAACGCGAAGTGTATGGGGTCGTTGATATCGATAGTATGGCGGGGCCCTCAGAGATTGTCGTATTAGCGGATAGGCAGGCTAATCCTGTATTTGTGGCAGCTGATTTATTGTCCCAGGCTGAACATGACGAGATGGCATCGGCTGTCCTGGTGACAGACTCCATGGATCTGGCTCAAGCTGTGTCAATCGAGGTTGAACGTCAATTGAAGGAACTGCCTCGCCGTCACATTGCCTCTGCTTCTATAGAACAATACGGGGCAATTATCGTGGTTGAGGATCTGCGCGAGGGCGTCAAAGTCGTGAATCGATTGGCTCCTGAACATTTGGAAATCATGACGGAAGAGCCGATGGAGTGGCTCGGGCTCATAGAGAATGCTGGGGCAATCTTCCTTGGTGCTTACAGCTCTGAGCCGGTTGGAGATTACTTCGCGGGACCGAACCATATTATTCCGACGAATGGAACCGCGCGCTTCTCTTCCCCCGTCGATGTAGATATGTTTATGAAGAAGTCGAGCTTAATTCGTTACAGCAAGGAAGCACTGCTGACGAATGGGGCGGCCATTATCGAACTGGCTCGCCACGAAGGGCTAGAGGGGCATGCCAGGGCAATTGAGGTTCGTCTGCAAGAGCAGTCAAGCGTGGGGTTTGAAGCTACACAAAGCGTCATAGAACAGTTGCGATAGCAGTAAGAGTAGGATTAAGAGAAAACAGCAGCAACAGAAATCGCAGGAATAACAGCAGTACTATATCAATAACGATAGTAAGAATAGTGACAATAAAAGAGATAGTAGAGATAGCAGCGATAGTAGAAATAGTAAAGATGGCTGATTTAGCAGACATAGAAGGGATTCTGAAATTATAGAGATAGAAATTATAGAGATCATAGAGACTTAGAGATAGAGTGGAGAACATAAATAGAAACCGGGCGGAGCGGCACGGAAAGTAAAGAGAGACAGTGAAAGACAGGGAACAGTGGAGAAGGAACCGTGAGAAGCTAGGTGCAGTCAACGAGCTGCGAAACTTATATTGGAATAGCGGATTTTTGATCATAGAAAGTAAGAATAAAAACTGCAATCTTCAACAGAAGGGCGGAACTTTTAATGGTACAGGAAGCGATTAGCCGTATACGTCAAGCGGATATTGCCCGCAAGACGAATGAGACGAATATTCAGTTGTCATTCTCGATTGATGGGACGGGAAAAAGTGAGTTGGATACTGGCGTTCCGTTCCTTACGCATATGCTGGATTTATTTACGAAGCACGGTCACTTTGATCTGAAGGTCGATGCTACCGGTGATATCGACATCGATGATCACCATACAGTTGAGGATATCGGCATTTGTCTCGGGCTTGCATTAAGAGAGGCTTTGGGCGACAAGTCGGGGATCAAGAGGTATGCGTCTGTGTTTGTTCCGATGGATGAAGCACTGGCTCAAGTGGTTATCGATGTAAGCAACCGACCTCATTTCGAATACAGAGCTTCCTATCCATCCGCCCAAGTGGGCACGTTCACCACGGAACTTGTGCATGAGTTTCTGTGGAAATTAGCGCTGGAGGCGAGAATTACACTTCATGTCATCGTTCATTACGGTCAGAATACGCACCATATGATTGAAGCGGTATTCAAGGCGTTAGGGCGGGCGCTTGATGAAGCGACATCGGTTGATCCGCGGGTACAAGGTGTTCCTTCTACGAAGGGAGTGCTGTAGCTCATGATCGCCGTGGTCGATTATGGGATGGGGAACCTTCACAGTGTTAGCAAGGCAGTGGAGCGATTAGGATATGAGGTCGTCCTGACCAGTTCCCGTGAGGAATTGCTGACTGCTGATGGCATCATTCTTCCAGGGGTTGGGGCATACGGAGATGCCATGCAGGCGCTTCGGGGAAGCGGGCTCATTCCCACTCTGCAGGAGGTAGTTGAAGGAGGCAAGCCAATGCTCGGCATCTGCCTAGGCATGCAACTGTTGTTCGAGGGAAGCGATGAACATGGCTACCATGAGGGATTAGGCATGCTGCCAGGTCGTGCGGTGCGTTTCGAGGGCGGATCTTATAAGGTGCCGCATATGGGCTGGAATGAGCTGATGTGGCAGCAAGCAGCACATCCATTGGCGGGAGAGGCAGAGAGTGGTTATGTGTATTTCGTACATTCCTACCGAGTAGTTGCGGAAGAGCAATCAGATGTACTTGCGACGTGCAGCTATGGAGGCGTTGAAGTCGCGGCAATAGTAGGGCGCGGCTCTGTATATGGAATGCAGTTTCATCCGGAGAAGAGCGGAGCATTGGGACTACGCCTGTTAGGGAGATTTTTGGCGCTGACTGGCTCGGGCAGGCAATCCATACAACTGGCCAGATCATAGACAGGAGAATGATGGGAGAGGAAGGCGAGGCAGATGGCAGCGTTCACGATATATCCAGCAATCGATATTCGCGGGGGAAAGTGTGTCCGGCTTGTACAAGGGGATTATGGGCAAGAGACGGTCTACGATGAGCGCCCTGTAGAAGTAGCGCAGCGTTGGGAAGCGAATGGCGCTTCTTGGATTCATCTGGTGGACTTGGATGGAGCGAAGGAAGGGCGCCCGATCAATGCGGAGCTCATTGGTGAAATTGCACGGTCTGTAGCGGTTCCGGTACAGGTTGGCGGCGGCCTGCGCACGCTTGAGGACATTGAGCAGCTGCTGGAAGCGGGTGTGGCGCGTGTCATATTGGGCACAGCGGCAATAGAGGATCGTGGCTTCGTTGAAACCGTACTTGGCAAGTATGGCGACCGCATTGCGATTGGCATCGACGCCCGCAATGGATTCGTTGCCACACGTGGTTGGCTGGAGACCTCGGAAGTGAAGGCGGGCGTGCTTGCGGCTGAGCTTGTTGCGGCAGGGGCGAAGACGTTCATCTTCACGGATATCTCTCGAGACGGCATGATGAAGGGGCCGAATATCGAGGCAATTGTACAACTGGCGAAGGTCTCGGGGCAGACCGTAATTGCTTCTGGGGGCGTCAGCAGTATGGATGATATTCATGCTCTATCCAAGTATGCGGCTGATGGTGTAGGTGGAGCAATTATTGGCAAGGCACTCTATACAGGCAGCATTGATTTGGCAGATGCAGTACGGCTGGAGGCAGCCGTACGAAGCTAGCCATACGGAACGGGGGCGATTGCGGTGTTGGCGAAGCGTGTAATTCCTTGTCTAGATGTGAATGATGGCCGTGTTGTAAAAGGCGTCAATTTTGTTCAGCTTCGTGACGCTGGAGATCCGGTGGAACTTGCTGCGCTGTATGATCAGGAGGGCGCAGATGAACTGGTATTCCTTGACATCTCCGCGTCTATCGAGGGTAGGGCAACGATGGTGGAGGTAGTACGGCAGACCGCAGGAGAAATCTCGATTCCTTTTACAGTGGGTGGCGGGATCTCTTCTGTCGATGATATGATGCGCATGCTGCGTGCAGGTGCGGACAAGATCGGCATAAATACAGCGGCTGTGAAGCAGCCAAGTCTCATAACGGATGGTGCGCGGCGATTCGGGTCGCAATGCATCGTAGTAGCCATCGACGCCAAGTACAATGAGACCTGGGGAGAATGGGAAGTGTATATTCACGGTGGGCGTACACCTACTGGATTGCGTGCAGTGGCTTGGGCACAAGAGGTGGAGCGGCTTGGGGCAGGGGAATTGCTGCTGACAAGCATGGATGCGGACGGAACGAAGGATGGTTTCGATAATAAGCTGACACGTGCAGTATCCGATGCTGTCGGCATCCCCGTTATTGCTTCAGGCGGTGCAGGGCGAGCAGGTGACTTTGTGGAGGCATTTACGGAAGGACATGCCGATGCTGCGCTTGCAGCGTCAATATTCCACTATAAAGAAGTATCGATTGCAGAAGTGAAGGAGGCGCTTCACGCAGAGGGGGTACGTGTACGATGACGCAACAAGTAATAGTAGATGGAGGACGCTTGGCCGCATCCATCCGTTGGAATGAATACGGCCTCGTGCCGACTGTTGTGCAGGATTCCATCACGAAGGAAGTCCTTATGGTGGCGTATATGAATCAGGAATCCTTGCTCTTGTCGTGCGAGACAGGAGAGACAGTATTCTGGAGCAGGTCTCGTCAAGAACTGTGGCACAAGGGCGCAACGTCAGGCAATACGCAGCGAATCGTATCCATAACCGTGGATTGTGATCAGGACACACTGCTCGTGCAGGTCAGTCCCAGCGGACCGGCTTGCCATACCGGAAGCCGTACTTGCTTCGAAAGTGGCCTTATGGGATATGTGAGGGAAGAAGAGAGTCATGCGCCAGTTGTAAATTCGGTGCTGGCAGAGCTGGAGAACCTTATAGCACAGCGGCAGATTGAGCGTCCTGAGGGATCATATACAACCTACTTGTTCGAGAAGGGTCTCGATAAGATATTGAAGAAGATAGGCGAGGAGTCTACCGAGGTTGTGATCGCAGCGAAGAGTGACAACAAGGAGGAACTAGTTGGGGAGATTGGAGATCTGCTGTTCCATATGCTTGTTCTGCTACGCGAACGCAACATTGCGCTGGGAGACGTGTTATCTGTACTGGAGGCGCGCCACCGTGGGGCTAGAAGGGATACGTATAATCAGAATGGGAAAGTAAAGTCGTGAATACAAGCTGCATAGGATGGCGGGCGATGTCATGTGTTCCTTATGAGAGGTGCGCAATGCAATTGCCCGCCTATTGTTCGTTGTTTGCGTGGTTGTGAACTTGAATATGAACATATCTAAATAGGGGTCAACAGATTGCCTGTGATCAAGATTTGAGTTATAATAAGATAAGAATTATTATTATATAAAAATAATACATCGAAGTTGATAATGTATTACCGATGTGCTTCTTCTGAATCTCCGGCCCTTGCGGTTATGGGAAATATAGAGGCTTGTGCCTGAATCTACAGAGAAACGCGAGGTTTGAATCTGTCCCTTGGAAAGACTTCGCGAAAGGGATGCAGGAATTGAGCGTCAATATGATATACTGTTGGGTATGTGTACAGTATATGAGTGTCAGGAGGGGCCTTGGCGATGGCAGAACAGAACAAGGTAGTTATGTTCCCGATGGATGCTGCTTCGTTCTCTGAACGTGCGGTACAATCGTTGGAACGACTGCACTACGACAAGGCGTTGACATATTTTCGCAAGGCGGTGGAGTGCGAACCGGACAACCCTATCCTGCAGTGCAATCTTGCAGGAACTCTTGCAGAAGCGGGACGGTTCGAAGAGTCTAACGATACATTGCACCACATCTTGCATGAACTCGATCCGAATATGAATGAATGCTACTATTATATGGCGAATAACTTTGCTTATATGGAGCAGTTCGAGGAGTCGGAGGCGATGCTTGAGACGTATTTATCCCGTGATCTCACAGGAATGTATACAGAAGAAGCGGAGGAAATGCTCGAAATGATTCGTTTCGAGGCGAAGCAGTCTTCTTCATCACAGCATCGCGGTGAGCAGAATGTGGGAGCTCAATCGTCGGCTGCGAAGCTGCCGTCAGCGCTGAGCGACGAAGAGATGGGAATCTCTGAGCAGGCAGAGGATGAGCATGCAGAAGCACGCATGCTGCTCGAAGCAGGCCGGTTCGTAGAGGCAGAGAAATTGTTGAAGCGGGTTGTGGATTCGGATCCAGATTATTTGGCCGCATGGAACAACCTGGCGTTAGCTTATTATTATATGGGGCAGTTCGATGAAGCGCGGGAGGCACTTGATGCCGTTCTTGAGAGAGATCAAGGGAACTTGCATGCATTGTGCAACTTGGCGATATTCGAGCGCCATGCCGGCAATGAAGCTGTCGTCCAGCAGCTTATTGCGATGATTGGCAAGATTCAGCCCTTCTATCGGGAGCATCTGTTCAAGATTGCGACTACGATGGGTATGTTGGATGAGCATGAGCTTGCTTATCAGCATTTGCGCCGCTTAGTAACAGGCCATATGCTGCGGGAAGCGAGTATTTACCATTATGCGGCTGTAGCGGCTTGCCGCTTGGGTCGATATGAGGAGGCTTCTCGCTGGTGGGCAGTATGCCGCAGACTGGATCCCAATTCCGGCATTGCAACGTACTATATGGAACGATTGCAGCAGCGTGATGAGGGAGATATCGATCCTATGCCAACCTATCATTATCGTCTACCTTATGAGGAGGCTAGCCGTAGGGCTGCTTCGAAGGCTGATTCAACTGATGGCAGTCGTTCGGGTCGTTCAGAGGACGGCAAGGATTGGGAGCAGCAGCTCAAGAAAGATCCGCTTGTACGAGCTTCATTGTTCTGGGCACTGCGATTCGGTGAACCGGATGTCAAGCTTCAGGCACTCCAAGCGATGAGCTTACTTGGTGACGATGAGGCTAATGATGCGCTTCGCTCTATGCTGCTGGATCCAGACCAGGATGCATACATGAAGCAGGTTGCTGTATATGTGCTTCGTATGCATGGGGTAGAAGAGCCAATTGAGGTAGAATGGAAGGGCGAGTATATTCAAGTTCACCGTAATCATATTGCAAATCGTCTGCCGGTCTGGGAGTCGCAATGGCAGCAGGTACTAGATATATTGCGTGATTCTATGAAAGAGCGGTACGATCTGTTTCAGATGCATGATGCAGAGACGCTTTGGATTGAATTTATTACGCACTTATATCCCGACGAAGTGCCACGAATTGGCAAGGCGGGAAGCTGGGCTGCAGCGATCGAATTCATTATCGCGAAGATGATACGACGTGAGATGTCCTATCAGCTTGCAGCAGAGCAATATGGTGTATCGGCAACTACCGTTGCCAAGCATGTGAAACGAATGGAAGACACTTGTCAGGTAGAAGCTAAAATCAAGCAATCCTTTACATGAAGATAAAATAAATACTTGATTATAAGGGAGGCCAACCCCATGGAGAACAAAGTATATAAATCAGTTGTTATCGGCACAGGACCTGCTGGTTATACAGCAGCGATTTACTTGGCTCGCGCCAACTTGAACCCGCTTGTGATCGAGGGACCTCAACCAGGTGGACAGTTGACGACGACTACAGACGTTGAGAACTTCCCTGGGTTCCCAGAAGGCATCCAGGGTCCTGAATTGATGGACAATATGCGTAAGCAAGCTGAGCGCTTCGGCACAGAGTTCAAGACAGGCTGGGTAAACAGTGTTGATGTATCTAGCCGCCCATTTAAGCTTCAAGTTGAAGGTGTAGGCGAGATTGTCACAGAAACGTTAATTGTAGCAACAGGCGCTTCTGCGAAATATATGGATATTCCTGGTGAGCAAGAGAACTTGGGTAAAGGGGTCAGCGCTTGCGCGACGTGCGACGGATTCTTCTTCCGTGGGAAGAAAATCATCGTTGTCGGCGGTGGCGACTCTGCGATGGAGGAAGCTAACTTCCTGACTCGCTTCGCTTCCGAGTTGACACTCGTTCATCGTCGTGATGAGCTTCGCGCATCGAAGATTATGCAGGATCGCGCGAAAAATAATGAGAAGATCAAATGGGGCTTGAATCGTACTCCAATTGAGGTCGTATCTACAGGCATGGGTGTTACAGGTCTCAAGGTGAAAAACAATGAGACAGGCGAGGAAGAAATTCTGGAAACGGACGGTTTGTTCGTTGCTATCGGCCACAAGCCAAACACAGATTTCTTGAAAGGTCACATTGAACTGGACGATCATGGCTATGTAATTGTGAAGCCAGGTTCTACGGAAACGAGTGTACCAGGCGTATTTGCTGCAGGTGACGTGCATGATACGAAGTATCGTCAGGCGATCACAGCAGCCGGTTCTGGCTGCCAAGCAGCTCTGGACTGCGAGAAGTTCTTGGAAGGACATATTACGCAGGACTGGAGCCAGTCTTTGAATCAATAAGGTGAAAAAGAACTCACTTTTCGAAAGTTGGGAGCCAGTAGGCTCCCTCTTTATTTTCGTACGATTAGGTCAGGTGGTCGAGCGGGAAAAGTGGGAGTGGCGAGCGTGTCGAACGGACTGGAACGTATGGCCGAAAATTAGGCCGCAGGGAGGGCTTATACGCGCTTCTGGCGCGGCTTGGCAACGCTTGGCTAGGGGCTCCGTTCTCTTGACCTGACTAGTGGGTTCGCGTATAGTGGGTACTGAAAGTACCATAATTCGATTACGTATATAAAAGGTGGATGACGCATGTCTGAGCAGATCTACGTGGGTGTCGATTTGGGCGGTACGGCCATTAAAGTTGGAATTTGTGATGCGGAAGGCAAGCTTCTGCATACATTTGAGGGACCAACTGAAGTAGCTAAGGGTCCGGATACTGTCATGGATAATATCGAAAAATATGTTCGTCTCATTGTGGAACAATCTCCTTACGATTGGAGCCAGGTGGCTGGCGTCGGTGCAGGAGTCGCAGGATTTACGAATGTAAAGGAAGGCGTTATCATCTTGGCGCCCAACGTAGGATTCAAGGATGTGCCGATCCGTTCCATATTAGAAGAACGTCTAGGCAAGCCAGTTAAGATTGACAATGATGCAAATGTTGCCGCACTTGGCGAGGTGTGGAGCGGCGCAGGCAAGGGCATTGACCATTGTGTTTGCTACACGCTCGGAACGGGTGTCGGCGGAGGCATTATTATTAACGGTAGAATTGTACAAGGATTCTCAGGTCTAGCAGGAGAGCTTGGCCATATGGCGGTAATCCCTGATCTGGAAGCGATCCAATGTGGCTGCGGCAAGATGGGGTGCTTGGAGACAGTATCTTCGGCAACAGGTATTATTCGAATGGCCAATGATGCAGTTGAACGCGGAGATCGCACTTCCTTATCCTTGGTAGAGAGCATTACAGCAAAGGATGTATTCGATGCGGCGAAGGCGGGAGATGAGGTCGCAGTGCGCATCGTATCCCGTGCAGCTTATTATTTAGGCAAGGCGATGGCTGCTGTAGCAGTGACACTGAATCCAGAGCGGTTCATTATTGGCGGAGGCGTATCGAAGGCAGGCGAGTTCCTGTTCGAGCAAATTCGTGAAACATTCATGAAATTAACACCTGACCCGGTTACGCGCGGCGTATCCATCGTTCCAGCAGAGCTAGGCAATGATGCGGGTATGATTGGTGCGGCAGGCTTGTTCTTGCGTTCGTAGCCGAATCTTGTAAGAAGGAGAGGACGAACGATGATGGAATCGACAGAGATGACAGCTCTTGCGAAGCTGGTTATCATTACGGGGATGTCTGGTGCAGGGAAGACAATAGCTGTACAGAGCTTGGAGGATCTCGGTTTTTTCTGCGTGGACAATTTGCCGCCAGTACTTATACCGAAGTTTGCTGAACTCATCGAGCAGTCCAAGGGTAAGATTGGCAAGGTAGCGCTTGTCATTGACTTGCGCGGCAGAGAATTTTTCACGGCCTTATCAGAATCCATTAATTATATTCGGGATCACTTTACCATTAATTGTGAAATATTGTTCTTGGATGCAACGGATGCTGTTCTCGTGCAGCGTTATAAGGAGAGCCGTCGTCGTCATCCTCTCAATCCAGGCGGCATGCCGCTTGAAGGAATTAAGCAGGAACGCACACTGCTGGAAGATTTGAAGGGTTGGGCGACACAGGTTATTGATACGAGCAATTTGAAGCCTGTACAGTTGAAGGAACGAATTGCGGCACGATTCACGCACGCGGATCAGAATATGATGTCGGTGAATGTGACTTCGTTCGGTTTCAAATATGGGGTGCCGATTGATGCGGATCTCATTTTTGACGTACGTTTTTTGCCGAATCCGCATTATGTGGAGCAATTGCGCCCGAGAACTGGACAGGATATTGAAGTATATGATTATGTCATGAAATGGCCAGAAACACAGGCTTTCCTTGCTAAACTGCTTGATTTGCTGAATTTCCTTATGCCGCAGTATCGCAAGGAAGGGAAAGGTCAGGTTATCATCGGCATCGGATGCACAGGCGGCAAGCACCGATCAGTGGCCATTGCAGAATATTTAGGTCGTACAATCGGAGCGAGTGATACGGAGGTTGTCCGTGTCAGTCACCGTGATGCTGAGAGAGATCGGCATTAGTGGAGGGTCGTTATGGCATGTGAAAAAGAAGAGCGCGTAAACCCACGTATCGTAGTTATGGGCGGCGGCACAGGGCTGTCGGTCATGCTTCGAGGGTTGAAGGAGAAGCCGCTCGATATTACCGCAATCGTTACTGTGGCGGATGATGGAGGCAGCTCTGGTATATTGCGCAGCGAGCTGCAGATGCCCCCGCCAGGAGATATACGCAATGTATTGACAGCGTTGGCTGATGTGGAGCCATCGCTGTCGGAAATGTTGAAGTATCGCTTCAAGAGTGGATCTGGACTTGCAGGACATAGCCTGGGTAATTTGCTATTGGCGGCGATGACGGATATCACCGGCGATTTCGTTGCAGGCATTCGGGAGCTGAGCCGCGTACTTGCGGTTCGGGGCCGGGTACTGCCTGCAGCCAATCAAGCAGTTGTCCTGAAGGCCGAGATGGAAGACGGGTCTATTGTGTCTGGCGAATCATCAATCCCGCAAGCCGGCCAGCGCATTAAGCGTGTGTTCTTAGAACCGGAACAGGTGGAGGCGTTGCCTGAGGCAGTTGAGGCGCTCCGTCAGGCGGATGCCATCCTGATTGGACCAGGAAGCCTGTATACGAGCATTATTCCTACCTTGCTCGTACCGAAGCTGGCACAGGCAGTATTGGAATCAAATGCGGTAAAGATTTTTGTATGTAATGTGATGACTCAGCCGGGGGAAACGGATAACTATTCCGTGAGTGATCATTTGGAAGCTGTTCAGCTTCATGTCGGCACTCAATTGTTCGATTATGTTATCGTGAATAATGGGGAGATTCCGCCGCAAGTTCAGGATAAATATGCCGAACAGGGGGCGAAGGCTGTCCATTTGGATATGGAAGAAGTGACGAAGCGTGGATATCAGGTAATCGCGGATTCCTTAGTGCTGTTCCGCACCTATTTGCGTCATGACGCGGATAAGCTTAGTCATCATATTTATCAGCTTGTGGAAAATTGGATGTTACGAAAGAGGTGAGCCGCTATGTCTTTTGCAGCACAGACAAAAAAAGAATTAACCATGATCGAATCCGAGTCGTGCTGTGAGAAGGCGGAACTGTCTGCGCTAATGCGCATGAACGGTTCTGTGCAGCTCTCGTCCAACCGCAAGGTAATATTGGACATTTCTACAGAGAATGCAGCGATCGCACGCCGCATTTATACGCTTGTTAAAACGTATTTTCAAGTGCATACGGAGCTGCTTGTACGCAAGAAGATGCGCTTGAAGAAAAATAATGTGTACATTGTACGTATTCCGACGCGTGTGCAGGAGATTTTGCGTGACCTGCACATTGTATCGGAAGGGTTCTTGTTCACGGACGGCATTGACACGCAGATTGTTGAAAATAACTGCTGCAAACGCGCATATTTGCGAGGAGCGTTCATGGCAGGAGGATCGGTGAATAATCCAGAGGGATCTTCCTATCACTTGGAGATATCCTCGATGTACGAGGAACATTGCCGCGCATTAGTTGATCTGGCGAATGAGTTCCAGTTGAATGCACGATTCATTGAGCGCAAGAAGGGCTTCGTCCTGTACATCAAAGAGGGCGAGAAAATTATTGAGTTCCTCAATATCATCGGTGCTCACCAGGCGCTGTTCAAGTTCGAGGATGTCCGTATTATGCGGGATATGCGCAACTCCGTGAACCGAATCGTCAATTGTGAAACGGCTAACTTGAATAAGACGATTGGTGCGGCTGTGCGCCAAATCGAAAATATCCGTTATCTGGATAGGCATCTTGGATTAGATAAACTCCCAGATAAGCTGAGAGAAGTTGCCGAGGTCAGATTGGCACACCCGGATATTAATCTGAAGGAAGTGGGAGAGCTTCTGGGCGGTAAGGTTAGTAAATCCGGTGTCAATCATCGACTGCGCAAGATAGACGAGCTGGCTGAGCGAATGCGCAACGGATAGCGAGATAAACTTTATTCCTCGCTTAAAATCGTTTATAATGCTAATATGTGATGAAATAGAGCAAATTAGCGTAAATTTGTGTAATGTAAACTACATGGAATATAGGGGGTATGATTCGCATGGCTCAACAACCAATTGTCGTACGTTTGAAGACTGGACTGCACGCAAGACCTGCGGCCTTGTTCGTTCAAGAAGCGAATAAATATTCTTCGGATATCTTCGTTGAAAAAGAAGATAAGAAAGTGAATGCTAAGAGCATCATGGGTATTATGAGTCTCGCAATCAGCACCGGCACGTCAATTACCATTACTGCGGACGGCGCGGACGCCGATCAGGCTGTAAGCGCTTTAGTCGGGCTTGTGAGCAAGGAAGAATTGGACAGCTAATCTGTAGCTGACATCGTGTTCAATCATAGTGGGGGCAGCGAGCTGCGACTGTGATCAAGAGAAGAGCCATAATGGCTCTTTTTTTATTATGGTAAGCTTGTTGAATGGTGCATCAGATGAACGGTATGAAGTGTGATACAGCCTGATCTCTTGAAGGAGATCAGGCTGTATTTGTAGTGCGGTTGTTACGATTGATTGTCGAAGCCTATTCTCTATAGACGTCAACGGATCCTTTAACATTCCCATTGATGCGCAGACGATATGTATTGCCTGGCTTGAGCTTATAGAAGTATACAGGTGCATTTTGATAACCTACACTAAGTTCGCGTGATTCTTCGATCAAATAACCTGCCCAAGGGTAGTACATCTCTAATTCGACCTTGAATTTTTCATTACTGCCGGTATTTTTCTCAGAGCTAACGTTCAACTGGAGTGTAGTGCGGAGAGTGTCGCTAGGAACTACGATGTCTTTCTTAATTTGTTGTTGGGTTGTCGTGGAGAAATCAGCTGACCATTCGTATACAGCGGTTAATGCCTTAAGAATGTCTTGCTTTTGGTATACATTTGAATACCCCGTTTCTGGTCCGTACTTCTGTTCGATCATCAATTCATCAGCAGATTTGGCCGATAATGATGCAGGAGCAAGCATGCTCAATGCAAGAGCAACAAGCAAAGCGTATTTTCCTTTGTTACGAATCACATGTATTCCTCCTCAGACGTCTTTTAATGGAAATTACAGCTCTACCATATCATGGTTTTTCACCGATCGACAGGTCGAAATAAGCATAAAATGACAAAAATTGTATAAAACTGTAGATTAATGATTATAAAAATGAATCTGCAGAGTTACATTTGTACCGATTCAATAACTGCAGAAAATACATCTAAAGTTATGACCGGACTTGCAACAATATTTATCTTATTAACGTTTAGAAGACAAGAAGCAAGTCAATCTTACAATCTATAACGTGATGGAGGAATGGATTATGACGCAATTGACAGGAAGAATGACATGGCGTCGAATGACGATGGCGGTCATGCTTACAGGAGCGCTGCTTGTGGGGACAGGAGTTGCGGCACCGGTGCCTGTGCATGCAGCAGCGGCAGAATTCAGCGTGAAGGATACGGTGAACGTGTCAGGCATGGGAGAATTGGAAGTAACGCCTGATGTGGCTTATGCGGAGCTTGCAATAGATACACGTGGGAAAACAGCGGCTGAAGCACAAAAGCAAAATGCAGTGTTGTTCGAAAAAGTGAAACAGGTGCTTACTTCGAAATATGGTGTTCAGGAAAAGGATCTGAAGACGGTCAATTTCTCGGTTAATCCTGAATATAAATACGTGGAAAATAAAGAGCCTCAAATCATAGGCTATCAAGCACAGCATGCTGTGCGTGTGACGTATCGTGATTTGAATCGACTAGGGAGCTTAGTTGATGCTGCTACTGATGCAGGTGTGAACCGAGTAGTCCGTATTCAATTCGATACGGAGAAGCGCGCTGACTATGAGGCACAGGTGCTGGAGAAGGCAGTGCAGCATGCAGCGAAGAAGGCATCCACACTCGCGAAAGCGGCAGGCCGTGAAGCAGGTGTCGCACTTACGATTACAGAGTCTGGGGCGGACTGGTCCCCGATACGCGTGATGTACGACGCAGCAGCAAGCCCGTCGGATATGAAAAAGGATGTGGCTTCAACTTCTGTGCAGGGCGGACTTATTAAGTTGAATGCACAGGTGCAAATTCAATATCAATTGAAATAAAGAACGCAGAAACAACTGAAATGAAGCGTGCAGTAACAGCGTCGGCTTGGGTGAAAGCCTTCTGTTAAATCAATGAAATATTCCCAATTAGGCGGGTAAGAGTACATCAGAAATGGCGCTGTATCAAGGGGCACTCGTGTCAGAAATGACATAGTGCCTTTTTGTATGGAAGCCATCTTGGATTAGGGGTTGTATTTTAGGGAACAAAGCCCTAGAATGTAACAGGGGAATTGAATATTATCGTATTCTCCGATAGTTCGAATGTAAATAAGTGCCTCATGGCCTGATCGCTATTGGAAATAGGTCGAACCGTTGAAAAGAAATGTATGTTTTTGTCGAAATTACGTTAAAATAAGTTGTATCGTCAGACAAAACGATGTATATTGGATATGCAAAAACGCCAACGTGAACGGGACGTAGAAGCCATACCAATGGATATGGCTTTTTTTGCTTAATGAATAAGAACGTATCCTATACACTGCGCGCATTCTTGTTCATCCCATTTGGGGTGGTGCTGCAGAGCGTGTTAGCTTGCCATTGCGATGGCATGCTGCATGCAGGAACAGCTGCTCCAATTGGCAGACTGACGATGTAAGGGGTTGATGCTAATGATTGAACTGGTAAATGTGGAGAAGCATTTTGCCGGGCAACCCGTTGTGCATCCTCTGTCGCTTACGATTGGCGAAGGGGAATTTTTGACGCTGCTCGGTCCGAGTGGTTGTGGGAAGACAACCATTTTACGCATGATTGCTGGCTTTGAACAGCCTTCATCTGGCCATATCCGCCTAGATGGAGAAGATGTTACGAACTTACCTCCGAACAAGCGGAATTTGAATCTTGTATTTCAACATTACGCGTTGTTCCCTCATATGACGGTCGAGCAAAATATTCAATTCGGCCTAAAGATGAAGAAAATTCCGCAAGCTGAACAGCGCAAGCGTATTGATGAAGCCATTCGCTTGACGCAGCTAACAGCACTTGCTAAGCGTTATCCGCATCAATTGTCTGGTGGACAGCAGCAGCGTGTTGCGATTGCACGGGCAATTGCTAACAAGCCGAAGGTGCTGCTGTTGGACGAGCCGCTTGGTGCACTTGATTTGCAGCTGCGCAAAAATCTGCAGGCTGAACTGAAGCAATTGCAGCGGAGCTTGGGCATTACATTCGTATATGTAACCCATGATCAAGAAGAAGCGATGATGATGTCGGATCGAATCGTGATTATGAATAACGGACGTGTCGAACAGATCGACTCTCCTAAAAATATTTACGAACGCCCGGAGACGTTGTTTGCAGCTACGTTTGTAGGGGAGAACAACGTATTCCATGAAGAGAACCTCTTCACCGTACGTCCAGAGAAAATTCATGTGACAGCGGATGTGGAAGGTGCGCCTCGTACTGGAATTATTCAGGATATCGTTTATTTGGGGAACATTCACAAGCTGATCGTGCACTTGGATAACGACCAAACGAACGTATCGGTTGTGCTTGACTTCAAGGACGAGCGGACGTGGGAGATTGGCCAGCATATTGGAGTAAGCTGGAGTAAGCAAGATGAGGTGATGATCGGCTCATGAAACGCTCATTTGGCATCATTGCGCCGGTCGTATTGTGGCTGACGATATTCCTTGTCGTGCCGATGATCGCGGTCATCGCTGTATCCTTCATGCAGCGCGACGAGCTCGGCAATATCGTCTTTTCGTTTACGCTGAACAATTATGAACGATTTTTCGATCCCTTATACTTGGGTATTTATTGGGATACGCTGTGGCTATCCGTGTTAACAACGGCAATTTGCTTGTTGTTCAGCTATCCGCTTGCATATTATATCTCGACGACGAGCCCGGCGAAGCAGAAGCTGCTGCTCATTCTCATTACGGTTCCGTTCTGGATTAACTTCCTGATTCGGACATACGCATGGGTACTCTTGCTTCGTACGCAAGGGGTCGTTAATCAGACGCTCCTTGATCTGGGATTGATCGCGGAGCCTCTGCAAATGCTCTATACCAAGGGAGCAGTACTGCTTGGAATGGTCTATACGTTCATTCCGTATATGGTGCTTCCGATTTATGTTTCTTTGGAGCAAATGGACAAGCGATTGCTTGAGGCATCCAGTGATTTGGGTGCTACGAAATGGAAGTCGTTCTGGCATATTACGCTGCCGCAGACGAAGTCTGGCATGATGACAGGCAGTGTGCTTGTCTTCGTGACAACAGCGGGGATGTTCGTTGTTACAGACATTCTGGGCGGTGCTAAGGCGCAAATGCTCAGCAATATTATACAGAATCAGTTCCTAGGTGCGCGTGACTGGCCATTCGGTTCCGCGCTGTCAGTCGTGTTCGTGATCAGTTCCCTAATTATTATTGGGCTGTTCAACCGAGCACTCCGCTCCAAATATGATGCATCGAAGGAGGCGGGGGCATGAAGGCAGCAACCAAAAAGAATCAGAGTCCGCTTCTTGCGATCCATTCGATACTGTTAATTCTATTTATTTATATACCTGTATTTTTGATTATCGCGTACTCGTTCAACAATTCGCGGATTAATTCGAATTGGAGCGGTTTCACGTTCAAATGGTACAGTTCACTATTCGACAACCGACAAGTAATGGAAGCACTCAGCAACAGCTTGTCGATCGCATTGATATCTACAGTCATCTCGACTGTACTCGGCACGATAGCCGCAATTGCACTTCGCCGAATGACTGCCAAGCGCAAGCAAGGCGTAATCGGATTGTTGTACTTGCCGATTATTGTACCGGATATCATTATGGGCTTGTCCCTACTGGTGCTGTTCAGCCAGTTTAAGATTGATCTGGGCAAAATGACGGTTATTATTGCACATATCACGTTCAGTATTTCATACGTGTATGTGATTGTTGCTTCTAGGCTTGCCAACATGGGTAAGCAGCTTGAAGAAGCGGCATCTGACCTTGGTGCTACACCATGGCAGACATTCCGCTACGTTACGCTGCCTTCGATATGGCCAGGCGTGCTTGCCGGAGCGATCATGGCTTTTACACTGTCGATTGATGACTTTATGATCAGCTTCTTTGTTGCCGGACCGAACTCGACAACATTGCCGATTTACATTTATGGATTGGTAAAACGGGGGATCTCTCCAGAGATCAACGCCTTGTGTACGCTAATGATTATCTTGAGCGTTGTGCTGATCGTACTGGCGCAATGGTTGTTGAACCGCGGTAACGGAGAGAAGAAAAGCTCTATGCTGCCGTTCTAATTCACTGTTCACCCGATGTGAGCAAGTGAATTTGAATCATAATAATTATTACATTCTAAGGATCTGTTGCAGGATCAGAGAGGGGTAACAAGAATTGAACAAAAAGAAATGGTTCGCGGTCGTATTGGCCGGGATGTTGGCACTTACTGCACTGGCAGGCTGCTCTTCTAAGCCGGAGCAAACATTGAATTTGTACAGCTGGGCAGATAACTTCGATATGGATATGATCAAGAAATTCGAATCGGAGAATAACGTAAAAGTTAACTATGCGATTTTTGCCAACAACGAGGAACTGCTGGCGAAGTTGAAAGCCGGCGGCGCGAATTATGATTTAATTCAACCGTCCGACTATATGGTGGCTAGCATGATTAAGCAAGATTTGCTGGAGCCGCTTGATTTAAATCATATTCCGAATTTCCAATACGTCACGGATCGTTTCAAAAACCCTGAATTTGATCCTGGCAACAAGTACTCTATTGTATATACATGGGGTGTTACAGGCATTGCCTACAACACAAAATATGTGAAGCAAGCTCCAACCGATTGGGCGGATTTGTGGAAGGATGAGTACAAGGGTAAAGTACTTCTTCTGGATGACAACCGCGAGATCGTAGGTATGGCGCTGAAGAAGGCAGGCAAGTCGAACAGTTCCCAAAATGAAGCGGAAATCAACGCGGCTGTTGATGACCTGCGCAAGCTTGTTCCGAACGTGCTTGCATTCGATACGGACAACATCAAGCAGAAGATGATTGCGGAAGAAGGCTGGATCGGTACGGTATGGTCTGGCGATGCATCTGTCATTCATGGTGAGAACCCAGATGTTGCATTCATGATTCCGAAGACAGGAAGCACGATCTTCTCGGACAACTATGCGATTCCAAAGGGTACGAAGAATAAGGAATTAGCGGAGAAGTTCATCAACTTCATGCTTGATCCGGAGAACAGTGCGAAGAACTATGAGGCTATCGGTTACAGCAATCCTGTGACGAAGGCAAAAGAGCACCATAGCAAAGAGTATCTGGACAACAAGATGATTAACTTAACTGACGAAGAACTGGGTCGAACAGAATGGCTCGGTGATGTTGGAAAAAATATTCAATTATATGATCGCTTGTGGACAGAACTGAAGAGCGGAAGATAATCGCATAGTATTGATTGAATAATAAATGCCCTTAATCCACACCTAATGTGGATTAAGGGCATTTTTATGTTGATTACAGATTCAGGAGCAGCTTGGATAATGGTTCGGGCTGAGTCTTCATGAGCCAATGCCCTCCTTGCTCGAGACTCATATGGCGCCAGCCGGCATCCCGGGCGCGTAAGGCCATTGCGCGGAAAAAGGCAGCCATCGGCCAACTATCAGGATGATCCAGCGGTTCTATGTAGATGCGAGGAAGGGCAGCGGCACGCTCATTGGTAATAGATAGCTCCTGCATATACGAACGTGTCGGCATTGGCGATTTACGCGGATCTGTTAAGTTAGGTGGTGCAATAAACGCCGGTGTGTCGCCATCTGCAGTACTTGGATAGGGATTATCCAAGTATGGAGCTGAGAGGGTCGCCACAGATTCTCCATGGCGTGGAACCATGGCATCAACATAGACCAGCTGCCTGATTCGATCAGGTACTATTTCAGCTACCCCGGTGATTACCATTCCAGAGAAGCTGTGTCCAACAAGAATAACATCCTCGAGCTGTTCATAAATAAAGACCCCTACAATATCCTGAATGAAGGTATGTAGATCAATGTCTGGATGAGCTAGATGTGTTCGCTCTCCAAGTCCAGTGAGGGAGGGTGTGTACACATCATGACCAGCTTGTCGAAGCAGGGATGCGACTTCCCTCCATACAAATCCGCCATCCCATGCTCCGTGGACAAGAAGATAAGTAGACAATTGAATCTTTCCCCTTTCTTATACATGTGTCCATGTATGTAAGTTTATAAATTCATTAGTTCTATGATAATAGAACTATCATACATCCTGATACAGAATTCAGCAATAGATGGAAGGGTTGGAAGCTGAACATTAAGCGTTGTAATCAGCCTTGTTCGATATGTTTTTCCTGACAATGTGTAACATTTGGTGTGTGATCGGTAACATCAAAATGTACCAATTTCGCCTGCAATTGAGGTAGTACCGACGCAGGGTGCGTGATCAAAAAACGCGCAGTGGCGCGGTTGTAAAGGATATGTTAACGACAATGCGGAATCGACATATTTACGATATTGGTAAAGGATGCCTAAAATGTTCTCATGAAAGCGTTAGCATGGCTTCATGCACAGTTCATCGTTTCATCAATGAAAGTGACTGTGCCAACCATGCCATCATTTGAAGGGAGGGAGTGGACACGATGCAAGGAAATGGACAGAGTGCCCTTTCAATGAACGTGGTTCCAAATAAGAAGAAACCGACGTGGAAGAAGATGCTTCAGAATTGGGAGTTGTATTTATTTATTGCTCCTGCATTTTTGTACTTCCTCATTTTCCATTACGGCCCGATGTACGGGATTCAAATTGCATTCAAAAACTTCATCCCAGCGAAAGGGATTATGGGGAGCCCATGGGTCGGATTCGACCACTTCGAGCGCTTCTTCAACTCGTACTACTTCTGGGATCTGCTGTGGAATACGCTGAGCATCAGCTTGTATGAGCTGGCGATAGGCTTCCCGCTGCCAATTATATTGGCGCTTGCCTTTAATGAAGTTAAGGATGGGATATTCAAGCGAACGGTACAGACGATAACCTATGCACCGCACTTTATTTCCGTTGTCGTCATGGCAGGTATCATTATTACGTTCCTGTCTCCTTCAACTGGTATCATCATTCATATCATTAAGTTCTTCGGATTTGAACCGGCCTCTTTCCTTACGGATCCGGCATGGTTTAAGACAATGTATGTCTTGTCTGGTGTGTGGCAGGGTACGGGATGGGGGACAATCATTTATTTGGCAGCCTTATCTGGTGTTGATCCACAGCTCCATGAAGCGGCCGTTGTAGATGGCGCGAACCGGTTCCAACGTATCTGGCATATTAACATTCCGGCAATTATTCCAACGATTACAATCTTGCTCATTTTGAACATGGGCAGCATTCTCGGTGTCGGATTTGAGAAAATATTGCTCTTGCAAAACCCACTCAACATGGAATCTTCTGATGTCATATCGACATTCGTATATCGTTCAGGTCTAGTAGATGCGCAGTACAGCTTCTCCACGGCGATAGGTTTATTTAACTCGATCGTTAATGCTATTTTGCTCATCGTTGTTAACCAAATCGCGCGACGCACGAGCGAAACAAGCTTGTGGTAGGAAGGAGGAGAATGGAACATGGCTGCTACTGTGAAAGAAACGAGAGCGGACAAGATTTTTATCGTATGTAACTATATTTATTTAACGATAGCTTTGATTCTTGTATTGTATCCTGTGTTGTATATTCTCAGCGCGTCTATCAGTGATCCCAAGATGGTAGCCTCTGGTGAAATGTGGCTGTTCCCAAAAGGAATCACATTTGACGGATACGCACGCGTGTTCGAGAACTCAAAGATATGGAGTGGTTATGGGAACACCATTTTATATACCGTTGTAGGTACTTGCGTTAACCTAGCCGTAACGTTACCGGCAGCATACGCATTGAGCCGATCGGACTTTATTGGACGTAATTTCTTTATGGGGATGTTCCTGTTCACAATGTTCTTCGGTGGCGGATTAGTTCCGGGATATCTGTTGATTAAAGAATTGGGGCTAATCAACAGTATGTGGGCGTTAATTTTGCCGGGTGCAGCATCGGTCTGGAACATCATAGTGGCACGGACATTCTTCCAATCCACGATACCTAGAGAACTTCAGGAAGCAGCAAGCATTGACGGCTGTACGAACATGCGGTTATTCCTGCAGATTATTTTGCCGTTGTCAGCTCCGATCATAGCCGTTATGGCATTATTCTATGGGGTTGGACATTGGAACAGCTACTTTGGCGCTCTCATTTATTTGAATGAAGAGTCGAAATATCCACTGCAAATGATCCTACGTCAAATTCTTGTTCTGCAGGAAATGTCGGCAGAAACGACTGGTGCTGCGGTAAGCAGTTCGGTTGCCGCTGCGCTAAACAACAAGGCAGAAATCGCATCGCTCGTCAAATATTCGGTCATTATTGTTTCGACTTTACCGGTTATCGTAGTATACCCATTCTTGCAGCGTTACTTCGTGCAAGGGGTTATGATTGGATCGGTCAAAGGATAGCTTGAACAGACTGTTGCAAATTTTAGAATGCGCTTGTGATTGTAACCAGAGTAGAATTCATCAGTAACGAATCTCGTCTATTTCGTCTAGTGAGCATGAAAGATATGTACGTTGTCATTGTCGAATCTATGAACGGTAATAAACGAAGGCTCGCCTTTGCTTATTATAGAAGCAGGACAAAGAGTATAATAATCATCAAAAGGGAGGATCATTGCCATGCAAAAATGGAAAAAAACGTGGGCATTGTTGATGTCTATGACCTTGATCTTCACAATGCTCGCAGGATGCGGATCGTCAGACAAGCCTGCCGCAGAGGGAAGCAAAGGTAGCGAGGAAGCACTTAGCAACTTAAATCAAGAAGGCTTCCCGATCGTTAAGGAACCTATTACACTTACGATGATGGGACAAGACGTAGGGATTCAAAACTGGAAGGATATGGCTTTATTAAAGCAAATGGAAGAGAAGACTGGCATTAAGTTTGAATACCGAAATGCACCTCTCGACAGCTTTGACACAAAGCGCAACCTTGTATTTGCTAGTGGCGATTATCCTGATGTGTTCTTCTCTGGCCAATTGCAGTCTGCAGATGAAATCAACTATGGAAGCAGCCAAGGGGTACTGATTCCTTTGGAAGGACTTATTGAGAAGTATGCACCGAATTTGAACAAAATCCTGAATGATAATCCAGATATTCGCAAGTCGATTACGACGCCAGATGGACATATTTATTCCTTGCCAAGCATTGACTTGGATGCAGGCTGGTATCGTGGTCCATTGTGGTATAACGGCAAGTTCTTGAAGAAGCTTGGCATGGACAAAGTACCATCCACAACGGATGAACTATACACATACTTGAAACGGGTTAAAGAAGAAGATCCGAACGGAAATGGCAAGAAAGATGAAATTCCGCTCGTTTCCGTTAAGCTTGACGACATTCGCATGTGGTTGTTCGGCTCTTGGGGGATGTATGGCGAATTCATCTATGCGGATAAAGCAGGGAAAGTTCACTACTCTCCAATGGAGGAAGGATACAAAGGCTATCTTACGTTCTTGAACAAGTTGTGGAACGAAGAATTGTTAGATCATGAAACCTTCTCCCAAACGGATGAGCAAAAGAAAGCAAAAGGGAAAAATAATCAAGTGGCATTGTTCGCTGATTACCATGCCTACTTCACATTGGGTGGCGAGCCTAGCATGACTGACCCGATGTACGCTCCTGTGAAAAGCGAGATGGGCGAACCGGTCGCAGCGAAGCATCCAGGTTTGATGAAGGGCGTATTCGCGATTACGAACAAGAACAAAAACCCAGAAGCAACCATGCGATGGGTAGACTTCTTCTATTCGGTAGAAGGCTCCGAATTGCTTAGCTACGGTCCGGAAGGCACGTTGTGGGAGTATGCAAACAAGGAAGACCATACAAAGAAACAACTTCCGGTACCGGATGGTAAGGATCGTGAGGACTATCGTGCAACTTTGACGCCGGACTACGGTACGATCGTCCCGAAAGTCATGACAGAAGAAGTGAAGCGCGGATTCGAAGGCGAATTCGAGAAGTGGTTGAAGAAAGAAACAGAGGAAAAAATCAATCCGATCGCGAAGGTTCCATTCCCGAGCGTATATTTGTCCGAGGCTGATCAGCAGCAAGTATCGAGCTTGCGCTCTGACCTCGACACTTACGTGAAGCAAATGGAAGCGAAGTTCGTAACAGGGCAAGAACCGCTTGCGAATTGGGATAAGTATATAGGTACATTGAAGAAGATGGGCGCTGAGAAAATCGTTGAGGTTTATCAAAAAGCCTATGACCAATGGAACTCAGGGAAGTAAACGTTAGTTGTAACCTCGTAAATTGTGAAATAAGCTAATCGGAAAGAAAACGAGCACCTTAGGCTTCCTATTCTGCCTTTGGTGCTCGTTTTCTTTGTACGTATGCACTTAGCTTATAGATTCATCGTCCGCATCTGCGGCGGCTTTCGCTTGCTCGCTTGAAGCATGAAGCTTCCGGTATTGGCCTGGTGTATATCCCGTCTCTTTTTTGAACTTGCGAATAAAGTTCGGTGTATCCAAATATCCGACCCTGACGATGATGTCCTTCAGCGGATCACTAGTCGTCAGCAGCTGGCGAATGACCTCATCCATGCGGCGCTGCCATATATATTGAGAGAAGTTGCTGCCTGTCTTCTCCTTGAACGAACGGCTGAGATAAGAGGACGAGATAGAGAACTTCTGTGCGGTCGCTTCCAAGCTCAAGCTGTAGTCGGTATACTGTTGATCAACGTACGCAATGACGCTGTCCATTAAAGAGAGCTGTTCATTTTCCGAGTTGCGCTCTACTTGTTCGCAGATATGTGCGGCCAAGAGCTGAAGCTTCTTCTCAAGCTCCTCCAGTGACTCGAAGGAGGTGAAGCTCGGAATATCACGAATTAACTCGTTCAAGCCGAGCTCAGACGCTGTCTTCAGCAAGGTATTCATAATATCGAAGCAAATACAGCGAAGGAGAGAGATCGATACGCGCTCTGCCTTCAGCTTGTTGAATATCGCTTCAATCATTTGCATTGCAACGGTATCATTGCCCTGCTTCAAGCTTTGTGTAAGCTTAAGCAGGGAGTCCTTAGCGATCCAGAACGTGTCGTTAGGCGTATGGGACAGCTTGTTGAAATAAGTAATGCTGCCCTTGCCGTTCGCCATACGATACTCCAGCGCAGAAGCTGACTCGATATAAGACTGATTCAAGAGCGCTGCATCCTCATAGGCATTACCAACACCAATGGATGGGATGAGGTGCGTGCTTTCCATCACGGTTGTTCGAAGAGCTTCGACGATTTGTTCCATCTGGTGCTCCACGGAGATTCTTGTGTCCTCATTCATGCTGACGATGAGGGCGAATTGATCAAAATGCGGCAGCTCAATGCCATATGCGTGTGCACCGTATTCTGGAATTTCAATTTCCTCGAACAGCTCTACGATCTGCTGACGATGCTGCAATGCATCTGCGACGCCAGGATACTCATCCCAAGAGATTGCAATGATGAAATAGTACTTGCCTGTCAGTTCAATGCCGATCATCTCCATAATATGTGCAGATTCTGGGTTGTCCAGCTTCCCATGCTTGAGCAGCATGAGCAGAAATTGATTTCGGGCAAATGGCTCTTGAATATCGACGCGGGCACTATAGTCATGCAGAGTTTTACGAATCCACTCCAACTCATTGCGTCTCTTAGGTGCTGGCTGTGCAGCAGAGGCTTCTTCATTCAACAAGGCAAATTCCATAAGATCATGGATTGGATGGTATTGCTTGCGTGCCAGGATTATGGCTGCTAGAATGCCGGCGATGACCACTACAGCGAATGCGAGCATGAAGAAGGTCTGAATATGGAACACACGCCCGAAAAATTGCTCGCTTGGCATAGCCGTCACATAGGTCCACCCATTCATGGAAGATTTAACAGAAACAATGGATTGCTGCATATTATCCAGCTTCAAGCTATGGATGCCGGGCCCGAGCTCTGACAACAAGTGAATCTCAGTTTTTGGGATAGGCTCTCCATGATTATTCTGGGTAAGCACACGGCCCTTCTCGTCGAAGATGTAGGTATTGCCTTTGAATCCATTCAGAATGGTATCCATAAGTCCCGTTAGCTTCGATTCCTCCATCAGGAACAGCACGGTTCCGTGTGGAGACGAGCTGTTAGGAGTGATCGGGATCATATACGCAAGCATGGACTTGGTAATATTCATGCTCAAGTTAACGGATTCCGCTGGTCGCACGACAGGATAGAGCTCAGTTTCCAGCTCCTTAATAATATCCTTCTTGCTCCAGTCCTCGAATAGATAGTATTGATCAAAGAGGACATCTACATTGGTCATTCCTTTTGACGAGTAGATGGCGTGGCTATTCCTGTAGAAAAGGAATAGCTCTTCTAGAATGGAACTGTTCGCTTTATATTTGCCGAGCGCGGATATCGCATCGCGGCTGTAATAGGGATGCCGTATCATATAAGGTGTCAATTGTTCATCATAAGCAATGCGAGAAGCAATGTCTCGAAGCTCCGTCATGCGAGAATCGATGTTCAGCTTCACCTGATTGAGCTGGTTCACGTTCGATTGCTCAATTTCGGAACGAAGATTGTTTACGGCATTTTGATAGATAAAGATCGTGAGAACCACTAATGGGATGAGAAAAATCAATATATACGACCATATGTACTGTAATAGCAGCTTCGACCGAAAATAGTTCCAACTCATCCTGACAAGCCTCCTAGTAGTCTCTTGATGTAATCTTGCTATGAAGTGAATCTGGCAATTAGTAAGAAGACAATTTAATAGAGAAAAGATGCTGATGATTTGTAATTATTGTATACGTTTCGCTTCATCTGTAAAGCGAGAAATTGAAAAAAAGCGGCAATATTCATATTGTAAACGATTCCAATCGGAAATGGAATGACTTCGTAGTGTGTACAACAATTTCTGTAGAGTGGACATTGTAGGTGTATAGCCATTGAGGGAATTGCTTTTTATCTTATTTTAAGGTTCGGTTCAGTTTTCTTTAATGTAACTCTAGTATTCTAACAATGGACCGAATGACAGATGAGTTCTTGCGAAGGAGGGTTGCCGGCAGCGATTACTGGCCTTGGTCAACCGGAGTCTTCCGTTGCACAAGGTGATCCGTTTCATCTTTCTCATGGTTTACAGTTTACCCCTAGAACATATATAGACCGCATCGGCATTTGCGCGATGCGGTCCTTTTTTTGTAGCTAAATAAATTGAATTCGGTGTTTAACAGGTCGACCCGAAGTTGTTTCAGTGCATACAGGCCTAGGTCTATGTAGGTTATTATTTACATATATTAGTTTTAATGCAAGATATTATTTCGAATCCCTGTAAATCGAGGAAGAGTTGTGACTGAAGCTATGTTGCATGGTTAAGGAGGGGAGAGGTTGAATGATGAAATGGATTCAAGAGCATGAAGTGCTGCCATTATCTCATTACAAAACTATGCGGTCAGAGAGTCCTTTGTTGTGGTCAGAGAGCTCTCTGTTGCGTTCAGAGAATCCTCAGCTGCTGGGGGGAACGTTCTGGCATGCGTACCGATACGATCATATTAAGAGGATATTTGCTGATTACAACCATTTTTCTTCCGAATTGCGAAGCGAAGACAAGCGGCCGATTGAATACAGCATCCTCCGCACCGATCCGCAGAAGCATAGCCAGCTTCGAACATTAGTCTCACAAGCCTTCACACCTAGATCCATTGAAAAGATGATTCCACGAATTGAAGCATTGGCGGATGAGCTTCTAGATAAGGTGGAAAGCAAAGGACGAATGGATGCAGTTCAAGACTTCGCAGTTCCGCTCCCGATTATTGTAATCGCAGAAATACTCGGCATACCGGTACATGATCGAGATCAGTTTCGAGAATGGTCGGAGGCATTAGTGAGTGGTGACATTGACCGCAATAGCAATTGCCAGAAGGAGATGGCTGTATATTTCGAGGCGATCGCAGAAGAACGCCGCCGTAATCCACAGGATGATCTGATCACTAGGCTTGTGCATGCAACGTCAGACGGAGAACCGTTGTCCCCCTTTGAGCTCATTGGGTTTTGTATTTTGCTGCTTGTGGCTGGCAATGAAACGACAACGAATTTGCTCTCTTCTGCACTAGCGTGTTTCGACAGTGAGCGCATCGCATGGGACGATATTAGATCCGATCGTTCTTTACTGCCTGGCGCTATTGAAGAAGTGCTGCGGTTTACCTCGCCGGTACAGTTAATGTTTCGCCGTGTGAAGAAGGATGTGGAAGTAGATGGCATGATGTTAACTGAAGGGCAGTTCGTCATGTTGTGGATCGGGTCAGCGAATCATGACGAGTCTGTGTTCGAACAGCCAGAACTCTTCCATATTCGCCGTCAGCCAAACCCGCATTTAGCGTTTGGTCATGGTATCCACTTCTGCCTGGGGGCTCAACTTGCACGGCTGGAAGCGAGGATAGCGTTGAATGCAATGCTCGATCGTTTCCCGAACTATCAATGTGATCATTCCAAGCCGTTGAAGCGCATCCAGAGCGAGTTTATGTTCGGTTTCGAGTCCTTGCCGATCATTCTTACCTAAGTAAACCTAGCTTTTCGTTATTCATTTCAGATGAAATAAGCAATAAAAAACAGCCTCTCTACATGCAAAATAGATCGCATGAGAGAGGCTGTATCACGTTTACTGTTTACTCTTTGCCAAGAACCTTATCAACCAGACCGTATTCATACGCTTCTTGGGCAGACATGAAGTAGTCGCGATCCGTGTCGCGCTCCACGCGCTCAAGTGGCTGACCTGTGCGATCCGCCAAAATTTTGTTCAACGTGTCGCGCATCTTCAAGATGCGGCGTGCGCGAATCTCGATATCGGACGCTTGCCCTTGTGCTCCGCCAAGCGGCTGATGAATCATAATTTCGCTGTTCGGCAGGGCGAAACGCTTGCCCTTGGCACCTGCATTAAGCAGGAACGCTCCCATGGAAGCTGCCAAACCCACACAAATCGTAGATACGTCCGGCTTGATGTGCTGCATTGTATCGTATATGGCCATGCCGGCTGAGATTGAACCGCCTGGGCTATTGATGTACAAATGAATATCCTTCTCCGGGTCATCTGCAGCCAAGAACAACAGCTGGGCGATAATCGAATTCGCCACGAGATCGTTCACTTCTGTTCCGAGGAAGATGATGCGATCCTTCAACAATCGAGAGTAAATATCATAGGATCTTTCGCCACGATTCGTCTGTTCAACAACTACGGGTACATAACTCAAGATAACCCCTCCTAACTAATATCATTACACATTCAATATAAAGGACTTGAAACAAAAAGTCAAAGATGGTCAAACTATGTAGAGAAAAAAACATCTATCGTTTCGCTTCTGCAAAATTCAAGATGTTACTTCCGTGCTTATTCACCTAAATATATGCGTAACGTAGCTTCTTATCCTGTACCAAATAAGGACAGGAGTGTAAATGGCGCGCCCGCAAGGAATCGAACCTTGATCTCAGGCTCCGGAGGCCTACGTCATATCCATTGGACCACGGGCGCATTCATACAAGAGCAAAATTTATTATATAAGAAAGCGTATAACAAAGTCAAGTGAGCGCCACTGAATATTTATTTTAAAATAATTCTTTCTATAATAAGTGGACGGTGCCGAATAAGGTGTATGTTGCCCGATCTAAGTGAGCAATGTCGATGTCTAAACTACATGGGGATGTGGAGAGCGAACAGGATGTGAAGGAAAGCTCAAAACTTTTGTTGTAAACACAGGTACGAGCAGGGCATGATGTCCGTCATTAATGTCTATACTGAGGAATGTCTAAAATTTTTGCGAAATATGTATTAACTTGTCGTATTTTGGGTTAATTACATCATAGGCAGTCGTATGCCCTTCTAGATATGTTGTCTGATAATGAATAACTTCGATATTGCTTGCTTATTATAGAAGTTGTTTATAGGCAGAGAATTCGCGGTTTTGGGCGCAAAATCAGGGGTTCAGGATACTTGCAAGTTGCTGCGTTATTCGGTAGAATAGTGGTGGGACAAAAAATGTAGAGATGGGACGTTTTTAGTCCAATGGTTGCTTATGGGAAGCAGGAGTGGAGAGAATGCGTGAGTGGTTAGAAATACAGAAGCGACTTCTACCTGAACTCATTGAACTGTTGAAGAAGCGTTACACCATCCTGCATCAAATCATGTTGTCCGACTCCATTGGGAGAAGAACGCTGGCAACGTCATTGCAGATGACCGAGCGTGTGCTCCGTGCAGAGACCGATTTATTGAAGGCGCAAGGCCTGATTGATTCGGATAACACGGGTATGCGAATCACTGATGAAGGCCGGCAACTTGTCCGGAAGCTGGAATCCGTGATGGGCGAATTGCTCGGGATGCGCCAGCTGGAGGAGAGTATCCGCCAAGCATTCGGTTTGAAGCAGGTCATTGTCGTACCCGGCAATTCGGATGTATCGCCTGCCGTGAAGCAAGAACTCGGGCAAGCGGCTTGTAGAGCGCTCAGCAGCGTAATGGACAAGGAAGATGTCGTGGCGGTGACAGGCGGCTCCACATTGGCTGCAATGGCAGATCAATTGACGAGTTCATCACCGTTGAAAGCCAATTGGTTCGTACCCGCACGTGGGGGACTTGGGGAGAGCTTGGAATACCAAGCGAACACAATCGCTTCCACGATGGCGAAGCGCGTAGGCGCTCAGTATCGGCTCTTGCATGTGCCGGATTTGCTGAGTGAGGAAGCGTATCAGTCGCTTAAGCAGGAACCGAACATCCAAGACATTTTGCGAGTAATTCGCCAAGCACGCATTGTCGTGCATGGCATTGGAGAAGCTCTCGTTATGGCGAAGCGCCGCCGTGCGGATGAAGAGACGATCCAGCAGCTGCTCGAAGAAGGGGCGCTTGCAGAAGCGTTCGGGTATTATTTTGACCGAGACGGGCATGTCGTTCATACGATGCTAACACTAGGCCTTCGCCTAGAGGACATCTCTCGTATGGAGGTAGTCATTGCCATTGCTGGAGGTCAGAGCAAAGGTGAATCGATTACTGCAGTGCTTCGTGCAGGACACGAAGACATTCTCGTTATCGATGAAGCAGCAGCAGTTGAAGTATTGAAACATTGTGGTCTCGATGTGCCTTACAGGCCGTCTTGAGATATATAAAAAAATTGCGAAGGAAATGGGAGGAATCATCAATGGTTAAAGTTGGTATTAACGGCTTTGGTCGTATCGGACGTAACGTATTCCGCGCAGCATTGAACAATTCAGAAGTAGAAATCGTTGCAATCAACGATTTGACAGATGTAAACACTCTGGCTCACCTGTTGAAATATGACACAACTCACGGCAAATTCGAAGCTTCTGTAGAAGCTAAAGAGGGCGCATTGGTTGTTAACGGCCGCGAAGTGAAAGTATTCGCTGAGCGCAACCCTGAGAACTTGCCTTGGGGCGCTAACGGCGTTGAAATCGTTGTTGAGTCCACTGGTATCTTCACAGCGAAAGACAAAGCTGAAATGCACTTGAAAGGCGGCGCGAAGAAAGTTATCATCTCCGCACCTGCTACTAACGAAGATATCACAATCGTTATGGGCGTTAACGAAGATAAGTATGATGCTGCAAGCCATACAATCATCTCCAACGCTTCTTGCACAACAAACTGCTTGGCGCCATTCGCTAAAGTATTGAACGACAAGTTTGGTATCGAAAAAGGTATGATGAACACAATTCACTCCTACACTAACGACCAAAACGTTCTTGACTTGCCGCACAAAGACTTGCGTCGTGCTCGTGCAGCAGCTCAAAACATCATCCCTACTACAACTGGTGCTGCTAAAGCGGTATCCCTTGTATTGCCTGAATTGAAAGGCAAATTGAACGGTATGTCCATGCGCGTTCCTACTCCTAACGTGTCTGTTACAGACTTGGTAGTAGAACTTAAGAAAGACGTTACTGTTGAAGAAGTAAACGCAGCTTTGAAAGAAGCAGCTGAAGGCCCATTGAAAGGCATCTTGAACTACACTGAAGAGCCATTGGTATCCAGCGACTTCAACGGCGACCCAGCTTCCTCCACTATCGATGCTTTGACAACGATGGTAATCGGCGGAAACTTGGTTAAAGTTGTATCCTGGTACGACAACGAGTGGGGCTACTCCAACCGCGTTGTAGACTTGGCAGCTTTCATCGCAAAAAAAGGTCTGTAATCGCATAGCACTTACAATCAAAGAGGAGTGACCGTTCAGGCCTCCTCTTTTGATCCTTATAGTGCCTAGAGCATATCGAGAACCAGTGCGGACACAGATTTTTAGATATACAGAGATAGAGAGTACAGAGAGAAACCAGAACATACTAACGAACGATATACGATATATAGAGAGAAAGATTTAGATGGAACCCATACAGAACAAGAACACAGAACATACCGAACAACACACCAGAGAGAAGCGTGTGCCGGTGTAATCGACGATAGGAGGAACACGGGGATGAACAAGAAAAGTGTGCGTGATGTAGAAGTTAAGGGTAAGCGCGTATTTGTACGTGTGGATTTCAACGTTCCATTGGAAAATGGTGTGATTACGGATGATACACGTGTACGCGAAACGCTCCCGACAATTAACTACTTGGTGGAACAAGGTGCGAAAGTTATTTTGGCAAGCCACATGGGTCGTCCGAAGGGCGAAGTTGTGGATTCCATGCGTCTGACACCTGCAGCAGTACGTCTTGGCGAACTGCTTGGTAAGCCCGTTAAGAAGCTTGACGAGTCAATTGGTGAAAACGTAAAAGCTGAAATTGCAAAAATGGAAAACGGCGACGTTGTCGTGCTTGAAAACGTTCGTTTCCACAAAGGCGAAGAGAAGAACGATCCAGAATTGGCTAAAGCCTTCGCAGAACTTGCGGACTTGTTTGTGAACGACGCGTTCGGTGCGGCTCACCGTGCACATGCATCCACTGAAGGCATCGCACATCACTTGCCAGCCGTGTCCGGTCTGTTGATGGAGAAAGAATTGAATGTACTTAGCAAAGCGCTGACAAACCCTGAGCGTCCATTTACAGCAATCGTAGGTGGTTCCAAGGTTAAAGATAAAATCGACGTTATCAACAAAATGTTGGAAATCGCCGACAATATCGTGATCGGTGGCGGCCTGACATACACATTCTTCAAAGCACAAGGCAACGAAATCGGGAAGTCGCTTGTCGACAACGAGAAGCTTGATGTTGCTTTAGGCTTCATCGAGAAAGCCAAAGAACTTGGCAAAAACCTCTACTTGCCAGTAGATATCGTAGTTACAGATGACTTCAGTGCAGATGCAAACACACAAGTGGTAGCGATCGACAGCATTCCTGCTGAATGGGAAGGCATTGACATCGGTCCAAAAACTCGTGAAATCTATGCTGACGTTATCAAGAATTCCAAGCTTGTTGTATGGAACGGGCCTATGGGCGTATTCGAAATCGAGCCGTTCTCTCATGGTACGCGTGCAGTAGCAGAAGCATGTGCGGAAACTGCTGGTTACACAATCATCGGCGGCGGCGACTCTGCAGCAGCGGTTGAGAAGTTCAAGCTGAAAGATAAAATGGACCACATCTCCACAGGCGGCGGCGCTTCCCTTGAATTCATGGAAGGCAAAGCATTGCCAGGCGTGGTTGCATTGAACGATAAGTAAGAGAGCAAGTAAGGGGATGGCGGCTTCGGCCGCTCCCTTATGCGTAAAGGAGTGAATCGTGTGAGACAACCGATTATCGCAGGGAACTGGAAAATGTTCAAAACGGTATCGGAAGCTGTCGCTTTCGTATCCGAAGTGAAAGGCAAAGCAGAAGTGGAAGGCGTAGAGAGCGTACTCTGCGCACCATTTACAAACTTGCCAGCATTGGTTGAAGCAGTGAAAGGCACAAGCATCAAGATTGGTGCACAAAACCTTCACTTTGAAGATTCCGGTGCATTCACAGGCGAAATTTCCGGCGCTATGTTGAAAGACCTTGGCGTACACTACGTCATTATCGGTCATTCCGAGCGTCGTGCATACTTCGCAGAAACTGATGAAACAGTAAACAAAAAAATGCATGCAGCATTCCGTCATGGCTTGACGCCAATCGTATGCGTGGGTGAGTCGCTTGAAGAGCGTGAATCTGGCAAAACGAACGACGTGTGCAAAGTGCAAACAGAAGCAGCATTCCAAGGATTGTCTGCTGAACAAGCAAAAGAAGCTGTCATCGCTTATGAGCCAATCTGGGCGATCGGTACAGGCAAATCCTCCACAGCAAAAGACGCGAATGAAGTTATCAGCTACATCCGCAGCGTTGTGAAGGGCTTGTACAATGATGAAGTTGCTGCTGCTGTTCGCATTCAATACGGCGGAAGCGTAAAACCGGAAAATGTACGTGAATACATGGCAGAAAGTGATATTGACGGCGCATTGGTAGGTGGCGCAAGCTTGCAACCAGCTTCCTTCATCTCCTTGGTGGAAGGGGCGAAGTAAGATGTCCGCACCTAGACCGGTAGCACTTATCATCATGGACGGCTTCGGACTTCGCGATACACTAGTTGGCAACGCAGTCGCGCAAGCGAACAAGCCAAACTACGACCGTTACATGAGCCAATTCCCTCATACGACACTGACAGCTTGCGGCGAAGCGGTAGGCTTGCCAGAAGGTCAAATGGGGAACTCCGAGGTAGGTCACTTGAACATCGGTGCAGGCCGCATCGTATATCAAGACCTGACTCGTATTACGAAATCGATCCGTGAAGGCGACTTCTTCTCGAACGAAACACTGCTTGCAGCAGTGAAGACTGCGAAGGAGAACAATAAGGCGCTTCACATTTACGGATTGTTGTCTGATGGTGGCGTACACAGCCATATCGACCACGCGCTTGCGATGCTCGATCTCTGTGAGCGTGAAGGCTTAAAGGACGTATACATTCACGCATTCTTGGATGGCCGTGACGTTGCGCCTGATAGCTCCCGCGGATATATCGAAAAGCTGCAAGCCAAAATCGCTGAAGTTGGCATAGGCCGTATCGCTACGGTTCAAGGCCGCTACTATGCGATGGATCGCGACAAGCGCTGGGAACGTGTTGAGAAATCGTACCGCGCAATGGTATACGGCGAAGGCCCGAAATACCGCGATCCAATTGCTGCAGTTGAAGAATCTTATTCCCAATCCGTATATGACGAGTTCGTTATGCCTACGGTAATTGTGGATGAGAACGATCAGCCGGTTGGCTTGGTTCAAGAAGGCGATTCCGTCGTATTCATGAACTTCCGCCCAGACCGTGCGATCCAGCTTGGCCAAGTGTTCACCAACGATGATTTCCGCGGCTTCGATCGTGGCGACAAGTTCCCTAAGAACTTGCATTTCGTTGCGCTTACGCTGTTCGCAGAAACAGTTGGCGGATATGTTGCTTACTCTCCAAAAGAGTTGGACAACACGCTTGGTGAAGTGCTCGTGCAGCATGGCAAGAAGCAGCTTCGCATTGCGGAAACTGAGAAGTATCCGCACGTAACGTTCTTCTTCAGCGGCGGCCGTGACGTTGAGCTTCCTGGTGAGAAGCGTGTGCTTATCAACTCGCCTAAGGTAGCAACTTACGACCTGCAGCCTGAAATGAGTGCTTACGAAGTTGCAGAAGCAGCAGTGAACGAAATCAACTCTGACCAGTTCGATACGATTATCCTGAACTTCGCGAATCCTGATATGGTTGGTCACTCCGGTATGCTGGAACCAACAATCAAGGCCGTAGAAGCTACGGATGAGTGCATGGGCAAGGTAGTTGAAGCGGTATTGGCGAAAGGCGGCGTCTGCCTCATTACGGCGGATCACGGCAACGCGGATATGGTATTCGACGAGCAAGGCCGTCCATTCACTGCACATACGACGAACCCAGTTCCATTCATCGTTACTTCGAATGACGTGGAATTGCGCGAAGGCGGCATCTTGGCAGACATCGCTCCGACGATTCTTGACTTGATGAACGTTCCTCAGCCAGCAGAGATGACTGGACAAAGCATGATTAAGAAGTAAGTTTTACAACTTACTTAGATATATAGTAATTTATATATAAACAATCAAAAAAGGAGTTGTACACACCATGACAATGATTATGGACGTATACGCACGTGAAGTGCTTGACTCCCGTGGTAACCCTACGGTAGAAGTAGAAGTAAAATTGGAATCCGGCGGCTTCGGCCGTGCAATCGTACCTTCCGGTGCATCCACTGGTGCTCACGAAGCAGTTGAGCTTCGCGATGGCGACAAAGGCCGTTACGTTGGTAAAGGCGTAGAGAACGCTGTTAAAAACGTAAATGAAATTATCGCTCCAGAAATCATCGGTTACGATGCTCTTGATCAAGTTGCAATCGATAAAGCGATGATCGAGCTTGATGGCACGCCTAACAAAGGCAAATTGGGTGCTAACGCAATCTTGGCTGTATCCATGGCAGTAGCTCGCGCTGCTGCACATGCATTGGATATGCCTTTGTACACGTACCTTGGCGGATTCAACGCGAAGCAATTGCCAGTACCAATGATGAACATCATCAACGGTGGTGAGCATGCTGACAACAACATCGACGTTCAAGAGTTCATGGTATTGCCAGTAGGCGCACCTAGCTTCAAAGAAGCACTTCGTATGGGAGCTGAAATCTTCCACAACCTGAAGTCCGTATTGAAGAGCAAAGGCTTGAACACAGCTGTAGGTGACGAAGGCGGATTCGCTCCTAACCTTGGTTCCAACGAAGAAGCGCTTCAAGTTATCATCGAAGCAATCGAAAAAGCTGGCTACAAGCCAGGCGAAGAAGTATTCTTGGGTATGGACGTTGCGTCCACTGAGTTCTACAAAGACGGTAAATACACATTGGCAGGCGAAGGCAAGTCCTACACATCTGCTGAGTATGTTGACCTTCTTGCTTCTTGGGTTGATAAGTACCCAATCATCACAATCGAAGACGGTATGTCCGAAGACGATTGGGATGGCTGGAAGTTGCTCACTGAAAAATTGGGCGGCAAAGTACAACTCGTTGGTGACGACTTGTTCGTTACAAACACTGAGCGTCTTGCTCAAGGTATCGAAAAAGGAATCGGTAACTCCATCTTGGTTAAAGTTAACCAAATCGGTACGCTTACAGAAACATTCGAAGCGATCGAAATGGCTAAACGTGCTGGCTACACAGCTGTTATCTCCCACCGTTCCGGTGAGTCCGAAGACAGCACAATCGCTGACATCGCGGTTGCAACAAACGCTGGCCAAATCAAGACAGGTGCTCCTTCCCGTACAGACCGCGTTGCGAAGTACAACCAATTGCTTCGCATCGAAGACAACTTGGGAAGCACAGCTCGTTACGACGGCTTGAAATCCTTCTACAACTTGAAAAAATAATTAGCTTGCCGCACAAGCGGCTTGCTGATTCGATAGCCAGACTCCCTTGAAGGGGTCTGGCTTCTTTTTTATGACCCCATATCCATATGTGAGGTAGGCATATTGTGCTCTTCCTCTAATCTACCTTTTACTCTTGCTTGCCTTTCGTACTTGCCCTTCTTGTCCTCCCTTATTTCTCTTTGTTCTTCCCTAGTTCTGATCCTTGTGAAATTATGCTTCACTGCTTCATTCCGACTCTAGTTGGGTCTTACCTAGACCTGAGGCTAGTTTTGGAAATAACCTATTGTGGAACACTATTCCAGGGGATATAATCATCGTGTACTACTAATCAATATACAATACTGAATCATAAATTATAATTCATCACATTATGGAGTGGGGGTGACTCGATTGAAGGAAATCGTTCAATTTAAAAAAGGGGTGCTCGGACTGTGTGTCATGGTTCTCATTAACCAGAGAGATCGTTACGGCTTCGAGCTGGCCCAGCAGATATCCAAGCATGTGGAGGTTGCCGAAGGTGCTCTATATCCAGTTCTGCGGCGGATGGTTGCGGATGGTCACTGTACAACCTATTTGCAAGAATCTACCGAGGGACCGCCACGGAAATATTATAAGCTTACTTCAGTAGGCAAGGATTATATGAATGAGCTCGTGACCGAATGGGATAAATTTGTGTCGGGAGTAGCCAATCTTCTTACCGAGGCGGAAGAAGAAGAATCCAAGGAGAAGTGAGAGGTGAACAACATGCATAAGCAGTTATTTATGCTGCAATTGAAAATGGGCCTACTGTCGCTTCCTGAGGCGGAGCGCAATGAAATATTAGCAGAGTATGATGCACACTTTGAATTCAGCAAGCAGCAGGGACGAACGGAAGAAGAGATTGCTAGAGAGCTTGGCGATCCGGAAGAGCTTGCGGCCGAGTTGCTGTTAGGTGAGCGAGGGGATAAAGAGGTTGAACGGGAGCCGGTGACAGAGCCGGGGTCGTTTATTCCTAGTCATCAAGGTCAAGCGTCACAAGTGCCTCCACTCTTCGAGGATCCTAGCTTCCTGAAGAATGCTGAGCAGCCGTTAGATTTGAATCGACACTATGGGGAACCAAATCGATATTCTCAAGAGTACGTCGGAATACCGAATACTGCTTACCCACCATATCAGCAGTCCGAAGGACGACGTCCCCGTTCAGCTATCGCCTACGCAGGTACGATTTTTATTAGCATTATGGTTGTCCCGGTTATGTTCGGGCTATGGGCAACGTGGTTTGGGCTTGGTGTAGCGGCAATAGCGTTATTGGCAACTCCTCTTTTGTTCGCATTCAAAATTGGGTTTGGCGGAGAGTTTTATCGTGCAGAGTTGTCGATCGTAGCGATTGCGTTCGGCATCGGAATATTTTTAATACAAGCGATAGTTGCTGTAGGACGTGCATATATGAAATGGAACCGAATCTATTTCCATTGGGTCGCCTATGAAGGAAGGAGTGAGGTTAGATGAATTGGAATCGTGCAACTATGAACATGGTCGGAATTGTATGTATCGTGGCAGGTGCTGCGGGCTTGATGTATTACGGACCAAGTCAGTTATTTAAGTCACAACTGCCATCTTATGAGTACCGCATCTCTGCGGAAGGAACACAGAATGCATCTGGTCAGGAAAAAGGGGCAGATAAGACATCTGATTACGAATCTCGCATTGATGTAAGGGAACTTGAGAGTATAGATATCAAAGCGGATTATGGGGATGTTAAGGTGAGCTGGATCAATGATAACAAGAATATGATTGAGTTGAAGGGGCAGGCGCCAGAAGCGGTTATTAATCAAATCCGTGATGTACAGGCGGAGAATGGAACACTAGAGCTGAATTTTGAAGACAATACCAATACCAAAGCAGGATGGTTGAATATCAACTTCGGCATTACGCAGCGCCGTTACCATGAAATTATCATCCATACATCGGAAGATTTTGTGCTCGACAATTTGTCATCGATGGTGTCTGCTGGGACGTTTGAATTGACAGGTGGACATATTAAGCGGCTTGAAGCTTCAAGTAATTTGGGAAGGGTAAAGGTAAAGAACGTAACAGGGGATTTCGTTAGCCTCAGATCGGACTCAGGTCAAGTGGTAGCAGATAATGTCGATGCAGAGATCGAAGCAAGCTCTTCACTGGGAAGTGTTGACTTGAATCAGACGAAGAAGAATGTTCAGGCTTCAGCCGATGCAGGCTCCGTCTCGATTGTTCAAGCTGCGGCACATCCGATTGATGCGGCGAGCCAGCTTGGAAGCGTAAATATTCGTATTGTTCCTGAATACAACGGGAAGTTTGATTTGAAAACAGAGTTAGGAAGCGTCTCCGCACCGAATGAGAAACATGGAAGCGATATGGTTATTAAGGCGCGGACAGAAGCGGGCAGTATAAAGATTGTCGAAAAATAGTATTGGCTGTCTCGGAAGATTCATGTGAATCGGTTATAATGTACTTATCTTAAATTGTTGATATCAGGTAAAGGGGTAAGGATACATGAAACCGATTCATAAAGTGCTGACATTAGCTGGTTCGGATACGAGCGGTGGAGCTGGCATTCAAGCTGACCTAAAAACATTCCAAGAACGCGGTGTGTACGGCATGACCGCATTGACGACCATTGTAACGATGGATCCGGAAGAAGGATGGGCGCACCGGGTGTTCCCAATCGCGCTCTCTACGATAGAAGAGCAATTGAAGACAATCATGAGTGTCGGTATTTCAGGCATGAAGACCGGTATGCTGGGTTCTATCGATATTATTGAGCTGGCAGCACGCACCATTGATAAGCATAACATTCCGAACGTCGTTGTTGACCCGGTTATGGTGTGCAAGGGTGCTGACGAGGCGCTTCATCCAGAGACGAACGAGGCTTTGCGAGACATACTCGTACCGAAGGCTGTCGTGGTTACACCGAACTTGTTCGAGGCTTCACAGCTGGCAGGAATAGCGCCAATTCGTACGCTCGAAGAAATGAAGGAAGCCGCTGCCCTCATTCAAGAGCAGGGAGCGAAGTACGTATTGGTGAAGGGCGGCTCCAAGATTGGATTGCCTACTTCAGTCGATGTATTGTATGACGGCAAATCCTTCGAAATATTGGATGCTGATCTGATCGATACAACCTATACGCATGGCGCTGGCTGTACGTATTCAGCAGCAGTAGCAGCAGAACTGGCGAAGGGGAATGATGTACGTGAGAGTGTCCATAAGGCGAAGAGCTTCATTACGGAAGCGATCCGTCATTCTTTCCCACTTAATCAGTATGTTGGACCTGTGCGCCATAATGCACTGCGCTTGCTGCAGCATGGCGAAGAATAAGTAAGGGATATATTCGTGTAGGGATGCACCAAATGCCTTGTAACCTGGGGTAAGCTTTTCGGAAGAGATAGGAAGGGGGAGAGGATAAGCCTTGCCTGCTTCTTATTCGTGTGATACAATAAAAGTACTGTTTTTGGCTTTTCGAACGTGTATCACGCATTAGGAGGTGTAACTGTGGAAATTTTCTTGAAAATTTTGCTTGTCATTTTTTCTATCGGTTTGATTAGCATTGTGCTTCTGCAGAAAGGGAAAAGTGCCGGCTTGTCAGGTGCCATCTCCGGCGGTGCGGAACATCTATTCGGAAAGCAGAAGGCACGCGGTCTGGACTTGTTCCTGCAACGTGCAACGGTTGTATTGGCAGGAGGATTCTTTATCTTGTCACTGATCGTAGCTTATTTCCTTAAAGGTTAATTCCCATTCGTAAGCAAAGCGAGGACATGCTCCTCGCTTTTTTTGTACCCATTTTTCCGGCGGAGACAAGAAACTTGCTACGATGTGGATCGAACGGAAAAAATGTAGGAAAAGCGCCGGGATGTAACGATTTTATTTCGTGTATACTAGGTTATATATTGTTATACTGTATCATGCAGGTCATGGCAAGGTGAGGTGAAGGAATGGTAACAGAACAACAGTTGTTGGACTTTATGCGTGAAACCGCTTATAAGCCGATGACCTATCAAGAACTGGAGCAGCATTTCGATATTGAAGGCGCTTCAGAATTCAAGGCATTTCTGAAAATGTTGAATCAAATGGAAGAAGAGGGTAAGGTGCTGCGCACTCGCACAGACCGCTACGGTGTGCCGGAGCGTATGAACTTGCTGCGCGGACGTCTGCAGGCGCATGCCAAAGGCTTCGCATTCTTGATTCCGGAAGAAACGGGGCACCCCGATGTATACATTCACGCGAATGATTTGAAGACTGCGATGCATGGGGATACCGTGCTTGTACGCGTGACGAATAAAGGCTTTGACGGCGCTCGATTGGAAGGCGAAGTTGTGCGCATTGTGAAGCGTGCAGTGGAGCGTGTTGTCGGCCTTTTTCAAAATTACGAATCGTATGGATTTGTCATTCCAGATGACAAGCGGATCAATCGCGACATCTTCATTCCGAAGGAAGATATGCATGGCGCGGTTACCGGGCAGAAGGTCGTTGTCCATATTGTAAGCTATCCGGAAGGAAGAGCAGCAGCGCAAGGTATGGTGGCCGAAATTCTCGGTCATAAGGATGATCCTGGCGTTGATATTTTGTCCGTCATCCGTAAGCATCAGCTTCCGGAGGCGTTCCCTGATGAAGTGATGGCAGAAGCAGAAGCTGTGCCGGATTCCATAACCGAGGAAGAAATCATCAGTCAGCGACGCCGTGATTTACGGGGCATGAATATCGTCACGATCGATGGAGAAGATGCGAAGGACTTGGATGATGCGGTATATGTAGAGCAGCTTCCGAATGGACATTACAAGCTTGGCGTCCATATTGCAGACGTCGGATATTATGTGAAGGAAGGTTCTGCGCTGGATCGCGAGGCATATGCTCGCGGTTGCAGTGTGTATCTGGTGGATCGAGTTATTCCGATGCTGCCGCATCGATTGTCCAACGGAATATGCTCTCTCCATCCACGTGTGGATCGTTTGACATTGTCCTGCGAGATGGAGTTCGACGAGAAGGCGAAGCTCGTGAAGCATGATGTATTCCCGAGTGTAATTCGTACCGTTGAGCGCATGACGTACACCAATGTACGGAAAATCGTTGAGGATGAGGATCCTGAGGTATCAGCACGCTACGCTTATTTGGTTGACAGCTTCAAGCTGATGAAGGAATTGGCGCTGAAGCTCCGCCAGAAGCGGATGAACCGTGGCGCAATTGATTTCGATTTTGTGGAATCGAAGGTATTGGTTGATGAGAAGGGTGTACCGACTGATATCATTAAGCGGGAACGTACGATTGCGGAGCAGATTATTGAAGAGTTCATGCTGGCAGCTAACGAGACGGTTGCGGAGCATTTCCACTGGCTCAGAGTTCCGTTCCTATACCGGATTCATGAAGAGCCGAATAGTGAGAAGCTGTTCAACTTCATGTCCTTCGCAGCGAACTTCGGATATGTTGTTCGAGGCAAGGGCAATTCGGTACATCCTCGTTCCTTGCAGATGCTGCTTGAGGAAATTGAGGGAACGCGTGAGCAGACTGTGATCAGCACGATGATGCTTCGCTCAATGAAGCAGGCGAAGTATGATGCGGAGATGACAGGCCACTTCGGACTAGCTGCTGAATTCTATTCGCACTTCACATCACCTATCCGCCGTTACCCAGACTTGGTGATTCACCGAGTCATGCGGGAAGTGATGGATAATGGAGGAGCGTTGCCTGAGAAGCGCTTGGAGCAGCTACATGCGCGCATGCCGGATATTGCGCAGCAGTCCTCAGAGCGTGAGCGGGTAGCCGTTGATGCAGAACGCGACACAACAGCGCTGAAGAAGGCAGAATTCATGCTCGATAAGGTCGGCGAGGAATTTGACGGCATTATTAGCAGTGTGACAAGCTTCGGGATGTTTGTTGAGCTGGATAATACGGTTGAAGGGCTTATCCGACTAAGCGAATTGAATGATGATTATTACCACTTCCATGAGCAGCATATGGTGCTGATCGGGGAACGGACGGCAAATGTATTCCGTATTGGGGATGAAGTTCGTATTCGGGTAGCTCGTGTCAATATGGATGAGCATACGATTGATTTTGAGCTGATTGAGAGCAAGTCCCGCCATAACGGACGTGACTTCGGCTTCGACATCCGGAAAAAACGTGGTCGCGGTGGATTTGGTGCCGAAGGACGCGGTGGAACTGGACGTAGCGACTATAAGAGCCGTAAGGATGGAAAAGGCGGCCGTCCAGGAGAACGCGACCGTGGTGGACAACCGCGAAATGGCCGCGATGCGGATAGAGGAGCAAGAGGCGGTCGTTCGGATCGATTGGGCGGTCGAGATAGTCGTCCGACAGAACGTTTCGATCGTGGTCGTCGTGCAGATCAGCCTGCTGGTCAAGGTGCACGTGGAGACGGTCGTGTAGATCGGCACGCTGGTCAAGGCATGCCTGGAGCTGGTCGTGCTGATAGACGTGTCACTGGCATTGATCCTGCAGAACAGCAAGCTTATGAGCAGTATGGTGCTTCTTCGAACCAGCAGTTGCGTGGGGGTTACGGACGAGATCAGCACCAGCATGAGGAGCGATTGGAGCGGGATGCTCGTTATGAGCGTCACAACAATGGTGATGCTGTGGAGCATGAGGCCGACGCATTCGCTGGCGATTGGTATAACCAAGGTGAATTCCGTGAGCAGCAGAGGGGCCGCCGTGGACGCAAAGGGCGCCGCGAAGAGCAGGGACGTGGATACAACCCATACGACAAGTCATCCGCTTCTTCTCAGCCGCGAGGCAAGGGAGGCATTAACTTTGGAGCGGGACAAGGGAATGCGGAGCGTCCAGCCCCAGCGAAGAAGGAGTATGATGACTCCAATTGGGTAGATCGTCTCATTGCAGATGCGGAACAAGAAGCTGATCGTCCACGCTCCTTCGACTTTGGCTCTGGCCGAGGAGGTTATGGTCGATCAGGTGGCAATGATCAGGGCGGTAGAAAACCAGGGCGTGATGGAGGCTCCTATCGAGGTAGCGGTACATCTGGCGGCAAGAAGGGGCGGAGAACGACGTCCGAAAGCGGGATCTTCATTGGTGAAGATGCGGCAAAGGCTCGTAATCAAGGCGAATCTGCCCACAAAGCAGCAAAGCAGAAGGGGAAAGCAAACAGCAAGACTGCAAAGTTTGTTCGTAAGAAGCGATAAGTTTTCCGTTTTCTAACAAGTAGAAATAACGGCTTTGGTTCCGCTTAAGAGCGGGACTGGGGCCGTTTATTATTTTCTGTGAGATGGAAGTTGGGGTTTCGATTTCAACGCTTAGGTGGGCATACGGACAATCAAACGGAATACATATGATACAATGTACATATCTTAGGAGACGCTACTTTTTACTTCGTTAGAGAGGTGAGTAAGATGAGCCCTTCAGATATATCGATGTATCATGTTATGCTGCGTATGGTGCTTGCATTAGTGCTAGGTGGCTGTATTGGATTGGAACGGGAGAAGCGAAGTCAGGCTGCAGGGCTAAGGACGCACATGTTGGTGAGCCTCGGATCGGCGCTTGTCATGCTCATATCGGTATACGGATTCCCAGATTTAAGCGGTAATAATAAAGCCGCTGTGGATGTGGCGCGTATTGCGGCTCAGGTCGTCAGCGGCGTTGGCTTCCTTGGAGCAGGGACGATAATACGCAATGGAACTAGTGTGAAGGGGCTAACGACAGCTGCTTCCTTGTGGGTTTCGGCGGCGATTGGACTTGCTTGCGGCTCTGGCTTTATTTCTGCGGCCTTATTCGGTTGTGCCTTATCTCTCGTCGCTTTGTGGCTGCTGAATAAGGTTGATATTAAAAATCGGGTTGCACATCGAATTCACGAGCTGGAAGTCGTTGTGGAGGAACGTGAAGGATGGCTGTCAGAATTGACAAAGGTTGCAGAGGAGCAGGGGCTTACGGTACGAAGCATTCGCATGCGGCCGGAACGCAATGCAGGGAAGTCGTGGATGAAGTGGCTTGGAGCGGGACAGGGGATAGAACTGAAGGATAGAAGCGATTACTTGTCTGAAAGTGATATGGAAGTCGGCAGGGAGGACGGCCACCCCGAAGACATGGATGATAAAGAGCGTACTTTGGCAAGTGCAAGACTTTTGCAAATTGAACTGAAGGTGCTGTCTGAGGATGTAAAATCGGTAGCCGTATGCTGCGAGGCGATACTTCGATTACAGGGAGTCTCGGATGTTCATATGTTATCGTAATTGGATTCCTTTACGATATAGAGATGGATCGAAGAATACCTTAGGACAATCATTGTCTGTGCCCATTCTTGTCTGAATACATGTTGAGCCAATATTGTTTCTTGCTTGAGTCGGGGGTGTCCTTTTTGGTACAATATACTTCTAAGCAATAAGCTATAGTGACGTGGTTCAGGGCAATTACTTCGTTCACTTGGCGATGATGTCATTGTCGTAACGTTGGAGGGCAATCATGGGTAAGAAGAATGATAATAAAGTTTTAGCCCAAAATAAGAAGGCGTCCCATGATTATTTTATTGAGGACACTTATGAAGCGGGCATGGTGCTGACAGGGACAGAAATTAAATCGCTGCGCATGAGCAAAGCGAACATTAATGACTCCTTTGCTACGATTCGTGGTGGTGAAGCGTTTATTCACAATATGCATATTAGCCCATTCGAGCAAGGTAATCGACACAATCCTACTGATCCGACGCGTGCTCGCAAGCTGCTGCTGCACAAAGAGCAGATTAACAAGCTGATCGGGCAGACGAAGCAGGAAGGATATACGCTCGTTCCGTTGAAGGTATACGTTCGTAACGGATATGCGAAGCTGTTGATTGGACTCGGTCGAGGCAAGAAGAACTACGATAAGCGTGAAACGGCTGCGAAGCGGGATGCGGATCGTCAAATTCAGCGCGCGCTGCGTGAGAAGCAGAAGTATTAAGGTTGGCTTGTGAGACATAATGCGATTTTTTGCTACTGTTGTTAGCAGTGTTCCTTTTGGATCATTTGTACCAAGGAAATGGCATGTAGCGTTGGTAACAAGTTGACTAACAACTTTCGTTTGAGTGTGTTATAATAAACGTGTCGGTAACGAACAGAGCTGCATGGTATCGCTGCTGACCGGATACGAACATCATTGACAACTGAATAGTGTGGAAGGATACACTATCTGTGTCTTAACTAGATTCTCTTTAATTCAAGACTCTATTCCCCTGATGGGCGAGGTTCGCTTATCATTTATGGGGGCGTTCTTGGATTCGACGGGGATAGTTCGGGCTCGGGTAGCGGGTAGTGGGGACGCGTCCACTTCATCAACGCTAAAGCCATTTAAACGGCAAACAACAAACAAACTACGCTTTCGCAGCTTAATAACCTGTGAGCGTGCTTCTACTCTGCATCGCCCATGTGCCGAGATAGGGGCTCAACTTTTAGTGGGATACGCTGTCACATCTCCGCCTGGGGTGTGCTGAAGAAGACAATCAGGCTGACCCAAAGCATAGCCGGTTACGGGGCGATGCTCGGGTGACATCAAAACTGTGACTACACCCGTAGAAGCTCGTGTTGCGTTATCTTCGGACAGGGGTTCGAATCCCCTCGCCTCCACCAAAAACCTGAAAAAACCGACCGCGTGAGGTCGGTTTTTTGCTTTTGGTGGAAATAGGCGAAGTTACGGGATGAGAACCCCTGGGGTTCGTTCCGCGCGCAGGAAGTGGGGGAATGGCTTCGAAGGAAGACAACAGCGGACGAGCACGGCATCGATTTCAACCACTAAGGTAGTCATCGAAGGATAAGCATCGACAGCAAGTTCAATGAAGAAAACGATTATCCCCTCGCCTCCACCATGAAAAACCCGACCGCATGAGGTCGGGTTTTTGTCATGCTCGGCGAAATTGGGGATTTGCCCCTGTCAGGGGTACGCTCCGCGCGCAGGAAGTGAGGGAATGGCTTCGAAGAAAAGACAACAGCGGACGAGCACGGCATCAATTTCAACCACTAAGGTAGTCATCGAAGGATAAGCAACGACAGCAAGTTCAATGAAGAAATCGATTACCCCCTCGCCTCCACCATGAAAACCCCGACCGCATGAGGTCGGGGTTTTGTTAAACTTATAAATTTTCACCGTTTGATTCGACTACTTTTTTATACCAATCAAAACTAGCTTTTTTATACCGTTTACCGCTGCCATTTCCGTAATCATCCAAGTCTACGTAAATGAAACCATACCGCTTACTCATTTCAGAAGAAGAGCAACTTACCAAATCAATAGGTCCCCAAGGGTAGAAACCGATCACATCAACTCCATCTCTGATCGCTTCTTTTACCTGTACGATGTGTTCTTTGAAGAAATTTATTCGATAGTCATCGTGAATTGTTCCTTCTTCATTTAATTCTTCATAAAAACCCATACCGTTTTCTGTAATCATAATTGGTAATTGATAGCGGTCATACCATTCGTTTAATGCAGTACGTAAACCTATAGGGTCAATTGACCAGCCCCAGTCATTTTGTTTCAAATAAGGATTCAATGCTGTTGGGCTGTCCGTATGGATACGCTCAGAATCTGTAATTTGAGTGTAGTAATAAGAAAAAGTAACAAAATCAACTGTATTTTTGAAATCTTCCTCATCTTGTTCACCAAACTCAATATGAAGACCTTTCTCTTCAAAGAAGCGGTAAGCGTAATTTGGATACTTGCCACGGACCAAAATATCTGAATAGAAGAACTCCATTTGGTTATATTTTAAACTGGCTAAGACATCTTTTGGATCACATGTTGCAGGATAAACATTTCCATAGTAAGACATCATACCAAGCTGAAATTCTGGATTAATCTCCTTAGCGATCTTAATCGCCCTTGCACATGCCACTAATTCATTGTGTACCCCTTGATATTTCGCCTCCGTAAGATTATCTACTCGATCTGAAGGAATACCTAAGTGATTAAAGGACTCATGAGTAATCAAATTCATTTGATTCACTAAAATCCAATACTTTACCTTATTACGATATCTTTTAAACAATGACTCAGCAAACGTAGTAAAGAAATCAATCATTTTGCGATTGTACCAACCGTTATACTCCGTTGCTAGATGAATTGGCATTTCATAGTGAGAAATAGTAATGAGAGGTTCCATACCATTTTTAATAATGGTGTCAATTAATCGATCATAAAATGCTAATCCTTCCTCATTGGGCTCTAGTTCATCTCCCTTAGGGAAAATACGCGCCCAACTAATAGATGTTCGGAAAGAATTCATTCCTGTTTCAGCTAATAAAGCTAGATCTTCTTCAAATGTATGATAAAAATCGATCCCTGTTCGTTTTGGATAAATACCAACTTTATCATTTAGTGCTTCTTCAATATCTGTTGTACTGACTTCTTTGTTTCCTTTTTTCTTAATGTTAATATCATCACGAAAACGATTAAGGTCAGCGACGCTTAGTCCCTTTCCGCCTTCTAAATATGCTCCTTCTAACTGGTTAGCTGCTACAGCTCCTCCCCAAAAGAAATTTTCAGGAAATGTCTTTGGATTCTTTTTCATCTGCTAACTTCCTTTCAAATGATAAATTAATCTGTAGCAAAATAATGATTTTTACCACCATGATTTAGCTTTATCATAAATGGAAACCACGTGAATGACTATCTTAATCGTTTTCTAAAAATAGAAAATTTAAACCAACATTAGGTAATTGGCAATGACTTTCAAAATCGTATGAATAACTTTTTGGGAGTAATAATTAGAATAAAAAAGAAAATGAAATGCTTCTAAAGAGATAATCTCTTCAAAAATTTGAGCATGGAATGTTTCAGGTTGAGATGTCAGAAGAAATGTGGGCGTTTCTGATTGTTGAATTTCCATAAGAATATCAGGATTTTCTGTTAACCATTTACCGGTAAGAGAAAAGATGAAACAGCTATCTACTTCGCGCAGCATTTGTTTAATAACAGAAAGATCCGCCTTGCGATTAATTTCAAAAACAGTAATACCCTTAAGACTAAGTAATTCTCGCAAAATATTTGCAGAAGCAAAGTTAAATGTATTACAAAAAACGGCAATTTCAGTTGAAGAAGTCAACTTTTCAGCGATTCTCTTGCACTGTTCTAGGTCTATTAATTCATAAATTTTCTGGTTTAGATTTTGTTCTTCTGTCTTCATCGCTTCTATCATAGTTTGTGGGGAGTTATTCCAATCGATCGTATTAAATGGATTTTTGTAAGAGTAGGGGGCTAAATCAGTCCTCATTTCCTTAAAAGAAGAATAGCCTATTTCTTTACAAAATTTAGTTACACTTGCAGGTGTTGTTTTTGCCACATGGGCAATTTCTTCGATATAAATATCTGGGAATTGATGAATTTTTTTGATTAATACTTTAACAATTGCATAATACACACTGGGTTTAGTGCACTTAAAAAAGTACTCAGTTAATCGTATATACACTGGACTAGAAGGAATTGAGTGATCTTGCATTATATTGAACTCCTTTATGAAAATAAACCCTAATTTTCGTTTTGTTCATTTCGTATTTGACTTGTTTTAAGCCTTGCAAATGAAAAAAGCGAAGCACTCCTTTTGATTCTATTATGAACAGGAAACACCATAACCATGCATGCCCGGGCTTCTTCCGTAATGGAAGCAAGTCACTGTTTCGTTGGGATGAAATCAATTGACCTGTTAGTGGAATTTTAAATAAATAAGCGTATATGCCCTCCTATTCCAGATCATAATTATAACGTGGAATGGGGAGAGATCCTGAGAATCTTATTTTCCGATTTTAGAAAATGAAACAAATTGTTAAGCGCTTACGTTGCTGCTAGACTCAAATTATCAAAGCAATAAGGAGTTGATATAGAAATGAGCTATGAGAAAATTGCTAAAAACTTGGTTAATCAAGTAGGCGGAATGGAGAATATTAGTAATTTATCCCAATGCGCTACTAGATTACGATTTCAATTAGTAGATCAAAATAAAGTAAATGATGAGAAAATAAAAGAAACTGACTTAGTTTTGGGAACGGTTGTTGCAGGAGGGCAGTATCAAGTAATCATCGGCAGTAAAGTATCCGATGTATACAAGGAAATTATGGCATTAAAAGAAAACAACACATCGGAAGCCGACAATGTACAAAACGAAACTAAGACTAAAAAAGGTGTTCAAGAGATATTCGACATTATTTCAGGAAGTTTTCTGCCCTTATTGGGGGTATTAGCTGGTTCTGGTATGTTAAAGGCAATTTTAAATTTATTACTGGAACTGAATCTGATCGATACAACTAATAGTACGTATATGATATTATCTTCCATTTCGAACGCTGTTTTTTATTTCTTACCCATTCTACTAGGTTTCTCATTATCTAAACGCCTGGGTGTAAACGTATACATTGGTGCAGTAATTGGAGCATCTTTGTTAGAGCCAGGATTTATGGGATTAATTGGGGATGGAAATGTAGACTTCTTAGGAATTACATTAATACCGATTAATTACGCTTCTAGTGTATTTCCCGTTTTTATAGCCATTGCTTTTTATTCGAAATTTGAGAAATTACTAATAAGATTTATACCAAAAATGTTACAGATGTTCTTGGTTCCAATGATATCTCTTGTTGTAATTGTACCGTTAACTATGCTGATTTTTGGTCCTTTTGGTACTTTGGTTGGTGAAGGAATTGCTAATTTTGTTGTAATGTTGAGTGGTGTCAGTGGAATGTTGACTGGTGCTATCCTAGGTGGTTTTTATACCTTCTTAATTGTTATGGGACTTCACTGGGGACTTGTCCCGATTGTATTAGCGAACTTAGGCGCTGGCGGTGATCCATTATATGCAATGGGGGGAATGTGTGCATTTGCTCAAATGGGGATTGCGTTAGGTTTCTTACTACGCTCGAAAAATAAAAAGCTGCGAACTCTAGCAGGTTCTTCTTTGATACCAGCTGTACTAAGCGGTGTAACAGAACCCATTATCTATGGTTTAATTGTTCCATATCGCAAAACTTTCATTTACATTATTATTTCAGGTGCAATAGGTGGCGCAATTAATGGGTTTTTCCAAGTGAAAATGGTATCTTACGCCTTTGCAAGTTTCTTAGGAATCCCAGCGTATAGTCCAATGTTAGTATATTTAATTTCAGCAATTATTACACTAGTAACTGCAGCCTTTTTCATAATAGTATTTGGATATGAAGGGAAGAAAAAAGTACAGACTTTATAAATACAATCAAGGTATTCAGTCACAACCCCAACATGAAAGTAGGAGTATGGAACTTCCTCCTAAATTGAATATTGTGATTTCACTTAGACAAGATCTGCAAAATTAAGCCGACCGCATGAGGTCGGCTTCTTGCGTTGGAGGCGAAGTCTTACAGCGTATGCCAGGCTTCTACTGAATTCATACATGTAGGCAACAAGTTAAATGCATGTCATAAATTAAGGTTAAACCCTTTCATAATGAGATCCCAATGATGGTCTGAGCCTCTCCAATTCCTCCCTGGTGGAATTTTCACAGAAGAAACGCGCTGCAGTCCCCAATCGTCATAAATGACGCCCTTTCCCCACTGATTATGGAAATTAACTATGAGTATCCTGAAATCTTTGTACGAAATGCCAGATAAAGCTTGTTCCAGGAGCCGTGCCTCCGAGCTTGAAGTTTCTGTACGCACGAAACAAACAGGACCGGTTTTTATCGTTTTTAAAAATCTGGATACCCTACGGTCCATTGTCTCTTTATACTTGGGGTACAGCTGGTTTGGATTATAATGAACGGGGAAATCATGATACGAATCTACATGGTATTCCGTATCACGTAAAACATAATGATTATCGACTATGTTTATAAGACGCAATTTGTCTAATTCCATAAATCCATTGAACCTTGTCTTGAGGAGATGTGAAAGTTTTGAGGAAGGATAGGAAATGAACCAATCAAGTGGGCCACTAAATTTACGGAGTTTTAGTCTTCTTAATTGATGCGCAGTCTGGCACGTTGCTCCAAGGCTGATAAATGCATGGTAAGTTCCTCTGTTTTGATTCCAATCCAAAGACCGTCACCTCAAATTCATATAATTGGACGGGTACAAGGCATTTTCCCTATTCTATTCCTATTGTATGGGTATCTAGAAATTTAGCCTGTTCAAATGCCTAGATGAACATTTTTCGCTACGCCCAAAAAGGCGAACATCCAATGAAAAAATCAAAAGTGTTGGAAAAGATTCGTACTAAAACATACGGATACGATGGGGCGCCTTATAATGCTGAATAGAGTGACGGGAACTATGGAATTAGGATTATTTCCTGACATTTGCACGGCTTTCTTTGCTCTACAGGGGATAGGAATTAGGGATGAACGGCTGCAGAAAAGATTAAACAGCCTTAGCCCGATGGAAGTACGAGCTAAGGCTGCTTAATCATTGTATTCTAATGTCTACTGACGGGTTTAGTTCAGATCAGGTGGCTCTATTGTTATTTAAATATTTAGCCTTTTTTAGCTGTTTTAAATGAACTGCGTATTTGATCATACGTATCCGGAGCCGTGTTCTGTAGACTGAAATGCATGTAAACTTTATTTTCGGTAATCAGCGCAATCATTTCTTTATCGTCTGCCGATTGAATGAGTACTAATGATCCTTTTGTGTCTCCGTCATCATAATCAGCAGATTCTACAACCTTCGGATCCTTCAGCTGCTCGTCCTCCGGAAGCGCTCTCTTAGCACCGACACGGAATTTACCTTGCACATCAGGGTGTATACTCTCATCAACAAACTTTGTTTTGGCCTCTTTCGTTCCATTGTGGTAGTTTGTGACATAGGATAATGCCAGCTTCTCATCCGCAGATCGATCCTTCGAATCCGCAGCATTATTACTTGAGCATCCAGATAATATAATCACTGCGGCTAATAAAATAGATAGAAATTTTGTGAAGTTCTTCATGTTTTCCCCCTTGAAATATAATACTATTCGTTAGTCTATCAGGTATAGGGGGTATTTGGTAGTAAAATCCAGGTTGTTTCCATTAAATTAAGTATTAATTTGTAAAAAATGATAGAAATGATAGATTTAGATTCACTTAAAACGCTCCACTGCATCCATAAAACGCCCATCCATCAGTCGAACAATGTGGTTCACGATTACCTCACAGGGTGTTTTCATCCCATCCTCAATCCAATCCAGCAGCGTTCCTGCAAAGGCATGACTGTAAAATTGAACGATGAACGTCCTGTCTTTTTCTGAAATCACACGGGAATCTGATACTTCATTGATGACATTGCTTAGGAGTTCAAACAAAACCTGATTTAAAAACATTTCCAAATGCTCTTTTCCAAGAGAACGACAGGTGTTCATGCAAAGCGCCTTGTTGCTTTCCACAAATTCTAAAATGATAAATAGCCCCTGCTGCCAAGTCGCATAGGATTTGTTATTCTGGATAGCACCCAGTGCCTCTGTTTTATATATCCATCCAAGCAGGTCATAAATATCCTGAAAATGATAGTAAAAGGTTTGGCGATTCAACTTGCAGGCTTCCACTAAGTCTTTAACCGTTATTTTATCTAAAGTCTTGGCGCCCAGCATATCCTTCAATGCATCAGCTAATGCATGTTTGGTGTACGGATGAATTGGAAACCTCTCCTTAGGATGCAATGTTTCTTATTATTTTACCATAACCTATGGATATTTTAGACATATGGCACTTGAAGTTTAAATTTTAGACACAGGGCTTTACTTGTCTATTTTTATTGCATTCATACTCCTATAAAGTGGAGGTGTCAGGATCACTAAAGGAGGTTGTAAGGATGTATTATAGCAATGGTAACTATGAAGCTTTTGCCCGTCCAAAGAAACCACTCGGTGTTGATCAAAAATCCGCCTATCTGATCGGCTCTGGTCTTGCATCACTGTCCGCAGCCGCATTCCTCATACGGGATGGTCAGATGAAGGGGGAAAACATTCATATTCTTGAAGAACTCGATATTGCCGGAGGTGGATTAGACGGCATCTACGATGACGGTCGAGGGTTCATTATCCGCGGTGGCCGGGAAATGGAGAACCACTTCGAATGCCTGTGGGATCTATTCCGCTCTATTCCTTCACTTGAAACAGAGGGTGCATCGGTATTAGATGAATTTTACTGGCTCAACAAGGAGGATCCGAACTTCTCCTTGCAGCGTGCTATCCTCAATCGTGGTGAGGATGCACATACCGATGGCAAATTCACACTGACTCAAACCGCTTCGATGGAAATTATCAAATTGTTCTTTACGCCAGAAGAAGCGCTTGAAGATATGAAAATTACAGATGTCTTCTCGGAAGATTTCTTTAATTCGAATTTCTGGCTTTACTGGCAGACGATGTTTGCATTTGAGCCTTGGCATAGCGCGATGGAAATGCGCAGATATATCGCTAGATTCATTCATCATATCGGGGGATTGCCAGATTTCTCAGCGTTGAAATTTACAAAATACAATCAGTATGAGTCTCTTGCATTGCCGCTAATGAAGTATTTGCAAGGCCATGGCGTCACCTTCCAATATGCAACGACCGTAACGAATGTTGAGTTTGATATTACGGAGAACAAGAAAGTTGCTAAAAAGCTGGTCTATGTTCAAAACGGACAAGAAAAACACTTTGACCTGACTGAAAATGATCTGGTATTCATCACGAATGGCAGTAATACCGAGAGCTCCACTTTAGGCGACAACAACACTCCTGCCGTTATGAATACCTCCCTCGGGGGAAGCTGGGAGCTTTGGAAGAAGATCGCGGAGCAAGATCCTGCCTTTGGCCGTCCAGACAAATTCTGTGGCAACATTGCGGAAAGCAACTGGGAGTCTGCTACGGTTACAACGTTGGATGACCGAATCCCTCCTTACATCGAGAAAATTTGCAAGCGGGATCCATTCAGTGGCAAGGTCGTTACCGGCGGTATCGTGACAGTAAAAGATTCAAAATGGCTGATGAGCTTTACCTTGAACCGACAGCCTCACTTCAAATCGCAGCCAAAAGATCAGCTCGTCGTATGGGTTTACAGCTTGTATTGCGACGTGCCAGGTGACTACATCAAGAAACCGATGAAGGACTGCACGGGTATCGAGATCACGGAAGAATGGCTCTACCACATGGGCGTACCTGAAGCAGAGATTCACGATCTTGCCGTAAACTCCGCAAACTGTGTGCCTTGCATGATGCCTTATGTTACATCTTACTTCATGCCAAGAGCTGCGGGAGACCGTCCGAATGTAGTTCCTGATGGTTGTATCAACGCTGCCTTTATCGGTAACTTTGCCGAAACACCGCGAGACACGGTATTCACCACGGAGTATTCGGTACGTACCGCCATGGAAGCTGTATACACGCTTCTTGACATTGATCGCGGCGTGCCAGAAGTATTTGGATCCGCTTATGATGTCCGTGTGTTGTTGGATTCCACAGCGAAAATGATGGACGGCAAGAAGCTAACCGATATGGAACTGCCTCCAGCAATCCAATTAGCAGCAGTGACGGGTGTGCAAAAAGTTTCTCACACCAGAATCATGCAGCTGCTTAAAGAGTATAAGTTGATTTAAACGTAGACGAATAGATGTAAAGCGATGAGGCTGTTGCACAATGGTGAGAGATCAAATCACTGTGCTTCAGCCTCATTTTTATGTCCTACGAACATCGCTTATAGTTAGATTAGCTCCCGATTGTTGTCGTTCTCCGTATAGATGGATATTAGAACGATGGCAGTTTCATCACCGATGTTTTTCACCAAATGGGGTGTACATGCGTTCCAACTGAAGGAATCACCTTTTTCAAATTCGGCCGCGTCTTCTCCCTGCTCCGCGTAGATTCTTCCCTCAATGACAACATGAACCTCCTCACCTTCATGCGCATGTGGAGCAATCCCTGTCGAAGCCCCTGGAGGAAACTCTACGACCATCATCCTTACGTTCTTCGTAGAGCTTAAGTGCTGCACTGTTAACTTATCAGAACCGCTTGTCGTAATGCTTCGCTCATCTTTACGAACAATATTCATCCGATCTTCTTTCTTTAATAGCAAGTAAGCTAAAGGTACTTTTAGTGCTTTTGCGATGTTTTCTAGAGTTGATATGGAAGGGGAAGTCTTATTCGTTTCCACTTGACTCATGAATCCTTGTGATAGACCAGTTTCTTCGCAGATCTGAGCAATAGTTATATTTTTTCGTTTTCGGATAGCACGTATTGTGGAGCCAATATCCATAGGACTGCACCTCTTTAATATTAGTGATAACAAATATAATTGTATATTAGCAATTTTTTTGTTGACACGCTACTTGCTTTTGATTAGTATTACTAATATGAATTTTATTTCTTTATGACTAATATTATTTTGAGGGTGATTTGTGTGACGAAGACAGCTGCTGTAACAATTATTATGCGTGTAGTGCTAGGAATCATATTTATGTTTCATGGTATCGCGAAATTTCAAATGGGCATGACTAATGTTGAGGCATGGTTCAGTTCCATTGGTATCCCTGGATTTGCGGCTTATATCGTGGCGCTGCTTGAGCTTGTGGGCGGTGTTATGCTGATAGCGGGATTGTTTACCCGTTATGTAGCGGCGTTATTCGTAGTAATGCTTATTGGTGCAATACTGACTGCAAAACTCTCCGCCGGACTTCTTGGCAATGCTCAAATGGCTGGCTATGAGTTGGATCTTGGATTTATGATGGTTTCTTTATACCTTGCAGTGGCCGACCGGTCGCCATTCTCGCTTGACCACATTATTATGGCAGGAAAAGCGTCTCAAAAAGGGTGGTTCAAATGACTCCGTTTTACCAATATGACGTTCACCTGCCTGCCAATGTAGTACCGAATAAGAAATACCCGGTTATTTTTACGCTGCACGGTAAAGGTTCTAATGAAGGAAATATGTTTGGCTTGGTAGCACCTATAAGTGATGATTTCATTGTCATTGGGATTCGCGGTAATCTACCGCTTGGTGCAGGATATCAATATTACGAACTGAAAAGTCTGGGCAATCCCATTCGAGAGATGTTTGATGAGGCGGTAAAACAGCTCGAAGCTTTCATTCAATATGCGATGGATAAGTATCCAATCGATCCGGGCAAATGTTACTTGCTCGGCTTCAGTCAAGGCGCCATTTTATCCATGACGATTGCACTTACAATGGGGGATCAACTAAAGGGAATTGTTGCGTTGAATGGATACATTCCTGACTTTGTAAAGACGGAATATTCACTTCGAAGTCTGAATAATGTATCGGTATTTGTCTCGCACGGTGAGTATGATTCCATATTCCCAGTCAGAATCGTGCATGAAACGGCGACATATTTAAAGGAACACACGCAACGAATCACATTAAAGATATACCCGACCGACCATGGCGTTTCGGAAGAAAATCAACGTGATGTTCTGGATTGGCTTAGGCGGGATGCTGGTTTAACCATTAACAGGGTATAAAAGTTGTTTCGTTCACAATAAGACATAAACATTGGTTAAAAGAGGAGTTGTGTTAATGCCTGCTGTTAAGGAGTTTGATCCGAAAGTCATTTCTCTTCTACAAGAGAGAATTAAAATGATCAACACGGAAAACGGAGCCATTTATCTAGTCGGACCAATAAATCTTCCGATTAATTTGCGGGGGGAGACCGTTCAGTTTAAATGGTATTGCTGGTTGAATTGCAGCGAGGTAACGGAAGATTTTGAGCATATTGTTGCCAAATTATCGAATGTGAATTTAGCTGAATTTCAACAATCGAGCGTGCTGGTGCACGGAGACTTCGAGAATGCAGATCATGCCTTAATCCGGTTCCATTCCATTTGCCACACCGGGGATATTTTCGGTAGCAAACGCTGTGATTGTGGATATCAGCTAGAACAGTCATTGGTGCATATTGCCGAGCATGGAACTGGCGCGCTGTTTTATCTTGCCAACCACGAAGGCAGAGGGATCGGGCTTTTCAGTAAAGCGCTGGCTTATATCCTTCAGCAAAATGGTTACGATACCGTAGATGCCAATCTTAAACTTGGATTTGTTGATGATTCCCGTGACTATAGTGATGCGATACAAGTATTAAATGTCCTTCGGACCAAACCGGTTACACTGATAACCAATAACCCTAAAAAGATTGATGCGCTTCGAAACGCAGGCATGGCAGTAGAAGATAGGGTACAGCTTTGGGGAGATATATCGGAATATAATGAAAAATATTTAAAAACCAAAATCGAGCGGTCGGGACATATAAACGAAGGGAATGGCTCCTGCAACAATGATGAATAACCATGAATTCTATATGCGGCTGGCCATACAGAATGCAAAGGCCATGAAGGGGCAGACTGATCCCAACCCGCTTGTAGGGTCTGTGATTGTCAACGAAAACCGCATCGTGGGCATCGGGGTTCATATGAAGGCAGGCGAACCCCATGCCGAAATCCATGCGATCCGCATGGCTGGAGAGCTTACGCGGGGAGCGACCATCTATGTGACGCTTGAGCCTTGTTCCCATTATGGTAGAACAGGGCCATGCGCAGTTGCTATTGTTGAAGCAGGCATTAAAAAAGTGGTGATCGCAGCACTTGACCCTAACCCGCTCGTTTCGGGCAGAGGGGTGGATATACTCCGGGAGGCAGGAATTGAAGTCATCACGGGAGTATGTGAAGAAGAATCTTACCAAATGAATGAGGTTTTCAATAAATTCATTGTCCAGCATATTCCGTTTGTGACTTTAAAAACAGCTATCACGATGGATGGGAAAATCAATAGCTACACTTCCGATAGCAAATGGATTACTTCAGAAGCAGCTCGGGAGGATGTCCACGTTCTCCGCAATCAGAATGCCGCGATCTTAGTTGGCGTCAACACGGTGCTTACAGATGACCCCGAGCTTACAACAAGGCTGCCTAACGGTAGGAATCCGATACGCGTGGTTTTGGATTCCTCTTTACGGTTACCTTTGGATGCTAAGGTGGTTACAGATGGAGAAGCTCTTACTTGGGTGTTCACAACAACTTCTCATGACGCCGAGAAGAGGGCGGCATTAGAAAAGGCAGGCGTTAAAGTCTTTGTTACGGAACAGACGGGCAGGGTCAATCCAATCGAAGTTCTTCAGCTTTTGGGCAGGGAGATGATCTCTTCCGTTTTGATAGAAGGCGGTAGTGAAATCAATGCAGCCTTTTTTGAGAATAAACTCATCGACAAAGTCATTATTTACATGGCTCCAAAGTTGATAGGTGGTCGGAATGCATCGTCCTTTCTCGGCGGGACAGGGATCGAAAAGATGAGTGGCGCTGTAGAGCTTCACAATGTCAGTGTGCAGCCCTTAGGTAAAGATTTTAAATTTGTGGGTTACCCGTATGCAAAAGCCCAGCACCGGTAAGGTACTGGGCCGCTATTTTCTTCTCTAAAAACATGTAAATGACACAATGCTTCTTAGATCGACTCCCGTAAACATCCATCCAAAACCGGTCCATCTAAAACCTGCAACGGATCTACGTCCTACAAAGGTTGGGAAGAACCAGAACGAGTTCCCATTTCTTAACCACACATACGTGTTGCGGAATAAACAACCGGAAATAGCTCCGGGGTCGATGGCGAACGCTGTAGCAGCGGGTTGTGGTGGTGCGAATTGTGGAGGAGGGGAGGATGGTGCCTGCTGTATTCCTTGTGGTCCTTGAGGCGACATAAATGCCATAAGATTTCACTCCTTAGATTAGGCTTGAGCCTATATTAATGAAATGGCGAGTAAATTGAACAGTACTAGGGGCAAGACGAAATCATTTTGGAAACCAGGTACAAAAGCGCGACTAGCCCCCTGGCTTGGAAGTCGTAAGTATAAAATTCCTCTTTCGCAGTGGATAAGCACCCCTTCAAAAACATCGCCATCCACCGTCTCCACTAGAACCAGTTTATTCATATGGTTGCGGCATATATTTCCTATGTGATCTTGAATGGATCTTACGTTATGCATAGTCGATGGATCCATTCGATATAGTGTTTGTTCTTGTTGCCCCTGTTGTTGCAAGCTCATGGTCGTGACCTCCAATTTTGATTTGTTCATTTTCTCCATCGTATGCAGATGCCTATAGGGGAGTGACGATTTGTGGATGGGATTGATAACTTGGTCGATTTCAAACCCAAAGGTAGTCATCGTAGGATAAGCTTAGGCAGCAAGTCCAATGGAGAAGTCAATAGTCCCCTCGCCACCATGAAGTCAGTCAAACCAGAATTCAGAAGATGACAGAAGTAAATGGTGTAAAAATGAAATGGACATATGTCCATGTAATTAAAAAGGGGTTTGGTCTGTTTTAGCACACCATTGATAAAGGGGAAGAGAAAATATTCGCATCTCTCACGTATATAAAATAAGGTACACATAGAAAAACCCGACCTCTATAGCGGCCGGGTTTTCCTATGTGTAAAGGGAAAAATTCTATTTTGCATTCTTATCTGGCTGATGAATCCCAAAAGTATTCCCCTCGGTGTCAATATAATACCCCTGCCATGCCATTCCGGGTAGTGCATGCTTCGGCAATGCGACTTTGCCTCCCAGCTTTAGAATTTTTGTCTCAGTAGAATCGTAGTCTTCCACTCCCATTGTACATGCATAGCCATTCAAAGGCTGACCTGATTCAGGGGTAGTGCCTTTACGTTGCATCAAAGCCCCGTTAATGCCCAGTTCATTTGCATCCCCAGTCGTAGCTCCGAAATAGGGCATTCCAGCATAATCGCTCCAATCCTCAAATGTCCATCCAAATACCTCTCCATAAAACTTCTTAGCACGTTCCATGTCATCTACATGAATTTCAAAATGAACGATTCTGCCCATGATTACCTCCTACGTTTTGATTTTCTAAAATCCTATTATGCATGCTTTTTGATTCCCCTAGATCATTATTGTAATTACCCAAAAAAATAATACATTCCATAATAAAATCAGTTAGGGATTTACCTGTTTACAGGCGTATAAAGAAATGCTGGAGGATCTAAGATTGGCTTCTGTTCACTTTGTTATTAATAAAATATGTGTCGTAAGATTCCTTGAACGTATATCCCAGCTTTTTTGCTAGCTCAACAGACTCAGCATTCGCCGCATCCCAACTCGGGTATTTCCCTCTATCCAGACAATCTAAAATCAGTACAGAGGCAACAGTTGCTGCAAGTCCCTTCCTTCTATGGTTAGGGTGACTCGCAATTTCGATCTCGATTCCGTCATCATAGATGCTAAATGATGTTGCCGCAGAAACAACCTGCCCTTTATGTAAAATAGCATACCCGATTCCTCTTTCCATAAAATCATCAATCGAATCAAACTGACTGACAAAGTCTTCTGAGAGCTCATGGAAGGAAGGGGCGTTAGCTATCTCTTTATCAATTTTTTTAATTTCATATTCTTCAGGTAATGCAGACAGTAGATTCTGTATGTGTGCTCTATCTAAATCCACAGAATCTTTTTTAAATCTGAATCGCTGAAATTTCTCATAGGATCCTTTGTAAACCGTTTCTATCCGCTTTTTCCACCCATCCGAATCAACAATTGCAAGCGTAAATTCAGGAAGATTGTGAAGTAATTCTTCAGCTTCCTCTGTGTTTGGATTCCCCGCATAAAACACTATAAGCCCCACAGTAATCTGAGCAACAGTTGGATTCTCAAGGTTGTCTACCCAAGCGTCACCCATATGTCCTTGGAGATAGGAGAGAACAAAAGTGTTATCCATGTGTTCGAACATAGGTACCAATTTTTCTCTTACCTTGAGATCTGCTTTATAAATCATTCAATTCCTTCTCTCTAATCAAATAGTGAAATATTTTCCAACATAACATATCACCCATTTCACAATATTACCATATAAACCTATGTTTTTTTATGACAGGAGCGATATATATCTATTCTTTCGAGAAACAGGCAAATGATTAGCTGCTGCAAATATGTGAATGCGAAAAGGGGATATACAGGTCATTTCACATGACTTGTATATCCCCTTTGTATGAGAACTGTTCAACTTGCTATGTACAAATTAGAACAGCTTCTTGATCGAATCAAAAACGCCGCTGGCTTTATCTACGGTCAATTTCGCTTTTACACCCTCGATTAATGCATTGATCTGATCATTTGGCAGGTCAATCCCTATTACAGATTCGATCGCCGAGACAGGATCACTCATAAATTTAGATGAGAAGTCTGGATCGTTTTTGATTTTAGCAACGACTTCTTCAATTTTTGCTTTGATATCCATGTGCAATCCCTCCTTTGGATTTGTACTATTTTCATTCTTCGCTATTATACTAGAACTTATTCGTTAAGTAAAAAGCGGGGGAGTGTTTGGAAAAAGATATGGCGCCAACTTCGCTGCAATCACTTGGTGACCCCTGTTGTTCGGGTGTATCGGCAAAAATCCGCCCAGTGCATCTTCAATCTTTCCATGTTGAAATCCATAGATAAGCTCGGCCTGCTTCCCTTCAAACCACTTATGAGCGGGAGCTACCGTAACATCAAAATGACGGGAAATTTCACTGATTAGAAGATTTAATTTGCTTACCGCATCAACGGCAAGAGGACTTTTGGGAAATGGATTGTATTGGGTGCAGCAAACGATTCGAGCACAGCTTCCTGCTTGAATTTGAGTGAAAATGGAACTTAAATTCCGTTCATAGTTTGCAATCATATGTTTTACTTCCGGTGCTGTTTTAGATCTAAGCGCGGCTAGTGCCGTGTTCGCTAAGTCCACCCCGCCAATCCATACCGAAACGACTGAGGAATGACTGATTACAGGGGCCCCGCGCCAAATCAAAGCATCCAATAGATCATAGCTGTTCCAACCAGGCTGAGCCAGAACAAAGCCTTGGGCCCTGCATGATTTTGAATGTAACGCAGAGACGATCAATCGGGGATAAGACTGTGCTAGTGAAGAAGCATTTTCCCCAAATGTGATGGAGTCCCCAAGAGCCGTATAGATCATAATGATATCACCCGTTCCATTCTTTATCATAAAGACAACGTCAACCACCAGATGAAAACAATAATAATGATAACGTTTGACTGAATGCTCGTGTATTTTCGTCACATACAGCCTAGAGACATTATATTGCGGCTGCGTATTAGTTGTGAGTCAGGAATGTATGATTCGGAATGTAGAGGTAAAGGTGAGAGTGGTCTGTACCTTTCTAAAAATTAGTAGAGCGGAATGACCATTTTATGGTATCTTATTTTTGTGATTGATGTCATTAGCTGGGGGATACCTAAGGATGATCGGGAACGCGACGGAGAAAGAACGTACTATTTTTGATCATGTCGGAAGCACAATTAAGACAGAAGATCGAGAGATTCGAATCCTTGCCAAATATGAGGAGCCCTTGGTTATGGTATTAGGAAATGTCCTTAGTAATGAAGAGTGCGATGAACTGATTGAACACTCAAGAGATCGGCTGCAGCGCTCCAAAATCGGAGAAGACCGTTCGGTCGATCAAATTAGAACGAGCAGTGGAGTATTTTGTGAAGACAGTGAGTCGGTCGCAAGGATTGAGAAGCGAATCGCTCAAATCATGAATATTCCGATCGAGCATGGTGATGGTTTGCAAGTGCTGCTCTATACCCCCGGTCAGGAGTATAAACCGCATTATGATTACTTCGCTGAGACGAGTCGGGCAAGTGGCAATAATCGAATTAGTACACTAGTTATGTATCTGAATGATGTGGAGGAAGGCGGAGAAACGACCTTCCCTAAGCTTAATTTATCCGTGTTCCCTAATAGAGGCATGGCGGTCTACTTCGAATATTTTTACAGTAATCCTGAATTAAACGAACTTACCCTGCATGCAGGTACACCTGTAAGCAAAGGCGAAAAGTGGGTTGCAACGATGTGGATGAGAAGACAAACCTTTCGAATTTCATAGGCTTGGAAGGAATGCCCTTGCCCTTTGCCGAAATACTCCTTGATTACATACAAATCATTGGATTCGGAGGGATAGGTTATGTCAGTAATCATCACAACAGGTGATTTGAAAAGAAATTATGAAGTGATTGATACCATATTCGCGATGGATTCTCACAAAGAAGGCTATTATAAATCTGCAGACCCTAATTTAGCCTTTGAGGGAGTTAAAAATCAGTTAAAGAAAAAATGTGAACAATTGCGTGGGGATGCTGTGATAAGTTGTCAATTTGAATATCGTGTAGCTGTTTCTGATAGTTTGATTGGCAAAAAGCAGGTTATGGAGATTTTTTCTTACGGTACAGTAATCCGTTTTTTGGATAGATGATGATGAAGACGAAATAGTGGTTGCTTTACAAAAAGCTCGACCTGATTAGGTCTGAGCTTTTTTAATACCCAACAAAAGCGTTAAGAGATACTTATTAAACCCTTCCATGTATTCAAATTTTTTAGGGCAAAAGTCCTTTTTTAATAGATTGGTTTATGTTAACATTTAACAGACAGGCAGTCGGTCTACTAAAGAAAGAGGTATATGGATGAGAATTGTAAAAGAAGCCGAAGAGCGTAGAAATGAAATTCTTGACGCAGCGGATGAGCTTTTTGGCCTGAAAGGCTTTGACGGTGCAAGTACAAACGATATCCTCGATAAGGTCGGGATTGCACGTGGAACCTTATATCACCACTTTAAATCGAAGGAGGATATATTAGACGCGCTGATCGAGCGGTACAATGTCCGTCTATTAGGTGCGGCGCAGGATATTGCTGCTGACAAGAGCATCCCTGTAGTCGAGCGTATTATCCGTGTAGTCATGGCACTGAACATAAGCGGCGGGAGCAGCAAGGAGATAATGGAGCATATTCACAAGCCGCAGAACGCACTTATGCATCAGAAAATACAGAAGGTCATCATTAACGGCGTTACGCCGATACTGGCGGAAATTATCCGCGAAGGCATCCAGGTGGGCATGTTCCATACGCCGTTCCCATATGAATGCATGGAGATGATCGTGATCTATGCAAATACCGTGTTGGATGATGATGTGGTTGAATTGACGGACGAAGAGCGGATGTTACGTATGCAGGCATTTGTTTATAACATAGAGAGACTGCTTGGGGCTGCAGAGGGAAGTCTCATTCACACGATGAGGATGTTCGGAAACATAAACGGAAAACATGCCGAGTAGTTAAATAGAACTACATCATTCGGAAAAAATGTGAATTTTTTCTTGAGATCATGAAGGTTTCGTATCCGACCAAAACGTCCTAGTTTCAAACAGAGCCGGAACATATAAGTTCTCGTTCTATCATCAGGGAAGATAGCCATATGACTAGTGACAGATAACAGGGAAGGGTTGCTTAGGTTACTTATGAACATCGCTGACTTATTGCTGCAATTTTGTTCTGCATGGCTTTTGTGATTCTGTACGACTTGAAATCGGCTAAGAAGTTCGAGGAACAGAGGTGACGTATGCATTTCAGGATAATCCGTAATGACATGTTGAAGAGCAAGGCAATAACCCTGACAACGATGATATTTGTTGCCGCTGCGGCAATGCTTGTCTCACTGGCGGCAATTCTCATCGTCAATCTAACAGGCGCGTTAGACACACTTATGATTCAGGCGAAAACGCCGCATTTTATGCAGATGCACTCAGGTGCACTTAACACAGCACGGCTGAATGCTTTTGCGGAGCAAGATGCTAATGTTGAAGACTTTCAGGTGCTTGAGTTTTTGAATATGGACGGCTCGCAAATCCGCTTTGGCAATGGTTCACTTGCTAATAGTGTGCAGGACAATGGTCTTACTGTCCAGAGCGAGAAGTTCGACTTCCTCTTGAATCTTGACGGCAGTCCTATCCAAGCATCCGATGGAGAACTGTACGTTCCGATCAGCTACATCAAGGACGGAATAACGAAGATTGGCGACAAGGCGAACATAAGCGGGAAGGAGTTCACGGTTGCGGGCATGCTTCGAGATTCGCAAATGAATTCCTCGTTAGCTTCTTCGAAGCGAATGCTGGTCAGCAAGCATGATTATGAGGAGTTAAAACATGCAGGGAACGTCGAGTATTTGATCGAGTTTAGACTCAAGGATTTGTCTAAGACGAGTGAATTCGAAACGGCTTATGCCTCTTCTGGACTCGAAGCGAACGGGCCAGCGATTACATATTCTCTCTTCAAAACACTTAACGCGATTTCCGACGGGATGATGATAGGGGTGATCCTTCTAGTCAGCGTACTTGTTGTAGCAATCGCATTGATGTGCATCCGCTTTACACTCCTGGCGAAGATCGAAGACGATTACCGCGAGATTGGCGTGATGAAGGCCATAGGGCTCCGCATTTCCGATATCAAGGGAATTTATCTGGTGAAGTATGCGGCGATTGCAGCGGCAGGCTGTGTGCTCGGTTATGCACTTTCTTTTGTATTCAAAGGGATGCTCCTTGAAAATATCCGCATGTATATGGGAGAAAGCGAGAACACTTCTCTTGCTATGCTGTTCGGGGTAATCGGCGTACTGCTTGTATTTGGGGCAATTATTGCTTTTGTAAATGGAGTGCTAAGACGCTTCCGGAAAATATCCGCTGCCGAAGCCATTCGATATGGAGCCTCTCAGGAAAAGGCCTCGGGCGCAAAACGCTTCAATCTGAGTAATAACAAACTGTTCCATACCAATGCTTTTCTTGGTATCAAAGATGTGCTTGCGAGGAAGAAGCTATACGCTACAATGCTTGCCGTGTTGGTGATTTCGGCATTTATCATCATCGTTCCTCAGAACCTCTATAACACCATTTCCTCAAAAAGCTTCATCAAATATATGGGGATAGGCAACAGCGATATGCGCATCGATATACAGCAGACTGACCATATGTCTGAGAAGGCAGCTGAAATGCTCAAAACAATGAGCAGCGATAGCGCGATCTCCAAGTATGCGGTACTCACAACCAAAACATTTAAAGCTAAGATGGAGAATGGCTCGGAGGAAAGGGTAAAGATCGAGCTCGGAGACCATTCCGTATTCCCAGTGCAATATTCGGAGGGTACGGCTCCACGTGTAGAAGATGAAGTGGCGCTGTCGGTCATGAACGCCAAAGAGCTCGACAAAAAAGTCGGCGATACCATGACTCTAGTGATAGAGGGGAAAGAAAAAAATCTCAAGGTAAGCGGCATTTATTCTGACATTACCAATGGAGGCAAAACCGCAAAGGCGGTGTTTACCGATCAGTCGGCAGAGATGATGTGGGTTGTGATCAGTGCGGTAATTGCTGACAAATCGCTTATCGGTAGTAAAGTTTCAGAATATGCGGATAAATTCCCTTTTGCAAAGGTGTCAGACATCGATGAGTTTATGGCACAGACATTTGGCTCGACAATCAGTGCTGTTGGCAAGGCATCCTATTCCGCAATTGCCGTTGCGTTGTTGATAGCGGTACTGGTTACCTTGTTGTTTATGAAACTGCTTGTTGCAAAGGATAGATACTCCATTGCCGTTATGAAGGCATTCGGTTTTACAAATTCGGATATTCAGGCGCAGTATGTGACGCGTTCCGTGTTCGTGCTGATTGTGGGCATTGTCCTTGGAACGCTTCTAGCCAATACGCTCGGAGAGATGCTTGCGGGGGCAATGGTCTCTTACTTTGGGGCGTCGGCGTTCCAATTTACGGTCAATCCACTGTCAGCGTATCTGCTTAGCCCACTAATGATGATCGGTACTGTGCTTATCGCAACCATCATCGGTACATCGAGAGCAGGGCAAATCAAAATTTCCGAAAGTATAAAGGAGTAGGCATATGAAGAAGATCATTATCGGCGATCAACTCGTAAAATCTTTCGGCGAGGGTGATGAGAAGCGCAATGTTCTCGACGGTGTATCCGTTGAAATCAATGAAGGCGAATTCGTCGCGGTCATGGGACCTTCAGGATCGGGAAAATCAACACTGATGTTCGCACTGAGCGGAACAGATGGCGTAAATGGCGGTAAAGTCATCATGGACGATAAGAATTTAGCGGAGATTGGCGAGAACGAGTTGTCTGATATACGCAGAACAAAAATGGGGTTCGTGTTCCAACAGCCGACGATGTTGAAAAACCTGAATATCCTCGACAATATCATTCTTCCCTCTATGAGGGACAATCGAAAGAATGCTGCACAAATTACGGAAAAGGCAAGGGCACTCATGAAGAGGGTGGGCATTGCGGAGCTAGAAAAGCGCGACATTACACAAGTGTCGGGTGGTCAGCTTCAGCGTGCAGGGATATGCCGTGCGCTTATGAACAGTCCCAAAATTATTTTTGGTGATGAACCTACGGGTGCGCTTAATTCGAAGTCGGCACAGGAGATTATGGACATCTTTTCTAAAATCAACGAAGCAGGTACTGCTGTCATGCTTGTTACTCACGACGCCAAGGTTGCGGCACGGACGGAACGGATCATGTTTATGCGTGACGGAGCGATTGTGAGCGAGTTGAGTCTCCCTAAGTTTACGGGGACAGATATGGACGGCAGGATCGAGCAAATTACAGTGAAGATGAGGGAAGTCGGCATCTAATTGTTCTTCGACCGTCACATGTCCTGATTGCCCATAAGAAGGGTACGATAAGCAGGATATACAATCTTATCGAATTAATTAATTTTTAGGCAAAGTGTCCAGGCTAAGATGAACTGGATGATCTTTGCCTTTATTTTTGACTTTGATATGACCTCAAATTAGAGCCTTATATTGTAGGACGTCATGGTATATGGTGGTTTGATGGAAGGAAACGGGGTTGTATGAATCTCCTCACCTCTCCATGTGTGCAGTATTTGCATATGATGTTTTGGCACTATGTTTATATTTGCAGTATTTTTTGTTAATTTATGTGCTATTATCATATCCATTCAAGTTAAAGACTATTAATCTTTTGTTGTATTTTGTCGATAGAGTATATACAAGGATGACAAGTTTAAATAGCTTATCAATAAGGATTAAGCAAGAAAAAACATGAAGTTTCCAGCTTAGTGATCTGAGAAAAATGCAAATCAGTGGAATGAGCATCGTTTTCAGCATAGGATTAAAACTGGTGCAGCGCAACCTGATGGTGAAATAGAAAAATGGAATATACCGTTAGGTCAAAAGATTGATCGGAACATAGAATAATACAAATGGAACTTGCAGATTTATATAAAATAGAGCTTATAATAAAAAAGTTGATAAGAGCATAAAGAAAATAGATAAACTTAACTGGAGATGGACTATGAGATTAAATCGAAAGAAACAAATTTTGGAGTTTATGTCTACAATAGAAGAAGGTATAGATTATGTAAGCTATACTGGTGAAATGATACAAGATTGCAATGATAGTCTAGTATTTTTGTCTAACTTACTGAGTGAGGAACATGAAGTACGCGAACTGATTCAAAAAGCCATTGATGCCGTTCAATGTTTAAAGCCAGGAATGCAGAAAGAGCAATCATTTATAACTCATGTAAATAATATTAAAATCATAGTGAATAACGTAAGAACTAGGATAATCAATGATATAAAGACAGATATAGAAATAGCGTTCATGCCGTATAAAGCATCAATGTGGGATTCGCTTGAAAGTATATATAGAGAAGCTGAGAAGGATCCGAATTGTACATGTTACGTAGTTCCTATTCCGTACTACGAAAAAAACGCTCAAGGGGAAATCATTAAATTTTGCTATGAAGGAAATGAGCTTCCAAAAGATATAAATACAATACCGTTTGATGTGTATGATTTTGAGAATAGAAGACCTGATGTTATTTATATTCACAATCCATTTGACCAGTATAATAAGCTTACCATGGTTTACCCACGCTTTTTCTCTGATAATCTTGCCCAATATACAGACATGTTAGTATATGTTCCTTATTATGTTGCAGGGAGTGCTAGTACACCGGAATTGTACGGGGTTCCATCATTTAATAATGTCACAAAAATCATTGTGCAATCAGAAATCTTAAAAGATGCATATGTAGCTAATGGTACTAAGGCCGATAAAGTATTGGTATTAGGTTCCCCTAAACTTGATGCGATGTTTAATGCATTACGTGACCATAGAGAAGCTCCATTGCATTGGCAAAGTACGATTAGAAATAAAAAAGTAATATTATTTAACACAGGTATTGCTGATCTATTGAATATAGATACTTGGTTTGAACAAGCAGAGTACATTTTAAATTATTTTATGGATCATGAGAAGTATGTTTTAATTTGGCGGCCACACCCACTTACTGAAATAACAATAAAAACAATGCGGCCGCAGCTTTTAGAAATATACGTAGAGTTAGAGAATAGGCTAAAAAAAGCTACAAATATCATTATTGATACTAGCAGCGATATTTATCAAGCAGTAGCTGTTTCTGATGCTATCATAAGTGATTATAGCTCTGTGATGATGCAATATATCATAACGGAAAAGCCTGTTTTAGGCTTACTAAGCAAAAACAAACTGGAACAAGATACATATTACTATGCAGACTATTTGGGTTGTTATTTCACGAATGAGGATATTTCAGTGGCTCAATTTGTAGATATGGTAGAATGCAACGAAGATTTCAAAAAGGAAGAACGGATCTCAAGGTTTAAGAAAAGTGTAGTTCATGCAGATGGTACGTGTGGACAAAGGATTCATCAAGTCATTTTAAATGAGATCACGAACAATTAAATATTGTTCGTCTTTATGGATGGGGATGGAGCCAAGAATGTTAAATTTGTCAGTAGGGCCTGTAATGATGGAGCAGGAAGTCTTGGATATTGGTTCAGAACAGATCCCGTATTTTCGAACAGATGAATTTTCTAAGCTTATGCTTGAGAATGAAATACTGATAAAAAAGTGTGTGGGGTCAACTGAAAATTCTCGGTTGATTTCTTTGACTGGTTCCGGCACTGCAGCAATGGAAGCCACCATTACGAATATATTTGACGAAAATGATAAATTGCTTGTAGTAAATGGTGGCTCCTTCGGCACTAGATTTAAAGAGATTTGTGAGATATACGGATTATCTTCAGAAGAAATTCGCTTAGATCACGGAGAATTATTAACGAATCGACATTTAGAAAAGTATGAAAATAAAGGATTTACGGGTTTTTTAATAAATATGCATGAAACATCTACTGGCGTGTTGTACGACATGGGGCTAGTGAGTGAATTTTGTGAAAGGAATAATTTGATGCTAGTTGTGGATGCAATTAGCTCATTTCTTGCCGATCACTATAATATGCGAGAGTATAATGTTAATGCGACCATTCTAAGCTCGCAAAAAGCGATTGCTCTACCGCCGGGAATGTCATTTGTTGTATTAGATGAAAAGGCTCAGGAAAGAGTATTGAACAAAAAGGTGAAAAGCCTATACTTTAACTTTAAGAATTACTTAGCGGATGGAACGAGAGGGCAGACTCCCTACACTCCCGCTGTCGGAATATTAATTCAATTAAGAAAAAGATTGCAGATGATTGATGAAATAGGCGTCGATAAAGTTGTAGAGCGAGTTGCTCATATTGCTCAAGATTTTAGAACAAAAATCAGAGGGTTACCTTTTGAAATTTCATCGCAGTCTCTCTCAAATGCTGTTACGCCTTTAAGGCCAAACGGGAAAATGCCTGCTGACGAAATATGTCGCCATTTAAAAAATAATTATCAAATATATGTATGTCCAAATGGCGGAACGCTTAGTAAGACCTTATTCCGAGTAGGTCACATTGGTGCCATAACAGAAGAAGACAACAATAAGTTAATCAATGCATTGCATGTTTTGCGTGAAAAGGACATTTTATAAAAAACTTGTGTAATAGGCTTGTTTTCAAGTTGAAAAATCAAGAGTAAAGAAGGGGAGGGTACTCATGAAAGCTATTTTGCTGGCAGCTGGAAGAGGAACTAGAATCTCGAGAATGATAGAAGAAATCCCCAAATGCGTGTTGCCGATTGATGGAATTCCATTGATTAGAAGAACTGTGATGATGTTATTAGAAAGAAATATTCAACCGATCGTATGTGTCGGTTATTGCAAAACTAAAATATTTGAAGCATTAGAAGGTCTGGACGTTACTTATTATTTCAATCCATTTTACAATGTAACGAATAGTATTGCCTCTTTTTGGTTTGCAAGAGAGGAATTGACGGATGATACTATTATTATGAATGGCGATGTTTATATAGATGACGATATTTTAAACCTGATTGTAAAGACGAACAAAGACTGCGCTTTAATGGTGGACACAGGTAGAACGGTAGAAGGTGACTATTTTCTACAGCTAGAAAATGGTTATATAAAAAAATACGGCAAAGACCTGCCGTTAAAAGAACGAACTTGTGAGTATGTAGGGATGGGAAAGATAAGAGCGAAATTTTTAATTGAATTCAGGGATAAACTCGAAAGTCTAATAAACGCACAACAACATCAATTATGGTGGGAAAATATATTATATTCATTAGTAGAAGAAAAAAATATAGAAACCATTGATGTAAAAGGAATGTTCTGGTCTGAGATTGACTATTTCGATGATTACGAAAGAATATTAGCATATACAAGCAGGGACGACAAGGTGGAAAGGGCAGTAGGAGGCGGAATGTGAAATCGGACATAGATTATATAAAACTCAATGGCGACCAATTAAAGCTATTGCAAGAAGAGATGTTCTCCCTTCTTATCGAAGTAGATCGTATATGCGAAAAACATGGCATTCCATATTTTTTATCTGATGGAACGTTACTTGGAGCAATTAGACATGACGGATATATCCCTTGGGATGATGATGTGGATATCCAAATGCTTAGAAAAGACTATGATAGATTTTGTGAAGTTTGCAAAAGTGAATTGAATCATGAGAAGTTTTTCTTACAAAATCAAAAACTAGATAAGAATTACAATTGGGTCTTTGGAAAGTTAAGATTGAAAAACACATCATACATACGGGCGGGACAAGAGCACTTAGAACAAAAAGACGGAATATGCATGGATATTTTCCCGTTAGATTATATTTCGTCGAATAAATACAAACAAAGACTTTTAATGTCCATTTGCAAAGTTTGTAGAAAAATATTATGGTCCCATGTCGGGAAAAAGAATGCAGGCAGTGTATATAGTAGAACATTGTTTAAGGCATTATCTTTCATGCCAAGAAATTTCACCATCGCAGTATTCGAATATTTCGCCAAATGGGACAACGAGAAAGAAACATCTCATATAGTATGTCACAATTTGGTCGGCCATATATTTGAACGCGAGTGGTATGACGAGGCAATAAAGGTTAATTTTGAAGGGCATGCATTCCGCGCGCCGAAGCGGTATGATGATATCTTAACATCAAGATACGGAAAATATATGGAACTTCCGCCGGTTGATAAGCAACATGGTCATAGTTATGCGTCGTTTATTAGGTTTTCGAACGGATTGCAACTGAAATTGCATAAGTAAAACAAGGGGGATGAAAAATGGAAAGAGTATATAAAGAACATGTTAAAATCGATCATGAAAGCTTGAAAAATTTTTACACTCAAAGAGCGGTCGAGAAAGTTTCCGTCGATGTCGATGCGCCAGTAGTTTTATGTGCAGACAAAGATAAAAGCAAAATTGAAGCATGGACAAGCTTCGAAATAGAACATAGACTTCCCCTATTAAGTTTAGATGACAACAGTAATGTGCTTGAAGTTGGATGTGGAACAGGACGTATATCCAAATATATTACTTCTGTGGCAGACACATATGTCGGAGTCGATTATGTAAAGGAATTTATCGACTTAATACAATCGCGAGAAGATATTGCGAAGAAAGATGAGACCCATTTTATACATTCATCCATTCAAGATTTAACGAACGGAAAGGTTGAGTTCCCTTTTAAGGGGAGATTTAACCGTTTTATTATATCGGGCGGAGTCTTAATGTACATTAATGACGATGAAGTAAAGGCAGCACTTAACAAGCTTGTTGAAAGATTTGACGATGAATGTATTATCTATTTATCAGAACCGATTGCTTTGCAGGAAAGACTGACTTTAAATAAATTCTATTCGGAAAATTTAGAGAGCGAATATAGCGCGATTTATAGAACCGAAAAGGAATATAACGATATTTTCAGTGTTTTATATAAAAGTGGGTTTGAATTAAAAGTAAGTGAAGAGTTTTTCTATGAAGATATCAAAAATCAAAAAGAAACGAAGCAATGGATTTTCATTTTGCAAAGAAGTAAGAAATAATATGGCAGCTACGAGAGGAAAATAACATATGGATTATTCGTATTGGGATAATTACTATTCAAAAATGATTGCTACTAAAGAACCTACCCCATTCGCAAAAGATATCTTGCCTATGTTGGAAACAGGAAAAACTTTGGTAGAATTAGGTTGTGGAAATGGAAGAGATTCTTTATTTTTTGCTGAAAACAATTTACGAGTAGTAGCTATTGACCAGTCACACAATGCAATATTGAATTTACAATCGAGTTGTTCCTATGACAACATTGAGTTTAGAGTTGATGATTTCATTCATTCAGACGTGTTAATGGAAAATAGCTTCGACTATGTATATAGTCGTTTCACTTTGCATTCTATTACGGAAGAAGAAGAAGGTTTACTTTTACATAATGTGTATCATTCTTTAAAAAAAGATGGGCAATTTTTTATAGAAGTAAGAAGTGTGAAGGATGAAATTTTTGGGTTGGGGGAAAAAGTCGGAAGAAATGCGTATTTCTATAATGAGCATTATAGAAGATTCATTGTACTTGAAGAAATAGTACAGAAGCTACAGGCAATAGGATTCAAAGTTAATCATATGGTAGAGGGTAATAATTATGCCGTATATAAAGATGAAAATCCGGTTGTTATTCGAGTAATTGCGCAAAAAGCGGTTTGATCAATAAATGAGGATTACGCACCGCAGGGACTTTTGGTGTAAGTATAATTTCAGTATAAGAAGCAGGAACTAATAATAAGTATATAGAGGAATGGATACAGGTTTCGAGGAAATTAGAACCGATATCCATTTTTTTAGTTTTTACTTATAATAATTTGAAAAAAATAGATATTTCCCTCACCTGCTTAATAAGCTTTCTAGTTCTGATTTCTGAAAGGGGCAACTGTGTTGATGGTTATGGAAACGAATCGATTAATTCTTCGCAAGTTGACTGTGGATGATGCAGAGTTTATATTACGACTCTTGAACGATGAAGCGTGGCACCGATATATTGGCGATAGAGGGATTAGAACGGTTGAAGGTGCGCGTGACTATATTGTGAGTGGTCCGATGGAGAGCTATGAGCGACTAGGTTTTGGTTTGTTTTTGACGGAATTGAAGGAAGATTCGACTCCTATCGGATTGTGCGGACTTATCAAGAGGGACTCCCTGACAGATGTGGACATCGGCTTTGCCTTCCTCCCTGAGTTCCGTGGGCGGGGATACGCCTACGAAGCGGCTGCCGCAACATTGGAATACGGTCGAACGACGCTTGGTTTAAAACGCATAGTAGCCATCACCACGATAGACAACGAACGATCCGGTCATCTGTTAGAGAAAATCGGAATGAAGTTAGAGGGGCACGTTGCTACAAATAAAGAGGAACTGAAATTGTATGCTTCTTGCTTCTCGAGGAAGTCGGAGCAAGAACAGTAGACCTATTACGATTTAGGTAGATCAGAGTCTTTATACATTCAAAAGGAGCTCTTCCAAATGGACGAAGCTCCTTTTTGCATAGGAAGGTATTAATTTCATTTGTCCTTACTTGGAACTGATCGCTTCGAAACTCGATGAACTATTCCATTCTACAATGATGATGTTGATGACTAATCCGACCCAAATGTTGACCTTAAGTATCTGTCTCAGAATGGGCTCGATGCCTTGGAATGGCATATCACGATTCCTGTAAGATAAATAAGGATGCATAAGGGAGTAATGAGCCGTGCGGTTGCGGCGACAAGGGTTACCGCATAGTTGCAGATCATCCCATATGCGATGGCTTCGAATCTCTTCTGCCGGGCAGTTTGATATCCTCTCCCATTTTTGAGCCGTTCTATCGAAGCGATAGTTCTCGGAATCCGGGATATGGAGGGACTGGGCTCGGATTAACGTTAGCACAGCGGATAGTAAGAGCACATCAAGGCGATCTCTCCGTTAGGAATCGCAGTCAATTGGGTGTGCTATATTACGGGGTTGATCCCTGGCAAAATCAAATAAAATGATGTCTTGATAGAGTAGGTAAACAAAAGTATACAAAAGTAATGATTAATCTATTTGAATAGGACAGAAAGTCTCTTATTTTAAAAGTAAGCGCTATCATATACGTGGGTTTCATCAGTTGAAAAGGGAGGGAGATATGAAACCGCAATAATATTCAATCAAATTACATGCTTACCGAATTTGATGACATTCATAATCTTACATATAGAAAGGGAGTTCAATTAATGAAAAAGAAATGGTTATCCATCGTAATGTCTACGGTGTTAGCCCTCTCAATGATGGTTCCATTAGTACAGGCGGAGGAGGCGAATACGTCGTTGCCAGCGAGTGAGCAATATACGGCGCAGCAAGCTGCTGAACCTCAGCAAGGGGAGCGCAATCTGGCTCTAGGTCTCCCTTATGAATGGTCGCAAGCACCAGAAGCAGGGTATGCTGATGATGGCTATAAGCTGACAGATGGCAAGTACGGCAAGGTCACGAAGTCAGACCCGGCATGGGTCGGACATTTGAAGAAGAGAACGCGTGAAGTGGTATTTGACCTCGGCGAGAATAAATCAATCTCATCCGTTAAGGCTCATTTCTTGCAGGATTGGCCGAACAACAATGTCCTTTTACCGTTGACCGTGTCTATTTACGTATCGGACGATAAGGAAAATTGGGGTTTGTTATCTCATAATGCACTCCAAACGTTATGGATAGACGGACAGCATGAAGAGACGTTTGAATGGAAGGGCAACAAAGAGGGAATCAAGGATCCGAACAAAGAAGGATTGGCGTACGGTGGCATCGCTTATGCACGTTATGTGAAGATAAGCTTCATGATGCATAACAGGGCGATGACGTTAGTCGATGAAGTTGAAATTCTAGGCGAAGACGGCAAGGTGCAAGGTGCAGATACTGTTCCTACGCAGACACCAGCCTTCCAAGCACCAGGAGAAGCGACTGCCGGAATTAGCGATCTTGGGCTGCTGTACAACGGGCACTATGCGAATGGCAAGGGTGATTGGTCGAAGGAGCGCATCATTCCGAATATTAGCTATGTAGATGAGGCAGGCAATCCGAAAGATTGGCTGTTCGATGGAGTTCTCTATCTTGGATTAGATACACCAATGGGCCGTAATTTGGGACTGAACAGCAAGCTGGACGACTGGAAATGGTACTTAGAAAAGACATTTGCAGCGCAAGGCGATATGTATCAATTAAATGAAGCGACCAAAGAAGTCGGGGTGAAGCTGAACGATCCTAACCGTAAAACGAAAGTCGTGTATATGATCCCATATCCAGCAGAAGGCATCGCTGACTTCGGTGATATTGGCGATGGCAACTTGAACTTCAGCGACTCGATCGGTGTGGAACAGGCACTTACTAACCGGGTGAAGGCTGTTCACTGGTGGCTGGATCAAGTGAAGCAGAAGTGGGCTGCTGCCAACTACTCCAATTTGGAGCTTGTCGGTATGTACTGGTTAGATGAGCAGATCAGCACACATAGCAAGGGACCAGATCTGCTTCGTGCAACAAGTGCCAAGGTGCATGACATGGGCATGAGGCTGTTCTGGGTTCCGTTCTTCTCCGGATACAAGTCATTCCTGTGGAAGGATGTTGGCATCGATAATGTGGCTTACCAGCCGAACTACTTCTTCGAGGATGACATCGACCCTGAGCGCTTGCCGGATGCAGCGTACTTAGCGAAACAGCACGGCATGGGCATGGAGCTGGAATTTGATGACCGGATGCTGACGGATAACCATTTCCGTGAGAAGTATATCGAGTACTTGAACAACGGCGCAGAAACTGGGTTTATGCAAAATGGTTACAATGCTTACTATCAGGGCAATGACGCTGTATATAATACAGCCGTAAGCAAGGATCCATCCAATCGGATCTTGTATGATTGGCTGTACCAATTCGTGAAGGGCACATACAGCGTGAATAGCGGCGTTCCTTCCGATGCTGACGTACAAATGAACGGAAAGCCGTTGGAGAGCCATACAACAGTGCCGGCCACAGAGACGGTGCAATTTACATGGCAGCTCAAGGATGACGACGGAAGCGGCATTACTAAAGTTACTGCGACATTCGACGGCAAGCCGTACACGGCAGGTACGCCAATTAACTTTGCAGGCAAGCTTGGCAAGCATGAACTTACGGTTACGGTGACTTCGGGCAAATCGAAAAAGACAACTTATATCATTGATGCTGGGACAAATGTGGATCTCATCAAAACATTAGTTGATCAATTCGAGCGAGAGAACCAGTTCAAAAATCCGGGGGCGGCTCGCTCCTTGCAGGCTCATTTGGATAATGCGAAGAGATTCGAAGGTAATGATGAAAAGTTCAATAAGTTTATCAAGATGTTCAATGCGATGTTGGAGTTCCAGAAGATCAAAGGCCACATTGCAGATGGTGCTTACAACACGCTGAAGGATAATGCTTACTACCTTCTTGGCAACTTGGCGGAGAATAAAGCGGTTGAAGCTTCCTCGGTAGAGGGCAACAATCCAAATTACATGCCGCAAAAAGCTGTGGATGGTTCCCCTGCGACAAGATGGGCAAGCAATTATGTAGATGATTCCTGGTTCACGATTGATCTTGGTGAGGTGAAGGAGTTCGATACGATCCGCATTGATTGGGAATACGCTCGCGCCAAAACATACAGAATCCTCGTGTCTAACGATAAGAAAGAATGGGTAAATATCACGACGAAGAACGATGGAATCATTACGGCTCAAGATGGGCGGGACACGATTCATTTCACGCCGACAGAAGCGAGATATGTAAAGTTCGAAGGAATTCAAAGAAACACGGACTATGGCTACTCCTTCTATGAATTTGGAGTATACAATATTTTTGGAGCCGATGGCATGAAGACGCTGGAAAGCTTCGAACCTACAATGTAAAGCCATAACAGACAGAGAGGGCGAGTATCTCCTCACTGACTGTATACCATTTAGCAAAAAGCCACTCGGCTCATAAGAAAATAAGCCGCTCGAATGGCAGATGCAGGTCTGCCATTCGAGCGGCTTCTTCACGTTAATTCCATTCGCTCGTCAAATATTTCTCTGTCAGCACAGACAGCATGTGAATGCCTACCTCGTTCTGACCGCCTTCTGGAATAATCAGGTCAGCGTACTTCTTAGAAGGCTCGATAAATGCATCGTGCATCGGCTTGACCGAAGTCAGATACTGGTTGTAGACCGAATGAATCGTCCGACCGCGCTCTTCAATGTCGCGAAGTACACGGCGTAGAATCCGTACATCTGGATCGGTGTCCACAAATACTTTAATGTCGAGCAATTGACGTAAATTTTCATCGAACAGCACATGAAGCCCTTCGATGATGATGATATTATTCGGCTTCAGCTCTACCGTCTCATCCGTGGAACGGGCATGAACGGTAAAGTCGTATACCGGTGCATAAGCAGTTTTGCCTTGCTTGAGCAGGTTCACATGCTCAAGCAGCAGCTCGTTGTCGAATACGAGCGGGTGGTCGAAGTTAATTACTTCGCGTTCAGCCATGCTGAGGTGAGAATGATCTTTGTAATAGTTGTCTTGGGAAATGAATGTGACTTTATCTGATCCAAGACGGTCAATGACGGACTTGGCAACCGTTGTTTTGCCGGATCCGGTGCCTCCGGTGATACCGATAATGAGCATGGTGATTCACTAAACCTCCCTAACAAAATAGCGGGTGCAATTACAGTATTTTAACACAGCTTTCTGTTTTTTACACCTTTGTACGAATTAACAGTGTGAACGGATATCTTGTTTGCTAGAAATGTCTGAATTTTACCGGAAAAATCGCCAATATAACTAGCTAAGAATTGAAATTCAAAAGTTTTCATATTTGCCCAAGCTCTCTCGAAAAGATATAATTATATGGAGTATGCATACTTTATGCGGAAAGAGAGCGAGATACAGTATGGGGCGTAAATGGAATAATATTAAGGAAAAAAAAGCATCTAAGGACACGAATACGAGTCGTATATATGCGCGTTTCGGCAGAGAGATCTACGTTGCAGCGAAGCAAGGCGAGCCTGATCCCGAGCTGAACCAATCATTGCGATTCGTGGTTGAACGTGCCAAAACATACAATGTACCAAAGGCGATCATTGATCGCGCGATCGAGAAAGCAAAGGGCGGCTCCGATGAGAACTATGATGAGCTTCGCTATGAGGGCTTTGGTCCAAGCGGTTCCATGGTGATCGTAGACGCTTTGACCAATAACGTGAATCGCACTGCTTCGGAGGTTCGTTCCACATTTAACAAAAATGGCGGAAGTCTCGGCGTAAGCGGCTCTGTAACGTATATGTTCAGTCCGACGGCCGTTATCGGTCTGGAAGGCAAGAGTGCAGACGATGTTCTGGAAATCTTGATGAACGCCGATGTAGACGCACGCGACATCTTGGAAGAGGATGAAGCGGTAATCATCTACGCGGAGCCGGATCAATTCCATGTTGTTCAGCAAGCGCTGAAGAATGAGGGCATTACGGAATTCAGCGTAGCTGAAATTACGATGCTGCCCCAGACCGAAGTAGTCTTGGACGACGATCAGAAGGCACAGTTCGAGAAGCTGATTGATGCGCTCGAAGATCTTGATGATGTGCAGCAAGTCTACCACAACGTGGATCTGGAAGGATAGTCGAGCCGCAATACGATATGCATCATGAAAAAAGACACCCGAATGGTGTCTTTTTTCATTTCTGTTGAGAGAAAAACAGCCACCTACGTCGAGGTACCAATGGTCAATAAGTTATAACGCTTAAATTTTTGGCCGACACGAAATACGAGGTTACTGGTAAAAATGCTACTAGCTGCGTCACTTGATTGGGCAAAATGCCGGTATTTTACTCGCTTGTGCTGCTTGCGTCGCAGGATCAGGTACAGTAAATCCGCTGCTAGGCTGCCCCATCCATATGTACACGGTCATCATACTGAAGATCATAATGGTGAAGTGCAGCACCACGAAGAAGCTGCGTAGTTTGGGAGCGCGTCTGGAGAGCAGAAATGTCGTATAGCCGTCCCGGCCAACAATAAGGAAGATGAGCAGTATCGTATGCATAATCATATGGCCGATGATTTCGGTAAATCCGAATACAGTGGTTGTGACGAGGAATAATCCGGTTAATAGCAGAGCTGTGAATCGATTCATAATACCGACGATAAATGCCCATGCAAGGCCAAGCTCAATAAAGGCGCTGATCAGTACGAAGTCTTCAACGGTAAAGCCTAGTGACGGAATTCCGTATTCGTGCATCAGGGAGCACGCCAGCTTGGCGAGGGTCAGCTTCTCCATCGCAAGCCACGCAAGAGACAAGCCGGTCCATATATAGAGGACAGGGATGCCAGAACGGCTCCATCTCGTGTTCGAGACAAGCAAATAATAAATGATGCCGAGGTAGAACATATAGTCGAGCATGTGGAACATTCCATAATTAGCGAGTGCCTTCACATATAAGACGCCTAACACTATACCGCTTATAAACAAGGTCTTGCGATGAAGCAGACCAAGCAAGCTAGTAATAAGAAGTGCATAGACCCACCATGTCTCGATTCGCAATGTGGGAGCTAGGTAGGAGCCTGTGCTTATCTGCATCAACAGTGCAATGCCAACACCCACTCGCATAATCAATAGGTGAAAGCGTTTTAACTTATTGAGAAATGAATGTACCTTCACAACGATAGGGATGCGCTCCAAAGCTGCGTTATATCTCGAAACAAGCAGCAATACTACAATCGTGAAGCTAAACCAGAACAGAAAGGTAGGGGTGAGCACCTTGCTCATTGCTTGAGGTGTCCACTCGTGATCGGCTGCGAACCATTTAACATGCAAATATAGCCCACTCCCAGGCTGTATTCCAACATTCATCAATACTCCTCCTTCATTATCAGAACATTCCGTCTTCTAATCATGCGTAGAGCCAAGCTGGTTAGCTAAGATCCCTCCTTTTAGACACAGGTTGTAAGCCATCTATGTATTAACGGCGGTATCTCATACGTCCATATTCCGTGTATCAGGCAGTCGAGAGCACCTATCCGATTCTTTTATCCGATCTTCACAATAAGGAATTTGAATGTCGTGTGGATGAAGGCAAACAAGGGAAGTAGAAAGACAGAAGGTTGAGGTGAACATGCAGGTATTGATGATGATAATCACTATTGTAGCGGATTTTTGCACTGATTTCCATATTGTAGTATAAGCTTTAAGTTCTGTTATTTTATGAAGATTTCATGCTTATCCGATGTAGGCCCCTTTTTCTGACATGAACCCGAGTAGATGGGGGCGCATAGAGTACTGTAGGTTACACCTAGTTAATCAGGAGTGCGATCCGTTTCATGTGTTCCGATCCCCGCAAAGCGTTCGGTAATCAGAGGAACTTTAGGAGGAGAGTAAGAATGATCGAGATTGCAGGTGTTAACACAGGACAGTTCAATACATTGGGATTATCGGAGTTGGAGAGGAGTGTAATTGCGGCTAAGCAGAAGAGTCCTGTCGTTTATCGATATAACTCCCTTGATGACTTGAAGTTCGAATTGAGAATGCGCTCCAATATCGTGAATGCGGCGAAGGCATTGCACGATAGTGGGGTGGATTTTGCTGGATTCGACGATTCCAGATGCAACGAGAGGTATTGGATACGCACGGACAGGGGGGGATTTCAATTAAGAAGAGGTGTCTCGCCTTCTGCTGCCATCAACGATATTTTCCATAATGGGGGACAGTATGCATTTGAATGTGCGACAGCTATTATTATCGTTCTGTACAAGGCAGTCATAGATACGCTTGGTGAAACCGTTTTTGACCGTTACTTTCAGGATTTGCTTCTATGGGATTGGAATTATGACCGTAATCTTCGATTGGTGTCGAACTCAAACCTCGCTGAGACATTTTTAGGGGATATTCTTTATTTTAGAAATCCAGACTACAATCCGCGTACTCCGGAGTGGCAAGGAGAAAATGTCGTGAAGCTGGGCAACGATCTCTATTACGGGCATGGTATTGGCATTACCTCTTCACAGGGTATGATCACAGCCTTGAATGGAGCGAGGAAGCCTGGAAGCAAGACCTCGGCTTATTTATCCAATGAGGTCATTCATCCGGATTTTGATGCCCTACAGCGACTCCAATATGGTCGCGACAATCGGAACGTAGCCATTTCCGAGCATCGTGGATGGGGTGTTGCTGCTAGAATTGGTACGAAGACATACAGGGATCCTAGCAGGGAGGTTTAGTTTCGAAGGAAGGCGGCGGTTGAAGTCTTGAAGCCCTACTAGAATGAAGTGCTCTACTGCCGTCAATCGCCGCTAGGCTCGTTGTACAATTTAGATTGTTGCTATAGAATGGTAGAGATTATGGACGATATGGATGGCCATGGTGTGCGATGAGTGATGCAAGCCATGAGCGAAGCTAGATAGAAAAATGGGGGACATCAATTTCATGAAAACAAAAGTAAGTATTCTCCTCAGTTTCGTGATGATGCTGGGAATGGCTGCTTCCGTTCAGGCTGCAGACAAATCCGTAATGGCGCGGCCGACTCAGGCCAATGTGAGCATTAATGGACAAGCGATGAATCAGATGGATGCCTACAATATTGGGGGCAGCAACTACTTCAAGTTGAGAGATGTTGCAATGGCATTGAAGGGGACGAAGAGCAGCTTCGATGTAACCGTTGATACCACGAGTAATGCGATTCGTATGCATACAGGACAAGCCTATACCCCAATCGGAGGGGAGCTAGAGCCTGCCAAGAAGTCTGCACAGTCAGGCAAGGCAGCTGAACGACAGGCGATACCGACTTCCTCCAAAGTATATGTAGATGGCAAAGAAATTCAATTGACGTCTTATAATATCGGGGGAAGCAATTATTTTCAACTGCGGGAATTAGGGGAGCAGCTGCATGTTCCCGTTCTGTGGCGGGCGTTAAGCAGTTCAATTCATATCATTGCCCAACCAGAGATGGCGATCCGCTCTATTGAAGGGGTTACCCAGCTGCGTACAACCAATGATTATCATTATGGAAATTGGTTCGAGCCAGCTGCCCGCTATTTGTTCCTGAAGGATGAACAGCTGAATTTGCTGCAATGGGACTCGGACAAGCAGAAGATACATATTCAGCAATTCAATAAGGACTATACCGCAGCGGGAAGTAAGACGCTGAACATGGAGCTGCCCAAATTCGGAGGCTTCCATCAAGGTGAGGACGGCAATTATTATCTCGTATTCGGACAAGACAACATGGAGGAATCCAGCACAAAGGCAGTATATTGCGTAGTGAAATATAATGCTTCGTGGGACAAGCTTGGTCAGGTAGATGTATCAGATGTGTACGTATCAGAACCGTTCAGATCTGGGAATGTTACGATGGACAGTGCCAATGGCAAACTCGTAGTTCAATCGACTCGTCTTCGCTATAAGACCGCTAAGGATGGTTTGCGGCATCAGTCGAATATGACCTTTACCATTGATATGGCTGCGATGAAGGTGCTTAGTAAGAGTGGTCAGTTCCCGTCTAACCATGTGAGCCATTCCTTTGCTACATATGTTCGCATAGATGGAGATCGAATCGTATACGCTGACCATGGCGATGCGTATCCGCGCTCTATTGTACTGCAGGTGGAGCAGGGTGGTAAGATTACGAAAAAAATTGACCTCATTAATATACCGGGCAAGATCGGTGATAATTACACAGGCGCCAACTTGGGCGGACTAGAAGTATCTGCATCCAGCTATCTTGCCATTGGCACCAACAGTACCGCCGGTTCACAAGATGGGAAAGGCAAAAATGTATTCCTTAGTGTCGTGCCGAAGAATGCGCAAGATCAATCAAGCATCCAGCCGATATGGCTGACACAGCATACGTCTGAGGACGGCGTGTTCATCAGGGATACATATATTAGCAAGATCGATGATAATAAGTTTGTCTTGTTATGGACGGAGTCGAGCCGACTCGGGGAAGGAATGAAGTATGCGGTCGTGGATGGCCAGGGAACGATGCTTAAGCAGCCGACCTATCTTGGGGGTGTTCCATCCCCTGGGAACATGATGCCGCTTGTGCAAGATCAGTCGATTACGTGGTACTATGCCAACCCAATGGTGGGTCAGATCACGAGCAAGCCTTCGGCAATCGAATGGTATACGCTGCGTGTCGAATAGCAGATGAGTGATAGTCGATAGAGTAATAGACGGGGAATAGATAGGGAATATTAGATAGGGAAATAATGCTGGAAGAACGATGATAGGTACGATTGTATGAGGCGAGGGGCGAAGAGCTCTTCGCCTTTTTATTAGCAAACATTGAAAATGGGCGAGGATTCCAACGTGCAGGAAAAAGAAGATTGCTGTCGAAATTTCATAGAATGATGAACAAGAAAAAAGTCATTGTGAGCACGTTATTGTTCGTGCTTTTGCTTGCCAGTATTCACGTAACATGGCTTATTACTCTGGAAGCATCTCAGCATGTCCAGGTGGCTAATGGGGTAGCTGATATGCGCGGCATGAAGCTGGATAACAGGCATACCGTATATTTGGATGGCCAGTGGGAGTTCTATCCGGATGCATTCCTATCTAGTGAAAATGAGCTGCGTCAGTTCCAAGGCCAATCGAGCTATGTTCAGGTTCCCGGAGATTGGAGGGAAGGTTGGCAGCAGCATAAAAGCAATTCATATGGTTATGGGACGTACCGGCTTCGTATATTGGTTGATCAGACGGTAAGTCAACCCTACACGTTTTGGATAAGAGAAATTCAAGCTGCCAACGTTTTTCTCATCAATGGACAGATCAGTGCGAAATCGGGGGTAGTGGCCACCGATGTGGAGTCGTATCGACCCGTTCAGTCATCATTTACCGCTTCTTATGAGGTCGAGGCAGAGGATCAAGGCGTTATCGAGGTTCTGCTTCAGGTCTCCAACTTCGACAGTCCCTATAAAGGAGGCATCGTTCGCTCTGTAAGATTCGGAACGGAGGCTGCAGTTGGATTTCAACGCTGGTATTCCATCGGTTTTCAACTAGCTACCTTTATCATTTTGATGCTGCATGGCCTATATGCCATCATTTTATATTGCTTTAATCCGAGAGAGAAGACGTTTATTATTTTCGGGTTATTAATGACAATGACAGGTACATTAGTCATCGCTGACAATGATTCGATCCTGCTGTTATGGCTTCCAATCAATTATACCTGGGCGCTTCGAATCAAGATTCTTGCTTATTTGTGGCATGCCTGCTTCATGATGATTATGGGAAGGAACTTTTCCGGATTTACACGGCGCGGTAAGCTGTTCTACGGATATACGGGCTTCTTAGTTATGTTTACAGCATTTACACTTGTTGCCCCTGCACCGTATATTTTCTTCACGACGGCCTATAAGATTTTCAGCGTGCTTTATCTCTTCCCGATAATTTGGTTATCATCCCTGATTATGCAGATGGTCTATCAAAATCGCAGGGAAGCTTATATTTTGCTGCTTGCGGCTGTCAGTGTCATGTCGGGGGTTACTTGGAGTGTCTTTATTTATAGCGGAACGAAAAATATGATTTACTATCCGATCAACATCATCGCTTCGATTGTTGGATTTTCGGCGTATTGGTTCAAGGGATATTTCCGCAATGCTGAAGAGAATTCAAAATTGAACGAGCAGTTGCGGGAGGCTGACGAGAAGAAGGATCTATTCTTGGCAAACACGTCGCATGAATTGCGTACGCCGCTGCACGGTGTCATCAATATTGCGCAGTCCGTCGTCACACGGGAGAAGGAACTGATGGATGAGAAGAGCAGGGAAGATATGGAACTGCTTATTACGATCAGTCGCCGAATGTCGCATACCATTAATGATTTACTTGACTTGGCACAGCTTCGGGAAGGGAAAGTCATTTTATATTGCACTCCGCTTCATGTGCAGTCGGTGGCGTCTGGCGTGCTGGACATGCTGCGTTTCATGATGGAGGGCAAGCCAATTCAGCTGGTTATGGCGATACCAGATACATTTCCGCCTGTTATAGCGGATGAGAAGCGATTAGTTCAAGTTTTGTCCAATCTTGTGCATAATGCAATCAAGTTCACGGACGAGGGCTCAATAACGATTTCCGCAGAGGTTCGAGAAGGACTGGCCTGTATCTCTGTTGCTGACACAGGCATTGGCATGAATAAGGAACTGCAGGAGCGGGCATTCCATGCTTATGAGCAAGGAACTGCGGATACGAATACAAGTGCTGGGGGAATCGGACTTGGACTTCGCATTTGTGAGCAAATGGTGCAGCTGCATGGTGGAAGATTGGATGTGGAATCGGAACTGGGGAAGGGCTCTGTATTTTCCTTCACCCTGCAATTGGCCGAACTGGATACCATTCCGCTTGTGCAGGAGGAGAACCAGATAGAGGCGCTTGTATCTGCTCAGGCTGCAAGCGAGGTGAGCATGATCTCTGACGAGTTTCATGTGGTGCAGCAGCAGGCGGCCTCGGCCCTGTATAAGCCAATGGTATTGATTGTTGATGATGATCGCGTGAATTTAAAAATACTGGGGGACATCTTGTCCAGCGATCAATATGAGGTTGTGAGAGCAACGAGCGGCAAAGAGGCCTTAAGCAAGCTGGATGCAGCCAAGTGGGACTTGATCATTACGGATGTCATGATGCCCCATATGTCCGGTTACGAGTTAACTCGTCTCATTCGCGAACGCTTTACGATTCTGGAATTGCCTATTCTGCTCCTAACTGCGCGAAGCAACGCGGAGGATGTGCACTCGGGATTTTTGGCGGGTGCAAATGATTATGTAACGAAGCCTGTTGATGCTATGGAACTGCGCTCCCGCGTACAGGCGCTGACGGAGTTGAAGCAGGCAGTGAACGATCGCTTGCGCATGGAGGCTGCTTATTTGCAGGCACAGATCCAGCCTCACTTCTTATTCAATACATTGAACACGATTACGGCGCTCAGTGATTTCGACACGAACAAGATGAATGACCTTATTGAGGCATTCAGCTCTTACTTGAGAATCAGCTTCGACTTCTTGAACTCGTCGAAGCTGGTACCGATTGAACATGAGCTTGATCTCGTTCGTTCCTACTTATTTATCGAGTATGCTCGCTTCGAGGACAGACTGAATGTCATTTGGGAACTGGAGCAGCACATTCGGGTGATGATTCCGCCACTGACAATCCAGCCGCTTGTGGAGAATGCCATTCGACATGGGGTGCTAAGCCGTGCTCGTGGGGGAACAGTGTGGATCAGGATTACGCAGGATGAACGGTATGTTCATGTGGAGATTCGCGACGACGGTGTAGGTATGGATGCTCATCGAGTTGGTACTCTGCTTGAATTCCATGGGATTGAGAAGCGGGGAATTGGGCTGCTCAATACAGACCGACGATTGAAGCAGCTATATGGAGCGGGTCTCGTTATTCGCAGTAAGGTGAATGAGGGGACGAGTGTATCCTTTGCTATGACGAAATAATAATGGATTGATATTGTGAAATGATTTATAGGGCTGCCCTAGGTCACCTTACTGACCTTTAGGCAGCCCTCCCTTATGAATATACAGGTGATTGCTGCAGAAATTGAAGAACAAGGGAATTGAATTGTTGTGGCTCCTCGCTGAAGGGCAGATGGCTAAATTACTATTTTTCCATAAAAAGAGGTAGACGTTCACATGCTTATGAACGACATAAGGCGGGGGATTATCCCTCGCCTTAAGATGTATTGTTTACTTTCTTAGATTGCGACTTGTACGGATAATTACAAGTTCTTGCTTGCATAAATACGAATTGATATCATCATCGACACGATGCCAATGGCAAGCGCAATGATACATGGAATCCACTGCTGAATCTCGTGTGGAAGTGGAAGCGAGATCGAAATGGAAACAGGCCGAGACTGGTACCACTTCATGATCACTGGAGTGATGAAGGGAGTCACGAATATGATCATCATAGATATGAACTTCGTTTTTTCATAACCATATTTGTACTGCAACGGAATCAACACGCCCAAGTACAGGCTGACGAGCAGCAAGGCCGTCCCTACGCCCAAGACACTCAAGCGGCTTAATAGTTGTGGAACGACAAGGGATGTGATTGTATAAAGGCCGAGACTCACAATAAAGATGGTGAGAACGAGCAGATACTTAGCCTTGACTAGCGCATTGCGTGTATAGGGAGTGGCACACAGCAGCGAGGCCCCCTTATACTTTTCCTCCGATACAGACACGGTATTGAATAGAATAAACTCCATAAAGAGTACGGTAATAAGAAAGCTGATGTTTCCATTTCCGCTCAGCGGCATCCGATAAGATATAAATAGAGGTCCACCGATGGCGAATAGCAGCATGACCAGCAAATACTTTTTCGTAAGGATGAGATCTTTTTTGACCAGATTAATGAGCATGTCGATGACCTCCTATGTAAGCCAGCATAATGGACTCGATGGACGGCTTCTCCATATGCACGTTGCCCATCAGCTGCCGCACTTCGGGAATGCTGCGCGTAATGCCTTCGAATCCGTATGCGGTAACCTGTAGAGATAAGAAGAGGGATTCTGTGCGCTCATTCAGCAGCTTCTTGTCTCCCTTCACAAGGGCATGTGAATCCAGCAATGCATCCTTGTCTTCGTGAAATAAGATGTCCCCATGATCGATCATCAACAGGGTATCTGCGATCTTCTCTAAATCAGACGTAATATGTGTGGAGAAAAAGACACTCTTTCCTTCCTCGTTCATGAACTCCAATAGAAGCTCCATCAGTTCATTCCGGATGAGGGGATCAAGACCGCTCGTGGGCTCATCCATAATGAGTAGATCGGCATGATGGGACATGGCGAGTGCAATTGCATATTTCATGCGCATGCCTTTGGATAAGGTCGATATCTTCTGATTCAGCTGCAGATTGAAGCGCTGGATATAGCGTTGGAAGATGGCTTCATCCCAGTTCGTATAGGCAGGAGCGATGATGCTCTTCATTTCCGACAGCGTCATATCATCATAGAAATAGCCTTCATCAAATACGATGCCGATGCGGTTTTTCAACTCGCGCTCATGCTTGTCCATTTCCTTCCCCAGAAACGAAACGCTGCCCCCGTTCTTCTGAATGAGTCCTAGAATGGCTTTAATGGTCGTCGTCTTCCCTGAACCGTTCGTTCCAATAAATCCAGTAATACAGCCTTCTTGTAGGGCGAAGCTAATATTGTTCAGACGAAAGTGTTCAAATTGGACGTTAACATTCGTTACTTCCAATAGATTGCTCATTGCTCATCCTCCTCTACAAATAGTAGTTCCATCATTTCACGTAGTTCTTCCTTCGGAATATCTAGTGTCCGGGCTAGCTGCCATGCCTCCGCGAGCTTCGATTCCACGAGATGACGCTTGGACTCTGCTAGCAGCTCTTGGCTCTCTGGCGCCACATACGAGCCCTTCCCAGCCCTCGTCATGATAAATCCTTCTTCCTCCAACTCAGCGTATACGCGCTTGGTCGTTAGTACGCTGACATGCAGATCGTTCGCAAGTGAGCGAATGGAGGGGAGAAGTTCGCCTTCCTTCAGATCGCCGCGCAGAATCGCGTCTTTGATCTGATCCTTGATCTGTTGATATAAGGGAACGTCGGACACGTTCTTAATAATAATGTTCATAAAATACCCTCTTTGCTCGAAACTGTGCATACTGTATATTAGATAGATACACAGTATGCACAGTTACTACTTTACTCGATCATGCCCGAAATATCAATCCTCTTTTGGGTGGAAGGGGATAGAAAAACCGACCCCATAAGTTGGGGTCGGTCTGGAATAGCTGCTATTAAGATTTCATCCATCTCTTGCGAATGGCGAACAATACGGATCCGAGCATGATAAGTGCCAGTCCAGCAAGCTGCATAGGCAGCGGGCTGTCTTCGCCTGTTTTCGGCAGCACTTTGTCGGATTTATCTTGCTTCCGGTTTTGTTCACGGTTGGTGATGTTATCGCTTGTGCTCTTATCTTTTACTTTATCCGATGTTCCGTTATTTTCGGACTTCTCGTTCGACCCATTGTCAGTGGCGCTGTTATCCTTGCCATCGCCGGAGTCTTTGCCATCCGTTTTATCGGACTCTTTACCAGAGTCACCAGTTTCGTTGCCTGAATCCGTTTCTTTATTTGGCTTGTCGCCTGTTTCATTGCCCGTTTCTTTCTCAGGCTCTTTATTAGAGCCTTCTTCTGTGATGTGGCCAGGAATGCTGCCATCATCTTCAGGTTTTTCTGGCTTGTTTGGTTCTTCCGGATTGATAGGTTTGCTCGGTTCCTTATTGCCGTTTTCGGTCGGTTCCTTCGAATTGTCACCAGGATGTGATGGATCGACCGGATTAACCGGATCAACAGGATTGATTGGGTCAACCGGATCGACTGGATCAATAGGATCGATTGGGTCAACCGGACCAATTGGCTTGATAGGCTTCGGAGTATTCTCGACAGTCACGAGTGTTTCTTTCTCACTCGTAATCGTAAACTCCGTCAGCTTTTCATCAATGAGATAACCATCTGGAGCTTTAGTCTCTTCAACAAAGTAAGTGCCCGCCTTCAGATTCGGAATCAGAATAAGTCCATCCTTATCCGTAGTCTGAATTGGGTACGGCTTACCGTTCTTATCCAAAAGAGGCTGCTGGTTCTCGTCAAGGAGACGGAACTGAGCGCCTTCAAGCCCTTTATCTTTCTTGCCCGTTTCAATCTTCAAGAGCTTCAAGGAGCCCGGAAGAGGTTCGCGAGTGTTCTCCACAGTAACAAGTGTTTCTTTCTCACTCGTAATCGTGAACTCGGTCAGCTTGCTGTCGATGAGATAGCCATCTGGAGCTTTAGTCTCTTCGACAAAGTAAGTGCCCGCCTTCAGATTCGGAATCAGAATAAGTCCATCCTTATCCGTAGTCTGAATTGGGTACGGCTTACCGTTCTTATCCAAAAGAGGCTGCTGGTTCTCGTCAAGAAGACGGAACTGAGCGCCTTCAAGCCCTTTATCTTTCTTGCCCGTTTCAATTTTTAAGAGCTTCAAGGAGCCCGGAAGAGGCTCAAGAGTATTCTCGACAGTAACGAGCGTTTCTTTCTCACTCGTAATCGTGAACTCGGTCAGCTTGCTGTCGATGAGATAGCCAACTGGAGCTTTAGTCTCTTCGACAAAGTAAGTGCCCGCCTTCAAATTCGGAATCAGAATAAGTCCATCCTTATCCGTAGTCTGAATTGGATAGGGCTTCCCGTTCTTATCCAAGAGAGGCTGCTGGTTCTCATCAAGGAGACGGAACTGAGCGCCTTTCAACCCTTTATCTTTCTTACCCGTTTCAATCTTCAAGAGCTTCAAGGAGCCCGGAAGCTTTTCATTTACAAATCTGAGCTCGATCTTGCTCTCATCTTTTATATCAAATTTCAAAGGAGTCGTAATGAGCTTGTACCCCTTAGGTGCATCCTTCTCGACAAATTGATAGCTTCCGATATCCAGGTTGCCCGTGCTCACCTTACCGTCTGTTCCGGTAATCAGCTTGCTGCGTACGACTTTACCTGTCTTAGCATCTTGAATCTCGAACTCAGCCCCAGCAAGAGGTGAAGCAGGCTTGCCGTCATCTACCTTTGTCAGTTCAACAGAGCCTTTGATTCGGTTATTTGTCACAGTCCCCGTTTTTTGTACGGTTTGGTTTTCATCAATTGTAAATGGAATTTCTTTAGCTTCCTGCTTATACCCAGCGGGAGCCTGAACCTCGACCAATTTATATTGACCTGGAGGGAGATCCGTCAGTTTCAACTTACCGTTCTTTTTCGTAGGTATGTTCGTATATCCATTGACATCTGCATATCCGACTCCATCAAACCGCTGAAGCTTGAACACAGCGTCTTCAAGAAGCTTAGATCTATTTTCAGCATCTACTTTCGTGAGCTCAAAATCTCTTACGATTTTGATGTTCTTAATGGTAACGACCTGGCCATCCTTGCTCAGTGTAATGACCTGCTCCGGCTTTTGCGGCAGCAAGTAGCCTGGAGGAGGGGCCAGCTCTTTAATTTTGTATTGTCTAAATCGCAAATCAGTAAAGGTTGCGATTCCGTCTTGATCCGTTACAGCTTCTTGCAGCAGAATCGTTCCCGATTTATCGTACAGCCCGAATTTCGCGCCTTCCAGCGGCGCTGCTGTAGCAGCATCGACCTTTTTGATTTTCAACTCTCCGCGGCTGGAGGTGCTTGCTCCGCCCCCTGCTCCAGCGAATTCAACTTTGATGCTTGATGATTCATTGCCGTTTACTGTTCCGGAGGACTGACCTTCAAAAGATACCTTATTGCTTAAACTCTCGCCATTATCGGCATCAATAAAGGATTGATACTCTAAAACGTAAGCTTTATCCAGTTCTGTCTTGAAGGTAAGCGTAAGCTTGTTTCCATCGACTTTCAATTCCGCAACTTGCTCTAAATCCATTGGCGTGGAAGCCTTAGTCAAGGTTCCGTTCTGTGACACGGTCGTTTCGTACAGCTTAATCGACTCTGGCACAAGCTTTTGGCTGGCAGACAACGTATCTGTCAGAACCGAACCGGCCTTGATGTGCGATTGGCTGCGGTTAATGTTGACGGTCCAGAACGCGATGTCCGATTGTTCCCCTTTACCTTGGACACCTGTCTTGGATACATACTCATCTCCGTATTGCGGTGACACGGAAGCCGAGCCGTCGAATACTTTGTTGGATGTCGATTTATCCTCCAATGTTGCTCCATTGCTGTAGGATTTGACGACAGACTGATTGTTAAGGCTTGTCTTGTAGGTAATTCGGTAAGCCTTGTCAATTGGGTTGTTGAACGTTAATTCGAAGCCCGATTTATTATTTTCCGTTTTCTTTTCGAATGTATAATCGTTTGTAATGCTGCCTTCTTGAACACCATTTGCGCCACCCGACAAAATCAATTCGTGTACAGTCAAAGATCCGTCAACGAATGTCTGCTCGCCGGTATAAAAGTCGCGAAGTACGGCTTTATCGATGTGGTGAAGGTTGTAGTTGATATCGATCGTCCACGTAATTTCCTTCGTGCGGGCATCGTAAGAACCTCTTTTATTCCCGTTGTTCTTCGTATAGCCATCTGGTGTAACGGTATCTTCTTTCGTGATAGGCTTCTGAGATACGCCTTTTTCTTCCCAATTCAGAGTCGCACTATTTGTGTAGCTGGCGTTATTTAGAACTGGATCGAATTTTGTCTGATACCGAATAACTAGACTGGAAGTAATGTTCGTTGTAAATGTAATCTTGAATCCGCTATGATAGCGGGAATTTGTAGGATCTACTACATAATTGATCGTATAATCCTTATCTTTGGTAAATCCAGCAACTGCCAAGCTATCCTCAAGGCTTTTCTGATCAATGGTCAAACCTCTCGTCTTGAATATATCTTCTACGACGACATTTTCCATCACCTTGTTGTCTTGATTCAGGGTGAGGTACCAACCAATCGTTTTGTTGGCATAGTTAACATCGTCATGGCCCTTGAAGAAGATGACAGGGTAAATGTCTCTCGATGCCTCTTTAGAGGTGTTGTCATGCATCGTGACTTTATTGTTGATTTTTCCATTTTCATAAACCCGGTCAATGGATTTGGTCGAATACTCGATGGAATAAGCTTTCGTTACTTTATTTTTGAATTGCAGCTTAAATCCGTCGGTTGTTTTTACGACCGTATATTCATCTTTGCCCAGTTGTCTGACAACGGTTGCTTTTCCGTTATCGTCAATAGACATTTCGTTCACTACGAATGAATCTACATTGAGTTCTTGAACCTTCGTGTCAAAAACATCCGCAATCCAAGCCTTCGCTTGGTCGATATCACGCTCGTTGTAATTGTATTCAATCTTCCAATTGATCGTTTGCGTGTAAGGATCGTAGCCGGTCGATTGTTTCTCTAGCGGCTTGCTGAATCGTACATCCACACCCGAAGAGATCGTTAGAGGGTTATGATTATCTCCTGTGATCTGAACAGCATTTGTATAGCGCTTATCTTCTGTCTTGGTAATTTTCGTTTTGTATTTCACTCGATAGGCATTTTGTATATTGCCCAGCTCGATTTTGAAGCCATTGGCTTCGCGTACGGGGAGGTAAGCTACTTGCTCAGCTTCTTTAACCGTTCCGTTCAATTGAACGTCAAGCTTATGTACTGTAATCGAACTCATATCGATTTCCAAGCCGTCTGGCAGCATGTCGGTGAAGATAGCGTTATTGATAATGTCTTCACTTGTATTGAAGTCTACAACCCATTCGATTTCCGTAGGATTGATTGTTCGATTGGCTGTGCCACGCTTCGTAATCTCTTTGCTGTTCGGATTTTTGTTGAAATGAATTGGGATTTCGAAGCTGGAGTCCCCTTGAATATCAAAAGTTATCTCTTGCTGGGTTCCACCTTCAAACTTTTTCTCGTCGAAATATCTCCATACGAAGAAATCGCCGATCAGCTCTTGGCCATCCTCAATTTCTTCATTGAACGTGAAGGTTACTTGACCGTCCGGCGTAATATTAAAGGTGCCGTATTCGATTCCACCTTTATTCAAAGGTTGATTCTTAATTGGGGCCGATAACTGGAACTTGTCTGGAAGTCGGAATGTAAAGGTCGAGCCAGCGCCGTAATGGTGACCGGCTGGAAGCTTCCAAGTATAGTCTATATTCACATATTCATTCAGATTTGGACGAATAGATGAAATATTATTCCCCTTCGCATCCGTTATAGACACGGAAGTAAGAATATTGTCTGTAATTGCCCCGTAAGTAACCTTCGTCACGCTGCTGGGATCCTGGCCATTGTTCGGATCCTTGCCGTAAGTGAGGTCGGTAACGCTTGTGGCATTACGATCTCCGGTATTGAACAATTGATTCGGCAACCCATCATACGCTTGAACAAGCGTGGGAGGCAGAACAAGATTCAACATAATAGCGACTACTAAGAGACCGTATAATGTCTTTCTAAGGTTGTTCATTCTTAGAATCTCCTATTTTTTAAATTTTTTTGCAACTGAATCATTGTCTACTAAAGGATTCAGTTTTGTCAAACCAAATGAAAGTTTCAGAAAACATTTCCTGACATGTGAAATTACCCAACGAAATGGTATGTTAAACAGATTTGCTTGACATTTTTTTGTGCGGAAATGAGAAAGGTGGAGGGGCGTACAAGGATTATATGGCGACTATATTAAAATGAAGAAACACAGTTTACACAAAAAAATCCCGATAGGTTATCGGGATGGGTAAGGCGTTGGTCGGTGTATGTGCTGAGCAGCTGCTAGATTACAGATCCATTAGCTTGCGCTGATTCCATCATCCATTGATGGTACCAGTCGATAATTTCCTTGCTAGGGGCCGTATCATACTCCTCTTCGAGCCTGCTTGTCAGATGATTGTACAGCTTGCGTACTTCGGCTGAGTGATTCAGAGAGGCATAAATGTTCATTAGCGCGAAGTAACCATGCTCCATATGAGGGAACTTGTCAATAATTTGGCGATAGATCAGAGTAGCTTCTGAGTACATTTCATCCGAAAGGTAGTATTGGGCAATTACCTCGGCATGGTTCAACCAGATCGTTCGTATGCGCTCCCATTCGTATTCAGCCCAGCCATATCGATGCTCTTCTAGGAAATCTCCTGTGTATGCATTCAAGATGGCAAGATGCTGCGCTAAGGTATCCCTCTGCAGTAAGGGAGCTTCGCGAACAGAGTTCTCCCATTCTTCCACGTCAAGTCGCAATGCGCCCCAAGCCAGACGATATCCTTCGTCTTTATATTTGACTTCTATATCGAGTTCTGCGGTTTTGATCATTTTCCGAATTTGATAAATGGCCGTGTGCAGCTGCGTCGTAGCGCGTTCCGTATCATAATTCGGCCACAGCAGATCCATCAGCACCTGCTTATTCACGGTTTTCTCTCGGTAATAGAGCAGATACGCGAATAGCTCTTGGGCTTTCAGCGTCTTCCAAGGGAATCGCTGTGCAGCGCCGTTCGCATCGATATAGTGCAAGCTTTGCAGACAGCATAATGTCAGCTGGGGTGTACGCTCATGGCTGATTGCAGGAGCTGCCCCATTATGCGGATTCGTTGAGGTAAGCCGCTGCAAGGTCAATGCCAGCCGATTGTGGTGAACCGGCTTTAGTAGGTAATCAAGCGCATTAAGCTCGAATGCTTTGACCGCATATTCTTGATAGGCCGTCACAAAAATAATATGTAGCTGTGGATGAATTTGCAGCAGGCGTTCGGCTAATTCGAACCCGTTAATCTCCGGCATTTCAATATCTAGAAATGCTACGTGGAGCTGCTCCCGCTGTGCAATTTCAATTGCATCATAGGGATTATAGCAAGCCATTAATCGCTCAATTTTATTTCTTCCGGTCTGTTCCGTCAGCAATTTTTCCATTTTCTTTAGAGCGAGTCGCTCATCATCAACAATTATGGCATGCAGTCCCATTGTTAAGATAGCCCCCATTCTATTTCTATTTCTGAATACGCAGGGAGAATGTATGCTGCATATAAGCTTTCTACAAATAGCGAATAGCCGTGTTACGATTTCAAGTGCCTATGTTCCAGAATAGCCCGCATATTAATAGACTTCAAGCTTGGGAGTGATTCAACAAGTGTACAGCTCCGCCAATCTTCCATCAACAGGTAACCGCGCCGTACCAAGGCGAAGATCGTATTGGTGGTGCAATGCCATTCGGGGAATGCTTTGCTGTGATCATCCTCTTCTAAAATAGCTGCTCCCTCATATGTCCAACATCCTCCACTCCAGCGAATGAGCCGTCCTCCATGTCGTCTTGCCTGCTCAAGTGCTTCTTGTTGAATGATGGATAATAGCATGTTCGCATTCCTCCAGCAGTCATAGTCGTACTCGTTAGTTCTATTCAACCATATTTGGCTGAACAAAATCTGAATTCGACTGCTGAGATAGAATGAGACGTCCCAGCTTGTCAGACCAGCAGGAAAAAGGCCGGCTCCCCGAGACCGGCCTTCCCTTCCTATCGAGCTGCTGGCAGCTGGATAACTGCTATGTCATGCCAAGGGTTAGAAATGCAGCATTAATCAAGATTCACCCATACCGTCTTCACTTCGGTGTAATTGTCTAGCGCATAGGAGCCCATTTCACGCCCGATTCCTGACTGCTTGTAGCCACCGAATGGAGCGGCTGCATCGAATACGTTGTAACAGTTGATCCATACAGTTCCTGCTCTAAGCTTGCTTGCAAGATAATGGGCGCTCTTCAAGTCCTGTGTCCATACACCAGATGCAAGGCCGTAGTCGGATTGGTTAGCCTGTTCAATCAAGTCATCCAGCGTATCATAAGGCAATGCTGCAATGACTGGGCCGAAGATTTCTTCACGAGCAATGGTCATCTGTGGATCAACCTGTGCAAACACCGTTGGCTCGATGAAGTAGCCTTGATTGTAAGGTACGCTTCCGCCCGTCACCAATTCAGCGCCAGCTGCTCTGCCTGCTTCGATGTAGCGCTGGACGACATCATGCTGCTCGGAAGATACTAGAGGCCCCATCTCCGTGTCTAAGTCCAAGCCAGCGCCAACACGAATGCGTTTGGCTTCGGAAGCGAGGTCAGCAACAACGTTATCATAGAGCTTCTTCTGCACGTACAGCCGTGAGCCTGCTGAGCACACTTGCCCTTGGTTGAAGGTAATGCCGCTGAGCGCTCCAGGGACTGCGCGGGACAAATCAGCATCAGGCAGAATAATGTTCGGCGACTTGCCGCCAAGTTCAAGGGTAACCTTCTTCAAGGAGTGGGCAGCTTCCTGCATGATGGATTTGCCTACTACTGTTGATCCTGTGAAGGCAATCTTATCAACATGTGGATGCTGGACAAGCGGAGCACCAGCTGTCTCGCCGAAGCCTGGAATGACGTTGACGACGCCCGGCGGGAAGCCAGCTTCCTGAATGAGCTGTGCGAGATAGAGTGCTGACAGCGGTGTCTGCTCAGCTGGCTTCAGGACGACTGTACATCCAGTGGCCAGTGCGGCGCCCAGCTTCCAAGCAGCCATCAGCAATGGGAAGTTCCACGGGATGATTTGTCCTACTACACCTACAGGCTCATGTCTCGTATAGGTGAGGAAGTTGCCGGCAGTCGGTATCGTTTGTCCAACATTTTTGGTTGCCCAGCCAGCATAGTATCGGAAGTGCTCGATGGTGAGAGGAAGATCGGCAGCCAAGGTTTCGCGGAGCGGCTTGCCGTTATCCAGTGTTTCTAGCTCCGCAAGCTCTTGCTTATTCGATTCAATCAAGTCTGCCAGCTTGTAAATGAGACGGCTGCGATCAGCTCCGCTCATGCGGGACCATTCGCCATGATCGAAGGCATCGCGAGCAGCTTGTACAGCTCTGTCGACGTCTTCTTCCTGCGCTTCGGCAACGACAGCCAGCACTTCACCAGTTGCGGGATTCATAGAGGAGAATACGTTATTCTTCGCGGATTCTGTCCATTCTCCATTGATGAACAGCTTTTTCGTACCTTGCAAGAATGCTTCTACCTTAGGACTGATCTGAATCTGTGACAAGATGCAATCACTCCTTCTATTTGGAATTGGTACAGTGGTTAATAACTTGTACATCTCATATGTATTCCGGCGGGCAGCGGATCATGCCCATTGAGATATTTTTGATGTAAATAGAGACTGATTTGCAGATGTGGTGCGACAGGCTTGCGAATGGACTGGAACATTAAGGAAGTACAGGAATTCTATTGAGAAATAAGTTAAAATAGATCCGAATGAGAGAGTAATAGAGCAATCGCTCTCATAATCTTGTAAGAAATGAGGGAGCTTTCTTGAAAAAGCGATTTCTTATCTGTTCGCTGTTGTCTATGCTGTTGACCTCTACGCTGCTTCTTCCGCAGCAAGCAGGCATCGCAGAGGCGGCTGGGAACAGTCAATCTATGAAGACGAAGATTATGCTGGATAACTATCCGCTAGATTTTCAGGCAGAGCCCATTATTGTACAGGGGAATACGATGGTTCCATTCCGTGGAATCGCAGAAGCGCTCGGCATCGAAGTGCTGTGGAATGCGAAAGATAAGACGGTAACGGCGAATCAAATGGCTGCTGATGGGAAGAAGGTAGTCGTTCTGCAATTGAACCAGAAGACAGCCAAAGTGAATGGACAGGCCGTGCAGTTGAATGCAGCGCCGTTCGCCCGTACCGGAACGACCTATATTCCGCTCAGCTTTTTCAGTAAGCAGTTCGGTGCACAGGTATCCTGGGATCAGAAAACGAAAGTCGTCTCCTTGCAGTCACCGCCAAAGAAGATGTACAGTATGGCCTTTTATGCGGTAAAAGCTTTCGGCGAGCGCCAGTATATCCCTCAATTTGATACTGTGGGATTTGGCTGGGCAAGGCTTCAAGAAGATGGAACGATCACAACGAGCGGTAAAGACTTCTATTGGCCCCAAGCTGCAGGAGAAATAACACCTGAGGGGATAGTGGATCAGGCAAAGCAGGAAGGAACTAGTCCGTATCTCATGGTATTTGCTTCAGATCGGAAGAACGAGCTGACGAAAATGCTAGAGGATTCGGCGCTTCGCGATAAGGCGATTACGGATATTGTGCAGCTTGCAACGGACAAAAATTTCTCCGGCATCGTGCTTGATTTTGAAGGGTTGGGCTTGTCTGGAGATATTGGGAAGGCAAAGCGGGACTTTAATGAGTTCGTTACACGTTTGGCCCAGAAGACTAAGGCATCTGATCTCAAGCTCTCTCTTGCGCTTCATCCATTGAATGGAGCCTATCAAGGATATGACTATAAGACATTGGCCACAGTAGCAGATGATCTCATTATTATGGCGTATGAATATACAAAAGGGAATGTACCAGAGCCATTGGATCAAGTAAATGGGGCGATTAAGCTTGCTCTGAAGGAAGTACCGAAGGAGAAGCTGGTATTAGGCATTTCTACTTGGAGTGAGAACGAGAAAACGATTAGCAGCGTGATTGGACTTGCGAAGCGTCATCAACTGAAGGGAACGGCATTTTGGAGATTAGGACTCATTGGGGAATCCTCTAAAGCACAGATCGACAAAAATATAATTCCGTTGAAATCGTAACAGGAAATCGAGCAAGCACTTATCATTTTTTATTGGAATAGAGCGTGTTGTACAACACAATCCTATAAATTCCTTATGGGGGTGTTCCGAAAGTCATGACTTCGGGGCACCCCTGTTTTTAATGATGGGTGTGCTTCCGGCATGTTGTGTTGTATGAAATGCAAGAATGTTGAGCTTAATAGGGCCGATTTCGGGTCAATGCTGCACACTGTGCAACAAGAGCCTTTTTGAGCGGGTCATATTTGTCCTCTGCCACGGAAAAATGCTACATGCTATACAACATAACCTGTCTATTTCCTACGAACAGATTTCGTAAGTTGTATTCTATACAACTTATTGGCATTCTAACAACCAGCGTTACTGTGTGCCTCTCTTGTTACAAGTAGATCTGCTTCCACTTATCATGCCTCATTTGATCTTGTCGATAAAGGAACGAATAGATGCTGCCAGCCGATCAGGGCATTCTTCCATAAGAACGTGGCCGAATCCGTCATATATTTCTGTGCAAATGCCGGGTATTGTCTGTTCATATTGCCGGAACACCCGCATTGGAATCATCTTATCGGTTGAGCCATAGATCAGCATCGTGGGAATGGCGATCTCCGAGGCTCGAGGCGCGATGGCGCCTGTATCGTCGTCAGCCAATGTCTTGGCAATGACATAAGGAATATTCGGATCCTGATAGGGCTTCGTCCAGCTGTCCATAAATGCAGGGGTCATATGCTCCAGTGGCAAACGAATCATCCGAGCAAGCGTACCCGGCTTCAACTGGCGCTTCATCGCCCCACGAAATATACCTTCCATCCAGCCTTTGCGGGCAGCCCATTTCACAGGTGAGGCTACACCGCGGCGGAAGCCGTCGGGAGCGACGAGGGTCAAGCTGCGCACCAGATGAGGAGCCTGCAAGGCTAAGTGTACCGCGATTTCACCGCACATGGAGTGGCCGACAAGATGGACAGAACCGCAGTCTAGCGCTTCAATAACAGTCTGAATTCGCTTAGCTTGTGCTCGTTTGCTGTATGCGGCTGTCCGCGGCTTATCGCTGAACCCAGAACCAAGCAAATCAGGACAGTAGATGCGATATTGTGATGCTAACTGCTCGGCTACGATGCGCCAGCAATAATGATAGGCTGCGGTGCCATGGAGCAGCATGACAGGCTCCTCGTGATTCATGCCATAGGAAGCGATATGTATATGTCCATCAGCAACAGGAATACGCTGTGCATCAACCATGGTCATGTTGATTCACCTCCAGCCGTCCACTTAGATTCACCGGCCATATATGCCAATGTCCGCGCAATCATATGTTGCGCTCGCGCCTGCGGAGCAAGCGATGGATTGAGTGCAGTAACCAGCTCCCACCATTGCTGAACACGCTCTGAAGTCATTGCCTCCCCATGCTCGAGGAAGGAGCGCACTAGATCCAGTGTAATAGGCGGTGTGGATCCGGTGACGAGCGACACGTAATCAAGCGCGGCTTGCTGCATCTTTGTACTGCACTCGTTCTCTCCAGCTTCGATTAGGGCAAGGACTGTGTTCGTAATTGTCACATATTGCTCTCCCCACGGGGAAGGGTCAAGCTGTTGGCTTGATATCGCATCCCAATATGGTTTAAGCTTCTGATTTATTTCTTGGACAAAGGCAGGGTCGTCCAGCATGGCACTCATCCTTGACCATGCGTGAAGCTGATCCTCAGTCAGCTCCTGCTCCTTCGGGACGAACCCAATACAAGCGGTAAGAACTTGCTCTCGCCAACGATCGGGCAGCTGCTTCGCACTTAGTGCATGCTGCATCTTGCTAGCGATAAATTGCTGCCGCTGCCGACTGCTTTTATGGACAATGTCTGCAATGTCGTGCAGATAAGCAAGTGGAGCTCCCCGATGCTGCTGCTCTTGGGCATGAACAAGAATTTGCTTCATTCGTCCTAAATGCTCGATCTGCTGCTCTATAGCCTCCAGCTGCCACTGGATTGAAGTGGACACTGGCATATCATGCTGCAGCATTTGCTTGATTTCCTGAACAGCAAAGCCAAGGTATCGCAGTAATAAGATAAGCTCCAGCTGGGCGATATCTTCATCGTTATAGTAGCGATATCCGGTGGAGTTGAGCTTTGAAGCTGGCAGCAGTTGAATTTCATCATAATAACGAATCGTTTTAACGGTTGCGCCAGTCCGTTTTGATACTTCCCCGATTGAATAGTATCCTTCCATCCTGATGTCTCCCTTCTCTCTATTACGAGTATAGAGTCTCCCGTCACGGGAGAGTCAATCGTTTTCTTGGTAATGGATTCGGGATAGCAGAAAGAACAGACTCAGGAGAACATTGACGGAAGGCTGTGATTATGACATTATACTTATAGATACCAACGGTCGGTATTAAAATGGAGGAGGAAAACAGTATGGCAAGAAACAAATATCCAGAACAGACGCTGGAGCAGATTATGGCGGTATCTGCAAAACTCTTCATGGAAAAGGGTTATGACAAAACGAGTATTCAAGACATTATTAATGAAGTAGGAATGTCCAAGGGAGCGATCTATCATCACTTTACGTCCAAGGAAGAGATTTTGGAGGCGGTTATGAACCAGCGCTCAGATCGTGCAGCAGACATGTTCCAGACCTTAATACAGAGTACTCAAGCACCGAATGCCCGCGAGAAGCTCATTTCCTTATTGGAAGCTCTTGCAGTCGATCACGATGCGCACTCTCTTGATGCTCTCCTATGCTCACAGATCCATAATCCACAGTTTGTCGTAAATGGGATCAAGGATTGCGTACTGCAGGATGCGAAGCAGCTTGCTTCTATTATGAAGCAAGGGATGGAAGATGGATCGATTAGGACGGAATATCCCGATGAATGCGCAGAAGTGTTCTTGCTGCTGTTGAACGTATGGATGAACCCGGTACTGTTCATGCGAGACATCGAGGGAACCATTCGACGTCTCCAATTTCTGCAGCTAATGATGAAGCAATTAGGCGTGGATGTTGTCAGCGACAGCTTGATTCAGAAAGCGATGGAGCAATACAAGAACATGGGGGCTTTCCTGAATGTAGAGTGAAAGAGGAGATGACATTGCAAATGCATGTAGGATTTATAGTTGGATCTGTCATCGCGAGTGTGGTTCTAATAGCGGGAATCATCGGACTCGTGCTGAGCAAGCGGCGTGGCGATACAAGCACTTGGGCAACCTGGGCGGTTCTGTTTGGCGTATGTGCTTTAGCAAGTGCAGTTATTAACTTAGGAATTGCAAAGTGAGAATGAGGGGTGCCTGTGATGAAGATAAGGAAGAAATTGGAGATGGGGAGAGCGTGAAAATGAGAAATAAGAGGCTGCTTGAATCAACGAAGAGGCTGTCCGACAGCACCTACAAGAGAGCAATGAATCAGGCTTATCAAGCTGCACACCCATCTCGGAAGGCGGCATACAGAGGTGCTATAATAAGTGGTGGTATCGGACTGCTGCTGCTGACTGTAGGAGGAGTCGTACTTGGGCTTGGTCAGACGGGATGGGGATTAAGCTTGCTCGGCTCCGGAATTGTGGTTGCAGGTATCAATGTATGGAATGTCCGCCGAATTTCAAGTAAGGGGTAGAACAACTTTTTTTGCACAAATAGATACCAACCGTCGGTATATTACTTATGATTAAATCGGACTCTTACCCTGTAATTGATTTTTTATCTTCATTAGACTGGGGCCGGGAAGGGAAGGAAGACTGCCTTTCCCGGCCTAGTAGCATTACTATTGTGTATCAATGAAACGTAACTTCGGGATATTCACTGCTGGCGCCTTTCATCAGCGCTCCGCCAGTACCCTTCAGGTTCTTATTGAAGAAATCCAGAACATAGTGATTGACGACAGATGCCCCTCTGTACCCATCGATTGTTCCTGTAATACCGGCGTATTGCAGGAGATTCGAATAGAGCTGCAGGTCGGTGAAATTATAATGCTTTGCACCTTCCAATTGAATGATGCTTCCACCGTGCTGCTTTACTTTCTCCATTATGGCAAGCTCTTGTGCAATGATGCTGCTCATCTTCGTATCTGTAATAAGCCCCTTACGCTGCTGCTCCTTCATCTCGGTGAACTTATCAGCCTTCAGGAATAGGGCGGGCTTGTCGGCTAGTCTATTGATGTCTAATTCATAGAGAGAGCCATCCATATTGACCGCCGCCTTGACGCGGGGGTTCGTGTTCAAGACGTTAAATGCGGTCGCGCCCCCGAAGGAATGGCCCATGACACCAATCTTGTCCATGTTGATGGCGCCCGTAAGTGGGCTTGGCATGTGACCAGTATTCAAGCCATCCAACTGGCGAATGACGAAATTCACATCCTCCGTCCATACCGTTCCGATAGATTTGCCTACCGTATAGAAATTATCCATGTTGAAAGTAGTTCGATAGTCTGTATTTGTGCCATCTGGAAACGCTGTAGCTACTGTGCTGTACGGATGGTCGATGGAAGCGACAATATAACCGTGGCTGGCCATCTGTTCGGCTTGAGACACATGAAGCAATCGGGTTGTCCCCATTCCATGATTGATGATTATTAATGGATAGGGAACGGAAGTAGGCTGTACTGCTGCTTCTTCATAGGCATTGCTGCGGATGTACTTCCAATAATCGAATATCGGTTCAGGGAGCCTGATAAATGATGATAATCCCTTTTTATAGGACGCGAGCATCTTTGGATCCTCAGGAAAGACAGGTACGGTCTTCTGCACATTATCTACTTGTGCGGGGTACCAGAATTGCACAAGGATTTTACGTTTATCTCCACCATTCTCTGTATAGATCTCCTCTCGACCTTCATCCGTTAGCGACATCGCAAATGTGCCTACTTGATAGGGGCCCTCCAGTTTCGGCAGCTGAAAAACAGGCAAGCATGACGACAACAAGACGGTCAATGTGATTACGACGCAGGATAGGCCAAATAAAGTATAGCGCACAGATTTCCACAGATTGAACGTGCTAGATGACCGTATACTTTTCCAACATAGACTCCCCGTTACTACGATAGTTAGGTTGTACACGCCGAACATCTGCCATCGATAACCCTCTTGCCACAAGTGCAGCGTGAGAATGGACATGCTGATTGTACTGGCTACGATGCCGGTTAGCCGGGGCAGTTTGTGTGTAAATAGAGTACTTATCAATAATGCAAAGCAAGAGAAAGCCAGCAATATTTCATAGAGCCGCATAACGTTCCTATTCCTCCCGTTCTTCAGAGCGTACTTGCCTCTGTCTATTGAGCGTAAAGGGTGAAGATTAAGGAGAGGTCGATCGTTCGTTTAAAATTCGTTTAAAGAGTGAACCGCGTATGTTTCAGTTTTTGTTCAGAATCATGGATTATTGTGTAAGTAGACTCTCGCCTAATCGTTGAAGCAGAAGCAGCTATACATAGAGCCGGTAAGGAAGGGGGGAGCTGCACTTTATTAACCGATTACGGGAAATGAAGTTGAAGCTCGAACTAAAGCTGAAGAGGTGAATGTTACGAGACATGAAAGAACGTAGAAAGACCTTATATGTATTTTTAGTAATTGCGTTGCTATTAAATCTTGTGTTCCCACCTACTATGGTGAGTGCATTTGATGGATTGCTAGATGATAGTTCTAATCGTACAGCGCAGAGTGTAACAGATGCGACTTACGGGAATGCCCCTAGTGTGACGAAGGCAACTTATGGGGAGATAAATGAAAATATTATAACGAAAGTAACCATAAAGGATAAGGCTGGTAATAATATTACCAAAGTCCGCCCTGATATCGGCGATAAGGTACAAATCATTTTTGACTGGAAGCTTGAGGACGGACATAAGTATGGTACTGGCTCTACATTCAAGTTCAAATTGCCTGATCAATTTGGAGTGGATCGGGAATTAACTGGTGATCTTGAAGGTGGAAGTGATACTGTTGGTACTTACGTTGTAACGAAGAATGGTGAGGTGACATTCACCTTTAATGATGAAATTAATAATGGTCAAGGCCTGGCAGGTTTTTTTGAAGTTTGGCGGGAATTTGACGAAAGCAAATTTGATGGAGGAACCAAGCAAGAAATCAAGTTTGATGATATCGGATTTTCCTTCGTCATTAATTTCAAAAGTAAAAATGAAAGCAATATGACCAAATCTGGCTTACCAGATAAGACGAGGAATCCGAAAAATATCAATTGGAATATCGAACTGAATCGAAACAGTGAAAATATTATAAATGCAGTATTGGGAGATGAGCTTCCAAATGGCTTAGTATTAGACAAATCCTCCATCAAAATATACGAAATAAACGTTCGTCGTGATGGTGGTGAAGCGATAAAGGGAGCCGATGTTACTAACAAGTTTACGATAAATCCTGAGGATTCCAAATTTAGTATTGCTTTTGGCGATATCGATCAGGCTTATCGAGTTGAATATGCAACGATAATTACTGACTTGTCTGGCTATAAAGATGGAACAGACTATCGAACAAAATCATTTAAAAATTCAGCGCAGCTGACAGGAGATACGCTTCCCAAGCCATATGAAGTTACAAAAGAAGTGGAAATTACATTCAGCAAACCGTTAAACAAGAAATCAGTTCATTACGATTCTAGTACACAGACGATTACATGGACAATTGAGTACAACTATAATGAGCGAACCATTGATCAAAAGGATGCGTGGATTAAGGATTTCTTCGATAAGAATAATCTCCAAAAGCTGGATGAAACATCGTTTGTCGTTAAAGAGATGACAATCAAGGATTCAGGCGCAGCTGTGGAGAAATCGGTTCCTGCACTTGAACAAGGGAAAGATTACATCGTCGGACCAACAGCGAACGGTTTCGAGTTGAAATTTAAAAAATCGATTAGCAGTGCCTATAAAATTGAATACAAAACGAAATCTGTTAACCGTGTGTACAACAGCACAGAAGTTACGAATCGTGTGGAAATACATGATGGTACAACAGAAGTTGGAAAACAACCAATTGATCAGGTCATTTTCAGCAAATCTGACGGTATTGTTGACTTTAAGAATAAAGAGGTTACTTGGACATTAACAATTAACTCTGATAGTAAAAAAATGAATAAAGTTAAAATTGAGGACACGTTCAGTACGGATGTATTTGATTTTGTACCAAGCAGCGTTGTAATTGAAGAGGTTGGTACACAGAAGAAGCTGGTAGCAGGGCAAGATTACACCGTAACAAAGACGGCTGCAGGCTTTGAAATTCTCATCGAGAAAATCGAAACAAAGCATAAAATCACATATGCAACAAAGTTTGATCCTAATAAATTCACCAAGGAAGAAATCAACACAGCAAAACTTGTGGATTGGAATGAAAAAGCTCCTCAGGTTCCTTATATCAAAGTAACTGGAAAAGCGAAACCGGATAAATATACGGTTGCAAATGGAGACAAAACAGGCAGCTACAATGCGATAACAAAAGTGATCACATGGCAAATTGACTTCAATTACAATTTAAATGAGATTAAGGAAGCGGTCGTTAAGGACTTTTACACAGAGGGGCAAGATTTTGTAACGGGTTCCTTGAAGGTGTATGAATTAAATCTTAATGGCGGAGAAAATGACGTTAAGCAAGGAACGGAAATCTCCGATTATACGTTCCAAAATGTAAGTGAAAACGGTCAAGACGGTATCGTCATTATCTTCACGAAGAAGCCGATCAATACGGCATATCGTATTACGTATGATACTAGTTTGAAAGGTAAACAGGTATATAAAACTTATAAGAATAATGCCAAAGTGTATGATATGGGCGATGCCGGGAAGAAAGTATTCGAGAAGTCGGCAGAAGTTCCACCGGCATTTGGCGGAGAGTATGTATCCAAGAAAGGCGAGCAAGGGAAAGGTGAGAAATCTGATCTTGCATTATGGAAAGTTTTCATTAACCGAAGCCAGTCCTTTATTGACAAAGGTGCGGTTCTAACAGATACCTTGTCAAAGGGTCACACATTGGATCAAAAATCGATTAAGCTCTATAAGCTTGGAGCGGGAGAGGCAGGAGCACAGACTGGCGGAACACTGGTTGAGCCTCTGGACAGCGTAGCGAAGCTTGAATTTAACGGGCAAACCTTCACGCTTACGTTCCTTGACAGTCTGGAAACATCGTACCGATTGGAGTATCAATCCTATATTGATGCTAATGACGGTGATGTCATTACCAATGATGTGTCTTTTAAGGGGCAAATAGTTGGTCAAGGTAACAAAGAGGCACAAATTCAGGTGAGCCTCTCTGGAGCTGGAGGAGGAGCAATTCCTTCTGGACGCGGTAAATTAATTATTAAAAAAGTAGATGCAAACAATGAAAAAATCACGCTGCCAGGAGTTGAATTTGAACTCTATGATCAATCGGGAACTGTCTTACTAGAGAAATTAGTTACTGATAAGAATGGTGAGGCAACATTTACAGATAAGAGATTTAGAAAATATAAGCTCAAAGAAGTAGAAGCACCAAAAGGGTATTTTATTCAAGGTGATGGTTGGAGCTCTGTTTCGTTCAAAAAAGACGGGCAAATAGAAGTCATCAAAAACACGAAAGGCGTATGGGAATTCGAGTTGACCAAGGTCGATGCGGATTATCCATCCAAGGGGCTGCAGGGTGCCATCTTCAAGCTTCAATTAAAGGATGAACATGACGTGTATCAGGATGTTCCTGGTAGAACGGATGAGCAGACGGATAAAAACGGGAAGCTTAGGCTGAAAGAACTCCAACCCGGAGGCAAATACCAACTTATTGAGGTAAGGGCTCCTGAGGGATATAAGTTGGATTCAAATCCAAAGCCAATACAATTTGAGATTAAAAAGGATCAGACAACATTAGCAACGCGTACGGTTGAGAACACATCACTTCCTGGCTCCATTACTGTAATTAAGAAAGATGAAGCTGGCGGTGCGTTGCTCTCTGGTGCGGAATTTGTCCTTAAAGATGCGAAAGGAAATATCATTGCTACGAGGCAAACTGTTGCAGATGGTATCCTGAAATTCGAAAATTTAAAGAGCGGCACCTACTATTTAATAGAAAAGACAGCGCCAGAAGGGTATGTGCTCAATACTCAGCCCATTACAGTTGAAGTCAAGAACGGAACGGACACACCGATTACCGTCTTGAACAAACTGGTTCCAGGAACGGTGAAAGTCATTAAAGTGGCGGCAGGCACGAATACTACACTCCCTGGTGCAGAATTCCGCATCCTTGATGCACATAAGCAGCTAGCCAAGGATCAAACAGGCAAAGAATTGACACAGTTGGTAACGGATGAACATGGCCAATTGATCATTATGAATCTGAATCCCGGCCAATACTTCGCGCAAGAAACGAGGGCACCGGTAGGGTATGTGTTGAACGGCGATTTATTCGAATTCACAGTAAGCAAGAAGGCAGAACCTGAAGTGAAGGTACCGAATACACGTGAGCCTGAAGTGCCTAAGACCGGAACTGCTAAGTTGGTTAAAGTTGATGTGGCCAATGAAGAAAGTAAATTGCCAGGTGCGGAGTTCCGTTTGCTGGATGCGAATAAGCAGCCAGTCAAGGATCAAGCAGGCGTGGAATTGCCGCTGCTAATCACGAATGAGCATGGCGAAGTCACGATTCCTAACCTGTATCCGGGCAAGTATTATGCAGAAGAAACGAAGGCGCCAGTCGGATATGTGTTGAACACGGAATTAATCGAGTTTGATGTGAACGCTGGCAAGGAAGCAGTAGTCATTGTGCGTAATACACTCGCTTTGCCGCCGACGGGTTCAGTGAAGCTGATTAAGATTGCTTATGACAATAAAGAGAAAAAGCTGTCTGGTGCCAAGTTCCGCCTTCTGGATGCGGAGAAGCAGCCGGTTAAAGATGAGGCAGGAGCAGAGCTTCCGATCTTAACGACGGATACAAACGGAGAAGCATCCCTTCCAGCCTTGAAGCCGGGTAAATACTTCTTCGAGGAGACAGAGGCACCGAGCGGCTATATTCGCAATACTACATGGATTGGGTTCGAAATTACGAGAGGGCAGTTGACTATCGTTACGGTCGAGAATGTTCGTTATACCGATGGAGGGGGAGGGGGCAAGACGGATCCTTATGAACCGTGGGAGCCAAGCAAGCCAGACGACAAGACACCTCCTAAGACAGATCCGAACATTCCAACGGTCCCTGGGCAGATCGTCGATCCTACAGTTCCCAAGACGCCAACAACGCCAACAACGCCAACAACGCCAACAACGCCAACAACGCCTGGAACGACGACTGACCCTGATCAGCCTACGGTACCTGGTGAGACGACAGATCCCGATACAGGAAATACGACGGAGCCGGGTGGAAGCATGGGCAATCCAGACGGTGACAAGGATGATGAAGGAAATCCTGATGATGCAGATCTAGGAGGCAAGACGGATTCGAAGAAGCCGAATCCTAAGCCGGGCAGCAAGCTGCCGCAAACTGGTGAAGAAGCGCCTGCATCGCCAATCGTCGGTATGATTCTCATTACTGCCGCAGCACTCATGTGGATTGCTCGGAAGCGATTATTTGTAAGACGTTGATGTGATGAACCGCCAGGGAGAGTTCCTTGGCGGGTATCCTACTATTCTGTCCACATACAGAAGATTACAATCGTTCAGGAGTGTACAAGCAGTTCTGTTGCATGTTACCATAGACATATAACGGTTACATTTGGATAATGGCAAACCCTCGCGAAAGCAGGGGACGCAAAGCCACGGGTCTAATGCATTTACACAATGCGATGACAGCCGGGTTGCCCTAATTGCGACAATACGAGCGTCTATTTAAGTGCGCCGCCATTAGGGTGGCGCTTTTTTTGTATAACAAGAAGCGCCCCTGGTGTTCATCTCATTCGAGCGGATAACGTCAAAGAATGGGAGATGGTAAGGATGCGGACACGTTGTACGGAAACGACTGACAACAACGCAAACTGGCAAGTAGAAGAAAAACAATCATTGGTAGGCAGCAAGCGAAGAATTGCAATAGGGCTTAGTGCTGCATTGCTGTTCGGCATGTTCATGCCACGGACAACTCTCTATGCAGCGGATGAAACTAGCGGAAGCGGGACTGCTGCATCAGAATTGTTGAATGTACAGGCGGCAGGAGTCAAGGTTCAGGGCATTTCGCTCGGTATGAGTGAGAAGCAGCTCTTCGAGCGGCTGGGCCAACCAGCACGCAAAGACGTAAGCGAGTACGGGTTCGAGTGGTACATCTATAACAAGGATTATAAGCAGTATGTGCAGGTCGGTGTGCTCAACAAGAAAGTTGTAGCTCTATACTCGAATGCTAAGGCTGATTATGGCAGCATTGGATTTGGTTCGACGAAGCAGGAAGTTACAGCAGCCTACGGGTCTTCCATCAGCCGAATTAAGAAAGGCAATACCATCTATAACTACAAGGATAACGGCGGAACATACAGTATGCACAAGGTAGGCGATGCTTATGCGACGGTGTTCTATGATGTGAGTCAGCGCGGCACGGTAACAGCTGTCCAATTCATTGCTGAAGCTGTGGAGTTGTCGTTCAAGGGTTACTTCGGTACGCCTAGCGAGCAATTGCGGACAAGCTTCGAGCAGCAAATATTCGATCTAGCGAACGCAGTTCGCGTACGCAATGGCAAGAAGCCGCTGCAATGGAACGATAAAATCGCAGGAACAGCACGCAAGCATAGCGGTGATATGGGAGAAAGAAGCTTCTTCGATCATAATAATCCGGATGGCAAGTCGCCGTTCGATCGAATAAAGGCAGACGGAATCGTATATAAGTCCGCAGGAGAGAATATTGCCGCTGGCCAGACGAGTGCTATCTTCGTTCATGAGAACTGGATGAACTCGGAAGGGCATCGTGCCAACATATTAGGAGATTATTCGCGAATGGGTGTAGGCGTATTTTTCGGAGGTAAATCGAAAGTCTACTACACGGAAAACTTCTATACGCCACGAAGCTAGCAGGCCGTGGTAAAAAGACGCCTTCAATCCCACAGAAACAGTGGTGTTGGAGGCGTCTTTGATTGTTACGGCGTTATGGAGTCTTCTCCATGACAGCCTTCACAATAAGCCGGTGTGTAGCTGTGTCGATTGGATCACAGGTGATAAGTGTCAGCTCCCGATCCGTTGGATTCTGATCGAGAACGGACAGATCTTCTGGGGTTACGACGGATTTTGATTGCACGGTATACGTGTAGGTCTGATCTGATGTTTCCAATTGAACTTTATCGCCTTTTTTCAACTCATCGAGCCTGTTGAAGTGTCTGCCGAATGTCAGACTGCGATGGCTCGCCAATACAAAGTTGCCGATCTCGCCCGGCACTCGGCCGGGGACAACGATTCCACTTCCAACCTTGAGAGAAGCAGGTGTGGCTCCCTCTACCATAGGCTCTCGCAGATCGATTTTGTCGATAGATATTGCTCCATATACAAGGAGGCCGTCAATGGATTTAGGCTCCCGTTTTTTTGGTGTGATTGAATCGGTTTGTGTCTTGGAGGTAACTTGAATGCTGTCTTGCGGCAAGTTGTCCCACTCAGTAAGGAGCCGAAGCTCCCTTTGTTGTTCGTTGTATTGGTTCCACTTCGGATATAGGATAAGAGCTAACCCAGCAAGGAGAAACAACAGAGCCGTGACACCGAGCAATCGGGACATGATTTGATTCTTCTTCGTAATAAGAGGCACCCCCTTGACGCGGTATGTTCGTGCCTCTATTGTACCGCATGCTGCAATATATTTTCCATGACCCACCAAGACGATGAGATGAGGTTCCTTAGGGAATACGATAGCAGTCAGCAAAACTCAATTGCAGCAAGCAGTTGCCGGAATTCGAGGCCAGCAGCCTAAGGTGGTGAGGATCATTCCTTAGGGGAAGCCTGCTGAAGGATTGCTTTATGCATCCAAATGGCAGCTTGTGAACCTTCCGCCATCGCAATCGTAACCTGTTCCGAATGCACACACACATCTCCTGCCGCCCATACGTTGGGAACATTGGTCATTTTCGTACGTGGATCCACCATAATGTGTTTATTTTCATGCCGCTCTATCCCAAGCTGCTCTGCGAGGGAGGACTTCACCTCATTGCCTCCGAAGGCAACAAATCCACGCTCTCCATCAATGATCCTTCCATCGGAAAGTCTCACGCCACTGAAGATACCTTCTCCCTTACATACTACTTCTTCAATCTGTGCTTCAATTACTTCAATTTGCTGAGCATCCAATTGGTGCATTTGATCAGCAGACAAGGGCTTCTGCTCGTGATTCACATAGACGATGTCACGGGTCCAATACAATAGCGTTAGTGCCATATCAGCTCCGGTAGAGCCAGAACCAAGCACAATGGTTCGCCTACCGCTCACTTCATAACCATCGCAATCAGGGCATACATACACCGTAAGGCCTAGGCAGGGCATGAGATTGGGCAAGGATGGAAGCCGATCCATGATTCCAGTGGCGAGCAGGAGTGTACTTGCTGTGAAGAGGCCGTTCTCTGTTGTCGTCACGGTGAAGCCATGCTCGCCATTAGGTGCGAGACTCGTCACGGTATCTTCAAGCAGATGTATGCCTAACGATGTGGCCTGCCGTTTACCCAAAAGACGAAGCTGAGTACCGGACACTCCCTCAGGCCATCCGAGCACATTATGGTAGGAACGGCATATCGTCGATCTGCCATAACCACTATCGATCACCAGCACGCGGTGTCGGTATCTCCCCAGCTGAATGGCAGCTTGCAGCCCGGCAATGCCGCCACCAATAATAATGCTCTCATAGCACATAAGCAGACACTCCTACCGTTTCTGAATGATTATTTCATGAAATAATGCCTGGCATGCCAAGAAAGAGATCTTATCTTACTTCCCCTGCTGCTTCGTTAAATTCTCCTGAGCAAGGCGAATCATCTCCCGCACCATCGAGCCGCCGATTCGTCCGCCAACGCGACCTGCATCTTCCGTTGACAACTGTCCATTGTACCCTTCTTGCAACGGCACGCCCAGTTCCTTAGCTACCTCATATTTGACATCATTCGGCCGGTTCGGATCTACTGCAAATCCTTCGCGGCGCATGACCTCGGCTTTAAAAGCATTGACACTGTTCTCGGCACCTGTAACAAGCAACTTTCGACGACTTCTTCGGGACATAATGGTGTTCCTCCTGTGTCTTCAAAATAGATACTCTCCATACATTCCCCCTCCCAATCGAAATTATGTAAGAAATGAAGAGGAGTAGGAATATACTATGGAGAAATAATCCAGTGAGTAAGTGTCTGTTTGGGTAAGCACACCATTCGAGAGGAGCTTGCAAATGGATTCGGAATATCAAGATGTACAAGTGAAGGAAGCAGAGTTGACTGTGGAGCAGCAGAGGACGAACACATCCGATGTGGTCTGGCATTCGCCGCTTGAAGCACCGTTTGCCATTGCTGGATTCCACTGGCTGTCTATGGAGGGAAGATATCGGCGACTCCCCATCTCGCCCGAACATAAGATTCCAGAGGGGGTCGAATGGCTGGCGAATCATACAGCAGGCGGTCAGATCCGCTTCGTGACGGACTCTTCGAAGCTGTTCCTGCGGGTGAAGTTATCTGGCCCACACGACATGTATCATATGTCGGCGACGGGGCAGTGCGGCTTCGATTGCTATGTGGAAGCGGATGGACATCTCCACTACCGAAGTACGACGGCAGGATGGAATCCTAGAGATTCTGAGTATGAGTCTGTCCTATTTTTCCGAGATGAAGCACAGAAAAGGCTTGTCGTTCTGAACTTCCCGCTGTATCAAGGGGTAGAGGAGATTATGGTCGGGTTGAAAAGGGATGCCATCGTGGAGTCCCCGCCTGCCTATGAGGATCCAGGCAAGGTTATTGTTTACGGAACCTCCATCACCCAAGGGGCATGTGCCATGCGTCCTGGAATGTGTTACACGAACATTCTTAGTCGAAGAATCAATCGTGAATTCATTAACTTAGGCTTCTCTGGCCATGGAAAAGGAGAGGCCGAGCTAGCTCATATTATTGCATCTATATCCGATCCAGCTTGTCTTATTCTGGACTACGAAGCGAACAGCGTCTCGCCAGAACGATATGCGGAGACACTGCCGCGATTCGTACGGATTTATCGTGAAGTGTATCCAGAAGTTCCGATTCTTATATTATCGAGACTTGCATTCTCCTTCACACGCTTCGATGAGGAGGACTCCAGACTGCATCAAGTGCGCAAGCACATGCAGATGACGCTAGTGGAATCCTTGCGGCAAGCAGGGGATCGTCATATCTACTTCTGTGATGGTGAACAGCTTCTTCCACAGCATGCTCTTGAATGCTTCGTGGACGGCACTCATCCTACCGATCTAGGGTTTGTGCAGATGGCTGATGGACTGGAGCCAGTACTGCGAGAAATACTGGCAAGCAATTCTTAATATAGCCTTACACAATAAGCAGGGAGCTAGTTGCATACGGAATGATTGAGAGGTGGCCCAACCAAGGGCCGCCTTTTTTATCGTATTAGGCGTTGATGGAAGAAGCAGAACCGGACAATGGCGATGAAAAAAGGTATGTATATAGGAACGATTATGAGAGGCTTCTATTATTTGAGATTCATATAGTAATAGGAAAAGGAGGTATGGAAAACATGAGAACTGTAATCTCTCACTTCTACAATGAGGAATATTTACTGCCGTGGTGGCTGAAGCATCATGCTTCACTTTTTGATCATGGAGTTCTCATCAATCGAGGGTCGACGGATCGCTCTGTTGAAATTTGCCGACAATTAGTTCCCCATTGGGAGGTTCGAGATTCCAAAGTCCCTACATTTGACGCAGAACAGGTTGATATAGAGGTTATGGAAATCGAGGAAGAGTGCATGGGCTGGAAAATGGCGTTGAATACAACGGAATTTTTATGTTTCCCTGATAAGAATAAGTTCTTTTCTTCGCTGGATGAGATGGGCAGCAGTATGTACTCTCTTCGTACGATTATGCTAATTGATGACCCTAACTACGGATATGATGAGCCGGATCCAGCCAAGCCTTTAGTAGAGCAGCGCCATCATGGTTTTATTTTGCCTGATACCGGCCGATTCATTCATAAGTACCCTCGGGGTAATTATGCTCCAGGAAGACACTTCTCTTCCCATCCGTTTATCGATTACCCCTTCAATGATAATCCGTATCCAGCCATTGTTATCAAGTTTTTCTATAGCCCATGGACAGAGGAAACACGGCTTCGAAAGTTACAAATTGGACCAACCCTTTCGGAAGGCAGCATTTATCGAAGCATGGGGCTTCAGCATCTCGTTACCCGCGAAGAATTAGAGCGGAGATATAACAGTTATGTGAACCAAACGACCGATTTAAGTCGCCATCCTGATTATCAGCGTCTATGGAGGTGAGCTGTATGAAGGCAGTCATACTTGCAGGTGGATACGGAACGAGAATCGGTGAGGAGACGCAGGTCAAGCCGAAGCCGATGATCGAGATTGGCCCCCAGCCGATACTGTGGCACATTATGAAGCTGTACAGCCATTATGGAATTCGTGAGTTTATCATTTGTCTGGGGTACAAGGGGCACGCCATTAAGGAGTATTTCATCCATTACTATATGCGGCATACGGATTTTACGTTAGATATGGGTAGTAACACTGTTGACTATCATGGGGACAATGCTGTTCCGTGGAAGGTTACACTTATCGATACTGGTGAGGGGACTGAAACGGGAGGACGGATTAAGCGAGTTCAAGCGTATGTTGGCGACTCTACCTTTTGCCTCACCTATGGAGATGGAGTTAGTAATGTAAATATTGCTGAATTGATTGCGTATCATCAATCCCATGGGAAATATGGGACAGTAACGGCAGTTCAACCCCCAGGAAGATTCGGTTCGCTTGCCTTGGCGCAGCAGCAGGTCATCGACTTTACAGAGAAGCCTGCAGGGGATGGCGGCTGGATAAATGGAGGCTTCTTTGTATTGGAGCCTGACGTGTTCCCATATATTCTTGACGATGCTTCCGTATGGGAGACGGATGTATTAACTGAACTAGCACGTCAGGGGCAGCTTATGGCTTATGAGCATCATGGCTTCTGGCACCCGATGGACACAATGCGGGATAAGAAGAAATTGGTGGACTTGTGGGAACGGGGACAAGCGCCATGGAAGGTGTGGCAGGCATGATCAATGAAACTTTTTGGCAGGGAAAGAAGGTTCTTGTTACGGGACATACAGGCTTCAAGGGATCCTGGTTGACGATATGGCTGTCCATGTTGGGTGCGGAGGTTGTCGGATATGCCTTATCACCGAGTACGAAGCCGAATCTGTATGATGCTGCCGATATTCAAGCAGTGTGTAGGCACTCCGTTATCAAAGATGTGAATGATTATTCAGCTCTGCTGAAGGTGATGTCGGAGCACGAGCCGGAGATTGTGTTCCATTTGGCTGCACAGCCGCTCGTACAAGCGTCCTATGAACATCCGGTAAGCACCTTTCACACGAATGCAATGGGAACGGTGTATCTGCTGGAGGCGGTTCGTCATACAGCTAGCGTTCGTGCTGTTATCAATGTAACGAGCGACAAGTGCTATCGCAATACTGGGGAAACGACGCTTTCATTTCGCGAAGAGGATCCGCTAGGCGGTCATGATCCTTATAGTGCAAGCAAGGCATGTGCCGAGATCATTGCAGCAAGCTATCGGGATTCCTATTTTCGCAGCGAGGATGGACAAGGGCCTAGAATGGCTTCCGTTCGGGCAGGCAATGTCATTGGCGGCGGGGATTGGACAGAATCTCGCCTTCTGCCGGATGTAATAAGAGCTTGTTCCGCCTCTGAACCACTGCTTGTTCGGAACCCAAACGCGGTACGACCGTGGCAGCATGTGTTGGAGCCCGTGCACGGTTATCTGCTTCTCGCGGAGAAGTTGTGGGACCATCCGCAATACGCAGATGGATGGAACTTCGGGCCGCTGGAACAGCCAGACACAACCGTTCAAGATATCATTCAAATGGCAGCAGAGATCTGGCAGGTAGACATACAAGTGGTGCTAGAACAAGCAGCCACTCGCTATGAAGCTCCCAGACTATCTCTGGATAGCAACAAGGCAGCACAGCTATTAAACTGGCATCCGAAGTTGTCTATCAGGGAGGCTGTGGCATGGACGATGTCCTGGCATCAGCAGCATCGTGCAGGAATGAATGCTAGACTGCTATCAGAGCGGCAGATCGTCGATTATGTTCGCAGAGAAGGAGGAAGAGAAGGCGAATGAACTCACATTGTCGGATATGCGGTACACAGCTTGTGCATACCTTTATTGATTTAGGACAATCTCCACTTGCAAATGCCTTCCTAACACCAGAGGAATTGGGGAATGCCGAACCCCATTATCCGCTCCATTCGTACGTATGTGATACTTGTTGTCTCGTACAGCTTGATCAGTTCGCGAGCCCGGCTAGTATATTCAAGCATTACTTATATTTAAGCTCCTATTCTACAAGTTGGCTGAAGCATGCAGAACAATATACAGACATGGCGATTCGCAGATTTCAACTGAACGGTGATTCACAGGTCATCGAGATTGCGAGCAATGACGGTTATTTACTGCAGTATTTCCATCAGCAGGGCATACGAACACTGGGCATAGAACCAGCAAGCAATGTGGCTCAACTTGCGAGGGATAAGGGAATCCCGACGAAGGCAGAGTTTTTCGGACAACGACTGGCGGAAGATCTCGTTAAGGACGAGGGGATTAGCGGGAATCTAATCGTAGCGAACAATGTGCTGGCTCACGTTCCGGACGTCCAGGATTTTGTCGCTGGTCTGAAACGGCTGCTCCATCCGGAAGGCACCATAACGATTGAATTTCCGCATGTACTCAATCTTATTCGATATAAGCAGTTCGATACGATATATCATGAGCACTTTTCTTACTTCTCCTTGTTCTCGGCTCAACAGCTATTCTCCATGCATGGCCTCCAAGTAACAGATGTAGAAGAACTTTCTACACATGGGGGGTCATTGCGCTTGTATATCATGCATGAGGACAAGGACAGATTGGCCGCAGCAGCTGTGCAGAAGGTTCTGGAACAGGAAAGGCAGAACGGACTGCATGACTGGCGGGCATATACCGCGTTCGCCCAGCAGGTAGAACAGATGCGGGAGGATATTGTCCGATTCATGATGGAAGCTCGCAATCAAGGCAAGCTGGTAGCAGGTTATGGGGCACCGGCGAAGGGCAATACACTGCTTAATTATTGCGGGTTCCATACGGCATGGCTTCCATTTACGGTGGATCAGAATCCATATAAGCAGGGGCTATATTTGCCTGGTTCGCGAATTCCTATTCGCAGTCCCGAGGAGCTGAAGCGAGTACGTCCAGATTATGTACTTATACTGCCTTGGAATTTGAAAGAAGAGATTATGGAGCAGTGCGCTTATATCCGAGAATGGGGCGGGAAGTTTGTCATCCTTGTTCCAGTGATTGAAGTGGTGTAAAGGATGGATAAAATACTGGTTACGGGCGGCAGTGGGTGGATCGGCGGCTTCGTCGTTCAGATCCTGCTCCAGAAAGGGTATGACGTTCATGCTATATATCGGAGAGCGCATAGAGCGGATCTCTTCTGTACGTGGCATCAGATAGATTTATGGGATGAGGAAGAAGTGAAGGCCCTTATCGAACAGGTAAGACCAACACACCTTATGCACCTTGCCTGGGATGCCATTCCGCCGCAATGTTATACTTCTCTGAGCAACTATAACTGGATGCAATCCAGCAAGAAGCTTATTGATCATTTCATTCAATGTGGCGGACAAAGATTGATCGTTGCTGGCTCTTGTGCCGAATATGAATGGACGCCGGGATTATTGTCAGAGGTCAATTCTTCATTATCAAAGAAGACTTTATATGCGGTATGCAAAAATTCGCTGCGTGCTTGGCTGGGGTCTTATACGGAACAACGGGGGATAAGCAGCGGCTGGGCACGTATTTTTCATTTATATGGCCCTTATGAGCAAGGGAACCGTCTCGTATCTTCCATCATTCGTTCACTGCTGGATGGACGAGAGGCGGCTTGCTCACTAGGCAAGCAGTATCGAGACTTTCTGTTTGTTAAGGATGTGGCGGATGCGCTGGTGTCTTTTCTCTTCAGCAAGGTGGAGGGCGCATTGAATATCGGTTCAGGGAAGCCGGTTCAGGTGAAGCAGATCGCCCTGATGATTGCCAAGAAGTTGGGGCGTGAACGTTTGCTTCGATTCGGGGCACTCCCTGATCCCGTAGATGAACCCTTGTATGTTGGCGCTCATGCTGGGCGTTTGAAGCAGGAATTGCAATGGCAGCCTCAGTATAGTTTGTCGGCAGGAATAGACGAAACGATCGAATGGTATAGGAACATCCAGAAGGATATTCGCTAAATTCACTTGATCGATCTATCGTAGTAGTGAATGGACTCCATGCATTCGCGCAGCCTCAATAAATTTTAAGCGAACGCTCAGCTGCATTTCAGCTAATAATAGGATAATAGAAGGAACAGGGAATATATCGCAGCAGTGAGGGAGAGGCGTGGATGTATCGGAGCAGAGGGATTCGAATTCTCATCGTAGATGATGAACCGAATATTTTACAATTTCTTGAGCTGGGCTTGGTAAATGAGGGGTTCGATGTGCAGGCTGCACAGGATGGCGTGACTGCTGTAGCCCGATTTACTGAGTTCCAGCCTCATGTCGTTATATTGGACGTGATGATGCCGGGGATGGACGGGTATGAGGTGTGCCGTATGCTGAAGAAGTCAGAAGATGTGGCGATTATTATGCTTACGGCGAAGGATGAGGTGGATGACCGTGTGAAGGGCTTGAATCTGGGGGCAGACGATTACATGGTCAAGCCATTCAGCTTCGCTGAGCTATTGGCACGAATTCAAGCACGGATTCGCAATCAGTTCCCGACGATGTTCGGGGGTGTGCAGGTAGGGCCATTCGTGATCGATGACAAGCGCAAGGAAATGAAGTATAGCGGCAGAGTGCTGGCGCTCTCGCCAACGGAGTATGATCTGCTCAAGTTCCTCGTGCTGAATCGTGGCGTGGTATTGAGCAAGTCTGTCATCTTGGATCGGGTATGGGGTTATGACTTTGGGGGAGAGGACAATATTGTCGAGGTGTATATCCGATCTTTGCGGGAAAAGTTGAACGACAAGGAACATCAGTTAATTCGAACGTTGCGTGGAGCTGGTTATCGGGTAGATATCCCATGAGGAATCGATGGCGTTCCGGTCTAGAGAGGATCATAAACTTGTATTCACTACGTACCCAATTGCTGTATCGTTCTTTGCTTGTCATTGCTATCTTGCTGGTGATCGTCGGCATGCTGCAGTATATATTTATGCGCGAGGTTGTGTATCAGAATAAAGCAGCGAGTCTTCAAAGTCATGCAATGAGCATTCCTGGATTCGTCTGGAAGCGGGTGGGACAGTATCATCGTCAGCTTGAACAGTCGGGACAGCGTGTACCCGAACCCTCAATGCCGATGCTGCTTATGTCGGATACCCATGTGGCCTTCATTGATCAAGCAGGAGGCTATCATTCACTGCCGAATGGGCAAGGTGAACTTGCCACCGTACAATTGAATGCTGAGGAGTATGAGAAGGCAAGAAGGGCTCCTCTGGGCAATCCATCCTACCACATTGCAAATGATTCGAACGGAAAAGAACAGTTGGTTGTACTGCATCCCGTCTTATCAGCTCCTGGCAGGGAAATAGGGACGGTACAGATTAGTGCGCCAACGGCTCCGCTTAACGACTTGCTCATGGGGCAGACGCTTACTTTTCTCATGATAGCGGCTATAGCGATGTTACTAGGGGTAATTGTGCTGCTTCCAGTCATCCGAAGGACGCTGCGACCGCTGTCTGCAATGGTGAATACAGCTGAACAAATTGATGCAGGCAATCTGGATAGGCGCTTCTCCACCGCGCAGGGACAATCTGAGGTGGATCGTCTAGCCGATTCCTTCAATAGCATGCTGGAGAGGCTAGAGACTTCCTTCGACGCGGAACGGGAGATGAAGGAGCAGATGCGACGCTTCGTTGCCGATGCATCCCATGAGCTTCGTACACCGTTGACTTCGATCCATGGATTTCTAGAGGTTCTGCTTCGTGGGGCGGCCCAGCATCCCGAACAGCTGCATAAGGCATTAACAAGCATGCATAGTGAGTCGGAGCGACTAAGTAAGCTGATTCATGATTTGCTTCTACTAGCGAAGCTGGATCGAGATGGGGTGCCTTCCATTGAACTGGTTGAAGGATCTCTCGATGGAGTCATTCGCAGCATGGAACCGCAGCTTGTAATGCTGGCAGGGAAGAGAACGGTGGCGATTACGCTAGAGCCTCAGCTGTTATGCAAGCAAGATCCCGATAAGATGAAGCAGGTTGTGCTCAATCTGGTGCATAATGCGGTTCAACATACGGATGAAGAACTAGGGCACATTCACGTCGAGGGTATAAAAAATGAGAATGGAGTTCAGCTATCCGTCTCTGACAATGGGTTGGGTATTGCTCCTGAGCATCTTCCTTATCTGTTCGATCGATTCTATCGCAGCGAAACTTCGCGGAATCGTAAAAGTGGAGGTTCCGGACTAGGTCTGGCTATTACGAAATCAATTGTTGAAGCACATGGCGGAACGATAGACGTTGTTAGCCGAATAGGCGAAGGCAGTACATTTCGGATATGGCTGCCTCGGTAAATGGATATTGGACGGGGCTTATTGGTTGATTATCTAACTTGCCCTGCTTATTGAGCTTCAGTAGCGGTAGGATGGACTGATAATGATTAATTCTATGAAAAAAAGAAGCAGAATCCTCCGCGAAGTGCGTAGGAATTCTGCTTCTTGTACATAGGCCGCTAAGCTTACTTCTGATTCAGTACACGATACAAAATGATGGCTGCTTGTGCACGAGTGGAAGTTCCAGTTGGATTGAACGTATTGTCATCAGAACCTTTGATGAGCCCTTTGCTGACTGCATATGCAACGGCAGCCTTCGCATCTTGTGAAATACGAGCCTCATCCTTGAACCCAAGTGATGCATTCGCTTGGGAGAGATCGGTCTGCAGTGCTTGCGCTAGCAAGACGACCAGCTTCTCGCGTGTGATTGGATTCCGTGCCCCAGGCTCAGCAATTCGCTGCTCCCATGTCTTGCCGTTGTTCGTCAAGCGATCAAGCAAGGAGACAAATTCAGCCTGAGTAATGACATCGTTCGGTTTGAACGTGTCTAAGCTGTCTTTACCATGCAGCAGGTCATGGGCGGCGATTACTTCGATTTCATCCTTCGCCCAATGTGCAGCAATATCGCTAAATGGTCTTACATGCTCTGCGATGGTATAGGTACCGTATTGAGTTGCTTCGAACGTGACCGATTTTTTGTCGGCCGCTTGTGTTCCTGCCAATGTGTATTTCCAAGTGTTAGCCGTATCTTGCGCGAGTGCATAGACACCTGCCCTGCGAGTATCCTTCGCGGCATCTGTCAGCTTGAGTGTAATCCCAAGCGTCACACTCTTCGCATCTTTAGGGCCGCGGATGGTGAGCTTTGGAGAGGTGTAGGTAGCTTCGCCACGCTCTTTTGCGAACCCTTTATCCTTGTGGTCAGACAGGGAAAGCACAAGCTCAATTCCGTTCGAGCCGATAAGATCAGCTGCCGATTTATTCGGGATGATAATATCAAATTCAGTTCCTGACAGGAGCAAGTCCTTGCCTGAATCCTGCAGTTGCATCGCAGTCGACTTGTCCAGCGTGAACGCAACTTCACCGTATTCCTTCATGCGAACATCGCTAATATCGAGTTGAACCTGCTTGGCGTCCTTGTCCTGCAGCAGCTTTTTCACGGCATCTGCATTTATCGCGAACACCGCGTTTGCAACTCCATCCTTCTTCGTCTCCGTCAGTGATCCCGCCTTCAGTTGCTTGCCTGATGGAACCTGAACAGGCGCAGTTGAAGATGCAGAACCCCCTGATAAAGAAGATGAAACTGGCGGCGTTGGCCCTGGAGTCGGAGCTGGCCCTGGACTTGGATCTGGTCCTGGATCCGGCCCTGGCCCTGGATTCGGCTCGGATGGATTGGCGATTTCTATCTTAGAAGATAAGACCTTGTCTATTGGAATTAATTCGTTGTTCTCATTATACAGCAGCACATTTTCAAGGTTAAACCCATAAGTTCCTTCTTGATTGCCAGAGAAGACGAGCGTTGCAATATCGCCCTCTTTCTCAGACGCCCCCCCACTTAGGCTGACGCTGTAATTCAATCTGATCTTGCCTCCAGGTTCTTCAACTCTATCCTCTTTAATGATCAGAGGCGTACCTGGATAGTGCTTATCTTGATAAGTAGCCATCGTAACGCTTGGTTCCACACCCAACAACGTTACCTGGCTGTCATAAGTAAGACTGAATGAAGCAGAGTATACAGCTTCTGTAACGGAATAATTGATCTTGACGTCAAATGGATTTCTAGTCGGCACTTTAGAGCTGCTGCTTCCCGCATAGACGATATCTTTATTGTCGAACACGATACGCTCAGCAATATACCCAAAACCATTTTTTGCAGCGTCATATATCATTAGAATGAATTCATTGCTGCCTGGATTCAACGGAACCTCAATTGCAAATGTTCCATCACTGTTCATCTTGCCGATATGCTGCTTGTCCAATCGATCAAATGCAACTGTGGTAATATATTCATTAATCTTGTCAGGGAATAAATCTTTGAATAAGTCCTTCGTAATTTCCCCTCGGATAAATCCCGTGCCTGGATTCTCTTGGTTCCTGATAAGAGGGGGATCATCCAGAGTAAATTCCGGTGCTTCGCGATCAATAACGAAAAATGATTTCTGGTCTTCAAGCTTCTTATCGTTGATAGATGGAGTGAACTCGTACCGCCCATCCGGCAAGGAGACAGCTTTCCCGCCTTTCCATACCGTTCCATTCCAATTCCGATATCCATAGACACCCGGCTTGTGAAGTTTGCCTTGGCTGTCATAAAAATCGCCCATGTATGTTCCATATACCGCGTCTGTTACTGAAATCTTGAAATCAGCCAGATCTGTTGTTACATCGAAATAAGCATCTGCTGTCTGAGCAGGAGAAAATTTGCCGCCTGGTGAGAAGTACATAGGATCCGCAGTAAGGTTTGTAATTGGTGCAATTCCATAGTTATCCCCAACAAACAGGCTGACAGGAAGGTGCAGCTGGTGATGGGTTGTTTGCTCAGTTAAGGTGATGCTGCCTTCATAGCTGCCGGTAGTATTTTCTGGAACCGTTACCTTAACCCGTAGGCTTCCTGAACCATTTGCAGGTACAGTTACCGTATTCGAGGTGAACTGCAGGTTGATACCTTTGCTTGTTCCGCTCCAGGAGCTGCTGATTGTATAGGTTTGATCCGTATTTGCAATATCCTTAACGACAATTTCTTTGGAGTGGGTGCCTGCTGGAACCAATCCAAAAGATACACTCCCTGTCTCATACGGGATACTTTGGCCATCGCTTGTTGCCTTGGTTGTTGCTTCAACGAGAGCAATGGCTGTAGCTTGAATAACTTGATTGAGATCCACTCGTCCAGCGCCCTGTTCGGTTACGGAGTATAATCTATGATCGCGATCTTCTATGGTTTTAGAATTATTCATCAAGAGAGCTTTCAGTTCGTCTGTTTCTATCTTGTGATGATACTTCTCCAGCAGCAGGGCAGCGGCGCCAGCGATGTGTGGGGCGGCCATACTTGTACCATTATTAGCTTCATAGCCTTTCGACGCATAGTCTCCATCCCACGCTGGTACGGAAGAACGTATCGCAACACCTGGAGCAGTGATGTCTGGTTTAATCATATAGTCCGGAAGAAGAGGCCCGCGGGAGCTGAAGTCCGCTAATAGATCCTCCTCTGGTACGGTATCAAAGGTAACCGTGGTTATCCCTTTATCAATGTTTCTCTTTAGTGCTTGACCCGCAGCTTGTGAGAGGGTGTAGGTAGGAACGTATTGATCTGGTAATTCAAGAGTTGCTCCCAGCTCCCCAGGTTCGTTGTTGAAAATGATAAGCGCTGCAGCTCCAGCCTTCGCTGCATTTATTGCTTTGTCCCGGAAACTAATATCGCCGCGCGAGACGAGCACAAGCTTGCCGGATGCTTTGATATATTTGTAGTCCTCAGGCTTGCCGAGGTTGGCATATACCGCCTCGAATGATGTGTTCTTATCAGTGATTTCTGGTGCATGCGTAGACAGTTTGGCGTACAGCAATTGTTGAATGCCTGGAGCCTGGAAGAAAGGTGTAATCATTGGAGGTGTAGAAGCTCCTACGGATATTGGAAGGTGAGCTCCGCCAGGCGAGCCAAGCGTTCCAGAATTAGGACCTTCGTTGCCTGCTGCCATTACTACGGTTACACCAGCGCGTACTGCATTGTTGACGGCCACTGAATCAGCCGTATAAGCGTTGTTGAATGTTCCGCCTAGCGACAGGTTGATGACGTCCATCTTATCTTTAATTGCTTTATCAATACCAGCAATAATATTCTCTGTATATCCACTGCCGTATGGTCCCAGTACCCGGTATGCATATAAGTCAGCGCCAGGAGCGATGCCTCTGACCCATCCCGTCTTTCCGTTCGGGTTGTTAGGGTCGCCACGGCCCACAATCGTGCCGGCTACATGAGTTCCATGTGATGTATGGTATGGTTTTCCGTTTCTAGGCAGCTTCGAAAGATCAGGGCGGGTTTCCATCGGATCACTGTCGTTATCAACGAAGTCCCAACCACCCTTAAAGGCATCCTTTAAGCTAGGATGGTTATAATCGACACCTGTGTCTATAACCCCAACCTTAATGCCAGCACCCGTGACGCCAATGTCCCATAATACATTCGTACCAATGTAGGGAGCGCTTACATCCATAAGTGGCTTGAATACACCCCCGTCGTCAACAGGTATATTATATTCCAAGTTTGGATAGATGGCTTTCACGTTAGGAAGCTTCGCTAGGCGATCCACTTCATTAGCTGGAATGCTCACGGAATATCCATTGAGTGCGGCCGTATACTCATGGCGGATTACCGCTTTCGAGTTTATCCGGGCTTGCAATTTAAAGGTGTTTTGCTCGAGTTTAATTTTCTTTTCTTGATCGTCAGCAGAAGGAGCAGAGCTTTGCCCTTGCTCCGCTTGGGATAAGGCTACGGGTTCTGTGTTTAATTCGACGATGACGGTTATCGGCTTATTGCTGTCGGACTGAGGAACAAAGTTGTTGCCTGTTTTGGTTGGTGATTCGGGTTGGCCAGGAAGTTGGAGCTGTGGAGACAGGTTGGAATTGACCTTTGGTGTAACCTGTTCTTTCGAAGTAATTTCTTGCGCATAAGTGTGTGATGAGGCTGGGAATAGCATGGCGGCTACCATGGCGATGCTAAGGATTCCCGCTAATTTTCGACGTATCGTATGTAATTTCAAGCTGCAACCTCCCTTTTGAAATGGTTAGTGCTGTGCCTGCGCTCTATCAATGATGCAAACGATCTGAATTCAGACCCCCTTATAAAAGTAATATGACCCATATGTTTCCACTAAGGTTAGTGACTATTTTACCTCACGATTCATAGTTTAAAAATGGGTATTTTGGCCTATTAAAAGAGGTTCAATATAGAAAAATAGTATTATAGAATTTGTTATTGGGCAGAGAATTGTGGTAATTTATCCCAATATACTCTTACTTGATTGGTCTACGGGCCGTACTAGATTATGGTACACTACATAGTATAGTACCATCTAAACTATTGATAGCTAAGCAAGGAGATATAGAAGATGAAGCTTATATCCTGGAACGTGAACGGGTTGCGCGCTTGCGTGAATAAAGGTTTTATGGACTACTTTCAAGAGATGGACGCAGATATTTTCTGTGTCCAAGAGACGAAACTGCAGGAAGGGCAGATTGAGCTTGATCTTGGGGAGGAATATTCGCAGTATTGGAATTATGCGCTCAAGAAGGGATATTCCGGCACAGCTGTATTTACGAAGAAGAAGCCTCTGACGGTTCGCTATGGCATTGAGGAGAATGAGGAGCCGGAAGGCCGCATCATTACGCTTGAATTCGAATCTTTCTTCTTAGTCAATGTGTACACGCCGAACTCGAAGCGTGATCTCTCCCGTCTGGAAGAACGACTAGAGTGGGAAGAGCGATTCCGCGGCTATTTGCAGCAGCTGGATGCGTGCAAGCCGGTCATCGTATGTGGCGACTTGAACGTTGCTCATCAAGAGATCGATTTGAAGAATCCGAAGTCAAACCAGGGCAATTCCGGATTCACAGCAGAAGAGCGGGAGAAGATGACCATCTTACAAAACGCAGGCTTCACAGATACGTTCCGGCATTTCTATCCGGATCGGACGGACGCGTACAGCTGGTGGTCGTACATGCCGAAGGTGCGTGAACGGAATATCGGGTGGCGCATTGATTACTTCCTCGTATCTTCGAGATTGAACGATTTTTTAGTAGATGCTCGCATCGATTCGGACATCATGGGTAGTGATCATTGCCCGGTTCATTTGATAATAGAGGATATATAGCTGGAGAACATAAGCTAGAAGCAGGAATGAAACCATTGGAATTATGAATCAATAACAGAAGGCCGGAGACCCATACAGCGAGGGGAATCCGGCCTTCTCCTATGTTGCGTGAAGAACACGCTTCGTATATTCTTCTGGTGTAGCACCGATGATAGCCTTGAAATCCTTGATAAAGTGGGATTGATCATAGTAGCCAAGATCTATGGATAGTCTCGTCAAATCTTGATAAGAACCGTAGTCGATTGTTTCTGCGGCATCGTGCAATCGATACAGTCGAATGACCCATTTAGGCGTCACACCCACATATTGCTGGAACAGTCTTTGCAGCTTGCGCTTATTCACCTCAAATTGTTCACATACATGATCGACCTTCGTAATATGGCGATCGCCCTGAATACGGTCAATGATGCGATTGAGATAAGCCACGTTGTTGTCTCTAGCGGGAAGATGCGCTAGGAAGAAGGCTTCTGCTGCCGCGGCCATATCCTCATCCTCGTCCTCGGATAGGACAGCCTGTTCAAGTAGACGCGGATCAGCTTGGAACACATCTTCAAGACGCATTGAACGGCCCGTAATCTGGGAGATGGGCAGGCCCGCGAACGGATAAAATCCACCTGGCCTGAATTTGATGCCTAATACCTTTCCCTTGCCCTCCAGACGATGAGAATAGCGGTTCTGCGCAACTCCATAGATAGCCGTGTGACCATGCTCAATGACCATATTAACGCATGGGTTTGGAACAATCCCTTGTTCGTATGGAGGCTGATCGGTTAGATCCCAGCGAATGATCCAGAAGTGCTTAATAACATCACGCAATTGGTCAGAGGGCACATGGCGCGCAAGCGTGAATTTCTGTTCGCCTTGCTTCATGTTCAAAATGCCCATGCTAGGCTTATGGATTGTGGGTTGCATAAGTACGATGCGAATCACTCCCGAAATCAAGATTGAAGGACGATGGACTTGTTGATTGAGCAAGCCCCTGTTATGTGCCAACCGTTACAATGTGCCTAATTCCTGTGGACTGTCGCGTTTTTACAATACAAGCTTACGGGCAATATCTATAATCATAGTAGCAATAGATGGGAATCACCGCAATGCTGCTTAGTCTGGGAACGAGCAGTCAGTCATTTTGCGAAGGAGTGAAGGCAAATGGAAGCATTAAAGTATGAATTTTATATTGGAGCATCGCCTGAGATTGTATGGAATTCGATCGCGTCTCCAGAAGGGACGCGTAAAATTTTCTTCGGCAGTGTACTGAAATCGACCTTTGAAATTGGAGCTCCTTATGAATATGTAGGTCCAGGCAATGAAGGCGACGAGACGGTGCATGTGTATGGGCGCATTTTGGCCTATGAACCGAACAAAGTGTTGAGCTATACAGAGCATCCAGGGCCCTCTTATCGTGAGAATCATGCGGAGCTGGAGACTCGGATTACCTTCACGATTGACGAGGTTGGCGGCTGTACACGGTTAACATTGGTCAATGACAACTGGACGGAAGGACATCCATCCTATGAGAGTACGAAGGGACATTGGTGGATGATACTAAGCAATATTAAGACACTGGCTGAAACGGGAAAGACATTGGATTTTGGCTGGTAGAATGGCAAAGAGAGTCGACGTTATGTCGGCTCTCTTTTGCTTTCCATAGGCTAGACGGATTCACTTTCCTGGTAGAGTTTTTCGATGCAATCCCAGCATATTTTCTCTGGCTTCATATTCACTTCGATGATCCATGGCTTTAATTGTTGATCGATGCCGATATCAATACCGAGTATCCTCACTCCGGGATATCTGGTCTCAATCACTTCACTTGTACGCGCACTGATCCGATTCAATTGCTCTTTCACATTGCGCAGACTGACCCAATTGGTATGCGAGGATAATAACTTCTCAATCGACATGGAGCTTCCGCCGCTGCGAATATTTGTCACAATTTTGTTAGGCTGGGCAACACGGCCGAGAATACCTTCGTTCTTCCAGCTATCGTCTTCCTGCTTCCTGACCATAATGCGCAGATCGAAGGGGCGATCTTCCCATTTCATCAAATCAATTCCCTGCTGCACAATATATTTTTTGCTTGTCTTCTTCGCCAGAATGAAGGGATACAATTGTTCTTCCGAATGGAAAGTATGCTGCTTCGTTCCGTGATGGACATGGAACTGTTCTGATCCAGAGGAATCCATTGATTTGCTTACCTTCATGACCCCTTCACCGAAGGCGCCTTGATTCGGCTTTACATAGATTGTTGGATACAGCGATAGCATGAATGATAAAGAGTCCTTATCCAGCCTCAATGTCTCTGGTAAATGCCCGCGCAGCTCATGATCCTTCATCAATGCGAGATGATGTTCCCACTTTGGTCCCTTTGGCTCGACTAGAGAATGTGTTTTAGCTGCTGTCTTTCTCGCCTTTCTCTTCATGGAGTCTGATCCTCCTCCTGTAGGTGTTTACCCTATCCTATTCGTCTGACTGGGACCTTGCCCGTATTGTTCGCGTTATTTTTACACATTGTTGGGTAGCTGAATAAACTATGGGCAGGAAGGGGTGAGCGACTTGACGGTAATCAAGATTGCCGCGGTAGGAGATATATTGATGAAGAGTGAAATCATTGGATCAGCGAAGCAGCCTGACGGCTATCGATTTGAACCGATTTTTGAACAAGTAGCTCCTTATATACAGGAGCATGATTTTGCGATTGGCAATTTAGAGATGACATTCTCGGGTGCAACCTGGCATGATGACGGCATCTTGAAACAGAAGGGGAGCAATCGTTGGAAGGAGCAAAGGCATCCTGTCACACGGTATCCGATCTTTAGCTGTCCAGATGAATTGGCACCTGCACTGAAGCGATCAGGATTTGATTTCTTCTCGACTGCGAACAATCATTGCATGGATGGGGGCGGGAAGGGGTTAGTCCGAACACTTGAAGTTCTTGATCGTTATGAATTGAAGCACACGGGTACCTATCGTTCGAGGAGAGATGCGCACACATCCATGATCATACCTGTAAAGGGAATCAAGCTAGGCATTGCCGCGTATACGCTGGGTACAAATTCAATCCCTGTCCCAAAAGCGTGGCAGGTCAATCGCCTGAATCCGAGCAGGATGCTTGCTGATGTTAAGGCGTTGAGAGAGCAAACAGATCTGGTCATTGCCTGTTTGCATTTCGGACAGGAATATCGAACAACGCCGACGGCAAGGCAGCGAAGGCTCATGCAATTGCTGTTCCAACACGGTGTAAATGTGGTGCTGGGCGCTCACCCACATGTCCTTCATCCCGTCATCTCCAAAAAAATGAAGGATAGGTACGGTCGCACTCGGCTCCGGGTGGCGGCTTCTTCGCTAGGAAATTTCCTGACAACGAGATTGAAGAAGAACCCAAAGACGCTGCAAGGGATGATCCTATCGTTAACGATTGAGAAGAACAAACAAGGAATTACGGATATTACCAAGATCGATCAGAGGCTGACAACCGTACAACGAGTAGAAGAACAGGGACGAACCGCGTTCTCGATCATCCCCGATTAATGGACTGACCCCTAACGGGCGTGTCAGTTGAGGTCGAACAGTAAAATAAGAAGGGGCAATTATTGCTCCTTCATTCGCGTTGCTGGGGTCATTAGCAAAGATTCTCCTGTTTTCCTTTTAATACAGCCTCTTCCCGATTGCCTACATTCAGCTTGGAATAGAGGATGGAACAATAGTTTCGTACAGTGCCTTCGCTTAAGAAGAGCTTTTTCGCGATTGACTTGTATCTAAGGCCCAATGATAGATGGTGCAATACTTGGTGTTCACGCTGTGTAAGTCCATATGGATTGTCTTGAATATGACCTGCGCTATTTTCTATGTTGCTCGTCTTTGATTGCTTCATGCCTGCAAATACTTGCTCCGCAATGCCTTCCGCGATCCACGTCCCGCCGTTGTTAATCAATTTAATGGCCTCAATCAGTTCTTTAGGATGGACTGACTTCAGCATATAGCCGTTGGCACCGTGCTTAAGGGCCGTCATCGCTTGCCCGACGTCCGGAAAAGTAGTCAGAAATGCAATTTTTAAGTCAGGCCACCGCTGCTTCATCGTTTGAAGGGCGGTAATCCCGTCCATTTTCGGCATTTTTACATCCATAAGCACTAGATCTGGATGGAATCGCTCGCACTGTTCCAGTGCTGCCCGCCCATTGGAGGCCGCCCCGACCACTTCGAATTCAGGGTGCTTGGTCAATAACACATGCAAGCTATGCAGAATCGATTCCCGATCGTCTACGATAAGAACGCGCACTGCAGCGTTCGGCGCTGGCATGATGAGAGGCGCCTTACATACGACTACCGTACCTTCTCTAGGCACGGAATGAATAGACAGATTCCCGCCCAATGCAAGCAGACGATCTTTCATACCCGAAAGTCCATAGCCGTATTGTACCTGCTCCATCCCTTGGCCATTGTCCTCGATATGCAGACGGAGCCATTCTTCATCGTAATATAGCGAAATATCTATGGAGGTGGCTTGTCCGTGACGTACAGCATTCGTCAGGGCTTCTTGCAAGCAACGGTATAGGCAGTGACTGACGTGCTTCGTTACAGGGCACTCTGTTCCCAACACGCGGAGTTTTACCTTGATGCCTGTCGAGGTATAGAAGTTGTTCGACAGCTGATTTATCGATTCGCTTAGGGTTCCATCCATCTGATCGGGGGATAGCTCATGCAGATGTGTGCGTATATCATCGAGCCCTTTGCGAGCCCGTACTATTATTTCTCCATATTGCTCGCCGTGTGATGCAGGAATGGCGGGACGCATCGATTCCAATCCCATAATGACGGATGTTAACGTGTGTCCGATTGTATCGTGGAGCTCGTGGGACAGTCTGCTCCGCTCCTCGATCAAGGTAAGCCTCTCTACTTGGGTCACATGATGCTCGAGCACGCGATTCTGCTCTTGAATGATGAGACCTTGCTTATGAGTGAGTGCCAGCAATTGAAAAGCAAAGCCTAGAAAGTAGGCTAACCCGTTGTTCGGCAGGTATCGGAGTAAAATCTCATCCATTGCTGAATTAACGGCCATGCCGAGACTAAAGGGAATACAGATCACAACCAGGGGAGCGGTCCACCATAGCGAATTGCGGCTGCTTAAGAAGCCGAATACAAAGGCAGCCATAAGGAATTGCCATGAGGCTAAAGGCAAGTAGGCACTTATCCAAATACTAAAAACGCCGACAAGCAAGATTTCCGCAAGCATGTGCCATTGTCTTCCGAAGCGCAGCAGCAATGGAAGAGGATAGACGAGCAAGGCTAGCGTACAGAGCATCCACATCGCGTGAGGGAACTCTTCACGGAACGCTAGTACGATGACTGACGCGCTGATCAGCCAATAGAATCGAGTGACAAGAATCGCCCAATCGTACCACGCCCGCTGCTTCGTCCACGGTATTGCTATATTCAATGTTAGCACCTCATTTCATAGTCCCGATAGATTCTGCAATGTATTGATAACAACTATGACGACAGTCAAGAGGCAATTACGTCATCCATGTTACTAGAATTTAACGGCAGAACGGGATGATACAGCGCTTGTCACATCATGACATTTTGTCATATGAACCCCATGTCATGCCCCTTTGCGCGAGCATATTGCCTAGTAATTTGTCATAAGTGACATTTCGTTACTACGAAATATGACATTTTTCAGATAGCTTGAGATTAATTCGCGGGCATTAAGCTTCTGAATCTACCGAGTGCATGATGTATGCCGCGATTCTACAAGAAAAGAAGAGGAGAGGATTCTATGTTATTTCAAAAATGTTTATTGGCGAGTTTTTCTGTGCTGCTTGCAGGATCCATGCTGCTGAATACTTCGGCAGCTCGGGCACAGGATGTGAGAAACAATTGGGCTTCGACACAAGAAAGTCAAGTAAACCATCTACCAAATGAGAAGCATTCACTTGTCCAACAGACGATGGATGACCTTGTGAAGCGTAAGGAAGTTCCCGGTATCCTAGCACAGGTTGTAAAGGATGGACAGGTGTGGTCGTATGGGGCGGGCCAGGCAAGTATTTATAGTGATCGTAAGATGGATCCGGAATTCCATTACCGTATTGGCAGCATTACGAAAACGTTCGTCGCAACTGTAATGCTTCAATTGGCGGAGGAGAACAAATTGAGTCTGGATGATTCCGTGGAAAAGTGGCTTCCAGGCGTGGTTCAGGGGAATGGATATGATGGGAGCAAAATTACGATTCGTCAGCTGCTGAATCATACGAGCGGCATTGCCAATTTTACAACGGAAGACTTCATTAAGCGGATCGTAGTAGAGAAGCCTTATCAAACGTATTCCGCGGATGAATTGATTCGGCTTGGCTTGGAGCAGAAGCCGCTATTCGAGCCCGGCAAGGGATGGAGCTACTCCAATACGAACTATGTATTGGCGGGAGTTATTATCCAGAAGGTTACGGGTAAAACGTACGGCGAAAATATCGAGGCACGCATTATTGCAAAATTGGGGTTGAAAAGTACCTCCGTTCCAGGCACGCTGTCCTCTTTGCCAGATCCACATGCACGGGGCTATATCACATTGGAAGGCAGAGGATACGTCGACATCACGGAGCTCAATCCTTCATGGGGGAACGCAGCGGGCGACATGATTTCGACCGCCAAGGATCTGAATGCGTTTTTCAGTGCACTGCTAGGCGGCAAGCTGTTGTCAAAAGAATTGATGACTCAAATGCTGGATGGTGTGGATACCCCTATCGGTCGGTATGGCTTGGGCATTTATGAAGTAACGAAGAGTCCAAATGGAGAGTCGGTGTGGGGCCATAGCGGGGGTATTCATGGATTCGGTTCACAAAGCGGGGGAACGCTTGACGGCAAGCATGTCATGAGTGCTAACGTCAATATACTTCAGTTTGCAGGATCCTCGACTAATCCCCATGACGAAATCTTTCGTGCCGAATTCAAAGGTGCCGATAAGCCGTAAATAATCATTGTCATGTCTGATAAAAAGGACAAAGAATACAGCCGTCTTAAAGACGGCTGTATTCTTTATGTTACTGTCAGCATTGGCTGACAAGAAAGTTAGAATGTTTGACGATGTATGGCGTTAAATGATGGGTTGAAGATTTGTGAGTTCTATTTAAGGGTTTTTCTTAATGACAATCGACAGTCTGTAATTCGCATATTGATTCAATTCCACGAGGAATGCATCCAGTTCCTCATTGGAGGGGAAGCGGCACTCCATCATATAGCAGCATTCGCCGCTAATTTTATAATTATGAAGAACATAGGTCTGCTGTGTCTCGACAAAGGACAAGAATGGGCGATGATCCGGCTGCTTTGTATAGATTTGAATAAATGCTTGTACGGGGTACCCAGCCTTGGCTTGATTCAATTGAATCGTATAGTGTTCAATAACGCCTTCGTCTTCCAGCTTCTGTACGCGATTCGCCGTTGCTTGACCTGTCATATGAATCTTCTGTCCCAGTTCCTTCATCGAGACTCGTCCATTGCGGGACAGTTCTTCAATAATGCGTTGATACGTAGAATCCAGCATCGTAACAACCTCTTTCATTAATCAAGTATTTGACGCTTAACGCTTGATTCTGTATATGTCTTCCTATCTCCAATCATATTATCCTATTCGTAGGAAGAGAAAAAGAGGCTTGCTTGCCACAGGAGGAGTGCAGAATGAACATTACCCAAATTCGCAATGCTACGCTGATTATAGAGTACGGAGGTCAAAGGCTGCTGGTTGATCCATTTTTGGCCCCTAAGGGGACTTACCCAGCATTCCCAAATACACCGCATGCGGAGCTTCGCAATCCGCTTGTTGAGCTGCCGACTCCTATTGAAGAGATTATTCAGGTGGATGCCGTCATTATAACGCATCTTCATCTTGATCATTTCGACGACACGGCAAAATCGGTGTTGCCTAAAGAGATTCGCATTATTGCCCAAAACGAGCAGGATGCTCAATCGATTCGCGATGCGGGCTTCCATCATGTCGAGGCGATGAATGAACATACCTCCGTAGGAGGAGTTTGTTTGCAGCGCACAGCTGGTCGGCATGGCACTGGAGAAATTGGAGAGCGGATGGGCAGGGTATCCGGCTTCGTCTTGTCGCATCCAACAGAGAAGACCTTGTATGTCGCGGGAGATACGATCTGGTGCGATGAGGTGGACGCTGCAATTCAACAGCACAAGCCTGAAGTGATTGTGGTAAACGGAGGTGCAGCTCAATTCCTTATCGGGGACCCAATCCTCATGACTAAGGAAGATATTTATCGGACGCATCAGGCATCGCCGGAATCCATTATCATTTCATCGCATATGGAGGCGGTGAATCACTGCTTGCTGTCGAGGCAGGAGTTGCGTAGTTATTCTCAAGAGAAAGGGATTGCGGATCAAATCTTCGTTCCAGAAGATGGCCAGGTCATAACGTTGTGATGTATATGATGTTATCTTTCGAGATTAGACAATGGTAATTGCACGTACAGCTTGGAAGTTATGTTCGAGAATTGTTCATTTACGGTGCCTTGAAAATCGTTACGAAGAAAACTGGATAACGGATTACGGATAAAGAGTGGGGAAAGCTGTCGGATACCGACGGCTTTTTTATTAGGGAAAATTTGTGGAGCACATTAGGAATATGATGCGGGCTCATTTATAATGAAAACAGGCATGCAAGTATCGATACGAATTAGGAGTGGAATGTTGGTGGAATACACAGCTCAGCAAGTAGCGGAATGGATGATCGATGAAATTAGAACGAAGGGTGTCGCTTATCAGAGCGATGTCATTGAATATGTGAAGGCGCACTTCGGGGAGCATTTCGTATATGTGAATGAGAATGGGAATGCTTCGCTCGACAAGGAAGTGAAGAAGGCGTTCCGTAAGCTGCATCGCGGCAAAGTCGCATGGGACAGAGATGGATTCTGCTGGGGATGGACGTAAGCTTGGCGTAAAGAGATGGAGCAACTAACGCTGGATCACGAGGAACAACATGTTCCTCTGTATTTCTGGTGGAGTGGCAGCTGTCGCTGTCAATAGAGAAGCAGAAGGTGAAGGAGCGGTACGAGTTATGGCGCAGCAGAAATACTATGTGGTATGGGAAGGAAGTAAGCCAGGAATCTATACGAGCTGGCCGGAATGCCAAGCGCAGGTGAGCAATTACAAGGACGCGAAGTATAAGTCCTATACCTCCAAGAGCGAAGCGGATAAGGCCTATCGGGAAGGCTGGAAGAAGCATTGGGGTCAAGGAGCTGCCAAGAAGGGAGCGGCTGGGAAGTCTGCTGGTGGTGCTGCTGCTTCCGTATCCAAATCGGAGATTGATTATAACAGCATTTCCGTAGATGTAGGGACGAGGGGGAACCCAGGCCCGATCGAGTATCAGGGTGTAGATACGAAGACAGGAGAAGTAATCTTTGCGAATGGCCCTATACCCAATGGAACGAACAACCTAGGCGAGTTTCTTGCCATCGTGCATTCTTTGGCTTACCTCAAGCAGCAAGGCAGCAATAAGACCATATACAGTGATTCGCGAACCGCGATGAAGTGGGTACGCGAGAAGAAAGTGGCGACAACGCTTGTTCGCAATGAATCGACGCAGGAAGTGTGGAATTTAGTAGACCGGGCGCTTCATTGGCTGCAGACGAATACCTACAGCAATAAAATCCTGAAGTGGGAAACCGAGCATTGGGGCGAGATTAAGGCCGATTACGGGAGGAAATAGCCACTTCTCAACAGAGCTTTTGTACAGGTTGATTCAGAATTGGAACGGAGATCCACTTTTTACACAGATTAATCTGGAAGTATGGTATAATGGAACCATACTGATTCGGCTGTAGTCGCAATATCGTGCCCCGAACGTGACGTTTGGGGCTTTTATATTTACAGTCGGCGTATCAACATATCATGTGAGGAGAGATGGGGTTTGTACAGCTCGCGGAAGAAATCACAAGAGGATGTGCCGATGGAAATAACATCGGTGTGGATATGTTCGAGTGAAGATTGCAATGGATGGATGCGAGATAATTTCACTTTTTCAAATGAACCGACATGCCCGCAATGCAAGTCTGCAATGGTCAAGGGTGAGAAGAAGATAGCCGTTCTTGCCAACACGAGTCCAGTTCAATCCTCCAAGTAAGGGTTGACGGGGTTACTTGTGCATTAAGTTTATTCGTTATGAAGGGACACGAATTTTCGTGTCCCTTTTTGTATTTTAAAAGTAGATTATTACTTAATAAGCCCTATATTGCTGCCGAGTCATCAGATCACGAACTGCATCCGTAACCGATTCCTCCATGGAATAGAGGGTTTGGAATCCTTGCTGGCGAATTTGCGAATCGTCCCAAATGCGGTTGGTCGTTAATGTGTCCCATGCAAAAGGCGACATAGGATACGCTTTCCGTTGTTCCTCAGTCAGTTCAGCGGGGATATGGAGAAGGGAAGCGCGCTTTCCTGTAGCGGCATCGATGGCCTCTTTCAATTGCATCCAAGTCGTATCGAATCCTTTCAATACATAAACCCCATTATCCTGCCCGACCTCACCATATGTACCAAGCCACTCCATCGCACGGCCGATATCGCGAGTATCGACGAGAGACACTTTCGTTGAACCACCGCCGACGATTGGATACTGATCGCGGGCATGTGCCACGAACTTTCTGGCGAAGAATGAGGATTGATCGCGTACTCCAATCGTGCTTGCCGGACGTAATATTACCGTCTTCATTCCATTACGGAGGCCAGCTTCTTGTACGATCTCCTCCCTTGCTAGTGCTAACTGCTGTATCGGGTACATCGGTTGAGTATCATATCGTTCATCAATTGGCTCAATGCTGCGGAAATCATAGACAACAATGGTGCTCAACTGAACGAAGCGGGCTACTCCTTGCGCGGCTGCAGTTTCTGTCAACCATTTCGTCAATTGAATTTCTACGGGTGCGTCTAAGCGTATCGTCGAATTCAGCTTCGCATCTGCTGTGCAGTTGTAGACCACATCATGTCCTTGGATGACAGAAGCCAGTTCTGTACGATCCTCCATATGGAGTTGGATGACTTGAGCGCCGCTCCGCTTGAGCCATGAGATATTGCTTGTATGCCGTGCGACGGCGGTAACCTCATGCCCAGCATGTAGCAGCTGCTCTACGACATGACTTCCAATGAAGCCGGTGCTTCCAAATACAATTGCTCTCAAACGTGTTCCTCCTCCTAAGCCTTGCTCCATCACATTCCGTAATTATGAATTCAACATGCGCATGCTGTGCTGTTATCATAATCGAACTGCTTTTCTAATAAAAGTACGGTTAATTTATATAGTAACTATCCTGTTGAATAGTAATGGAAGCCATGCGAAAAAAAAGGCAAGCCCAAATTTGAATGATTGCAACTTAGAGCGAAACCTTTCTCTAGATTGCCACGTTAAGAAGGCAACAGGAAGACATATATTGGATTATCATGTTTGGTGAACGAGGAGGAGGAACGGGTGAAAAGGATACTGTCAGGGATTGTGGCAGTCGTCATGCTGCTGCTTGTCATTCCAACACAGCTGCAAGCAGCTGCATCCATCAGCATTTACATGGATGGGGTGAAGTTGATTACGGATCAGCCACCGACAACGCTTCAGGGTCGAACGATGCTTCCGATGCGCGCCATATTCGAAGCGCTTGATGCCAAGGTGTTGTGGGATCAGAGAAGGCAAATGGTGACGGCCATTAAGGACGATACTACCATTGTGCTGAAGATTGGCTCCAAGGCAGCGACCATAAACGGCTCCGCTGTTGTACTTGATGTACCGCCGCAGACATTGCTGGGGAGAACCATGGTGCCTGTACGCTTCGTCAGTGAGGCAATTGGGGCAGAGGTAGGCTGGAATCAGCGATCACAGAGCGTTTATATTCGGACACTCCCTGCAAACAAAACGGTAGCCCCAGTAACAAGTGTCAGCGCGCAAACGGCTGGCAAGTATGGAGATGGCCGTGATGTGGAGGTCAGCTTCTTGAAATCGGCAACGGAATCAGCGGTGGATCACTATCGCGTATTTGTAGTGAAGGCCGCGAATGTCTATGGATTCACCTTGTCGCAAGCATTGGCTGTTCCTACAGGTCAATATACCGTGGCGTTCCCGATTGGCGGGCCACAACAAGTGCCGCTTACATCCAACACTCGCGATGTAGATGGAGACCTTCTGAAGAAGAGTCAATCCTACGTGGTGTTAGTGCTTGCGGTAGGCAAAGGTACGAACAAGTCGGCGTTATCTTCAGCTTCCCAAACCCTAACATTAACGAACACAACAGTGTCCGCTGTAAGCAATGTGCAAGTACGCGATGTGGCCGATTACGGAGATGGCCGAGATCTTCAGGTCAGCTTTGCACGACCGCAGTATGATGATTACATCGCGAATTATCAAATCCACGTTGTGAAGACAAGAGATGCCAATCGGTTTGACACGGCTGCTGCAAATGCTGTGCCTAACTCATTCTACACGACAATCTCCAAATCTGGTTCCAATTCTACGTTAGCGACAACGCTCTCCTCTTCCTCAAGAGATGTATCCGGTGATTATATTCGCAGCGATATTTCATATACCGTATTTGTACTCTCTGTAAGCAGCAATAGCAAGGTGTCTCCGCATGCGTTGTCTGCAGGTTCATCCTCTATTACGCTGGATCGTCCGATCGCGGCGCCGTCCATTACAAAAGTGGATGATGTGGGCAATTACGGGGATGGACGTGACTTGCAGGTTAGCTTTATTCGCTCCGGCGATGAATCGAAGGTGAGCTATTACCGGATCTTTGTAGTCAGAAATCGAGATGCCGGAAGCTTCGATCTGTCCGATGCGAACCGAGTTCCGTCCGGCAGATATTATGATGTTGCGCGGAATGGATACAACATAACGACGACATTGCCGTCCAATGCCCGAGATGTACAGGGATCTTATATTGGCAATGGGGAGACGTACCGCGTATTCGTAATGGCAGTAGCCAAGGATGGCAATGCTTCTGCACTCTCCGCAGCATCTTCTGCGATCGTACTCAACAATAAAGGGAATGTTCAGGCATCTAAGAATGTAACGGTCAGTGATGTCAGCGATTATAATGATGGCCGTGATTTGCGAGTTAGCTTCGAGCGGGCATCGGATGAGTCGGATATTAGCCAGTATCGAATTATGGTCGTAAAGTCCTCAGATGCCAATCGATTTACACTGTCCGGTGCAAATGAAATATCTAGATCAAATTATATCGCTGTCAGTACAACGGGACGACATCAAAGTATTGTGGTGCCTTCCAATGCCCGTGATGTGGATGGCTCTTCTATTCGAAATGGAATCAGTTATCAGGTATTTGTCTTATCTGTTGGGAAGGGCAGTTACTCCAATGCCTTATCCAATCCGTCTTGGCCGATTACACTGGAGAATCGTGCTGTGGTATACTCCGCTACGAATGTGGGTGTACAGGATGTTAGCGATTATCGTGATGGCCGAGATCTACAGGTAGCATATACCCGAGCAGTAGATGAGTCGAATATAAGCCAATATCGAGTGCTGGTCGTAAAATCGGCGAATGCAAGTCAGTTCGGCGTCTCTGCGGCTAGTGAAGTACCGCGATCCAATTACACAGTTGTCAAAACGAACGGAGCGAATCGTACTTTGACGTTGTCCCCGGATGCTCGTGATGTGGATGGTTCATCCATTAAAAATGGTGTTAGTTATCGAGTCTTTATTTTGTCAGTAGGAGACAATGACGGCGGAACAAATGCATTGTCAGCACCTTCCCCAAATATCGTCTTGGAGGATAACCTAGGGGCAGACACAGTTACTAATGTTGCTGTGCAAGGAACAAAGAACAACGGCAATAGCCGGGATGTGGAAGTGAGCTTCTCGGCACCTGCTAATGATTCCACAATTGCCGAATATCGAATTCTAATCGTTCCGTCGGAGAAGGCGGAGGGCTATAAGCTATCTGCTGCAAATACCGTATCGGCAATCAATTATAAGAAGGTATCTAAGCAGGCGGGCGTTGTGAAGGAGATGCTGCCTGATGCTGCACGTGATGTGTACGGCAAGCAGCTCTCAAAAGGGATGGCATACCGAGTATTTATCTTATCTGTGTCCGAAGGGAGAGGTGCATCCAATGCACTCTCTGCTCCTTCCGAGGAGTTTAAGCTGCTTGATCCTGCGGTTCCGGCAGCGGCGAATGTAACTGCTGTCCTGGAAGGGGAAGGAGCAATCCTCAAAGTATCATTCGATAAGGCAGCAGATAGCAAGGGCATCGCCTATTACGCGATAATGGCAGTTCCTTCTGGATACGTAGATAGCTTTACATTGACGGAAGCCAATCGGGTACGCAACGGAGGATATCGTGTGGTGAAGGTATCGGAGGAGGGTATCCTGACGCTTACTTCTTCAGATAAGGACATTACAGGATCCGCACTTCGAAGTGGTGTTGCCTATCGTATATTCATTCTGTCGATTGCAGATGGCCGACAAGCAACAGCCAATAATTTGTCCAAGGCATCTAATGAAATCATTCCTGGTGAAGCCTTCTAGAGCATACGAAGTAAATCTATAGGCAGTGATGGAGTAGGTAGATTCATAGAGGAAGGGGCTCCGATTGTATCGGGGCTCTTTGTTATGGGACAATGCGACAAGTTCAGGCATAGGGAGGAAAAAGGACTCGATTTTCTTGTAAAATTTTGCCGTTACCTGCTTGACTTTCGATTCTAGCAGCATTAATCTAGTGATATAGAACTAATAGATTTATTTTCCATTTCAATAGAGTCTATATTGATAAAGGCAAACCCATCGAAAGATGGCGACGCAAAGCTATAGGGGCTACGGCGAATCTCGCTAAGCCAGCCAGTTACCGATTATAGAGGAATAGCGGCAACGTCCATGTACGTTACGATCCCTTCTTATTTCGGTAAGTGGGGATCTTTTTTTATTGCTTGCAAACTTCATATCATGCACTCCGTATTTGCACAAGGGCAAAGCCATTGAAAAATGGTGACGCAAAGCTATAGGGGCTACAGCGAATCTCGCTAAGCCAGCCAGTTACCAATCATGAAGCAGGGCAGTGTTGAATCGGTTATTCAGCTGTTCGCTTCGGGAGGAGAATGTATTGTGAAATGGGACAAGCGTGTTGTCGCATTTATTCTTGCTGTTATCATCGTATGCCCATTATTCGCAGTTCCGGTTCAAGCGCAGGAGCAGACTATTCTGGACAAGCTGGTTGTATTGCCTAACGGCGATTACAATCGAAGTGAGGCAGCTGCAATGAAGCAGCGGCTGGAGAAGATTCCGACATCGGTCTTGAATGCTCTATATAGTAAAGGAGTTAAGATTAAGCTTACACAAGGAGCCATTACGGACGAGCCAGAACTTGCTTACCTGAAGGGAGTAGTACCAAGAGGGTGGGAAGGCACTGGATTGACATGGGACGATGTTCCTGGAGTGAGCGAGCGAGTTGTGGCGGTTCGCATCGGGTATAGCGAGAAAGGGAAGGGGCACAATTCGTTTAATCTGGAAATTCACGAGACGCTGCATGCGGTTGACCGACTCGTTTTCAATGAAATTAGTGGTACTGAAGAATTCAACACCATTTTCAATAAAGAAGCAAGTGTAAAATATAAAGGTGATGGCTATGTTTCGACGTATCCAACGGAGTATTTCGCTGAAGCTGCTAGCTTGTATTTGTTTAGCGATACGACAAGGGGCGATTTGAAGAGCAGCATGCCGTTAACTTATGAATTTATGGCTAAGCTATTTGCGAGCTAAGAGCCCTACATAGAAGAAGCGCCTCCTCGACATGCGTCGAAGAGGCGCTTTGCTGCATATTCGTGCTCAGTCGCGATTATGGGTACACGACATCAGCGTTTACTTTCTCCCACGATTCGAATTCATCCTTGTTGCGGTGGTAGTCATGGTAGTTCGTCGCTTCCATCACATCGGAATAGTACCAATCCGTAGGGGCGATATCCGGCCATTTCTTCGCGTCTTTGTGGACATCATCGTTGTGCACTTTTCGGTTCAGTACGCTGTTGATGAACGCCATTGCTTCGACACGAGTGATGTACTGATTTGGCTTGAACTTGCCATCTGGATAACCCTTAATCCAGCCTTTGTTGGCTGCCGATACAATGTATTTCTCTGCCCAATGACCGCTGATATCGGAGAACAGTGTATTCGTCTGCTCATTCAGCTTATCGAATCTGGAAGCAATTGCGGCGAACTCTGCTCTCGTAATCGGTTTTTCTGGCAGGAAAGTGCCATCTGGGTACCCAGTGATAATCCCTGCATTCTCCATCGTGGAGATGTGTCTGTTCGACCAGCGCTTTTCGGCTACATCCTTGTAAGAGTTGGTGCCCCTCAAGAAGTTGGCTCGTGTAGTGTTCTCCATTAAGCGGTAGAAGATAGCAGCCACTTCTTCGCGGCTGATCAGTTTTTTCGGCTTGATTTCCCCATCCGGATATCCATTGATGTAATTGTAATGATATTGCGTTTCTAACTTCGGCACCGGTGGCAATGGTGGAACTGGTGGCAATGGCTTGGAGCTTGGATAATAGGAGGTACTGCTGCCGCCACTGCTGCTGCCTCCGCCACTTGAGTTTTGCGTGTAATAGAAGATGTACTCTTGTCCTTCCTTATCGGTGAAGGTGTAAGTGTCAGTGGATTTCACAGGTGTGTACCCCGATATGGACAGTGCCGTAAGTTCGACCTTCTCCCCGGCTTTACCGCTCTTCGTCGTTGGATTTACGAGCTGCTTGCCTGTTCCTTGCTCCACATATTTAATCGTTACTTGCTGATCAGGCTTGCTGATTGGATTCTTGATGTAGAGGATCGTGAACGTCTGTGAAGCATCCGCAGTGAAGACATAGTTGTAAGTAGACTGTTCTGGATTATATACAGCGTCTGTCACTGTGATCGGTGTTGGCTTCAGTGTGATGTGCTCTCCGGCTTTGCCTTTCAACGAAGTTGGTTCTGCTACCGGTGCAAGAGTCTCCTTATCCAGATGCTGTACCGTCAGCAGCAATGCCTCTACAGGATCGCCCTTTTTGTAGTAAATCGTGTACTGTTGTTCTGGAGTTCCGTCAATCGTAATGTCATGGTTGAATTTTAAAGGCTGATAAACAGCGTCTGCTACGGAGATTGGCTCAGCTGTTACATGAACAACTTCGCCAGACTTGCCGCTGACCGTAGTAGGTTCCTGCAGCACTGCGTCAGTGCCTTCTTCAAGGTGATGAACAGTTACGAAATAGGTTGGCAGCTCTTTCTTGCTGTAGGTGAAGGTATAGGATTGTTCCTCTTGGTCTGTAATGGTGTATTCATGCTGATAGGAGTCAGGAACGTAAACTACGCCATCAATCGTAATATCTTCTGCTTTAAGTGTAACCGTTTCTCCGATCTTGCCGCTTGTTGAAGTAGATTCCTTCAGAACCGCACCAGTAGCCGCCTCTTTATAGTGGACGTGAACAGTACGTTCTACAGGAGCATTCTTGGTGTAGAAGAAGGTATGCTCTTGGTTAGCCTCAGCCGTGAACGTGTACTTTACTTCTGGATTGACTGGAGTGTAGCCTGTGACTTCTAGTGCAGTCAGTGTTATTGATTCTCCAGTTTTGCCGTCTTTCGAAGAATCTTTTGCGATAGGAAGCTCGGTATCTTGGTCAATGTAGTGGATGGTTACTTTTTGTGGATTCGCGGTGTAGAAGAATTTGTACGTGTCGTTTTTATCTGTGAATGTGTAAAGCTCTCTTTCTACCTCAGGCGTATAGCCAGGAATCTTCTTGGCTTCCAACCCAAGCTTCGTACCGGTAGGCCGGTTATAAGTTTCGGAATCTGCAAGTGCTTCTTTGGTTTCTTTACTCAAATACTCCACTGTCAGTGTCTGTTTGCTTGGCGTATACCAGAATGTGTATACATTGTCCTCGGCCTTGAACGTATAGCTATCTTCAGCTTTGTCAGCTGTAAAGCCTGGAATGTTTAGTGACTTCAACGTTATCGTCTGGCCAGTGACACCTTGTTCAGATGTTGGGGCAGCGATTTCTCTTTGCGTAACGTTGCTGACATGCTTGATAATTACTTTTTGAGTGTTTGCTTTGTAGAAGAAGGTAACCACGTTATCCGAAGCTTTTACGGTATAGGCTACTTCTTCCTTCTCAGGCGTGTAACCCGGAATGTCGATAGCTTTTAACGTAATGGACTCTCCAACTTTGCCTGTGCGAGAAGTGTCGTCGTCAGCGATGGATTTGCCCGTATCCTTATCGACGAACTTGATGGTGATAGGGAGATCCGTCTTCTTGTAGAAGAAGGTAACGACGTTGTCCGCAGCTTTGACGGTATAGGTTACTTCTTCCTTCTCAGGCGTGTAACCCGGAATGTCGATAGCTTTTAACGTAATGGACTCTCCAACTTTGCCTGTGCGAGAAGTGTCGTCGTCAGCGATGGATTTGCCGGTATCCTTATCGACGAACTTGATGGTAATAGGGAGATCCGCCTTTTTGTAGAAGAAGGTAACCACATTATCCGCAGCTTTTACAGTATAGGTTACTTCCACCTTCTCAGGCGTGTATCCCGGGATGTCGATAGCTTTCAACGTAACAGACTCGCCAATTTTACCTGAATGAGAAGTGTCATCGTTAGCGATGGATTTGCCGGTATCCTTATCGACGAACTTGATAGTAATAGGGAGATCCGCCTTTTTGTAGAAGAAGGTAACCACGTTGTCCGCAGCTTTGATGGTATAGGTTATTTCCGTCTTCTCAGGCATGTAACCCGGAATGTCGATAGCTTTCAACGTAATGGACTCGCCAATTTTACCAGAGCGAGAAGTGTCATCGTTAGCGATGGACTTGCCGGTATCCTTATCAACGAACTTGATAGTGATAGGGAGATCCGCCTTTTTGTAGAAGAAGGTAACCACATTATCCGCAGCTTTGACAGTATAGGTTACTTCTTCCTTCTCAGGCGTGTAGCCTGGGATGTCGATAGCTTTCAACGTAACAGGCTCGCCAATCTTACCTGAGCGAGAAGTGTCATCGTTAGCGATGGACTTGCCGGTATCCTTATCGACGAACTTGATGGTAATAGGGAGTGCTGTCTTCTTGTAGAAGAAGGTATACTCGTTGTCCTTGGCCTTAAATGTGTATTGAACTTCGGCGTTCTCAGGCGTATATCCTGGGATGTCGAGCGCCTTCAACGTAATTGTCTGTCCGTTGGTACCGGAGAGCGAAGTATCGTCGTCAGCAATGGATGTGCCAGAGTCCTTATCTACATACTTAATCGTTAACTTTTGTGGAGCTAGCGCATATCCGAACCAAATGGTTTTATTAGGCTCCTGAATCGTTAACGTTTCTTCAGTAGGGTCAGTACCCTTTTTCAATACATAGTTATCAAGCTTCGGAGCAGGAACCTTATATTTCGGCCCTATGTCCAGCGCATCCTTGCCGTTGATGGTGAAAGACCCACTGTACAACTGCTCTGCAAGATCCACACGTTCGACAACCTTGCCGTCTGCGTTAATAGGCTCGCCTTGATCATTTACCCTGTAGCCTTTCACAAGAATGGAGCCTTTGCCGAAGCTGACTTGCGGCACTTCAAAATCTTTTGTTGTACGCTGTCTATTCACATCTGTGTATTCCATGGTAGTTCGTCCGTTTGTCGGGTAATTGACATCGGCACTTGGATTTTTGGAAGAGTCCATTTTGATGGTATATGTCAGGGTTGCTGGACTTCCCTCTACGATGTTGCCAACGTCCCATACAAACGTTTCTGAAGTTGCATCCCATTTCACCGTGCCTTGAGATGCTGTATAGTCTTGCTTTTCAACAGGTGCATTACCTTTGAAAATAAGGTTAAACATTTCACCCATCGGATCCTTGACTATAGCATTTTCAGCCGCGTAAGAAATTTTCCCTGCCAGTTCAGAGAAGACCTTCTCCAGCTCTGCGCTGTCAGACGGGTAATAGTTGTTTGCTGAAGCGCTGTTCTTTAATACATATACAGCGTTAGCATCACTGCCGACCTCGAGCCCGATCGAATAAATGGTGATTCCTGCATCCTTGGATGTTTTGGCTTGAGATATCGTAGGAATTCCATTGTCCTTAACCGTATAGTTATCTATCTTGTATCGATCTCCGAACAAGCCAGAGGATAATTCATAGCTGTTGCCAGAACCGATAGTCTTGGTGTAGTCAAAGTTGGAAAGTACAAAGTTATACTTGTTGTCGGGCCATGAATAAGGAGCGGCCTTTTTTGCAGGAGAACTGAACGTTGGCGCACCGTCGCTAAGCAGCACAATAAATTTATTTTTAGCTGAACTCTTTGTAGTTAGTAACTGATGTGCTGTGTTGAGAGCGCCTTGTATGTTTGTCCCTCCGGAAGCCGAGATACCCTTAATATTGTTCAGGAGCTTTTGTTTGTCATTCTGGCCAAGAAATCCGGATGATGTGTCCTCTGCGCTGGTGCTAAACGTGACAAGAGCAATTCTTGTTTTGACGTTGGACAAAAGCAGTGTGTTTACAAATTTATCCGCTGCTTTTTTGGCATTGTCTAACCGTTTGTAGTTTTTCATACTGTCTGACTTGTCTAAGACAAGTACGACATCGGTATCACCGGCTTCAACGTTCTTTCCTTCGGCGGTCAGAGTAATCTGCCACTCTCCTGGCGTCCCGGTAGGCTTCGCTGTCTTGCTTAATTTCACAGCACCTGGCTCTGGCCAAATTGGATCTCGTGCGGCTGCATCTGCACTTTGCAGTGTGTGAGGAATAAACCCGAAGAACACGGCAAATACGCACAGCCATGTTACGGCCAACTTTACTCTACGTTTCATTCAATTCGCCACCTCATTTTTTCATTTTATTCCTCCCCTACCGAAGTGAGTCCATGCCTCCTCATTCTTATTTATATAGCTCAACGGACAGTTAATTCCGCCAGAACTTCACATAAATAAAAAAAGTCCAGCTGCAAGTAACAGAATTGTTAGTTGCAGCCGGACTATCATAGGTCGTAGGACCGTTAGACTCCGAAGCTTTGCGGCCTAATCTTTCGATTAGTGTGCCCTATGTGATTGATCAATCATAACACCTCTTATCCAAGCGAAGATGACTGTAATCATAGGCATAGGGAACTATCAAGCTCAATATAGGTTACGAGGAACAATTTGTCAATGATAAGAAAATACTAGTTTGTATACATACTACAAGTATTAACCTACTAGAGTTGATTCATACCTGATAATCCATCTATATGCCTCCAACTTAATAACTATTCATCGCTATCAGAAGGAAATAACGGATTGAAACGCTCCAATGCCCGTACGATAATGAGTAGAGCAGATAATCTAGCAATCGGCTTCAGGAATACCAAGGTGTGTCGAGTGAGACTGAATGAAGAGCAAATAGAGCTTAAGATTTTTGTAAGGATTGAGTAAGGAATTAGAGAGGAATGCCTCATACAATAAAGTCACCGGGAAGCACGCATTGAGCGGGAGGAGATACTGGCATGACGTATTTATTACGTACACATCATTTGACGAAGACGTTCCTAGACAAAGAGGTTGTCTCGAATGTGAATATGAACATCCGTCAAGGAGAGATATATGGATTTTTGGGTCCGAATGGGGCCGGTAAGACAACAATTATGAAAATGATTACGAACTTAATTAAGCCTTCGATGGGCCAAATTGAAGTATTCGGGGAAGCGCTAGCCCCTAAGTCGTATCATCTGCTGGCTCGGATGGGGACAATTATCGAATATCCTGTATTTTATGACAAGCTGTCGGCACGAGAGAATATGGAGCTGCACTGCGAGTACATGGGGTATCACAACATGAAGGCCATAGATGAAGCATTGGAGCTGGTGAAGCTCAACCATGTGGGTAATAAAGCAGTTAAGGATTTCTCGCTTGGAATGAAACAGCGGCTAGGGATCGCCAGAGCGATCGCAACGAAGCCGGAGCTGCTTCTGTTGGATGAACCTATTAATGGGCTGGATCCGATAGGGATTAAGGAGATACGCGATTTGCTTCTCATGCTGAGCAAACAATATGGTACAACGATATTGATATCAAGTCATCTGCTGGGTGAAATTGAGCTTGTTGCAGATACGATTGGTGTCATTAATAAGGGTCGATTAATTGCAGAAGTGTCTATGGATGAGGTTCGTATGAAAAATAGCGAATATATTGAGATTGTGACGAATGATTGCACGCGAGCTGCGTTCCTGCTCGAAGATAAACTAGGCATACACAATCTACGAGTCATGGACGAGCGCATAATTCGAGTATATGATCCGAATATCCAGCAGGGAGTGCTGACGAAGGAACTGGTCATGAACGATATTTTAATAGAATCGATCCATAAGAAAAACAGCTCTTTAGAGGAATACTTCTTATCTTTGTTGGATGGAGGCGATCATGTTGCGTAATTTGATAGCTTTGGAGCTTCGGAAGCATCACATAGGAGGGTATATTCGAAACGCGATTATTGCAAATGTTGTCGCGATCGCCATTTTATTCTTAATGTTATACAGTCCTAACATGATGGAAGAAGTTGTTTTCGCGGATTACACTGCCCTTTTTGTGGGTGTGGATTCATTTGTACGAATGATCTTTATCGTCTTTGCAGCAGTATTGATATCTCGGTTCATTATTGATGAATATAAATCAAAGACAATAAACATCCTATTTATGTATCCAATAAGTCGGAAAAAGATCCTCCTCAGCAAGTTGGCCATTATCGCCATCTTCACATTTAGCAATATTATTGTGTCTGAAATTGTGCTCAACGCGATCTTGTTGACAGCAAATGCATTTGTACCCATTATACAAGAGCCCCTGACTTTGTCGATAATTGGGGGAGGGGCATTGAAGTTGATCATGAATGCAATTGCTGCAAGCATTATGAGCCTCATTCCGCTGTATTTCGGCATGAAAAAAAATTCGACACCGACGACGATCATGTCTTCCTTGCTCATTGTTTCCATCGTGTGCTCGAATAATGGGGGAGTCTCGCTGAATTCAATCATTATCGTTCCGATCATCTTGGCACTGATCGGTGCATTCTTAATGTACATGACAATAAAGAAGGTTGAGCACGTAGATGTGGTTAATTAGTTGAATACGCTGACGTTGTCTGAGCCTGAGAAGACTTGGACAACGGGAAATTAAAACAAATTAAAAAACAGGAATTGCTATTTGGGTAACCATGTGGTAAGATGACTATATTCAAATTTGACCTGATTCACATATTGCAGAGGGTTATTTTGAAGCTAGAATAACCTTGTCCAATATGTGAATTTTATTTATTTATGTAAATAAGAGGTCATGTAAATTTTAGGAGGTATTTGTTCATGCAAACAGGTACAGTTAAATGGTTCAACGCAGAAAAAGGTTTCGGTTTCATCGAAGTTGAAGGCGGCAACGATGTATTCGTACACTTCTCCGCAATCACTGGCGACGGCTTCAAAACGTTGGACGAAGGCCAACGCGTTGAGTTCAACGTAGTTGAAGGCAACCGTGGACCACAAGCTGAGAACGTTGTAAAGCTGTAAGACACGAAATTACAATGCCCCAGACCTAAGGTTTGGGGCATTTATTAATTTTATGCGGCAGGGATGCCGTATGAATAGCAAAGAGCCGTCCTCAGGGGCGGCTCTTTGTGTTTCTGCTTCGCTTTTGTTATATTCGCAGCCACGCCATTTATTTGTCGATCTTTTTTGTTGTAGAGGCAGTATAGCGGGGATGAAGTATGTTATGCTATTGTTCGAAGCGAGCTTATGGCGGCTTCCTCTCGTATGACAATGGCAATCATATTGAGCCATTTCGGACAGATAAATATAGAGGCTGGTGGATACGTACAACATGGAACTATCCGAGATAACTTCTTATTTTACCGAAGAGCATTTGAAGGCGTTGTTGGAGCAATTCCGTTCCTTCGGGCCGCTGCCGGGCATATTACTGACGTTCATGAAGTCCTTTATCCCGCCGCTGCCTACCCTCGTTATTGTAGGTGTGAATGCTGCAGTATATGGGTTGTGGCTCGGATTTCTCTATTCATGGATTGGAATCGTGAGCGGCTGCATGCTGACGTTCCTCATTGTGCGCAAGGCAGCAGGCCACCCGTTGCTCGCTCGCTGGGCTGAGAAGCCGAAGGTGAAGAAGAGCATGCTGTGGGTGCGTCATAATGCATTCAGTTATGTCTTCTTGCTTAGTATTTTCCCAGTAGGTCCCTTCGTTCTTATTAATATGGTCGCGGCTGTTGCGCGCATGCGAATCCGCTCCTTCTTCATTGCGATTCTCTTTGGCAAGGCGCTCATGGTATTCTCCGTATCCTATATTGGTCACGATATACAACGATTTATTGATCATCCGCTGCAACTTATTTTTGTCGTCCTATTTATAGGCCTGTCTCTGTTGATTAGCAAAAAAATTGAAGCACGCTTCACGCGGCATACTTCTGATGAAGAAGAGCACACAGACACTGCCTTAGAACAGCATAAGCAGTCAGTGTAGAACGGCGATTAGGGTCTCGGCTGGAGTTGCTCCCTTCTGTCTAATCCCCGTCGCAGCTGCATGTGAATGATGATCCCCGGATAACTCCGGGGATTTTTATTTGCGACCATCTGGCGTGAACCGTAGAGCCTGTATTATGTCATGAAGTGAAGGTGCCTTTTGCTTTGTTTACAATTTCCGTAATACGTGACTCGTGCTGCTCCAGCTTCTTTTTGGACTGATCGATTTGACGAATTAGGGAGACGAGGGATGTTAGCGACTGAAGTGAACTTTTGGCGTCTCCCTTCTTAATTGCTTGATTGAGCGATGACCATAGTGGCGTAGTGCGTTTCTGTAACTCACTAACCGTGCTTCGTTCTGATTTCATTTGGGCATTCACGGTATTGATGCCTGCCAGAATATCACGTACGCGTTTTACGAATTTCGATTTGCTCTCACGTGCCTTCTTTACTGCTTCTACCTTTGTTTTAATGTCCATTCTTGCTAATTGCACTGCGGCCTTCACAATATCGCGCTGCTTGCGCAGCATTTCTTTTTTGTCGTCTTTTTTGGAGCCCATGCGGGATAGCTGATCGTTCAGGAGCTGGTATGAAGCGAATAGCGGTTCGTAGCGTTGTCTTGTTTGCTTTAGGGAGGCTTCCAGTTTATTAATCTTGTCGGTATCCCAGTGTTGAAGCTTACTGCGTACATTAGTCAGGTTTTCTTTGTTTTTGGCTTGCATCTGCTTCAGGGTGCTGTCTCGCTGCAGGCTCTGATTTTGCAAGGAAATGAGCTCGCTGTACATGGAGTCTATGGAGCTGGCTTGGGTTAGGGTAGCGGATTCAGCTATCTTGGTCAATGCGTTCTTCGCTGTGGGGGATAATTCCTTGTTTGCTGCATGCGATACAGCGGATAGCAATGGCTGTAGAAGTAACACGGCGAGCAGCACTGCTGAGACTTGCCAACCTCTCTGTTTCATTTGTAAACCTCCTCTTGGTCGTTAACTTCAGGACAACAAAAAACCCGCAAGAAGGGCATGATTGCCCATTCCTACGGGTGCTTCCGTCGCAAGAAATTACGATATATTATTTACATGTAAAATATAACCAATTGAATAGCATCTTGTCAAGGTAATCTGGTTATCTGTTCGGACGAGAAGAGTACCATAGATGCATGTTGCAATAATGTAAGTAAATTCGAGTGGATTGTCATATTAATCAATAGGTACTGTGAATGGCTCGTTGTATACTGGATACTATAGAAAACAGTGAATGCATGAAGAGTTTAAAGTCACCCTACCCTTAGGAGGAATGAAATGATGATCGTAACGACAACACCATCGATTCAAGGCAGAGAAATTGTAGAATATATAGATATTGTAACGGGAGAGACAATCATGGGAGCCAACGTCGTAAGGGACTTCCTTGCCTCTGTGCGTGATGTAGTAGGCGGCCGCTCTGGTGCATATGAGAGCAAATTGAAGGAAGCGCGTGTCATTGCGATGGAAGAAATGAAGGATGCGGCAAGACGACTTGGCGCCAACGCAATTGTCGGCATTGACGTGGATTATGAAGTGGTGCGAGAAGGCATGTTGATGGTTGCAGTAAGCGGTACGGCAGTCGTTGTTCGTTAGTACAAGCGCTAGAACATAATAAGAATAAATAAGAGGTCTGTGTCTCATTGTGAGCGCACAGACCTTTCGCTGTAAAAAAATGCGGCCAGCCTCAGTCCATAGACGGATGAAGCCAGCCGCGGACGTCGAAGCTGAGCGATTCTACTTCGTGTGGGCATAATTGGTGTTGTTCGTTAGTGTAGGGAGCATACGCGACGATTCAACCATTGTAGACTGGCAGATCGGGCAAATGGGGGTGTCGTCGAATGTGAAGTTCTCCCGCATCCAACAGGAGCAGCCGTCCTGACTGCATTGCCAGATGGATGTTTGCTCCTCGGGGACTGGCTCGGGTTGTTTTTTTGCATAGTACATGGTAGAACCCTCCTTTTATTTGTGCGCGCTGATGAGATGGGATAAATAAAAGCGCGGGCTGAATGAAAAGAACTGCCCCTATGGACAGCCCTTCTATTCACGGTTGACTCGGCAAGTTCCAAGTATGTCTGCAAGCGCAGTCGGTACAGTGAAAACGAATGTTATGCAGCTCACGAGCGTTTTCGCAAGTTGCCGCTCTTCTATTATGTGAGGCAACTTCGAAAAATATGCGAAATTTTCTAATTTCTCATGATGTTGTAAATAAGTGAAGGAGGTCATGTCGATGGATTCCATTCCCGATCATCTTGCACCGCATCTGCGTATTGTGTTCGTTGGCTTTAATCCCAGCTTGAGATCAGGAGCGACGGGGCATCATTATGCGAATCCACGCAATCGATTCTGGCAGATCATTTATCGAGCAGGTCTGACTCCAAGGTTGTTCCGGGCAGAGGAAGATGGCGATCTGATTGAATTAGGCTATGGGTTTACGAATATTGTAGCCCGTCCGACTAGAGAGGCTGCGGAGATAACGGCAGAGGAGTATGCGGAAGGGCGACAGCTGCTTCGTCAGAAAATTGAGATGTATAAGCCGAGGGCTGTATGCTTTGTTGGTAAGGGTGTGTATGAGAAGTACAGTGGGCGTGCGGGCATCAATTGGGGAGTACAGGCAGATCCGGTTGTAGAGGGCGTATATGAGTTCGTCGCCCCTTCATCGAGTGGACTTGTCCGTATGAAGCTGGATGAGATTGTAAGCATCTATGCAAAACTAACAGAGGCACTTGATTTCGGTGGCAAATGATTGGGCTTATATTTCATGCAGGGGACTAACAGGGAGTAAAAGCGAGCATTATTACAAGCGAACCGTTCTGTTTCATGAAGATGATGCTTCTTGCGGTCAGATGCGGCAGGAAGAGGGAACACCACATTTTTCTAACAAGAGTCTACTCCTTATACTTAAATAGGCTTAAATTGTGCACGTACAACAAGCGAGGAGTGACTTCTGTTTGAGTTACGAACAAATGTTAGATAGACGAAATGAACTGTTAAAGCGGAATATCCAGCAATACATTGCACAGGACAATCAGCACGGACTGAATTCACAAGAGCAATACTTGATGAATCATATGATTAAGGAGCTTCATCAGAACATGCATGATCTGCATGCTAGCCATAAATAAGGCAGTATGTAGGACTGTTGATGATATACGGGAATCGGGAAGAGAGCGTCTGCGTGAGCAGATGCTTTTTTTGCGCAGGTTACGTACGGTTGAGGGGGTTGTCTGCTGCTTGAATCCGATTCAGCTCTGTGGTAGACTACTGTCACAAAATAAGTAGTCGGCTAAATAAATGAATGGGAGTTTATAGGCAATGGAAGATACGTATTTGGATTCGTTAGAGGTGTTGCTGTCACAGGTTGTGCGGGCATACAACAATGAAATGATGAAGAAGGTGCAGGATGTGGGCATCCATCCTGGGCAGCTGCCAATGCTGTTTCTGCTTAGTGATCAAGATGGGCGGAGCCAGAAGGAATTAGTGGAGAAGGCGAAGATTAAGCCAGCAACAGTTACGGTGATGCTGAATCGTTTGGAGAAAGCGGGGCTCATCGAACGCCGAGCGGATGAGGAGGACTTGCGGGTATCCCGCGTATATTTGCTGCCAAGAGGCAAGGAGGCCGTAGGGCATGTGCAGAAGGCGGTGAAGGAAGTGGAACAGCAATGTTTCAAAGGATTCCGCGAGGAGGAGAAAATCCTGCTGCGTCGTTTCTTGCTGCATATGCATCACAATCTGTCTGCTCATGATGAAGAGGGGTTAGGCGAATAGAATAGAGACCGCTGTTGGCTGCTGAAGGAGTTTTCTACAATAAGCTCCGAGCTACCCCTACTGCAGTTTGTATCATTAGTTGCCAAACTAACGTGAAAGGTGCGCTGTATTCATGAAACAGTTATTTGCTTATATCTTGCCTTATCGAAAAGCGGCTTTATGCGCGATGCTCCTCATGCTCGTTGAGGTCATATGTGATCTGATGCAGCCGACGCTGATGTCCCATATTGTAGACTATGGTGTAGTGAATCGGGATATGGGATATATCGCAAGAACAGGGCTCATGATGGTCGGCATCGCTTTTGTCGGTATTGCGGGTGGAATGGGATGCGTTTATTTTGCGAGTATTGCTTCACAGCATGTTGGCGCAGATATCCGCTTAGCCATGTTCAAGAACATTCAGACCTTTTCCTTCGACAAGTTGGATCAATTCCATACTTCCTCTCTGATTACGCGCTTAACGAATGATGTCGTACAGGTGCAGAACGTCGTGCTGATGATGCTGCGCATGATGACTCGCTTTCCGCTATTGTTCATGGGTGGGATCGCGATGGCGTTCGCGCTGAATGCGCAGATGGCCCTTATATTTGTTGTAACGGTTCCATTGTTGTTCGGGGCACTTATTCTTATTTTCCGCAAAGGTATTCCTCTATTCAAAAACGTCCAAACCAAACTCGATCGATTAAATGGTGTAGTGCGCGAAAATTTAGCAGGCATACGTGTTATAAAAGCATTCGTTCGCTCTTCGTATGAGCAGGAACGGTTTGAGAAGAGGAACGCTGACTTGTCAGAAGTAACGGTGAAGGCTGCTCGAATTATGGCGCTTATGATGCCTGTTATGATGCTGGTTATGAATTTCAGTATTGTAGCTGTTCTATGGTTCGGTGGAATCAAGGTGGACGGCGGCAGTATGCAGGTGGGAGAAGTCATCGCCTTTACGAACTATATGATGCAAATTCTGTTTGCGCTTATGATGGTGGGGATGATGCTTATGATGCTGTCTCGGGCTAAGGTGTCTGCAGACCGAATATCTGAAGTGTTAAATACACAGACGGATATTTCAGATATCGCTGCTGTTCGTAACGTTGGACTGGAAGTGGATCATGGGTCAGAGCATGCAATGGAACATCTAACAGAACATGAATCAGAACTAGCAACGGATTCAGCGGAGCACACCACAGCTTATTCTAAGGCACATGGCCAGCTTGTCTTCGATCAAGTTTCTTTCAGCTATACAGGTGGAGGAGGGCAGCCTGTCCTGAAGCGGATTTCTTTCACGGCGATGCCAGGGGAGCGGATTGCGATTCTTGGCTCCACCGGTGCAGGCAAATCAACACTGGTGAACTTAATTCCACGATTTTATGATGTAACAGAAGGACATATTCTGCTGGGTGGGACAGATGTTCGGCATATCCCACTGCGCAAGCTGCGGCAGCGGGTTGGTATGGTGCTTCAGGAATCGATCCTGTTCTCCGGGACAATTCGGGATAATATTCGCTGGGGGAATGCAGCAGCTTCCGATCAGGAAGTGCAGGCAGCTGCTGAAGCTGCACAAGCGGCTGAGTTCATTCAGAAGCTGCCAGAAGGTTACGATACGATGATTGGACAACGAGGCGTCAATCTGTCCGGTGGGCAGAAGCAACGCCTGTCCATTGCGCGAGCGTTGTTGAAGCGGCCGTCCATACTTATTCTGGATGACAGTACAAGTGCAGTGGATACAGGTACGGAGGCTCGCATGCAGAAGGCGTTTCGAGAGCAGTTGGAGGGCACGACCTGCCTCATAGTAGCCCAGCGAATCAGTTCCGTGCTGGACGCGGATCGCATCATGGTGCTTGATGACGGATGTGTGGTTGGCATAGGTACCCATGCAGAGCTGCTGGATAGCTGTGAAGTGTATCAGGATATTTATCGTTCCCAAGTCGGAGAGGAGGCGGTCTAGCGTGTCAGAGCAGAATTCCCGTATAGGACGGGAGCAAGAACGCAGTTCCGCTGACCATTCTGTCAAAATGATGGGCCACAAAGGGCCTGGATCAGGGGGCATGCACCTTATGGGCCCTCCTAAGAGGGCTAAGCAATCCAAGGCGACTATCATTCGACTGTGGCAGTATTTGCGTGCGGAACGCATGCCGCTGCTGGGAGTCTTCCTGCTTGTCGTCGCCAGCTCCGTGTGTGCGCTGATTGGTCCTTATTTGATCGGCAAGTCTATTGACAGTCTAGGCATCGACTCAGGGACAACCGACTTCGCCTTGCTCGGATCACTTGTGTCTTGGCTGCTTATTGTGTATGCCCTAGGTGCATTAACCTCATGGATGCACACATATATGATGGCAAGCATCTCGCAGCGAACCGTTCAGGCGATTCGCAAGGATGTGTTCGTCAAGGTGCAGACACTTCCGCTCAAGTTCTTTGATGAGCGGCCGCGCGGAGATGTGATGAGTCGCCTGACCAATGATGTCGAGAATATCAACAACTCTCTGTCACAGAGTACGATTCAGATTTTCACCAGTGTCATAACGGTAACTGGCGCTATCGGCATGATGATTGCACTAAGTCCTGTACTGACATTGATTAGCTTAATTGTCGTACCGCTGGGGCTGTTTGTGACCCGCAGCATAGCGAAGCGAACGCGTCGATTTTTTACGGATCAACAGCGTGAGCTAGGAGAAATGAATGGATATATTGAAGAGATGATTTCAGGTCAGCGGGTCATCAAGGCATTTGGCCGCGAGGAAGAAGCAATTGCAGCGTTTGAGAAGAAGAATATTCAGCTGAGACATGTGGGTATCCACGCACAAGCCTTCTCTGGCTTCGTTCCTCCTCTCATGAATGCGATTAACAATATTAGCTTCGCATTAGTTGCGGCGGTTGGCGGCTATATGGCAGTTCAAGGCGTCATTACGATTGGAATTATTACAGCATTTCTCAATTATTCGAAGCAGTTTGCTCGTCCGATTAACGAATTGGCAAACCAATATAACATGTTGCAGGCAGCGATTGCTGGCGCAGAGCGTATTTTTGAGATCATGGATGAACAGCCGGAGTATGCTGATCAGCAGACGACATTGCCATTAGAAGGCATGAAGGGGGAGGTTGTCTTCCAAGATGTATCCTTCGGATATAAGCCGGATGTGCCGGTGTTGAAGGAGGTTATGCTAACTGCACGACCCGGTCAGACAATTGCACTTGTTGGTCCAACCGGGTCTGGGAAGACAACGGTCGTGAACTTGCTCATGCGCTTCTATGATGTTGATCAAGGCTCAATCCTTATTGATGGGCAAGATATTAGAGACATGGACAAGGAGGAGCTGCGTACCTCGATTGGCATGGTGCTGCAGGATACCTATTTGTTTGCCGGAACGGTTAGGGACAATATTCGTTATGGAAGATTAGAAGCAACGGATGAAGAGGTGGAGCAGGCCGCCAGACTTGCCAATGCACATTCGTTTATCGTGCGTTTATCTGACGGATATGACGCTGTGCTGACGGAAGACGGAAGCAACCTGAGTCAAGGGCAGCGTCAGCTGCTGACGATTGCACGGGCTATCTTGGCGAACCCAGCTATTCTCATATTGGATGAAGCGACGAGCAGTATTGATACGAGAACAGAGATGCATATTCAGAAGGCGCTTCAGACCTTGATGAAGGGACGTACGAGCTTCGTTATCGCTCATCGGTTAAGCACGATTCGAGAGGCAGATCAAATTCTCGTTATCGAGCAAGGTCGTATTATCGAGCGTGGAACCCATGCAGAATTGCTGAAGCGGGAAGGGTTCTACTATCGATTGTATACGAACCCCCTTATTCAGGAAGTATCCTGATGCCAGTGATATCGAATGTATGACAGCAAATGAAAACTAATGTGAGTTATGGAAGAAAGGTTGGCAAATACAGTACAGATAGTGAAGATAGCTTAATCATTTGGGAGAGCTTCCTGATCCATCCAGGAGGCTCTTGTTTGTATACATATATTATGGAAAATCGATTCGTCTATCTTTGGTAGCAGGTTGATCAAGGGCTCTAAGGATGTTACGATCATACTTCCGAATCCATGCGAGGTGTGCGTAATGAGCAAGGTTCAAGATAAAGAAGAGGTGAGAAAGGTATGTTTACACATAGATTTGCACCCTATCAATATACAGGGTGGGGATCAGCAGCCCAACTGCTGTCCGAAGTGGAGCGTCACGCACCGAAGCGGATATTGTGCGTGACGAGCAAGTCGGTATTTCGCAACGGTACGGTGGAGCGTGTACTTCAGCCGCTTCGTGAGGCAGGCTATGATATTGATATCTATACGGATACGATGCCGGAGCCGCCGCTTGCGGCAGGAGAGGCACTCGTTCGCTATACACGTGAAGGTAAGTTCGATCTTGTCATTGGCTTAGGCGGGGGAAGTGCGTTGGATTTGGCTAAGCTTGCGGCAGTTCTATCGCAGCATGAGGGAGCAGTTGCGGATTATTTGAATTTGAGCGGGACTCGTCCATTATCTGTACGCGGCCTGCCGAAGATTCTAATCCCGACGACATCAGGCACAGGCTCGGAAGTAACGGATATATCCGTGCTGTCATTGGAGACAACCAAGGACGTTGTTGCTCATGATTACTTGCTGGCTGATGCGGCGATTATTGATCCAGAACTCACCGTGAGTGTACCACCGAGAGTCACTGCAGCATCGGGCATGGATGCATTAACCCATGCAATCGAGGCTTATGTATCTGTACATGCAAGTCCGACAACGGATGGGGTGGCGCTGCATGCAATTCGCTTAATTAGCCGTTCGCTCGTTCGGGCGGTGAAGGATGGAACGAACAAGGAAGCACGGACTGAAATGAGCTATGGCAGCTATTTGGCTGGCCTCGCCTTCTTCAACGCGGGCGTGGGCGGTGTTCATGCGCTTGCTTATCCGCTCGGGGGACAATTCCATTTATCGCATGGCGAGTCCAATGCAGTTCTGCTGCCGTATGTGATGAATTATATTCGTGGTGCCTGTATGACGCGTCTTCGCCATATCGCAGAGGCAATGGGCGCGGATGTTCGTGAATTGTCCGATGCAGAGGCGTCCTGCCTTGCCATTGAGCGGATGAAGCAGTTGATCGAAGAAACGGGAATCCCGCAGACGTTGGATGCCTTCGAGATCCCTCGTGACGCACTGGAGTCACTTGTACAGGACGGCATACAGCAAAGGCGACTTCTTGCGCGCAGTCCTCTGCTGCTAACAGAAGATGATATTCGTCGTGTGTATCTGTCTGCCTTCGAAGGTGTGCTGGCCGAGGCGGCGCCGCTTCAGCAGAACCATGATTCGTAGGTAATTCATATTGGAATCTATAGGGTCTGCTTGGGAAGCTCTCGCATATTGCGGGGGCTGCGCAAGCAGGCCTTTTTGCGATGTGCTCTTGCGATGCACTTTTGTAATGTACTTTGGCTGCCTTTATTTCCGTTGTGAGGAACGTGCATGTACGCAACAGGCTGGACGTGTATAATAAAGATGATATGTTTACCAGGAATGGACACTAACTATTCTCAAGATGGAACACGACCGGATACAGGGGGAGAGGGCATGACGATGAAGCGAATCGTAGATGTTGCAGCGCAATTGGGCATTCCGCAAGAAGATGTAGAGCAGTACGGGAAGTACAAGGCTAAGCTTGGACAAGATGTATGGAATCGCGTAGCCGATCGGCCGAACGGGAAGCTCATTCTCGTAACAGCAATGAATCCTACACCGGCTGGTGAAGGGAAGACATTGACGACGATTGGATTGACCCAAGGTCTGAATCGAGTTGGACATAAGGCAGTTGCGGCATTGCGGGAGCCTTCGCTTGGCCCTTGCATGGGAATGAAGGGCGGCGCCACGGGAAGCGGCAAGGCGCAGCTCGTGCCGGCTGAGGATATTAACTTGCATTTTACCGGTGACATTCACGCGGTGTCATCTGCACATAGTGTGCTTGCGGCATTGTTAGATAACCATATCCATCAAGGGAACGCTCTGCGTATACACCCTTCCCGAATCATATGGAAGCGGGCGGTCGATATGAATGATCGTGCCCTTAGAAGTATTGTCGTAGGTCTTGGAGATGGCAATGGCGTTGTTCGTGAGGATGGATTCATGATTACAACTGCCTCAGAAGTTATGGCGGTTCTATGTCTGGCGGAAGATATGGATGATCTGCGCAGTCGCCTAGGACGCATTGTAGTGGCATTCAACGAAGAGGATGAGCCAGTTACCGCTGCGGACTTGAATGCAGTTGAAGCGATGTGTGCATTGCTCAAGGATGCCATTCATCCGAATCTGGTGCAAACAGGCGAAGGGGATCCAGTGCTGGTGCATGGTGGCCCGTTTGCGAATATTGCGCACGGCTGCAGCAGTGTTCGTGCTACTCGCCTCGCGTTGAAGCTGGCAGATTATGTAGTAACGGAAGCGGGCTTCGGCGCTGATCTTGGTGCGGAGAAATTCATGGATATTAAGTGCCGCCAGACAGGCTTGTTCCCGTCGGCAGCCGTGTTGGTCGTTACGGTGAAGGCAATGAAATATAACGGTGGCGTATCCAAGCAGGAGCTGGCCAGCGAAAATGTGGCGGCGGTTCGTGCTGGCTTCGTGAACGTACAGCGTCATATTGAAAATATAAAGCAGTTCGGCGTGCCTCTGGTTGTCGCTGTGAATCGATTCGCGACAGATTCGCCTGCTGAGCTGGATGCGGTTATCGAATTGTGCACACAATCGGGAGTGCGCGCGATCCTGTCTGAGGCATGGGAGAATGGTGGCGAAGGATGCCGCGCATTGGCGCAGTATGTTGCCGAATTGGCCGATTCTTCTGATGCCGAATCGCAATTCCAGCTGCTGTACCCGGATGAGTACTCCATTGAGGAGAAGATTGAAGACGTCGTTACGCGTATATATCGCGGGGCAGGTGTACATTATCAGCCTGCGGCGAAGCGGGCTCTGCGCAAGCTGGAGCAGCTTGGAGCAAGTCGCCTGCCTGTATGCATGGCGAAGACGCCATATTCCTTCTCCGATCGAGCAGGCCTGCTTGGCGCACCAGAGGCGTTCACCGTTGAAGTGAAGGATGTTCGTTTATCTGCTGGAGCTGGATTTGTCGTGGTGCACACGGGGCAAGTGCTTACAATGCCGGGAATGCCGGCACGGCCTGCTGCTGAACGCATCCATGTGGACGCAAATGGGTCTATTTCGGGATTGAGCTAGGTTGGATGGGAACGAACCTGTGCATGTTCTCCTCTATTTATAGGAGAAGGTAAATGGAGATAATTATTGTAGGAATCGTATTGAGCTCTCTTTCGTGAAGGGATATGATGGAGATAGGTTCAAGAAAGGGATGAACGTATATGGCGATAGCTGAGATTACAGTAATTCCAGTCGGCACAGGCTCTACAAGTTTGAGCAGTTACGTGGCGGGAATGCAGAAGGCGCTGGAGAGTGTTGAGGGCATCACCTATGAGCTAACTGCGATGGGAACCATTATTGAGGGGCCATTGGATCGATTGCTCGCAGCGGTGCAGGCACTTCATGAAAGTCCATTCGAGGCAGGAGCACAGCGAGTGTCAACTGTGTTAAAAATCGATGACCGCAGAGACAAGCCGTCCTCGGTTGCTCAGAAACTGCAGTCCGTACGAGAGAAGCTGCAGGACTGATAGGCAAATCGTTCAAATAGAGATAAGAACAACACCCGGTAGGTAAGCGGATTTCGCTTCTTTACCGGGTGTTTGTGTGTAAATGGGAATGGAGCCTTCTTGTTATTGTCACTGCTCCTCGCTCTCTACCATGTGCAGTACATTAATGGTCTCTTTTGCATCAGTGGCAATGTCTGTAATGATACCGTCAGCTCCAAGGGTATAGAAACGCTCTACACTCTCTGTATCATTGACCGTCCAGACGTAAATGGGCTTGCCGCTCATTTTCGCTGAACGAATGAGTCTTGGCCGGGCAAATGATTCTTCGACAACGAAGAAATCTGCTTCGAAGCGATTAAGCGGAGCGAAGGTGGCGAATATGACATACCCGACCGTCAGATCCGGTGCTGCCTTCTTCACCTTCTGAACCAGTTCGTAATCTAGGCTTTGCACAATAATTTGTTGTTCAGCCTTATGTTTGCGTATCGTGTCGACGAAGGTAGAGACCAAGTTCTTCTCATGACCATGTGTCTTGAGTTCCACGTTGAGCTTGATTTTCCCTCTCGTTCGCTCGAGTACCTCGTCGAGGGAGGGCACGAAGTCACGGAACTCCCCTGCGCGCAGCGGAATTTGCTGCAACTGAGCGAGTGTAAGATCGAACACATTCACATTTTTGCCGGATAACCGCTTCAAGTTCTCATCATGGATAACTGCCAGCTTGCCATCCTTCGTCTGAAGAATGTCAAGCTCGATATAGTCAGCCCCTGTTCGAATGGCGCCTTCGAAGGCACCCATTGTATTTTCCACACCGGCAGTCACATCGCCGCGATGAGCCATGATGATGAATTTATCATTAGCCTCTCCCCAATCGGTCAATAAGGTCGTTGCTCCCCAGCCGATGGCGATAAGAATAAGAAGTCCGAATGTCGCCAGTGCAGGGCGGTAACGCCGCACAAGTGAACGCTGCATGTCGCGACCTTCCCAGACAGTGGCATCGACTCCATCTTTATCAAGGTTCACCTGGTCTTGGCCTTGGTATCGCACATAGAGCAGTGTAATGACGGTAATGAACAATGGTGTCATAACTAGCGTTGCAATATACAGGCCTAGGCTGAGTGTGATGCCGAGCGTAATAGCTATGGCAGCCCCTTCGCTATCTACATCAGGAAGCAGAAGTCCAACCAGGATGAGAATACAGATCAGGAGAATGAATAGGAGTAAGAAGATAATGACCCATTCAATCACGGCTCTAACTAATGACCACTTGCTGCGCCAGAACAATCGGCCGCTCTCGCGGACAGCATTCCAAAATTGATTCTTGCCTTCCAATACCATAATCGGCAGGGCATAAATGCAAATCAAATTGAGAATAAGAACGACCAGCGCGACAATGACTAGGACGATGGTTCCGATACTGGTCTTCATTAACTCGCCGGTAATAAAGTTCGGTATCGCAACGCTTGGCAGCAGTGATCCTCCAATACCAGCATCAAGCAGTGGGAACAACAGCAGCAAATAAAGAGCCAGACCAAATATCCCGATGCGCCATAAGCCTGGCAAGCGAGAGATGGCTTTGAACAACACAGGCCTAATTCGTGCGCGCTTCTTTTGAATACCGTAATAGGCAATATAGACGAGAGCAGCAAATTCCGTGTAAATGAGCATCATGGCAATGGGGGCCATGAGCAGCAGGCTGATCAGGCCGTATCTGCTGAACACGAAGCGGAGCAGATCGTGATTCGCGGCCGCATTGAAGCCCCCGACATCTAGTATTTTGTTGAAAAGTATCGATAGAAGCGGGATGAATACGCCAATCGTCAGTAGTTTGTAAACCAATTCAAATAGAAGAAAAGGACGGTGAGCATATTTCCACACCCCTATAATATCCCTTGTCATTCGAAAAGGAATGAATCGGGAACGGCGCTTATTGGTACGCTTAGCATTCATGATTTATGTTTTCCTTTTGTGTCAGTATCGTGCTACACGTTACATTATAGACCATGATCCCATTCTTACCAACAAGACAAGACGGCTGAATAAGGGAGCGCAGGCGGTTAGAAAAATATAGTTGATAGTGTATGTGGAAAGAATATACTCAATTCATGAAAATGGTTTTTATGTGTCCAATATACAGAATCAGCCCTCTCGTGCTTCCGACTGGAAGTGGAGAGGGCTGAACTTATGTTGAAGGGTAAGGATATATTTGACCTTTAGCGCTTGGAATGGATTATACCCAACCTCTTGCACGCATAGCTTCTGTAACGCGTTGAAGTGAAATCATGAAGGCTGCTGTACGAAGATCTGTAGCGTATTCTTTTGCCAGATCACGAACGGCATTATACGATTTCACCATGTTCACTTGGAGCTTCTCCAGAACTTCTTCTTCGCTCCAGTAGTAGTTCATCAGGTTTTGTACCCACTCGAAGTAGGATACGGTAACACCGCCGGCATTTGCCAAGATGTCAGGAATAACAATCGTTCCGTTCTTGTTCAGGATTGCGTCCGCTTCAGGAGTTGTAGGTCCGTTTGCTGCTTCCGCAATGATGCGTGCTTTGACGCGTGGAGCGTTTTCCTGTGTAATGACATTTTCCAATGCTGCCGGGATCAAGATATCTACATCCAGCTCAAGCAGCTGCTCGTTGCTGATATGGTAGCTTGCGCCGTAATCGAGGATCGTTGCTTCGTCCTTCAACTGCTCTACACGATCCAGATCAAGACCGTCTGCATCATAGATACCGCCACGGGAATCGCTGACTGCCACTACTGTTGCACCGAGGTCTGTGAGCAGGCGAGCTGCAATACGTCCAGCATTACCGAACCCTTGAACGGCTACCTTTGCGTTCTCCATCGGAAGTTTAATGTCTTCCAATGCAGATTGGATTGCATATACACAACCTTGAGCAGTCGCTGCGTTCCGTCCAAGGGAACCACCGATGATGATTGGCTTGCCTGTAATAACGCCTGGCGAGTTGTGTCCACGTAAGCGGCTGTATGTGTCCATCATCCAACCCATAATTTGAGGTGTTGTATATACGTCTGGAGCTGGAATATCGCGCTCTGGTCCTACGATGTCAGCAATTGCCTCCATGAATGCGCGGCTGAGACGCTCAAGCTCGCCTTTGCTGAGTGTGCGTGGGTCCACGATAACGCCGCCCTTGCCGCCGCCGTATGGCAAGCCAACAACACCACACTTGAATGTCATCCACATGGAGAGTGCTTTAACTTCGTCAAGTGTTACATCCGGATGGAAGCGAATGCCGCCCTTTGTTGGTCCTACTGCATCGTTATGCTGCGAGCGATAGCCTTCGAAGATACGAATAGAGCCGTCGTCCATTCGAACTGGGAAGTTTACGGAAAGAACACGCTTTGGTCTCTTCAGTAATTCGGTGACATGCTCGGGCAATTGCAATTTAGCTGCAGCTGCATCAATTTGCTTCTTAACGATTTCGTATGGGTTAAGTACTTCTGTTTGTTCGCGTTGTATGGTTTCCATGGGATTACACCTAACCTCTCTGCAATATAGGAACACTTTTCACACATTATACTGACAATGTGCGCTTTTTGAAATACGATTTGTCGCAAAAACGCCCACATCCGTAAAAGAAGATTTTACACAGGGTGATAAATTTTATTACATTAATATAATCTTTTATGGCCATAAAACCTTTTTATAGAAAAATTTTAACAATTTGAAGTGGCTGGTATGTATTTCAAGAGAGGACATTTTTCGCGCTCTATACGGGCGTATTTCAAATAAATATGATAATAACTAGGGGATTGTGCTTGGGGTGTCATCGGAAAATGTCTATATGAAGAGGACAGGCTATAAGGTGCTTAAAAGTTACGTTGGTTAATTAAACCATATTATGATGGGTTCGATCCGCCAAAATAGGATTGGATAATGGAAGTGGTACAAATTTGTGATTGTTCGTCTTTTGGATAAATTACGTGGTTTCGGATAAAAAAGGAGATGCCTGCTCGTCTGATTATTTCCGATCCGACGAAGAGGCACCCAATAAATGTATAAAAACGAGGATAGAGACCAAGGTTTACGCTTTACGATACATGTTCAGTAGTGGGAAACGAGCCAATGTACTTGGCATCGGGACGGTAGATGACATTGTCTTTCGCCTGTTCGATCATATGGGAGGTCCAGCCGACGGTACGGCTTGCCGAGAAGGTTGGTGTGAACAACTCACTAGGCAAGCCAATTGCACGCATAATGGCAGCTGCATAAAATTCGACGTTCGCATACAGCTTGCGCCCAGGCTTATATTCAGCGAGCAGTCGTACAGCAGTATCCTCGACGAACTGAGCCAAATCGAGCCAATGGTCACTTTCCTCCATCTGCGCAATGCGCATTTTCAATGCTTCTGCTCTTGGATCGCGTGTCCGATATATACGGTGCCCGAAGCCCATTAACAGACTACGATTCTCCAACTGTTCACGCAGCCAGTCTTCCGCTCGATCAGCCGTACCGATCGCCTCCAGCATTTCCGTTACACCTGAAGGAGCACCGCCATGAAGCTGCCCCTTCATCGCCCCAAGCGCCCCTGTCAAAGCGGAAACCATATCCGACTCTGTGGATGTGATAACGCGAGCGGTGAAGGTGGAAGCGTTCAGTCCATGTTCCATCGTAAGGATCATATATGTTTCCAACGCGCTGGCATGGATATCGGTCGGAACCTCACCTGTCAGTAAATATAGATAATGGGCTGCATGGCCTAGAGATTCGTTACTCGGTATCGATTCCCATATAGGCAGCCCTTGCTGCTTGCGATACAAGTTCGCGATGATAGCAGGCATCATCGCCGTTAACGCCATCGCTTGTTCAATGTGTGGAGCCCCTTCGTATACAGTTGTTCCTAGTACAGAGACTGCGGTGCGCAGCTGGCTCATCAAGTTCATGTCTGAAGGAAGCTGGTTCAAGCAATGGATGACAGGCTCAGGCAGCTGTCTGCAGCGCACCCAGGCCGCTTTGAAGGATTGCAATTCTGCTAAGCTCGGCAGTGTGCCGTACCAGAGTAGGTAAGCAACCTCCTCGAAGGAATGCCGAATGGCAAGTTCTTTAGCATCATATCCGCGATAAAGCAATATACCGACACTGCCGTCAATGAAGCTCAATTCGGTTTCTGCTGCAACAACACCTTTTAACCCCTTGTCAACCATCATTTCCCTCCTCCTTTAATATGTATTATTATATACATGGTGTTTGATTAAAAATATTGAAACGTTTTTATTGATTTAATAGGGAATCATAATCAATAAGGAGCCGATGACGATGGATTTGAAATGGATACAAACATTTGTGCACGCTGCTGCGCATGAGAATTTCCGTCGCACTTCGGAGGAATTGTTCATTTCGCAGCCGACGGTAACGATCCAGATCAAGCAGTTGGAGCAATACTTGGGCTCGCCTTTATTTAAACGAGTAGGACGCAGAGTAGAATTGACCGAGGAAGGACGGCGATTCCTTCCGCACGCGAAACATCTGTTGTCCGTTCACGAGGAAGGTCTGCAGGAGCTGCATCGCTTCAAGCAGGGCTATACCCGAAGATTGAATCTGGCGGTATCGCCGCTTGTAGCGGCATATCTCATCCCACATGTCTTGAATCGCTATGTGCATGCTAATCCTGATGTAGAGGTTCAAGTTCAGGTGTTGGAATCGAAGCAAATTGCCGATGCGGTGCTGCAGGATCAGGTGGATCTAGGGTTATCTCGAATGTGGGCAAGTGATGCGCGGCTCACCTGTGATATATTGGGGGAGGACGAGGTGGTGCTTGTTGCGCCGCATGATGGGCATGATGCAGAGACTGCTTCTCCGCTCCAGCTCGGAGATTTGCTGGCGAATCATATGCTGCTCACTTATAATCATCCTGAATATTGGGAGCCGCTTGTGCAGGAGCTGCAGACGAGGTATCGATACATTCGCACAATGCTTGTTACCCAAGTTCATGTAACGAAGCGGTTCATTGAAGAAGGGCTTGGCATTTCGTTCTTGCCTGAGATTACGATTCGCCGTGAACGTACGGAAGGAAGATTGCTTCAGGTGGATTGCTCGGAATTGATGCTGCCTACCGCAAGAACGTATGCGGTTATGAAGCACAATGTTACTGAAGGGCAGCGTTTTCTGGAATTTTTCCGTGGATTCATGTAAACAGGAGAGCAGGCTGCTAGTGATTGCCGTTGAACCGGGACGGTATTTAACGGTATGCTAGTGCCAACAATGTTGATAGTGGAAGCAGGAGGGTAATGGGTGTGACAAATATATTAATTGTCGACGATGATAAAGAGATCGCTGGCTTAATCGATATTTACTTGAAAAATGAAGGATATTGCACGCATAAGGCATACGATGGTGTGGAAGCATTGGACATCCTTCAGCATGAACCTATCGAACTGGTCATTCTCGATGTGATGATGCCGAGACTGGATGGGCTTGCGGTATGCCGCAAAATTCGGGAGAACCAAGCGACGCCAGTTATGATGCTGAGCGCAAAGTCGGAAGATATGGATAAGATCATGGGCCTTATGACAGGTGCGGATGATTATATGACGAAGCCGTTCAATCCATTGGAGCTGGTAGCACGTGTGAAATCGCTGCTCCGTCGTGCTTACTTATTGAACTCGCAGCTTCAGTCTCAAGCGCAGCCTGTGGATGTCATTCGCATTCAAACGATGGATATTAATAAGTCGACCCATTCGGTGAAGGTGGATGGACAATCAGTACATTTAACGAGTGTGGAATTCGATATTCTCTACTTAATGGCGAGCAACCCAGGAAGAGTATTCAGTGCGGAAGAGCTGTACGAACGAGTATGGAAAGAGAACTTCAATGGATCGCACAATACGGTGGCGGTTCATATCAGCAAGCTGCGGGACAAGCTGGAATCAAGCGGTGGCAAACTCATTCAGACCGTATGGGGAGTAGGGTATAAGATTGAAGACACCATGGTATAGTAGCCTTCGATGGAAGATGCTGTTCACCTTCGTGCTGAGCATTATATTGGCATTGATAACAGCCTACCTCATGCTCGGTCTAGCTATGGTTATGTACAGTTACTTGCAAATTGATCTGCTTAATGTCTTGTTTCGGGCATTGGAGCGAATGTTCGGAATCGTTCCGCCGCTCATTGTCGTTGGGTTGGCGCTGTTCGTCGGTATCTATTTCTTACTGAATCGCAAATTAATCAAAAATATGGAGCAAATTACAGCAACGGTTCAGCGTATGGCGGATGGCAATCTGGATGCCCGCTGCACCGTCTCCACGGATGATGAAATTGGCAAGCTTGCGGATAACATTAATCGTATGGCCGAACAGATTAAGCTGTCGCTGGAAGAGGAGCGCCTTGCCGAACGTACCAAAAATGAACTGGTTACAAGCGTATCACATGATCTTCGCACACCGCTTACCTCCATCATGGGGTATTTAGGGTTGGTTGAGCAGGATCGATATAGGGATGAAGTAGAGCTGCGGCATTATACGAATATTGCTTATGAGAAGGCTCAGCGCCTGAACGTCATGATTAACGACTTGTTCGAATATACCCGCATGAATGGCGGGATGACGCTGCATACGAAGCCGCTCAATATTGTGGAAATGGCAGGTCAGCTGTGTGTACACTATCGTTATCCGATGGAGCAGGAGGGACTGACCATCTCGATGCACAGCGATGAGGATCAGTACTGGATCGAGGCGGATCCAGATAAGCTGGTGCGTGTATTCGACAACCTGCTTACCAACGCGATGCGCTATGCGCCGCGTGGATCTGCAGTGGGAATATTCCTCCGCAAGCGGGGGACTCGAATTATGATCTCTGTGCATAATAGCGGTGAGCCTATACCGGCTCATGATCTGCCGCATATTTTTGATCGATTTTACCGTGTGGAGAAATCAAGATCGGAGCATTCGGGTGGTTCTGGGCTGGGTCTTGCGATATCCAAGACGATTGTAGAGCTGCATGGGGGAACAATTGAAGCGATAAGCAATCAGGAAGGCACTTACTTTGTCGTTGAGATTCCAAGCTCCGTGCCTCCATTGTATGAATAAGAACCGAAGGCAGGTGAGCCTTCGGTTCTTGTTCTACTTATGCTTCGTTATGGCAGTTGTCGTTATTGCTGGAGTACTTCGACATATGGGAGTCGCCCGATCCGTGACGTGGTGATACATCCCTGTTCATATTTCCCATACGAGATTCACTCATTCGGGATTCACTCATACGAGAATCATTCATATGGGAATCACTCATATGGGATTGTTCCATATGGTGTTGTTGCATGTCGTGAGCTGATGCTGTGCCGGATTCTGTCTCTCCTGCACCTGCGAGTCCCTCGTATACGGTATTGCCAAGCAAGAGGCTTCCTCCCAAGATGAGAACAGCGGCTAAGATGTTGCGTTTCATAAGGTATACCTCCTCAATATGTTACATATTTCACAATCATATGTCTATTATACCTGTTCGAGCCGATTAATCCCCCCTACTAAGGTCTAGAATTAATAAGATTTATACATATGGTAAATTCCACATATCCTTTATACCGTCTTCTTCATATTTTCTTCATCTTTCATTCACTTTTCTTCATTTCTGCTTAGCACATTATTAAGTCCATTCGGTTATCCTGATACCTATCAGGGGAAGACATGCGAATGCATGATAATAGGATAAGGGTGGATAATCGTGAGATTGAATAGGAAAAGATGGCTGTTCGCTGGCTGCATCGCCGCTGCTGGTATTTGGTTCATACTGCAACCTTACTCAGGACAAATCAAACAAAAGATATATAAAGTAGTGTCTAATAGCGTGCACACTGTAACTGGGCAGAATGTATTTGCTTCAGGAAGCCTGGATGCCCAGGCAGCGATCGTCATCAATCAAGATTCAGGTGAAGTTCTATACGGGATGAATGCTGATGATCGGCTCGCACCGGCCAGCACGACCAAAGTGATGACCGCGCTCCTCGCCATCGAGATGGCAGACATGAAGGAACAGGTGACCGTAGGGCAGGAGGTGCTGCTTGCCGATCCGGGGGAGAGCTCGGCAGGGCTGCGCTTCGGGCAGCAATTGTTGTGGAATGACTTGCTGGAAGCGATGATGCTGCCGTCCGGGAACGATGCGGCGAGAACGGTTGCCGTTCAATTGGGACGTCAGGTACGCGCCGATGCATCCTTGGATGCGGAAGAAGCGATCCGCGTGTTCGTTCAATGCATGAATGATCGGGCAGAGCAGCTCGGCCTTCGCAACACGCACTTTATGAATCCGCATGGATTGCACGATGCGAACCATTATAGTTCAGCACATGACTTGGCTGTTATTGCGAAGGAAGCGATGAAGAGCAAAGTGTTCCGCGCTATTGTAGGCCAAACCACTGCTGATGTGAAGCTCATGTCCGCAGATATGGAGAAGATCATGAAGTCGTATACGAATCGGAACCGGCTGCTGCAGCAGGAGAGCGAATATTATTATGAAGGATCGACAGGCATTAAGACAGGATTCACCGATGAAGCCGGATACTGTCTAGTCTCCGCTGCCGAGCGCAATGATCACCGAATGATTACAGTTGTTCTGCATTCCGGTTCGAATAGCGTCTGGACAGATGCGAGAGAACTGCTCGATTATGGCTTTGAACAATATGCAGGATGAATATAGGAATCTCGTAAACAGGAGTGGAATCGAAAATGACAATGGTAGAAGTGAGGAACTTAAGTAAGACTTATGAAGGAAAGGTAGCCTATCAGGCATTGTCCAATATTAATCTAGGTATTGAGCAGGGGGAATTCGTAGGCATCATGGGGCCTTCTGGAAGCGGGAAGACCACCTTAATGAATATGATTGCAACCATCGATGCGCCTTCGTCTGGCCAAGTGTTGATTCATGGCAATAACCCCTTCCAATTATCTCAGGAGAAGCTGGCTCTATTCCGCCGGCGCGAGCTCGGATTCGTATTCCAATCCTTTAATCTATTAAATACGCTGACTGTTAAGGAAAATATCGTACTTCCCTTAACACTGGACGGGGTAGAAGTGGAGAAATTGCACCGCAAGGCGAATGCGATGGCAGAGAGGCTTGGCATTACTGCATTGCTGAACAAGCGAATTTACGAGATTTCTGGAGGGCAAGCACAGCGCGCAGCTATCGCACGCGCCATTATTCACCAGCCGAAGCTGCTGCTGGCGGATGAGCCGACTGGAAACCTGGATTCGAAGTCATCGCGAGCTGTGATGGATACGATGTATCAGCTGAACAAGGAGGAGGGGACGACGATGCTGCTTGTTACGCATGATGCGATGGCGGCAAGCTATTGTGATCGCGTTGTCTTCATTAAGGATGGTCAGCTGCATCATGAAATTACTCGCAGAGGCAGTCAGTCCATGTTTATGCGCAGCATAATGGACGTGCTGTCCGTGATGGGAGGCAATCCGAATGACGTTCTCACAACTAGCTATTCATAATATCACTCGCAACAAGCGCATGTACGCTGCTCATTTCTGGAGCAGTACCTTCTCGGTACTGATGTTCTTCACCTATTCTTTGCTCTTGTTCCATCCCGATTTGAACGGCAAGATTCGATCTTCCAGTGAGACACTAAGCGAACTTGGGATGATGGGACTGCGTGTGTCGCAGGTTCTGCTGATCGTGTTTTCTTTCTTCTTCATCTTATATTCGGTAGGCTCATTTCTTAAGACACGGAACAAGGAATTTGGCATTCTCATCATACATGGGATGTCTCCTAAGCAATTTCGCAAGCTGGTGTTCATGGAAAATATGCTGATTGGCTGCGCCTCCATTGTGGCAGGCGTATTGCTGGGTGTCATTTTCTCGAAATTGATCCTCTCCGGGATATCTGAACTTCTGGCGATTGATAAAGGCTTAACGTTTTATGTACCATTGAAGGCGATAGGGACAACGTTTATCGCATTTTTAATCCTCTTCCTGCTGATATCGATCGTGACTACTCGGATGGTAAGGGTGCATCAACTCATTAATCTGCTCAAGGGATCGGACAAGCCGAAGCCTGAACCTAAGGCGTCGATAGGACTGTCGGTGCTAGCCGTCTTGCTCGTCGGAGCGGGCTATGCGACGGTGTTTTCCTTTGCAACAGGCATCACGTATTCGTTCCTTGTACTCCTGTCAGGGGTGGTGCTGACTGTAGTCGGGACGTATTTTCTGTTCACGCAATTCGCGGTATTTGCACTGCGAATGTTGAAGCGGAGCGAGCGGCTGTATTTCAAGAAGACGAATCTCTTGACGCTCTCTGAACTGGGATATCGGTTGAAGGATAATTCACGCTTGTTCTTTATCGTTGCTGTAATCTCGGCGGTTGCATTTACTGCGATTGGTACGTGTACGGCAATCGGCAATCAAGGGTTAGCGGAGATGACGAACCCGTATGCCTTTACGTATTATTCGTATCAAGGAAATAAGCAGGAACAGGACCATGTAAGTCTGATTAAACAAAAACTGGAACAATCACAATTGCCTTATCGAGTTGGCGCAGCAACCTTGAAATTTGCAGGTAATGATGTCACGGTCATGAAGTTGTCCGATTATAACAAGCTGGCGATAGCCCTTGGATATGAGCAAGAAGCGATTACTGCTGATAATGAAGCATTCCTTGTGCCGACTTCAGTCATGGGGGAGCGAGTATATAGTAAAGAAGGCTTCGAAGAAGTTGTCCAACTGATAGAAGACACTACTCGATTTGCCTTTCAAATTATGAAAGCTGTACCCCATCAAGTGCTGCCGCAGGATTATGGGATCATTCGGCTTGTTGTGGTAACGGATGATGCTTATGAGCAGATACCTGATCGGGATGAGTCAGGCCAGGGATCCTATACGGTATATGGATTTGCGGTAGAGCATTGGAGTAAGCTTGGGGATACAACAGAACAGCTAATGAAGCAACTGAACACAGATCAAGAAGGAGAACAGAGCGAATCCATGAAGTTTCAGTTCAGAGCGCTGTACCCACAGTGGGTAGCGGCCAAGCAGGCAAATGGATTGCTGCTGCTCGTGAGCGTACTCATTGGTGTGGTGTTCTTCACCTTTGCCGCAAGCTTCTTATACTTCCGATTATATACGGATCGCAGTCGGGATCAGCAGCAGACCGAGATGCTGTCCAAGATGGGGTTGACTCGCAAGGAACTGAATCGCGTCGTGACACGACAGCTGCTGGTTATGTTCTTTTTGCCGCTTTTCATCGCAATCTTGCATAGTGGGGTTGCATTTGCAGCGCTGCAGCAGTTGGTTCACTTCTCTGTGGGGGAAAGTACAATCAAAGTGCTCGTTAGCTTCACAGTTGTTCAAATTATTTACTTCTTCGTCATTCGATGGCGCTACGTGCAGCAATTGCGCAGTGCGATGGTGTAAGACTGTACATTCTAAATAATCGTAGACTTCCTTATTGCACATTATTGCAAATTATTGCAAATTATTGCACAAAACCCCCTTGCGCTGGCCGCTATTGCGATCAGATGCAAGGGGGTTTTGATCATAGGTATAGGGGTTGCAAAGAAAGGAAGAGCCCTGTAAGTCGGTGCTGCTCCCCAGCAGTCTTTGCTTACAGTATATCTTACTTCACGCGAGAATTATTCTTCACGAATTCAATAATCTCATCAACATAACCGAATGCAAGAGCAGTAACCGTGTCAGCTGCGCCATAGTAAATCGCGATGCGTCCTGTTGCTGCGTCCACAAGTGATGCGCAAGGGAATGCTACGTTAGGAACGTCGCCTACGCACTCGTACAATGTGGAAGGCTGCAGCAAGTATGGTTCGCTGCGGTATTTTACTTTCCAAGGCTCATCCAGGTCGAGGATCGCTGCGCCGAATGCGTATACGAATCCGTTACAGGAGTTCAGGACGCCATGATAGATCATGAGCCAGCCTTCGCTTGTTTCGATTGGAATTGGACCTGCGCCAACTTTCTTGCTCTGCCAGCCGCCCATTGGAGCCATTACGTGACGGTGACGACCCCAGAATTCCATATCAGGGCTCTCACTGTAGAAGATGTCGCCGAATGGTGTATGGCCTGTATCGGACGGACGGCTCACCATTGCATAGTTGCCGTTAATTTTGCGCGGGAACATAACTCCGTTGCGGTTGTAAGGCAAGAATGCATTTTCGAGCTGATGGAATGTCTTGAAATCATATGTGTATGCCACGCCGATTGTTGGGCCGTGGTAGATGTTGCACCAAGTTACATAGTAGCGGTCTTCGATCCAGCATACGCGTGGGTCGTAGCCTTCGATGAAATTGCCGATTTCCGGATCGTCACATTCAAATGTGAGAGGCTCATGGTTGATGTCCCAGTTAATGCCGTCTTTACTGAAGCCAGCATGCAAGCGCATGTAGCGATTGCGATCGTCGCAGCGGAATACGCCAGCGAATCCGCCTTCGAACGGAACAACAGCACTATTGAAGATACTGTTCGAGTTAGGCAGCAAATCGCGTGGAATTACTGGGTTCTGGCTGTAGCGCCACAATACGTCGCGATGTCCTTCAGGACGTTCTTCCCAAGGCATGTTCGGAATATCTGGACCGATGATCTTAATTTGGCTCATGATGCAAACCTCGCTTTGCGTAGTAAGTATGAAACCTGTGCTGTTCAAGTGCAGGTGACAGATGTTGAGACCAAAAGAATAGGTGAGAGCCTTGTTCTTTATTGATGTCGTGTGCAATGTCAACTGAACTTGTAACACAGCATGTGTCAATTGTCTCTCGAAACGCAATGACAGCGTTTCCGAATAACTAAAGAGTAAAACACTAAGGTTACAATGTCAAGTAAATATTGTGCATTTACCGTGCAAATAATGTGCAAAAACGTGTTACATATCGAATGTAGATGTGCAAATGTAAACTATATCAGACTGTGTACTGAATCGCGCCATTCTACCTCCACGCCGATGCGAATAAGCTCCTTCGGACGATGCGGGTGGTCAATGCGCCATACGATCTGTTCTCCGGCGCGCATGCCGAGCTCTTCCTTCGGTACATGCACGGTCGTGATGGCGGGATGAACAAGCACCGATTCGGCGATGTTGTCGAATCCGGTAATGGAGATATCCTCAGGTACGCGCATGCCGCTTGCCTTCACAATTTGCATGAAGTCGACAGCAATATTGTCATTCACACATACGAAGGCCGTTGGCTTATCCTCCATCCGGGAATAGGCTGCAGACAGTTCCTCTTCATTAAAATAATGACGCTTCATGGAGTTGATGATGCACCAAGATTCATTGACACTGAGCCTTGCTTCAGACAGCGCACGATTGAAGCCTTCCCACCGTTCGCGGTAGCTGAGGCAGGAGCCGATATCGCCTACAAAGCCGATCTTCTTATGTCCACGTGCAATTAGTTGTTGCGTTAGGGCATATACGCTATGGGCATTGTCTACGAGCATAATATCGCTGCCCAGCATGCCGAAGTTGAAGTCCGCATACGTATCGATGAACATCGAGGCAATGCCTGAACGTTCGATTAGCTCATAGTACTCCCTCAAGAAGGGGCCGATCATAATAACGCCAGCAGGCCGCTGCTGCACGAATAGAGAAGGCAGCTTCTGTTCGCGCTCTTCTTCCATGTCAACAATCGTCATCGCCAGGGAGTAGCCAGCTTCCTTCAAGGTTGTATTCAGCCCTTTGATGAAGCTAGACCAATAATGGTTGCCCATATAGTCAGAATGAGTAAGCAGGGACACGATACGATTGGCCGAGATGACTCCTTCCGCAGCTTCGAGTTGATGGAATTTGGTATAGCCGAGTTCGACGGCCTTCTTCATGATGCGGCGCTTCGTGTCATCGCGCATGTCAGGATCGTTGTTCAACGCCTTCGATACGGTATTGCGGGACAAGTTCAGCGCGTCAGCAATATGTTGTTGAGTTACTTTGGATTGTGACATCTATAAATCGCTCCGATTACGAATGGATTGTGTCTAAATTAACGTTGTTACAAGTATATAGGAGGTTTACATTTATGACAAATGTAAAGTTGCAGCTGTGAGGATGGTTGGATAGCGGCATAGACTGCAACTAAACCGACATAATATGAGTATATATTCATATATAGTTGGGTCGTTGGAACGAATTTTGAAATAGGGAGTTGGCATTACAAGCGATCGTTTTTACAATGAGACAGAGAAGTGCGATTTCAGAAAATAACTCTCTGTTTTCATGGCTTTTTTGAAAAAAGATTTTTGTAATCATTCCTTTACCTGTGACCGATAACAAATTATATAAATATTTACATAAAGGAGTTACAGGGAAATGCATATTTCGGTGAAAAGCGAACAACAGGTGCAGCTGTATCGATCCATTTGGACAACAGTCTGGAAGGAGATGGGCTTTGAACTGGAATCCGCTGCACATCCGTTGGAACAGGTCATCGTATTTAACGAGGAAGGGGTTGCTGTAGGAACATTCGAACTGAAGCTGTACAGGGAGAGTGCGCGTATGTTGAACGAGGTCGCGCCATTCGCGGAGCAGCCGGAGGTGATGAGCGCCCCGGAGCAAGTGGCTGAAGTGGACAAGGTAGCTTTGCTGAAGGAACATCGCGGTCATAATATCGATCGGCTGCTATCTTCAATCGTTCATTACTCGCGCAAGCATGGGATCTTGCAATGCGCTTGTCTGCTGGAACCGGTATTCGCGCGTGCGCTGCGCGTATCATTCCATGTACCGATGCGCAAGGTGGGGAAGAAGATGTTCTATAAGGGAGACGATGTCATTCCTACTCTTATTCATGTCGGTGCAATCTGGCAGAATCCAGCCAAGTTCGACTGGTTAATCCCAGAACAGGAACAAGTGGAAGTTCACTCAATTCCTATCACCTGTTAGCCGATATAATAAGGTGTTGAAGTTAACGGAAATGCAGAAATGTTAAGGAATGGTTAACGAACTGACTAGACAAGCTGTTAACGACGATCACTCGATACATAGAAAGTTGGTAGATGACGTGAATGAACTAACGATTCTTGACAGGCGCAACCGCCTGTTTGTCAAGATCATATGGACAATGCTTGCGATTGGAATCATCGGGGATTTGGCTGCAGGTATTGTCGGAACCATGCTGTATGTGCTGATTGGTTTTGGCGCGGTAGCTTGTGGATTAGCAACGTTCTTAACCTATAAGCGCATTGGCGTAAAGTATGTGATGTACTTAATTCCAGTGTTTCTGTGTTCGCTTGTCCTGCTGCTGATGAAGTCGGATCCGAATCCGATCTTCAGCACGTATTTGTTATTCTATGTCGTAATCAGCTTGATGACTTTATATCAGAATTATCGTCCTATCATCTTTACCGGCGTTGTCAGTATGCTAATGACGGTGTACATATTCTATGATCCATTCCTGAATGAGAAGCTGTTCACGCGCGAGCCGCTCCTCTATTTGCTTATGTATCTGCTCTTCGTGACGATTGCACTCAGTGCTTCGGCGGTGTTCAGTCAGAACTTGCAGCGGCAAGTGGCAGAACGGGGATCGGAAGCGCTGAAATCGAAGGAGCAGGCGATAGAATTGCTTGGACAAATTCAATCTTCGGTTACGATGCTTAATGAATTCAGTCATGAGCAGAAGCTGCGTGCAGAATCGACAGGAACGATCTCGCGTGAAGTTACAGAGACATTCGCGCAAATATCGACAGGCTTCGAACAGCAGACGATTAGCCTGCAGCATATCGGAAGCTCTGTGGAATCCGTGGAGCGCTCCGTAAGTCACGTTGCGAACGGGACGAATCAATTGGAGCAGGTTGCATCAATTACACTGCAATTGGCCGAGCAGGGCAGTGGTCAGATTGACACCCTTGTCGGTGAGATTGACCGTGTGAAACGTACAGTGGAACAGACTGTGCAAGTGATGGACGCACTGAATGCGCAGACGGAGCAGGTCGGCGATATTGTCAGTACCATTAGTGATATTTCCGCACAGACGAACTTGCTGTCATTGAATGCGGCGATTGAAGCTGCGCGAGCAGGCGAGCATGGCAAGGGCTTCGCAGTGGTGTCGGGAGAGGTTCGCAAGCTGGCTGACCATGCGAAGAAAGCGACTGAGGATATTGCAACTATATTGGAAACGATACGAACTCAGATCAGTGCCGCAGCAGAGCAGGTACAGCGTGGACAATCTGCCGTCGTATCCAGTGTAGAGGCTACGGGGCAAGTGGAGCAGATTATGCGTACGATTACGGATAACACCGACCAGGTGAACCGTCAGTCGGAAGCGATGCATGAAGCCGTTCGCGACCTTCAGACACAGTACTCCAATATGGCACACGGTGTTGTGACGATTACGAACAGCACGGAGGAGCATATGGCTTCTGTAGAAGAAGTATTGGCGAATATGGAGCAGCAGCATATGGATATTCAGGTGCTTGTTGATGGATACAGCCGATTAGACAAGCATGTCAGTGATTTGAAGCGTCTGTCCGAAGAAGAATAAATAGATGAAAAAAAGGGCCTATCAGAGAGTACAATCTGATAGGCCCTTTCTGTATGATTAAGGGAAAGCAGGTAGGTATAATCTTCCGCCCAGATTGATGGAGGTCAGGTATGGAGAGGGGAATGCAAATATGCAGATGAAGCAGCGGGGAGAAGCGAGCAGGACTAGAGTTATGCTGATTAAAATGTATACGCTTACAATTTGTAGGCTAGCTGTTGTGCTGCGGCCGATTCTTGTGTACAAGAAAGGCGGGATGATGGCAGGAGCTGTATGCTTATTGCTGCTGATTGGATGCAGTGGGCAGGTAGGGCAGTCGAAGGTGGCGGAACAGCGTTCCTTGCTGCCTAAGGTTACGGTTGTATTGAATAGTCTTGGCATAGGGTTCCCAGAACCGTTGACGGAGAACGACAATCCGTATGTAACCGACATCGAGGTGAAGACGGGTCTTCAAGTAGAAGTGATCATCCCCCCATCACATCGGTATGAGGATCGCGTCGGTGTCATGATGATGTCGAACCATACACCAGACTTGATCAGCATCACGGATGCGAATTGGGTCTCCTTCTACGCACGGAAGCAGATGCTAACACCGCTTGACCACCTGCTTGCCCGATACGCGCCGAAGCTGAAGGAACGGATTCCTCCTGAAGTGTGGGAGCAGGTGTCCTTTAACGGCCAAATATATGCGATTCCGAGCCTGCATGAGGGAAGGGGGCAGGAGATGATGTATATTCGCAAGGATTGGCTGGAACAGCTCGGACTTGAACCACCAACTACTCTTGCGGAGATGGTAAATGTGATGCGTGCCTTTACCTCGCTCCGTTCGGATGACAATGGGTTGCACGATATTTATGGTACCAGCTTCATTGAAGAGTTGGGCCGCACCTCACCGTGGTTCGGTGCATATGGTGTGCAGCTCAATCAATGGATGGAACGGGATGGTCAGCTCGTATATTCCAATGTGCAGCCAGAGATGAAGGAGGCCCTTGCCTTCATGCGAACAATGGTTCAGGAAGGGCTCGTAGATCCATTGTTCCCGATTCAAACACAGCGTGGACTGGAGAGGCAGGTTGTGGATGGGAAGCTGGGTCTGTTCACGGGAACATGGTACGATACCCGCGGAGTGCTGGAGAGGAGCAAGGCGCGGGATCCGCGTGCAGAATGGATCCCCCTTCCTTTCCCGAAGGGCCCTGGAGGAAGTGGAACCTTTGCGCTGCCTCAAGTACGAAGCTATCAAGTAATCCCTGCTACCAGCTCTCACGCGGTGGAGGTGCTGAAGCTGCTTAACTATATCGGCGAGGAGGGGAGGGATACCCTCAAGCTTGGATTCGAGGGAGACGTGTGGGCTTGGAAGGAGGGGAAGAGGGTGACCAATATGGAGCGCCATAATCAGGATCATTATCGCGGACTTTATGCTAATTTGGCAGATATGCCTGATGAGGATTACACCCGATCCCGGCTGGATTCGTTAGGAATTCAATACCAGTTGTACGATAATCTTCGATTTACATCCATGCATGCACGTCCGAGCGCTTTCCGTTCTCTGCCGACACCAGCGATGACAAGATATGCACCGTTGTTGTTGAAGAAGAATGATATGCTCATCGACATTATTCTTGGCAATCGACCACTTGAGGACTTCGACAGATACGTGTCGGAATGGATGAATGAAGGCGGGCGTGATATGACGAAGGAGGCCAATGACTGGTATCACTTCAGTCGCAACCAGATTGGAAGTGAGCCGCCATTCATTCAGTCTGAACGCAGTTCGAAGCACGGAGGATGAGTGCTAATATGCTGAAAATGATACGTGACCAAATTCGACAACGGATTCAGTGGCGATTAACCATCTATTTTGTACTTATTCTGATCCCTCTGCTGTTGACCGGCTGGTTCTCCAACAAGCGCTCTCAGGAGCTGCTTCTGTCAGAGACGACCGCTCGTACCGAAAGTGCAATGCATGCCCTCATGGACAATATTGAGCTCGTGCTTCAGAACGTGGAAGAGCTGTCCGCGGTGCTATCAACCGATACGGAGATGAACGATGCGCTTGCACATACGAAGAGGAAGCTGGAGCCGAAGAATGTCATGGTATTCGCCGATCTGAAGCATAAGCTGGCCAACTTTCTATCAATTCATCCAATGTTCTCGCAAATTGCTGTATATCACGATCATTCCAACTCCGTGATTTCTACGCTCCATGGCGTGCTTCCGGTTGATCGTGCGGATGAACGCATTTGGCTTCGACAGCTGCTTAATGGACTGGGGACAGGCATTGTATTCATTCAGCCGGACGAACGAATAGGGGCGGGGAAGCCGTTCGGCCAAGCGTTTGGAGCGGATAGTCTGGCAGTCGTTCGAGCGATGGATATTTACAACCCGAATCGAGAACGTCATGCGCTTATTATTAGCCTGAACATGGGGCGCTTGCAGCAATATATCCGTTCTGTTACACCATCGCCACAAGCAGAGCTGCATCTATATACGGCAGATGGGAAATGGGTCACAGGCACGGCTAAGCAGCCTGAATCGTATCAGGATTACTTGACACGTGCAGAAGCGAATGATCAGGTGTTAATTCAAGCAGCTTCGCCTTATTACGGCTGGACACTGACACTGGCTCAGCCGAAGAGGGAGCTGTTCGCCCAGTCCTACCAGCTGGAGTATTACGCGGTGTTTATGATTGCGCTGAGCATTGTCATTGCCCTCGTTATGGCTTATAGCATCTACACGAGCATTGCTGCTCCTATGCGGAAATTAGCTCGGGGTATGAGGGCGATGACGAGCGGCAACTTAGATGTGAGGTTGACTTCGACGCGACAGGACGAATTCGGTATCGTGACCCACCTATTTAACCACATGGCATCGCAGCAGCAGCACCTCATTCACGATCACTATGAACAGAGCTTGCGGCTTGCCAATACAGAGCTGAAGCTGCTCCAATCCCAGATCCATCCCCACTTCTTATATAACACCCTAGATTCGATCTATTGGATGGCCCAGCATGCTGAAGCTGAGGATATTTCCGAGATGGTACTTCACTTATCCCGATTCTTCAGGCTAAGTCTAAGTAAGGGAAAGGATGTAATTACCGTGAAGGACTGTCTGGAGCATTTGCACGCTTACATACGAATCCAGCAAATCCGGTTCTTAGACCTATTCCATATGGAGTACGATATTGAATCGTGCGCAGAGGAACTTCCGCTCGTGAAGCTGCTGGTGCAGCCCATTGTCGAGAATGCCATCATACATGGCTTGGAGAAGTCCTCCCAGCAAGCAGAGATGTTGCTGCGCATTGTAGTCCGAGTAGAGGAGGACACAGAAGGGAGAAGACTTACAATTAGGGTTATCGATTCTGGAACGGGTATGACGGAGGACATGCGCGCTCAATTGCAAGCTGAACTGTCTGCTGTATTGCGGCAGCCGACAGAGCATGGTGTGGTGGCGAACGGCCACACAGGTGCTGGTTATGGACTTCGAAATGTCGCGGCACGAATCCGCTTGAATTACGGTCAGAATGCAAACATTCATATTGATAGTGTATGGGGTGATGGGACAACGGTAACACTCTTGCTCCCCTTGTCCGAGCCATACGTGGGGAAACAAATTGAAGATCGGTCGAGGACGGCAGGTTAATGCTTAATGCTTAATGCTTAATGCTTAATGCTAGGCAGCCTTCAGTTGCCCCTTCGCTAGTTGATGAAGTAAAGAATGCCTTCATTTCGAATCGTCACCGAGGAGGAGATAAGATGAACCTATTGATTGTGGAGGATGAGCTGCGGCTCCGTCAAAGCTTAACTGAGCTTATGCCTTGGGAGAGGGCAGGGATTACGGAAGTAACGGCAGCCGCTACCCTAGAAGAAGGGAAGCGGTGGCTGAAGTTGAAGCGTCCGGACATTCTGCTTGTAGACATTCAGTTGCCGGACGGAGATGGCTTATCCCTCGTGAGGCAAGCGTCGGAGTGGAATGTTGAGGTGAAGGCGGTGGTGCTCAGCGGTCATGATCACTTCCCTTATGCTCAAGAGGCGCTTTCCATGGGGGTGAAGCAGTATCTATTGAAGCCGGCGGGACAGGATGCCATCCTGCAAGCAGTTGCAGCAGCAGTCTCGGAGCGCCGCCAAGACATTCAGCGGCGGCACGATGCCGATATGCTGCGTAAGCAATGGCACAACTACTTGCCGATACTGCGTCAGCGCATCTTGCGCCAAGGGCTGGATGGCAGCTTGTCGACGGCCTCGCTGCTAAGGAGAATGACAGAACTCGGTATCGACTTACAGGAAGACGAGCGCTACGCAGTGATGGTAATCGATCCTGATCCTTACCCGCAGGAGCGGGTGCAGGCATTTGGAGGAGATCAGGGTCTAATGCACTTCGCGGTCGGCCAAGTCGTGGAGGAAACGATGACAGGGATGGAATATGGTTCTATGCTATTATGCCGCGAAGCAGACGGTCCGCTCGCCATCCTATTTCGCTATCCATCCGCTGCGCTCTCTAGGGGCATGGCAGAGGAGCATAAAAGGGTAGAAGCATCTCAAGCAGCAGAAAGTCATTGCGAGAGATCGGATGGAGAACTGATGATTGGCATTCATGCACTGGCAGGCAAGATGCTGGAGTATATCAAGACTTCATTGAAGCTTACGGCGAGTGCGGGCATCTGCTCGGCGTGCGGGCGGCTGGCTGACGTGCCGCGGCTGTATAAGGAAGCGGACTTCGCGCTCCGTCAGCGGCTCGTTCATGGTGGCGATATTGTCATTCCGTACCGCAATCACGGACTGAGAGTGGCTGAAGATGCTTCGGCCGTAACGATACATACGGAGCAGTGGGAACGGGAACTGGACATTGCCTGGAACACTGCCGAAGAGCAGCAGGCAGCGGAACTGGCCGAAGCTTGGATTCGCGCAGTATGTGCGATTCCAGAGGCAGAGGCATTTAAGGAGCAGATGATGTTCCTGCAATCGTGGATTATTATGTGGCTGCGCAGGCAGGGGTGGTCGATGGCGGAGGTAATGGGAGAGGATGCAAGATGGTTCCGTCACACCGCCGAACTGCGAACGAAGCAGGAGTGGAGTGAGTGGATGCGAAGTGTCATGCGGCGCATTGGCGCGGAAGCAGGCATGGTGCGTCGTCGCGGCGGCAATCGCTTGGTATCGGAAGTGAAGGAGCTAATCGAGAGTGAACTTCATACAGAGCTAACCCTGCAGGAAGTGGCGGATCGGCTGTTTATTAATGCCTCGTACTTGAGCAGGCTGTTCAAGCAGGAGATGGATCAGCCCTTCTCGTCTTATCTCCTTATGCGCCGCATGGAGCGAGCCAAGGAGGCACTCTTTCAAGGGGAGCGGGTATATGAGGCAGCACAGGCGGCGGGATTCCGCGATGTCAGCTACTTCACGAAGGTATTCCGCAAATATTGGGGGGTTACGCCGAGTGACTGGAAGCGGGGTTAACGGGCTGCATAGGCTCAGTTGAACCTGACCTCACGATGGAAATCATTTTACCAGAAGAAGTCATGGCTCTCCCGTGTTCGATTGCAGCCAGATGCCGTAGGCTAGTAGCAGATGCAGCAAACAATGAATGCCAAGTGCTCATGCCACGGAAAGGATGGGAGCTATGGATAAGCTGGAATTGGACAATGCTCCACGTTTGTTTTCACGATCATATGGGCGAAAGTTGTGGAGAGACATTCGGAAGGACTGGGACTTATACATTGCACTTTTGCCAGGGATCGCCTTTCTTCTCCTGTTCAAGTATACGCCGATGTATGGGGTCGTGATTGCGTTTCAAGATTTCAACATTTTTAGCGGAATAGAGGACAGTCCTTGGGTAGGGTTCTCGCACTTCGAACGACTATTTCAATCGCCGAAGTTCGTTCAAGTGTTTTGGAATACGATTATCATTTCGGTTCTGAAAATTGTACTTCTCTTCCCACTGCCAATTCTGCTGGCAATTCTGTTGAATGAGCTTACGAAAATGTGGTTCAAGCGTCCGGTACAAACGATCATTTACATGCCTCATTTCCTGTCATGGGTTATCGTTAGCGGACTCTTTATGGATCTGCTCTCCATCAATGGGGGGCTTGTGAATCGAATCATTGAGTGGTTCGGCGGAGAGCCGATCAAATTCTTCCTCGACAACAGTGTCTTTCGCTGGCTGCTCGTCGGCACGGCGGGCTGGAAGGAAGCAGGCTGGGGGACAATCGTATACTTGGCCGCCTTAAGCTCTATCGATCCACAGCTGTATGAAGCAGCCAAGATCGATGGGGCAAATAAGTTCAGACAAATTCTGCATATTACACTACCAGGGCTTGTTCCCGTCATTCTCCTTATGTTCATCCTACGGCTCGGGAATATGCTGGAGGCTGGGACGGAGCAAATTCTCGTCATGTACAATCCCGTCGTCTACAATGTGTCGGATGTTATCGGCACGTATGTATATCGTACGGGTCTAGGCGAGCAGAATTACAGCTTCTCAGCTGCTGTGGGGCTGTTCGAATCCATCGTAGGCTTCGTGCTCATTATTGGTGGAAACGCTCTCAGCCGGCGCTATTTGAATCGGGGGATCTGGTAATGAGAGAAGTTCAGCATACAGCTCTCTTGATGTCGCAAGTCGCCGCTTATTTGGAACCTGAATGTAAGAAGGAAGGAGGTCTGGCATAACATGAGACACCAATTGACTGCTTCGCGGAGAACAAGAACGGCCATTCGAATGTCGGTAGGGGAGCGCATCTTCCATGTGTTGAACTATCTGTTTTTTGCCCTTGTGTCGTGGACGACATTGTTCCCATTTCTCAATTTGATTGCGAAGTCGCTCAGCAGTGAGGAAGCGGTTATGTCAGGGAGCGTGTCCTTGTTCCCGGTTGATATTCAGTTCGGAACGTACTTATATGTGCTGCGCGACTCTCAATTCATGAATGCTTTCCTCGTATCGGTCACAATTACCGTGGCGGGAACGGCTCTCGGTCTGTTCATGACCGCATTAGCCGCATATCCCTTATCCAAGCCGCGTCTGCGCGGACGCAAAATATTCATCTTGATGTATGTGTTCACCATGCTGTTCAGCGGTGGTCTTATTCCTACGTATTTGCTCATGCACCGATTGAATCTGATCGATACACTATGGGTGCTCTTTCTGCCGAGCATGGTTAGCGTGTTTAATATGCTGATTATTAAAAACTACTTCGAGTCTCTGCCCGATGAGCTGGAGGAATCGGCCAAGATGGACGGAGCATCGAATCTGACAATCTTGTTCCGCATTACGGTTCCATTGTCGCTGCCAGTGTTCGCTACCATTGCACTCTTCTTTGCGGTAGGCTTCTGGAATGATTACTTTGCCTCGATGATCTATATCAATACGGCAGAGTTGAAGCCGCTGCAATTGTACTTGAAGGAACTGCTTGCGCATTCCAATATCACATATCAGGATGGCGGGCATGTAACGAATATTGATGCGGTCATGAACACGACGCCTCAGGCTATACAGGCCGCTTCGATTCTTGTTGCAACCTTGCCCATATTGCTGGTATATCCGTTCCTGCAAAAATACTTCGTGAAAGGGGTGCTGATTGGTTCCGTAAAAGGGTAATGCGGTGAAGATATTTCGGGGGACATCCAAAAGAGCGGAGGTATGTTCATGCAACGTAAACAGGTATGGATATCATTGATTTCGATTGTAATGGTCTTGTCACTTCTCGGCTGCAACAGCGCCGGTTCAGGGCAGGGTGCGTCAGGAGGAGAAGGCGGCAAGCAGCTCCGTCAGCTGATGCAGTTCGATCGCTTCGAGCCGAATAGCGATCCGGTAGCCGTGTACTTGAAGGAGAAGACGGGATATTCCGTGAAGTATGAGATGCTTCCTGCGGAAAATGCCGACGAGAAGCTGAACCTGCTCATGGCGAACAAGGAGTCTTATGATATTATGAAGCTCGCTTCGGCCCAATACTATCAGCTTGTATCGTCTGGTGCGCTGGAGCCGCTGGATGATCTGATTGAGAAGTATGGAACGAATATGAAACAGGTTATCGGCCAAGATTCTTGGAATGGCGCCCGTTATGACGGCAAAATTTACGCTATACCAGAAACGGGCGGAGGCGGAACCTCTTCGAATGCGCTCGTCGTCCGCCAAGATTGGCTCGATGAGTTGGGCTTGAAGATGCCGACGAATCTGGATGAACTGGTGACGGTGCTGAAGACATTCAAGGAGAAGAAGAATGTAATTCCGCTGACGGGAGGCAAGATCCCTGTACATCCGGATATTGCCAGTGTGTTCGGCTTAACGACGGCTTGGTTGGAGCGGGACGGCAAGATCATTCACGCGGTTGAAGCTCCAGAGATGAAGGAATACTTGAAGTTCATGAATACGCTGTACAAAGAGGGACTAATCGACTCCGAGTGGGGCATTAATACGGCGGATAAATCGATTGAGAAGATGGCAAGCGGCAAGGCTGCCATGTATAGTCCAGGGTGGTGGATTGCTCCGAACTTGGAAAATGCGCTCGCAAAGAATTTCCCAGATGCGAAGCTTGCGATTGTGCCGGTATTGAAGGACAAATCGGGGAAAGCGCGAGTAGGCACGCCGGGCAATACGATTAATTATTACATTGCAATTCCGAAGTTCGCGAAGAACAAGGAAGAAGCGGTAAAGTGGCTCGACATGAAGTTCGATAAGGATATTTTCAAGGGGATCGCTATCGGTGAAGAAGGTGTACATCACAAGTTTGAAAATGGAGCCTACTCGCCGATTCTGCCGAAGTTCGCAGATGAGCGTACAAATGCAAGCTCATTCTTGACGGGTGTGGACGAGAAGAACTATCCGATCTACTGGCAGGCGAGATTGAAGAAAAACCCAATCGTTGAGAACTACTTCAACACATTCCAGAAAAATGCGGAGGGCCTGTTAATCGCTGATCCACTCGGTTCAGCGCCTCCAATGCCGGATATCTCGAAGAACGTGCAGCGGTTGAACAAGTATCAAGAGGACACGTTCATTAACTATATTAGCGGAACGGAACCGCTCGACAATTATGACCAGTTCCTCGCGGAATGGCATGCACAGGGTGGTGCAGATATGGTGAAGGCCGCGAATGATTGGTATGCGAAGCGTTAAGCATGAAAACTGAGACCTGTGTACACAAGCAAAGGGGATGGCCCGAGATTCAAGGGCCATCCCCTTTTATGGATGATGGGGAAGCTTATTACTGCGTCCTCACGATGTGAACGAGAAATCGATGAAGAAGGAAGTTCATCGACCGAAGAAGTTATTTCATTCATTGAAGGAAAATGGATTAATACATGAATCAAAGAAATACAAAGAAAACGGGAGATCGTAAATGTTGCGATTCGCCCGTTTTTTGGATGTTCCACGGAAGCGAAATCGCCGCTCAAGGCTGAATTTGGCCGAATACGGCGGCCTGGGGCTGGGCTGTTGCACAAAATCCCGGCTTTGGTACATATAAGAACAAATATTCCTGCTAAAAAATAGAAATCATTCCATTTTTTGGGTAGTGTTACGCTTTATTTACAATACTTTGAATTTCTTAAGTGAATCCGAGGTGAAATACAGCTATGAAAAATAGAAATGTAACAGGTATTGTATTGGCCATAATTTATTGTATTGTCCTTTTTGTGATTTTAACTGATGCCCCCCCTGGTGAAGCTCCAAATAATCCGCTATGGGTATACTCAATGATTCCACTTGGAGCTGTTGTAATTACCTTCCTCTTTGATTATGTCATCAAGTTCGATTTGTTCGATTTTTTCAGAAAAAAGAAAGAATGAAAAAGAATGAGTGGAGGAAAAAAATGATAGAATCAAAAATTGCCAAAACATTTTTTGCAGGAGTTCTGCTCTCTACATCCATTTCAATTCCAGCCAAAGTAGATGATAATAAAGTAAAGTATGAAAACCTGCAAACCGGCCAATAAAAGAACCCTCCAAAACTAGAATTCTGGAGGGTCCTTTTATTTATGTCATTAGGTTGATTAAGTCCTGGTTCCTATGCTGCGGGAAGAATCGATGCGATGCTTCCTTGGCTGCTTATACAGGCCTTGTAGAAGGCCATTGCAGTACAATGCCGAGCTGCTGCAGCTGCTTCTGGAAGGCGCTAAGGTGCTTCTCGTCACTGCGCACAGCGCGCGGTACTATGCCTTGATTCAGCGCATAGGAAGCCAGTGCGCCAGCTGATTCGCCAATGTTCCATTCTGCTGGATGCACGCGGTAACAGCCGTTGGTAATATGCGTCGTTCCGATATTTTTGCAGGCGGGAATCAGATTGTCCATGCGAACCGGAAGCAAGCTCCCTAACGGGATTTGGAACGGCAAAGAAGAGATATCGATATAGTTTTTGCCTCCGGTCGAAGGATGAAGGTCAATCCGATAGCATCCGATGCCGACGGAATCAGCAAATGTCTCAGCGGGCTGACCAGGACGGCAATCGGTAGCAATATGCTGCTCAAGCACAGTGAATTCTGCTTGAATCCGTCTTGACTCCCGTACATATGGATACATGGCGAATCCGTCTGCTGTGCCGGCGACATCCGGCCGCAATCGTAGGCCCGGATAGCCGACGCCTCCGTCGGGACGCGGTGCTTCTGTCTGCAGCCAGTACAGAAGCGATAGGCTGAGCTGCTTGGCATCGAATAGGCTCCGCTGCTTCTCTTCTTCGCTTACATCGATAATCGAACCAAGCCAGTAGTCATTCTGCGGCCAATTGACGACCGACACCGGAGTAGGGAGTACTCCTGACGATTGATCATATAGCGACGGGTTCGTAATTTGCCGATAATGGAACAGTGGGAACTTCCCTGTCTCCCAGAAGAGGGAGTAGGTAATGGGTTCCAGCGTCGTTGGCTTGACTGCCGTCCAGCTTAGCAGGCGATCTGGCCAGAACGAAGGTCGATATTGGCTCCAGAAGTCATAGCGTGCAGGCTTCGGAATTGTATAATCTCCGTCCTTGTCATAATCAACGGCGTAGCAGTAAGTGAAGCCCTGCATATTCTGCGGTTCAGGGTCGCCCGATACGGCGTGCGGTTCACCCGTATCACGCTGCGATTCTGCGCCCGTGACATACTCTGTGCCCGAGAGGGCAAGCAAGTCTCCGCATTCGGTTGCGTCGAGGAAATACGCCCCAGTTAGCACATATTCGTTGCCCGCTGCATCCTGAGCGGTTACCGCACGGATGCGGTCGCCATCAACCTCGGTATTGGTGGCGCGGCATTGCCTCAGAATGGTAAGCTGTCCGTTGTTCACATAAGGGAATAACATTGACTCCAGCACAGACAGAGCTACGCGTGGATCATGGCAGAGGCGGCTTACAAGGCCGCTCCCGGGGTTCAGCTCCGGGTTCGAGCGGGCGTTCATGGCCAGAGGGAGATGTTCCCGGTAGTACCGGCGTATTTCATTGCGGAATTGCCTGTATGTCTGCGTGCATCCGAATTGTTCGATCCACGGGTGCTCGTCTGGCGGAACCAGTTGGCTTGTCAATTGGCCGCCGATACGGGCGGTCTCCTCCGTCAGTACCACTGTCTTGCCTAATCGACAAGCGGAGAGAGCAGCTGCACAGCCTCCTACACTTCCACCAATAATAACGAGCTCGGCGTTCTTCTCCATATTCGGTGAGGGTGACACTCGATCAGCTCCTTCGCAATATTTTCCAATTAATACTTACCCCAATCAGTATAGGAAAGAATCATACTGCTTCCCATAGAATCTGATTGCTATTGTTGGTAGATTTAATGCTAGTTGACTGAAGTAGGGAGAGTATGCGGATTGGTGTCTAATTTTCCAGGCCGGTTCGTTGCATAAAAAAGTAGACACGCGAGGCGGAAAGAGGGATGCGCCAACACGTGTCTATGTTCAGAAGGGGGGATTCCTCATGCCATAAGAAATCCGTAATTTCGTTATTGCTTAATGCGTTGTTCGATTTTTGCTGTAATGTCTTTCTTTTCTTTCATGTATTGCTCCACGACTTCGTAGAGGGTCACGCCTGTATCAAGTGATTTTTTATCCTTAAACATGGCATAACCGTCGCCACCGGCGATTAAGAAGTCATTTACAGCTACGCGGTACGTTTTGTCAGCTTCCACCGCCTTACCGCCAACCTTCACATCCGATACACGGCTTCCTTTTGGCTTTTTGATGTCGAAGGAGAATGTGATACCAGCAACTTGAGGGAAGCGGCCGGAACCAGCTTCGATCTCGCTAACGCCATTTTCCAAGGCTGCTGTCAAATCACTGCCCTTCGCCTCAACAACAGCAAGTGTATTCGGGAATGGAAGCACATCATACAAGTTGCGCTTCGTAATATCGCCCTTCATGATGGTTGTGCGAATACCGCCTGAGTTCGTAATGGCCAGATCGGCTTCGAATCCAGGCATTGTACGAGTGCGCGCCAGCATGGCATCTGCTACTAAGTTGCCCATAATCGTCTCCTGCTTCCGCACTCTTGCACGATCGCCGTCTAGATCTACGCTTGCAGTAGCAATTTTCTCGTTCAATAGGGAGTCGGTTTCTTTCTTCAGAGATTCAACAATGGCAGCTACTTCTGGGTCTGGCTTCGTCGCTTCATCGTACTTGATCAGTCCGCCGGAGAAATGAACCAAATCCTTGCCATGGTAGTATAGATCAACACGGCCAAGCGATTTCGCATATTCCCAGTCCTGCACAATATACGTACCGTTGACGAGTTCAGGCTGATCCACTGGTGTATGCGTATGTCCGCCTACAATGATGTCGATGCCTGGAACCTGCTTGGCCATTTCACGGTCATAGGATATTCCTGTATGGCAGAGGACGATGACATGGTCAGCTTCCTCGCGCAGCTTCGGTACCCATTCCTTCGCGACTTCGATCGGATCCTTGAAGGTTAAGCCCTTGACGTTGTCAGGATGCGTAACGATTGGTGTATCTGCAGTGACCAATCCAAGAATCGCGAATTTCTTGCCGCCGACCTCTTTTATGACGTACGGCTGCAGGAGGTTCTTCCCTTGTGCATCGAATACGTTCGCAGCGAGTACAGGGAATTTGAACATCTTCGTCAGTTTCGTAAGCTGCTCGTAGCCGAAGTCATACTCATGGTTGCCGGACGCCATGAAGTCATAACCAAGCGCGTTAGCCAGCTTTGTTGCGGTTTCCCCTTTGGACAGGTTCACATAAATCGTACCTTGAATCATGTCGCCTGCATCCAGCACCATGGAATTCGGGTTCTCTGCACGAAGCTCCTTCATCAACGTAGCGAGCTTAGCGTAGCCCATTTCCTTCGCTTTCTCGTCTTCTAACATATGTCCATGCGTATCGTTCGTATGTCCGAGCGTAATATGTGTCGTAATGGCATCGCCGAGTGCTGTGAAGAACTGCTCGCGTGTCACCGTATCTCCTGTCACTGCTACATCAAGTCCTGCCTTCTTCGCTACAGCTTGCAGTGTCGCAGCAGGAACCGGACGATGGAGCTCTTTCCATTGCGCTGCATCCACGATGTTGTTCTGCTTCGCCCAAGTGAGTGCTTTGGCTGCCCAGCCTTGGATGGAAGGATCAATGGCTTTCACTTCTTTTTCCTTGTCTTGTACGCGGGCAATCATCGCCACTGCTTCAGCAAGTGTGACTGGGCGATCAAGCGCCAGGCCATCATTGGATCCGGTTATGTAGCTTTTCGATTGCATCCATTCCAGGTGGTTAATTGGGTTCACAGGTGCTGCAAATAATGATCCAGCGAATAGAGTACTAATCAATGTTGTCAGAACTGCGGCAGTACCTAGCTTTTTCTTGTTCATAAACGGACCTCCATGCTTGCTTCATATTTGAAATGTATATGTAATAGATATGAGTGATATATGTATCGTAGGACACGGGGGTTGGGAGATTGTTAACTAGAACTTAAGAGATTGTAAATTAGATAAAAAACACCCTTATCTCATGACAGACAAGGGTGACTGTAATATACAAAGTATAAACATCCGGCGATTCAGATATGCCGCTCGCTCGCGTCTCTGTATTTCCTAATCAGAATTCAAGACTACATTTCTAATCCAACACATACGCTGGTTTCTAACAGACACTCAAGCAGCAAACAGTCACCAGCCTACAGCTCGTCGAAGCCGTTGTCATCGCCGACCTTGCCGTAAGTGCGGGACTTCGCTTCAAAGAAGTCGGTCTTCGTGGCATTCAAGGCTTCGTCCGAGAAAGGCTTAATCCACGGCATGCAGTTTACGTCAACGCCTTCATACAGCTTCTCCATACCGATAAGGCTTAACCGGCGATTGGCAATGTGCTTAATGTAATCCGACAATTCACGCAGATCGATGCCGCGTACCTGCTTGAGCGTATAATGGGCCCAGTTGGTTTCCAATTGTACAGCATGGTCAATCGTATCGTACACAAATTGGCGGTTAGCCTCGGTATTCAACTCTGGGAAGTCCACAAGCAGCTGTTTGAACACCTCACCGAAGAAGTAGCAATGCTGGTTCTCATCACGCTGAATGTATGAGATCATTTGGCTCGTCGCCATCATCTTCTGATCCCGGGCTAAATTGTAGAAGAAAGCGAACGTACTATAGAAGAAGATCCCTTCCAATATCAGATCCGCTACGAGTGCTTCAAAGAACGTCTGAGGTGTTGAATTATCGCGGAATGTCTGATAAATGTCCGCAATGAATCGGTTCCGTTCAAGCAGTACACGATCATGCTTCCAATATTCGAAGATATCCTTCTGCTCTTGCTCGGATACGAGAGAGGACAGTACATAGGAATACGATTGGTTATGCACGACTTCCTGCTGCGCAATGATAGCCGATATGGCTTCTAGCGATGAGTCAGTGAAGTAGTTCTTCACATCACCGACGAACATCGTCTGCATGGAATCGAGCACAGCAAGCAGCGAGATATTGATTTTAAATGCATGCTTCTCTTCCTCGTCTAACAGCGGGAATTGCTGCGCATCCTTCGCCATCGGAATTTCATCCGCAATCCAATGATTTTGAAGGAGTACTTTGTACAATTTATACATATGCGGCATACGAATGTCGTTCCAATTCAATATGCCGGAGCATTCGCCTAGAATAATTCGTGTCGATTGATTCGGTGCTTCTGTATTGAAGATGAGCTGCCGATTTAGCTCACGATCTAACAATGTCATAGAACTCTTCCTCTCTATACACCTTATTCCCCGTGCACAATCATGCACAAATTGGTTGCTGTCAAAGTCAACCAGTAGGAAAGGGCTGTGCTGCTGTATGTAACGTTCAGTAGCCCTTCCCGATCTTATGAACGGATTTCCGTAACAGTGCGTGTTCAAAAAGGCCAGTTTTCGGCACCGAAGCTTATGCTTCCGATGTGCGTTTTTTCAAAACGCCTCAATTGGATGAAGCTAGGGCCTGAGGAGCGGAGTGTACGTTTTGGGTACATGAGCACCTGAGATGTTTCCGCAGGAAACATACTTCGTAAGCATCTGTTTAGGCCCGGCTGAATTCAAGATTCGATGCCGAGTCCACTTCATGATTTACTTCGTGATCAAAAGCGGACTTTTTGAACAACCTCTAACAGTGATTCGAGTCCGTCGCTGGACGATGGGTGCGTTACGAGCTGCACGCTTCGCATTCTTCCACGGTTAATGCTTGACTGCGCACGTAATACGTTGACTTCAGCCCAGCCTTCCATGCATGAAGATGGAGAGAAAGAAAGTCTACTGCGCGAATATCCGGACGTACATATAAGTTGAAGCTCTGTGCTTGATCGATATGGCGCTGACGTGCCGCTGCCATACGAATGGACCAGTTCTGGTCGAGACGGAAGGCTGTCTTGTAATACCACATTGTCTTCTCCGATAGATCCGGAGCAGGATTGGCAATCTTGTACGTCGTCTTCTCCTCATAGCTAAGCAGGTCATAGACTGGATCAATGCTTGCCGTTGAGCCCGCAATAATGGAAGTAGAACCGTTCGGAGCTACCGCCATCAGCCATGCATTGCGCATGCCGTTCGCCTGTACCTTATCCGCAAGTTCTTGCCACTGTTCGGTCGTCACGAATTTGCCTTGGCGGGTGCCTGTTGTATATTCTCGATAGGAGAAATAGCGGCCGTTCTCCCATTCCGATTGAGCGAAAAGCGGATATGCTCCTTTTTCCTTAGCAAGCTCCATGCTGGCCTGAATCGCCAGGTAGTTGATCTTCTCATAGAGCGCGTCATTATATTGCACGGCTTCTTCGGACTCCCAAGCGATGCCCTCTAGGGCAAGCAGGTGGTGCAGGCCGAAGGTTCCAAGTCCAATTGCGCGATAGCGGCGGTTCGTATGCTGCGCCTGAAGCACCTCAATGCGATTAATGTCGATAACATTGTCCAGCATGCGAACCTGAATCGGAATGAGCCGCTCCAGAATATCGGCACGCACAGCACGCGCTAGATGGACTGAGTTCAGATTGCATACGACAAAATCACCAGGGATCTTGCTAATAATAATGCGAGACTGTCCATCCTGAGTGGTCAGTTCCTCTTGCTCAACGAGGGTAGGAGACATGTTCTGCATAATTTCCGTACACAGGTTGGAACTGTAGATCATGCCATGCGCCTTGTTCGGATTCGCGCGGTTCGCGGCATCCTTATAGAACATGTACGGTGTTCCTGTCTCTAGCTGCGACTTCAAGATACGCTTCATAATGTCGATCGCAGGCAGTGTAATGCGCGGCAGGTTTGAATTCGCAACTGCCTCGGCGTATTTATCGCGGAACTGGCCTTGACCACGCTGCTCGTCGTAGAAATCTTCAAGTCCGAGTGGGCGTCCATGGTTATCCTTCCAGCCCATGATCTTCTTCACTTCGTGAGGGCAGAACAGATGCCAATCCTCCCGGTTCTCCACCGCCTCCATGAACAGATCCGGCAAGCTCACCCCATGGAAAATATCATGCGCCCGCATGCGCTCATCCCCGTTGTTCAGCTTCAAATCGAGGAAGGACAGAATATCCTTGTGGAACACGTCCAAGTACACTGCGATCGCGCCTTTGCGTGTGCCCAATTGGTCGACGCTGACGGCTGTATTGTTAAGCTGGCGAATCCAAGGGATAACACCTGAGCTTGTATTTTTATGTCCGCGAATATCGGAGCCGCGTGCCCTGATCTTGCCTAGATATACGCCGATACCGCCGCCCATCTTGCTGAGGCGGGCTACATCGGTGTTGGACTCGAAGATGCCCTCCAGCGAGTCGTCTACCGTGTCGATGAAGCAGCTGGATAATTGTCCGGCCACCTTCTTGCCTGCATTCGCCATCGTCGGTGTAGCAGCGGTCATGTATAGATTAGCCATTGCCCAGTATGCTTCCTTAGCCAGTTCTACTCGGCGCTCTGCCGGCTCCTTATGCATTAAGTACATAGCAATGATCATATAACGTTCCTGCGGCAGCTCCATCGTGCGGCCTTCGAAGTCAGTGGCGAGATACCGCTCTGCTAATGTCAGAAGTCCAATGTAGTCGAAGATAAGATCGTGCTCCGCTTGAATGGATTGTCCAAGTTCTCGAATTTGTTCGGGTGTGTAAGCTTCCAGCAATTCTTGACGGTAAATACCAAGATCGCATAGCCGAGAGATAAGCTTGTAGAAATCTCCGTAAGGCTTATCCGGATAAGACTTATAGTTGCGATGGAGGGCTGCCTCTTTATATAGCTTCGTTAATAAGGAATGTGCGGCAACGAACTTCCAATCCGGTTCTTCCTTCGTCACCAATTCCAACGCAGTCATCATGCTGGCTTGGGTAATATCTGCAGCCTGTACGCTGCTGCTGCGCAGCTTCGACAGCAAACTGCGGTACCAGCGCTCACGATCAAGCTGAGGGTAGGGAGCCATCATTCGCTCTCCGTAGCGCTTAATGCGATCCGCATCGAACGCAAGGGAGCGATTGTTAGGCTTGTGAACGGTGTGGACGATAGGTGTAGTCGTCTGCATTCGTGAGTATTCCTCCTCGAATATCGAATTGAGATGGAGCTTAGCTATCTATGTCGGAGTCGTTCAGAAGAAATAAAACTTCAAGTTGAGTGCTGGTTATGTATCCAAGATAAAGGGCTGATAATAGGCCTGAATGAAGCACTCCTCTGTCTAAGCGCATAAGAACAGCGCGTGCGCCATACATGGACGCACACCTTCATCATTCTCGACAATCCGATATGGCTTATACAAGTTGCCATCTACCTAGCGATTGTTAACAAGCTCCAAAAACGAACCTCGAATACAGCGTAAGGGTTATCCGTTGTTGCTGTTCTCGAGGTCATTTGCATTTTATGCGTATTGGTAGTAGTAATTTCTTAACAATCACAACATGTAGATATTCTTTTGTAAATATACTACAACATATAGGGTAAGTAAATAGGCGCAAGGTGATAAATGTCACTGGTTCTGGAGTGTTATATTGGCAATATTCCTTGCCAGCAGGCTTGTCCGAGGGATGTAAGCGGGGGACAAAAAATATTTTTTTACTGCGATTCCTTGCTGAGGGGAGGATGGAGGGGGATGTTGTGATATCATATGGAATAAAACCTGTTTGTCCGCGTGCAGTGGACAAAACAGATTGCAGTTGATGTCGAATAAAGAGGGAAAAAGGGCGGCAGCCAGAGTTTGTGCGACATTTCATTTGAATGCATTATCGATGTACTGGCTGCACGTATGTATGGGAAGAGGGTGGAACTGTACTCTCTTTTTTCCGCTGAATCGATCACGGAGTAGAGGCACATTCGATATAAAATACATATAGAAATTTTCTTAGATTTAGTTTGCAGGAAGTGGACTTGCGGGACTCCTCCAGCTCTCGCATGCGCAGGCGTACTTCTTGAAAATCGAACAACCGCGCCGCGAAGTATTCAAAGGTGGGGTTGCCGTAATCGCTCAATCCGATAGAGGACAAGTTAGTAAGCGCTTGCAAAGTTAATCGTCTAATTCGCTGTTCTATTGCACGCACATCGCGCTTGAGATGATCTCCTGCAGCTTGACCGTGCGATGTTACTTGTTCGTAGATCGTTTTAAGTGGCGGCAAATCTTGAAGCAGTCGTTGTTCCTGTTCTTGTCCCTTCAGCCATTTTACAATCCGAATCATATCAGGAGCACCAGCTTCTCCGACAACCCCTAGTTGCAGGAGCAGTGATCTGGCTTGCTGTTCTATATTCTTCTCCTGTTGCACAGGTGCTTGCCCCTGCCATGCATGCAGGGCTTCCGTTCCAGATACTTCGAAGACGCGAAGTGAATTTCGGATAGATTGCATGGATTTCTCCAATCGCAAATGGTCGGATACACGCCGAAGAACAGACAACACCTCCAAGCGATTGATAGGCTTTTGGATGAATGTGTCCACCCCTTGTTGGTAGGCCTCGCCGATCATTTCCTTGTTTTCGACTTGGGAGATCATGATAAAGCGGCCGTTATAATCATGTTCCCGCAGTGACTTTACCGTCTCAATTCCATCGCGGCCCGGCATAAGCAAGTCAATGATGACAATGTCTGCATGGCTGACAACCTCTGCCGATACATAGGAGCCATCACCGGCTTCGCCAACGACTTCGCCAAGGCCACTTTCGCTAACGATCCGCATAAGCATTTTACGAATAGCAGGGTCATCCTCGACAAGATAGAATTTTAACAAGTGAACACCCTCCTCTCAAGTTAAATGCTCTACAGGAATCCGAATTTGAAAACATGTATGTCCGGGAGTGCTGGTTACGTCAATGTCGCCCTTGAATAGCTGGACGATGTCAGTGGCATGCGATAAGCCAATGCCTGTTGAAGAGTTACCCTCAGCATCGAATTTAGTTGTATATCCGGGATGGAAGATCAGTTCAAGATCGTCTGCCGAGATGCCAGGCCCGTCATCGATGATAGAGAACAAGAGGAGCCCGTCATGCAAATCAACCTGCAAATCGATTCGACCTTCCTGTGGTATCGCTTCAACAGCATTGGATGCAATGTTGTTCAACACAGAGAGAAGCGGATAGATCTCGGTGGTAGAGAGATTCATGTTGCAGCTGGAATGTAAATGGATCTGCTTTCCGAGCAGCAGGCCGTAGTTAGTATTTGCCCTTACGACCATGGCGCATAATTCAGCAATCTGAATGCGTTTGGAGAGCATGCGTTCCTGATGAATGATTTTGAATAGGCCAGACAGAATGCGCTCGGAGTCTTTCTTCAGCTCATGTACATGCTTGGCAATCTGCAATGCTTGTGCTGCATTTGCATAGAGCCGCTGCTTGAGCGATTGATACAGCCGATAGCTTTCGCGCGTAATTTCTTCAATATGGGACATGGACTTGCGTAAATAGAACGCTTCTTCGAACAGATCGGAATTGATCATCATAAGACGTTCCAATTCCAGACGACGCTGTTCTGCCTGTGCACGAACTTGTCGAATGGCCAGCATATTGCACAGACCTACGGCGAAGAAGCTGCGCAGCAGGCCAACGAGAATGATGAGCAGGTATTCCTGATAGCTCATGTTGGACGGAGTGCCCGAGGCAATGCGAACGAGCAGCTCCACACCATTGGATGCCATATCGGCAAGTGCGCCGTATATCGCGACCTTCACATGATATTCCACATTCGCTTTCAATTTGAGCAGGAAGATGATGGCGGCGAAGGTGACGTAGTAAAAAAATACAGGCATGTGCTGTGCAAATCCAAGAGGAATGGGGATATCATAGAGCAGCAATCCAAGCGCGATCCGGAATACTACAACGAATGCCCCTACTGAGATACCCGTGGCAAGCACGGGAACCGAGAACCACAGCAACCCGAAAAAGAAGGCCATGATGCCGAGCGAAAAGCGAAAATCACCGCCAAATGGGTTGATTTTCATCTCACCGAGCAGCCCTGTGGACAATAATATGATGCTCCAAATAAGCAGCCTCTGGTCACGCAATCGAATATGAACACTCCTTTCCGCAAGCTCCGACACTGCACCTGCCTTCGGGGCCTCTTCTTATCGTACCGGAAAAGAGGGTATGTTGTCTTGTAGAATTATCCATATTCAGGAATGTTTGTGCTCCAGCCTGCGTGAGGCGAGGGATAACAAGTAATTGACTATGCAATAGAGCAGGGCGGCAAACAAGAATGTTGGAATGACGTAATTGATATTTTGCCCATTAATGATCTGCACATGGTTCATCAATTCCGGCAGGGCAATGACGACGGCGAGTGAGGTATCCTTCAATAGCGAGATAAATTGGCTGACGATGGGCGGAACCATTCGCCGAAGCGCGATGGGAAGAACAATATGCCTTAGCGTCTGAGTCATTGTCAGCCCGGATGAGCGTCCTGCTTCGAGGAGTCCTTTTTCAACTGAGTTCAACCCACCCCGCACGATTTCAGAAATCATGGCCGATTCAAAAATAACAAGAGCGACTATGGCCGCTGTAAATTTATCAAGCTTAATACCGATCTGCGGCAGGGCAAAATACGTAAAGAAGATGATCAGCAATAGGGGCAGGTTACGAATGATCTCCACCACGATGGCAAATAGCTTGCCTAGAATGGGGACTTGGGCATATCGAACGGTTCCGACTATGACGCTGATGATAAAGCTAATGATAATGGACACTATGGCGACTTCTAAGGTGATAAGGGCGCCTTGCAGCAAAAACTGCATATTAACAGGGGATAACGCTCCAATGAAATCCATTATGCTTCGACTCCCTTCACACCTTGATATTTAAGTTCCAAATAACGGATACCGAAGCTGAGCGGAATCGTCAGCACCAAATAAAACATCGCGGCAAAAATATAGGTGCTAAACGTGTCGAATGTATCGGAATTGATTAAGTCAGCTTGATACATGATGTCTGTAGCGGATAGAACAGTGAAAATAGACGAGTTTTTGACCAAGTTCAAAAATTGGTTGCCGAGTGGCGGAATAACCAACTTGACGGCCTGCGGCAGGATGACATGCCACATTGCTTGCGTATAGGTCAGTCCAGAAGATCGGGCAGCCTCCATCTGTCCTTTGGGGATTGCTTGAATTCCAGCACGAATCACTTCCGCGATGAAAGCAGAAGTATACACGGTCAAGGCGGTAAGACCCGCCACAAATGGGATAAGGACGGTGCCAATTACGAGCGGAAGCCCGACCAGCGTAAAAAAGGCAATGAGCATCAGTGGGATGTTGCGAATAAATTCAACATAGATCGTACCAAGCCATTGAAGCGGCTTGACGGGTGTGATGCGAAATACCGCGATGATTGCACCTAGAATAAAGCTTGCCACGAGTGAAATCAGGCTGGCAGCCAGCGTGCCTCCCAGCCCGATCAAGTAGCGATCCAGATGCTCGCTAAGAATCGAAAAGTTGATAAACATCAATGTTCCTCCCTCGTTGGTAGGCTGGATGAACCCGAAAGAGGGGATGAGCGGCCAGCGCTTATCCCCTCACCGGAATCCGTGCGGACATGACGGTCTGTTAGTTTGGCTTTTTGCCGATCCATTTCTCGTATATTTTGTCGTATTCACCGTTCTCCTTCAGCTCTTTCAAGGTGTCGTTCACGGCTTTAACTAGTTCTGCTTCTCCCTTGCGAATGCCGATGCCATAAGGCTCTTCTGTAAATGTCTCATCCAAGACACGGAAGTTGCTGTCCTGCTTAGCCATTCCATACAGCAGCGCGTTGTCAGTCGTCAACGCATTGCCCTGCTTAGCCTTCAAGGCTGTAAATGCCTCGGCATAATTTTCAAACTCTAGAATTTGCGCGTCAGGTGCAGATTCGCGAATGTTTTTGGCGGATGTAGAGCCTTTGGCTGTGAGTACCTTGGAATCATTGGTCAAATCCTTAATGGAGTTAATGGGGCTGTCAGCAGGGACAAGCAGGGACTGGCCGGCTGTAAAATATACATCCGAGAAATCAATCTCTTTTTTGCGCTCGTCGGTTATCGTCATGGTTGCAATAATGAAGTCTATGTCGCCATTTTTGAGCATCGGAATCCGTGTCTTCGATGTCACCTCCATGAACTCGATCGCATCCTCATTGCCCAGCACCTTTTTGGCAATTTGTTTCGCAATATCAATGTCCAAGCCTTGCACTTTTCCGGTGGCAGGATCCTTCAGTCCAAATAGGTTCAGGTCATACTTCACGCCGGCAATAATTTTGCCCCGATTTTTGATTTTTGCAAGGGCGTTTTCTCCTTCAGAGGCTTGATTTCCGCAAGCAGATAAAGCGCTTACAATAAAGGCGGCTACAATTGTCATGCTCATCAATTTCATCCAACGTTTCATGGGACATACACTCCTTTTCATCGCTTATCATTTAGTGATTCAGTATCCGGCTAAGAAATAGCTGGGCACGCTCTTCGCGCGGTTTTGTAAAAAAGGAAACAGGCTCTGCTTCTTCGACAATCCTTCCCTGATCCATGAACACGATGCGATCTGCTACTTCCTTGGCGAAGCCCATCTCATGGGTAACGACGACCATCGTCATGCCTTCCTTCGCAAGCGTTCTCATAACGTCGAGCACTTCTCCGATAGTCTCAGGATCGAGTGCCGATGTAGGCTCATCGAACAGCATAATTTTGGGCTTCATCGCGAGTCCTCGCGCAATGGCAACACGCTGCTGCTGACCACCAGACAGCTGAGAAGGGTAGGCGTTCGCTTTATCAGCAATGCCAACTTTGTCCAAATACAGTCTTGCTGCTTCCTCTGCTTCTTGCTTGGACATGCCTGCTACCTTTATCGGGGCGAGTGTAATATTGTGCAGCACCGTTTTATGCGGATACAGGTTGAAGTGCTGGAAGACCATGCCGATATTGCGCCGAAGTCGATTAATGTCAGTAGACTTGTCGTTTACGCGTATCCCGTCGACAATGAGCTCGCCGTCGGTAATCGTTTCGAGCCGGTTAATGCAGCGAACCATCGTGCTTTTCCCCGAACCGCTTGGGCCGATGACGACAACGACTTCCCCTTGCTTGATCGATAAATTAATGTCCTTAAGCACATGAAAGCTGCCGTAATGCTTATTGATTTGATGGAAATGTATCATGGGCCTCCTCCTTTCGCCGATCTATGGATTCGGATGCGGTATAGCACACAGCGTAATGGAAAAACAACTGAAAATGACGGAATCCTACAGCATGAGTGTAAAATATTTTTTTGAGTTATGCGGTTGACAAACGAGAAGTGCCGTAATACATTGTATGAGGAAAAACAATCTAAGCTTTGTTAGGTGAGGCTCCTATACGAACAGAGGCCACTGCCCAGAAATATCGAGAGATGCCCATGGGTAGAACAGGAATTGTCGGATTAAGGCTCTTCTTAAGGTGGCTAAGGGAATGAATCCCTTTACGTTGTATAGTGCTGAAGCTCGACGAGGAGGGCTGGAACGGGATAGGCAATATCCCAGTTCTTTATTTGCGCATGCGAAACCCTTCGGCGAGCCGAAGGGTTTTTTTCGTATGATGAATCAATTAGACAGGAAAAGGCGGTGATTACGCATGGACGGAAGCCCGAGTCCGAAGACACAATTGCATAGCTTTGTGAAACCTTGGAACGGGAGAACCTTGATTCTCCTTGCTTTCCTATGCGTTATTCACTTGCCGACACCGATACATGGGATGGCTTATTTTGTGATGTGAGGAAATGGAAGTGTAGTTCAGAAGTGCTGCACTCCGTTACTTTGCGATGAAATTCGTTCAACCCGACCGTAACGGCTGTATACTTGTGGAGAATGACAGCTTCGATTGGCGATCGAAGATCATATCGGCAGCAGGAGTACTCGTATGTGCGTTTGTACATGGAGTATTCAGACCTTGGATAGTCGAGGTCTGCTGGTATGGATCATATCCACAAGCAAGTGACATCCGTGAGAAAATGAGGGATTTCCCCTCTTGTGCGGAAGAAGTATGCGCATGCAGACAGCAAGGAAATGAAGGTTCGGGTCATGCAGACCTCCCTGTAGGCAGGGAGGTCTTTTTGCGTACTTTGGTGCATGAGAAGGAGGAATTCACTATGGAAATGAAGGTTAATCAAACTAAACGTAAATGGCCTAAATATGTGTCGCGCAGAGATGCAGATAAGGAAAATGCGAAGCTGGAACAGCGTCTCATTGAGGCATCGGAGTCTCATGTCGATGATGTGCTGGAAGAGTTGAAGACGAAGCCATACGGCTTGGACGAGATGGAGGCGATGCGCCGTTTGGAGGAGTACGGCCCTAATCAGGTTGCGTATGAGAAGCCGCCTGCTTGGTACATTCAGCTGCTGCGATGCTTCAAGAATCCGTTCATTCTTGTTCTGCTCGGTCTGGACGTATTCTCGGCGCTAACGGATGATACAGAGGCCGTTATTATTATTTCGACAATGGTTACGATCAGTATTATCATTACGTTCACGCAGGAATTCCGCTCTTTGCGCACAGCGGAGAAGCTGAAGGCGATGGTGAAGACGACAGCCGCAGTTATTCGCGGCGGGCAGAGCCGTGAGATTGATATGGAGCAGCTCGTTCCTGGAGATATGATAAGGCTCGCGGCAGGCGATCTCATTCCTGCAGATATCCGCCTTCTGTCTGCCAAGGACTTGCTTGTTATGGAGTCGGCGTTGACGGGAGAAGCAATGCCGGTAGAGAAGCGGGATATTGGGGTCTTGCTTGTACAGCGCCGCATTAAGGCGATTAAGACAGCTAAGCAGGCGTTGGAGCTAGATAATATGGCATACATGGGGACGACGGTTGTCAGCGGCTCCGCGACGGCAGTTGTCATTGCGACAGGCTCGCAAACGTACTTCGGCGCGATGGCGCATAGCTTGGTCGGAGCACGGCCCATGACGAGCTTCGAGCGCGGCATCAACAGTGTCAGCTTCGTGCTTATTCGCTTCATGCTGGTGATGGTGCCGATTATCTTCTTCATCAACGGATTCTCGAAGGGCGACTGGTGGGATGCGCTGTTCTTCGGATTGTCAGTCGCAGTAGGGTTAACGCCGGAAATGCTGCCCGTCATCGTGACGTCGAATCTGGCGAAGGGTGCGATGGCGATGTCACGCCAGAAGGTAGTCGTGAAGCGTCTCAACGCGATTCAGAACTTGGGCGCGATGAATGTGCTGTGTACGGATAAGACAGGAACCTTGACGCAGGACAAAATTATACTGGAGAAGCATTTGAACATCCATGGGGAAGAAAGCGAGCAAGTGCTTCGGTACGCGTACTTGAACAGCCGTTATCAGACAGGGCTCCGCAATCTGCTTGACCATGCGGTCGTAGAGCGGGCAGAAGAGCGAGGCCTTGCGGGTCTGGATCTGGATTATATGAAGGTTGACGAGATTCCATTTGACTTCAATCGCAGACGGATGTCTGTGGTCTTGTCTAGAAAGCAAGGGGAACATGTTCTGATCTGCAAAGGCGCAATGGAGGAGATGCTCTCAATCAGTGAATCCATGCTTGATGGCAAACAGGTCGTTGGCTTGGAGCAGGATATGAAGCAGGAACTGCTGCGCAAAGCGAATGAAATGAACGAAGATGGGCTTCGCGTCATTGGTGTAGCGATTAAAGTTCTGCACGATGGAAGTTCCCGTGAATCCTACAGTGCTGCTGATGAGCAAGGGCTGGTATTCGCTGGCTATATCGGCTTCCTGGATCCGCCGAAGGATAGTGCGGCCCCTGCAATTGCAGCGCTGCTTGAGCATGGGGTAGCGGTGAAGGTGCTGACTGGAGATAACGATGCGGTGACGCGCAAGGTGTGCCGTGATGTGGGCATCGACACAGGTCGTATTGTGCTAGGCAAGGAAATTGATGAGTTGAGCGATACGGCGCTTGCGGAGCTGGCTGACAAGACGACGGTATTCGCGAAGCTGAATCCGATGCAGAAGGCGCGGATCGTTCGTGCCCTGCAGGCGAAGGGGCATACGGTCGGATTTATGGGTGACGGCATTAACGATGCAATCTCTTTGAAGGAAGCGGATATTGGCATATCGGTTGATACTGCGGTGGATATTGCGAAGGAGTCGGCAGATATTATTCTGCTCGAAAAGTCTCTTATGGTGCTGGAGAAGGGGATCATCGAAGGTCGCCGCACGTTCGGCAATATGATCAAATACATCAAGATGACGGCCAGCTCGAACTTCGGCAACGTGTTCAGTGTACTCGGCGCAAGCTTGTTCCTGCCGTTTCTGCCGATGCTGCCGCTGCATCTGCTCGTGCAGAACCTGTTCTATGATGTGTCGCAGCTGTCGATTCCGTGGGACAACATGGATAAAGAGTTCTTGAAGAAGCCGCGTACGTGGGACGCGAAGTCGATTGGCCGCTTTATGCTGTTCATTGGGCCAACAAGTTCAATCTTCGACTTCCTCACTTATGGATTGATGATGTTCGTCTTCGCTGCGAATTCACCTGCAGATCAAGCCCTATTCCATTCCGGTTGGTTCATTGAGGGGCTGCTGTCGCAAACCTTGATCGTGCATATGATCCGTACGGAGAAGGTACCATTTATCCAGAGTCGGGCGAGCCTTCCTGTCATGCTGCTGACGGGGCTCATTATGCTGGCAGGCATTATGATTCCGTTCTCCGAGTTCGGAGAAGGGATTGGCTTAGTGCCGCTACCATTGTCGTATTTCCCTTGGTTGGCAGCTATTCTGCTCGGTTACTGCATTTTGACGCAGTCCGTCAAGAAATGGTATATCCGCCGCTTTAATGACTGGTTGTAAGGATCGAGACTGTAAGAACTGACTGTAAGAACTGACTGTAAGAACTGGCTGCAATTCAATTCGATTCAATCTCGAACCTTGCTATCCTTTTCGATAAAAGCAAACAGATCGAGTTCAGCAGCTTCAATGCTCGAACTCGATCTGACATCATACCATCTACGATTTCTACAAGGGAGGCTATCAAAGTAACAGAGCTAACCATGTACGTGATAGCGCCTCCGTCACTTCGTCTAACTCGGTACCGTTACTGCATATTGTTTACGGTCTTCACGATATCCGATCCCGTGCCAAGCTTGTAGCCTTGGAGCTGATAGCGGATGCGGTGCTGATGATCCACGACAACAACGAGCGGGTATTCTTGCCCGTTCCATTCCGGCAAGGAAGGGAGCAGAGCTTGCAGAGCCCCTCCATCTTCATCCACGCTGTATGTTGTATGCTCCGGCATGCCCTCAAGCTTGAATTCGCCGCGATTGCGCTGCGTTTCTACCATAAGCGCAATCCGGCCTCCCCATTGATCGAGCTCTGCCTTGAGCTCACGCAATTCTCGCGCGAGGTGCTTGGAAGGCTCCCGTTCTGGATCGAGCCATGCAAGGACGATTCCTTGCTCGGGAATATTGAGATCCGCCTTCGCGGTCATGAGTTCCCACTGATTGGCCGTCACTGTACCGAGTACCGGAACATGAATCTCTTCCTTACGGAACACGATAGGCACCGATGTTGTTGTCCCGTCTTGCACCGAGAAGAAGGTTTGGCGAACTAGCACCGTTCCGTCGCTAAGGCGAGTTCCCGTTGTCATTCGATAGTCGCCGCTCAGCACCTCGTAAGGCTTGTCGTACATATCTTTTTCCCCAAATGGGAAGGTCAAGGTACGGTAACTACCCTTCTCGAATCGAGAAATGGTGAAATTCAAGTAATAGGCAGCTTCTTGATCTCCTTCTCCTCGTGTAAATACGACGGAACCAGTAGCGGCAGCATCCATAGGCGCCTCGACGGCATCCTGATGGAACAGGGCATCTTGCCACGCGCCATCCATCCAGAATTGCGGACGTGTATTCAGCGGCTCAAGTCGCGCTGGGATTCCGATGCTGCGCGCGATTGCCACGAAGCATACATCCCGGCTTACGCGATCAGCCAGCTTCAATTGGAATGCGCCGACTGGCGTAATCATGCCATTGTAGCGATCGATACAGCCTTCAAGTGTTATGTCATTGGCCAAGCGCTCAACCAGCTGCTGCGGATTGGCTGTATAGGCCGCCTTCTCCTCAGCCGTTAGATTGGCTTGGAAGAATGAGCGATAAGGCTTGATCATTTCATAATAGGCACGCGGACAGAGCACATAGGTTGCGAATAGTTCTTCATCCTTCACCTGCTGCAGATAGGGAAGGGCACCCTCCAAATGATCGCACAGTGTCTCGCTCATCGTGTCTTGTGTATCCTTCTCGTGCAGCGATTCGAGCAGTCGCAGCGGCCATTCGCCATGCTCCGGTGTGCAGGATTTGAGGAAAGACGCTATTTCATGACTGTTCCCACGTGCATGACGAAGTACCGTCCATACACGATCTGCAGGCAGGGAGAGCTTGCGCGCTAATTCCCCAGCCTGTTCTTCATTTATAAATGTAGCTTCGTATGCGGCACGTGTTGCTGTACCGTGCTGGACGCGGTTATCGTTCGCCTGACGTTCCTCGTCTGTCATCCGATCTTCACTCTTGTCTGGAATCTCTGGCGGCGGCACCATATTGAATTCTAATACTTCGTGCTCCGGTGGCTCAGACTGGAGCGTTACGGTGAAAATATCCGCATCTCCGACCGAAATATGGCGGAAGCCGTAGCCTTGCTCGTTGCGTACGTGGATAAGCAGGTCGCCATATCCCGTTGTGAATGCTACTTGTCCATCCGCGTCGGTTGGCAATGTCGTAACAGAGTAGAATTCAGCGAAATTGTACATTTGGAAATGAACTTCGGCCGGTGTTGCTTCTCCTTGTTCATTCACGACTTGTATTGTAATGGTCTTGCGCGGCGCATAATTGCCGAGCAGGTTGATCTCGGTATACCAAGGGTGGCTGGAACACGTTTCCTCGGGCCCGTTATAATCAGCAGGAACGCGCGTATGCACAAGCATGGCGCGGCGTGAAGGAGCCTTGAACCAGCCTTCGTTCAGGCGTCCCTCCGGCTCACATGCACCGAGGAAGTACCATGTGCCATCAGCCCAGGCTTCCACCCATGCGTGGTTCGAATCGCAATGCGCCCAGCGCGGCGTGTAGCATTGGCGCGCCGGAATGCCGACACTGCGCAGTGCGGCGACGGCTAGTGTCGATTGTTCCCCGCAGCGGCCTAGAGCCGTACGCATCAGGGTTAATGGAGATACGGTACGTTGATCTGTGCCGACATAGGTTGCTTTCTCATGACACCAATAGTTCGTTTCCAAAATCGCATCGACCATGGATTTATCCTTCACACGATCAACAAGCTCTTGATAAATCACTTCGCGGTTGTCGTCGATATTCTCATTGTTGACCCGGTAGGGGAGGACAAAGTTCATGAAGATGTAATCTGGAATATCTTTTCCCCAAGGAAGCGCCTGACGTGTTGCTAGAGTGCGGCGCACATGAGCTAAGAAGAAATTCCCGTTATAGTCAGCCAAGTCGTGAATTGGCATGTAGGCGTACAAGTATTTCAAGAGTAAACGTTCTTCGCAGGTCAGTTCTTGATTGAATACACCGAATAGCTCTTCTGAACGGTGCTTGGCTAATTCTTGTTTATAATGAAACTTATCTTCGATCTGTTGAAGGAATGTGCTATCTGCGTAGCCAGTTGTACTCGTCATCTTGTTCATCAGCTCCGTGTGTGGAATATCTGTGATGCAGTGATGGTTCATGTATGATTGTTAGTCCGGTCGAACTTGGTCATTGGAACATCGATTACTGGTTATTGGTTATGTTATCGATAACTACAAGAAATGCAGAGAACGGATGTGCCGAAGGCTTGGAGCATGCATGCTGCAGCAGCAAACCTATTCGCCCCACACCTTCCCATCCTCTTGAATGCGAATCCACTGCAGTCCGTCCTGTGACTTGGCAGACATGAGGAAGGTTCCGCTTGTTGTCTCAATGACAGGTTCAATGCTGCACACCTCTTCGTTCGTTAACACTGACAAGGTGGAGGCATAATGTCCATGCGCTGCATAATGCTGACGCTGGCGGTAATAGAGCTTGCGCAGCTCCCACTTGATCAGCTCATCTTGCGTAAGTTGGAAGATGGGTTCTGGCTGATTCGCCTCGGCGAAGACGACGAAGCCCCACAGCTCTGGATAATGCATATTAATAATGCCTTGCGGGCTCCATACCCAGTTATACTCTGGATAAGGGGCGTTCGTATCCGGATTGATTGTCTTCACGTACTTTCCGTTCTGCACTTCAGCACGCCACTCGACACGGGAGAAGTTAATGCGCCAATATTCTTCATGACGCGGCAGGCGTCCCTCTGGCGCACATTCCTTCAGCACGCTCCAAGGCATGGCCACTTCAATGCTCCAACCCTTGTTGTCTGCATTCGGATTGTTCACTTCGCCATCAATATGAACGGCAGTGCGAATGCCACGAATATCCCAGGAATTAATAGGCGGACCGCCATCACGATATGGCTTCGGAAGCAGCAAGTCCCATATCGTGTTGAAGGCGTTCATTTCGAACTCATAGTAGTTATGCGTGTCGCCGTCGGGATCAATGAAAATCTCGAAATCATTATCATAGAAAATGACAGAATCTCGCTCCGTCAATGTTGCCCATATTTGATCTTCTTCCATTTCGGCTCCGAAGTATAAATACTCATCATCCCATAACATTTTGACCCGTGTGCGCTTGAACGGCCGTGGCTTCAAATCTCCCTCAATATCGACAAAGTCGTCTGTCCACGGGGCATTCGCCCAAAAAGGCTTGTCCAATCGTCCATCAAGCTGTAACGGTTCTGCTGCACGGTGGCAAATGTAATGCTTTGGCTCGAACACGATATTCGGTTCAGGAACGCCGCTTCTATCCATCTTCCATCCTCCTCTAGATGAATGCATGTGGTAGGTGTTGGAGAACACACAAATACGTAAATATGGCAATGAAGAACAAACTTATCCTTATACTAGATGGATATAATCGGATATTCAATAGGGAAACGCGATTTTCGGCGAAAAAAGTTATCGGTATCACAAAATGTCGAACATGTCGGTTTCGCTGTTGTATCTGAAGATAAAAAAGAGAGCATCCATGAAGAATGCCCTCTTCGTAACTGAGTATATTTTCTATCCATAGTAACAACGATTGCTTATGCTTGCTTCATGAAGAAGGCAACAGGCTGAGTTAGAAAATGCCACCTCTTCTATATCGGGGCACTATCTATGTTATCTTGCGGTTTACCAAGCGCGTTCGTAAGACTTCGGCTTAGGCAGTTCAGCACGAAGTGCTCGTGCGGCCCGCAGCGGCCAGTATGGGTCACGCAGCAGTTCGCGTCCGAGAAGGACGAGATCCGCACGGTCATTACGGACGATCTCTTCTGCTAGAGCTGGCTCGGTAATAAGGCCGACTGCTCCCGTAGCTATGCCAGCCGACTGACGAATGGCATGCGCATAAGGCACTTGGTAGCCGGGGAATACATCGATTGGATGCGGTACTACCGCGCCGGAACTGCAATCAACGAGGCTGACGCCTTGATCCTTCATACGGCGTGCATAGTCGATATAAGCTTCCAGAGAATTGCCTCCATCCGCATACTCATTGGCCGAAATACGCACGAACACGGGGCCTTCCCAATTGAGGCGTACTGCATCGATTACATCGCTTAAGAAGCGGTATCTTCCTTCTGTGCTACCGCCGTACATGTCCATGCGCTGGTTCGTAAGCGGGGAGAGGAATTCATTGATCAGGTAGCCATGAGCACCATGGATTTCTACGATATCGAAGCCTGCTTCCTTCGCTCTGCGAGCGGCCTCTGCAAATGCCTTCACTGTCCGTCGAATCTGCTCCTGCGACATTTCTTCCGGCACTGTGTATTCCTCGCTAAATGCAATTGCCGATGGGGCAATTGCGCCTGGAACGGTAGCCTTGCGGCCTGCATGGGCAAGCTGGATTGCGATCTTGCTGCCATGGGAATGCACCAGATCAGTTAGCTTGCGCAGACCCGCAATCTGATCGTCGCTCCAAATTCCTAAATCACGAGCACTGATACGACCTTCTGGTGTGACGGCAGTCGCTTCCACGATAATAAGCCCGACTTGCCCAACTGCACGAGAGGCATAATGGACCAAGTGCCATTCCGTTACTTTGCCATCTTCATCATCACATGCATACATGCACATCGGAGACATAGCAATCCGGTTCGGGATTGTAACTCCTCCGATCGTTATCGGTTCAAACAAGCGAGACATATGTAAAATCTCCTTCCATCTCCATTGGACTAAATCATTGACTCAAGTCTATTATACGCTGATCCAGATTGTGGGTACAAATGACAGACTAGCGAAACTTTAGGAGTTGGTCAAACTCGGGGTCTGACGCTGCAACCATGCAAGACAGTCCGCCGTAACCTCATCCCGATTCGTTTCATTTAGCAACTCATGGCGTGCACCTTCATACAGCTTGCACTCCACTTGTTCCAAGCCAAGCTGCATATATTGGTCCGCCAACCTCCTCACACCCTTGCCGTAGTTGCCTACCGGATCTTCATCTCCTGCAATAAGCAGCACAGGCAGCTGCTTCGGAATGCGGTTCATGACCTCGGGACGATGGATATTGCGCAGCAGCTTGAAGAAGTCGCGATAGAATCCGACCGTGCTTAGAAATCCACAGTAAGGATCTACAACATACTTATCGACTTCCTCCAGATCGCGGCTTAACCAGTCTACCTGTGTGCGTGCTGGCTTGAATTTGCGATTGAAGCTGCCGAACGCCATCTTATCGATGAAGGCGCTGCGATGGCGAGAACCCTTCACCGAGGCGATCAACTTCGTAACGCCGACACCTGCTAGCAGCTCAGGACCGCGAGGGCCATTGCTTCCGCATAGGATGACGCCGTCTATCAGGCTCGCATGTTCTGTTATATATTGCTGAGCGAGGAAAGAGCCCATGCTATGAGCGAACAGAAACAGTGGAATATCGCCATTCTGCTCTCGAATCATCTTGGTGAGCTGCGCCATATTGCGCACCATCCACGTGAATCCGTCCTCGCCAACATAGCCCAAGTCTTGCTCTGTTGCTGCTGTAAGGCCATGACCGCGATGATCATTGGCGTATACGATATAACCGGCAGCCGTAAGCTCTTCGGCAAAGCGCTCATAGCGAATCGCTGTTTCGGTCATCCCATGAGCGATTTGTACCACGCCTCGAACCTCAACTGTGTCCTCGGGCATCCAGTGGTAGACATGAATCCGTACTTGTTCTTCATCTATAAATTGAAAGGTGTTCGTTCTCATCAGATTGCCTCCTCATCGGCATTTGTCCCGTTACCCTTTTCTTACATTATATCGAGAGCTTTGAAACGAAAGCTACGTTATTTTCTAATTGCATCATACACGGAATTCATTCCACTATGGTATGATACATTACAAATAGGACTGAGGGAGGCGGTACAGATGTTCACACCGACACTATATACTGGCGATAGAGCCAAGGATTATCCGATTATCAATGGACAGCTGTCCGCATTAATCGCAGGTGAGCCGAATTTCATTGCGAATATGTCTAATGCAGCTGCGCTATTGTGGCATGGGCTTAAGGATATTAACTGGGCTGGATTTTACTTGATGGATGAGGGGAAAGGGGAGCTTGTGCTCGGGCCGTTCCAAGGACTGCCTGCATGTGTAAGAATTCCGCTTGGCCGCGGCGTGTGCGGAACGGCGGCGAAGGAACAGCGTACTGTAATCGTGTCGGATGTTCATGCATTTCCCGGACATATTGCCTGTGATGCGGCATCGCGCTCCGAAATTGTTGTCCCACTGATGAAAGAAGGCAAGCTTATCGGGGTATTGGATATCGATAGCCCGATTACGGATCGCTTCAATGAACAGGATCAAGAAGCGTTGGAGAAGTTGGTCAGTGCGCTTTTAGCGGAGAGCTAATTGTAGATATTTCGATTGGATGCGGAAAATAGAATATGGTGCTGCATGAAGGGAAGGAACATCGTTCTAGAACACTTCTGCAGCATCATATAGTAAATATAGGTAAATTTATTTTAGTGTTGAAACAATAATTTGACTTCTCTATAATATTTGGTGTCAACAAAATTTGCTGGTGTAGCTCAGGGGTAGAGCAACGCATTCGTAATGCGTGGGTCGGGGGTTCAATTCCCTTCTCCAGCACCATGTAATGTCGATAACGGCGCGGTTTCCGAGCAATCGGAGATCGCGCTTTTCCCTTTTTTAGGAGCTGACTTCTAACATTCTTCTAACCTTTATCCAGATAAAGTGGATTTTCAGTCTCGATTTTCGTTGCTGTAATCGAATCTCCTAGGCTGCGAAGAACCGCCTCCTGCATGTTTGGCAAGACATGTGAATAGAGATCCGATTAATTTTATTGTTATAGGAGATTTTGTCAGTGACGTACTGTTCGATGGACCCATAGGAAGGAAAAGAAAGCTAAATCCTTCAAGATACGATGGAAGGCATAGGATTAAAAGTTATTATGCTCAACCATATAGGGCAAACGGTAATTTGTAAAAATAATATTCCTTAACACTTCAACGCCCATTAACGTCATCTCACGTCGGTGGGCGTTTTCCTTATTATAAAAAGCATCCATACTGTAAATGGACTTGATACAAGAAATAGGCTGCCGTATTGGCAGCCTATTTGAGTTATGGTAGTCATTATTTTCAACGCTAAGCAGGTTCTTGTTCTGTTTATTCCTTTGAGATACTTACATGAACCTTCCAAAGACTACAGAGATACGTAAATTGAAGTGGGACCTGCTACAAAGGTATTCGTTGTGCCCCAAGCAAGCTGATTTCCATTTGACCCAACAGCTCTAATTTCTATTCTGTAAGCGGCGAATTCCTCCATCCCGACATCTCTGCCTGTAACACTCTGACTTCCCCACTCAACCAAATTTCCGTTTTTATACACGAAATACTCATAGCGAGTTGCGCCAGAAACATTTCTCCAAGAAACATTAGCGAAGAAGTAAGACGAAGCGGAAATCGATTTAGGATTAACAACACTTGTGGCTGCTGGTGCAGGAGCTTGAGTGCTTTCTTGGGCAAAAGCTGGAACAGCGGCAGTAAGTAAGAGAGCGGTCGTAAGTAAGGATACAAACGTTTTTTTCATAGTTTGGCACACTTCCTTTTTAATTTTTCAACTTTAAGTCCATTATGTGTAATATTCTTCCAGGTGAATCTATATTACCATTAATAGTAATAAAAGATGAATGATACAAATTACCTATTTTGTGGGTTTATTTATAATTTGTGGATATTTACTAATACTCTATTTGACAAAATAGGTAGGTATTTTGGGAGAATATGCAGGAATATAGTGGTATATGTCGAAGTGATGTGATTGGTCAATCCATGCTAAAAACATAAACAGGGGAGAACTGAATGATGAAGGAGAAACTAAAAGGCCTCCTGATGGGAGTAGTAATCGGGGGTCTGCTATTTGGTACAGCGGCATTTGCTGCTAGCACGGCAAAAATTGAAGTCTCGTTTGAAAACATAAAGTATATGTTCGATGGTGTCCAGAAAGTTAGCACAGATAATGCGATTCTCTATAAAGGGCAGCTATATGCTCCAGTGAAATTCGTTGCTGACGCTTCGGGGAAAGAATTTTCGTATGACGGGAAAAATAAAACAGCCTGGGTTGGTAAAAAAGAAGGTTCGTTTACATATTTATCTGATGTAAATTATGCAAGAACGGATGGCCCTAGTGGTTCAAGCGTTCATTTTAATCAAAACCCTTACAGCAATAAAATTGAAATTGCAGGAGATAAGTTCCAAAAAGGAATTGTTTTTAATCTTAGCTTTATGAACAACAAAAGTACCTCTATTGACTATAACTTAAATGAAAAATATAAAAAGCTATCAACTTTTATTGGTGTAGATGATGAAACGAAAAATTCGAATAGAGTGGTTACCTATCGCTTTATTGGTGATGGGACAGAATTGGCTTCGTTTGAAAATGTAAAGGGCGGAGATAACCCTAATCCTGTAAATATTGATGTGAGTGGGGTACTTAAGCTTCAAATTGTGGCGGAACCAGGCAATGTTTTCGAGTCTACGTGGGCAGCACTCGCAGAGCCTAAATTGTTTCAGTAACATGCATAAATGATACTTTATCAATCTTAACAAAACTAATAAAAGAGAGGGTCATCGAATAGCATTTCTCGTTGACTCTCTCTTTTTTGAATGACCTGATTTCTCAGTTCAGCGGATTGCAGAAGCTAGAGGTGTTTTACCTAAGCTCAAAGATACTATTTCTTAACAGGCGTAAACAAACCATTATGATAGGTTCCAAGATCATAGTTGCCTATCGTAATGGTATGCGTAAGCTCATTCCAATCTGGTGCAACGGCATCCATGCTGTACATTTCCAGACACCACTCATATTGATCTCGCGCTGCTTGCATGAACGTGGTTACAACATTGTTCAATTCTTTATCAGATAGAGTGAACTTCCCAGACCCCGCATATTTAGTGTTAAATTCGGGCTGAGTGCGAACGTCTATGGTCGTGCCGCTCGTTCCTTTGCGATAGACGATATCGTCGAAGTAGATTTTATCCAATATCAAATGATCGGATACGACGTTTTCCTCCATATCATGCTGAATATTTGCATACAAGAGATTGTTCTGCAGTTGATTCATCGTAAATCTCTGTTTGCTGTTGTCTCTTTTTAGTTCCTCATAGTCTGCTTGCAATTTAGAGAAGGATTGCTGCAGCTTCTCTGCGGCATCATTCACTTTCATGCTATGAACCAAAGTAAAGATAGACAAGCCGATTACACAACATGCTGCAAAGATAGAGGTGACGACGATACCGGTAGAGAATGGCCTCTTTTCAGTGCTAGGCGACGATTGTTCTAGTTTCCATTCACGCTCCACATAGATCTCTCCTAATTAATCAATTCTCATGAAGTCAATTGCTGGAATGCATGAGGTAATTGTATCATTGTCCTTCTAAACTGCGAATGCATGAAAAGTGAAATCAGCTATAAATTGGAATGATACTTTATTGCATTCATAATTCATTGTAGTTGATAGTTAACGAGATTCATTTGTTACTGTCATTTGAGGAGATTCATGGACATCTAAGCTGATGAGTGGAGCCAAAACAGACAAATCCATCGAGACAATTGCCAGAGCCAAACTTCTATGAAAGTACGTATGCTTTACTATAGAAGATTTGCGACGGCACTTATATCTTAGGGTGATTCTCCTATATACAATCCATTTGCGGCAATGATCCAAGCGGCGTTCAACTCCTTTGAACGCTTTTTGGTGATAGATCAGCTCTCGCAGCATGCATGCCAAGTCTTCTAGGACAACACATTATGCAGAAGCGAGATGATGAACCATGAGCATCGTCATTCAACAACGTCTGATTCCGGATGGCAGTCCGAACAAGCCGAGCAAGCCTATGACACCACAGTGGATTACGATCCACAACACGGACAATACAAGCGGAACAGCGGAATCGCACGCGCGCTACTTGTTAGATGGAAGCGGTGGGAGACAAGCATCATGGCACTATACGGTGGATGACAAGGATATTTATCAGCATCTGCGTGATAATGAGCAGGGATGGCACGCAGGCGATGGCAATGGGCCTGGCAACACGACAAGCATTGCTATTGAGGTATGCATGTATACGGGCATGAATCAAGATGTGGCTTGGAATAACGCAGCGTGGCTCGTGGCAACACTGATTTTGCGCTATACGCTTACGGTCGATCAAGTTGTCCCGCATAAGAAATGGTCAGGCAAGCAGTGCCCTTCGCAAATTCTCCCGTACTGGAGCCAGTTCATAATTTTAATTAAGGGGCAAGTACAGCAACTTCAAAATGGAATTCGCATTCTAGTCAATGGACAAGAAGCAGCGCAGGGAATAATGAAGGAAAATGTCGTATACGGTCCGATTCGTGATATAGCGTCAGCATTGGGTCTTTCTGTTGGATGGGACAATACGAAGAAGGTCGCGTATCTCAATAATATCTCTCAGCCAAATAGCATCATTCTGAATGGCAGTGCCTATGTACCTGTTCGAGCAATTGCCGAATCCATAGGGGCCAGCGTCACATGGAATGGAACAGAGAGAATTGTCAGCATCCAGCGCTAGGATAAGAAGGAAGGGGAGCGTAGAAGATTTACGTTCGTATCCCGTGTACCATAGGTTAATTTATTGGAGTAAAGTGGTAAAGGGGACGGATGTCGCCCCTTTTTTCTTTCTATATAGTCTTTTTAAAGAAAGTAATCAGTAAAATGAAAAATATAATTGCAAATTATAAATATTTTCCATCATTTTACTACCTGTAGGCTGATTCAAATGATACAATGTCTAGGAAAATATATCCTTCACAAAAATATCGAAAATGAGAGAGGGGAATTATGTGGCAAAAAAGAAATGGATGTCATTTATGCTGCTCTTGGTACTAATGGGATCGTTGTTGTCAGCGTGCGGAGGTTCAAGCACATCGACGAATCCTCCAAAGGATGAGCCCAAAAATACCGAACCAGCGAAAACGGAAGAGCCAGCGAAGGAGAATACGGCTCAGACCCCGAAAGATGGAGGTACAATCACGTTAGGTACCTTCTCGGATATCGTTTCGGTAAACCCATTGTACGTAAGTGATACTTCATCCGGGGATGCTGAAATCTTGATCTTCTCCAGCCTGTACGATCTTGACCGTCAAGCGAACGTAGTCGTAGAGCCTTGGTCTCTCGCGGCTGAGCCTCCTCAAATCAGTGAAGACTTGAAGACCTACACGGTCAAATTGAAGCCAGAAGCCAAATGGAGCGACGGCCAACCAGTAACAGCGGATGATTTGATCTTTACCATTAATACGGTACGCAACCCAGAAGTAGGTTCCCCAGGTATTAGCCAATTCGAACATGTTGAATCGGTAACGAAGATCGATGGACACACTGTTCAGATCAAGTTAAAGCAAGTATTTGCCCCATTCCTCTACTCTCTTAGACTTAAACCAGTGCCATATCACATCTTGAAGGATGTTCCGATTACAGAATTGAAGAAGCATCCATACGGTTCCAAACCAGAGCAGACTGTAACGAACGGTCCTTGGAAATGGACTGAATGGAAGCAAAAACAATACTTAAGCTTCGACGCAGACCCGAACTACTGGGGAGCGAAAAAACCTCACATCCAGAAAGTCATCTACAAAATCTACGCAGATCAAAATACAGAAGTGCAAGCTCTCATCAAGGGAGATGTCGACTCTGTATCAGCGATTCCAGTCACCCAACTAGCAGCTGTTCAAGCTCGCGACAACCTCAACGTCATCTTGGCACCAGGACCACTCTACGAATACATGGGCTTCAACTTTAACAAAATGAACTTCGATAATAAAGAAAGCTTCTTTGCTGGACAGAAGACAAGACAAGCGATCGCTCACGCGCTTAACCGCCAAGGCATGGTCGACAATATCCTTAAGGGAACAGGTAAGTTGATGAACTCGCCATTCCTGCCAGGCTCATGGGCAGATCCAGCCGAAACTGCAGTAGTTTATAACTATGATGTGGAATTGGCGAAGAAGCTGCTGGCTGAAGATGGATGGAAGGCTAGCACTGAAGGTGGCATTTTAGAGAAGAACGGCGTCAAGTTCTCCTTCGAACTTCAATACAATACAGGTAATAGCCGCCGCGAACAGGTTGCTGCTGTTATCCAACAGAACTTGAAAGATATCGGCATTGAAGTGAAGCCGAGAGGCGTTGACTTCGCTGCTTGGCAAGAGCAGAACATTGTACCGGGTAAATTCCAAGCTATCTTGGCGGCATGGTCATTAAATGATCCAGATCCGAACGCAGAAAGCATTCTCTCCTCAAAGTTCTTCCCGCCGAACCAAAATTCGGGTTGGTATAAAAACGAAAAACTCGATCAATTGTGGGTAAAAGGTTACTCTGTCGCTGATCAAAACGAGCGTAAGAAAGTTTACGCAGAGATCGGTAAAGAAATCACAACGGATCTTCCTTATGTATTCATGTATCAATATGGTACACCACAGGGCTTGAACCCTCGTGTGAAATATGCGGAAGAAGACAGACCTGAACCAGGACTCGCATATGGATACATGTTCCGCATGATCAACTGGTGGGTAGAATAAAATACCAAGCACAGGTTGAATATGCATGATGAGGGGAGGGGGTTGCTTGCCCCTTCCTCTTTTATATGGATGTGCTAATACATGAATTCACACGATACGATTTAGGAGGATTTCCTATGACGGAGTATCTGATCCGCCGTGTACTACAGTCACTCTTAGTGCTGTTTTTGATCTCCATCGTTACCTTTGGACTCATTCATGCAGCACCAGGAGGTCCGACGCAAATCTTTCTGTCGCCGGGACTGTCTCAGGAAGCGGGTAAAATACAAGCGAAAAATCTCGGCTTGGACAAGCCGATTCATATCCAATATATTCGCTGGGTGGGAGACCTGTTGAAGGGTGATTTGGGGAAAACCTTCAAGAATAATCTCCCAGTAGGTGATATACTCTGGCCGACGGTGAAGAATACGGTTGTTCTGATGAGCGTTGCATGGCTGCTCTCCTTAATCATTGCGATCCCCTGGGGGATATACAATAGTACGAGAGAGTATGGATTATCCGACCAGACAGCGTCGTTAATTTCTTATATTGGGTTTGCCATGCCGACATTCTGGTTTGGTATTCTTTTGCAGAGTTATTTTTCTATTAAGTTGGACTGGCTGCCTTTATCCGACATGTATTCGATGGGGAAAGAGGGCGATTTTCAGGACTTATTCATGCATCTTATTCTGCCTGTCACGGTTCTCACATTAGGCTTCTTGGCTTCTTACGTGAAATATTCTCGATCCAGCATGCTTGAGGTGCTGGGGCAGGACTACATTCGAACGGCGAGAGCGAAGGGAATGAAGGAAAGCAGGGTCATTTTCCGTCATGCCTTGCGGAATGCGCTCATCCCGATCATTACCGTACTTGGTCTGGATCTGCCGATACTCATAGCGGGAGCAGCGATTACGGAAAGCGTATTTAACTGGCCAGGCATGGGGCGGTTGTTCGTTGAGATGGCGGTGTCGCGGGAGTATTCGGTACTGATGGCAATTACCTTAATTACAACGGTTATCGTCGTTCTTGGCAACTTGATCGCGGACATTTTGTATGCGGTTGTTGATCCGCGTGTACAATTGGGCAAAGGGGGCATGTCGGCATGAGTGCAACGAGCTTACAAGGTGCTCAGCTTGACCCTGAACGCGGCAAGACGAGTGAGGTTGGCCCTAAGTCGGAGAAGCCGACAAGTATGACCTTAATGGCATGGAAGAAATTTATGAGCAATCCATTTGCAGTAGTTGGAGCCATCGTCCTATTGTTCTTTGTCGTCATTGCTCTATGTGCTAAATATATTGCCCCGTATGACCCAGCCGCGATCGATATGTTGAAGTCAAGTTTGCCAGCGGGCAGTCCTGGTCATCCACTGGGAACGGATGAATTGGGAAGGGACATCTTGTCACGGCTTATCTACAGCAGTCAAGTGTCGTTATCGGTCGGTTTCTCGGTTGCCTTTATTTCTGTCGTAATCGGAACCATTATTGGTTCCATTTCCGGATATTTCGGCGGCTGGATCGATACGATTTTCATGAGGCTGGTGGATGTCATGAACTCCATCCCGACCTTGTTCCTGAACATCTTGGTATTGGCTATCTTCGGTCCGAAGTTCAGCTACATGATCATGATTTTAAGCTTTACAAGCTGGATGGGCTCGGCGAGGCTTGTTAGAGGAACGTTCCTTCAACTGCGGGAGATGCAGTATGTGGAAGCGGCCAAGGCGATTGGTGTGTCCAGTTGGGGGATTATAAGCAGACATTTGCTTCGCAATGCCACGGCTCCGATTATCGTAAACGCTACTTTAATGGTAGGCGGGGCGATTCTTGCCGAGTCCGGATTATCTTATCTCGGTTTAGGGGTACAGCTTCCTGATACGAGCTGGGGATTGATGCTTAGCAACGCACAGCAATTCATGCTTGTCGATCCGACGCAAGCGCTTTATCCAGGAGCATGCATTTTTATTGTCGTGTTGGCGGTCAATTTTATTGGAGACGGCATCCGAGATGCATTTGATCCACGCAAGAAAGAGAAAATTCCACGTAGGAGGTTGCGGCAATGGCGGGAAAACTTCTCGAAGTCCGAAATCTGACAACAGGCTTTGTGACGGCGCAGGGCATTGCGAAGGCAACAGATCGAATATCCCTTAGCGTGGAGAAGGGTAAAACGCTCTGTATTGTAGGTGAATCCGGCAGTGGTAAGAGTGTCGCTTCTCTTTCGATTATGCGATTGATCGACTATGCAGGAGGAACCATTTTCGAAGGCAGCATTCGTTTTAATGGCGAGGATCTGTCAACCAAATCGCAAAAGGAAATGATCAACGTTCGTGGGGAAAAGATTTCGATGATCTTCCAAGATCCGATGTCGGCGCTTAATCCGGTGTTTACGATAGGCGATCAAATTGCGGAAAGCTTGCAGCTTCATGAGAAGATAAGCAAGAAGGAATCTTGGGAGCGGGCAATTGACATGCTGCGCATGGTAGGAATCCCGGATCCAGAGATGCGTGCGAAGCAATATCCGCACGAGATGTCCGGCGGCATGCGGCAGCGGGTCGTTATCGCGATGGCACTCGTCTGCAAGCCAGAGCTGCTCATTGCAGATGAGCCGACGACTGCGCTCGATGTAACCGTGCAGGCGCAAATTCTCGATCTGCTGCAGCGTCTTCAGCAGGAGCTCGGCATGGCGATTGTGCTGATTACCCATGATATGGGCGTAGCTGCGGAGATGGCTGACCGTATCGCGGTAATGTATGCCGGCAAGATCGTGGAGGAAGGAAGCGTAGCAGAAATATTTGACCATCCCTCCCATCCTTATACGATTGGTCTCTTGCAGTCGATTCCAGGCTTGGAAGGAGCAAGAGGCGAGGAACTCTATACGATTCCAGGAACCATTCCCGGAATTAACAACTTGCCTTCGGGCTGCCGCTTCAATCCACGCTGTGCGAAGGTGGAGGACAAATGCCGACATCACGAGCCTGCACTAGGGGAAATCCGGAGCAATCATCAGGTAGCCTGTTGGCTGTTCCACGGCGATAATGACGGACAAACCGAGGTGAAGCGCGCATGATGCAACAATCATTGATCGAAGTTCGCAACCTGAAGAAGTATTTCCCGATCAAGACGGGTCTCCTCAACCGGGTAGTTGGCCATGTGAAAGCAGTAGATGATGTTACCTTTAGCATTAATCAAGGGGAAACGTTCGGTCTTGTCGGCGAATCGGGCTGCGGCAAATCAACGCTCGGTAGAGCCATTCTCCAATTACAGAAGCCAACAAGCGGAGCTGTCTTTTTCGATGGGAAGCAGATTCAGAATATGAATACGAAGCAACTGCGACGGCTGCGGCAGGATATGCAAATTATATTCCAAGATCCGTTCGGTTCCTTGAATCCACGTATACACATCCGAGATATTATCGGAGAGCCGCTGCGTGTTCACCATAAGGCGTCACCGAGCGAAATCGATAAGCGTGTAGTGGAATTGATGGAGCTGGTCGGACTGGATCCAGTCCGACGCAACCGTTATCCACATGAGTTCTCTGGTGGTCAGCGCCAACGGATAGGCATCGCTCGAGCGATTGCGCTTAATCCGAGCTTTATCGTAGCAGATGAAGCCGTATCGGCATTGGATGTGTCGGTCCAATCCCAAGTGCTGAACCTGCTCATGAAGCTGCAGAAGGAATTGGGATTGACCTTCCTCTTTATCGCGCATGGGCTGAATGTCGTACGTCATATTTCTGATCGTATCGGGGTCATGTATTTAGGCAAATTAGTCGAAGTGGCCCGTACGGAGGATTTGTTCGCGAATCCTAAGCATCCTTATACCGCGGCGCTGCTGTCCGCGATTCCTAGACCGAATCCGCATTATAAGAAGGAGCGAATTGTCCTGCAGGGAGATGTGCCATCTCCGGCGAACCCTCCTTCGGGGTGCCGCTTCCATCCGCGATGTGCCTTCGCTCAAGAGAAGTGCCGGCTCGTAGCGCCGGAGCTGGAGACGGTTGGCGCAGACCGGCAAGTGGCTTGCCACTTCCCATTGGAGGTAGCTCCAGCATCAATCTTGGCATAATAGAATATACCCATAAAGGCCAGCCCAGTGTACCGGGTGTCATTACGGCATTATGGGGGACTTTTATAATGCTTCTTTCTTGCTGCGATATGAGAACACGCTTCTCTGCAGCAGGAAAGAGGCTTTATTCTTTTTTCGATGCCCGATTTAATCCTGTCAATGTTATGGACGTATGGTCACTCTTGTATGGATGGGGACAAGAGCTGCCAATTGGAGAACATCCTCATTGTACATGCGGATACAGCCGTGAGATACGTAGTGCCCAATGGAGGAAGGATCATTCGTTCCGTGAATGCCGTAATGGGGCTTCGACAAGCCCATCCAGAAGACGCCAAATGGGCCGCCCGGGTTCGGCTCTTTGTTAATGATCGTATATTCCCCTGTAGGGGTTTGGGTTAACATCTTGCCGACGCCCACAGGATATTCCCTTACAACGACATCTCCGTCCAGTAGGTATAACCTGCGATCAGACAGATCGACAATAATTAGATATTGTGGCATACGCCCAACTCCTCTTGATCAGCATATGCGATAGCAGGAATGGGGGTTCATTGAATGAATAAGCGTACAGTGGAAGTGCCTGTCGGCGGTTCACGGTACGCTTATTCTGATTCATGTCGTCTTATTGTATCGAACTCATTGCTCTTTTGAATCCATTGCTTTATTGAACGATCATGGCTTATTTGCCCTGTGTGAGAGAGTTGCATTAGACTAGATATGATGACTGTTATAAGAAAATCATAACGTAGAAGTGCAAAATTGCAACTAAGCGGGGGTAACGGTGTTTAATAGAGTAACTATTAATGCGGAACGTATTTCATATCGATCATATTTAACAATGTTCATTATCAATAGAGATCACAATCAATAGAGATCCTAATCTATAGGGATCATAGTTTGCGGGGGAAATTGAGATAGAAAGCGGCGATAAAGTAACGTGGCAATCCTCACTCCATTTACATAGTCGAAGAGAAGGAAATCATACAGGATTGAAATTTTGTCACCAAAGGGGAACAAAGGCATGGAACGGGCTAACATATTGCTGGTCGATGATGAGGAAGAAATGACGGTGTTCGTACGTGATTCATTGGAGGATGACGGGTATTCGGTACGCACGGCACACAATGCGGATCAGGCGCAGCGGCTTATTACGGAACAGTCGCCCGACCTAATTGTACTCGACGTTATGATGCCTGGCACGGATGGAGTGGAATGGTGTAAGCAGGTTCGAGAAGCGGTTGCTTGCCCGATTCTATTTGTCAGTGCGAGGGTGAGTGAAGCAGATCGTATATACGGTCTAGCGGCAGGGGGGGATGATTATATTAGCAAGCCATTTAGCATGCGTGAGCTGAAGGCGCGCATTGAAGCGCATCTTCGAAGAGAACGACGTTATGTGCGGCAGCAGGATAATCATGAGCAAGTACTCATATTTGGAGCATTTACAGTGGATGTGAAGGGGATGGAGCTTCGTTATGAAGGCAAGCGATTGCCGTTAACAAGCCGGGAGTTCGCGATCGTAGAACTGCTTGCTCTCCATCCGGGACAGGTATTTGCACGCGAGCATATTTACGAACAGGTATGGGGTATGGACGCCCTTGGAGATGATACGACAGTTACGGAGCATGTGAAGAATATTCGGGCGAAGATGGCAGCAGTTCACACGCCATCGCGCTGGATTGAAACCGTATGGGGCATCGGCTACAAATGGAAGGTGCAGGAATGAGCATGCACTCCTTTAAACGTCAGTTTATTACATACTTTGTATGGGTAATCGGTACGAGTCTGGCACTGACGATTGTTGTATGGGGAGCCTTCATATGGATGCAATCTTATGACGACGGCGTGTTCAGACCTGCCAATTACTATGAGAAGCAGATTCCGCCCATACGCAAGTTAGTAGAATCAGAAGGGGAACGCTTGCTGGATAAGGAAAATCAATCGCTCATCGAACGATTAGTAGATGAGAAGGGGATACGTTACGCAGTTGTTGATCGAACAGGTCAATATAGATATGGATCGCTGCCTGATCCGAACATACGTGGTGGGCGCGAACTGATTTCCCTACTCAATGCAAGCGGGATGACGGGAATGGGGCGTGCTCGCAACGTATTGCCTGTCGTCAATCGGTCAGGCGAGCTGCAGGGAGCTGTAGTCATCAACTACACACTTTCTGTTGGCGTTACTGTGCGATCGAAGCTAGGCCCTTACTTCGGACTGTTAGTCATCGCGGTCTTATTTTCACCTTTTCTATTTGTCATTCTATTTGCATGGCTGTTCGGTCGAAGGTTCGGCCGCAAGCTGAGCCGCCCCATCGAGGAATTAATAGAGGGCACGAGACGGGTTCAGCAGCGGGATCTGGATTTTAGCTTCTCCTATGAAGGTACTTCAGAAATGGCTCAACTCATGAAGGCATTCGACGAGATGAGGCGGGAGCTATATTTGTCTCTGCAACGCGAGTGGAAGTTGGAGCAGCGGCGGCGCGAGATGGTAGCTGCACTCGCACATGATCTGCGTACCCCGCTCGCAATCGTGCAAGGTCATGTAGAGGGTTTGCTGGATGGTGGAATGAATCGTCCGGATCGTCTGCAGCGATATTTGACGACGATTGATAAGAATACAAAGCGGGCCATTCGGCTCGTGCAGGAAATGAATCAGGTGTCGGAAATGGAGTCACCGCAGTTCCGTTTGAACCGAAAGCCAGTAGAGATGAATCGATTTATGGAAGAGATCGCACAGGATATGCAGCAGTTGTGCGCAGAACAGCAGATTGAATTCCATTGCATCCCACCTGCAGATCAACAAGCAGAGGGAGCAATGCTTCTCGATGGGAATCGTCTGAGACAGCTTATGGACAATCTGCTCGCTAATAGCTTACGCTTCACACCTTCAGGCGGCACAATTACGTGGAAGGCGGAATGGAAAGTGCATGAGCTGGAGATGTCGATTACAGATACGGGAACTGGATTCCCAGCACATATGCTGGATTCCGTATTTGATAAGTTCGTTCAAGGCGACGCATCACGTTCGCAATATCAAGGGCATGCCGGACTTGGGTTGTATATGGCGAAGCTCATTATGCGTAAGCATGGGGGAGGCATTCAAGCAGCGAATACGCCTGAAGGAGGGGCACGTATCACACTCAGTTTCCCATTACGTAGATAGCAAAAGAGTTGACAGCTGAAGAGCAGTAGCAACAGAATGCAACAAGTATAGCGAATAATCTATGTCATTTTGTGCAAATCTACTTTATATATTATACTAGTCCATGATTTTAGAAATAGAGAGGAGCAACCTCATGTCATCTATTCGTATAGGTATTGTAGGTTACGGTAACTTAGGCAAGGGCGTAGAGAAATCGATCCGCCAAAATTCAGATATGGAGCTCGTTGGCATTTTCACACGTCGCAGCCCAGAATCCATACAAGCAGAGGTTCCTGTCTTTTCACTCAATGATGCGGAATCTTACAAAGATAAAGTAGATGTAATGATTTTGTGCGGAGGTTCTGCAACGGATCTTCCAGAGCAAGGTCCTGAGCTTGCACGTATGTTCAACACGGTGGATAGCTTTGATACACATGCACGTATTCCTGAATATTTCGCATCTGTCGATGAAGCTGCTCAAGGAAACGGACATGTTGCAGTTATCTCGACAGGTTGGGATCCAGGCTTGTTCTCCTTGAACCGCTTGTTGTTCGAATCTGTTCTTCCAGAGGGCAATGAATACACATTCTGGGGACGTGGCGTAAGCCAAGGTCACTCCGATGCAATTCGCCGTGTAGAGGGCGTTAAGAACGGTGTACAATACACAATTCCTTCCGAGGAAGCTGTTGCGAAGGTACGTCAAGGGGAGAACCCTGAATTGTCCACTCGCGAGAAGCACCTGCGTGAATGCTTCGTTGTTGCTGAAGAAGGCGCGGACAAGGCTCGCATCGAGCAAGAAATCAAGTCCATGCCGAACTACTTCGCGGATTACGACACAATCGTGAACTTCATCAGCGAAGAAGAGCTGAAGGCGAACCACTCTGCCATGCCTCATGGCGGTCTTGTATTCCGCAGCGGCGTGACAGGTGAAGGCACATCGCAAATTATGGAGTTCGGCTTGAATCTGGGCAGCAACCCTGAATTCACAGCAAGCGTACTCGTTGCTTATGCTCGTGCTGTATCTCGTCTGGCGAAGCGCGGCGAATCCGGTGCTCGCACGGTATTTGATATTCCATTTGGCTTGTTGTCTCCGAAGTCTCCGGAGCAGCTTCGCAAGGAGTTATTATAATATCGTAGCCTAGAGCAAAAATGCTTTAAGGTGCAATAGTCTGGAAATATTTCAGGAAATAGACCGTTACCTAGAGCGAGGGGACGGTCTATTTGTTTTGTGTACATGTACGGACAAATTCGATGCTAAATATCAGAAAAGCGAGTATCCTAGACTAAATTATAGGGGGAAACATACGGTTACACCTCATAAGAACGTGTCTGATGACTAGATCGGCTACACTTAGTTGGACAGAAAAATTAAGGGCTAGTAGAATTAACACATCATAACAAGGAGCGGATCTACTATGCCAAGAATAAGACGAACATTTACAGATGATTTCAAGAAACAGATGGTTCAGCTATACGAGAATGGGAAATCAAGAGCAGACATTGTAAGTGAGTATGAGTTGAGTGCATCTGCATTGGATCGCTGGATTAAACAAGCCCACCAAACAGGTTCCTTCTCAGAGAAGGACAACCGCTCTCCAGAAGAAAATGAACTTATTGCATTACGGAAAGAAAACCAACGACTCAAAATGGAGAATGACATTCTAAAGCAAGCAGCGCTGATCATGGGACGAAAGTAAGTGTCATCCATCAAAATCGCGACAAATACTCGGTATCAGCAATGTGTGACGTCCTGCAAATAACTAGAAGTACGTACTATTATGAAGCAAAAAACTCCAGTAATGAAGATGGTATTACGAAGCTAATCGTTGAAATCTTCCAGAAGAACCGAAATGCATATGGTACAAGAAAGATTAAAGCAAAGCTTCACGAACGTGGACTTATCGTATCAAGACGTCGAATTGGCCGCATTATGAAGGAACAAGGCCTTGTTTCTACATACACCGTGGCTCAATACAAACCTCACAAAACAACATGCAACGAATCGCAACAGGTAAATGAACTGAACCGCAAGTTCCAGCAATCTGAAGCTAAGCGCGTCGTTGTAAGCGATCTAACGTATGTCAAAGTCAAAAACAGATGGCACTACATCTGTGTATTAGTTGACCTCTTTATTCGAGAGATCATTGGCTCAAGTGCAGGGCCGAAAAAGGACGCAGCTTTAGTCACACGAGCCTTTGCTTCTGTGCAAGGAAATCTAAGTCAAATTCAATTATTCCATACCGATCGTGGTAGTGAATTTAAGAACAAGTTGATTGATGAGACACTTGCTACGTTAAAGATCGGTCGTTCCTTAAGCATGAAAGGGTGCCCTTATGATAACGCAGTTGCAGAAGCTACGTTTAAAATTATGAAGACGGAATTCATAAATCAGATGAACTTCCAAAGTTTACATCGCCTAGAATTGGAGCTATATGACTACGTTAATTGGTTCAACAAACATCGCATCCATGGAACCTTAGGCTATATGAGTCCAGTAGATTACAGAAGATTATCCCTTAAAAAAGCTGTCTGATTTAGTGTTGACAATCCATGACATTAAAGTTAGTGTCAACAAAACAATTTATGCTAATGGCTTTGCCCTTTGTTATCGAGGGGTGAGGCCATTAGTTGTTTTAAGGGGTATCGGATCCAAAGGATGATTTATCGGGGTACAGGGGGGGATTTCTGGAGGTGATGAAGTTGTCTAAGCGAAGTGAAAGAAAAAAATTGCAAAGCAAATACATTAAGACAGTAAGAGGACAAGGTGTAGGAGAAGAACTATCAGCCGTTTATTCAAGCACATGACAATAAAATTACTTCAGGAGTTAACTCGACACAAAGGGTGGAAGACTGAACGAATTCATCATACTCTGTCCGAGTATGAGAGGATATATATATTACTGTGAATGGCTTGATGGGGTCATTGATATTCGTGTACGGTGTTTTTTTTACTATTCAAGAGTCCTGAATTTATTAAAATCAGCTAGACGGTTTGATTTCGATCGCATTATTAGAGCATTGAGGAGTAACGGTGTTGATGAAAGTAGTTTCCAATATATATTTAAGGTTTGGAGACACAGTAATTTCAATTATGTACTGAAAAAAGAGGAAGGCATAAGTTGGAGTCCAATAAGGATAGTAATGGTCAAAGCCTGATAAACAATAATTTTTAGGTGTTATATTTGATCAGGTTATAAATATCATCTACCCATCTTTATTAAATATCTGACTCAAAATTAGTTCAGTATGCTAAGTTTCATTTCGATAAGTTGAAAGAGCAGATTCAAGATGTGACTTTTATTCGCCCAATAATCGTCCGTAGACTGTTCTATACCGAGAGAAGTGAATGTTTGAGTAGTTATTCCTGATATTGATCCATGTGACATCCATATTATCCTTAGGGAAAAGGTCAGGCAATAATTACCGCAATGAGTGCCCTCTTGAAATAATACAGGGTGCCATCAGTTTCGAATATACATAAGAGATTCTTGGAATCGGGAACGGCTGCCCGCATATCCCAAAACTAAGAGTATTTGCCCCATTTCGAAAGAATCTAGTCCGATCCCTCATATTATCCAGGAAAATATAACCATATAATTTACAAATTAATATATAAATGGTATGATTACCCATGTAAAAAATACTTTCCTTGAAGGAGATGATATACGCGCTCTTGTGTAAATTTTTTTGTGGTTTTCGATTTATCTAATAGGAGGAAATACAAATGGCAAAGCGAATTCTAAGTATTATGGCTATACTTTCATTAGTGGTTTCTTTGAATACATCTTCAACATTTGCTGCGGATAATTCAGGAGACAACGCTAGCGATAATGTAGCTCAAGTAATGAATGTTGAGGGAAAAAATGAAGTGAGTCAACAATTTGTTGACTATATCGGTAAAGTTTTCAAGGATCTCGATGGAGTTAAAGTAGTAGATCCAAATGGAGTTAATGTGACAAAGGATTTTATCGAGAGTAATAAGAGTCATTTTTATAGTGGGGACTATAAAGAAATTAAACAAGCTATTCTTGACAAAAAATTATCTTTAACTTATGTAGAACAAATACAAGATACTCTTGGTACTGGAGAATCTAGTAAAAGTGCTACTTTAGCTAGTGGTGAGAGTGTGACAAAAAAATTTTACCATATGGCTTCAGACTCAAAAGGACATTTTACAAAAGAGTGGGTTGTTACTCTCAGTGGCAGCTTCTCTTATGGAAATGATTTCCGGATTACTTCAGTAAACGGGCCATACGCTGATCTTTCCGCAAATTTTGGATGGGGCATTTCCACCTCTCTTTCTAACATCAATACTGGTAACTCATATTCTGGCACAAGAGCAAGTTTTAATATTAGCTACAATATGACGGCTACAGTAGGAATCCCTGTTTGGGGTCCTTATACTTACGGCGTCAACGTAGATTTTGGAAGCTTTGTAGACTCCTTTGACGCTTATCCTTCAGGAATGCAAAATATAGTTCAATAACTCTAAGTCCCTCCACTGTTTAAGTCTTGACTATTAGGCGTGGCAAGACCCAAACAGTGGGGGACAATGGAGAATGTTCAACTTTTAAAGAGAAAGACTTGGGTGTATCTAAGATTAGAATCCCAAGTTAAATTTCAAAAGGTGACCCATTTACCACAAGGGATCGATTACCTGATGAATAGTGAAAAATAAGCGTCTTTAAAAAAATGAATTCATTTAATAGGAACTAGCTAAAGGGGGCGGGATAATGAATTTTTTCTCTGCAATTCGTAAAAATATATCTTTGTCAAAGACACTATTTATTGCTTACACTATTTTGCTTCTTTTATTTTACTACAGTTTTGGACTGCTAGAATATTATCGATTAAATCATTCGCAAGAGCTTGACTCAGCGATCCATTTTGAAAAATGGGTTTCTACATTCGCTAATCTATTTTCTTTTTTATTTTATATCGCGGTAATAACCTTACATATTGTTTTTCGTAATAACATTAAAGTTTTAATACGTTACTTATTATTAAACATTGCGCTATTTGTAGGAATGACATTCATAAACGTAATTATTTCTCTTGCCACCCCCTTACCTTATGATATATTTGCACAACCATTAATAATTATAATAATATTACTTTCAATTGACTCGTTAATAATGTGGTTTAGGAATAGAGAAATTTCTTGACGGATTATCCTTCGCAGAATATGACGGCTATCCCGGTATCAAAGAGTGTAAACGATATAAAGAACGAAAATTCCGATCTTATTATTGAGGAGGCTCCCAACGATTTCAAATCATCCTCTGAGCCCAATCAAAACGAGGTCAACAATTGATTGAGGGAATAAATTATCAAGTATGTTTTGAATTTTATTAAATTGTTTGAAATTATTAGCTTTCTTAAACTGCGATCAGGTGGCGTTTCCGGAGAAGTACAATTGAGGAATTAGTTCAGAACAATAAATCGATTAGTTTATATGATTGAACCCAATCTCACCAGAAATCGACAAAGTTCCAGATAAGCCTTTATAAAATGACATTCGAATAAGAAATTTTTGTCCTCATACCGTAGAATATTCCCAATGCAAACCCCTAACCCAATACCGCTGACAATTCGATAACATTTGGTTTATCAAACCATGAAGAGATATAAGCCACTGTAGTCCGGATGAACGAGAATTTACGGTTCATGAATATTGATAAAAGGAAATGGTGAGACACAGTGAATGATCGAACCTTTTCCGTTTTCCACCCCCATCCAATGCCCGGTCACCATCATTTAGGCGTTCTGAAAAAGAGTAAAATTTGTCCCTCCCATGTTAATGGCAAGGTTCCCAGCGATAAGAGCTAGTCAATCAAAAGTTTGACTGTGAATGAGAGCCGATATTCTCTTCTTTGCTGAAAATCGCGCAGCTAAATTCTATCTTTTGGCTCCAGTAATGCCCAATCATAATCAACTTGATTTCAGCTTTTGATATGTATAATTTCACTTGTTCGTTATTCTGATTCTTCCACCTTGTATCCCACCTGTTTACGAAGTGGATCAACTTGCCAAGCACGCGATTGATTTCCTGCTTCCACCGTTCATCTAAGCCACTCCACTTGTTAGCAAGATCAGCTTCATCCGCGGAGTGAGAGGGAAGAAGGGGCTCCTTCAGTTCATCGAACAAATGGCCCGTCTTCCATACGATAAAGTACTTCTCCTGATCGTATCCGCAGCGCTCTGTTTGGAAAACTTTTCGATGATTAATGAATAAAAGGTTCCCAGAGAATCGGCAATGACGACCGTTTCCTGTTCATCGCGGCCGGAGTTAATGGCCTGTCCCTTCGTGCCGCTTGGGCCAGGAGCGAGATCAAGCGCGATATAACTGACTGAACCATTGGCATTGATCGGAATCCAGCCGGGACTCCAAGTGACTTCTTGAATATGGTCCTTCTGATACGAGATTGCGTCGAACTCATATTCGGCGGCAATCCCCAGTAGAGGACGATTTCGTATTCAATATATTGCAGAGTCATCCAGTAGAACCCTAGCATCAATAGATGCTCTCCAGGCAGTTCTCCATTATAGAAGCTGTATAATTGCTTGAAATTATCGGGGAGCACGCATCCTGTAATGGTTTCAATGGACTTGGAATCTTCTACTCGTACCCCATCGGCCATTGCTTGGTGTGGTCCCAATTGAGTAAAGTCACGCACAAATTGTTCGGTATCGATCGCTTGTCCCTCCGTTTCTTTTCATATCGAATAAAGATGAATCCGCAGCATGCTTCTATACTTCTATATCTGTTGCTTTCCAATAGTGGGAAATGAATTCATCGCGTCCTGACTTGGAGCGTTCCTCCTTATAATGCTCGGGCTCCTTGCGATAGTAGTCTTGATGATAGTCTTCCGCAGGATAGAAGGGTGCAGCATCGCGTATTGGCGTCACGATAGGCTTGTCGAAGCGTTCACTCTCAGCAAGTGCCAGCTTGGATGCCTCAGCTAGTTGGCGCTGTTCCTCATTGTGCACAAAGATAGCCGCCGTATACGATTCACCGCGATCTTGGAATTGGCCGCCGTCATCGGTTGGATCGATTTGCGCCCAGAACAGTTCAAGCATCGTGCTATACGAGATGATGTCTGGATTGTATGTAATTTGCACGGCCTCCAGATGACCGGTCGTCTGCTTTTTTACTTGCTCGTATGTAGGATTCGGGGTATGCCCACCCGTATAGCCAGATACGACGCGATAGACGCCATCCCATTGGTCAAATGGCTTCACCATACACCAGAAGCATCCCCCCGCGAATGTTGCGGTAGCGGTTCTATTGTTCTGAACTTCAGACGTGCTGGATGTGGATTGATCGGCAGACGTTGTCATCATAGTTGCCCTCCCTGTTCCTAATCATAGATAATGTGGTTGTACTTCTCGCAGCCTTGTCTAACAGTGTACCGCGAGACGATTCACCTGCCAAGGAGGAATGAGCCTATGAATTCCCTATTTGAATCTTCGCCACTCTATTTGCGGCAAATAACGTTATTGCGTGAACAAGTGCCTTCCTTCCATCAGTATCCCTTTGATCTTACCGCGATTCGTTCCCTCGACCAGCTTGCATTTCGCAAACCTGTTACCTTTATTGTCGGGGAGAACGGTACAGGGAAGTCTACCTTGCTGGAGGGGCTTGCTGTTGCTTGGGGTTTCAATCCGGAAGGCGGATCGATGAATTTTTCATTTTCGACATCTGCAACACACTCTGAACTATATCGCTATCTGCGGCTGTCTCGGGGGGTTCAGCGCCCGAAGGACGGTTTCTTCTTGCGTGCGGAGAGTTATTATAATGTGGCGACAAATATTGAAGAACTGGATGCAATCGTATCTCCAGGCCCGAAAATTAAGGAATCGTTCGGGGGGAAATCACTCCATGAGCAGTCGCACGGGGAGTCATTTCTGAATACGTTCCTGCACCGCTTCGGCGGGCGCGGAATGTATATGATGGACGAGCCTGAAGCGGCTCTGTCGCCGCTCCGCCAGATGACGCTCCTTGCACGGATGCACGAGCTTGTGAACAAGCAGTCGCAGTTCATTATCGCAACTCATTCTCCGATCTTGATGTCCTATCCGAATGCGGAGATCTGGCAGCTCAATGAAGATGGGGTTCATCTGGTGGAGCTGGAAGAGACAGATCATTATATCATTACGAAGAGCTTCATGAATGATCGGGGGGCTATGATTCGCACGCTGTTCGAAGCGGATGAGGATTGATTTGTAGAGAGGCATCCATGTGTTGTGTGCGGGATCATCGGGGGGATATAGGGAAGTGAGTGGATAAGAACCGATTCCTGAAGCTGTGAATGAGTATATGTCCATTGCCGTATGCTATGTATAGTGAAGCCTGCTATAGGTATGGAAAAGGAGATGCAAGAATGGCGCACAGTTCGCGTTATCATGTCTATATTGCGATAAGTCTGGACGGCTATGTGGCACGTGACAATGGTGATGTTGATTGGCTGTTCACCGATCAAGACTACGGTTACGAGGATTTCTACCGTTCGATCGATACGCTTATTATGGGCAGACACACCTATGATCAAGTGTTGACTTTCGGCGCCTATCTTTATGAAGGCAAGGAGACCTATGTGCTAACGACAAGCCGCCAAGGTCGCGATGATTACGTGACATATGTTCCCGATATGGCTTCCTTGTCGGCAAAGCTCGGTGATAAGGAGCGTCAAGTATGGATTGTAGGCGGTGCGCAGATCATCGGCAGAATGCTGGAGGAAGGATGGGTAGACGAACTTCGCCTCTTCATTCACCCTATACTGCTTGGAGGGGGCATTCCTCTATTTCCACAGCATCATACGATGCGTACCTATCATCTGCTTGGCACGCACAGCTATTCTTCGGGGCTCGTAGAGCTGCATTATTCCCGTTCATAACAGGGAATGAATCCTTCATTTCTTGGGATTCAGCCTTACAACAAGAGCGCAGACGCTGTTCATGCGAACAGTGTTCTGCGCTCTTGTTGAATTCATCTAAGTACAATCTCGTTTACATATTGCCGATTTTGGTTTAAGAAATAACGTTACGAACGTTCTACAATCGTGTTGTACGTTGTACGGTCAGTATGCTTCACCAGTTGAACAAGCAGTTCTTTGGCTGCGTCGATATCGTCTGTATGAACGATCGAAGCAGGTGTATGGATGTAGCGGCCGCATACGCCGATGACCGTCGAAGGAACACCCTTGTTGCTCAAATGCACTTGGCCAGCATCTGTCCCGCCTGGAGATACAAAGTATTGATACGGAATGCGATATGTATCCGCAATATCTTGGATGAACTCCACGAGACCGCGATGTGTAATCATCGTAGGATCGAGGATGCGAAGCAATGCACCTTTGCCGAGATGGCCGAAGGAATTCACGTCACCCGTCATATCATTCGCTGCGCTGCAATCCAGTGCATAGAAGATATCGGGCTGAATCAAGTTGGCAGATGTACGGGCTCCACGAAGACCAACCTCTTCTTGAACAGTTGCACCGCAGAACAATGTATTTGGAAGCTTGAATTGCTCACGATGAAGTTCCTTCATCAATTCAATGGCAAGTCCAACCCCATAACGATTGTCCCATGCTTTAGCCATAATTTTCTTAGGATTAAGCAATGGAGTGAATTTGCAGACCGGGACGATTTGTTGTCCAGGGCGAACGCCCGCCTGTTCAGCCTCTTCACGGCTGTCTGCACCGATGTCGATGTACATATGCTTCACGTCTACAGGCTTGTTCGCTGTAGCTTCGTCAAGCAGATGCTTCGGAATGGAGCCTACAACACCTGGAAGTGGGCCGTTTGGCGTAATAACTTCAACCTGCTGGGCGAGTACAACTTGTCCCCACCAGCCGCCAAGCGGTTGGAACTTCAACATCCCGTTTGGTGTAATTTGCGTGATCATGAAGCCAACTTCATCGAGATGGCCGGCTACCATAACGCGAGGGCCTTGCTCGTCGCCGCGCATAACGCCGAAGACACTGCCGAGTGCATCATGCACGAATTCCTCTGTATATTTGGATAATTCAGTTTTTACCAAGGCACGCAGTTCCCGTTCGAAGCCGGGAGCGGAAGGGAATTCCGTCAGCGTGCGGAATAATTCTAACGTTTCCTGTTGCATGGGATTGCTCCTTTCATCACTAAAGCCTGTTCATCATTTTAGTATGAACCGATTTGATGCAGGATGCAAGCGTGTATCACGAGGAACATGTCTTGCTGCTGAGGTATGAAATGGAAAGAAAGAGATGAACATTTTCAACACTGTTTCATGATGCCACACTAAGTAAGCGCATGAAGCTAGAGATAAGGAGGAATTGAATTGAATCATCATTCGTTAACATCACTGGTTATCGTACTGATTGTTGCCTTCCTGACGCCAATTGCTCTGCACCGATTCAGGCTGGCGATTATTCCGGTCGTCGCTGATTGTTACAGGCTCGGTTGAGTACGTGGAAGAGCTGAAGAGGTAAATTGAGCTTACCGTATAAGGGAAGCATAATGGTGTATCGTGTCAGAGTGTCGCAATGGAGACGTATAAAGGCATTCCAAATCGGGGTTACGTAACGGAAAAGAATAAAGGGACGCCAAGGCGAGCAAGGCAACGGATTAGTATATTAGAATACACTGCAAGAATATTTAATCGGAAACGCATACGGATAAAGAAAAACAGCAGCTCCAGAGCATCTGATGCTCCGGAGCTGCTGTTTTTTGTTCGATGCCGCGTCATGATAACGCCATCCCGCAGAGAAAGCTGAGACGGCGGCGCAAATTACATCTATTTGATAACACAATGATGGATATTAGGATTGCGCTTGAATAAATGCATCGATACGCGACATTACGTCTTCCGATACGCGCTGCAAGCGTGCTGCAGCATCTTCGCCAGTCGAGCCCTTCACGGCGAAGTACATCTTAATCTTCGGTTCGGTTCCGGATGGACGGAGGCAGAACCAGCTGCCATCTTCGAGGTGGAACTTCAGTACATTTTCCTTCGGCAGATCGTATAGGCCTTGTGCGAAGTCTTCAGTCAAGGTGATGGCCACACCGCCTGCTGTAGAAGGAGCATCTTCACGCCAATTATTCATAATACCTTGGATGATCGCTACGCCTTCCACACCTTTCAACGTACGTGTTTGCAGGCCTTCGAGATAATGACCGTGCTGCGCATACAAATCTTGCAGTACTTCGTACAATGTCTTGCCTTGTGCTTTGTAATAAGCTCCAGCTTCACTGATGAGCATAGCTGCGATAACAGCGTCCTTATCGCGTGCATAGTTGCCTGCCAAATAGCCATAGCTTTCTTCGTAGCCGAAGATGAAGGTATGCTCTCCTGTGCGATCGAATTCTGTCATCTTCTCGCCGATATATTTGAAGCCAGTGAGCGTGTTGAATACCGTCATGCCGAAGGATTGAGCGATTGCTGCACCGAGCTCACTCGTTACGATTGTTTTGATCACAGCTCCATTCGCTGGCAATGTCCCCTTGGTCTTCATCGCGTCCAGCAAATAATGTACCATGATCGCTCCGGACTGATTGCCGGTCAGTACGACATATTCACCGTCCGTATTCTTCACAACAGCACCCATGCGGTCTGCATCCGGGTCTGTACCCATGATGATGTCCGCATCCCAAGATTTAGCCTGCTCAATGGCAATGCTGAATGCCTCACGCTCTTCTGGATTCGGTGACTTCACGGTAGGGAAGCTGCCGTCTGGAAGCTCTTGTTCCGCTACGACGCGAACCTGCTGGAAGCCGATGCGATCCAATACAGCACGTACAGGCTTGTTGCCTGTACCATGAAGCGGTGTGAAGAGTACACGGAATGAATCGCTGGATGCGCGAATGATATCTTCATTTTGGCTGACGGAAGCAACGGCATTTATGTATGCTTCATCCATTTCCTGTCCAAGCCACACGAGGAGTCCTTGTGCTTCTGCTTCCTCACGGGTTAGCTTCTGAATGCTCGCGAATGATGCGATGCCGCGAATTTCAGCAATGACGCGCGATGCTGTATGTGGTGTAATTTGTCCACCATCGTTGCCGTATACTTTGTACCCGTTGTACTCTGGCGGGTTGTGGCTTGCCGTTACCACGATGCCTGCGCTTGCCTTCAGGTTCCGCACAGAGAAAGACAGCTCAGGAGTAGGGCGTAGACTTTCGAATACGTATGCCTTTACGCCATTGCCTGCTAGAACCAAGGCTGCTTCAAGCGCGAACTCTGGAGAGAAGTGGCGAGAGTCGTAAGCAATCGCGACGGAAGGAGCGGCTTCTTCTGACTTCAAGTATTGGGCAAGACCTTGAGTGGCTTTGCCTACTGTATATACATTCATGCGGTTGCTGCCCGCGCCAATAACGCCGCGCAAGCCACCTGTACCAAATTCCAAGTCTTTATAGAAACGGTCTGTAATTTCTCGTTCGTTGTCAGCAATCTGCTGCAATTCTGCCTTCGTCGCCTCATCAATGTGTGCATCGTTCAACCACGCATCGTAGGCTTGTTGTGCATGCAGTGCAGTGTCCATTCGTGAAATCCTCCTTCAAAAGAATCATTTACCTGACGGTTACTTTCCCTATTGTACTGGATAATGAAGGTTCATGCATGTGTAAAAATCATAGATTCCTTTTTATTCCTAATCATGTAGAGTCTGTTGAACAATGAAACAAATATATGATTTACAAACCAAAATGATGCTTGAAGCAGCTCGTCTGAGGTCGGAAAGCGTGTATCGAAGATGAATATCCCGTTATCTGTAAGCAAGCTGCGAACAGACTGCAGGAGGCGCTTCTGTGACCAGATTCAATGCAGTTCGTTCTTGGAAATTGTTGTGTCAATTTTACTAGTATAAGAGGCAGCAATAACAATGAAAGCGCTGCTGTAGCCACTTTCTCCAAGAAAGTGGCTTTTTTCTTTACCCGATCTTTATCTCATCTTGATATGAGGCTAGTAAACTAGTTTCATCAACGAGATCGATAGAGAAGGGAAGAGGTAGTCTACGAATGAAAAGATTGACTATGGTATGTTTATCGGCGCTCCTATTTTTGGGGCTCTCGACTTATGTTTATATGCAGGATGTACACGGTTCGCAGGAAGAGCATGTCCTTCTACGAACACCAGAAGGTGGAGGGCAGCAATTAGTAGGAAAGACGATTGTTCTTGACCCCGGGCATGGGGGACACGATTCAGGCTCGGTTGGCCAGCAGGGCACACTGGAGAAGAATGTGACGCTGCAGACCGTTCAGGCGATTAAGCGCGAACTTCAGCGACGGACAGGCGCACAGGTTGTGGTCACAAGAGAGCAGGACGAGACGGTATCTTTGCAGCAGCGAATTGACGTCGCTGAAGAGAAGTCAGCAGATCTCTATGTGAGCGTTCATTATGATGCTTTCGATACGGGAGAAGCAGAAGGAATGACGACCTACTATTACGATGATAACAATTGGCAGCTTGCCAATACGATGCATGAGCATCTGAAGCAGAGCTTCAATATGCGAGATCGTGGCGTACATGTGGGGGATTATATGGTGCTGCGGGATAATTCAAGACCGTCGATCCTACTTGAGCTTGGATACATCTCCAATCATGATGATGAGAAGCGAATGAAGTCACAGGCTTTTCAAGAACAAGCGGCTAAGACAATTGTTGATGGAATCATAGACGTGCTGCGTTAATACGGAATGTAAGAGAGCAGGGTACAAATTGAAAAGTAGATATAAAAAGAACAAGGGCTGCACCGCAGTGTATCCCTTGTTCTTTTTATTATATATGAATTGGGAAGGAGGCAAAATAGAGAAAAATGATTAAGGCAAATCGATGACCATCACATGAGTGCCTGGTCTGAAGTGGAACTTCATCGTATCGGCATTCTTGATACGAGCTGCATCACGACGATGTAGTACTTCACCGTCCTCGAAGCCAACTTCGCCTTCCATCACGAATACATACAGGGAGCGGTTCGGTCGTAGTTCGATAGTCACTTCTTCTCTCTCTGGGAATTGGCCCAAGTACATCGTCATGTCTTGATGAATATGGGCAGTTCCAAGCTCTTCTGCGTGATTGGATACGACCGGAAGCAGGCGGTTCTGGATAGATTCCAAGCCGTAAGTATGCGTCTCATAGGATGGGTCGATCCCGAGTCGTTCCGGCATAAACCATAATTGCAGCAATTCAAGCGGCTCAGAGCTGGACGCATTCGCTTCACCATGGTAGATCCCTGTTCCGGAGCTCATTCGTTGAATTTGACCAGGCACAATAATTTCGCGGTTGCCCGTGCTGTCCTGGTGCTCCAGTTCACCTTTCAAGACGACGGTTACGATTTCCATGTTTTTATGGGGATGTAGACCGAAACCAGTACCCGGCGCAATATGGTCATCATTTAGTACACGCAGTTCGCTGAAGTGCATATTTTCTGGGTCATAGTAATCAGCGAAGGAGAAGCTGAAGTATGTCTTCAACCAACCATGGTTGTTATGATAGCGGTCTCCAGCCCGTTGGATGGAACGTTTCATTGTCGTGTTCATTGTAGAGTCCTCCCACTATGGTTCATATTCTGTACGATTAGGTTCGGCAGTTGTATGCCTTGATGAACAGAGTCTTTGATTAATTGCGTTAGTGAACGATTAATAATTGGATAATGCTGAAAAGTTACAGTAGTGCGTCCAGAGACAAGGAGCCTGCGCCAATCAGTGCAACACCGATAGCAGCTGCAATCAGCATCACGTTGTATTCAATCCCGTTCGACGTTACCCAGTAGCCGTTCGCCCCATGGACCTTCACAATTGCTACAAGCATCGTACCGATAATAAACGCTGCACCGAGCCATGTGAGGAAGCCGAGTCCGAACAGCAAACCGCCAGCAAGCTCAGTTAATCCAGCCATCAGTGCCATGAGTGGGCCAGGACGCATTCCGATGGACTCGAACCATCCGCCTGTACCTTTAATTCCGTAGCCGCCAAACCATCCGAACAGCTTCTGTGCTCCGTGTCCCATCATCGTCAATCCAATAACGAGACGAATAATCAATAAACCATAATCTGCCAACATATAATATTCCTCCTAATAATGTAAGGTAAGAACGTTTCTTCTTACCTATTTAGCTGTTAAAGTACTTGCACCAAGAATCTTGATTTCGAGATATTAGTTCAAAATGAAACCCTTCTCTGATGAAAAGGGCTATTTTGGTGAAGGGACGCTCTGTCCCAATTTTTTCAATAAGCCAATGAGTTGCTCCTTGTCCTCCGAAGACATTCCATTCACGGCTTCGTGAAGAGCCTCCGCGTGCCTTGGGAATATGTCGCCAATGACGGCTTCTCCTTCAGGTGTCAGTTCAGCGTATATGACGCGACGATCTTTCTCGCAAGGTCTTCGCTGCAGCAGTCCCTTCTTCACGAGCTTGTCGATCACATAGGTCATTGTGCCGCTTGCCAGCAAAATCTTGCCGCCAATCTGCTGGATAGGGGTAGAACCCTTATGATAGAGCAATTCCATGACCGCAAATTCGGACGGATTGAGCTCATAATGCTTCATATCCTGCTGGGCGTAATCCATTAGTGCCCTAGATGCGCGGGATAGGACAACGAACAGCTTCAATGATTGTTGAATCTCGGGATCGAATGCATCCGTACGAGGTCTGGTCATCTGTCATTCACCACCTTTATGGTAAGGAGTTTTGATATCTTGAAAATTAATATCTCTAATTCGAGATAAATATATCATGCCCAAAACTCTTTGTCAACTCATAATTTTCAGTTGAACATGTAATCCTATATTGGGAGAAGACGGAGACTCGGTACAGAGTCAGTATTCAGTGTAGGGAACTTCGAAGGAGGAGGGGTTATATGCCTACAACAGAAGAGCAGCATAACGGAACTGCACAAGCAGGTATGCCGCAAAATGTAGAATGGTCCTCCTATGGAGAGAACAATGTTGTCTTCTTGAAGGATTGCTTTCGGCAGTGTGAAGACATGATTTTTTACACCTTCGAGTTGCAGGGAGGCAAGAAGGCTACCTTATGTTATCTGGATGGGCTGACGGATACGGCGATGCTGGATGAGCATATTATTGAACCGCTAAAGCAGCGTTATCCGGACAAGCCAGACTCCGCTAATGTACTGGCAGAGGATATTCTGCGAACGGTTACGGCTGTGAAGGTGACGCCGACTCATTCAATGGAGGCGGCAATGGAAGCAGTATTAGCAGGCTTAACCTTGCTTATTCCTCACCGTTCATCTGCTGGATTTACGATTGATGCGATCAAGTTCGATCAGCGGGGCGTATCAGAGCCGTCTGCGGAATCGGTGGTACGCGGCCCAAGGGATGGATTCGTAGAAACGCTGCAGACAAACGCAGCATTGCTTCGTCGTCGTGTTCGAACACCGAGGTTGAAGATGGTGTCGCTAAAGCGTGGTGAATTGACTCTCACAGAAATCCGGTACGCCTATATAGAAGGCATTGTGGATCCCCGATTGCTGGAAGAAGTGCGGAAGCGTCTGGAAGGCATGTCCTTGCAAAGCGTGCTGGACAGCGGTTATGTGGAAGAATGCTTGGAGGATATGCCGGCATCTCCATTTCCCCAGTTACTTACTACAGAGCGTCCAGATGTAGCTGCCTCCCATTTACTTGAGGGACGTATCGTCATATTGGTTGATGGGTCGCCAGTTGCCCTCATTGCGCCAGGACTGTGGGCATCGTTCTTGCAATCTCCTGAGGATTACTATGAGCGCCACCACTTCGGCACCATCATCCGCTGGCTGCGCTACATTTGCCTCGTGATTTCATTAATTGGACCCTCTCTTTATGTAGCCATTATCACCTACCATCAGGAGATGATTCCAACTGCTCTCATATTAACGATGGCTAAAGCCCGCAGCCAAGTCCCATTTCCAGCGCTTGTAGAGGCGTTCTTGATGGAGATTATGTTCGAGGCGCTTCGTGAAGCGGGCGCGCGGCTGCCACAGCAGGTTGGTTCTGCAATCAGCATCGTCGGTGCTCTCGTTATTGGTCAAGCCGCAATAACTGCAGGGCTCGTCTCTGCTCCAATGGTTATGGTTGTCGCGATTACAGGGGTATCCTCATTTTTAGTGCCGCATTACAACTTGGGAATCGCTGTGCGGCTGCTGCGCTTTCCTATGATGATCCTCTCGGGCATGCTTGGCATGCTGGGATTAATGATGGGGATCATATTGCTGATGACACATCTGTTTACATTGCGATCGTTCGGTATCCCTTATATGTCAGGAATTGCACCAATGCGCAAAGAAGAGCTCAAGGATATTTTTCTTCGTGTCCCTGTATGGACGGAGAATACCCAAATGGAGCGCGATGTATCTGCGCGAATGGAAGTCGGGGGTAACAGAGGCAGAGGGGGAACCTAGAAGGCAGCTTGATTGGCAGAGAATAAGAAGCGGGATGCTGTCATATCAAGAAAGCCTTTAGGGTTGATTATTCTCATGGAGAATAGAGGTGAAGTATGCGTTGGACTTGGGTGATTCGATATATAGCTAGCATAATTCTTCTCTGTCTGCTGGTACCCCTGCTTGCAAGCTGCTGGGATCGGACTGAAATTGAGCAGCTCTCCATTATTCTTGCTGCCGGATTGGATCAGGACGGGGATGGGGGGATAAAGACGACATTGCAGGTATATGTCCCTAAGGAAGGAGGAGCTTCGGCTACGTCCAGCGGGGGCAAGGAGGGGGGAGGAGGCTCAACGACAGTATTCTCGGCAAATGGGAAAACACTTGGCGAGGCCGTATTTGAGCTGCAAAATAAGATGCCGAGATATATATTTTGGGGACAAACGGAAGTATACGTAATTAGCAAAAAGCTGGCACAAGAGGGGCTGCTGAAGCATTTCGACTTCTTCCTGCGATATCAGAATCCGCGTGAACATGCGCTTATATTTATTACAGATGGGGAAGCAAGTGATTTTCTCAAGTCGATGCCTCAGCTCCATCAAAACGTTGCAGAGATGTTCAAGGATCTTGGCAAGTCGCGTTCAATATGGGATGTTACGCTGCTTGATTATATGAAGATGATGGCTGGAGATTCATCGATGGGGTTTGCACCGTATGTGGAATGGAAGACGAGCGAACTTGGTGTCCGTGTCCCTTCGATAGATAAGCTGTCAGTCTTCAAAAAGGATCATTATGTTGGCGAAATAGGCGGTAAAGATGTGGTTGGTGTGATGTGGCTGCGTGGGGAGAAGAAGCGTTTAACGGTCTCTTTGTGCAAGGAAGGGGATGGAAAGGACTGTTTGTCGCTTCGAGTTCGCCGCAATACGTTGACATTCGATCCACATTGGGATGGGAAGCAGTTGACAATGCAGATGAAGCTGGTTGCCTTCATGGATATGACGCAAAATAGCACCAAGCTGGACGTATCTGATTCGGATCAAGCGCGTCAAGCGGAAACCCGGATAGAAGCGAACATTGAGCAGCTGATTAAGCAATCTATTAAGACTTCACAGCAGAAGCTGACCGCCGATGTGTTCGATTTCGCAGCACGTGTGCATCGAAAGTATCCTTTACAGTGGAAAGATCAGATCGGGCCAAATTGGGATCGCATTTATGCCAACATGAAAACCGAAATTGATGTACATGCCCTGATTGAGCGGCCAGGCAGCATCACAAGCACCATTGAGCAGAAGGCGGGTGTGCATTAATGGGGAACTATTTTCTAGCGGGAATGAGCCTGCTGTTGATTGTCAATCTGATCTGGGAATGGAAGATCGGTACTTTTTCCAAGCGGAATGTCAGAGAGGAACGGGCGTTTCTTGTGTTGTGGGGTCTCGCCTGGATCGTTGTCATTTCTATAAGCCAGTTCCCGCCGTGGACGTCGCCCCGGCAATGGATTGATTTCGTATACAAGCCGCTGTTGTTATGGCTGAAGCATCGAGCATGATCCTGTAAAAAGAAGGAGTTGGCAAGGGTATGGAACGAGGGCGAATAACTTGGCCGCAGCTGTGCATGCTGACCTATTTGATGGTGTGCGCCACAGCCGTGCTCGTGATTCCAACGGTAGCTTCCCAAATCACGGGTCGAGATGCGTGGATGACATCGATCATCGGCTCAGTGGCGGGGTTTATCACACTGTATATTGCCATGCGTCTAAATCAGTACTACCCCGAGATGACGATGGTCGAATATGCACCCAAACTCATTGGACGCTGGGCTGGTATGATAGCGAATGGAGTGTTTTTATTTTTTCTGCTGCATAGTGTAGGGCTAATCGTAAGGGAATATGGAGAGTTTATCGTTGGGTCGCTGCTCATTCGCACTCCTGAGACGGTCATTAATACAGCCCTTATATTTGTATGCGCCGTAGCAATCCGTGGAGGAATCGAAGTCATCGGTAAATTCGCCTTGCTCATTGCTCCTTTATTTATGATTTTATTGCTCTGCATCCCGTTGTTCCTCCTTCCCGAATTGAATGCGACAGAGATGTTCCCGATTTTGAACAATGGATGGAGGCCTGTATTGGAAGGTTCGATTACGCCAGCTACTTGGTTTTTGGAATTTTTGCTGATCGGATTTTTCCTGCCTTATGCAATCGGCAAACGCAGCCGAATAAAATGGAGTTTATCACCGCTAATCCTTACGCTGCTTACCATGGTGCTCTCAAATTTAGTTTGCTTGTTTTTATTTGGCCCGCTGACATCGATGTTTACCTTCCCTGTATTTGTGGCGTCTCGCTATATCAGCCTTGCAGGGTTCTTTGAACATGTGGAATCGATGGTAGTCGTTCTGTGGGTAATGGGGGGCTTCGTGCAAATTGCCGCCTGGTATTACGTGCTTGTACTTGGAACCGCTCAGTGGCTGAGGCTCAAGGATTATCGGCCAATCATTTTTCCGATTGGCGTTCTCATCATCGCGATGAGTTTCTGGATTTCCGATAATTTGCAGGATATGGTGGATTTATTTATGACAACGGAGCCTCTTTTTTCTGCAACTGTGCTGCTCGTGTACCCACTGCTTCTGCTTATCATTGCGTGGTGGAAAAAGAGACGGGCCTTACATAAGGAAACGCGTGATTAATGCCGTAATTTCTAACTAATAAGCGAATGCTTCCCTTTGAGATGGATCGTGCCGCAACTATGTTGAAATTTCGGTGCTGCAACGCAGCAGTCTTAATTGACGATGATGGTGCCAGAGGGTAGAATGACGGTGATTTCGCAAAGTAACCGCTTTCGGGAGGTACCTGACACCTATAAGGAGTGTGCATGATCATTCTTACTACCAAGTCTCGTCATAAGCGCAAATTCTCCGATAGTCGGAAGTATTTGTGGATAGGCACACTGGAGGGAGCTAACGCGGTCGTTACCCTTACTTTGCTGGGCGGCCCTTTCCGCTGATTAGATGCATAGCATAGCTATGCCCCTAGAAAATAGCTGTGTTTTTAAAATAAAAGATGGGGCGTTCTATGAGGGTAGCTTTTCGCTTCTATTCATGGGACGCCCCTGTTCTACAATATAGTACGGTTACGGATTCATTTGCTGCTTGCGATATGTGTTTGGTGACATGCCTTGTGTCTTCTTGAATACTTTACTGAAATATTTCTCATCCTGATACCCAACCATCTCGGCCACCTGAGCGATGCGCAGGTGGGGGTTGAGCAGCAGCCGGAGTGCCTTGTCCATGCGAATATTTGTTATATAGTCAGACAGGTTAATGCCGAGCTGCTGCTTGAATTTGCGAGAGATGTATTCGCGGCTTACATAGAAGCGCTGCGCGATATCCTGCAGCGATACCTCCTCATGATAGTGCTGCTCCACGTACTTGGCGATATCATAAATGATGTGCTGTTCTTCCTTCTTCTGGTGCATCAGCAGGCCGGACAGCTGAGTAAGAGAAGACAGCCAGGCCTGCTCCCAGTCGCTCCATGAGAAATCATCCATACATTCGGGACAATGGAAGTGAACAGACAGCTGATCTGGTGTACCAGCGTGCATCTCCTCAACTGAAGCGGCATCTGGAGCGGCAGCTTGCTCCATCCGCACACGAAAGGCTTCCCACTCCTTCATCCACCCAATAAGCATATCCGGGGTTAGCTGCGACAGCTGCTTCTGTGCTTCGATGAAGGCGTGCACGGCCTGGCGGAGCTGTTCTTTATGCCCGCTTAACAGAGCAAGTCTCCATTCCTCCTCGAAGGAGGCAAGTCGGATTTGCTTGGAGACTCCCGTATGCTGAGGGGGAGAAGCGATTCGCGCGGTCTCATCCGCTAATGATTCCGTTGTAACCTTAGACTTATGGATATGCGTTCTGTGCTTGAGCAAATTGCGGTGCATTAACGCATGCTTGGCTTCGGCATATCCGGCGGAGATTCCTGCGGGTAGGGAGAATGAACTCGATACACCGAAGTGCAGTCGGTGCTTGAAGGTCTGTTCCAGCCCGGCATTCAGTTGATCCAGCACAGCCTCCAGCCGCATGGGAGAATCCCACATGACGATAATAAGCTCGCCTTCCGGGGCGCCATAGCGGAAAGTGGTGCCGCAAGTCGATACGTGATTACGCTGCCCATCCGATGTGTTGGTCTTGCCGTTCAGCAGTTCATCGGCGATATTGACAAGCGAGTAGAATAGCAGCTGTCTATTATCGCCGAATCTACCACGCCAATTGACATGTCCTGCGTGAATTCGAGCTACAGCAAGCCGAGCGCACGTGATGGCTTCGGGGAGATAGAACTCGCGCTGCAATCTGCGCACATTTCCTTCATAGACACAAGGATCGTCCAATAAACCAGACCACAGCTTCTCAGCCAGCATCGGCTTGAATTCGTTGGCTTGCATGCGCTGCTGCTGGCTTGATTGGCGAACGTCCTCTTCTTGCGTCCATGCGGCGATCGCCTTTCCGATTGCGTTATTAACTGCATCGGGGTCGATTGGTTTCAATATATAATCCATGCCACCATGCTGCATAGCATGGCGAACGAGTGAGAAATCATCATGCCCGCTGATGGCAATGATCTTGCTTGAAGGAGCATGGCGGCTCATCCACTCCATAAGAGCTGTTCCGCTCATGGTCGGCATCATCATGTCGGTCATGACCAGTTGAGGCTTGTGCTGTTGAATCAGTTCGACAGCCTGCTCACCGTCCGCAGCCTCCATAATCGTATCAATTCCGTGTGTATCCCAATCTACAAGCAATCGGATTGCATCCCGTACGTGCTTCTCATCGTCTACGATTAATGCCTTCATCATGTTAGTTATCACGCTCCAATTCCAGCTCTATCACAATACGAGTGCCTTGTGGATCCTGCTCCTCGACTCTCATCGTAGATTTGCCGTCGGTGAACAGTTGCAGCCGGGCGAGCACATTGACCAGTCCAATGCTGGACGGCGAGCCAGAGGAGGAATCCGAGACGAATTCGTCCCGTGACAAGGTATGGCTTGTTCGTGTGCCCAGCAGCTCTGGATGTACCTCCTTCAGCCTCTCGTTCAGTTCGATTCTACGCATCAAGGTCATGCCTCGACCGTTATCTTCAACGATTAGCTGCAGACAGGGGACAACTATGCCTTGTGCTTGTTCTGTCCGCTCAATATATCTGGTATGAATGGCAAGCTGCCCACTCGGTACGGAACGGTCTATTCCGTGCTTGAAATAGTTTTCGACGAGAGGCTGCAGCGTCATCTTCGGCACTTGAGTGTCCAGCGTTCGTTCGTCAATATCGAATACGGCTTGGAAAGTGTCTTCGAATCGCTGTAATTGCAGCTGCAAATAGGCCTTCACATGTTCGAGCTCTTCTTGCACGGTTGCTGTGCTCTTGTCCGTATACATGCTGTAGCGCATCATCTTACCCAGCGCGGTGACAAGCTTATAAATATGCGGCGCATTATGCTGCAGCGCCAGTGTTCCAATCGATTGCAGCGCATTGTTCATGAAATGCGGGTTAATCTGGGCCTGCAGCGCTTTGAGCTGGTTTGATTTGTTCGCAAGCTCAAGCTGATATTCCCGCAAAATAAGGTTGTTGATCATATCCATCATATTGCGGAATCGCTTCAGGACGACGCCGATCTCATCGTTGCTGACAGGCTGGATATCTACGCGCAAGTTCCCCGTTTGCACTTGGTTGATGTAGCGGACGAGCTGACGTATCGGCTTCGTAATGCGGAACGATACGACGATCGTAGCAATAATGATGACAATCAGCGACAGGGCGATGAGCATCATGTTAATGACTGCGGCCTGATTCGCCTCCTGCAGCAAGTACGATTTCGGTATCTTCTTCACGAGCGTCCAATTCGCCAGCGGCGTCGCAACGCGCTCATGAATGAAAATGGCTCCATCCTGCTCGAAGTGGCCACTTTCTTTCTTGTTGATTTGTTCGCGGTCGTACCAGCTTGCTTCGAGCTGCTGTCCAATGATTTGTCGGTCATCTGCGTAGAAGACGTGTCCGGAGTCATCTAGCAGATAGATGCTTTCCTGCTCCAGCGTGTACAGCTGATCCATAATTTGAGCGAGTGATTCAAGCTTCACATCGACTGACAGCATCCCAATTCGATCGTTGGCCGGGATGCGGTAAATCGGCCGGTGCAAGGTGAATACCTGTACACTCGGGAAGTAGAACGGTGACGAGGAGAACCCGTACGTATGGCTTAAATGTGTAGGCTGCATCTGAATGCCGTTCTTCGCATAGCGGGCTGTATCCTCATAGAGCTTCGCATCGTAGATGCGCCGAGGCACGCTCTGAATGACCAGCGAGGCGCGCTTCGTTTCGGTGCGATAGAAGTACACCTGCCATATTCCGTTCATGGATGATGCCATATTTTGCAGCGTGACATAGGTGTAGGAATCGAACGTGTAATCGTCATAGCCTCTGTCCAGCTGGCGATAAAATTCATAGTCGGTATAGATCGTTAAGGAGGCACGGTTCAAATTGTCCACGAAATTCGCTAAATTCGTCTTCCCTTGGAACATTAGCTGATGGCTCTGCTCAATGGCGCGCTTCTCTAGTGAATCCGTCGTATAGCTGTATGAAATGATCATCGTCGCTACAGTCGGGACGATAGTGGCAATGAGCATAAATAAAATAAGTTTGGTACGGATACTGTTCCAACGCATACATTCGCCCCCTCAGATTCACAGTGTAACGCTTACATTGGGAGGGGGTCAATATATTCCACCTTTTCGTTCAAGACCATCTGTGGTAACCGTTTACATTCGCGTGCATACTGAAAGCAACAAGAACGAATAACCTCTATTATTTCTGTTGAAAAGGAGAGAGTCGGATGTCGCGTAAACGATCATCTCAAGCCCTGCAGCAAGTCTTTTTCATCGGACCTGCGGCATTCTTTTTTACCCTTATCGTCGCAATTCCTTTTGTGCTCGGCATGTACTATTCCTTCACCGATTGGAATGGAGTCGCGGGTACTGTGAAGTGGGTAGGGCTCGATAATTTCATTCAAATATTTGCGAAGGACTCGGATTTCTTCCCAGCATTCTGGTTTACGACACGCTTTACGGTCGTCGGCATTATACTAACGAACTTATTCGGCTTCGCGCTGGCTTACATTTTGACCCGACAACTGAAGCTGCGCAACGTGCTGCGGACGGTATTTTTTATGCCGAATGTCATCGGGGGGCTGCTGCTTGGCTTCATCTGGCAGTTCATTTTCATTAAGGGATTTGCAGCGGTAGGAGAGATGACGGGGATTGAATTTTTCAACCTGCCATGGCTCGGTGACGAGACAACGGCCTTCTGGGGAATCATTATCGTATTTGTCTGGCAGACTGCCGGTTACTTGATGGTTATCTATATTGCAGCAATGATGAATGTGCCCAGAGATGTGCTGGAAGCCGCAGAAATTGACGGGGCAACCCGGGGACAGGTGCTGCGCAACATTATCATCCCGCTGATTATGCCGGCTGTAACGGTATGCTTGTTCTTGGCGATCTCTTGGTCGTTCAAGATGTTCGATCTGAACTTGTCCCTGACGAAGGGCGGCCCGTTCAAATCAACAGAATCGGTTGCGCTTAACATTTACTTAGAAGCATTCCAGAACAATCGATACGGCCTCGGCACAGCGAAGGCGCTCGTATTCTTCTTGATTGTCTCTGCCATTACGCTCATCCAAGTGCGCATCACGAAGAGCAAGGAGGTTGATATGTAATGGAAGCCATTAAATCATACAATATGCGAACCTTTATTTTAGAAGTCCTGATGGTTATTGTGGGGCTTGTCTTCCTTGTCCCGTTCTACTTCTTGCTCGTGAACTCGGTGAAGTCCTTCGGAGATCTGCTGTCCAACGCGGCAAGCTGGCCGGCATCGTTCGAATGGGCGAACTATCAGAAGGCATGGGAAATGACGAAATTCCCGCAAGCATTCACCAATTCATTGCTTATTACGGTAGTAAGCGTTCTGCTCGTAGGCTTAACGAGCGCTATGGCGGCATATCGGATGGTACGCCATAATACGCGCTTCAACCGAACGTTATTCATGCTGTTCGTTGCGGCAATGGTCATCCCGTTTCAATCGATCATGATTCCCCTCGTGAAGGTAACGGGAACGTTGAAGCTAACCGATAGTATGCTAGGGCTGGTTGTATGTTATATTGGATTTGGCGCGCCGCTGTCGGTATTCCTGTTCCACGGCTTCATCAAATCCGTTCCGCTTGAAATTGAAGAAGCTGCTGTCGTGGATGGTTGTTCACCCTATGGCGTGTTCTGGAAGGTTGTATTTCCGCTGTTGAAGCCGATGTTCGTTACGGTTGCGATTCTGAACAGCTTATGGATCTGGAATGACTACTTGCTGCCTTCACTTATGCTGCAGAGTGCCAGCCTGCGGACGATTCCGCTCGCAACATATGCATTCTTCGGACAGTTCACGAAGCAGTGGGATCTCGCACTGCCAGCACTCGTGCTTGGTATAACGCCGATCGTAATCTTCTTCTTGGCGATGCAAAAGTATATTATCGAAGGGATTACTGCCGGATCGGTCAAAGGGTAATTAGTAAACGAATCGATCAATGAATTCCACCTGATCGGTCAATTCTCTCTCTGTAACCGTTTGCAAAACAAGAGCTATAATCAAGATGCAGCAAGCGATAAGAGCCACTGGCAGTTCACCTTAGCAACTTATGCTGCTGGGATATTGTTGATGGTTCCGACGGATGAGTTGTGGAACATGTGGAAATGGTACAGTGAGAAGATTGGTATAGCAACCGAATGAATGAAAAGGGAAGCAGACAAAGGGAGGTCTTGCAATGAAGCGAGTTGCGAAATGGTCTTTGTTAATGATGTTGGCAGTATCCGTCATGCTGGCGGGCTGCGGATCGAAGGGCGATGGAGGAACAACGAGCTCTGGCGGCGATCAAGGAAAAGGCAATCAAGAAGTAAAGACAGTTAAAATATTTCAGTTCAAAGTCGAAATTGCTGAGGCACTCAACCGCCTAAAGGGCGAGTTCGAGAAGACTCATCCGAATATTAAACTCGATATTCAGACTGTGGGCGGCGGTGCGGATTACGGCGCAGCATTGAAGGCGAAGTTCGCAAGCAACGATGCTCCTGATATATTCAATAATGGCGGCTATCAAGAGATGACTACGTGGTCAGATCATCTAGAAGACTTGTCTGCGGAGCCATGGGTGAAGGATGTCATTCCTCTTGCTAAGGAGCCTATGACGAAGGACGGCAAGCTGTACGGCATGCCGATGAACTTAGAGGGATACGGCTTCATCTACAATAAGGATCTATTCCAGAAGGCAGGCATTACAGAGATGCCGAAGACGCTGACTCAGCTTGAAGACGCAGCGAAGAAGCTTCAGGCAGCGGACATTACGCCTTTCTCGAATGGTTATCAGGAATGGTGGATTCTCGGCATTCACAACTTGAACGTGCCGTTTGCACAACAAGCAGACCCAAATGCATTTATTAAGGCGCTTAGTGACGGCAGTGCGAAGTTCCAAGGCAACCCGGAATTCGAGAAATGGGTGAAGCTGCTCGATCTGACGGTGAAATACGGAAATAAAAATCCGCTCACTACGGACTACAATACACAAGTAACGCTGTTTGCTAAGGGTGAGACGGCGATGATGCAGCAAGGCAACTGGACACAAGTGCAAATCGACAGCATTGATCCAAAGTTGAACTTGGGTGTACTCCCAATGCCAATCGATGATGATGCAGCGAAGAACGATAAGCTCCTCGTAGGCGTACCGAACAACTGGGTAGTGAACAAGAACTCGAAGGTAAAAGAAGAGGCGAAGACCTTCTTGAACTGGATGGTATCTTCTGATATCGGGAAGGAATACATTGCGAAGCAGTTCAAGTTCATTCCTGCGATGTCGACGATTCAGGCGACAGCGGATGACCTTGGCGACATTGCCGCAGAAGTGGTGAAGTACAGCCAGGACAACAAAGTGCTTAGCTGGAACTGGTTCAAGTATCCGGACGGCGCAACGCAAGAATTTGGCAATGCAATTCAAGCCTATATTGCCGGCAAGTCGGATAAGGACAAAATGTTCGCTGACTTCCAGAAGGCTTGGGATAATCTGAAAAAGTAACAATAAATGCGGCGGCCTCTATCCATGTAGAGGCCGCTTTGCTGTTGCACAGGTTAGCGTTTTCATCACAGGTTTGACTTAAAAGGCAGTCAATTTGGGGCAGGTGATCTCACAATACCTGCATTTCGAGGTTTGTCACACTGGTGTAACAGAGGGACGATATGATGTGGCATGCATTCAATTCGCTACCTTCGTGCCCGAGGGCATACTTCTGTGTTCTATTGATGGTATGGGGGAGTAGCGGTAATGAAGGAGGCATGCACACAGATGAGAAGAGGATTACTAACAACGATTGCAGCAGCTATGGCTGTAAGCATGTTCACAGGCTGCAGTCAACAAGAGGTAGCCAAGGTGGAGGATAGTGCAGTAGCGGTATACAACCCGGTTCAAGCCATACAGGCTGCTTATCGTAAATTCACGTACCAGGTTGACCCGGCAACATTTGATATCGTGATCGAGCATGGCGGCGTTAAGGAACACGCTTCTGTCCCGATCAAGCCACGGAATGTACGTGATATGAAGCAGATGATTGACCGTACAGAATGGACGTATCCGGATGATAAGGTCAAGGTAATTCTACAGAAGAAGGAGGGGTATCTGGACATTCGCATTCAATCGATCGGAGCGGAGCAATTCGCATGGCCGACGGTACAAGCAGACAACTACATGCTGCCGCTATGGGAAGGCAAGCGAATCCCTGCCCAAGATCCGAATTGGAAGAAGTTCCTTCACGAAGAGACGATGACATGGGGCGAGTCCTTCTCGATGAATTTCATGGCGCTCAATAAGAGCAAGTTCGGCCTGCTCTATGTGGTCGAGAATCCCTTTAACAATGAAGTCTCGTTCCATACAGACCCGAGCATTGAGATGGCGTTTACGCATGAGTTCCCATCGATTAATCCAAGCAAAGAATATGGATTCCGTTTATATGTAACGGACAATGATCCGGTAGCTGTTGCGAAACTGTACCGGGAATATGTGAAGGAGCAGCATGACTTCAAGACACTTGCGGAGAAGGCGAAGGACAATCCGGACATTGAGAAGCTATATGGCGCTCCGCATATGTATATGTGGAACAGCCAAGCGCTGGATGAGACGAATATCCATTGGCCTGTCATGAAGAAGAAGCTTAATGAACCGATATGGTCATGGATTGCGAAGCTGGCGGATCAATTTACGGAGGATGGCGGTCAAGAGCTGCGTAATGCACTTGCAGAAGGCAGGCAGGATGGTGTGTATGCATACCAGAAGCGGGTCATGGTCAGAGCCTTGAACCAGGTGATGAAGCTGGAGCAGTTGTATCAAGCGGATCAATTCCCGAAGCTGGATGCCGAATCACAGCAGCTTGTCTCTGCTGGTGTCAGCAAGCTAAGTGAACAGAAGCTGTATGAACTGAACAAGCGCTTATTGAAACATGCATTCGGAGAAGCGCTGGACGATCCTTCAGCATGGGGAGAGGATAAGTCTAATGCGATCATTTCTGAGATGAAGCAGTCCGGTATTGGTAAGGCGTGGATTGGATTGCCGAACTGGGCAGATGGATTAATGAATCCAACTTTCGTCGAGAATGCTTCGAAGCTGGGATACTTAATAGGGCCTTATGATTCGTATCATTCGATCCAGAAGGAAGAGAACAAGGACTGGAATACAGCGTACTTCCCAGATGCCTCGCTGTATGAAGAAGCTACGGTTACCAATAAGAAGGGGGTCAAGATCGGAGGATTCCTGAATCGCGGACGCAAGTTGAATCCGACCTTATCACTTCCTAGTGTGAAGCAGCGCATGGAGCTGATTCTGCAGGATCACATTCTGTATAATACGTGGTTCATTGATTGTGATGCAACAGGGGAAATTTATGATGACTACACACCTGGACATATCACGACGCAGGAGCAAGATCGGAAGGCACGCCTTGAGCGCATGAATTATATTGCGAAGGAGAAACATATGGTCATTGGCTCCGAGGGTGGGAACGACTTTGCCAGCAGCGTGATCTCTTTCGCGCATGGCTTGGAAACCCCGGTCATCAAGTGGAACGATAAGGATATGCGCGAAGATAAGAACAGCCCCTACTATGTAGGAGCCTATTGGTCACCGGACGGCGGTATTCCGGGCAAATATGCGAAGCAGGTCCCGATTAAGGAACTGTACCAGCATATTTATATTGATCCGGTGTACTCCCTGCCTTTATTCAAGCTGGTATACAACGATTCGGTCATTACAACCCATCACTGGGAATGGGGAAGCCTCAAGATAAAGGATGGGGTGGCAGCACGCATGCTGTACGAGCTGCTGTACAATGTACCGCCACTGTATCATCTTGATAAGCAAGAATGGGATAATCATAAGGCGCTGCTCACGTCATATTTGAAGGTGTGGTCTCCATTCCATGCGAAGGCTGTGCAGCGGGAGATGACCGCATTTGAGGTGCTGTCATCGGATCGCCTTGTTCAGTCGGCTCAGTATGGGGAGGATTTGAAAGTCGTCGTTAACTTCTCCAGTAAGAATTTTTCTTACGGTACAGATACTGTGAAGGCGATGTCGGCGCTTATTCTCGATGGGAAGCAGCGCGTTGTCTTCGAGGCAGGTTCAGCTGTCATGGCGAAATAATCTATTAGCAAAGTAACGAAGAAACGTAGCACAGGAGTAGTATGCTTGCTGCCATGCGTAAGTTGTATGCCAACTGCCATGCTCATGCTACTGATCCTGTGCTATAGGTGCAGGTGAGTTTGGAAGGTTGATGGGGGATGCGGGGAGAATATCTATATGGTCTATTAATTCGTTGGGAGTATGGTTGGCATGAGACTTGGGCGGCAGCTACCGACTTTCAAACGATTGCAACTCGTCGATATAAGGGAGAGATATTCATGAGCGTGTATCCAATCGAACCACTTATTGAATCCTTTCGCGCAAGTGCCGATCCAGATAGAGCGTCAGCAATGTCCGCTTATATGCGGGATCAGTTTCCGTTTCTGGGCGTCCCTCAGCCTGTACGCAAGCTGTTGATTAAAGAGCATACGCAGTTGTACGGCAAGCCGCAGTCTGCAGAAGAGATATTGCATGCAGCTCAGCATTTATGGAATCTGGAGGAGCGGGAATTTGCTTATGTTGCAATGGGACTATTAGAAGGTGGAGTGAAGTTTTTCAATTTGGCACATATACATAGAATCGAGCAATTCATTGTAACCCGATCTTGGTGGGATACGGTTGATGGACTGGCAACCTGCACAGTGGGAGGGGTGATGAAGCGATACCCTGAGGCTTGGGCGGAATATGCCGATCGCTGGATTCATTCGGATCAGATGTGGCTGAACCGCACAGGGATACTGTTCCAGTTGAAATACAAAGATCAGACGAATACGGACTTGCTGCATCTTGCGATCCATACGCATATTGCATCGAAGGAATTTTTCTTGCAGAAGGCCATTGGCTGGGCATTGCGTGAGTATGCGAAGACAAATCCAGAATGGGTAAGGGATTATGTAGAGCTGCATGCGCTGATGCCGCTAAGCCGGCGTGAGGCATTGAAGAGATTGGAGAGCAGGTAATACAGCAGTGAGTGCGGCAGTGTGGCAAGCAGTTTGGTCTAGTTGTACAGATCCGTATTGGAGGCAAGCTAGTTCATATCTATCCAGCAAATACATTCATATCCAGTACATCCATTCATATAAAAAGTATTGACGAGTTCCGTCCCTATTTTTATAATACCAATTAAACAACTTGGAATTATTATAATAAATAGACGAAGGGGTTATGATGATGAAGGAACAGAACTGGATCACCCTGCAAGACTGGAATGTCTATGCGAGCTGGGGGGCTGCATTGCTGCTCGTTATCTTGCTGTGGTGGCTTGCGAAGAAGAAGGTTGGGTTCGGCCTTCGCGTACTGCTGGCCATGGCGCTTGGCTTGACTCTCGGCGCGGTATTCGGAAAGTCTGCGGCAGATGTTAGTATTCTAGGCTCTATCTATGTCAGCTTAATTAAGATGGTTGTCATGCCGCTCGTATTTGCTGCTATTATTTCGAGTATTACCTCTGTGAAGGATCCGAATGTATTGAAGAAGCTTGGAACGAAGACCATCGCGTTGTTCCTGATTACGACCGCTATCGCGGCTGTTATCGGTCTCGGAACAGCTCTCGTTATTGATCCTGGTTCTGGTATTGCTCAGAGCTCGGAAGCGGCGCAGGGGTTCGAACAACGTGAGATCCCAACTTTCAAGCAAGTGCTGCTTGATCTCGTACCTTCCAACCCGATCAACGAGATGGCACAGGGCAAGGTCGTACCGGTCATTATATTTGCGGCCTTCATTGCAGTGGCAATTACACTAGAGGGGCTGCGCAATCCCGAACGAGTACAGCCGATTCGCGCCTTCTTCCAATCTTTCTCCCATGTTATGTTCCGTGTGACGAAACTGGTTATTAAGCTTACTCCGTACGGTGTATTCGGGCTTATGACCTCGATGGCCGCCAAGTATGGATTATCGACTTTGAAGGAGCTTGCTTGGTTCATTATTGCGGTCTATGTAGCGTGCTTGATCCATATGATTGTGACTTTCGGATCGCTTGTCACCTTCGGTGCGCGTGTGAATCCAATCCGCTTCTTCAAGAAGGCGTATCCGACCATTGCAGTCGCCTTTACGACACGCAGCAGCTACGCAACTCTGCCTGTGAATCTGGAAGTGATTACGAAACGAATGAAGGTGTCGGATCGGATTGCCAGCTTTGTGGCTCCGCTTGGTGCTACAATTAATATGAATGGTTGCGGCGGGATTTACCCGGCCATTGTTGCCGTGTTCATTGCACGCGTATACGGCATTGATTTGAATATTGCCGATTACTTGCTCATCATTGGTGCAGCTACGTTAGCTTCTGTTGGCGTAGCGGGTGTTCCGGGTCCAGCGTCCATCTCAACGACTGTCGTTCTCGTTCAGGCAGGCCTGCCGATTGAAGGATTTGCACTTGTTCTTGGCGTAGATGCAATCGTAGATATGGCGCGTACGGCAGTTAATGCGACAGGTACGACGGTTGCGTCCTTGCTGGTTGGCAAAAGTGAAGGTGAGTTCGATCGAGAGGCCTTCAATCGTGATGAGGATGATGATATTGAAGTTGGACGGGAAGCGAAGAACAGTCATAACACTGTAACCGTATAGCATCTGTATCGCATCTCTACTATTCGCAATACCAATTCTATTGCGATATAATAGACTCTCAATCTGCAATTGATAGATTGGGAGAGGGGAAATACCAATGAGTCAGCATAGTATGACTGCGAAGTGTCTTGTATTTGCTCTGGGAACAGCAATTCTGCTCAGCGGCTGCCAAAGCACGGACAAGGCAGCAGTAACATCTGGACAAGAACAAGTTGACCCGGCATTGACACCAGCGCCGGATAATAATAAGCAGGGAGAAGGAAGCGGAGAGGGTCAAGGAGAGAATGGCTCCGCCAATACCGATGACGCATCATCGGTTACAGCCAAGCTAAAATCGGAATACGGACTCAGCTCCACGATTGAACAGCAAGGCGATAAGGCGGTTGTTACGAATCCGGAGTCCATCCTCGTTGTGGTCAATAAGGAGCGTTACTTGCCAGATGGTTATGAGCCGCCGGATCTTGTGGAGCCGAATGTGAAGTTCTCCTTCGAAGAGGCACATGAGAAGCGTCATATGCGCAAGGAAGCGGCAGAGGCGCTTGAGGAGATGTTCAAGCAGGCCAAGGAAGAGGGCGTGACGCTGCATGCCGTATCGGGTTACCGTTCTTTCAAGCGTCAGGAATCCCTATTCAATCATTACGTGAATACGCAAGGGAAGGAATATGCGGCCCGCGTTAGCGCAGTTCCTGGAACGAGCGAGCATCAGACGGGCCTCACGATGGATTTATCGAGTCCAAGTGTAGGCGATGTACTGGAAGAGGTATTCGGTGATTCGGATGAAGGGAAGTGGGTGGCTGAACACGCTCACGAATTCGGATTCATGATTCGCTATCCGAAGGACGGGGAGAGCATTACCGGTTATGTGTACGAGCCATGGCATGTCCGCTATGTTGGCAAGGAAGCAGCCAAGGCAGCTTATGACGGAAAATTGACGTTAGAACAGTTACTGCAATAATACAAATTATATTACTTAATACGAGAGGCTGAGCTTGGATTTCAAGCTCAGCCTCTCTTCATTCGATTCATCTGTCAACGATTGGGTGCACTACGAGGAAGCGTTCGATTGCTCGTCACGCTTCTCAGCCGCAAACCCTTCGATGCTGTGGCGGCGGCGCTCATTCTTGGCTTGCAAGTTATGACGCTCTGTCGCGCTAATCTCTTCAGCATGCTCAGTTAAATACTGCTCAGTTTCATGCAGTTTGCTCGATGTGTTATCAATTGCATTCTGCAGACGAGCTGCGTTGTTAGAGCGATCATCGGGTTTGGCCATGTTCGTGGTCCTCCTTCGTGATGACAGTTATCGGTTGACGCCGGTGAACATGATAGATCAAGTCCTCCGGCGTCATCGTTACGATGTGCAAATGGTGCGTGTTTTATCCAACCATTTCTCATCCCAGAGATGAACATCATCACTGCCTATGGGGAGCATTAGCACTATTGAGCATTCTCCCAAGGCAAGCCCTTCTGAATCGTGTTCGCCCAATCCTCGTGATTGTACGATAATATTTCTTTGCGCAGCTCCAGCATCTTCCGATCCAACTGATCGACTGCTCTTGCGGCCTCGGTTAACTCTTCTGTTACATGAGCCGGAACCTGCTGTTCGAACTTGTAGTAAATAATGTGTTCCAGACTTGCCCAGAAGTCCATGGCAAGCGTACGAAGCTGAATTTCAACATAGATCCAGCGTGTATCCTCGAATAATACGAGCGGCACTTGAACGATGACATGGAGACTCTGGTACCCATTGCTCTTCGGATTTTTAATATAATCCTTGATTTCCACGATACGAATATCTTCACGAGTCTTTAAATGTTCGAGTATGAGATAAATATCCTTAACGAAGGCGCAGACGATACGCATGCCCGCTACGTCATATATTTTGTCCACGATGGAATCGAGCGTTAATGGGAAGCCCTTGCGCTGCAGCTTGCTGAAAATGCTGTTAGGCTCCTTCAGACGCGTCTTAATATGTTCGATGGGCGGATAACCATTGCGTATTTTCCATTCCGCTTGAATGACCTTGATCTTAGTCTCCAGTTCTTCTAATGCAAGCTGATACAAGGTAGGTAACTGCTTTACCTGTTCGTATTGCTTCATAATCATATCGGTTTTGGACATGAAATATCCCCTCAATTTAGCACGGTATAGTAATCGGTTATTCGTCGTTTTTCTTCTATTCCTAAATAACAACATAGCATCTGATCCTATTGTACTGGATAAAGGGTGTGTATTTCAAAACTCAACTTTCGGTGCGCAACCCTATATGACGATGTTCCAAGCATCCAGGAGCAGTTGGCTTACTTCAGCCTTCTGTCCATGCACGATTGCTGGGGAACTGATGTACAACTGCTCGCGTGCCCTCGTTACGGCCACATAAGCAAGCCTGCGTTCCTCTTCAAGGAGCGTATCATTCGTGCTTGCGTTCTCCGCCTCAGGACGGGAGATGTCATGCATCTGTTCTGCTCGTGGTCCTGTTCGCAGTGCCGCTGAGCGGTCTGGCGGGGCTCCCTTGCGAAGCGCTGTGCGGTGAGGGAGAATTCCATCGGCCGCACCGATTAGGAATACTTCAGGGAACTCCAGGCCCTTGGCGCGATGAATGGTCATGCAGGTGACGGCATCCTCCAGATCCCCATCCTCTGCACGTTGCATCGCGGAAGGAGCTCTTGTCCCTGCCTGCATTGGTGCTCGTCCAGAAGACAGAGAGCTGCTTGTTCGATGCTGTGCTCCATACTCGGGGTTCATCGCAACATACTTCTCCTTCAACTCGTCAATATGCTTCAGGAAGGCCTCGACAGTATCGAAGCGCTTGGCTGAGGACTCCAATTCCTCAAGCGTTTCCGCTGCCCCTTCTTGATGAGCGGTTGATCGTTCTCCAGAAGATGCAGCCGTGAACTTGTCATAGAATTCGCGTCGCATCTCTCGTAGCGCGATATATGGCTTCATCGCAGCCAGCTTCTTAATAAGCTTAATGCGTGGCTTGACGGCCTCGCGCTGGAAGGAGGGCAGCTTGTCCCAGCTCTGCAGATGGATAAGCGGATATTTCTTGGCCTTGCTCCGCTCTGCTCCCATCAGATATTGCATGCCTGTCTCCCGCGGGATATATAGTGCGGCAACAGCGCTGTCCAGTGCGCTGAACTCACGCGGGGCAAGCGACAGCCGAAGATGGTCGATAAGCGGGCGAACAAGATTATGGTCATAGAAAAACGGCTCGGCTCCGAACTGGCGAAATGGAATGCCCTGTATCGTCAAGCATTCAATGAGTGCGCGGCTGGTATTCGCTGTTCGGTACAGGATAGCAAAGTCTCGCCACGTATGCGTACCGGCACTAACAGCTGCTTGAATATGATCGGTGATAATCTGTGCCTCTTCCTCCGCATCGCGGGGGCGAAGATAGCGCGGCGCACTTGGTGCATGCTCCTTATCTGTCACGACATGAACGCCAGTTGGAGTTCTCATCTGCTTCGGCAGCCGCTCTTCATTATGGGCAATGACCGCATTGCCTAGGCCAACAATGGCTGGTGTAGATCGGAAGTTAAAGTCGAGCGTAACCTGCTTCGCTGCAGGGTATTGATTTTTAAATTCCGTGATATAACGATGGCTTGCTCCATTAAAAGTGAATATCGTCTGATCATCATCACCGAAAACGGCTAAGTTTTGGTGCCCGTCGGTAATTCGTTGAAGTAGTTCATACTGCACAGGCGTCGTATCTTGAAATTCATCTACAAGCACATATTGGAAACGGCGGCGGAGACGCTCAAGCAAGTTAGCGTCTTCCTCCAGCAGCCGTAGAAGATCGATTAGGAGATCATCGAAGTCTTTGCACCCTTGCTGCGCTTTTTGTTCTTCGAAACGAATAAGCGCACGTCGCATATCGAGTTCACTTGCATTTGTTGTTTTCCAATCAGTAGGCATCAGGCGGCGCGACTTGAGCGAGGAGAGCGCAGCGAGCGCCGTCTCGGCTTGCAGGGTATCATGCAGCCCGAGCTCTCGCAGTATACGCTTCATCAAGCCATGCCGTCGGCGTTCCTCTGCCATCAGTTGGAAGGGAGGCGCATAAGCCTGCAGCAGCTTGAGAGCGAAAGAATGAAAGGTGCGTGCCTGAACCTTGCGAGCCATATCGCGTGTAACGCCGGGTAGCTTGGCAAGGCGCACTCGCATCTCTTGCGCAGCTTTATTTGTGAAGGTGACCAGCCATAGCGACTCCGGTGATACTCCACCGACGGTCATCAAATAGGCAGCGCGTGCGGTCAGCACGGATGTCTTGCCAGATCCAGCTCCTGCCAAGCAGAGCAAGGGCCCGTCTATATGGCGTACTGCATCCCGCTGTGCGTCATGCAGACGTATCCCTTGTCGCTCTAACGCAGCGAAGAAGTTTGCAGATGCAGGAAGGGCACCGTTGCCGTCATTGCTCGGTTGAGCGCGATCATGGCGAGAAGCTGTGTATGGGTCTGCCGATCGCGCTGTAGGTACGGGTTGTTCCCTCTTTGTACCAACTGGACGAGAGCGCCACTGGGCCCTGACCGTTTCTGATGAAGAAGGAGTGGTCATGATGGTGTATCTCCTTTATGATAGAAATAAGCGTTACATGATATTATACATGTTCAAGCAAGGTAGCGGACAGGGATACATGTTTTGCCTGAGCCATGCATACGTTGTTGTTGAAGACGTTGTAATGACAAGTTCAAGGCAGAGAATAGCGCATGGTTGTGGCGATGGGTTTCACATCGCTAATACTGCGTTTATTAGTTTAACAGAGGAATTCTGCCGTAATGGCAGTTGAAAGGAGATATTGGGATGAACCGCTTTATACAAGTAATTAAAGATGGTGCTTCCAAAGCATCGGAAAAAGCGCATAACATGATGGAAATGAACCGGGTTCAAGCCCAAATAGTAGCTAAGCGCAAAGAATGGAAGCAGAATGTCTATGATATCGGCGAACTCGTATATGATGCCTATAAAAAGAATGACTTAACACTTGCGGAGGAAGGTTTGAAGGAAATTGCTAAGCTGAATCTGCTCGTTGAAGAAGAGATGAAGCTTCTGGATTGGAAGGTAAGCGAGCTGCGTAAGCAGAAGCGATGCGAATGCGGCGAAATTGCCCCATTTTCGGCTAATTATTGTTCGGTATGCGGACGCAAGCTGCCAGAGCCGCCACAAATGGAGGAAGAAGAGATTGATGAGCTCGGCATGGCCTTCCTGAAGGCCAAGCGGGAAGAGCAAGAGGAGGCGGCTGCTGCTCAAGAGGCTGTGCGTTATCCGGAACATACCGATTATAGGGAGCATGACTATACGTACGAGGAAGAGGAAGAAGATGAGCATGTATTGGAGCCGCATGCGGAAGACTCTCAGAGCAGTGCATCTTCCGATCAAGGCCGGCTTAAACAAGGTGGAGCGGCCGATCGGGATCATGATGACTTGAACGTAACGGTCGGCGGTCGCCGAATTACCATTATGAAAGAAGAAGAAATAGCGGGTCGACGCTGTTCGAACTGCAACAGCACGGCAGACGAGGAAGCCAAATGGTGTGAACGGTGCGGGACGCCATTCGTATAAGCATCTGGTTCCGTTGCACCATTCACTTCGCGTAAGTTGAGGCAGTACAGACTGACAACAACCCAGCTGCAAGAAGTCTAAACTGGGAATGGGAAATGTGTATCAGTCAGCTTATATGCATGGAATGACAATAGGGGCCTGCCATCTATGGAAATACGGCGGCCTCTTTTTCATTGTACGAGCAATACGAGTAAGGAGACACCTAGAGTAGGAGGAGTACGATGGAAGGTCAAGGTCTAATTACACATTTACGTTCATTGGGATTTACCGAGATGGAAGCTAAAATTATTGTCAGTCTATCCGAACAAGGTGCGATGACGGGGTATGAGGTTGCTAAGAAACTAGGCGTGTCGCGCTCCAATGTATATGCAGCATTACAGCGGCTCGTTGATCATGGAGTCATTCTGCATCGGGATGGAGAACCCTCTCACTATGCGGCATTGCAGCCGGAGGAATTGACGCGCATATTAGCCTCTCGATTAGATTCATCGCTTCACTATATTCGGGAGCACATGCCCGTGACAGAAGCGGATGAGACTTCGTTCTACAGTATCGAAGGTGAGCGGGCGGTTATCGAGACCGTGAAACGCGTACTGCAGGAGGCTAAGCTGGAAATTATCGCAGATGTGTGGCCAGAGGATGCGACCTTAATTCGGGAGCACTTGGCACTTGCTGAGGCGCGGGGAGTGAAGGTGCTGTGGTCCATCGCGGGTTCGGAGGACAATGCAAGTATGCGGGTGCCTTCCTTGTTCGATGCAGATGGCATGCGTCACACGCGTCCTTTTGCATTTATTATTGATCGTAAGGAAGCATTGGTTGGGTCAATGGGGGAAGGTGTGGCAACGAAGGCGCTGCTTACAGAGCATGCAGCGATCACCCGGCTTGTCTTAGGGAAGTTCGTACAGGATCTCGTATTGTACGAATGGCAAAGCGAGATGGGGGCTGAAGATGCAGAGGCATTTAACAAGCGGATCCAAGCGGTCATCTCATCGTATTTTGATTAACATCAATCGTGACAGATAAGTGAAAAATGACCAAAACCCGAAACCGGTCAAAGTATCTTTACGTATAGAAACATATCGGAACGACTAGTATACCAGCAAGCCAAATCGGTGTTTGACATAGATACATGTAATGGATGTTGAAGACTTCATATGCATGTAAAGTATGTGCCGATCTTCTTTCGGAGAAGATACGAGGAAGGACAGCTTCGCTAAGAGACAGCAAGAGGAGGGCATCGTATGGAGTGCATTGTACATTTTGAAGTTGTTCATCACGGAACTGACGAGATCGCGAAGCTTCGCGGCCTAGTTATGACACCGGATAAAGAGAAGCCAACTGTGGATGATATGCAGGAAATGCTGCGCATGATGGGATATGAAGTTCATTGTACGGATGAAGCAGCGCTTCGCTTCGAACCAGATTACGCGGGTACAGATGTAGAAGAAATTCGGATTAAAAAAGTGGATATGGGAGAGGAAGTATATACGCCAGATATGCAGCTTCGCGCGATTGCGGAGCAGCTTATGAGCAAGCCGAACCGCTCCATATAGCCATGTAGTCTCGTTATATCCGATTGGACAAAAAAGGCCTTCTTCCTACAGACATCATCACGAGGATGGTGTGGTGCAGCAAGAAGGTCTTTTGTTGAATGATTTTAAATGGAGAACTTACCGAACGTGCTCGTTACGCTTTGGCTTCGGACTCGTTCAGGATAGAAGTACAGTGTCCGCAGCGAGTAGCTTCTTTCGGAATTTCCGACAGGCAGTATGGGCAAGACTTTGTTGTCTCCTCTGCAGGTGCTTCGGGCTTCTTGCGATGAAGCGCATTGATCCCTTTAATAAGCAGGAACACAGAGAAGGCCACAAGGATGAAGTCGATAATAATACTAATAAATTGGCCGTATGCGATAACGGGAATTCCCGCTGCTTGTGCTTGCGCCAATGACGATACGTCTTGATCACTCAAGTTAAGGAACAAATCCTTAAAGTTGACTCCGCCCATCAACAGACCGAGTGGAGGCATAATGAGATCGTTGACAACCGAAGTCACGATTTTGTTGAAGGCGCCACCGAGAATAACACCGACTGCTAGATCGATAACGTTGCCTCGCATTGCAAATTGCTTAAATTCTCCGAAAAATGATTTGACTTTTGATTCTCCCACGAATGGTTCCCCTTTCTCATGTAGGCATTACCATGTAATACTTACCCTTAATCGCGATACAGAAACAGTTTTTTTTAGACAATCTTCGATTCGTAATGATGACTTGATGAAGGCTGAAGCATGAGCAGCTTATGTCTACCAATTGCAGCTTGGAGCGGAGTAGTGCCAATCCGTTCCCCATCACCATAAGCAACGCGAGCGTTCGATGAAGTGATATGAACATCGTGTCCGCGCAGCATCGAGACATAAGGCAGATTCACATGCTTGCCGGAAAATACGGTCGGGAATAGCTTCATTAAGGTCCAACGGGTGCAGCTGTGTACAATGCATATATCCAGCTCTCCGTCATGTGGGTCAGCTTGTGGACTGATACGGATTCCTCCCCCGTAGGAAGAGGAGTTGGCGATAGCCGCTAGCCACACGTTGTCAAAATGATGTATGGTACCGTTGATTGTAATGGAGGCTCTTGCGGGCTTGAACGTGAACATCGCGATGACCGCACCGATCAAATAGGCAGCGGAGCCTATTCGAAGTTGGTTGCACCAACGCTTATAACGGCTCCGGTTGACGGCTTCTGCTACTTCCGCATCAAATCCTGTCGCCAAAGCGGTCAATGTCCACTTGTCGTTGATCTCGATCAGATCGACAGCATTTCGCTGCCCGTGAAGAATGGTATGCAATGCTTGCAATGGTTCAGTAGGTATATGAAATCCTCGAGCGGTATCATTGCCTGAGCCAGCAGGAATAACTCCTAATGCAGCTTGGGTACCTGCTAGAATTGGCAGTAGTCGATGAATCGTTCCATCTCCGCCGAGTACCACTATCGTAGAACGAGGGTATTTCGTAAGATGAGCACTTACGTGCATCTCTGCTTCTTCGGGTGTTGCTGTCACGCAGGAGGTATATTCGATCTTTAGCTGCTGCATGCGCGACTCTATCAATTGCCATGTGCGCAGCCCTTTTCCATTGCCTGCATGTTGATTGATTACAAAGAGCATCAAGATTCCATCTCTCCCATGTTTGCCGAATCCAAGACGTTTCATACGGGCACTATATTGAGATTGCAACTGACTATTATTCTGTTTACTGCTATTCCATAATAGCAGAACGTTCTCTGTTTGGGGTGATTTTCGGGCAGGAAGTTTATATCAAATGTAAATGTTTGTGAGAGAGATTCATGAACATCGTTCAAAATTAAGTATTTCTTGCTCGTGTCGAAAAGGGAAAATGGGGAAGCTGTCGAATGGGTATAAGAAACATTTTCCATATTTGCTCATGTGAATAGTTCAGGGGAGGGACAAGGTAATGTCCATGTTCAACCGTTTCCTAGGGAGCATTGGTCTTGGCACGGCCCAGATCGATACGCTTCTGGAACGTGGAAGATATGCACCGGGCGAGGAATTACGTGGAATTGTGAAGCTGCGGGGAGGCCATATCCCACAGTATGTCGAGCGCCTTGAGCTTGTATTAATGACGGAGTATGCGCGCCAATTGGATGGTCGAAGCGAGCGCAGTTATTGTGAGCTTGAGCGCTATACAATCCGTGAATCCTTCACGCTAAGTACGAGTGAGACGAAGGATGAGTCATTCTCCATTGTATTGCCGAATCGGGTTCCACTTACGATTGATAACACCCCTGTATGGCTGATGATAGAGCTAGGCGTAGACCGTACTCGTAACATCGAGCCAAATGACCACGATCGAATCGAAATTATCCCTACGGTTGAGCAGAGCATTGTAATTGACGGTGTGAACCGACTTGGCTTCCGACTGCGGACTGCGGACTGTATTCATGCCCCACGAATCGGCGGTAAATTCCCATTCGTACAGCAATTCGAATTCATTCCTACCTCTTATTTTCGCGGAGAAGTTGAAGAAATGGAGCTCATCTTTTTGGCGGCAGAACACCAGACAGAACTGCTCGTCTATCTCAATGGACGTGCGCGTAATGTGCGGGGGATACTTGTGGATACGGATACGACAGTTGATCATTTCCTTCGCTTTCCGCTTACGAACCTCGAATGGCGCAGCATGGGGGCTGAAGGCTTCGCGGGTGAACTGGCGGAAATGATCCGACAGCACTTGTAATTGTTCCAGATGTGCAAGGTAAAATTGCCTCACGCTTCATCGATTGGCTATATGAATCGAATATACATAACGAAGGGAGAGATTCGGGGCTGTAGGCAGCTTTGAATCTCTCCCTATCATTTTAAGGAAGCATGAACATATGCGGCTTATTTGTCGCCACGGTCGGTATGCTTGCGTGGACTCGTTTGCTTGGATTGCTTCTGCCTTGTCTCATCTGATTTGGCAATAAGCCGCTGATCCGTCTCACCCGTGTGGTGATTGTCGAACAAATATTGCTGGAGCTCCCACTCCGACGCACCAAGCTGAGGATCAGATGGGAAGGTCTGACCGCGGTGCAATACTTCCTCGCGTCCCCATTCATTGGCATAGATGCCGTCCACTTCAACATGCTCCCTCGATATCGGATTCATCTTATGGTCATTTTCAGTCATGCAGGTCATGAGCTCCTTTCGTTTGCTGCGTGCAAGCGGCAAGCTTCAGGTGATGGATCATCACCTCATTGAATGCTCTTATTAAGGTGCCCTGCCTACTTGAAAATATCCTGTGATGAATACAAAGGAAAAGAATCAGTTATTTCAAAGAATGAGCGATTCGATTCCTTAGTAAATGATGTCTACAGCTTCTAGAGTTGATAATGAGCTTCGAGCTTCTTCCCGCCGAGCCAGAGCAGGAACAGAACAGCAACCGCAACTAGAATGCGCCATGGCTGATGGATAAAACCCTGCCAGTCGTGGCCGATGAAGGCCATGATAAATATGACGACCGACTTCCCGGCAAATACGGCACAAATGAATGTACGAAACGGGATCGTGCTAATTCCTGCTGCGATATTGATTAGCGCTGATGGTGTGAATGGGAAACAATATAAGATGAACAACGGTGTGAATCCTTTGGTCTCCAGCCATGAGAAGAATCGCTGCGATGAAGGCATGTTCTTCTGCAGGTAAGCGCTGAACCGGCCGCCGAACTTACGAGCCAGCCAGAATACAAGGCAAGCCCCAAGGCTTGCGCCAATCCAGGAATAGAGGAAGCCAAGCCCTAAGCCGTAAGCTGCTGCATTTGACATAACAAATACGATAAGCGGTAAGAAAGGCAGGATGGCCTCCACGAGCGGGAGCAATATGCCAGGTAACGGCCCCAAGTTCGAATATTGCTGCATCCAATGCTCGACTTGATTGATATCCAAATGTTTAAGCCAACTGATGGTGTTATGTATCCACTCCCACAAAACAAGTTCCCCCCGATGTTGAAACTACAGTTCCTTACGCTGTTGCTTAGTACATGTAACGTATGAGCGTTCTAATAGTTTCATTGTCTTGAATCTACTGCGGTTCATGAATTAGATAAAATAGAAACCTCATTACAATTTCCGGAACTCACCGGAACTCGCTGCATAATGGTTCGTTGAAGCTATTGCTCTGCAAACCAGCGTGATGGAAATAGCAAATACACGATGGAGACGATGCCGAACAATGCTGCGCTAATCCATACGACCATGCTGGCAGACGTAGCGCTCGCAATAAAGCCCCCGAGAACGGGGCCAATGAGGACGCCAATGCCCTCCACAGTGGATAACAGACTCCATCCCAGTCCCTTCTGACCAGATGGGACATAGAGGGCGAGCAGTGCATTCCACGCAGGAAGCACTGCGGAATATGACAGGCCAAGAACCACGGCAAGTCCGTAAGCCACCAACTTCGACGGGTGCAGTGACAATGAGGCTAGCGTTAAGGCGAATATGCCGAATCCAATCACAAGGAATGGCTTGCGGCTGCTCTTATCTGACCATTTGCCCATCGGGACTAGCCCAAGTACTGTACAGCCGCCCCCGAGGAGCAGAAGAAGTGAGTATTCTCTGTGCTCGGTGAATGATAAAGACTCTGCAACAAATGTGGGCAGAATCGGCACGAGCATGCTTGCTCCGAGTGTTTGCAGAATCATGCCGGGCAGCAGCGGCTTGATCGCCTTCAGCTTCTCGCGCAGTGCCTCCCACTGCTCGCGAAATGGAACGGAAATACGTTCGGCTTGCTTGCCGCCTGCGACGAAAAAGCTAAGCAGCCAAGCGACAGTGGACAAGGCAACAAGCAGCCAATAAGAGATTGCAGGCTTATAGTCTAGGATGAGGTTCAACACGACAGGGCCGGCGCCCATCCCAACCAGCCATATCATATAGAGGAAGCCCATTTGGGCGGCTCGTTGATCTTCTTTTACCTTCGTTAAGCAGACAATCCATACGGGAGATATTCCAACGCCATATAAGGCAGCTGCCAAGATGAACACCCATGGAATATTTCCGTAATGGAACAGAGCAATCCCTGTCAGTGAAATAAGCAATCCTATATTAATAATCAATCTGGCGGGGAAACGATCCAGCAAATATCCGATAGCTGTCTTAAGCAGCGTATCCGTCAAGTAATGTGCGGTAGTCGCGGCCCCGATAATGGCAAGGCTAATGTACAGTATGTTCTGGCCATAGATAGGGATGAATGAAACGAGCGCTGCTCCTCGCACAAATTCAACGAAGAATAAGATGACGGCTAGCAGCACGATGTCCCTTCCCATGCCTAATGCACGAATTTTTTTCACATACAACGCCCCTTTCCTGATTGTACCATTATATCGTGCGGCACAAGCCCTCGCCAGCAGCGATAGTCGGATTGAATATTAAGAAAATGTAGCAGCAGACAACAGCTGCTCTTCCATCCAACGCTTCGGATGTCTCCACCGGCATACATGTGGATTGCCAGCGAACACGGCAGTAAGGGAGCGCGACGGCACTACATATATCACTTGTCCGCCATGACCAACTGCACAAGCTGCCTCCTCGCTGCCTAATTGGTGGAGCCACCATTGGTAGCCGTAGGCGCCAAAAGCAGGCATGCCAGGTGAATAGGGGCGATGCGATTCCGTAATCCATGTAGAGGGTATGACGTGAAAGCGCTCGTCTGATCCTTCATTACCAGCAGGTTGGATGGAACCACCGTCTAGTATGAGCTGGCCGAATCGAAGCATATCTGGTCCAGTCAGCCAGAGTCCAACATGGCCTGCTGCATGCCCGTCAGGGGATAAGTCCCAGCGGTAATGATCGATGCCTATTGGAGATAGGAGATGCGCTCTTGCATATTCATCTGCACGTATCCCGGTGCAGGAAGTGAGCAGGATCGATAACAGATGGGAATCAATGCTCCGATATTGAAATTGTCCGAACCGTTCGGGATGGACGGGCAGTCGCAGCGCATACTTTACCCAGCTGCTGCTGTTATGGAAGCTGCGTATCCAGCGCTCTCCGAGTCGATTGCCTGTCTCCCATAGCAAGCCCGATGTCATTGTAAGCAAATGCTTGAAGGTAATGCGGTGCCACCAAGTATCTTTCTGGCGTTTGCCCACGATGTCTTGCGGCAAATAGTCAGCGATTGGTTCATGCAGCGAAGGCATGTCCCCGCGATGAACGGCAATGCCCACGAGTGTTGAAATGAAGCTTTTGGTAGCGGAACGCAGATCATAGAATTGCCCAGGTCTTACTCCTTCGGCATACACCTCAGCGATTACTTGTCCATGACGCGCACACGCGAAGTAATACATACGGGGGAACAATTTAGGCAGCGTATCCAATGCCTGCTGCAATTTAATGTGGTCAAATCCAGTCTGTTCTGCTGCGTCAGCTTGAATCGGACTCGAGGAATGCTGATTCATTGAGATTGCTCCTGTTTATTGTAGTAGTAATGGAATTTCAGCCTTACGACAGCATGATTACGCGTTGTATGTTAACTCTAATGTTGTTACTAGCATACCCAATGGAGAAATGATTAAGATATGTTGGTGTGATTTTGCAGCTCGGCTGAATATGATATACTAGAACTAAAAGGTTGCAAATTCCAGTAAGTGAAGCGATAGTCCAATTGGTTCTCCGTTGCGGGGCATGATCTACAACGCTTTGGGAGGGAATTTTCATGGCAACAAAAGGTCACAACGAAGTGAAAGAAAGCTTGTTGGAGATGACACGTATTTTCCGTCCGAAGAATCCTCGGAAATTCGTGAAGGAGTACATCCGGAAGTACCGGATTATGGGCGGCTATGAAGATGAATTAACTCAGCTTGTAGAATTGGAAATGTGCAAAATGGATTCCAGTGTGTCGTAACGTCATAACCGTCTCCGATCAGACATTACGAGGAACTGAAGTGCTAACCTGCGAATGTAAGGAATAACTGAGAATATGTACAGAGTAGGCGCGCCGGTAATCGGGGCGCCTTGTTTGCGTATGGATGAGTGAAATGAAGGGGTTCCAATAGTGCTTCTATAATAGATGATCCCGTGCATATACTTATCATTGGGACATGTAACGCTGGAGGAGTATGCAATGGAGAATACAAAGACTGCTGCGCAGCTAGAGCTGATGCAGAAGGCAGGATACTTGGCAGCCCGCTGCCATCGTGAAGTGGCGTTAAGGCTCGCACCTGGCGTTACAACGGTGGAAATTGACCAGTTCGTAGAGAACTGGTTATTGCAGCAGGGAGCAACTGCTGAGCAGAAAGGGTATTATGGATATCCGTATGCAACATGCGCATCAGTGAATCAGGTTGTATGCCATGGATTCCCGTCTGCAAAACCTCTTAAATCAGGTGACCTCGTTACGATAGATTTTGTGGTGAATTACAAAGGATGGCTCGCAGATATGGCATGGACCTATGGAATTGGCCACATACAACCTGAGGCCAAGCGTCTTATGCAACAGACACTTCATGCATTACGATATGCAGCGAAGTTGGCGACCCCTGGAAGGCCGGTTGGAGATATAGCGGCTGCGATCGGACGCATGGGGCGTGATGCGGGCTATGGAGTCGTAACTGCGCTTGTGGGGCATGGTATCGGGCAGTCTATTCATGAACCTCCTGAAATTCCGAATGATGGATGGCCTGGACGCGGGCCTAATTTGGAAGAAGGGATGGTCATAACGCTTGAACCGATATTTACGCTAGGTACATCTGGTGATGTGATTCTGGGTGCAGATGGATGGTCTGTTGCTACATGTGACGGTTCCTGGGGAGCGCACTTCGAGCATACCGTAGCGGTGACTGCAGATGGACCGCGTATTTTGACTTGTCTTCCATTTACATTAGGGGGAAGGAATAATTCGTCAGGGACATTAGGATAGGGCTGAACAACTATTTACCATAATTATATAGGTAGAAATATGAGGGAGTGATGCGGCTGCATCTCTCCCTAAAACTAGGTGCAAGTAACATCCCTCATTCTCATCGTCAGTTAGATCTGTTCAACGTCTCATGAGTTGTTAGTGCATTGTGCGGTGTATAAGCTTCATAATATCCGCCTCTGCGAATTGCAGAGAATCTCCAGGATAAGCGTGCATGACATAAGGAGTTAATCCGTTGAATAAGTCCATATTGGCGCTAATTCGAACATGCTTCACTCCAGAGGTCTGACTCCGAACTGTCTTGTCGATGGTATGAAGGAGCTCATCTGATAATTTGTCGCTCTGCTTCACTGTACGTACCGGACTATCCGATGTAATGAAGCGCGGGGGCCAGCGACTCGCCTCGCGTTCCATATGTCCAGCTGTATTTGGGGCGCCGATTCGGGATTGCTCATGCTTGCCTCCGCTGCCGATTGTACCTAGGCCTGTGCCATCAAGCGTGAGTGCGACATAAGCGGCATCCTTATGCTGCAAGACATAGGCTACACTGATTCCATCCAGATGTCCGACAGCATCGCTGACAGATTGATTGATGAACAGGGGACGCGGATTAGACAATGCCTGCGGCTGAGATGTGGAATGGGACTGCTTTGTGTTCTGTTTCGTACGATGGTTGCTTTCGGTGCCCATTTGGGGCAACGGGGTTCCAGAAGGTGCTGATTGCTCCTTAACCTTCCGATCTGCATAGTTCGCCTTCGTGTTGCCTCCCGGCGACCTTGACTTCTCAGCCTCCATTCCAGCACAGCCGGAAGAGACCAGCATGACAGCGGCGATTATAAATGTGACAATCCAGTGAACGTGATTTGCGTTGTTGTGAACATCATTTGACAACTCCATTCAACCTCCTTATTTACTTCCATTAGTGTTCAAAAATCAACATGCGAGTATGCGGAATATAGATTTTTGTGATCAAAACAGGCAGGAAACTGCCAGAAATTGAGTGGTTTCGACAAAGGCAAGCAGTCTCATTTTGTATTTTGTAACCGTTTACAAATACTGATATAAAGCCGTTTTTCAGAGTATTTGAACACTTTGTGAACTGACCGGGAAACATTGACAAATAAATATATGGAAATTATATTTAGGTAAGTGATTGTAGTAATTGACAGGATTACGACATCCGTGTTTAAACCGGGGCCTGCCTGAAGGCATTCGAACATGAGAATGACTTCCGAAGAAGGATTCTTACCGGTCTGAATTCGAATATGCATGCGCCTTCATTGCGCAATGGATTCTCTGCGCGATGAATGATTGGTTAATATTGGCTTATCTGGATGGACGGCAGCTTGTACTCACTTCTAAGCCATAGGGGCACTTGCATTGAGATTTCGACACAGCATGCGATGGGGTAATCAGCGAAAACGTACAAAGTGGGGTTGATCAATGATGAATCGGTGGCACGCAGTGAAGCGACTACTTCCACTGTTCGCCGGACTCGTCCTGCTCCTAAGTGCTTGCGGTCGTGCTGATATATCGGCTCTCAATCCGCAGGGGCCCATTGCAGACAAGCAGTTCGGATTAATGCAGTTGGCGATTACGATTATGACGCTAGTCGTTATTGTCGTTTTCGGTATTTCCATTTATGTCGTCCTTCGCTATCGCAGACGACCGGGACAGAACGAGATTCCGAAGCAAGTCGAAGGGAACCACAAGCTTGAAGTGATTTGGACGGTCATTCCGATCATCCTCCTCATTATTTTGGCAGTTCCAACGGTGAAGTATGTATTTGCCTTCGCTGAGGACTATAGCCAAGACAAAGATGCAATTAAGGTTAAGGTAACAGGTCATCAATATTGGTGGGAATTCGAATATCCTGAGTACGGGATTACAACAGCACAAGACATGATTGTTCCGAACGGGAAGAAGATTGCGCTTGAGTTGAAGACAGCTGATGTCCTTCACTCCTTCTGGCTTCCATCCATTGCGGGCAAGATGGATACGAACCCATCCGGCAACGTCAACAAGATGTACATTGAGACGTATGTGGAAGGCGTGTATCGAGGGAAGTGCGCTGAGCTATGCGGATACTCCCACGCATTTATGGAATTTAAGGTAAAGGCAGTCAGTGAAGCTACATTCACGGCTTGGGTGAATGAGATGAAGGCCGAACCAAAACCGTTCGTAGGTGACACACAAGTTGCTGAGAGCTTCAAGCAGAACTGCTTGTCTTGCCACGCTATCGATAATAAGCCGTCCATGGGACCTAACCTGAAAGGGATAGGCAGTCGTGAGGCTATAGCCGGCATCATGCTGAACCGTGAAACCGCTGATGAGGTGCTGGATCAGAAGAAGATCGAGGATCATCTCCGTCAATGGATTCAGGATCCGGAGAAGGTGAAGCCTGGCAATAAGATGCCAGCATTCAAAGATAAGTTGTCTGAGCAAGAACTCGATGGCATCGTGAAATACTTGGCAGATTACAAGCTTGATTCCTTGAAAGCAATCAATAAGCAGTAGATTTCAGCATCTTCTAGGGGAGGTAACGACCTTGGCTCACACGGTGAAGCGACATCGCGGCTTGATGGATTGGCTGACGACGGTCGACCATAAGAAGATCGGCATTCTGTACCTTATCGCCGGAGCACTTTTCTTCGGTATTGGCGGTATTGAGGCCATCTTGATCCGGATACAATTAATTCAGCCTATGAATGATTTCGTAGACGCAAAAACTTTTAATGAATTGATTACCATGCACGGCACAACGATGATTTTCCTCGGCGTAATGCCGATTATCTTTGCACTAATGAATGCCATTATCCCGCTACAGATTGGGGCTCGTGACGTTGCGTTCCCGTTCTTGAACGCACTCGGCTTCTGGACATTCTTCTTCGGCGGCTTGCTGCTGAACTTGAGCTGGCTGATGGGCGGTGTGCCTGATGCAGGCTGGACATCTTACGTACCGTTATCAAATACGGATTATAGCCCAACGCACGGTGTGGATTTCTACACCATCGGCTTGCAGATTTCTGGTTTGGGTACACTCATCGGGGGCATTAACTTCTTGGCAACGATTATTAACATGCGCGCGCCGGGAATGTCCTTCATGCGCATGCCGATGTTTACATGGGCGTCCTTTATTACGTCTGCATTAATTCTGTTCGCTTTCCCTGCAGTAACGGTAGGATTGATCCTGCTCATGTTCGACCGCTTGTTTGGCGGGAACTTCTTCTATGTACCGAATGGAGGAAGTGTGGTGCTCTGGCAGCACATCTTCTGGATCTTCGGTCACCCGGAAGTGTACATTCTGATTTTACCGGCATTCGGTATTATCTCCGATGTCATCAGTACGTTCTCTCGCAAGCGCCTATTCGGGTACAGCTCTATGGTATTCGCAACGATCCTGATCGGGTTCTTGGGCTTCATGGTATGGGCTCACCATATGTTCGCAGTCGGTCTTGGGCCAGTAGCGAATGCGCTGTTCTCGATTGCAACGATGCTTATCGCAGTACCAACCGGTATTAAAATATTTAACTGGCTATTCACGATGTGGGGCGGTTCGATTAAGTTCACCGCGGCCAATCTGTACGCAGTAGGTTTCATTCCAACATTTGTTATGGGTGGGGTTACAGGCGTCATGCTGGCATCTGCGCCTGCTGACTTCCAGTTCCATGATACGTACTTCGTCGTAGCGCACTTCCACTACGTTATTGTTGGTGGTTTGGTGCTTGGCTTGTTCGCAGGGCTCCATTTCTGGTGGCCGAAGATGTTCGGACGCATGCTTCGTGAAGGACTAGGCAAAGCTACCTTCTGGATGTTCTGGATTGGATTCCAATTGACATTCTTCGTTCAGCATTTCCTTGGTTTGATTGGAATGCAGCGTCGGGTCTTTACGTACTTGCCGAATCAAGGCTTCGACCTCATGAACTTGGTAAGTACGATCGGGGCAATCATGATGGGTATCGGGGTTCTTATGTTCTTGTACAACATTGCAATTACATCAAGAGATCCGAAGAACCTGGGCAACGATCCTTGGGAAGATGGACGTACGCTGGAATGGACAATTCCATCTCCACCGCCAGAGTACAACTTCAAGCAAACTCCGCTTGTGCGCGGCTATGATGCTTGGTGGAAAGAAAAGATGGAGGGCAACACGGAAATGCCGGCTGCAGAGCCGATTGGTTCCATTCATATGCCATCGCCATCTATTCTCCCGTTCATGATGTCTGTTGGCTTGTTCGTGGCAGGCTTCGGCTTCATGTTCGCGAAGGATGATTTCAATAATGCACTGCTGAACGGTTTGTTCAACAATCATATCGTTGCAGGTTTCGGCCTGCTGATTACATTCGGCTGTATGTTCCTGCGTTCGATTAAGGACGACCATGGATATCATATCGAACCGGAAGAGTTGGAGCAGAAGGGGGTTAAAGCATGAGTGCACATGCACATCACGCAGAAGGCGAATGGCCACATGAGCCGGAAAAAGCAACCCTAGAAGGCCGCAATAAGGTCGTCGGCTTCTGGTTGTTCCTTGGCGGAGAGGCAGTATTGTTCGGTACGCTGTTCGCAACATTCCTTGCGCTACGCAACCAAATCGGTGATGGTCCTGCCGCTTCCGAGCTGTTCAAGCTTCCAATGATTGCGGCTGCTACAATGATCTTGCTGACCAGCTCCTTGACGAGCGTGTTCGCTATTCAAGCGATGCATCGCAAAGAAGTCAAAGCCATGCTCAGCTGGCTCGCAGTAACGGTTGCATTGGGACTAGGATTCTTATGTCTTGAAATATACGAGTTCGTAGAATATGTGCATGAAGGTCACACGTTTACGACGAGTGCGTTCAGTTCATCCTTCTACACCCTGGTCGGCTTCCATGGCGCGCACGTTGCCTTTGGTGTCGTATGGATCACACTTGTTATTTTGCAAACAATGAAGAAGGGCTTGAATTTGGTTACAGCACCGAAGATTTACGTCTCCGCACTGTACTGGCACTTTATCGACGTTGTGTGGGTATTCATCTTCACAGTTGTATACCTCATGGGAAAGGTGGGTTAACCAAGTGACAACACACCAAGTAACATCAGACAACTCGAAGCGTCGACATAAGCATGAGGGCAAGCAGAAGCATATTATTGCATTCATCTTCTCTATTGTGCTTACGTTGATCGCATTTGCTACGGTAGGTTCAGCGGGTGAAGTAAACCCAACGTTCACGGTTATCATCCTTCTCGTCATGGCAGTCTTGCAGGTTGTCATTCAGATGGGGTATTGGATGCATATGAAAGATAAAGGACATATGATTCCGATACTGTTCATGATAGGTGGAGCCGTCATTGCTTTCACGGCCATCATAATGGCTGTGTATTGGGTATGGTGGTAAAGTCGGATAAGTGAGAAGAGGGGACGCGAAGAGCGTCGCCTCTTTTTCCGTAATAGGGCTAAATGTGGCGAAATGGTGGCGCCTCGGGTGTTGCAGGATGAGGAGGGCTGAACATTTATGTTCGGATTGACAGAGTACTTTAGTTTCTATGATGTGTGGAGTCCGTTGTTTCTTACAGCAACGGTGCTTATCAATGTGTTATATTTCGGGCTGACAGGGCCTTTTCGCAATCGATTCTCATCTTCTGAGCCAGTGCCTGCGTCGAAGAAGCTAATGTTTGTAATTGGGACAGGCTTGCTCTACCTAGCTCAAGGCGGACCTATTAATATGATGAGTCATATGATGTTCACCTTCCATATGGCGATGATGGCATTATCATACATTATTGTACCGCCGCTTCTATTATTAGCTATTCCGTCCTGGTTATGGCGATATCTATTGGATCGCAAGCCGCTGAAGCGATTGAAGCTGTTAACGAATCCGATTCTTAGCGCTGTTCTATTCAATACCTTGTTCTCTTTCTATCATGTGCCGGCAGTGCATGATTACGTCATGACTCATTATACGGAACATATTATTTACTACATTGTATTGTTCATTGCTGCTATGCTGATGTGGTGGCCGATCGTCGTTCCGGTACCAGAGTGGAACTCGCTGACAGATGTGAAGAAGATGGGCTATGTTTTTTTGAATGGCGTTCTAATTACTCCTGCCTGTGCATTAATCATCTTTGCAAGCGAGCCTCTCTATGCTACGTATGTGGACAAGGAAGCCTGGGTGCAGGCAATGGGCTATTGCATATCCGGGGATCCTGTAAAGATGCTCGCCGCATTTGATGGGCCTGTCTTCTTTAATTGGTTCACTCCGATTGAAGATCAACAGCTCGGAGGCATTTTAATGAAGCTGATTCAAGAAACGATGTATGGCTGTATTCTCTTCTACGTATTCGTCCACTGGTTCAGACGTGAAAGTAAAGATGATGACGATTTTGTGGACACCGCAGCAGAAGGGCAGTTGAATTCGTAAAAATGCTCTATAATGGGTAGCGTAAGCAGAAGCAGATGAGGTACTGGCTGCTTTGTTGCCGATGCATATGAGGAGGGCGTTTCATTCGTGGATCTGTACTTTATTATGCCAACTATAAGCACGACGTTCATCGTCGTCAGCGCAATTCTGGTCGCTATTGGTTGGGCTCAAATTATTAAGGGTAAGCGGGAGCAGCATAAGAAGACGATGCTGGCAGCGGCCGTAGCTGCGACAATCTTCTTCATTATTTATGCGTCTCGCACGGTTTTCGTTGGCAATACCGCATGGGGCGGCCCGGATGACCTTAAGGTATATTATCTGGTCTTCCTGTTGTTCCATATTGTGCTTGCAGCTGTAGCAGCCGTGTTCGGCTTGACGACACTGTATACAGGGTATAAAGGGAGTTATGCGAAGCACCGCAAACTGGGCAAGTTCACCTCTGTCATCTGGTTCATCACTGCAATTACAGGGGCAACCGTATATCTTTTGCTGTATATTTTGTATCCAGGTGGTCATACAAAGCCAGTAATAGATGCTATATTTGGTCTGTAATCAATCAATAGACGGCGGTCTATGAAGAGGATTTCCACGGATAGCTGGCTTGTTCGTGAGTGTAATATTTTGTTTTAGAAAAAGCTCGTTCTTTCTGCATTTTAGTGCAGAAAGAACGAGCTTTTTTGCGTGCTTAGATTCTTCATCATAGTAGGCTTTTAACGGTGCAAATAAAGATGAGTCTGGATAGGGTAATGTTTATTTTTCCTAATGATGAATTGACAGGGAAGTAGTCACTCATTATACTGTGTATAAAGATATATACAGTAAGCACAGTGATGAGCGAGCAAGCACACTTGATTTACCGATCTATAGTGTGAATCAGTTTGATATAAAGGGGGTCTTGAAGTGCGTAGACCATATAGAGAAGCGTGGATGCTTGTAAAGAGCGATCTTGTTCGATTCAAATGGGGCTTGTTGATGACGGTAGCGTTCAGTGTTTATATGGCCACGATGAGCGGTCTGGTGTTGCGAGAGTTATTTCGTGGCGACGAGGTCTTGACGAGAGCTTTCAAGGGGGTTGCGGATTTTGTGTTTCTTTTTACGATCCCGAATCTTGGCTTCTTTATCTCACGAAGATCGATGCGATATATGAAGGATGACTCGTATACGAAATGGATGAGGAAGCTGCGCATACTCCCAATCGATGCGAGAACCATAGTGTATTCACGTACGATGCAGATGTGTGTGGCTCTGTTGATTAATATGAGCATTGTTATCGTGGGGCACTACTTACTCAGTGAGACACTGAGAAGTCTTGGCTGGATCAGCATCTTATCCTATGTATTCATGCTGGTAGCGTACGCTGTTGCTGTTAATTGGTTGTATATCTCGTGTGAGCTGAGCATGAGCGGACGACGATATATGAGGTATACATTTATTCTACTAGGCGTTATAACCATGGTGTCCGTCCTGATAGCGGTAGCGGACGGAAGTATTTTACAGACTGTGGTAGACGTAGCGCGATCGTACCCTTGGATGGGTATCGTGTTGTCCATTGTTATCATCGTCAATTCGATAGTGATCGGAATGAATCGATTGCATAAGATCGTTCTGAAGCGAGATTGGATGTGAATAAGCACAGAACGAGTCAGGAGGTGATGAGGAGCGGTGTTTATACCGATTCAAATTAATACGAACAGTTCTGAACCGTTGTACGCCCAGATTAAACATCAGCTTCGCGCACTTATCCTGAGCGGACAGGTCGAAGAGGGGATGCTGCTACCATCCATACGTGAATTCGCGAATCAGCTCCAATGCAGCGTCATCACGGTAAGAAGGGTGTATCAAGACTTGGAGAACGAAGGGCTGCTGCGGACGAAGCAGGGCACGGGGACGTTTGTGACACCGGTTCAAGCGGCAGAACGCGACAGGTATCGGAAGGAAGCAATCGAGCAGGCACTTGAGCAAGCCGTTGAAGCTGCAATGCATGTGGATGTATCCACTGATGAACTCATGCTGATGCTTCAGGAAGTCATCCAGCGCAAGCACAGCGGGAGCTAGCATTTGGTGCGTACTAGGGGGGGAGAAGCATTGGACAATCAACATGTAATTGAGATGAAACAGGTAGTGAAGCAGCGTGACAACTTCCGCATTGGCCCGTTAAATCTATGCATACCACAAGGCTGTGTCACCGCGATCATAGGTACAAATGGGTCAGGCAAGACGACGATGCTCGGAATGAGCCTGGGGCTTGTTCATCCTGATGAAGGGACGATAACCGTGCTGCAGGAGAAGACAGAGCCAGAGCTAAGTACACTTGTGAAGGCGCGTATTGGCTACGTAGCGGAGAACTCCGATTCGGAGGTGGACGATATGACAGCGGAACAGCTTGTATCCTTTGTATCACAGTGGTATCCATCATGGGATTGGCAGCTCTACCATCAGCTTATGGCGAAGTATGAGCTGCCGCCGAAGCAGAAGCTGAGCAAGCTGTCGAAGGGAATGCGCCGTAAGCTGGATTTGATCGTTGCGATATGTCCGAAGCCAGAGCTGCTAGTGCTTGATGAACCGTCCTCCGGGTTCGATCCACTATCTTGGCGCATGATGATCAATGATTTGCATGCGTATTTAAAGGATGGGAAGCGGACCGTCTTAATCGCGACACATATCGTAGATGAGGTAAAGCGGTTGGCTGATTATATTCTGGTCATGCATAAGGGCAAGGTGCTTCATTTTACGGAAAAGGACGCCCTGTTCGATGCGTGGAAGGTGTTCGTCGTGGATGGCGAGGCAGCGGATTACGAAGGTGCACCAGGTCTGATGAAGGCTATGCAGGAGCGCTTCGGGGTAAGACTTATTGCGCATAATGCTACCGGTTTGGAGCGTTTTTTGCACGATGAAGGGATTGAGGTTGTTCAGACTCATGCATTGGAGCTGGATGACATATTAGCTTATATGATTGAGATGCATATTGAGGGGAGCGTATACGCGCAATGAATCCATTACAGTTGCAGCAAGTCGTGAAGCAGTACGGTGACAAGACAGCCGTGAATGGTCTTAGCTTTAAGGTAGAAGAAGGGGAAATCTACGGATTGCTTGGTGCGAATGGTGCGGGCAAGACGACGACAATGCGGATGGTTCTTGGTCTTATTTATCCAGATGGCGGATCTATTTCGTATCATGGCAAGCCGTATCATGAAGGGCTGACTCGTATTCTCGGGTATTTGCCGGAGGAACGGGGAATGTACCCGAAGGTGAAGATTAGCGAGCAGGTAGCGTACTTGGCGCAGCTGCGCGGGATGAAGCGTGCGGAAGCAGACAAGAACCTAAAGTATTGGCTGGAACGGTTCAATGTACCGGAAAACTACAACAAGAAAATTGAGGAGCTGTCTAAGGGGAATCAGCAGAAAATCGGCTTCATTGCAGCTATTGTTCACAAGCCGAAGCTGCTCATCTTGGACGAAGCGTTCAGCGGCTTGGATCCCGTTAACGTCGAATTGTTGAAGGAGACGGTTAAGGAGCTGCGCGATCAAGGCACGAGCATTCTTTTCTCTACGCACCGGATGGAGCATGTAGAAGAACTGTGCCAGAACCTGACGATTTTGCAAAAGGGTAATGCGGTGCTGCAAGGGTCGCTGCGTGAATTGAAATCTCAATATCCACGAGAGCATGTCATCCTGCGCACGAGTGGAGATGTGGATGGTTTGGATCGCATCGCAGGCGTCCAATCCGTTTCCCGAACAGGAGACGGTTATAAACTGCACATTACGAATGAAGTGGCCGCACAGGATATCCTGCAGCTTGCGATGGCACAATCGACAGTTCAGCAGTTCGAGCTGAAGGAGCCGACATTGAACGAGATCTTCATTAAAGCAGTTGGAGGCGAATCAAATGCATAACCTGGGGACGGTCATTCGATTCACATTGAAGACGAAGATGATGACGAAGTCGTTCATCATTACGACGATTATTTTAGCACTCATTATGTCAGTTGGGGTTAATATTCCGTATCTGATCTCGCAATTTTCGAGCAATGAGCCTACATCAATCGGTCTGGTACAGGGTGGAGAGTACGCGGACATTGTGAAATCATTTGAAGATCAATTGACGAAGCATGGCGGCAGCGACTTGAAACTTGTTCCGTCTGCTTCAGAAGAGGATCTCCGCAAGAAAGCGGAGTCCGGCGATCTGGAAGGATACTTGAAGTTCGAGCCAAAGAAGGACGAAGCGGGCAATGTGGAGAAGCAATCGTTCCCGCAGGTTGTGTTCCATGGCAAGGATGAGCTTGGACATGGCGATGAGGCGACGGTTACAGGTGCATTAAGTGCAGTGAAGACTGAATGGCTCGTGAAGGATTCACTTACCGAACAGCAGAAGGCAGAGCTGAGCAAGCCGGTTACGATTGATACACAGAAGATCGTGAAGGAAGGCGAGAAAGCGAAGGAAGAAAATCCGATACAAAAAACGATTTCGATTATCGTCGTTATGGTATTGATCATTCTGTTCTTCATGACGAATACGATGACAGGTAACATGATTGCATCCGAGGTTACGCAAGAGAAGAGCTCGCGTATTATGGAAATTCTCATTACGAGCGTATCGCCGCTCGCGCAAATGTTCGGGAAAATTATCGGCATGTTCATACTTGGGCTGATACAAATTATTGTGTTCTTCGTTGTGGTTATGATTAATCTGCTGCTGCCGCATAATTCAGCCCCACTGAAGGCACTCAACTTCGATATCTCGATGATTGATTGGACAGTGGTTGGTGGTGGATTGCTGCTCTATGTGCTTGGCTACTTCTTATATGCAACGCTGTTCGCAGCAGTAGGCTCGCTCGTTAGCCGGACTGAAGACTTGGCACAAGCGATTATGCCGATTACGATGCTATCGTTGGCGGCATTCTACATTGTAATGTTTAGCGTGTCGTCACCGAACACCTTGCTGGTAAAAGCGACATCCTTTGTTCCATTCTTCACACCGACCTCGATGCTGCTGCGGATTGGTACGGGAAATGCAGCATGGTGGGAATTCTGGGTGAGCATTGCGATCTTGATCGTATCCATCCTGTTCTTCGGCTGGCTCGCTGCGAAGATTTACCGCACGGGCGTACTGATGTACGGCAAGCGCCCATCGTGGAAGGAACTTCGCAAGGCGATGAAGGCGTACAAGATTTAAAGATGCGTGATTACTGTTGTGAGTAACAGCTATCATTGAGATAGATTTGGTTGCTAATTGATATATTTTTTGTGAATTTTTTATATATTTTAGGACCAGTAGAAGCGAAATTTCTTGTTTCTACTGGTTTTTTTATTATATTATATAGGTAAAAAATACCACTTTAATCTGATTGAGTCAGAGGGAAGGTGCATACCTAGGGATTGAGTTCATTCTCTTCAGTGCGAAACCGGTTTCGAAATTCGAAGGAGGCTCATACTATGCAATTGCTGCCCCGTGAGATCGATAAACTTCTCATCGTTGTTGCGGCTGATCTCGCCAAGCGAAGACGGGAAAGGGGTCTTAAGTTAAACCATCCTGAATCTGTTGCGCTGATTACTTATGAAGTTATTGAAGGGGCCCGGGACGGGAAAACAGTTGCGGAGCTTATGGAATATGGGGCGACGATTTTGTCCCGCGACGATGTGATGGACGGAATTCCTGAGATGATCGACGATATCCAGGTTGAAGCCACCTTTCCGGACGGCACGAAACTAGTAACTGTACATCATCCGATACGATAGATGAACTGCGTTGGGAGAGAGTCTGATGATACCTGGACAAATCTTTTTACAGAAGGAAGATATTATATGCAACGCCGGCAAAACCGTCTTGAGATGTACTGTCAAAAATACCGGCGACCGTCCTGTGCAGGTTGGATCGCATTTTCATTTCTATGAAGTTAATGAAGCTCTCATTTTTGACCGCAAGAGCGGATTTGGGAAGCGTTTGAATATTCCGGCGGGCGCCGCGGTTCGCTTTGAACCCGGGGATGAAAAAGAAGTGGAGCTGATTGATTATTCAGGGGAGCGCCGTGTGTATGGATTTAATAACAAGACGGATGGATCTGTGGGAGGCGGATGCGAATCATGAGCTTTAGAATGTCCAGAAGTCAATATTCGCAAATGTACGGACCGACAACGGGAGACTCGATCCGCTTAGCGGACACGGATATCATTATCCAAATTGAAAAGGACTTTACCTCTTATGGTGATGAGGTTGTTTTTGGCGGAGGAAAAGTGATCCGCGATGGCATGGGCCAGCATCCGCTTGCGACCCGCGGCGACGATATTCCGGATGTCGTGATTACGAACGCAATTATTTTGGATTATACCGGCATCTATAAAGCGGATATCGGAATCCGTGACGGAAGGATAGCGGGGATCGGCAAAGCGGGCAACCCTTTGATCATGGATCATGTGGATATCGTCATTGGCGCAGCGACGGAAATTATTGCAGGGGAGGGCAAGATCGTTACCGCCGGCGGCATCGATACGCATGTGCATTTTATTAATCCCGGACAGGTCGAGACGGCGCTGTCTTCAGGCCTAACGACGTTAATTGGCGGCGGAACAGGTCCAGCTGCGGGCTCAAAGGCAACCACAGTAACTCCTGGAGAGTGGAATATCCACCGCATGCTGCAGGCGGCCGAAGGGCTGCCGATTAACGTCGGGTTTACGGGAAAAGGACAAGCTGCGGCGGAAGAACCCCTTGCCGAGCAGGTACGGGCCGGAGCGATCGGGCTGAAGGTGCATGAGGACTGGGGAGCGACCGCCTCGGCGCTGGATCATGCATTAAGCGTGGCCGACAAGTTCGATGTGCAGGTTGCGGTTCATGCCGACACCTTGAATGAAGGTGGCTTTATGGAGAACACCATGGCAGCGATCAAAGGTCGGGTGATCCATATGTATCATACGGAAGGGGCCGGGGGAGGCCATGCTCCTGACCTGATTAAATCGGCCAGCTATATGAATGTGCTGCCTTCGTCCACCAATCCGACGCTGCCGTATACGATTAATACGATCGACGAGCATCTGGATATGTTGATGGTGTGCCACCACCTGAATCCGTCGATACCGGAGGATCTGGCTTTTGCGGATTCCCGCATTCGGCGCGAAACGATAGCCGCTGAAGACATTCTCCAGGATATGGGCGTATTTAGCATGGTCAGTTCAGACGCGCAGGCGATGGGCCGCATCGGTGAAGTCATTTTACGAACATGGCAGACCGCAGACAAAATGAAAAAACAGCGGGGCATGCTTCCGGGTGACCGTGAGCTTTCCGATAATAACCGCGCTAAACGTTATGTAGCTAAATATACGATCAACCCGGCCATTACGCACGGGATTTCCGAGTATGTCGGATCGGTTGAAGTCGGAAAAATCGCTGACCTTGTCATTTGGTCTCCGGCGTTTTTCGGCGTGAAGCCTGAAATGATCATCAAAAACGGGATGGTAGCCCAAAGCCTGATGGGGGATGCGAACGCATCCATTCCAACGCCGCAGCCGGTCATTTACCGTCCGATGTACGGACAATATGGGAAAGCACGTTCCCAAAGCTCCATCACTTTTATTTCGCAATCTGCTTTTGACAACAAAGTTCACGAACAGTTGGGGCTCGAAAAAATCGTTCTGCCTGTGCACGGTATCCGGACATTAACGAAAAAAGATATGAAGCTGAATTTTGAAACGCCTGAGATCACGGTTGATCCGCAAACGTATGAGGTTCGGGTTAATGGAGAGCTCATGACATGCGAACCGGTGGATAAAGTGCCGATGGGACAGCGTTATTTCTTATTTTGAGGTGAAGCTGATGATTATCGAGAAGGTAATTGCAAATATCGAACAAATGAACAAGGAAGAAGTCGGAAAGCGGCATATCGAGAAAGTATATTTGGAAAGCGGTGATCTCGTCAAACGGATTCAGCGCGTTACAACCGACCATGGCAATGAAATTGGGATCCGACTGTCAGAGCAGCGCGATTTAGTGGTCGGCGACGTGTTATATATGGACGACAAGAACATGATCATTGTGGATGTCCGCTCCGATGACTTAATTGCAATTCGTCCGCGCAGCCTGCAAGAAATGGGCCATATCGCACATCAATTAGGCAACCGGCATTTGCCTGCCCAATTCGAAGGTGACGAAATGCTTGTTCAATACGACTATCTTGTGGAGGAACTGCTGGTACAGTTGCACATTCCCTATGTACGGGAAAACCGGAAAGTAAAGCAGGCGTTTCGTCATATTGGCCACAGTCATGGATAAGCAAGCACTCGCTCTATTTCAGCTTTGCGATTCCAACTTTCCTACTGGAGCCTTTAGCCATTCCTTCGGACTTGAAACGTACATTCAGGAAGATCGGGTTAGGGATCAGGCCACATTTACCGAATGGCTCGATACCTATATTCATGAACAGCTTGTATACGCGGACGGGCTTGCGTCCCGTCTTGTCTTTGACGCGCTGCAGGCAGGGGATATGGAGACGATATGGAAGCTGGATCGGATGCTGTTTGTGCAAAATCTGCCCCGCGAGACAAGGGAAGGTACGCAAAAGATGGGAGACCGGATGTTAAACCTCGTGCAGTCTTTGTATGAGTCGCCTGTGTTCTCCAAGTATAGGGGGCGTATCCTTGAAAAGTTGAGTTTTGGGCATCCGGCCATCGTGTTTACGATGGTCGGACACAATCTCGGCGTTTCCGGGACGACGACCCTTTTGTATTATCTCTATTCAGTCGTCTCCAGCTTGGTCCAAAACGCGGTTCGCGCAATTCCATTAGGCCAAACGGCAGGGCAGAAGGTACTGAAGCAATGTCAGGATGGATTAATTCAAGCGGTAGAACAAATCGGCCGATTGGATGTGGAGGATTTTGGAGTCGTATCGCCCGGTCTGGAATTATCGCAAATGAAGCATGAGCGTGTCAATATTCGGATTTTCATGTCGTAGTGAATATTCCATAACAGAAGGAAGCGTGTGAATTATGGGGCCTATTAAAATCGGGATCGGTGGGCCGGTCGGAGCTGGAAAAACACTGCTCGTTGAAAAAATAACCCGTCATCTTGAAGGGGAAATCAGTATGGCTGTCGTCACAAATGATATTTATACAAAAGAAGACGCCAAATTTCTAATGGAGAACGGCGTTCTGCCCGTGGATCGGATAATCGGCGTTGAAACTGGAGGATGTCCGCACACGGCCATCCGCGAGGACGCTTCGATGAATTTTGCGGCCATCGACGAACTGATTGAGCGCCATCCGGATGTCGAGCTTATTTTTGTGGAAAGCGGTGGAGATAATCTCGCGGCCACTTTCAGTCCTGAATTGGTTGATTTTTCAATTTATATTATCGACGTGGCGCAAGGGGAGAAAATTCCGCGCAAGGGCGGACAGGGCATGATCAAATCGGATCTGTTCATTATCAACAAAACCGATCTGGCGCCTTATGTCGGGGCAAGCCTGGAAGTGATGGAAGCGGACACGAAGGTTTTCCGCGGGAATAAACCGTTTGTGTTCACCAATTTGAAGGATAACAAAGGATTGGATCAGGTCATCCATTGGATCAAAAGAAATGCGTTCTTGAAGGATCTGGAGTAAATGGAGGAATGGACGGGGGTTCTGCGGCTGAATGCTGAGGTGAGAAGCGGTAAAACCGTCGCCAGAAACGTGTATTTTCAAGGTGCATTTAAAGTGATGCGGCCAATCTATCACGATGATTCGGGGCAGGCGTGTTACTATATATTGAATCCGGGCGGAGGTTATCTGGACGGGGACCGTTATCTGATGCAGGTTTCATTGGAGGAAGGTGCCCGGCTCACTTTAACGACGCAATCTGCGACCAAAATCTACAAAACGCCGAAGAAACCCGCCTATCAAGAAGTTGAAATCCAGTTGAAGAATGGCAGCTATCTCGAATATATAACTGATCCGATCATCGGGTACGAACATGCACGGTATAAGCAAAAAACGGTCATTCGGATGGAAAAGGGAGCTAATCTGCTGTATTCCGAAATCGTCACCTCCGGATGGTCTCCCGATGGGCGGCAATTCAGTTATGACCTGCTGCAATTCATGAACGAGATTTATTTGGATGGCGTATTAGCGGTTCATGACCATATCAAATTGAATCCTAAGGCGCATCGTATGACTTCCCTTGGTCTTATGGAAGGTTATTCGCATCTCGGGTCGATGATGATGATCTCGGAACAGGTCGATCAGGATTTCTTGGATCGGCTTTACCATGAGATTGATGGAATTTCCGAGGATTGCCGAATCGGCTTATCCCTGCTTCCGGTGTCTGGGTTGATGGTGCGTGTACTTGCAAACTCGACTCAAACGATAGAAGCAATTTTTGCGTGTTGCCACCGGTTTATCAATCAGTCATTTTTCAATACGACCCCAAGTTTTCTCAGAAAATACTGAGCAGGTTTTGTTTGAACTTCTAAGCAATGTCATCAATGTTTTATAAACTGATACTCACACACTTCATCATTGTAGAGGCGCTGCACGGGCAGCGTCTTTTTCATTGGCTTTAGCGGTGCCTGCGCTGAGAGGCTTTCTTCTTTTTAACTGCTGAAGCAATCGTGATATGATAGAGGCAAGCAATGAAGGTTAGGACGGAAGCATTATTGGGGGTTAGTTGCTAATATGAGCACAAGTAAGCTATACATGACTATTTATGAAGAGATTAAGGGGAAGATTGCTTCAGGTGAGTACGCACCGGGAACAAAGCTTCCTTCGGAGCATGAATTTTGCGTTATCTATGACACAAGCCGGGGAACGATACGTAACGCGCTCGATCTGCTTGTCGAAGAAGGGCTTGTCAATCGCCATCCTGGCAAGGGTGTATATGTGCTAGACAATAATGCCATCGCGTTCTCATTCGGCGGATTGGTCAGCTTCAAGGAAGCAAGCGAGAGCAGCGGGCAGAAGTTCGAGACGACCGTACCTTATTTTGAGGAAATAACGATTACGGACAAGCTGCATGAGCGGACTAAGCTGCCATTGGGCGCAACAGCATATTGTCTGCATCGGGTGCGCGAGCTTGACGGAGAGCGCATTATTTTAGATATCAATTACTTTTTGAAAGAGAAGGTGGAGGGCCTAACGAAGGAAATTGCTGAGCGCTCGATATACGACTATATCGAACAGCAATTAGGCCACAAAATAGGCTTTGCCCAGCGCGTGATCCAGGTGGAGCCTGCGACGGCAAAGGATCGGGAACACTTGATCATGAAATCGTACGGCTTCGTTGTCGTTGTGAAGAACTATGTTTATATGCATGACGGCGAGCTGTTCGAGTATACGGAATCGCGCCATCATCCTGAACGATTTGTGTTTACTGATTTTGCGCGGAGACGCTGACAGGGTTCTAAGTAACTCCGGTAATGGTAAAAAGGATAATTTCAAGCGCTAAAGCAGTCTTAGCTATACGGAAGGACGTACGTTTAAATTTATTGGGAGAAGTGCGAGATCGAAACTCCGATTCAAATGATAAAACCGCCCGATTTTACGAATTTTATATTGGACGCAACCAAACTATAAGAAACAGCGGCAATCTTGGATGAGAAAAAGAAATCCTAGACTGGGCGCTGTTTTTTCACGTTCTCCAAACCAACTTGTCTATACAAGTGTTTACAAACCTGTCTATACAAGTTATAATGATCTCAACAAACGTGGAAGCGATTCCATTGGGGAGGTACATCGATATGGCAGTTGATCAACGTTCGGTTGAGCAGATTTTAGAAGCCATTGGTGGAAAAGAAAATATTTCTGCGGTTACGCATTGTGTGACGCGACTTCGCTTTGCTTTAAATGACGAAAGCATTGTTGATCAGCAAGCTTTGGAGAAGAATGAACTTGTCAAAGGATCATTTGCGACGAACGGGCAGTTCCAAGTCATTATCGGTCCAGGACTTGTACAGAAGGTGTACGAGAAGCTGCTTGAGATTAGCGGTGGGGAACGGGCGTCTACGCAGGACATCAAGAATGTGGCATCCAAGAAACTGAACCCATTGCAGCGTGCAGTGAAGGCGCTTGCAGATATCTTCATTCCGATTTTGCCTGCTATTATTACGGCAGGTCTATTGATGGGGATCAACAATATATTGACTGGCAAGGGCATCTTCTTCGCGGATCAAGCCTTCATTGATGTATATGCTCAGTGGAAGGGCTTCGCGGAGATGATCAATCTGATCGCCAATACCGCCTTCGTCTTCCTGCCGGGGCTGATCGGCTGGTCAGCGGTTAAAAAGTTCGGCGGCAGTGAACTGCTCGGGATTGTACTTGGTTTAATGCTTATCCATCCGGATTTGCTGAATGCTTGGGCATATGGGGATGCAGTTGCGAATGGTACGGTACCGCACTGGAACTTGTTTGGTTTTGAATTCGAGAAGATTGGCTATCAAGGGCAAGTGCTTCCTGTACTTGTATCTGCTTTCTGCTTGGCGAAGATCGAGGGCTTTCTGAACAAGCGTGTGCCGGATGGCTTCAAGCTGCTGTTGGTCGCTCCGACTACGCTGCTTCTTACCGGGTTTTTGTCCTTTATCGTGATTGGACCGTTGACCTTCACAATCGGCAACGCCATCACATCGGCTTTCGTTGGAATTTTCGAGCACGCGGCTGTACTGGGTGGACTTATTTACGGCGGCTTGTATGCGCTGCTTGTCGTAACAGGTATGCATCATACATTCCTGGCAGTCGACCTGCAGCTCATTGCAAGCACGGGCAGCACGTTCCTATGGCCGATTCTCGCCTTGTCCAACATTGCGCAGGGCTCGGCGGCGCTTGCGATGGTGTTCGTTACTAAGGACGAGAAGCTGAAAGGGATGTCCGTGACCTCGGCGATATCTGCTTACTTGGGCATTACCGAGCCTGCGATGTTCGGTGTGAATCTGCGGCTGCGGTACCCGTTCATCTCAGCGATGATCGGCTCTGCATTGGGCGCAGTCGTTATCTCAGCATTTCAGGTAAAGGCCGTGTCTATCGGCGTTGGCGGATTGCCAGGCTTCCTATCTATCTTCCCGCAGCAGTGGGTTCCATTCTTCCTCGGCATGGCGGTGGCGTTGATTGTACCGTTCGTCATTACGCTTATTGTCGGGAAGACGAAGCGTCAGGCATAATTAGGGCATTCATAACGCGATACACAGAGCGATTCCTATATCGTACTAAAAATAAGAACTACATGGTGGTGCAAGACAATGACACAACAATTGGAGCAGGAGTGGTGGAAGAAATCTGTCATCTATCAGATTTATCCGAAGAGCTTCAACGACACAAACGGTGACGGAATTGGGGATTTGCAGGGGATTATCGACAAGCTGGACTACTTGAAGGAGCTCGGAATCGATGTCATATGGTTGACGCCGATTTACGAATCTCCGCAGAGAGACAACGGCTATGATATTAGCGATTATTACCGTATCCAGCCGGAATACGGCACGATGGATACATTCGAGAAATTGTTACAGAAAGCGCACGACAAAGATATCCGCATCATTATGGACATCGTCGTTAACCACACCTCGACGGAGCACGTCTGGTTCAAGGAGGCTGCAAGCAGTACGGACAATCCGATTCGCAACTACTATATTTGGAAGGATGGCGTGAACGGAGGGGAGCCGAACAATTGGCAGTCTAAATTTGGCGGCAGCGCCTGGGCGTATGACGAGAAAACGGAGCAATATTATTTGCACTTATATGACGTTACCCAGGCTGATTTGAACTGGGAGAATCCAGTGCTGCGGGATAAAGTGTACGACATGATGCACTATTGGCTGAATAAGGGCGTTGATGGATTCCGGCTGGACGTTATCAATGTGATTTCCAAGGATCAGGACTATCCGAACGATACGCTGGCAACAGCTACGGCTGATGGACGCAAATATTACACAGACGGGCCGCGCATTCATGAGTTTCTGAAGGAGATGAATGCTCGTGTATTCTCGCAGTATCCGCACATGTTGACGGTTGGAGAAATGTCGTCGACGACGATGGAGAACTGCATCAAGTATACGCACCCGGATGAGCGCGAGCTGAGCATGGTGTTCAACTTCCACCATCTGAAGGTCGATTATCCGAATGGGGAGAAATGGGTTAAAGCCGACTTCGACTTCCTTCAGCTTAAGCGGATCATAAGCGAGTGGCAGGTTGGCATGAATACAGGCGGGGGCTGGAACGCCTTGTTCTGGTGCAACCACGATCAGCCGCGGGTAGTATCTCGCTTCGGCAATGACGGCGCCTATCGTGTGCAATCGGCGAAAATGCTCGCTACGACGCTGCACTTGATGCAGGGCACACCGTACGTGTATCAAGGGGAAGAGCTCGGCATGACGAATCCGCATTTCTCGCATATTAGCGAGTATCGGGACATCGAATCGATCAATGCGCATCGCCTGCTGCAGAAGCAGGGCGTTCCTGAAGCGGATATTATGGCTGCACTGCAGCAGAAGTCGCGCGACAATTCGCGCACGCCAATGCAGTGGGATGCTTCGCATCACGGAGGATTCACAACGGGTATCCCTTGGATCGGCTCGGCTCCGAATTATCAAGACATCAATGCCGAGGCGGCACTGCGCGATCCGGATTCGGTCTTCCACCATTATCGCCAATTGATTGCACTGCGCAAGCAGTATGACATTATCGTGCATGGTGACTACCGCCTGCTGCTGAAGGACGATCCGCGCATATTTGCTTACATGCGCACACACGGATCAGAACGATTGCTCGTCATCAGCAACTTCTATGGCGAGGAGGCGGAGTTCACGCTTCCAGTGGAAGTAGCACTACACGGTGAAGCGCATATCCTTATCAGCAATTATAAGGATACACCGAGTACGATCCAACAGCTTACACTCCGACCTTATGAGTCTGTGGCCTTTCTTATCGGGAATCATGACTAGAGAAAATAGAAGCAATGCTTGGCAGTCCTGCCGGGCATTGCTTTTTTTAATGGGAGAGACAGAGGGGGAAAAGAAAGCAGACAGCTTCTTCTGACATCTTCTAATGAAGACAGAATCTTGTCAGTCGGCTGTCTGCTTGCTGGCTTGAAAATTAGGTTGGTAACGGCCTATTTTTAATATCCTCTATATCCTGTTTGGGGAGTAGTGTTTACTTGTGAAACGTAATGTTGCGTATCGCTCACCTGTGGATACGTATGAGCCACATACCCCGCTGCATAACTGGTTGGTGCAGTATGTGATTGATGGGCGAGGCTGATAATTTGCTGCAATTGTTGTACAGCTGTTTGATGACCTTGAAGCGCAGTCTGAATCACATGGGCCGCATGCTGTTCAATTTTAGCAAGCTCCTGTAATCGTGCAGCATTTTGCTGCTCTTGATGCAATAGCTGCTGGTATTTTTGCGTTGCTGCATTGGTTTGTTGAATCAATTGTTGCGCTAGTTGTTCGATTTGCACGGTATTCGTATGTGTCATTGGGGTCAGACTCCTTTTTATCCATAGTTTCGTATGGTTTCATCTTCCTTATATTGTCTAGCTTGAATGTTATTTATGCACAATGACTCCAGATGCGGAGATACCTAAGTTATTAATTTTAATCCTCCTTCATAAACCTTTGTTAGAACGATAAAGGAGGTCATCCCGTTGAATCAACCAGCGTTGTTTGAGCATCGCTTCTGGCTGCAAATTTTAGGCGATCATGCAAGATTCATCTTCAATGCGCTCTCCCCCAAAGAAACGTCAGATATACAGACTGCACAACAATTTATTCAAGCGTTCGATCAGCTTCTGCATCAAGCACGAGAGCTGCAATCGGATACAGAGATCGGAACACTGAATCAGCAAGCCTACACGCTAACTATCAACCTGCGGCAATTTAAGCTAAGCATTCTTGAGCGCCTTTTGCTTGGGCGTGTTACAATTGCGTTCACTCCAACCTTTATCAATCACATGGTGAATGAACTTGAGGAATACTTACGTATTTTAACCAACCTATTGGAAGGAAAGCCGGTTCCCCAATTTGATGCACTGCACCACGATTTCCTTTGGTTGCCTGACGCAGCGGGTCATGCTGCATCTATTTCCAGCGATTTGGATTTTGTAGAAAAGCGATTGATTCAGAAAAGTAAGGATTTTGAAGATCATTTTCAACAGTTCTATTTAAAGAGTATTGAAATGGCAGGGTACATGCGGACACAGCTTCGGGATTTTCCAGCGTTCCGCAGATTTCATACTGACGTCGATATGGAGATGAATTTGTTCAGAGCCTTTTTGAAGGAACTGGAGGATCTAGAATTGTCAGCCGAAGTGCTTAGTCGCATTTCCCCGCTCATACCAGATCATATGATGAGGGAAGAGTGCTATTATTTAATGAAGCTAGCACAATTAGGCTTAGTACCCGATCCGGAATGCAATCCAGATCATCCGAGGATAGATGAGAAGGTGTAATACGCCGCTGCAAAGCGGTTTTTTTACGTTTCTCGAACTTCATTACGATTAGCTATGCGCAACTCTTTCGGCTACTGATTCGTCTAACCAAGTAACTAGATAATGTAGGAGGCGATTACATGAAAAAATGTATAGCTTTACTTATGTCTGTTATGCTGGCAATTGGTAGTGGATCGAGTGTTTTTGCTCAGGAGTCAGCTCCGTCAGCCCATACAAAGAATGAGACGCTTGATGTAGCCAAGATGTATCGTGTTTCCCATGAGCTTATTATGGATGTTAACAGCGGACAAGCCGTGTTGGATGGGAGAAACTTATCTCTAGATAAGCCAATCATGAAAAACGGGCGTGTTTTTGTGCCTTTGCGCACACTGCGTGCAATTGAAGCTGTTGACCTATTGATGCTTGACGCTTCTACCCAGCAAGTCCAGGTCATCATGAATAGCGAACTGAAGCCCCCCTTTGAACAGCTTTTCTTTCGGGTAGGCTCTGATAAGGTTTATATGGAAGACGGATCTGCCTTGCCTGGAGCAACCATTGCTAAGCCGTTCATAGCCAAAGGCGTCACTTACATACCGATTCAAGCTTTGACTTATTTGGGCATTAGCCCAGCTACAGCGAAACAGAAGGTAACACTGAAGTGGAGCAATAAAGTCATCGAACTTCTACAGCCAAAATGGGAAACGGACAAAGACAGCACAACCTTTACGATGCTTTATCAAAAGGATATGAACACACCATCAGTCGCGACCGCCTTGAGCGGAGGAGGTTGGGTAGGAGGCGATGATCATGCCAAGGTCTTGAAAAAAGACATTTTGCTTGATGGTCGGCATTATAATCGAATCGAGTTTACCCTACCGCTCCGCCCCGGACCAAATGCGTTGAAAATTACAGCCGTGTCAGGTGGAGAGAAGTCTCTGTCGGTTATGAGGAAAGTCTCGAATGAAAGTACGTCTCCTATTCGTTTATCCGATGAGGGGAAAAAGTACATCGCGTTCGATCAGTCTGCATCGGGTTATGTTCGCATTCCGCAGGGGGGTTCAATCGACATTGCTGGTCGGGTTGTTGCTGGGAACGAGAAGCTTGGAGCGCTTAGCTTCACCGTGCAGCAATATGTTGACGAGCAAGCTGTAGAATCTAATCCTTATAAGGACATCAAGGAAGGAAAGCTGCCTATCCAAGATCAAGGATTTACAGGATCGGTTAAGCTTCAGCATAAAGGATACTATCTGGTTACCCTCTATAGCGCCGACAATGTTCCGGCATTTGACCGCGGGGCTTGGGCAGAAATCGTTGTTGAAGTGTATTGATGATAATTGAAAAAAACCTTGATTCGGTTAACCTGCCGAATCAAGGGTTTTCTGCTTATTCTGCTTTTTCTTTTACGCCGATCCAGATTTCGCTGTATACCTGATGTGGGTCAGACATATCTCCGGTAAAGCAAATTTCAGGCACATCGATTAACTCATAGGAAGATGAAGGCAGCCACTCGGAGGCGATTTTTGCCCATGTCTGCTGTAGGGTATGAGGGTAGGAACCAACTGAGCTGAATATGGCCCATGTACAGGCTGGCACTTCAACTACTTCAAAGCCGTCAAAATCAGCATCAAGCGTCGTAATCGATCCGATGAGATGATCTAACTCGCCTTTTTCTTCATGACGTTCTTCGCCGAAATGGTAGGACGCATTAACCACAGTGGTGAAGTCAGTATTTCGATAGCTTTGGAGTTTTGTCCGCTGTTCTACGGTAATCGATTGAGCTAGCTTCAGAATGTCAGCATTCTCGCCCTCGAATACGATGGGCACGCGGCGCTTCACACCCACAAGCTTGAAGGCGTCTTTCCGTTCGATCCGATAATTCATGTCGATTCCTCCTCGTATAGTGAGCTGGAAGGTCATGCGTGGAAATACTTTCAGATGATTCAGACCTCTCACTTCCGAAGGAGCAATCCCAAGCCAATCCTTGAATGCTCTCGTAAATCCGTCTACTGAATGGTAGCCATACTTGATCGCGACATCAATTACCTTAACGTCACTCTTGTGTAATTCCTGACCAGCTTGAGACAGCCTGCGGTTGCGAACATACGTGTTCAGAGACATACCGGCCAAATATGAAAATAGTCTTCGAAAGTGATATTCCGAGGTTCCTGCAAGTCGAGCCACCTGGGCGTAATCGATGTCCTGATCCAAATTGTCTTCGATATAGGCCAAAGCAAGATTCATATCCTTCAGCATATCCATGTCATGCCCTCCTTTCCTCTTCATTGTATCGAGGTTGAATAATCGACATCCGACATTTCGCGTATGGAAATGGTCGTTACGTATGATTTAGGATATCCTCAATTATCGAATCATGAAAGCTTGGAATTCCAGCACCCGAAGCCGTTGCTCATAAATAAATCCCCGGCCAGTCAGCGGATGATCGGCCAGGGATGTTTTGCGAGTTCATCAATCTATGGACACCGGAATCATACATGGATCGGTGTGGTAGTAAAGAAGCTATGTAGCATTAGACGCAGATGTCTTGCGGCGTATGTTCATCGAAGATGGTTTGCTCCACAGCATTAAGTATAGACCGAACACAACCTTGATAACGAGGTCGATATAAGCGAGCATATGGAAGCTGATCGAATCGTCCATAATGCCGACAAGCGCATTGACGGATAAGAGTATTGCAATGATGATCATGGAACGTCCGTGTACCCATACCATCGGAACGAAGTGTATGCCGGTGGCGAGAAAAGCGCCAAGCCAGATCATGCGATAGTTTTCATCCTGGAAGTGCGGCCCGCCAATCAGAACCATCATTACGAGCATCGCGATGATTGATATAAGCGTCATTCGATTCTGGAATGCGGTAGGTGGACCGTAAGATAGCAGTCGATAGGCTTTTTTGTTGTTTAAAATTCCAAAAACTCCGATTGCATACCCGAAAGAAAACACCGGCATCAAAATAAGCTGTGTTCCCCCAGTGAGCAATCCCGCCAAGCTGACGATCCCAATCCAGATCATCCACGCGCCGCATACCCGTTTGTTAAGAAACTCGAGCTTTCCGGTTTCTGTTCCTATGGGTTGTTCTTGCATATGTTTCGTCTCCTTTATGTAACTTCTGAATACCGAATTTTATTATATAAATAATAAGTTCTAAAATATAGTTTTTCTACTTAGAACTAAACCTGATTTATGTTTGATGCTGCAAACAACATAGTTCGTACTGTTTTGCGTGAATAGGCTGCCAATGTCAAAATACCTGTTTTGCCATGGTAGGCCTCATCATATTCCACGAAATGCATACTCAGGAAAGAGCGGGGCATATTACGGGAAGGTGATGAAAAATGTGGCAGGCGATTGCGCCTTATATACCAAGCTGGCAAGCGTTCGCGCAAGCGGCGATTGCAGGCATTGTTCCTTTTGTATTATCGAAGATTATGTCTATCACGATGAAGGATGAAAATGATCAGGGGAATCGGAAAGCCGAGACGGCTTACGAGGGGTTTGTAGGCCATTTTGAGGAGGATCTCAATAAGGTCAAGGAAGATATCGGCCAGATGGAGGATGTGAACATACGATTGTTCCAGCTTGGCTATACGACACAGCGTGCAGCGCTTGTGTTCGTTGGAGGGATTTCGGATCGGGACTTCATTGATAAGCACCTGCTGAAATCCTTGATGGGCGAGCTTCGGCCACCATCTGAGGGGGAAGCAGTTGCTTCTCCTGATTATATGTATACGAAGGAATATTTGATCGAGCATATCCTCCCTGTCGGATCGATGAAGGAGAATCGAATTGTTAATGACTGTACGTACGATGTGTTGAAGGGCGATACGGCTTTGTTCATTGAAGGGCATATCGGAGCCATTATGTTCAATACGAGGAAGGTGAAGGTGCGCGGCGTGGACGAGCCGCCATCTGAGGTGCTCGTACGCGGACCAAGGCTTGGCTTCAATGAATGCCTCGTTGACAATATGACGCTGCTCAGGCAGCAAGGTGAGAACAAGAAGCTCACTTTCATTCATCGCCGTGTCGGAACCCGGGTACAACGTGAGATGGTTCTCGCATACATCGAGGATATAGCGGATAAGCAGCTCGTTACCGATGTGCTGGATCGCATTAGCAAGATCGATATCGATGATGTTCCGGATTCAAGCTATATCGAACAGCTGATTGAGGATAATTACTTATCTCCTTTTCCGCAGCTGCAAAGCACGGAACGGTTGGATCGAACCTTTTGTGCCTTGATGGAAGGACGGGTGGCGATTTTTCTTGAGGGAAGCCCGTATGCTGCGCTTGCACCGGCGACGTTCACCATGCTGCTTCAATCGCCGGAGGATTATTATGAACGATGGATGGCGGGGACGCTAGTTCGTTGTCTGCGGTATTTTGCGGCATTTGTATCAAATTTTGGCCCTTCCTTGTATATTTCCTTGATCTCATTCCATCAAGGTCTGATCCCAACGAAGCTGGCATTGTCCATTGCAGGCACCCGTGTTGGCGTTCCGTTCCCTGCAATCATCGAGGTACTCATTATGGAGGTGGCGCTGGAGATCTTGCGCGAAGCGGGTCTTCGCCTGCCGAAGCCGATTGGGCAGACGGTCGGTATTGTGGGCGGACTCGTTATCGGAGATGCCGCGGTTAGAGCGGGTATCGTCAGTCCATTCACGGTTATCGTTGTTGCAGTAACGGCGATATCCTCCTTCGCTATTCCGCAATACAGTGCAGGTATTTCTTTGCGCATTTTGCGGTTCATCGCGATATTTTTTGCATCGATCCTTGGCTTGTATGGTGTTGTTCTGTTCTTCTTAGTGCTATGCAGTCATCTCGTTAAGCTGAAGAGCTTCGGTGTGCCATATATGAGCCCTGCTGTGCCTTACCGTTTGTCAGATTGGAAAGACTTCATTTTGCGTGCCCCGCTAAGGCTGATGAAGAAGCGTCCCAAGATGCTGGACACACGTAATCCGACCCGTAAGGAGTAGCAGATAGAAGGAGCTGTAGAGAACCATGAGTCAACCAATTGGATCGAGTGAAAAAATTACGACACAGCAAGCGGCTGTATTTGTAGCCAATTATATACTGGGAGTGGGGATTCTAACGCTCCCCCGAGCAGCAGCGGAGAAGGTGAAGACACCAGATATATGGCTGAGCGTCATTCTCGGCGGCCTTGTTGCTATGATAGCAGGCATTATTGTAGCGAAGCTCAGTCAACAATTTCCAGGTAAGACATTTTATGAATACAGTCAGCTTATAGTAGGGAAATGGCTAGGGATCGTGCTGAATGTGTCGATCATTATTTATTTCATCGCGACATCCGGTAATATGGTGCGAGCCATGTCGGAAGTAATGAACTTGTATTTGCTTGAAGGTACTCCACGCTGGGTGGTGATTATCTCCTTCCTGTGGGTGGGCATATATATCATGGTCGGTGGGGTATCCGCAATTGCTCGCTTCTTCGAAATTGTATTTCCGCTGACGGTTCTGATTATTACGGGATTGGCTCTGCTAAGTTTTAAAATATTTGACGTAAATAATTTAAGGCCAGTGCTAGGACAAGGGATAGGCCCTGTATTGAATGGTGTGAAGACGACAGGACTTTCTTTCTCCGGCTTTGAAATATTGCTCGTACTGCAGGCATATATGTCAACACCGAAGAAGGCTGTTCGTGCAGTTGTAATTGGCATTCTCATTCCGATGCTTTTTTACGTGGTTACTGTAGTGATGACAGTTGGATCTTTATCCATTGCTGGTGTTGTCAGCCGCACCTGGCCTACGATCACGCTGTTCCGCAGCTTCGAATATCCGGGGATCTTATTTGAACGATATGAATCGTTGCTGCTGGTCATCTGGGTAATTCAGATTTTTACTACATATGCGATTACACATTATGCGGCTGCGCTTGGCATGGCACGAATGACAAATAAGAATATTCGTCCGATGCTGTACTTGCTTATTCCGGTTATCTATATTGCCTCCATGTCTCCCAGAAATATTAATGATCTCTTCTCTATGGGAGATCGAATAGGTGACGCAGCCATGGTGATGTTCGGGATATTACCTATTATTTTGTTAATGATTGTGAAGTTGAGAAGGAGAATGGCAAGCGATGAGAAGGAACAATAAGTGTCAGAACGTATCCAATCGTTGCTGCAATGTTGTCTTAGATGCTGCACAATCAGGTTGGTATTTGCGGGAGGATAAGTCAAGGAGATGCAAGCTGACAGCCATGCGCATTGCGGTCATCTCGCTTAGCATCCTGCTGCTCAGTGGGTGCTGGAGCCGAAGAGAAATAGAAGATTTGAACATTACAGTAGCTGCAGCGTTGGACATTGGCCACATAGCGTCAGAGGAGCAAGAATTTGAGAAAAAAGGTGCAGATTATCCGCGTAATCAGAGGATTACATTAACGTATCAAATGGCGAAGCCAGAGCAGTCTTCAGGGCAAGATGCATCAGGAAGCAAGAAAAAATATCGAAATGTGTCCCTGTCTGGGGATTCTTTATATCAGATTTCAAGAGAGACTTCCTTGAAGGAAACGAATCCAATATTCGGACAGCACTACAAAGCGCTTGTCATGGGTTCTGACTTGGCGCAGCAACTGAATTTGCGAGATGTACTGGACTTCTTTATGCGGGAGCAGGAATTTCGTCCTAGCTGCTTGGTTTATATTAGCCGGGGAACAGGGAAAGAGGTATTAGATGTAAATCTCACGGGAGACGTTCCAGCCTTTCGCTTGTTAGGGATATCTGATAATCACTATCGAACGAATCGTTTATTGAAGCCCTTGTCTCTCACCAACTTGCTGGAGAAGTTGAATTTGATGACCAGTTTCTTGATACAGAATGTCGTCACGGCCAAAGGGGAGCTGAAGCTGTCGGGAGCTTCCATTATATCAGGCAGTACAGGCAAGCAGCTTGGCTATCTTGACGAAGAGGATATGGAAGCGGTGAACTGGGTTCTGGGCGGTAGCAAGGGCGGTGTAGTAAAAAGTAAGGACATCATCACCAACCAAGTATCCGTATATGAAATTACCAACGTGAAAAGTCAAATTACACCGCATGTTGAAAATGGCCGCATTTCTTTCGATGTAAAAGTAAAGTCGGACGGTCGGTTAGGCGAGCAGATGATTAGCGATGGCAATGACTTTGACAATAAGTTTATTCGTCGCTTGGAAGAAGATGCTGAGAAGCAGATTAAAGAACTGGTGACCAAATTGCTGGATAAGCTGCAAAAGAAATACCACGCAGACGTGCTAGGGTTTAGCGATAAGCTGCGCATCGCATATCCTCGCCTGTGGGAGAAAGAGAAGAAGACATGGGATGAAACGTTCGCGACGACACCGATACGTTATGATGTCCAAGTAACGATTAGAGAATATGGAACGACGAATATGAGAGCGCGGCAAGTAGTAGGGCAGGAGGGTTAGTCGGGTTCTATCGATTCGTAGGTTGGGTATTATATACAGTGAAAATCCTGCTCTCCAATTGTTACAATGAATGAACATATAGTCTTTCGGATTCAAAATACATGTTTACACACATGATTTGCCGCAGCACGTGCATTGGGGGAGAGAAGATGCAAATCATTCAAGGAACAGCCTTGCTGCTGCTTGTCCTATCTTTATTTAGTTTGTTTAGCTTCAAAGCGCCTAACGGAATGAAGGCGATGGGAGCCTTAGCGAACGCTGCAGTTGCCAGCTTCTTGGTTGAAGCGTTTCAACGCTATGTTGGCGGTGATATGCTGCAGCTGGAATTTTTAAGAGAGGTAGGGGTGACAGCTGGTGGCATGGGAGGCGTGGCTGCTGCTGCACTAGTGTCACTGGCAATGGGAGTGTCGCCTGTGTATGCGCTTATGCTGGGTGTTGCGTGTGGCGGACAGGGGCTGCTTCCTGGCTTCATTGCGGGATACGTCGTCTCGTTCCTGGTTAAGGCATTCGAACGGAAGGTGCCGGCAGGACTTGATCTTATCGCCTGTATTGTGGTCGCAGCGCCACTGGTGCGTTATTTGGCGAAGTTCGTAAGTCCTATCGTAGATGCAACGCTGCTCAACATTGGCAGCATTATTTCGGCTACGGCTACCGATAATCCGATTATTATGGGCATCATTTTGGGCGGTGTGATAACAGTTGTTGCGACTGCACCACTTAGCTCGATGGCCTTAACGGCTATGCTCGGCTTAACAGGATTGCCGATGGCAATCGGAGCCTTGTCCGTAATGGGGTCATCATTTATGAACTTCGTGTTCTTCCACCGCATGAAGTTCGGTGATCGTCGTACAACACTTGCAGTCGCTATTGAACCTCTGACACAAGCTGATCTAATCTCAGCGAACCCAATCCCTGTGTATGTCACGAACTTCATTGGGGGGGCAGCCGCTGGGGTGGTCGTGGCGCTTTTCGGGCTGGTCAATGATGCGACAGGGACTGCAACACCGATTGCGGGACTTATGGTGATGTACGGTTTCAATGATCCAGTTATGGTTACGATTACGGCCGTGTTATGTGCATTAGCCGGAGCTGGAGCAGGATTCCTTGGCTCGATTCTATTCCGCCATTATCCGATTCGTACGGTGGCTGAGGTTCGTGGCACACATCCTATTCAGGCTGATTCAACCAGTGAATCAGCAATATAAATCGGGCAGAAGAAGGATCATGATAATCTGGGCATATCCCCAATCTACAAGGCATGCATATACGTTAATCAGGCGAGGGCGGAGCTTGCGGATCTGAGCGATTGAGAGTGTTTCCACATGGGAGACGCTCTTTTTCTTCTATATTCCCGTTTTTTTGTGTAAACTGAAAGGATACAGAATTTCGCGGATGCTTGCGATCGGACAGGTCTTGGAAGAGCATTGCCGCAGTAATGGAGGGTATTGACGTTGCAGCAACCGGACGTATCTGTGGACGACATCAACCGCTTAGCCGGTCAAATGAAGGAGCACTATTCGTACGCGACGCTGGAGCAGGGATGGCGCTATTACCGCAAGAATGCAGTATCCCATGTTCATGAGGACGCGGGAAAAGCTCGGGTAATCAGGGCTGAAGTGCATGAGACGGAACGCTATCATGTGAGCCTCCATATGAAACGTGTCGAGGCGAGTACTTGCACTTGCCGAACTGGGAATGAGTGCAAGCATAGGGCGGCGCTGTTCTTTCAATTATGCGAGGCAGCAGGGAAGAAGCCTGAACTGTACCTGTCTGATTTCCGTCAAGCCTTCATTGAGCTTGAGAGACAACGTACGGCTGCTCGCAAGCGTGAAAAACAGAAGGCCGAACGGGAACGCCGCGTTAGAGCGAGTCAGATGACCTTATCAGCAGATGCTTCCGCCAAGGACTGGCATCTCTTATTTCATAGAAAATACGCACGGCCGTTTACAGACTTCCAATCCTCTGTCGTGGATATTACCAAGTGGGTTAAGGAGCAGTTGTATCGTGACAGCGAAGCGATGGCTGAGCCGGTGCGGACGCTGCTGCGCATGCATGTGCAGTTGTTCTTGATTCAGCAATTGGCTGAGCGCTATGCGCAAGCTGCACGAGGCTACCATTCTCGCGATATATCCGCGGATGATGCTGTTCGTCCTTGTATGGAGGAGCTTACAGAATTAAGCCGCCGCTTCGCAGGCTCAAAGTTACCAAAGGCCTTTAAGGAGCATCTTCGCCACTTAGGTGTCGTGGCAGAGCAGGTGGCGCTATCTGAAGAGGAGTCCCCTGTAGATAGACTAGCTGCCTTTGCACTCGTGTGGTCGGGGGTATTGAACGATCCCGAAGAGCTGCAGCTTGAGCGTACACGGCTTAAGGAGAGGTTGAAGCCGTTATCCGAGCTTCGTCCCCGCCTGCGTGATTCAATTCGGGTCGCGCTTATCCATATTGAATCGTTGCTTGGCTGTGACGAGGATGCAATCGCTCATGTGCATTCGCTTACTTTCTATAATGAACCTGAGCGCTTTGTACAGTATGCTAACGATCGAATGCACAGTGGAGATCACGAGAAGCTGCTGATGTGGTTGAAGGCGCTGGCTCCGATGGTCAGCCAATCCCGCCAACGAGAGCATTTGGAACGGTATTGGATGTTGTGGAAACAGGCTTATGATGCACACGTAGGTATGCATCAAGAACTTGATTCGCTGTTGCTGGCACTGCTGCCTGGTATATACCCGTATCTGTCTTCTTTCCTCCTAGAGCAGGGAAGATATCGTGATTGGGCTGATATTCAGATCGCACGCCGCATATCGCCGGGGGAGGCAGATACGGCTGAATGGAGGCAAGTCGCTGCCGCGGCGCCAGACATGTTGCTGCCGTTATATCATCAGGCCATTGAACGGCATATTGAGGAACGCAATCGCGATCAATACAGGATAGCGGTTACCTTGCTGCATGAGCTGCGTTCGATGTATGAACGCAAGGGCTCTCTTTCGACGTGGGAGCGGTACATGGATAACTTGCTGGAACGGTATTCTCGGTTAAGAGCATTTCAAGAAGAGTTGAGAGGAGGGGCACTGCTGACATGATCGAACAATCGCCTTGGAACGTGGAATGCTTGAGACGAAGCGACGGTACATTCCTGGTATTTCATAGTGGAATGAGGCGGGACGTGCGAACACTGAAGCATCTGTTGTTCGGTTGGCATGCTCCTTCCTTCTACGGTACGATGCTCCCTGTAGAGGGAGAGGGGCGTATTGAAGGGATTGTTGTTACCGCGGCTGAAATGCTGGAGGTGATAGCGATGACGCCGCACGTAGGTTGGACAGAGTTGAAATCAGGAGACAGCTTCCGCATTCTAAGTGAGACGGCTAAGCTGTATATGGCTCTGCTGCAAGAGGGGCGATATGAGCCGTCTTACGACAAATGGAAAGCGGGTACATTCGGCTGGGAACTGCTGTTAAGCGAATCCGAGCAGAAGCAGCAGCGCGAATTGCTTCACCAAGCGCAACAGATCGAGCATCCCGAGCTTGTCCATTGGTTCGATGTGTTGATGACAGAACTGCTAACGGATAATCAGGAGCGAGACTCATTGCGCGCTGCCGCTCTGCGTGCACGCCCGGAACTGGAGGAGCTGCGCATTCCCCTGCAATCATCGCAGTGGACGGGGGAGCAAGATTGGCTCGAAATGATAGGCTGGACCCGAGATGAGACACCCTTCCGTGTTGTGCTTCGTATTGATGAGCCAGAACAGGAGCGGATGCCTTGGGCGCTTCGCATCTTGCTGCAGGACAAGATGGATCCGAATGCTCTAATTGGATGCGTATTGAGCGAGTATAGGATTGATGGCGAGATCAGGAGCCAAGTGAAGGCAGCTGCAGGAGATTTCCCGGAAGAATGGAAGCCATTCCTCCAAGAGAGGCTGATTCGAGATATCGGAAAGGTGCTGCAAATCGCCCCTTGGCTTGAGGATTCCGGGGTTAGCCGGAAGCTTCTATTGGAGCAGCCGGAACGCACCAGTATGCATGAGACAGAAACAGGTTTGAAAACAAAGCAAGAAGATCAAGAGGACACAGAGAACCGTTCTCTCCGATTGAAGACGAAGCTTAGCGAAGAGGATGCATGGCGCTTCTTAGCTGAGGGAAGCCTTCAGCTAGCAGAGGCTGGGTTCCGGGTCATTGTGCCTGCTTGGTGGCAGCGTGTGCGACAGATGAGAACTCGGCTAAAGGCGAGGGTCCCTTCTTCCGCAGGTTCCTTCTCCGCTTCTGCGATGGGATTGAATCAGATGATTCAGTTCGATTGGAGACTCGCGGTAGGTGACGTGAACTTAAGTGAAGCGGAATTCCGTCAGCTCATCGAACAAGATCGCAGGCTTGTTCAACTCCATGGCCAATGGATTCAATTGAATCCGGATGACGTGAAGGAAATTCGCCGCTTGATGAAGCAAGTCGATGGCGGTGGGATGACATTCGGCGAGGTGCTTGAGCATCATATGGCCATGGAACGGAAGCGTCTGGAGGAAGGGCTGCTGGATGAAGATGTTGAGCGTGACAATAGCCTACAGCTTGAACTGGAACTGAATGAGCAGTTGCAGCATTGGCTAGGCATGCTTCAGCATCATGAATCGATCCCACCTAGTGAGTTGCCGGTAGGATTGCAGGGAACACTGCGGAAGTATCAGGCTGATGGATACTCTTGGCTAATGTTCCTTCGTCAATTCGGCCTTGGCGCCTGTCTTGCGGATGATATGGGGCTTGGCAAGACGATACAATGGATAGCCTATGTTCTGAGAGTAAAGGAAATAGAACCGGCGTCGGGAGCTTCTCTATTGATATGTCCAACCTCGCTCATTGGGAACTGGCAGAGAGAGTTGGAACGATTTGCGCCGGATGTTCGAGTGTATTTGCATTATGGTGCTGACCGAATCCGGGATGAGCAATTTGCAGAGGAGATTCGCATGGCTGATGTGGTCATCACAACATACACGTTGGCCTTGATGGATCGTGAGCTACTATGGCCAATCATGTGGAACTCTTTATGCTTGGATGAGGCGCAAAACATTAAGAACCCTTATGCGAAGCAGTCTGCGGCCATTCGGAAGCTGCGCGCGAAACACCGGATTGCCTTGACCGGTACGCCAATGGAGAATCATTTGACGGAGCTGTGGTCGATCTTTGATTTCGTAAATCCAGGATATTTGGGCACGTTGGCACAATTCCGAAGAACGTACGTGAATCCGATTGAACGTGGTCGAGATGCAGAGTGGACGAAGCTTGTGCAGCGGCTTGTGCAGCCATTTCTGCTGCGCAGGCTGAAGCGGGATCCTGAGATTCAGCTTGACTTGCCGGATAAGAATGAATCGAAGGTCTACGTTCCTCTGACCGCGGAGCAAGCTTCGGTGTATGAGCAGACGCTGCAGACACTGTTCGATGATCTGGATCGACTCGATCCAATGGAACGAAGGGGCAGAGTGCTCACTGCGTTGACGAAGCTGAAGCAGGTATGCAATCATCCATCACTTGTGCTGCGAGACCGAGTATCTGGACGGGATTCCGCTCGTTCAGGCAAGCTGACACGCCTGCTAGAGATGCTGGATGAGCTGCAGTCGACGGGAGAGCGGAGTCTCATCTTCACACAGTATGCCGAGACGGGCAAGCTGCTGCAAGAGGTGCTGGAGCGAAACATGAAGGAGACCGTTCCGTTTCTGCATGGCAGCGTGCCGAAGGCAGAGCGGGATCGCATGGTTCAGCGCTTCCAGGACGAGTCACTTCCAGCAGAAGAACGTCCACGCATCTTCATTCTGTCGCTAAAGGCTGGTGGAACGGGACTGAATTTGACAGCTGCCAATCATGTGTTCCATTACGACCGCTGGTGGAACCCAGCGGTGGAGAATCAGGCTTCCGACCGGGCATACCGTATTGGGCAGACGCGGAATGTGCAGGTGTATAAGTTGATTGCACTCGGCACGTTGGAAGAGCGAATTGACGATATGATTGAGCAGAAGCAAACTTTGAATGAGCAGGTAATTGGCGGTGGAGAGAAGTGGATTACAGAGCTGTCCCCAACCGAATTGAGAGAGTTGTTCGCCTTAAGGCGGCATGTCATGGAGTAAGGAATTTGTCCTCATTCCTTTGCGCGGAGTTGTTTGCATAATTTTTCTAATTATACAGACAATAATGTCCATGAGGAGGATGATGGACATGTGCAGGAGACTTTCGATTTCCGCTGATCTATCAGAGATTGAACGGGCATTTGGCATTGAGCAGGTGCTCTACCCCTATCAACGGCGCTTCAACATTAGTCCGACGCAGACGGTGCCGGCTATTAGGGAGCTTGAGGGTAGACGTGTGTTGGATGAATACCGGTGGGGGATGGTACCCTTCTGGGGCAAGGATTCACTGAATGCTGATATTTATTCCATTCATACGAATTCAGCATACTGGAAGCTGACAGAGCGACAGCGGTGCATCATTCCGTGCAGCGGGCTCTATTATTGGCGGCAGGAAGGCAAAAAGAGTTACCCCGTTCATGTGGTGCTTCGCAAGCAAGGGATCTTCGGCGTAGCAGGATTGTACGAAGTATGGCGCGACGCACAAGGGAGAGTGCAGCAGACTTGTACGCTGCTAATGGCGCGTTCCAATGAGCTAATTGCGGAATTCGAGACACGTATGCCAGCTATATTGGATCCAGAGGAGGCCGATGCGTGGCTTCGCCCAGTCTCGATTGAGATTGAGGCGCTTGCCAGACAACTGAGGCCCTATGCTTCGGAACGGATGAGACTATACCCGGTAACTTCGCTGATTGAGAATGAGCAATATGATCATTTGGACTGCATTCAGGAATTGGATGTAAGGCTTGGCCGAGTTAAGGCCTGACAGCAGGGGGAAATAGGGTGTCTGCTGACGGTTCAGGATGCAGATGAACCATATCGCAAGAAACAACAAGGAACAATGCTCTTTGTGCAGCCTTGACTCGAACAATCGGGTCGAGGCTGTTTTGCTGTACTGCACTTATGGTCAAGTGGTTGCAGCTTGACATAGAGATACAGCAGGTATAGGATAACTTCTCCCTTTTATGTATGGTGAGCATGCTATAATAGCTTTTACAACTGAAGTTCGGTGAGTGAATTGGGGAGAGGGGAGATTTCCATGCAGCGTAAGCCTTACCCGGAATGGTCATGGTCGCCGTCGCGTCATGTGCTGTTCGAAGAGTGCAGACGCAAGTATTTCTATCATTATTATGCCTCGCACAATGGATGGTTTCGAGATGCGCAGCCATTGGCAAGGCAGGCCTATCAGCTGAAGCAAATGACCAACCTGCATCTTGTATTCGGAGATGCGATGCATAAGATGGCAGAGGCTGCATTGATGCAGATGAACCAATCCAGTCGGGTGATGGACGCTGAGGACATCGTTCGGCGAGTACGAAACTTGTTGAATCAGGCGTATACGGACTCGCTTGACGTGGAGGCATGGAGAGAACTTCCGAAGCAGCGCACAATGCTGCATGAAATGTACTATGGCAAACAACTGCCAGCCCGTACCATTGAAACGATTAAGGCTCGGATCCCGATACTGGCCGACCGTTTTCTGAACAGTCTCAGTGTGCAGCATTTTAGAGAAGATTCGGGTGTCCAGCTTATGGAACTGGAACGCTTAAATACAATATTGTTAGCAGATACGAAAGTATATGTGAAGCTGGATGTCATGTTCCGTCAGGATGATCAGTACATTATTGTAGATTGGAAGACGGGGCAGGAGGATGAGCGCAATAAGACGCAGCTGCGCCTGTATGGATTATATGTGCACCGGGTGTACGGGGTTCCCTATGAGAAGCTTGATATTCGTACAGAGTATCTACTCAGCGGCAGCTGTGTAGAAGATCATGTACATGAGGAAGAGATGGAAGAGTTAGAGCGCCACGTCATAGATAGCATGCTGCTCATGCGTGACTACTTGGAGGAGCCGCTCCGCAATCAGCCGTTCTCGATTGAAGCATTCGAGCCGACCGAAGAGACTAGACGTTGTTGTCGTTGCCCTTTCTTGGAGATATGCGAATACGGGAACCGAAATGAGGCCGTATCGTAGCCATATGAATATAGACGCTTCCATCTCCACCAGTATAGTGGTTTTGGAAGCGTCTTTGCATTTTTTGTGGAAGACGGACCTGTTTGCTACTGACGAATACGAATTGGGGCAGTCTGTGAGAGGGTTGAGGCTAGGTAGGAGCGTATTTTGGCAGAACATTAAAATAATCGTTTGAATTTATGAATGGAACTGTGTATACTACAACTACAGAAACATTCAAACATTCGTTTGATTATTGTAATGATTACGATTAAGCAGATAAAGCACCTTCAATGCAATCATTCGGAATTAACGTGCTTAATCTTCAAGGAAATTAACAACAATATAGGTAATGAGGTGAATGCAATGGTTGCACAACGTTCAACGGAAGATCTGGAGAACATTCAATCGCATACGCTCGATAAAGAAGATGTATGTGAAATTGTATGTTATGACGCTGTTAAAATTAATGCTTTAAAGGGTCGGGTTGAAGACAACGAGGTACAGGGCATGGCTCAAATGTTCAAGGCGTTATCTGATCCGACACGGATGAAAATGGCATGCTTGCTGGATGAAGGGGAAGAGTTGTGCGTATGCGACATGGCGATATTGACAGGCCAATCGATTGCGACAACTTCACATCACTTGCGAGTGATGAAGAATCTAGGCATCGCGAAATCACGCAAGGATGGTAAAAATGTGTTTTACACCTTGAGTGACCATCATATTCGGTTGCTCGTTCGAATGACACTAGAACACTTGAGAGAGGAGCATTGTCATGACGACGCGGAGCACAGAAAAGGCTGATGAACGAATTGCATATCGGGTGCAGGGATTGTCGTGCGGCAACTGCGCTAGGGAAATGGAAGGCGAGATTCGCCGGTTGAAGCATGGCGAGGATGCCACATTAAGCTATAACAGCGGTACACTCAAGATGAGCAAGGACATTGATGTGGCTGCCGTAAAACGGATATTGCGTACAGATGGCGCCAAGCTGGTCGAATCAGGCGGAGGAGCTGCCGCAAGCGCTGCAAGTGCTCCAGTCCAAGGTCACATACAATGCGCTTGTGACGGTCATGACCATGAGCATTCCCACGAGGGGCATAGCCATGCAGGACATTCGCACAGTCATTCCCATAGCCACTCAGGTGGCAAGGCGCATCAACATGACCATGGGCATGACCACGGAGCCGAGGGTCATGGACACGATCACAGTCATGGGGATATGAATCGAATGAAGTTGCTGCTGGGCATCTCAGGCTTGCTCTATGTTGCAACATTTATTTTAGATAGCTCGCTGCCAAGCGGCGTGCTGATAGGCATGTATCTGCTCGCGATGCTGCTTAGTGGATATGGCACCTTCATGAAGGGACTTCGCAATCTGCTGCGGCTGCGCTTCAATATGGACACTTTAATGACCGTGGCGCTTACCGGGGCAGTTGTTATCGGAGAATGGAAGGAAGCAACACTCGTTGCCATCTTGTTCGGATTGAATGAGATGCTGGAAGGCTACGGCATGGAGCGTGCTCGCCAGTCAATGGAAGCTCTGCTGGCGGTAGCTCCGAAGCAGGCAACTGTACTCCGCGAGGGGCAAAGTATTACCATTCCGATTGAACAGCTCGTTGCAGGAGACATTGTACTCGTTCGGCCGGGTGAGAAAATTCCTTCAGACGGTACGGTCGTTGAGGGGAACAGTGCTGTAAACGAAGCAGCCATCACTGGTGAATCGCTGCCGGTAGCCAAAGCGGCTAACGATGTTGTGTTCGGGGGCAGTGTGAACACGGACGGCATTTTGAAGGTTCGTATTGATAAAGCCTATGAAGATTCCTCATTGGCGAAGATTCTGCATCTTGTGCAGGAAGCTCAGGATACGAAGACGCCAACAGAGTTGTTCATCGATCGATTCGCTCGTATCTATACGCCAATTATCATGATTATTGCAGCACTAGTAATGCTTGTGCCTCCTCTTCTTATGGGTGGAGAGTGGTATAAATGGTTCTATCAAGGGCTTGCTGTTCTTATCGTCGGATGTCCATGTGCACTTATTCTTTCATCGCCAATTGCAATCGTCAGCGGAATTACACGCAACGCTCGCAACGGAATTCTGATCAAGGGCGGCGTCCATTTGGAGCAGCTCGGCAAGATTGAAGCACTGGCTTTTGACAAGACGGGTACGTTGACGAAGGGAGAACCTGCTGTACAAGATGAGGCAATTTATGATGAAGAACGCTTCTACCGCGTAGCTGGTTCTATTGAACAGGCTTCTCTTCATCCACTTGCGAAAGCTGTTATGCGTCATCTGGAGGCCAAGGGAAACACTTCCTTCGAAGAACCTACGCATAGTGAGACCATACCGGGAGAAGGCATACGGGCTGAAATCAACGGTGCTGTATACTGGGTAGGCAGCGAACGCGTCATTGATAAGCTGCAAGGCGGTTCTGCTGATCGCGTACAGCAGGCGCGAGAGGCTGCAGAGCAGATGAAATCACGTGGATTAACCTTGGTAGTGGTTGTGTCTGAACAAGATGGTGAGCCGCTGGGTGTGTTCGGATTGGCCGATGAGATTCGTGAAGAGAGTAAACGGACGATAGCAGCACTGCACGCAGCTGGGGTGAAGCATACGGTCATGCTGACTGGCGACCACGCTCAATCTGCGGAGCAAGTAGCGAAGAACGTAGGCGTGACAGACTGGTATGCGCAATTGTTGCCACAACAGAAGGTCGACAAGATTAAGGAGCTTGGCAAGAAGTATCCGGTCGCCATGGTGGGTGACGGCATTAACGATGCACCTGCACTTGCTTCGGCTAGTCTAGGTATTGCGATGGGCAAAGGAACGGACAGTGCCGTTGAGACGGCAGATATCGTCCTGATGCAAGATCATCTTGGCAAGCTGCCAAGCGCCATTCGAATCTCGCATAAGGTCAACCGTATCGTACGCTGGAATATCGGACTTGCGCTGGGACTGAAGATCATTGCCCTGCTGCTTACGATTCCAGGTTGGCTGACACTTTGGATTGCCATCCTTTCTGATATGGGAGCAACCATTGTTGTTACCTTGCTCGGTATGACGGTACTCCTTGGACGAGATCATGAGGAATAACGTGAGAACGTAAGAGATTGTCTCTATTGGGAAAAAGTAATCACCAGAAACCGCATATACCGCCTGTCTTCTCCATTTTCGGAGGGGCAGGCGGTTTTTGTAATTGAGGTTCTCTCTTACAAGCTTCAGGATGCGCGTGAGGCGAAATTTTTCTCAAATAGAAGATAGTTGTTGTCGGTTCTTCCTTGGTACACAAAGCCTGCCCCTCGATAGAATGATTCCAGTGCGGCAACACCAGCAAGGCAGTCGAGCCGGATGTTGTGCTTGTCTGGGAAATCAATACCGCTCTCGACCCAGGCCAATATGTCACGTCCGATCCCTTGACCCGCATAATGGCGGTTCACAGCCAGTCGGTGCACATATACAGCATCCTCCAATGAATCATTCCCCCACAGCATACGATCCCAAGGACTTGGCGTTGTTAACAGCATCACCATACCAGCAAGCTGCTCTTCCTGTTTAAACAGGAAGACATCGCCGTTCAGAATTGCGTTTGCAGTCTGGTGAGAGTCTTGTCCCTCAAGCAATGGATTCCATTGCGTAGAGCCTTGTTCGTGAAGCCATCGTGCAGTATTATGCAGCAGCGCCATTACGTCCTCCGTGTCAGCTGGAAGTGCGCGAACAACGCGGAGCCCGTTAGGCAATGACTGATTTTGAATCAATCCTTCATTCACAACAATCCCCCTCCATTTTTACGCCCTATGTCCATAATAGTTATTCGTGCTAAGGCGGTAATTATATTGAAGCTATTGTATCGCATCCACCTCGATTTTTGCACTGCTGATCCGGAACACGGAAGCAGAAGCATTTCTAGAGTAAGAATGGGATCAGTCGGGCATCCTTACAAGATATGGATGGAGCAACTGGAGGTATATGTTCATGAATGAGGCATGGATGCCAGCACGGCAGATGAATAACAGGGATACAAGACAGAATAGGGATGCTGTGATGGCTGCGCAGAATGGGAGCATGGGAAATCGAAAATATGTCATGCGAGCGATATGCTGGGGAGTACTATTCTCATGCTTGCTGCTAGCAGGATGTGGATCTACGATGACCGTCTCCTCGGGGGAAGCAGCGTTTTATGCTGGAGAGCCATTGGTTAGTGAACAGGCAGTGCATTCCCCTTGGATCGCAACGAAAAATATGACCCGAATCAATACCGATGATCATGTGAAGGCAGCTGTCACCATATCTCGTACAGTATGGCCTGGGCACATCGATGAGCAGCGACCGAATGGTGTCGTGCTCGTGCCTGATGAGCAGTGGGCGACTGCGATGGCTGCGGCTGATTTGATTCATTTCCCGAACAATGGCCCTCTTCTCTATATCAAGACAGATCGATTGCCAGAAGAGACACGAGCAGAATTGCTGCGCTTGAAGCCTAAGGGAGCTCCTGATAATAGAGGGGTTCAAGTTATCGTTGTAGGCAAGGTAGATGGGGCAGTTATAAATGAAGTCAAGAAGCTCGGATTCAAGATGGATGTTATTGCTGGGGATAAGCCGGCAGAAGTGGCAGCAGCGATTGATGAGTATTATGCTAGAGTGAGCAAGGAGCGGCCGATGTCGGTAATAATCGTCTCCTCAGATGAACCGGCTTATGCACTGCCTGCGGTCAATTGGATTGCACATATGCAGGAGCCTGTCTTGTATGTGAATAAGCAGGGAATTCCACAGGCTACGGCTGATGCGCTTGCCAAGCGCCGCAAGAAGGCGGTTATGTATATTCTTGGCTCGGAGAACATTATTCCACGGGAAGTGACCGATGAACTTGCGGTGTTCGGAAGGGTAGAGCGGATTGCTGCTGCGACGCCAGTTGAGCAGGCGATTGCCTTTGCGCAGTATAAGGACAAGAAAACAGGGTTCGGGTGGGGAATAACCACACCAGGCCACAATTTCTCCTTCGTGAAGGAAGGAAATGAGTGGCTGGCGATCGCACAAGCCCCTCTTGCGCATCTGGGCAAACATGCCCCGCTGCTCTGGGTACAGCGGGATCAGGTGCCAATGGCGGTGTATGACTATGTGCAGTCGATCAGACCCTATTACGAGCATAGTCCAGTAGAAGGGCCATATAATGCAGCCTGGTTAACAGGAGCGGAAATGTCCGTTGTCCCACGAATTCAAAGTGAGCTGGATGCTTTGCTCGAAATTCAAGCGAGGAGCGGGGCAGGACACGGATCTACGCATCATCACAGTTCGTGATTCAGAATAACGCAGCATGTAAGCTTCCTTCCCCGAAGCTGATTGTTTCGGAAGGAAGCTTGTTACATACGGAACGTTAACTGGATAACGTGCAGGTACACGTTGACATGCTATTCAAGGAGGTTGTTATCTTGCCCTCAGGTGTAACATGCTGGGTGATTTCAAGTTGGTTGAGACGGCTTACTAGCTACAATTCGGAGCCGCTTATAATCGCCAGTCCACACACCGTTATGATACAGAGTAGGTCGGCATTTCGCTTGAACCAGTTCCATAAATCGTGGAATATCCGCTGAAGATAAGGATGAAGTAAAATCATGCGTGAAGGCATGCAGCCAATGGAGCAGACCGTTCTCACCGTCAGTCAATAACGTGGGGCGTTCGAAGTGAATCGCAGAGGTGACTTGAAATCCGGCCTGCTCAAGAACAGTGCTGTATTCGCCAATAGTCGGATAATACCAGGGATGAAGCGGCTTCGGATCGATACTGAAGTGTTGCTCTAGAACCTCCTCGATGGCTCCAACAATAACTTCCACATTCCCTTTGCCTCCAAGCTCTGCGACGAAGCGCCCGCCAGGACGTAGAGCGGTGTAGATATGGCGTGCGGCTGCTTCAGGCTTCTTTACCCAGTGGAGGGCGGCGTTCGATAATGCGGCATCAAATGATCCTGCGTAATGTCCGGGGCATTCGGCGGTGATATCCATGGGGATGAAGGTGAGGGAGGGATATTTGTTACGTGCCTGCTCAATCATGTTGACGGATTGGTCGATTCCGACTACTCTTGCCCCTGCCTCTGCCATGTTAGCTGCCAAATCGCCCGTCCCGCATCCCACATCAAGAATTCTCTCTCCTGGCTGTGGCGAGAGCCATCCTACTACATCTGTGCCATACTGCGATACAAATTGAAGCTTGCTGTCATACAGTACAGGATTCCAATGATGATCGGTTGACATTAGCAACGCCTCCTCTTTTGTTACCTTCGATAGGATCGATTGATCCACTGCAATTAGTATGACAGATGGGATGTATATAGGTGAAATATATAATATCTATAAACTTTATAGTTATTAATTATTGAAAGGCTAGGTTGTTGCAAAGTGATGGCAATCTTTGATAAATAATCTTTCATTTTGCACAAAAGAAATGGAAAAATGGACAGCTTTCCATTACATTTAAGGAAGGTGAAAAAAAGTTAGAAGAGGTGAATAGATTGGGTAAATCTTCAAAATCCAAACGTGCGAAGCAGCCTGGTCAGACTAGACCTTCAACTTCAGCATCCACTGCTGGACAATCCCGGCCAACGTCAGCTTCACGCAGCAATAAAAAGCGCAATGACCGCATCTTCATGTTCATGATTCCTGTGGCCATTGTGGTTCTGCTCGGACTTATATTTGTATTGAACAAGCAAGGGGAGCAGATCAAGCAGGATGAGGTCTTGAACAGACCCGCCGTTCAGTTCGATCTGACTGGACAGCCGACACTTGGTTCTACAGAGGCGAAGGTGTCAATTGTCGAATTCGGTGATTATAAATGCCCTGCATGTAAGGACTGGGAAACAACGGTGTTCCCGCAGTTGAAGAAGGACTTTATCGATACGGGGAAAGTGCAGTTCACCTTCATCAATTACCCGTTCATCGGCAACTCTTATTTAGCGGCGAATGCAGCAGAGGAAGTGTTCCGTCAGAAGCCGGAAGCATTCTGGCCTTATCATGAGGCAATTTATCATGCGCAGGGCAAAGAGCAAGACAATTGGGTGACAACCCCATTGCTCGTAGACCTAGCCAAGCAGGTGTCGTCAGACATCGATGTAGCGAAGTTGGAAGATGCAATTGAGAAGCAGGCGCACAAAGACGCTATCGCGCAGGATTTGAAGTTAAAGGATCTTGCGAAGGTATCAGGTACGCCATCTGTGTATGTGAATGGCAAAGAGTTTACAGGTCAATGGGACAGCTACAGTGAATTGAAAGCGTTCATCGAGAACGTATTAAATGAAGCGAAATAGCATCTACAACGAGTATACAAGCGGTAAGTGATTCGTTCGTTAATAGTGTTATTCTTTTAAATCAGGAGGTAATGATATATGTCTGTAATCCGGCGTTATGCATTATATGTTGCTTGGATCATCTCCCTGATTGCAACTTGTGGAAGCTTGTATATGAGTGAAATATTGTTGTGGGAACCGTGCAAATTGTGTTGGGTTCAGCGGATATTTATGTATCCGCTCGTCCTTGTGCTGGGGATTGCCGCATACCGCAATGACCGCAGTATCGTTCGGTATACACTCCCGCTATCGATTATCGGCGGGTCAGTATCAACCTATCATTATTTGTTGCAGAAGGTACCGGGGATGGCAAGCTTAACTCCTTGCCGCTCTGGGGTTCCGTGTAATTACGATTATATGGAAGGCTGGATTACAATTCCGTTGTTGGCGTTTATCGCATTTCTACTCATCACGATTCTGCTGATCATCGCACGCAAAAACGAGCCAGAGGAATAAGGCGTAGGGTTGTCGACGAGGTGGGGGAGAAGGAAATGATGAAATTCGGATTGCAAATGAAAATGGTAGTTGGCATGCTGGTGGTGTCGGGCGTTACCTATGCGACAAGCGGATTTTTCATCTTCGTGCTGAAGCCGTACTTAGCACCGGGAATGAATGAACTGTTGTATGACGGCATCATCTTCATGCTCGGCATATTCTGGACCTGCTTGCTAGGTTGGCTTGCAGCACGCCTCATTGTGAAGCCGATTATTCAATTGACGAAGGCGGCAGACGAGGCGGCGCAGGGAAAGTTGAATGTGAGCCTACCGTCGTACCATTTCCATGATGAGGTCAATGTTCTGATTGCTTCTTTTGGCCAAATGGTACGCAATTTGCAGCATATGATTACGGAAATTAAAAGCAGTGTTGATATTACGACGCAAAATACTTCAACATTAAGCGGTGCCATGACTCAAGCCGCTCACCAGATCGAACAAATCTCCTGCGCGGCTGACGAGATGAATCGTGGAGCGGAGCAGCAGGCGATGTGGACTGCCTCAGCAGCTGAATCGGTGGAACAGATTCACGCCTCAGCTGCTGCCGTTCAGGAAAGAGCGGAAGAGACGGAGCGTATGACTCAAGATATGCTTGGAACGCTTGCAGACAGTGAGGAGATGTTGAAGTCGATCATTGATGGCATGCTGATGGCGGCTGAATCTGGACAGGCCTCGATAGACACGGTACAGCGGCTCAGCGAGCAGGCGGAACAGATTGGAGATATTTCGACTACGGTGCGAGAAATTGCTGATCAGACGCATTTGCTTGCCCTGAATGCTTCGATTGAAGCGGCTAGAGCAGGAGAGCATGGTGCTGGATTTGCCGTCATCGCATCCCAAGTTCGGAAGCTGGCGGAGCAGAGTGCTTCTGCGGTGAATAATATTAATGACCGCATCGTTCTGATGCAGTCTCAGGTGGAGCAGGCTGTTCGCTTGATTACGAAGCAAGTCGACATCGTAAGTGTTGAAGCGGCGAAGAAGGATGAAGCTGCAAATGCCCTGAGTGCTATCGCACATGTAACGAAGCAGGCTTCGAAGGCCGTTCATGATATTGCAAGTGAAGTAGAGCAGCAGACAGAGCGCTTCGCAACTACGCTGGAGCAGACACGGAGGATGGCTTCCATTGTCAATGAGATGGCGGAAGGCACTCGTCAGGTAGCGAGTGCGACACAAGAACAGACAGCTGTCATGGAAGAAATGGCTGCCTCCTCTGATGTGCTACGAGATCAAGCGACTCGTTTGCAGGCGCAGACATCGGCATTTAAGAATTAAAATAGGAAATCGCCTAATTAATGTCAATTGAACGTAGACTTGCATCAGCCAAATGGATGCAAGTCTTTTCTTGTGACATTTGTTCATAAACTGGTATGTAAAATACATGTTCATTTGCGGCGAAATTGATATGATGGAGATATAAGTGCTTCACAATAAACGGTATAAGGCAGGAGGAGAACAAATATTGACAACGCTTTCATATGAAGGTCAGCAATTTATGCTTCAAGGCAAGCCTACACTGCTTATTTCTGGTGCTGCTCATTATTTCCGCATTGTGCCTGAATACTGGACAGATCGGCTTCGCAAGGTGAAAGCGATGGGCTGCAACTGCGTAGAGACATATATTGCTTGGAACGTGCATGAGCCGCGAGAAGGTCAGTTCAACTTCAAAGGCATGGCCGACATTGCGGAGTTTGTCCGCATTGCAGAGCGCGAAGGTCTGTACGTTATTGTGCGCCCAAGCCCTTACATATGTGCGGAATGGGAGTTCGGGGGGCTGCCGGCTTGGCTGCTGAAGGAAGATATGCGGCTGCGCTGCAGTGATCCTAGATTCCTAGAGAAGGTATCCGCATACTATGATGCCCTTCTCCCGCAATTGAAGCCGTTGCTTGCGACAGCAGGGGGGCCAATTATTGCCGTGCAAATTGAAAACGAGTACGGCAGCTATGGCAATGATCAGGCTTACTTGCAAGCTTTGCGCGGCATGTTGGTAGAACGTGGCATCGATGTCCTATTATTCACTTCAGATGGTCCTAGTGATGATATGCTGCAGGGTGGGATGGCCGATGGCGTGCTCGCGACCGTCAACTTTGGTTCGAGACCGAAGGATGCGTTTGACAAGCTGAAACAGTATCAGTCAGATGCGCCGCTTATGTGTATGGAGTATTGGAACGGTTGGTTCGATCACTGGTTCGAAGAGCATCATACGCGCAGCGCAGAAGATGCAGCGCAGGTGCTGGATGAGATGCTGGGAATGGGCGCATCGGTGAACTTCTATATGCTGCACGGGGGTACGAACTTCGGATTTGGCAGTGGAGCTAATCACGGGGGACGCTTCGAGCCAACGGTAACCAGCTATGACTATGATAGTGCGATTAGTGAAGCAGGAGATATTACACCGAAGTATCGGTTATTCCGAGAAGTAATCGGTAAATATGTATCCCTGCCTGAAGGTGACCTGCCTGAGAATACGCCGAAGAGAGCGTATGGTGAAGTTCCGGTGAACCGAGCTGTGAAGCTGTTCGATACGCTTGCGTCTATGACGGATGTGAAGATGAGTATATGCCCGGAGCCAATGGAAATGTATGATCAGAATCATGGCTTTATCTTGTACTCCACTCAAGTGTCTGGTCCACGCACAGAATGCACGCTTACGATTCAGGATGTTCACGATCGTGCTCATGTATTCTTGGATCAGAAGCTAATCGGCATAGTGGAGCGCTGGGATCCCCAGAAGCTGGTGGTGACGATTCCAGAGGGTGGAGCGCGGCTTGATATTTTTGTAGAAAATATGGGGCGTGTCAACTATGGATCAGAGCTGTATGATCGCAAAGGGATTACGCATGGCGTTCGATTGAATGGGCAATTTCTGTTCCATTGGGAAGTGCGCAGTTTGGAGTTGGAGAATCTGAATGGCTTGCAATTCAGAACAGCTGATTCTGGGTTGGAGGGAGAGCAGCCGGCATTCTACGAGGCTACGCTATCGATTCAAGAGCAGCCGCAGGATACATTTCTTCGCTTGGATGGCTGGAAGAAGGGTGTAGTGTTCGTAAATGGCTTCAATCTTGGACGTTACTGGGAAGTTGGTCCGCAGCAGACACTCTATGTTCCAGCACCGATACTCCGCCAAGGAGAAAACCAAATTGTCGTATTTGAGCTGCACACACCGGGGGACAAGCTTACTTTTGAAGCGGTTCCGTCCTTATAATGCCATATGTAGATTGTCGGAAATAGAGCAGCCTTTCTTCTTCCGAGAAGGGCTGCTCACTTATTTTGCTTCACAACAAGGTTAATTATGCCTAAGTCGATCAAAGTTAATCAAATGACCGGAAGCATGTTGTCGGCTTCAGCAGGAATGAGATCAGGGATAAGATCGATTCCGGGTTCCAGTACGGAACTAGGTTCTTCTACCACTTCGACTGTATCTTGAACGGCATCGGACAATGGTTCTGCCACTTCTTCATGATTTGGAGATCCAACGGTTGTCTGTATGAACGTTGTTACTCCTTGCCGGTAGCGTTCTTGATCAACGGAATAAGCGGTACCATGCCCGGCTCCCTCAATGAGGATCAATGAAGATGTATCATGCTTCGCTTCATGCAGTTGCTCACTCATCCATGTCGGCACGAAACGATCCTCCTTGCCATGAATGAATAAGACGGGGAGGGGGCACGTCTTCATAATTCGTAATGGGCTTACTTGCTCCATGCGGAATCCAGCCTTTCGCAGAAGCAATCGATTAATGAGTGCCATAGTAGGCCATGCAGGCATTTGATTCAGCTTCGTTACTTGATAATGAATGAGCTGTGTCAAATCGGAGTAGGGGCAGTCAGCCACAATGAATTGCACCTGTGGCCTGCGGATTGCTGCGTATTCGAGCACGGTTCCCCCACCAAGCGATTGACCATGCAATCCAATGATGCAATCCTTCCCCTTCCGTTCAACAATCCAGTCCACCCACATTTGCACATCGTATTTTTCTTTGTAGCCAAAGGTTGTGTACTTGCCTTCACTCTGACCATGCCTGCGCTGATCAATAAGTAGTACATTAAAGCCTTGCTCGGTGAACATATCCATAAATTGAGCTGACCAAGGAAGAGCTCCTGTATAGCCGTGAACAATTAGCGCAATCCGGCGTGAATTCGGAAATTTCTCCATATAATAGCCGTGCAGCTTAATGCCATCATGGCTTCGGATAGTGACTTCTTCTTTGCGGCAAGCTTCAAATTGTTCACGAGTAAAGACCCCTTGCTGTTCAAGCATCTCCAGACAGCGCTCGTAGGTGGAACATTTGGAGCGCGTCATATAGTGAACAGCATAATGGGGAATGAGCCAAGCAGACAGTAACAAAAAGATAATAATGCCAAATGCAATCGGTGTCAGCATTGCTGTCAGACCTCCAATCACGTATACATTAGTCAAGCATGTTGTCCGCGGATACGGATTAGGATGTGCAGATTGATGTCGATTTAACCGGACTCCAAGCAACCGTCTCAAGTAATGCTTCCAGTACTGAAGCATTGACCAAATAGCTGAGGAAAGATTCGTGTCATGGCTGAACGGGTAATGGGCTTATCAATATAGACTATGACCATATAAACCTGTATGTGAAGTGGTATGAATTGCAAGAGCAGGATGGATTGGATTTCGGAGCCATTGTCCGTTACAATGGAACGGGGTAAGAGAAAGAACGAACTCGAGGGTCGAATAACATTCCGAAGTGGAATTATATACATAAGAAAGCTTGAACAATGCAGCAATACAAATGACTGCTAGCTGATTATTCGTACTTTCATGAACATTACACACAGAAATGCCGCTGATTTAGCTGCAAGCCTGTGTCACATTTCGTCAAAAACGTTTATAATGATTGCATAGACAAGCCCCGCCTCTGCGGGGTGTTGCCTTGTTCTGAGCGGGAACTGAGTACGTTCTACGCCATATGCAACGAGCGAAAGGATTTGGAACAATTATGTGTGGCATTGCTGGTATATATCATTTTCATGATCAACAACCTTCTGAACAAGTAGTACGCTCGATGATGGACTTAATCCACCATCGCGGACCGAATGACGCGAAGCTGTGGATTGGCGATCGTGTTGGACTAGGCTTCCGCCGTCTGTCCATTATCGACGTCGCAGTTGGAGCGCAGCCGCTCAGCAACGAGGATGATTCGATTTGGATTATTTTCAACGGGGAGATATACAATTATCAAGAGCTGCGTGAAGATTTGATCCATCGCGGGCACCAATTCAAGACACATACGGATACAGAAGTAATTATTCATCTGTACGAAGAGCATGGTTCGAAGTGTGTGCATCATCTTCGCGGTATGTTTGGCTTCGCCATCTGGGATCGCAACAAGCAGGAGCTGTTTATTGCGCGTGACCATTTCGGGATTAAGCCTGTATATTATTATCAAAATGACGAGATGTTCGTCTTTGGTTCGGAAATTAAAAGCTTGCTGGCGGTTCCAGGTGTTCAACGCCAAGTGAACATGAACAGCTTCTATAATTATTTAACATTCCAATACGTACCTGATCCGAACACGATGTATCAAGGGATTCATAAGCTGCCACCTGCGCACTCTATCACAATCCCGTTCGGCGGGAAGCCGATCATTGAGAAGTATTGGGATCCAATGTTCGAGCCTGTTGATCGTCCATTGACACAAATTATCGAGGAAATTCGCGATGTCATGCGCGACTCCGTAGAGCACCATCTTCATAGTGAAGTGGAACGCGGCTGTTTCCTCTCCAGTGGGATTGACTCGACGATTACATCTACTTTGATGCGTTCGATGGAACCGATTAAGACATTTAGTGTCGGCTTCGAAGGTGCGAACAATGAGACGATTATTGCTCGGGATACGGCTAGACAGCTGGATACGGAGCATTATGATCGCATGATTACACAGGAGATGTACTTCGACGCAGTACCGCGGGCGATCTGGCACTTGGACGAGCCAGTAGCGGATCCATCCGCGATTGCTTTGTATGAGGTTGCTCGCTTAGCGAAAGAGCATGTCACAGTCGTATTGTCAGGTGAGGGCGCGGATGAATTGTTCGGTGGATACCGCATATATCGCGAACCGCATTCCCTTCGTTATCTGTCATGGATGCCTGAAGGCATGCAGCGTGCGATGCACAAGATGGTGCAGTCCGTTCCGTTCAACTTCTATGGCAAGAACTACTTGCTTCGTGGAACGACGCCGCTTGAAGAACGATTCCTCGGCAACGCGAACATTATGACAGATGATGCGAAGGTAGAACTGCTGCGTGCGACACAGTCCGAGATTGCTGACTTCACGAAGCCGTTTGATATCGCACGCACCTATTATGACCGTACACGCCACCTGGATCCTGTATCGCGGATGCAGTATATCGATATGAATCTGTGGATGCCTGGCGACATCCTGATGAAGGCGGATAAGCTGACGATGGCGCATTCGCTTGAACTGCGCGTTCCGTTCTTGGATCGCAAAGTATTCGACGTGGCCCGCAGCATCCCAGCCCATTACCGCATTGCAGACGGTACGACGAAATATGCGCTTCGCAAAGCGATGCAGGGCATTATCCCAGATTCGGTATTGAACCGTCCGAAGCTTGGCTTCCCGGTACCAATGCGCGACTGGCTGCGCACGGAACGTGCAAACATCATGTGGGAAGAGCTGTCCGCAAGCGGTATTGACCACCTCGTCAATTTGACGGCTGTTGAAGATATGTTCCGCCGTCACAAGAATGGACAAGGAGACTACTCCCGCAAGATTTGGACATTGCATGTGTTCGCCCTCTGGCACCGCACATACATGAAACAGCAATAAAATAGTGGATTTAGATAAGCAGCTCCTGTTAAGCAGGGGCTGTTTTTTTGCGTCCAGTTGAAAACTGGGAAAATGCAGGATATTGTAATTCCGATTAGGCAGCATGCATCACATCTCATCTCATGAAACCAACTAATAAGCTCATTAATGAAGAACGCGATTATTATCGAAAAAGGGAGAATTTTGAACGTTAGCTGACAGGTTTAACAAAACTTGTTTGGGATTATTTTCATATCCCCATTACAATCAGAGTGAATCTATAAAAATTGGAGGTTATGAACCATGCGCAATAAGTTTGTCCCGTCTATAATCATGGGACTCGTATTCCTATTAGTATTTTCAGTCTCGACAGCATTTGGAGCAAGCAGCATAGGTGATCCATCCTATAATCCAGACTACGGCTGGAAGCGTTACACCCAGTATTCTTCCGAAATTATGTATAGCGGAAATTGGTGGAATAGTGGTAATGCGAAACAAACCAGCTCCAGAAGCGCTTCAGTAAAGTTCAACTTTGTCGGCAGCTCGGTTCGCCTCATCGCACAAAATTATGGATATGGCTCCTATGATATATCCGATAACATTACAGTTATTGTTGATAAAAAACCTTACACCACGATTTCAATGAGAAATATTCCTTCTGATTACTACAATCCACGTCTGGCTTATGAATTGACAGGATTATCGAATAGCGAGCACAGTATTGAATTTATCAACCAGACCGACAAGCTTATGTTCGTCAGCGCCGTGGATGTACCATCTGACGGGCAATTGCGCCCATACAATCCAGACGCCGTGTATACGCCGAAAGTTAGTGTAACTTCTGTGACGTATACAGTGTACTTGAATCAAACGTTTGACGTCCAAATTAAGCTGGATAATGTCAAAAATATTTATGCAGAAGATGTCAGCTTAACCTATGACAAAACGCGGTTCGAGCTCGTTGATGCATACGCTGATAATAAGCTGATGATCGTCCATCAGAAGGACTCCGATGTGCTCCGCTTCATTACAGCAAGTAAGGGGCGCTATAACGGTATTAATGGCAGCAGTGTATTGTTAAATTTGAAGTTCAGAGCTACTAATTTAGGACGCGGCAAGGTTGATGTTGTAAAAGCAGTTGTTGCGGATAACGGACAGAATGAAGTAAATGTAGCTCGCGAGAACATGAACTCTTGGACGTTCACGGTGGTAGGAAGCCCTGAGTTCAGCTTGAAGCATATCGGTAAGCTTGCCTATCACTATCAAGAGGACAAGTCGATATTGCCAAGCAATATTCAAAATGTCGTGGGCGACAACGGTCCAATCGAGCAGGTTGACCTGAAGCAACTGGTCAAATCAGTGTTGTCCAACCCTTTGTATAACTAGTATCCAAACGGCAACAAACGTTGTATCAAAATGCTAAAAAAGCAGCGAGCCTATTCCACGAAGGGAACGGCTTGCTGCTTTTCCTTTGTTGCATCTATTCGCCGGTTGGCGAGAATTAATTCGAAGAAGCTTGTGGCTGTGTCATTGTATCGTCAGAGCCCTCGCCTGGCTTGCGCTTCTGCATTGCCTCACGGGAAATGCGTCCGTTGCCGATCAGCAATGCAACGAAGATACCGACCACGATGAAGCCGAGACCTGTCAAGAAGACAGTGGAGAAGGAAGCAGACCAAGCATCCTTAATCGTATTCAACACGTTCACTTTCAAGTCCTCAGGAAGCTGTTTCAGCAAATCGCTGTTAATCAGCAACTGATACAGCGTATTGGAATCTGTACCGGTCTTGCTCAGAACAGTTTGCGTTCCTGGATCAGCACTAGCAGTTGCATTCGCAATATTTGTTGCAATGACGCTGTTCATAATAACGTTGAACAAGGTTGCCCCGATCGTCGATCCGATAGAACGGAAGAACGTCGTAGCGGAAGTGACTGTACCCAGCTTTTCGCGTGGAAATGCATTCTGTACAACCAGCGTAATAATTGGCATAACCATACCGATACCAAAGCCAAGTACAACCATGAACGAATAAGCTATCCAAGTTGATGTGCTGACACCCATTGTACTCATGAGCCAGAAACCGATGGACGTAATGATCATGCCCATCGTCATAACCGCACGATAACGCATGCGCAGAACCAGCTGTCCAGCCAAGATGCTTGCAATAATCAAGGCAATCATCATTGGTGTCATCGTAGAGCCTGCTTGTGTCGGTGTTACGCCAAGCACCCCTTGCATGAACATTGGCACGAACATAATGGCACCGAACATGCCAAGACCAACGAGGAAGCCGAGTGCTACAGATACGTTGAAGATACGGCTTTTGAAGAGTGACATATCAATAATTGGTTCTGCTGCTCTGCGCTCAACGAAGACAAACAGAACGAAGAGCACCAATGCACCAGCAAACACGAGAATGCTTGTTGGAGAATCCCATGCATACTTGTTATGGTCGAGCGACAGCCCAAGCAGCAATAAGACGATACCCGGGATAAGAGTGAAAATTCCGAGCCAGTCGATCGAGATTTTTTTGCTCTTGTCTCGAGGCTCATCAATTGATTTCATGCCAATAAAGATTAAGATCGTTGACAATAAACCGAACGGAACATTAATAAGGAAAATCCAGTGCCAGCTGATATTATCAACAATAAATCCGCCAAAGAACGGACCGATGACGGAACTAAGACCGAAGATGGCCCCGAATACCCCTTGCCACTTGGCGCGTTCCTGCGGACTGAACATCATTCCAATAATCGTCTGGGACATCGGCATCAGCATACCGCCGCCGATACCTTGGATCGCCCGGTAAATAATTAACTGCTCCATATTCACTGCCGTTGCGCATAAGCCTGAACCAACAACGAAGATAAGCCATCCAGTCAGGTAGATGAATCGGCTTCCGAACAAATCCGCTAATTTCCCGGCAAGCGGGATGACTGCTGTAGAGCAGATCATATAAGCGGTTGTTACCCAAGCGAAGATGGCAAACCCATTGAGATCCTTAATTATCGTTGGCATGGCCGTGCCGACGATCGTCTGTTCCAGGGAACTGAAGAACATCCCCATAATCAGACCGAATAGTACCATATTGCGGCGAGATGCCGTATGGTCTTTCACTGTGGCCATTTATTAATCACCTTTCTTTCATGCTCGTTTATATGTTGTGTGAACGACTGACCTTCGGGTCAAAAAATAGCATGTTGATACTATAATCCCGATTGACCGCGAAGTCAATTGTTTTGGAACTAAAATATTTTTCAACATATTATGTTTGTGGTATGGTAGGAATAACGTAACAAACGATGCTGACTAGGCGGTCAAAAAGGGCTGAACCGAAAGTCATGACATACGGAGGACGGAACATGGAAGAGAAAAAACGTCTCATCATGGAAACAGCGCTCTCGCTGTTCGCTGAAAAGGGTTATCATGAAACCTCGATTCAAGAAATTGCAGAACGTATCGGAATTGCCAAGGGCTCAGTCTATTCCTTCTTTCGTTCGAAGGAAGAAATATTGTTCACAATATTCGACCATTATCATCAGATGATGTATGAATTAGCGCGGGATACACTCGCTGACAATTTGCCGGCTCGCCAGAAGCTGAACAAGCTCATTCACATTTCTCTGGAGCAGTTCGGCAGATTCAAGTTGTTCCTTACCCTGCAGCGCAAGGAAGCACACCTATATAAGAAGCGGGAAATTCGAGATATGGTTTTCGATTTCCGTGCAAAGCGCTTCTTTACCTTCCGCCAAGTGGTAGCTGAAGTTTACGGTCAGGAAGCAGAGCCTTATTGGATGGACTTAGCGACAATTATTAGTGGTATGACCATTGAGTTCATGAGTTATGCGACATTTGACCGGAAAAATGTGGACTTCGATCAAGTGTGCACCTTTATTGTAAATGTTCTGGATGCGACTGCAGAGTCACTTGTTCGCAAGCATGCCGAGCCTGTACTTACCATGGCGCTTATGAATGATTTTATGCGTTCCGGACACGTAAGCATGTCCAACTCGCAGCAACAATTGCTGGATCAAGTGTGGCTGCTGAAGGATGCAGTGATGAGTGCGCCGTTCAGCTTGAAGCAGCGTGAGGAAGCGGAGCAAGCGTACACAGCTCTAGAGTCAGAGATATTAAGGGGAAGCGGCAAAACGGTTAATGCGAGAGCAATGGCATTGTTCCTCTGCTCGATGCCGGACGATCCAATTGAGCAGGCGGCCAAGCGTATTCTAACCTTGCTGGAGCACACTTGCGAGTCAGAAGGGGATGAACGAACATGCAAGCGTGGCTGAACAGAATTGATCCGATCACGAAGGGGATATGGCTGTTCGGCACCGGTCTTGCCGTTATGATTAGCATGAAGCTAAATTGGCAGCTTGGCTGGTTCTTATCCCTGCTTATCATCGGAGTGACAGGCGCGGGGTGGTCAGGTGCGCGATGGAGAACGGTGCTCATTCTGCTGCTTGGCTTCGCTCTGCCGCTCTTTCTATTCCAGTGCCTAGTCCTGCCGGGTACCAAGATTCGGCTTACGATTCTCGGATTGAATCTGACCGAGGAAGCGTGCCGTACTTCACTCACGCTGACGCTGCGTGCATTGACGCTGTTCCTGTCGTCATTGCTATACGCTACGACTACAGAGCCGCGTGATGTTGTCACGGCGTTGTCCCATCATCTAAGGCTGCCGAATCGCTTCGCGTTCGCCGTTGCCATCGCGCTGCGCTTCGTCCCTCTTCTCGCTGAAGAAGCGCGCAATATTCGTGAGGCACAGCGGATGCGTCAGCTTACCGCGCCGCAGGGGATTGGTGAGCGAATGCGTCTAGCGGGGCAATACGTCGCTGCGGTTACGTCCAGTGCGATGCGCCGCGTTCAAAATGTAGCGACAGCAATGGAAGTGAAGCAATTCGGGGCAAGCATTGCTCGAACGTCATGGAGAACTTTGCGTTTTACTGCGCTTGGGATCAGCTTTGCGACTGTGACTGTAGGAGCTATGACCGCGACAATTCTTTTGGGTTAATAAAAAACGCACACAATATTGATAGATTTGACTTGCATTTCCATGCCATCCCTTGTAACGTTAATGGTAGTTTATCTGTTGTGGGTTAACATATACCAGTATCACAACATTACATAAGTAGAAGAATTGGGGATGAGTCATCTATGAGAATGGGAAATGGAACAACTACAATGAACGAATCTCGTTTCTCGCTCCGTTCCCTTACACTAGCGGACTGGGTGCTGATGGCACTGCTTGCAGCTGCAAATGGTGTAATGACGACCGGGTTATCTTGGGTAAATAAGCTGCTGCACTCTGTTGGTGGTCCAATGCTAACATCAACGATCGTCGGCTTGTACATGATATATGGTCTGCTTGCGATATATGTTATCCGTAAGCCAGGGGCAGCGTTGGTAACATATTCGCTTGGCGCTTGTGTACAAATCTTAATGGGAAGCGCATATGGGGCTTGGTCTTGTATTGCTGCGGCATTATGCTATGCGGTTGTGATTGAACCGTTGTTTTATGTATTCCGTTACCGTCAATACAATTGGTTTACCATGCTGTTCGTAGGTACAGCAGCAGTACCGCTGTGGTTTGTGGTTTCGGCCTTTATGTTCGGTTATATCCACTATGAGATGTGGGTACTTATTGCAACCTTAATTATCCGCTGTATAAGCGGGATGCTGCTGTGCGGTGCTCTAACCAAGATGATTGGGGATCGGATTGCTTCTACAAGAGCAATGCGCCCATTCGCACTAGGAAGAGAGTCACGCGGGCAGTAGTATGGTAGGGGGCCAGTTTAATATGAGAATCCTACAATCTAAGGAGGTCATGCGCGCTGAGCGTGTGGCCTTTACTTATTTTGGCGAGTCTGAACCAGTATTGCAGCCATGCAGCTTCTGTATCAAGTCTGGATCTGTTGTGCTGCTGGCAGGGGGAAATGGGAGCGGCAAGACAACGCTCCTCAAGCTGATGGCCGGTGCAATGCAGTCGCATGAAGGCCAGCAGCAAGGTGAATTGAGCTGCGGCATGGTGAAGGATGGACAGGCGCCAATCAGGGGCTTCATCCTGCAGGAGGCTAAGGAGCAGTTTGTGATTGGTACGGTTGAGGATGAGTTAGCCTTCGCACCCGAGAATCTTGGCCTGCCGCGAGAGGTCATCCATAGTAGAGTAGAAGAGCAGCTTGATAAGGCTGATTTGCGTCAACTGCGCTTGCGTCAGGTTCAGCAGTTGTCAGGGGGCGAACAGCAACGTACAGCTGTTGCTTCTGTATTGACGATGGATCCGGATGTGCTGCTTATTGATGACGCGTGGAGTCAGATGGATAAGGAATCTCGACACCGTCTGTCAGAGCAGCTTCAAGCTTGGCATAGTCAGGGTAGGACGATAGTTTTAGCCGTATCGCGCTTAGACGAGCTGTCAGACGAGTGGCAGCATGGCTGGATACAAGATGCGCAGCTTCTTCTGTTGCATAACGGGAGAATGGTGTATGATGGAAAGATGCCTGTATATCCCGCAAGGGATGGTTTGAACGGTCTATCCCGTCCGAAGGACGAGCTTCGCTGCTTGGAGCTCTGTTATGAGGCCGGCATTATGCCTCCGAAGTGGGAAGGGAACGCTGAGACAACTGTTATGTCCATGCAGGTGCCAGTCGCTGTAAAACAGGGGAATGCTGGAGATGATGCTGCTGTACGAGCAGAGTGTGCTTGGGGCAAGAGTAGTAGAATAGGCGAAGAAGAGGTCATTCTGCACTTATCGAAGGTGAACTATCGGTATCATCCTATTGGTAGTCGTGATCAGAAGCGTCAGCAAACAGAGGACGCGCTTCATAACGTTACCTTCCAGCTTAAGGCAGGGCGATGTATGCTGCTGACGGGCAAGAACGGGTCGGGGAAGTCAACCTTGTTCCGCCTTATAACTGGCGGCTTGTCGAAGCGCTCCGGCAGCATGGAAGGTGAATGGTGGATCGCAGGCCAATTGGGGCAGAAGCTGCGATCCTGTGAAGTGGCAAGACTTATTGGATTCACAGCACAGCAGCCCGAATCGGGCTTCTTTGCAGCGTCCGTGCAAGAGGAACTGCGAGATGCTCTCCATGCAGCGAATCAGTGCGGGCGATTGCGCATAGAAGAACAGTCTTGGGAAGGCCACGCTGTCTACACGCATGAACAGGTGGAACGGGAAGTGGAATATCGCTTGCAGCAATATTGTCTATGGGAAGTGAAGCATCTGCATCCGCATGATATGCCAACTGGATTGAAGCGGCTGCTCAGTCTAGCAATTGCTTCCGCGCACGAACCTGAAGTCATTCTGCTGGACGAGCCAACAGCCTCCTTGGATGCGGTGCATGCAGCCTTCGTTCGCGATTGGTGTCTACGTCAAGCGGAGCAGGGACGCGCGTTGATTATTGCCACACATGATCGCATGTGGGAAGAGGTAGAGCACCCGCGATTGATGCATGCTAATATGGATCGAGGCTCATTGCACATCAATCTATAGTGAATCATGAGCTGCGGAAGCTGTACGAGATTTAGGAACGAAGGAAGGGTATTTATGGGGAACGAGGCTTCTATGCAAGCTGGACGAAGCCGGAAGCTTGTCACACTTGCACTGCTATTGTCGACCTTTCTGGCGGCAATCGAAGTAACAGTAGTAAGTACAGCAATGCCGAAGATTGTTGCGGATTTAGGCGGATTATCCTTGATTAGCTGGGTATATGCTGCTTATTTGCTTACGACGGCAATCTCAACGCCATTGTTCGGAAAGATGGCTGATTTATATGGCCGTAAGAACATATTTATTATCGGCTCCGCTCTGTTTGTAGGGGGATCGATGTTGTGCGGTCTATCGGGCACCATGACGCAGATGATTATATTCCGTGCTCTTCAAGGAATCGGAGCAGGCGCTGTAATGCCTGTTACCTTCACGATGGTAGCGGATATTTACACATACGAGGAACGGGCCAAGATTCAAGGCTTATTCAGCTCTATTTGGGGAATTGCTGGGTTGGTCGGGCCGTTAGTCGGCGGGTTCTTCGTCGATTCATTATCATGGCACTGGATATTCTACTTCAATGTGCCGTTCGGCATCGTGTCGGTATGGATGATCATGGTGTGTTTCCATGAGAAGGTGGAGCGCAAGGACAAGCCTGTCGACTATGCGGGGGCAGCGACATTCTCCATCGGGATGACCGCATTCTTGTTTGCGATTATTACAGGCGGACAGGGGATTGCGTGGAATTCTCCATGGATGTTCGCACTGTTTGGGACTGCGGCTGTGTTCCTTGTTCTTTTCTTCCGGATCGAAGGGAAGGCAAAGGAACCGATGGTGCCGCTCAAGTTGTTCCGGATTCGCGACATCGGGGTGTCGAACCTTGTCAGCTTCCTCGCAAGTGCGATCGTGATGGGGATCAGCTCCTATATGCCGCTCTGGACACAAGGTGTGCTGGGGCAAAATGCCTCCAGTTCAGGCCTGTCACTGACCCCAATGTCAATTGGCTGGCTGATTGGATCAATTGTAGGCGGCCGTATGCTGATTAAGATAGGGGCACGCGTGACATCGACGCTAGGGATGATATTGATCGTGATCGCTTCCATATGGCTGGCGACGATTTCGGATTCAACCCCGCTTATTTTGATCGTAATCATTATGTCATTGTCAGGCCTAGGTTTCGGCCTGTCGTTCACGGTATTTACCGTCATTGTCCAGTCTTCTGTCGATTGGAGCATGAGAGGTGCTTCAACAGCATTAAACACGTTCGTACGGTCGTTGGGGCAGATGCTTGGCATTGCCGCGTTCGGGACATTCTTAAATGCGAGCATTGCATCGATGGTATCGGATGCGGGGCCTGACGTATCCTCGCGTGTCTCGAATGAGGATCTGAGCAAGCTGTTGAATCCAGAAAGTGCAAGCTCGCTGTCGCCTGATTTAATGGGTACACTGCGCTCTTTCCTGGAGTCAGGGCTAGGGCAGGTCTTCCTGATAATGGCTATTATCGCGGTCGCATGCTTAGTAAGTATGTTGTTCATGCCTAAGTCGACAAATTCCGGGGGATCATCCGGTCAGGATAAAGCTTCTCCATCTCTTTAAAGACAGGTGCAATGATACTTCTTTACGTAACTTAACCTAAAACACTAGATAATCAGGTCGTTTTTCCGGCAGTAGGAACTGCTTGGAAGGGCGGCCTTTTTCTTATGGGGATTGTTTCTCTTGCAAATAAATCACTCTACATTATCCTGCACAAAAGTAGGAAATTTTGGATTTGTGTCGAAGTATTTCGAAATAAGAGAAATGTACTGCTTCCATCTGTAAAGGAGTCACTCTGCCATGTCACGTACGTTACACCCATTGGCTTCGCTGCGTACAAGTATGCTGTTCGTGATACTGACCGTTCTCACTGCAGTGTTCTCTGTAATTGGACTCGAATTTTCATACGGTGCGGAGTTCATGCTGTGCGGGGCCACTCTGCTCATTATGCTTGTTCTGTATGGTTCGCACTGGGCGGCAATTATGGCGCTTATAATTGGACTGGGATATTATTTTTCAGGCTACGGTTCGTTTATATTGCTGCTTATTGGATTGGAAATGATATTGGTTGGATATATGTATGAACGGAAAAGGGGGTTCCTGCTTCTCTGGGACAGTCTGTTCTGGTTCGGAATCGGAGCTCCGCTTGCAGCGGTTTTATTTTGCCTGCAGACCAACGAGTACAACGCAGAAGCACTACTTCAATATTTTATGTTCGCAATGAGCGGACTATTGAATGCCCTGATTGCTGATGTGGTCGTTACCTATATGCCATGGAAACGGCTGTTGCCTGATCTGCGAACGAAGTCCGTGTATCTCAATCAGCTTCTGATGCATCTCTCCGTCGCAATCGTGTTCATTCCGTTTCTGCTGAATATGCTGATTGATAGTCGCGATATGCAGCAGGACATCGAGCGGGATTCTTTAGCAAGAATTGAATTGCAAACCGCTCAAATTACAGACGCACTTCTGCAGATGGACAGAAAACAGCGCCAAGGGCTCAGTCTCGGGTCGATTATGGAGACAGGGAAGCTTCACGATAATTTAAAGCTCCATTCCCAGAATGGCTTATTGAAGTTGGCTGCATTCAATCATAAGGGCCAATTGGTCGCTTCGAGTGATGAGGTGTGGTTCGAAAGCAATGCAGTGTACATGGAAGATACTGTACCTAATAAGTCACCTGTTCACATGGCCGCTCATCATTCACAAATACGGATGGATGCTTACGGGGTGAAATCCTCTTTTTCCCGTATTCTGCCCCCTGACAGAAATTATGATTATGGAACAAGAAGGTGGAATGACGGTTATTATGTTTTGGAGGACAAGCTGACCGATCATCCGATCGCTAAGGTTGTTGGCTTTATTCCAATTTCCTATTTTCTACAAACGACGATTGACGTCTATTTGCGCAAGTTCCTAATGTTGTTCATGGTCTGCTTGTTGGCTACCGGGGTATCACTTGCGGTAAGCCGCTTCATTGTTCGCTCTCTTCGTGATTTGGAGGAGGCGACCGCGGGGATGCACCATAAATTGCTGGAGGACAAGACTGTCAAATGGCCTTGCATTCGAATCGGAGAGATTCGTCTACTTGCAATCAATTTCCGGGCAATGAGTGATCGGTTAACGGAAGTATTCAAGGAAATGCTGCGCATGAATGAGAAGCTGCTTGACCAGACGAAAATGCTAGAGCTGTCGGAAGAGAAGCTCCAGCATATTGCTTATTATGATACGCTGACCCAGCTTCCCAATCGGCATTATTTTACGATGAATGTAGAGCGGGCGCTGGAAGGTGCGGATAACAAGGTTAGTTCATTGGCGTTAATGTTCATAGATATAGATCGGTTCAAGCATATCAATGATTCGCTCGGCCACAATGTAGGAGATATGCTCCTTGTACAAGTTGCGCAGCGCTTGTCGGATTGTCTATCAAAACTGTCCGGCCGGCATTTGAGCTCTCGTTATGGCGGGGATGAGTTCATCATTATGCTCGAAGACAGCTCAAGAGAGGAAGTGAACGCGGTTGCTAAACGGATTTTGCAGCGGCTGCGTGAGAGCTTCCTTGTACAGGCTCATGAACTATTTGTCTCTGCCAGCATCGGCGTTTCCTTATATCCGGATAACGGATATGCATATACGGATCTGCTCAAGCAAGCAGATACAGCTATGTATGCTGCCAAGGACAGTGGTGGTCATTCAGTAGTCTTCTACGATGAACTGCAGCCGACCTTGCAGCCTGAACGCATGTTTATGGAGACACGTTTGTACAAAGCGCTAGAACGTAGAGAGCTGCTGCTTCACTATCAACCGATCGTAGATGCTTCGGGGAAAGTCACAGCCGCAGAGGTGCTGCTTCGCTGGCTTTCTGGTGATGAAGGGTTTATATCGCCGACACAGTTCATTCCGGTCGCGGAAGAGACTGGACTAATCGTTCCTATTGGGGAATGGGTACTTCGATCTGCATGCATGCAATACCGGATGTGGGCTGATGTAGGGATGCCTGCCTTCCAGCTGGCTGTGAATGTCTCGTTAAGGCAATTGCTTACGAATGACTTCGTCGCGACAATTGATCGAATTATTCGCGAGTGTGAGTTCAATCCGAGTGATTTGATTTTGGAGATAACGGAAGGATACGTTAACAAATCCACCGAGCAGATCAACGAGGTATTGCACAATCTTAAGAAACGAGGAGTTCAGATAGCGATCGATGATTTTGGAACGGGCTATTCCTCGCTGCACCGCCTAAAGACTTTGCCTGCTCATGTGCTTAAAATTGACCGTTCTTTTGTGCGGCATTTGTTTGCGGATAAAGTGAACACTGCAATTGTTCAAGCGGTGATCCGAATGGGAGACAGCATGAATCTTAAAGTGACAGCTGAAGGGGTTGAAACACCTCAGGAGATTGAACAATTGCTCACACTTGGTTGTAGGCAGTTCCAAGGCTATTATATTAGTCCCCCGCTGGCAGCCGATGAATTTGCTGCTAGGTTCCCTGACTTTTCAAGCAAGCTAAGAAGTAATTCAATTGCAGCATATGGAGGTTAATTTGTGAAAGGAAAGGGCTTGCCATTTCGAAGATTAATTGTATTCGCAATGATGATCATCATGCTATTTTCTTCAACCGGATGTGATGAGACTACGATCCCACCGCAATTGCAGGACGATGAGCGAGTCGTAGAGTCTAAGCCGCCTTCCGCCATAACCGTGTGGTGCTTCGAACAACAGTATGTAGACTATGCCAAGAAATTCGAAATCGAGCATCCAGGCGTGAAGGTAAATGTAAAGCGTTTTTCTTATAAAGACCATGTTGATGCTTATTTGGATGCCTTGGAGCAGGGGGATGCCCCGGATGTTATGGAGGTTGGCCATGAATTTCTAGGGGAATTTACGGGGATACAAGGGTTGATGGACTTAAATGCCGCGCCTTTTCTCGCGAGCACGCTGAAGCCGGATATTTCTCCTGACTTATGGGATACTGGACTATCCTTTGACAATAAGCGTCTTATCGCTCTCCCAATTACAACTTCGCCGCTTGTCACCTTCTATCGCAAGGACATTATGGAGCGATACGGATTTCCGTCAAACCCAGAAGAATTGGCTGTCTACATGGAGGATCCGGACCGCTGGCTGGCAATGGCGGAGAAGCTGAAGGAGCATGGCATTTATTTAATTCAGTGGGATCGGGAACCCATGCAGTGGTTTGAGTCCATGTTCCCGCTACTTAACAGCAGGCTGCAATTCAACCGGAATAATGCCATGATCGCGCAAGGCATGTTGTTGTCTCAGCGTGTTAATGTGCAGGGGCTGGATGCAAATGTCGGATTGTGGACGGATGCGGGGAATGAAGCGCTGCGGAATGGGAAGCTGGCAATGGTGTATCTTGGTTCCTGGGGAGAGCTGCAATTGGAGGAGTGGGTGCCGCATATGAAGGGATTGTGGAGAGCTACTCGCTTGCCAATGAAGTTGTACGGCTACTCGACAGGCGCATCGCTTATTATGTCTGAACAGGCCCAGAACAAGGAGCTGGCATGGTCGTTCATGAAGAGCGTGTTCTTTGGGGTGACCGATGATGCAACGGTTGCGGCGTATATGCCTTCTCGCAAAGTATTACTGGATAAAGCGCGCAGAAGCGAGTTTCTTGGGGGACAGCAGTCAGATCGATTATATATGGAGCTGGCTTCGAAGATGAAGGAGTTCCGTCCAACCCCGCTTGATAAGCTGGCTGTCGAATGGTATCGCAGTACGAGGCAGAAGGGGATCGAGAATAACTCTCCGCCTGGTGTAATACTCAATCAGATTGAGAAGCTCATTGAGCAGCAATTGCAGCAGGAGAGGCGCGTGTTATTGCGATATTCGCGTGCGACATTCAGAACGTTGGACTTGATGTCATGAAGAGAAATAACAAGGGCGGAAGAACATGTTCTTCCGCTCTGTGCGTTGATTCAGCCCTATTGGAAATTTAAGCGTATTAACTAATGGATTTGCTAGGAGCCCTTTTTCGTGACAAGGCTTAACTTCTCTGCTTGGATCCCGAGCTTCTTGAGCAATTGAATAGCCTCTTTTTTCTCCTCGAGTGTCAGTCCGCTCATGGCACGCTTAAGGAGTAGAGAATGCTTGGGGAACAGTCCCTGCATTTCTTCACGGCCTTTATCAGTCAACTCAGCGAAGATCACGCGACGATCCGTCGCACAAGGGTGGCGGCGCAGCATGCCGTTACGTTCGAGCTTATCAATGACATAGGTTACGTTTCCGCTCTGTAGAAGGAGCTTGGAACCGATTTGTTGAATGGGTTGAGGCCCTTTATGATAAAGCATTTCGAGTACGGAGAAGTCAGTCGGATTATATCCTTCTATTTTGCATCCAGCAGCTGAGTGATCCGTTACGCTCTTGAATGCCTTAGAGAAGACACGGAATAAATGCAAGGCAGCTTCGGTCTCATGATCGATTCGTTCAGACATACGAATCCCCCTCATTTCTTGATTTACTCTTTTATCGTATATCGAAGGAGATAGGAGATTAAATGTCTTTTGTCACACTTGTGAAACAATGAACAAAAAAATTTTGAATTATTTAAATTTAGAAAGGGCAATTCGGTAACATTTGGCTGAACCTGGCATTCAGTACATTGAAACTGCCCAGCTCTGTGCAAGAATAGATACGATAGAGTAAACTAAAAGTTAGAAGAACGGTTAGGTACAGCAGCTTGGCTATGCCTAAGATAAAGGGGGAGATCCGTATGGTTGTTCTTGATGCAAGCATACAATCTGCAGGATATGAGAAAGGCGAGTCTAAAATACATAATATCGAGTTTCAAGTAGAAGCGGGTCAATTAGTAGGGCTAATCGGTCCGAACGGTGCTGGGAAGAGCACGACAATCAAGTCCGTGCTGGGCATTATGCGAGATGTTGCTGGCAGCGTTCGGATTGGGGATGGCAATGGAACTTATGCATACGTGCCTGAACAGCCTGTCCTCTATGACTCCATGACATTATGGGAGCATTTAGAACTCGCTGCATCTGCATATGATCTGCCGCAGGAACAGTTTGTCGAGCAGGCGAATTATCTGCTCACCGAATTTCAAATGACAGAGGTGAAGCACCATTTCCCAACGAGCTTCTCGAAGGGGATGCAGCAGAAGCTGATGCTTATCATTGCCTTCATGCTCAAGCCGTCATTATACATCGTGGATGAGCCCTTCATTGGCTTGGATCCACGAGCAACGCGGAAGTTCCTCCGTATGCTTGAGGAGGAACGCAAGCGGGGAGCGGGCGTCCTCATGAGTACGCATGTACTCGACACGGCTGAGCGCGTCTGCGACAGCTTCATCCTGCTTCATCAGGGAAGCGTGGTTGCAAGAGGGACGTTTGATGAAGTGCGGCAAATAAGCGGGTTGCCGGATGGAACCCTATTCGATTGTTTCGAGGTGTTGACCTAATGGGGAGCGAGGGACAGGTTCGTCCATTGTCGACGATGAAGGTAACATCCCCGCAAACACTTGCCTTCCGCCGCTTCCAGACGAATATGGTGTATCAATGGCGGGCACTTCGTATCGCATTGGATTGGACGGTATGGTTGTATATTGTCGTACCGCTATTGCTCCTAGGAGTTAAGTTCTATTGGGGATGGTGGGTGGAACCCTTGGATGCTGCATGGTTGAAGCTGCCTATAGCGATCTGGCTGCTTCCCTTGCTGCTGCCTATCATAAGTGGATCACTTCGCACTTGGGTGGAAGGCGGGGATATTCTCTTCCTTCGTCAGCAGCCCTATTGGTGGAAGCCGCTTGTTCGATTCGGGTTAATTCAATATGCACTGCGAGGAACGATCATAACAGCCGTCATACTGTTACTGCTTGCTCCATGGCTCATACGCGGGTATTCGTTGCATAGTACGGATTTACTCGCGATTGGATTTGCCATTAGCTCCTTATCCTACTTAGCAGGATTAGTACGGAACTATAATTTGGCTGCTTTCTCAGGTTGGGCACGTTGGATGATCCGCTTTGTCACAGGGGTGGCAGCTCTTGGCTTGTATGGAGTTATTCTTTACTTGCTCGGTATTCATGTGAGTTGGGTGCTCGTCTATGGCTCGATTATATTGGTCAGCTGCTTCCCCCTTATTCGCTGGCGAAACCATGTTCAGCATACATTTGAGCATGATGTTGAACGGGAGGGCGAGCTCAAGATGCAATTAACGGCGATGCTGCTGTCGCAGAGCGTGGATAGAGCACAACGGCGCAAACGGACACGCCCAATGTTGTTCCCGAAGTCGGGCTACTTCATGAAGACGAATGAGTCAGGCCGCCTTATTGGAGCTATTGCGGTCAAGTCATTGCTTCGAAGCAGCACCCATCGCAAGTTTTATTTGCAGCTCCTCTTTATTGGAATGAGTGCTTCTTATATCACTTCACTGCATGGTCTGTTCATTCTTATAGGGCCGGTGCTAAGCGGTATTCTCGGATACTGGCTGAGCACGTATTGGAAGGAATTCATCGATGGTGATGTGGCGTCCATGTTCAGCTTCCGCTCAGAGAGTTTGCAGCAGGCCTCGGCGCATATGGCGCGTGTCTTATGTGCAGGGCCAGGCGTGCTGTGGGGGTTGTCTGCAGGTATTGCTGCAACACCTATTATGATTCCGCTATATGTAGCGGGAGGTGGTCTGATGGCTGCCTTCATCGGCAATACAATTGTTACGCTGCGTGGGTGGAAGCAGAAGAAGCAAATGGAGGAGAGACAAGAACAGTCACGTTTGTCCTCTACTGAATAAAGTATTCGGCAACTGCTCGTACAACCAATTGCAGGACAGATTGTGTGTATGTTCCTCCTGTCTGGCGGGTATATTAACGTAAGCTTATTCGAATAGGAGGAACGAGGATGCAAGATACGACTGCGATTCGGTTCCGATTCTCGGATCCTGCAGGTGCAAGATTGGCGTTCGATACGTTGGAGGAGCTAGGATATACGCCTGCTTACGACAGCGCTAGTGAGACAGAACTGCATATCCATGTAGACAAGCGAGATTTGACCTCTGCGCTTGAGATCGCAGAGGCGCACGGCGGCCAGCTTCTAGAAGAAGCGAGTATGACGGAGATGTCCGTTATGGATCAAGCCTATGGAATGAATTATATCCCTATCCCGGCCCATATGGTCAATGAGGATTGGGCAGATGATGACCGCTATGCGTCTGCTAGGCACAATCCGAGTCATGATGACTTGTCGCATCGTGATGAAGAAGCATACGGGATGTTTGATGATGAGACGACGAATCACTTCCCTGGCGGCATCCATATCTAATGATAGAAGGCAAACAGCCTGCTCTGTGAGCAGGCTGTTTGCTTGTTATGCTTGATGTAGGGTCTGCTGAGCAGCATGCATCCCTGCCGTATAGCCAGTTGCAAAGGCAGCTGTAATGTTATAGCCGCCCGTATAGCCATGAACATCCAATATTTCTCCGCAGAAATAGAGTCCACGCGCCTTTTTGGAATGCATCGTCTTCGGATCGATTTCCTTAAGATTCACACCGCCGCCTGTAACAAAGGCTTCCTCAAGCGATAACGTGCCGTTGACCTTCACAGGGAATGCCTTAATCAATTGGCACATCTCCTGCCATGGCTGCTTCGGAATATGGTCGTATGTGGTGCCTTCATCGATGCCAGACTGTTCAAGCAGAAGCGGGATTACTCGTTCAGGCAGCAGATGCTTCAGTACATTCTTAATAGCTTTCTTTGGTTCTTGGGCACAAATGCGAAGCGAATCTCGAACAAGCTCATCCAGTGACAGATCAGGCTTCATATCGATGGTGACCTGTACGGTCTGAAGGCCGGAACGCTTCAATTCCTTCACGACGAATTGGCTGCAGCGAAGTGCAGCAGGGCCGGACAGGCCAAAGTGGGTAAAGAGCAGGTCGCCTTGATGCTCAATGATCTTCTTCCCCTTGCTGTTCCATACCGCGATCCGAATATCGCGCAAGGACAATCCTTGAAGCAGCTTCTCACGAATAAAGTACGTATTCGAGGTTAGAGGCACTTCCGTCGGATACAGATCCGTAATGGAATGTCCGGCAGCCTCTGCCCAAGCATAGCCGTCTCCTGTTGAGCCCGTATGAGGAACAGACTTCCCGCCGGTAGCCAGTATGACCGCTGGGGCATACAATGCGGATCCATCTTTGAAGCGCACACCTTGGACGGAACCATCCTCGTACAGCAGATGTGCGACAGGCTGATTGACACGAATCGCTACTCCTAATCGGCGTACTTCTCCCAGAAGTGACTCAACGACCGTCTTCGCCTTGTCTGATACGGGGAACATACGGCCATTGTCCTCTTCCTTCAATGCAATACCGAGATTCTCGAAGAACTCGATTATATCCTGATTGTTAAAATGATTGAACGCGCTGTGCAGAAATCTCCCATTGCCAGGGATATGCTGAATCAGCTCGTCCAGTGGTTTATTGTTCGTTACATTGCAGCGTCCTCCGCCAGATATAGCAAGCTTGCGGCCAAGTCGGTCTCCCTTATCCACGAGAATTACCTTGGCTCCGTTGCGTGCAGCAGAGATGGATGCCATAAGTCCAGAGGGGCCGCCACCTACGACGATAACATCGGTTCGTTCCATTTTGTACTCCTTTGACAGGTCTTTGACAGGGTTAGGATACGCACTGCGCATCCGTTACTGATGCCTATTGTATCGTAAAAACTAAAACTTCGCTAAAACGTTCGGCGGTTCCATTGAAAAGCCCTCATTTTTATGCTTTAATCAAGCCAATCTTACCATTTTCTATCCTGACAAGAGGAGAACTGTATGTACGTAGCACTTAAGGAAGTCTTACTGCAAAGCCTTATTGCCTGCATACCAGCGATTGCCTATCAAGTCTGCTCCTTGAAGCCAGAGCGGGTGTCCCGCGCCCCTCTCGTCATAGGATTGTCTTCTGCTTTTTCTATGCTGTTATGCATCGTATTTTCCTTCTATACAGAAATGCCCCAGCCTTTTGATTTCCGAATTTTGCCATTTATGATAGGAGTAATGTATGGTGGATATCGGGTTGGGTTCCTCATGATTGGATTATATTTAGGTATGCTTGGTTTTTTCTATCACGATGGGCATCCCCAGAAGCTGTGGAGTGATGCACTCCTTTATATGATCCCGCTATTGTTTGCTTTTATTAATTCTTTCCGTCATTCCGGATTCCGCCAGCGTGTCGCTATTATTTTGTCCTTCTCCTTCGCGGGTATTGTTCTCTATTCCTTGGTTTATGGAGTGCTGCTGTGGAGGCATGAACGAGTTATTGATGGCAGTATGCTTCTATCGATGCTCATGCTAGGAGCAGCCTTTTTCTTAACCGCTTACTTAGCTGTGTACTATATGGAGGAGACGAGGGAGAAGCTATTCCTTGTACAAGGATATGAAATCGTCTCTACGAAATATCGTGAAGAAGCAGAGAAGCTGAATCTATTAATAGACACGACACCGCTCGGTGTCATCGCGGTTGATGCACAGACCAATATAACCGCTTTAAATGATATGATGCTGCGCAGTATGCAGAATGCAGCACCTCATGTGACAAAGGGAGACATTCTCGGCCGCCCTTTTCGCTGCCTGTTGACACAGGTAGGGGATATTCCAACTTTGTACGACGGCATGTATCGTGCACTCGCGGGAGAGAAGATGGAAGGCGTAGTAGTGAAATTGGACGAACGAGAGTATGTCGTTAGTACAAGTGCGATTCGAAGCGAGACTACTGGAGCGATAACAGGGGCTGTCGGCATGCTGCATGATATTACGGAGCTGTCGAAGCTGCGTGCAGAACTGGGCAAGATGGATCGCTTAAGCTTAGTCGGGCAGATGGCGGCAAGCATCACGCACGAAATTCGTAATCCAATGGCGGTTATTCGTGGGTTCATACAGCTGCTCCAAGAAAAGAGTCCCGCGCATTTGAAGGAATACTATCGAATCGTAATGGAAGAGATCGATAGAGCAAACAGTATCATTAACGACTTTCTCGCTTTAGCGCAAAATCGTATTATTGAGAAAGAACAGGTTCACCTTCATGACATTATTCATCAGTTATCACCGTTGCTTTGGGCTGATGCAAATATGAGAGGTCAAGAGATTGCGTTGAAGCTTGCAGAAAATGTGCCGATTTTCCCGGTCAATGTGAAGGAGATGAAGCAGCTTATTCTGAATCTGTCGCGCAACGCCATGGAGGCGATGGAAGCGATGGACACAGAAGCCGTGCTTACGCTCGAAACAAGATTTGTTGGAGGGCGAGTACAGCTGCGTATTCAAGATACAGGGCCTGGTATTCCCGCCGACATTGTGGAGCGGCTATTTGAGCCATTTTACACAACGAAATCAAAGGGGACGGGCCTTGGCTTGCCATTGTGCTTGAGTATTGTCGAACAGCATGATGGAACGATAGAGGTGCATACGGGGGAAGATGGAACGGTGTTTGAGGCAGCCTTTCGCCTAGAACAGACGAGCCAATCTCCGGTGCATGTCCCGACAGCTGCATGGGACTCTTCACTTGCACAGCATCCAGTACAACTAGGGAATATACAGCCGGATAAGGAGGAAGCATTGAACCAAGTCTAGTCTTTCGCTAATATGAAGCTTGGAGGTGGATAGGGTGAGCGTCATGCAGCTTGGCAATTTTACAATTCATTGGGGCCTGCTCGTTAGCCTGCTCTCCTTGCTTCTAGCAGCTGGGGCGGTGGCGCTCCGGGCACGCGCGGAAAGTGGAATCTCGCGCCGTTATGGAGATTGGGCAATGACGGTTATTCTAGTCGTCATACTCAATGAGAAGTTCGGATTTCTATGGGACACGCCCTCAATCCTGTGGCGGCAGCCGCGTTCGCTGCTGTACATGACAGGCACTTCCACAGAGGGGAACATCCTACTTGTGCTTGGCATTATTGTATGGACGACCTTATACATACGCAAGCATCAATTGTCTTATCCCGTGCTCATTGATCTATTGTCGCATAGTATGTTGACTTTCGTAACGGCATATGGATGGCTCTATACGCTTAATGGTGGACAGGCCCCGGGATTTACACCGCTGCTTCAGCTTAGTGGATTCCAGGTGGAGGGGATACCGCCGGCTGAGACGCTCGGTTGTATCGTTCTCCTGGCCTTGCTCTGGTCTCGTCAGAGAAGGCTCGGATCGCTTATTGACGCACAGATCGCCTTTGTTGTATGCGGTGTAGTCGGCATGCTTGGAAGTTATGCATATGGCAGTGGATCTACATGGATGTACTTAACAGTGGATCAGTGGATCTACAGTGTAATGCTAGCGGTAGGTTATATGGTAACCCGCAGTAGAGAGCGGGGAGTGGCGCATAAGAATACGCAGGCCGAGGCTGCCATGCCAGTAGAGCCTCCTGCATCACAAGGATAGGTCAGTTGCTGCCTGAGCATAATAGAACCGACTTTGTGAAAAGGAGGCCTATGCGATGAGCCAAGATTCAAAGGAACAGCGCAAGCAAGACAAGCAAAACAGCGCTGCAAATGATACCTGCGGAGTCGATAAGAAGTTAAATGGCCCGAATCGCCCTTCTACGTAGGAGGATGCGATCTTCGGTCATGGAGCTTCCTCAGTAATGAGGGCCTAACTGGTAGAAGTCAGCGAGCCGGAACCGTTATCGGTTTCGGCTTTCCCTTGCTTTACTTCACTACAAATGGTTACAATAGTAGCGACAGTGTCCGATGGTACTCATCCATCACTGACAACGGAATTATTTATAGAGTAGGAGTGAAGTACGGATGTCCATGTCTTTTGAGCAATATATGCGTGATATGGTTCAACCTATGCGTGACGAGTTAACTTCCATCGGCTGCGTTGAATTGCGAACACCAGAGGAAGTGGAAGAGAAACTGGCTACAGCGAAGGGAACAGCACTTGTTGTTGTCAATTCAGTATGCGGTTGTGCCGCTGGACTGTGCCGTCCAGGCGTACGCAAGTCATTAGAGAATGATGCTACACCTGACCACTTGTTCACCGTATTTGCTGGGCAAGATAAGGAAGCAACGGCGAAGGCTCGCGAATACTTCGCGCCATATCCGCCTTCTTCTCCATCGATCGCTTTGATGAAGGATGGCGAGCTGGTGCATTTCATCGAGCGTCATCAAGTAGAGAATCGTTCAGCAGAGGAGATTGCTGCTGATCTGACGGCTGCATACGATAAGTTCTGCCGCTAAGTTAACTATGCCCCGCATCTTGTGATGCGGGGATTTTCTATAGAATTGTAGGCCAAGCACGGATGCTTGTAGGAAGGGGACGAAATAATGAGTTTACAGCAAGAGATTATCAAGCGCTTCAACGTGCAGACACAGATCGAGCCAGATGCTGAGGTGCGCAAGCGGGTCGACTTCTTGAAGCAGTATGTGTTGAATACAGGAACGAAGGGGCTTCTGATCGCGATTAGCGGCGGGATTGACAGTGCGGTTGCGACGGGATTATGCAAGCAGGCGACGGATGAATTGACTGCGGAGACAGGCAAGGAGTATATGACGCTTGGCGTGTTCCAGCCTTATGGTACTCAGGCAGATATTTCTGACAGCTATGCAACCGCGCAAGCATTCAATCTGAAGCATACGGTAGAGACGAATATTGCTAAAGCGGTTGATGAAGCCGCCCAAGAGGTAGAAGCGGCGCTTAAGCAGCTGCCGGAAGCACGTTCCTTGAGTGTTCCAAATAAGGGAAACATGAAGGCTCGTACTCGGATGGTTGTGCAATACGCGCTTGCCTTTGATCTGAATTTGCTAGTTGTAGGTACTGATCACGCTTCTGAGGCGTTGACAGGCTTCTATACGAAGTGGGGAGACGGAGCAGTGGACATTACGCCATTGTCTTCTCTGAATAAGCGTCAAGTGCGCCAACTCGCGAAGCATATTGGTGTCCCTGCTAGCGTCATTGATAAGGCACCAACAGCAGGTCTGTGGGAAGGCCAAACCGATGAGAAGGAGCTTGGCATTACGTACGAGCATAATAGCGACTATCTCGAAGGTAAGAACATACCGGATGACGTGCGCGAGAAGATCGAGCGCCAATATCAGAAGACGGAACATAAGCGTTCCCCGATTCCCGGCATTTAACAGAACGAAAATAACAGGTACGCCGCTGAAAAGCAGTTACCTATGACAGAAGGCAAGCATCGCACTGGATGCTTGCCTTTTTGTATACATTGGACGCTTTCCGAACTACTCGGTATCATGCATGCCTGCTTTATTGCGCCTTCACTTTCGGTTATATCGCGCGAGGATGTGCATCATGGGATACGCCCTGACATAATATTCCTTTTAAGCGAGGGCGTGCGGCTTGCGGCTGTACTGCGCACTGTTCCTCAAACAGGCTGCCTAGTTTCAGGCAAGCTGTAGACAATGCAGATTCAGAGCCAGCGGCAACGAGCAACCCGCGGGATTCTAAATAGGCGATGACAACTTCATCTTCCTGAAGCTTGCGTTTCAAACGGAATGGAGATTCTGGATGATTAAGCTGCTGTTCTGTATATATGAAAATCGAATGTTCAGGATAAAGCGTATGCTCGATGAATGGGAGATGACATGTGATGACTTCTTGCTGAGTAAGTGACGCTAGGAGATGCTGGAGTGTAGAAATAGAGTGTTTGACATTGGCATTCGTGCGTAAGTCCGAATATAGAGTCGTCATAGGTATCCTCCTTTGCTGACTGTGTCTGCGTACAGCGTGAGTACGCTGCTGCGCTGAAGCATGTTATTCTGAGAATTACCCGTATTCTATCAGATTGAACCGAAAAAACAAGTGAACGGACTGTGACGGCTTATGCAATACGGTAATAATTCAGTAGCCCGTTTATTCCATAATATGTATAATATAAGTGGCTAGTTTTGTATTTTTCTGTTATCTATTCAATATCAAGGAACTCAATTCATTGAATGGGAAGAGGCGATGGAATGGCAAAGCAGCGTATTAAATTGGCGAATGGTTATCGCGTGTTGTCGGTATGGCTAGCGGTTATTATGCTGGCAGTCTCCAGCATGGGCTCTGCTCGTGCGGAGGAAGAACTGAACGTGTCCGCCAGTGCAGAGATTGTGGCTAAATGGGAATTTGTAAACCTAAAGAACGATCCAGGCATCTTCTATGCTGCGTCCGGTTTATCCAAAGATTCTGCTACGCTTATCCAAGAGGTCGGTGGGAGTTCCAGAACAGGATTTACATTCGATGAGAGCGAAAAGAGTATCCGTTATCAAGGTTGGGACAAGGGCAAAGGCAAGAAAGCTTGGCTAGCCTCCTTGTCGACGAAGGGACTGGAGCAAATTACAGTATCTTCGCAGCAGAAGTCCTCCAGTACTGGGCCTAGAGACTTCAAGCTCCAAATTAGCACGGATCTGTCCAGGTGGACGGACGTTGAAAAAGGCACACTTGTGCTAGGCACGGAATACAGTTCTGCCAGCTCGTTAAACGGTATTGCGCTGCCAAGCGGTGCAGCCGATCGGGAGCGATTATATATTCGTTGGGTCGTAAACTCTGATTCAAAAGTGTCAGACAGCGGCTCGATAAGCGATACCGGCTCAAGTCGAATCAAGGATATCGTTGTTCATGGCGTACCCAAAACGAACAGCTCACTCAAGGTGCCGCAGTTATTAAACATGACCTTCAATGGAGGTGCCAAGACAAGCCTGGCGTTTGCTTGGTATACGCCGAAGGAGGTATCTGGCACGAAGCTGCAGGTGGTGGAAGCCTCCGAAATGGGGAACGGCGCATTTCCGGAAGCTAAGGCGATTACATATATGGGAAGTTCCGACATTATCGAGACATTCATGGTAAAAGGCGATCGATCCTCCAAGAAAAAAACGAAATTTGCAAGCCATAAGGTCACGGCTGATAATCTCAAGCCGGGGACGTCATATCGTTATCGGGCAGGAAATGGGGATGCGGATGGATGGGGAGCTATCGGCTCATTTACTACGGATCAAGCAGACAATCGAGATTTTCATTTTATCGTAGGATCGGATTCGCAAGCCTCCAGCAAGTCCACATTCGAACTCTGGCAGGATACGTTCCGCAGAGCGATCGAGCATATCGGGGATCCGAAGTTCTTTATATTAACCGGGGATTTGGTCGACAATGGTGATTTGGAATCACAGTGGCAGTGGTTTCTGGGCCTCCCTCAGCAGGAACTTGCCCGAGTGCCGCTCGTGCCCGTGCTTGGCGGCCATGAGGTGAAAGATTACGATGGAGACGAAACTACGGAGAACAATAATTTCTACAACCATTTTAACTTGCCGAAGGATGTAGTGAAAGGTACTCACGACGGTTCCGTATATGCGTTCGAATATGGGGACGCGCTCTTCATGCAATTCAATTCCCAGTTTGAGGGCGGATTGAATAAAAAAGGAGAACTAGAGTGGGTGGATCCCGAATTCAACGCTCAATTGGACTGGATGAGAAATCAGGTTGCGAAGACTGATAAGAAATGGAAGTTCGTGTCGCTCCACAAAGGCCCTTACTCGGCAGGAGACAATGCGGGACAGTGGGAAGATGGCCGAATCCAGTTCTACAAAAAATACTTGGTACCCGTATTCGATGAGCTGGGAATTGATATTGTGTTCGAAGCCCATGACCATATGTATATGAGATCCTACCAAATGCTCAATGATAAGCCGATCAAAAACGTGGTGAAGGATAAAGAGGGAAATGTAGTCGATCCGAAAGGCTCCGTCTACCTCATGACAAACTCAGTAGGCGGGAAATTTTACGAAAAACATCCGGGGTATGACGATTATTTTGCAGTCATTGACGCACAGCCGTTCAAAAAGATGTTCACTGATGTTTCGATATCGAACGATGTTTTGAAATTCACGTCCTATACGGCGGCAAAGAACGAAGGGATTAAGAAATACGACGAGTACAGCATTAAAAGAACGGACGGCAAGCCTGGCAAAGTGGAGCAAGCCAACCTGAAGTTCGAGAGCAGAGATGCGATTCTGTCGTGGAGCCGTCCTGCCGTTGGAACGGAGCCTGTTAGAGGTTTCCGAATATATGAGCAGGATGATAAGGTGGGGAAAAATTGGAGTCTGTATGTCCCAGCCCTTCCAAGTCAATCCGAATATAGTTATGTGCTTAAGAACATGGATTCTAAGCAGAGCTATCGCTTCGTAATTAAGGCGGTAGGAGCAAGAAATAATTCGGATCCCGTTCAGGTTGCTCATGGCAAGCAGTAAGCTTGGTGAATTGCCGACATCGGGAAGCTTCGGAATTACAGCTTGAAAAACAAGAAGAGTGCGCATCAGCAGTAGTCTGGCTGCGTCACATATTCGATATAATACTGTATAGAACCAAATAAAGCAGAAATAAATAAACCGGTTCCTACTGCATAGTAGAACCGGTTTATTTATGTTGTTATCGCTTTTAGATGATTCACTTCGCATGATCTTAAATTGGAGTCTCGGTTATAATCCTTGCACCGTTGGAGCAGGTGCCGGTTTCAGCTTGCGTGTTCGTCTGTGGCCAATTACCCATGATACGAGCAGTGTCCAGATTGGAATAACCCAGAGGAAGACTGCGAATGGTGCATATTGATGAACGGGAATACCCAATATTGTGCCGCACAGTACCGCAAGCAGGTTCCAAGGAATAATAGCGGCAAAGACGAGCGCGCTGTCCGCAATCACCCTTGCAAGTTGTTCCTTCGGGAAACGCTCCGACCACAGCGGCATCACGCTCCGGCCTGCCATCATAATTGGCAGTGTCTGCGTACAGGATACAAGGGTTAATGATAATCCGAATAAACCGACACGGACGGTTGCTCCTGGCAGTGCGCTGTTGCGCCCAATAAAGGCAGCGATATACGGCTCCAGCGAACGAGTAGCCTCCAATATGCCATTAAAAGCACCCGCGATCATAATAAATAGGACAAGCTCAATCATATGCAGTACTCCCTTCGTATGAAGGGAAGGGAGCTCGGCATTTTCATATCCGAACAAGAAACCATTCACCCATTCGACTGGCGTCGCTCCTTGCAGCCATGTACCGATCACGAGCGCAACAATAATGGACATGGTAAAGGCGATGCGAGCCTGTAGTCGGAATACGATTGCGATAATCAAGACAGCAGCAGGAGCGAACAGCCAAGGACTGAAGGTGAAGTGGCTATCGAATGATTCCATGCGCAGTGCTTGTTCCGGTACAGTCCACCTCCCCTGTGTATCGAACCACATGAAGAATGCGGTCGCTGAAGCCAGTGCCAGCAGCGTGGTAGGCACGAGAGCTGGGTATTGGCGACCGACACTCGTCCCTGTAGAGTCCGCAACAAGACGATGCGTGCTGGAGAATGGCGATGTCCGGTCTCCGACAAATGCGCCGGAGACGAGTGCCCCTGCCATAAGCGGCAATGGAACGCCCGCAATCGCAGCTACCCCCATCATGGGAATGCCTACAGCGCTAAGTGTTCCAGTTGAAGTCCCGAGCAGCATGGAGAAGATCGTGGAGAACCAGAACGTGAGTGTTGTCATATAAGCAGGATCGATCCAAGACAACCCCTGTTCGATAAGATAAGGGATCGTTCCGCTTATGGTCCATGCGGGAATCATAAGTCCGACCATAATAAGTATCCAAGCTACCCCAAGTGTATGCTTGGCTCCATCCCTCATATAACGAAGCAGAGAAGTCCATGTATTGCCTTGGCGACGAGATAAGATGGTGAGAACGATGAAGCCGAGTGCAAACCCAATAAGAAGTGGAACATGAAGCAAGTAAGCTGCAGTTAGTCCTGCAATGGTAGTCATAATGACCGTAATCAGCTGTTGTTTCGATAACATGGCAATTAGGCAACTCCTGTCTTATACTCTAATGCTGCATCTATCATGCAAGCAATAATCATCACGATGGTTCAAGCAGATTACGTTCAGGTTGTACTGTCGTTCTTCGCTGGCAGTCAATGTGGGTGGTGATGAAGCCAGTCCGAGGTAGCCTCGATTGCAGCTTCAAGTGCTGGGGTCGTGCCTTGGAAGGGATGAACCGTATTAAAGGTGTGTCCGGCATTATCAATGGTTATCCATTTCGCTGCAGGATAGTTATCAATTAGCTGTGCCGATCCCTCGCGGAATCCAGGCAAATCATCGGAGCCTTGAACGAGAAGCAGGGGGAAATGAGCCTTCTCCATACGTTCAATCAATGCATATCTCTCCACATTAACCTCCAAATCCTCCAGCATAACTCGATCTAATGGCAATGCCTCTTTGGTGCGGGCATTAATAACGGCAGAACGCCCGGATTGCCTCATCTCCTCCTTCTGTTGTTCCGTGAACAAATCCATATTCGTAACACCATTCCACGAAATTACGCCATTTACCGCATCCGGGTGGTCGAGTGCATAGAGCAGACTGCTTGCGCCTCCACGGCTATGTCCTAGCAAGTAAATGGGTGTCTTCGGCAATACATCATATTCGATTCTTTCAGAAATTATCCACTGGCCAAATTTATCTGAACGTACCCAGTGGAAGAGACGATCTATATCTTCCTGCTCTCGCTGATAGGTGTTAACGGCAAATCGATCAGGTTCATCGAAGCGATCGAGCGAAGGGCCGACACCGTTATATGTGAAGTTGAAGGTTAGGGTCAGGAGTCCGCTGCGTTCAGCTAGCTGTTCACCGACATAAGGGAACATGCCCCAATCCTTGAATCCCTTGTAGCCGTGGGCTACAAGAAGCACACCTGTCTTTGGCTTTTCCTTTGAATTGAAGGTGCTGCCAGGGGTGAAGGCATCGCCTCGCAAAATGCGTTCTTGCCCTTCCCATGAGAGCGTAAATGAATGTCTCATTAATCCGACCCCCTTGGTCTGATAATATCCAGCCATATTGTAACACAGAATAAGAAAAATGGTGCATGGTATCCCAATAAATGTATTGACATATTTAGGTTTACAGGTGTACTATGTGTACTAGTTGAAGTAGTACACTTGTAAGCGAATCTATTTGAAGCTGCTACGTAATTGCAAATGTGAAAGGAGGCTGCCATGTTTCGATTACATGAACAGAGTGCTATGCCGATTTATGAGCAAATCGTCGAACAGATGAAGGCTCTAGTTGCGCAGGGAGCGCTGCAAAGCGGAGACAAGGTGCCGTCCGTAAGGGAGTTGTCGACAATGCTGTTAGTAAATCCAAATACAGTGAGCAAGTCTTATCAGGAATTAGAACGCCAAGGAGTAATTGTGACGGTTCGAGGCAAAGGAACATTCATTGCGGATACACCTGTCCCTCGCATGGCGAATGAACGAATGACGAAGCTGAAGGATGAATTGAACCGCATCGCCGTTGAAGCGAAACATCTGGGGCTGGAGCGGAAGGAATTTATAGAGATGGTGGAGCAAGCTTCGGAGGAATGGTGGAGGGATGAATCATGATGCGAGTGACGGATGTCCATAAAGCAATAGATGGGAAACCGATACTTCGCGGAGTAAGCTTTACGATCGAACCAGGGAAAATCATTGGACTCGTAGGACGGAATGGAGAGGGTAAGACCACCTTACTACGGACGTTGGTTGGGGTATACGACCCAGATCAGGGCAGTGTATCGTATGACAGCAAGGATATTCACACGCACACACATGCGGTATGCAAGCAGGATGTTGTATTCGTACCCGATGCTCCAACTGCGCTAGAAATGTACACGATTCGGGAATGTGCTGCGTGGTACGGAATGATCTATCCCAAATTCGATTTGTTCTTCTTTACGTCGGCGATGGAGCGGTTCAAGCTGCCGATGCACAAGCGAGTTCGCACCTTGTCCAAAGGGATGAAGATGCTGTTCAGTACGGCGCTTGGTCTTGCAACGAAGGCTGGGTTGATCCTATTCGACGAACCGACGAATGGCGTCGATGCCGTTGCTAAGAAACAGCTCCTCAGCTTAATTGTCGACTCGCTCCATGAGAACAACTCCATTGTCATCTCGTCACATATGCTCAGTGAGCTTGATCGGATTGCCGATTCTGTGGTTCTGCTGCGAGATGGGAGAACGGATGATATATGGGAACTGGAGCTTTTGCGCGAGCAGATGAAGAAGCTGCAGGTTGTATTTAACGGGGATAAATCTCCGATGTGGCTGCATCGGGAAGATGTGTTCGTTCTACAACAGGTCGGCCGTGTATATACGGTTATCCTAGAGTCGAATGAAGCAATGACAGAATTGCAAGAGCTGAAGCCGCTGCTCGTCGATGAGCTCCCATTGACACTAGAGGATTGGTTTATCGGGAAGGCGGGAGGTAACGATGATGAAGCATAAGCTGTTCGTAAAGGCGCTCTGGTGGAAGGAGTATCGTCAGACACGCGTACTGCTGTGGCTCATGCTGCTGGCGAGTTTTTTTCCTATCGTTTATACGCATATGTGGAAGTTGTGGTGGGCTTCTAAGTCGATGAGGGATACATTTGTTAAGAATGTTACCTATGTATATCAAGATGGCCGTGCAGGCGATAATCTGTATAACGATTATGGCGGTGGTTTGATTTTTATCATCCTTGGTAGTTTTATATTGTCTATTTGGCTATTAGGTCAGGAACGGCGAAATCAGGTGAATGAGCATATGTTTGCCCTGCCTTATCCAAGATGGATATTGTATTTGACCAAATGGATGATTGGTATTGTGTACATTGTGAGCACAATTGTTATTACACTAGGATTAGATTTCGTGGTGCTCGCATCCTCGCATGTAAGTGAATATGTCTCTATAGGGGAGATAGGTGTACGAGGACTCCATATGATTTTTGTAGCAGTATCCATATACACGCTTACCTTGTTCCTAGGATCCTTTACAGGAACATGGTCAATGCAGGCGTTGTTGTTTCTGCTTTGCATGACTCTATTTGATTTTCTGCGGTTTGTAATAGGAAAATTCGTTCATATATCCATGATCCCTGTGTCAGAATCCGCTCAATCTGTAATTGATATTGGCGTATGGGACAGATTTAATGTAGGGAATTGGGTCACGCATGAAGGGCCTGGATATTCGTATGGGTTTATAAGTATCGTTTCGATATTGTTATTACTCGCTGGCATGTGGCTGTACTCCCGCAATCGTACGGAGAATAACGGCAAACAGTTTGTATTCCCTGCTATAGAAAAGGCTTATATTGTGTTAGGTGTCATATTTGCAGCGCTGTACGGGGGAACTGTGGGTTATGACTTTTTTTCTCCGGGAAGGATTGGATATGTGTGCGGAGCAGGGGTTGGAGCTGTTCTTTGCTATCTGATTATTCGAACCTTGACACATATGCGCCCGCGTCGATAGAAATATAGATTTTGCTGCTGGTTGAGAGAGTCGTCCATATTTAATGTTCAGGGGATGTAGGTTCAGAGGGTTATTTTCTGTTGGGAGGTTCGGATTTTATGAGTTCAGAAGCAGTCCTTCAGCTTCGCAATGTAACCAAACAAATTGGCAAGCGCACGATTGTGGATCAGATGTCATTTGATGTTCCGGCGGGAGAAGTATTTGGATTTCTGGGTCCCAATGGGGCGGGCAAGACGACAACGATTCGGATGATTGTGGGATTAATTTCGATGACATCTGGTGAGATCTACGTGAAAGGAATTCCTGTGCACAAGCAGTTCGAGCAGGCAATGACCCATATTGGTGCGATAGTTGAAAATCCAGAGATGTATAAGTTTTTGACAGGGTATCAAAATCTCGTATATTACGGACGAAGACATTCGGGCATAACGAAAGAGCGGATTGACGAGGTCGTGAAGCTCGTTGGGTTGGAAAATCGCATTCATGAGAAAGTAAAGCGCTATTCACTGGGTATGCGGCAGCGGCTTGGTGTCGCTCAAGCGCTGTTGCACAAGCCTTCCGTATTAATTCTCGATGAGCCAACGAATGGGCTGGATCCAGCGGGGATCCGTGAGCTGCGAGATTATTTGCGCAACTTGGCGCATCAAGAAGGCATCAGTGTCGTCGTATCCTCTCATTTATTGTCCGAGATGGAGCTGATGTGTGATCGAGTTGCGATCATCCAGACTGGCAAGCTGATCGATGTTCGCTCGATGAGGCAATTGAAGGAGAAAACGGATACGCAGCATATCGTGATTGATGTCGACAACCCGAGGGCAGCTTGGGAGATGTTATCTGCAATGATGCCCGATCTTGATATGCATGTTGATGAAGGCCAGCTTCATATTTCGGCAGGGCGCAAGCGGGTGCCTGACCTGACAAGGGCGCTCGTGCATGCAGACATCGATGTGTACGGCATTCAAGCGGCGAATCTGTCATTGGAAGATCAATTTTTGGAGCTGACAGGAGGGGAGCGTATTGTCTAGCTATTACAAACTCATTCAGAACGAGAATATGAAGATATATCGGCGCCCTCGTACATGGATTATGATCGGAATACTTATGGCTGTTATTGTGCTGCTGACCGGTATTATGGAAATTGACAAAGACCCACGCAAGGGTGAGGGATGGCAGCAATATGTTGTCCAATCCAATGAACATTTGAAGCAACAGCTTACAGACAACAGTGGAAAAATTGGGCCAGACGCGAAGCAGGAGTTAACGAACCGGATCCAGCTCAATGAATACTACCTGGAGCATAATCGTAATCCGCATGCCTTGAACATATGGAGCATCGTGAATCTTTCTTCGAAGCTGATGCTGGTTGTTATTCTATTTACTGTTGTTATTGCAGCGGATATGTTCGCTGCCGAACATTCGTGGGGGACGATCAAGTTATTGCTCGTTGGGCCAGCCTCACGCACCCGCATATTACTGAGCAAGTATGCGGCTACCCTCCAATTTGCATTTGTTCTTACTGCAATCAATATTCTATTCTCCTTCTTGGTAGGAGGGGTTGTTGAGGGTTTTGGAGGTTTCTCACAGTCACTCATAGGTATCGGAGAAGACGGTACAATTGTAGAAAGTTCGAGGCTGCTTGCGCTGCTGAAGGATTATGGGTTCAGTATCATTGAGCTAGTTATGTTTGTGACATTGGCCTTTATGATATCGGCGGCATTCCGCAGCTCGTCTATGGCTATCGCATTTTCCCTGTGCTTTTTGCTCATTGGCGGAAATATGGCAGCGCTCTTCGCGCATTATAGCTGGGGGAAATATATACTGTTCGCCAATATCGACCTCCGTCCGTATTTCGAGGGAACACCACTCCGCCCGGATATGACGCTCGGCTTCTCGATTGCCGTGCTGATTGTTTACTTCCTTGCATTTCACGTTGTTTCTTGGCTTACCTTTACAAAGAGAGATGTAGCAGGATAATAGAGCTGGGCCGCCTACTTGGATAGGCGGCTTTTGTTGCTTCTGAGATTCACAGCTTCTGCACCTTCCGACTTCCTATTTCCCAGTAATGACCTTGGACCATGAATGAAGAAATGGACATTCGTTGAAAGCATACTTGTAACCGTACTATGCCACTGTATGGAACGAGCGTATTTCAATCACCAAGACAACTTCAATGATAAGGTCTCAAATCTTATTTATGCTTGCATGTTACGTAGTGATGAATCATCTACCCTTTTGGTTCTGTGTCTCTATTTATGTTTGCGTGTAACGCATTTGCGAATCATCTCTATCTTTGATTGAGCGGCATCAGCAGAGCATTAACGCCGTTTCGAATCAGTTGCATCTTGATTGCGTATCATCAGAACTTGTTCTTATTTGCATGTAACAGGCTTTTGCATCATTTGCAGCTTCACTATCAATGCGCCGCCCTCACTATTGTTGCCATTCGCCCATGTTCGTGCATATGTTGGAGTAGTGGCTCCACGTACTGATTATCTTCCATGAGACTAGGGGCATACATGCGGGCTTGGACAAGGGGTGACTTTTGCCATCTTAATTGTCTGAGAAAATTTGATATACTGGAATGTATGTAAGGTAACGTCCATACAACGATAGAGAGCTTCACATAGGCGAACACTCTCGTATTGGTATGGCTATAATGGATGTTAATGTGAAATGAATGTAATGGTAAGGTTGAATGAATAAGAATAAGTAAGGATGGAATAGCATGCATAACCTCTCAGAACGGTATCATGAATTATGTAAACGGATTGCGGAAGATTCGATAAAACAAGGTGAATGGCTCAAAGAACATACTTATACCCGAATGGGTGGCAAGGCCGATTTGTATGTAACGCCCGATAATTACGAAGGGCTGCAAGTTGTCATTGATTTCGCACGTCAGCATGAACTGCCGCTAACGATCCTTGGATTCGGCTCCAATCTAATCGTGAAGGATGGCGGAATTCGGGGAATTGTTGTCAATTTGAACAAGTTGAACAAAATCGAACGCCACGGAGATCAGATCATCGCGCAGAGCGGTGCGGCAATTATCGACGTATCGCGTGCCGCGCGGGAGCATCATTTGTCGGGACTTGAATTCGCTTGCGGCATACCGGGTTCTGTAGGTGGAGCATTGTACATGAATGCTGGTGCATACGGCGGAGAGATTGCGGATGTATTAGAAAGTACGCTGGTGCTTACGCCGGAAGGGGAGCTAGTTCGGCTTACCAAGGAGCAGCTTGAATTAGGATATCGACGCAGCAACATCGGTCCGAAAGGATATATGGTGCTGGAAGCAACGTTCTCACTTGTGCCGGGAGAATATGATGCAATTAAGGCGAAGATGGATGAACTCACATTTTTGCGTGAATCGAAGCAGCCGCTTGAATATCCATCTTGCGGCAGTGTCTTTAAACGACCTCCGGGGCATTACGCGGGACAGCTCATTCAAGAATCCGGTCTGCAGGGAACGCGTTTGGGTGGTGCTGAAGTATCCACGAAGCATGCAGGATTCATCGTTAACGTGGACAATGCGACTGCAGGCGAATATATCTCTCTTATTCGCCACGTACAAAAGACAGTTAACGAACGATTCGGCGTCGAGCTCGAGACTGAAGTTCGCATCATTGGCGAAGACGAATAATCACATCCTCTGATCTTGTAAATGGTTTGAGATAAACGGAGCAGCATACAATTCAGACTAGTTGCAAAAGTTATAGAGCCCTATGGAGGCCAGAACCTAATTCCAATATTGATGGAATTCCTCTGGTGTATCCACAGGGCTCTTGTTGTTTGTATTGCTTGTCTAGTGATAGCATTTGGGTGTGTGATTTGTCCTCTTACGGAGGAAAAAACACTGAAATGCCTTTCAAATGGTGGACACATTTTCGGAGGAGAGGTATATTCCTAGAAGCTATTTTTATCTATATATGGTGATATATGTTCGTATTTGTTTCTATATATAGAAATTCAGGTGTGGAGGACATACTATTGTCTTTGTCCACCTCTGTATAGACATTTCTCTTGTTTGTCCATTCACATTGTACAAAATAGTAGTACGTGCAGATAAGTGTGTTCAATTAGTTGCATTGATCTCACCAACGCCGTAAAATGCTGTCGGTCGAAGCCAAATGCCAAATGCCGAAGCAAAAACCTAGACCCGAGACCGGAACCGCGAGACCGAGACTAAGACCAAGATCGAGGCCAAGACCAAGACCAAGACCAAGGCCGAGACCGGGACCGAGACCGAGACCAAGACCAAGACCAAGGCCGAGACCGAGACCGAGACCGAGACCAAGACCAAGACCAAGACCAAGACCAAGACCAAGACCAAGACCAAGACTAAGACTAAGACTAAGCCTAAGCCCAAGACCAAGACCAAGACCAAGATCGAGACCAAGACCAAGACCAAGCCTAAGCCTAAGCCTAAGCCTAAGCCCAAGACCAAGACCGAATCCGAATCCCCAGCCTAAGCCAGAGTCATCTTTCTATGATTTCTTTCTTTTATGTTTAACTGGGCTTAATTTCTCCGCTGGTTCCCTGTTTACTCTAAGCACGCTGGCGCTTGCAGCAGCAGAACGCGGTGGAGCACCCGGATGGTGCGAGCGGCGATGTCATGCACATCGTCTGGCGTGGCGCATAGCGGCAGCCAGAAGTAGAGGGTGTCCCCGAGCGGGCGGAGGATGAGTCCATCCTCGAAGCCCGCCTCGTACATTTGCGCCCCGATGCGCTGCTCGGGAGCAAATGGTTTGCGGTGCTCGACATCCTCATATAGGTCGAACGCCGCAACGAACCCGAGCTGCCGCACATTTGCAACGTGTGGCAGCTCGGCAATGCCGCGCATCGCCGAACTGAGCGCGGCAATGGTGTCCTGCGCTCGTTCGAGTGTATGCTCCTCCTCGAACAGGCGCAGGGAAGCGAGGGCCACGGCGCACGCCACCGGATTGCCGGTAAAGCTGTGGCCGTGGAAGAATGTCTTCTGCGCCGCGTAATCATCGTAGAACGCGGTGTAGATGCTGTCGCGGCACAGTGTAGCCGCGAGCGGCATTATGCCTGCGGTCAGCCCCTTGCTGAGACACATGATGTCGGGGCTGACCCCGGCGTGCTCACAGGCGAACATCTTGCCCGTTCGCCCGAACCCCGTTGCGACCTCGTCCGCAATAAGATGGACATCGTACGCAGAGCACAGCTCGCGCAAGCCTTGCATATAAGCGGCAGGCGTCATGATCATGCCGCCAGCGCCCATCAGCATCGGCTCGACGAGGATGCCCGCGAGTGTATCACCCTCGCGTTCGAACAGCTCGCGCACCGGCGCTAGTGCCGCCTCCGCGACCTCCCGCTCGCCAATAGGGCCGGATATGCGAGCAGTGCGCATATCCGGCGCAGGCACGCGGTGGGCATGGAACAGAAGCGGCTTGAAAAGTGAATGGTAGAGCGGAACTCCGCCCACACTTACCGCGCCCAATGTATCACCATGATAGCTGCCTTCCAAATAAACGAACTTTGTCTTCGAAGGGCGGCCGATCTGCTGCCAGTATTGGAAGGACATCTTAATAGCCACTTCCACAGCAGTCGATCCATTGTCCGAATAGAATACCTTATTTAGCCCCTCGGGGCTAAGCTGGACAAGCTTCTCCGCCAGTTCTATCCCTGGGGCATGAGTTAAGCCGCTGAACATAATGTGATCGAACTGATCCAACTGCTCGGCAATCGCGGCCTTAATGCGTGGATGCCCATGTCCGTGAAGGTTGCACCACCAAGAAGACACGGTGTCGTAATAGCGACGCCCTTCTGCATCGTATACATACATGCCCTCCGCACGTTCAATTAACACATGATCACGATCGGCATACTCCTTCATTTGTGTAAAGGGATGCCAGACATACGAACGATCCTTATGTAGAAGAGATTCCCGTCTTTCTGTTTCCATCTCATTCCCAGCTCCTTTGTAAATGACGAACGCTCTGAATCTTTAATGTTAACCAATAATATTAAATAAAGGTTAACATTAAAGATTCAGCAGGGCAAGAACTTTACACGAGGAGGAGTGCAGCAATTTTCATCAATAGGAGAGCATTATCTGAAGAGAGATACGATCTGCAGGGAAACTTCATCAACAGGAGGTTATTGCTTATAGAGAGACACTAACTACAGGGAGACTTCGCCTACAGGAGAGCGTTGCCTAAAGAGAGACACTGTCTACAGTGAAACTCCACTTATTGAGGACATTGTCAGCAGGGAGAACGCCGTCTATAAGTACTCCGTCTACGGACGGAGCAGCTTATTCACCTGGAGAACGAATATAAGATCCATCGATGGTCGCTTGTTGCTACCAAACCCTATAGGTATCATTTACCATATAGGGAGGGGTGGAACGTGAATCCTGTTATTTATGAACTCGACCATGTGAGTCAAATGTATAAACGCGGCAAGGTGAAGGCGAATGTAGATATTTCGCTGCAAGTGCAAGAAGGTGAAATATTGGGGGTGCTTGGCCCCAATGGAGCGGGCAAATCAACCCTGATCAAGCAGATGATCGGACACCTGAAACCTACAGAAGGGAAGGTGCTATTCAAGGGTATGGATGTATCGCGCCATACGAAATATGTGGCACAGCAGGTTGCCTATTTCTCGCAGGATCCGCATGTTTTGTCTGTGTTGAAAGCACAAGAAGCGCTGGAGTTTACCGGGCGCCTGCGAGGAATGACAAAAGCGGACGCCGTAAGACAGTCAGCGGAGTTGCTGGAGATGGTGGGATTGTCCGACTTTCGCGATAAGCAGCTAAAGCATTTGTCTGGAGGGCAACGGCGGATGATTGGCATCGGGACTGCATTGATCGGCCGTCTTCCAGTCCTTATTTTCGACGAGCCAACAAATGAACTGGATCCCACGAACCGCCGACTCGTATGGAATTTAATTAAGGAACGCAATCGTGAAGGGGCGACCATTATCCTAGTTACGCACAACGTGCTTGAGGCAGAGCAGGTAGTGGATCGGGTTGCAGTGGTCAATCATGGACGCTTGCTAGTAATTGATGCGGTCGCCAAGCTGAAGCAGAAGGTCGATCAGCGGCTCAAATTCGAGCTGACCACGGAGTTTGGCCGCCGTGAGGCTGCCGAGCAGGCTTTGAGACAGTGGGGACAGCTTCATATTGATGGCGAGAACCGGCTTCGTTTGCTCGTAGACAAATCAGAAGCGAGCCTTGTGCTCGATTATATTGTTCGTTCTCCTCACTTGCCGATCGAGGAATACGCGGTAAAGCCGCCAAGTTTAGAGGATGTGTATTTCCATATTGATCGTCAAGCAGAGCAGGAGGTGCAGGATGTATGAAATCAGAAGCAGCAAGCAGATCTGATATCGTCAGCCAGTCTGCAGTCAAATCAGCAGTCCCATTCGCAGGTACAAGAGGAATTGGGCGGAAGTTGACAGAGTTTATAATCCTAACCCGAATTCAATACGCCAACATTCGAGACACATGGGTGTGGGTTCTGTTGATGTCAACAATGTTTCCATTTACAACCATGCTCTTCATGATTTCTTTTACTGACAATCCGAGTCATGAAGCATTGATCCGGGTCATTGCCGGCAACCTCATATTCGGTATTATCGTAACGGGGATGAACTCGATGGGGCAGGAGATATCGTGGCAGAAGCATCAAGGTCATTTTACGTACTACTTGTCATTGCCGATATCCAAGCTGAACTTCGTAATTGCCAATATGCTGAAAGGCTTAATGAGTGCCCTTCCGTCCTTTGTATTGCTTGCATCATTTGGGAAATGGGGATACGGCATTGATTTTCATATTACATGGGCGCTGCCGATTGTTGTGCTATTGTCCTTGACCAGTGTTGTTGGCGTCGGTGTGGGCATCGGGTTCTGGTCGCCGAATCATCAGCTGACAAATATGCTTGTGCAGGCGCTGATGATGTTCGTTACATTTCTGTCGCCCGTCATGGTTGATATGCATCAGCTGCCATCATTATTGCAGTGGGTGGCCTATATTTTTCCGACCACATATGCGGCAGAGGCGATGCGGGGAGTACTTTTGACAGGATGGACAACAGATGTCATGCTGAACAGCATCGTACTGCTGGGGTACAGCATAGTATCGATTCTTGTGATTCATTTCTTGGTGAAATGGCGTGTAGGCGAATAATTGATTCCGGAGCGTGTGTGGGCGCTGTCAGCCGTTATAGGTTGGGCAGCGCCTCTTGCATGTGATACAATTACCGCAAGATTAATTTCATGTATATATCTGGAAGCGTTGATCTGCAATTGATCGGCGAAGCCGCATGGAAGGAGAGGATCAGGATGATACATGGATTAGGGCATGACATCATCGAAATTGAGCGCGTCAACAAGCTGCTACATGATCATATCGGTGTACGATTTATCGCTCGTATACTAACAGAACGCGAACAGGCCGTATATGCGACCAAGGGAGGAAGGCAGGTCGAATTCGCCGCTGGCCGATTCGCTGCCAAGGAAGCGATCGTGAAGGCGTTTGGAACGGGAATCGGAGAAGTGATCTCCTTCCAAGACATCGAGATATTGCCGGATCAGCTCGGCAAGCCGATTGCCCGATTGAGCAAAGCTGCTTGGAAGCGGCTCGGCTTGTCCAGCAGCGAATATCGCATTCATCTTAGCATCTCGCACCAGCCGAGCATTGCGTCGGCACAGGCTATTGTAGAATGGCGTACGTCAGATACATAGTGGAATGGGGGAGTAAGATTATGGCGCCGGAAGAAGTGCTTCTGGAGGTATGTGACTACATCGGGTGCGACAGGTCGGAATTGCATATAATTGGTGGTTACGATCTTAATGTTTACGAGGCAGCTATTGTAGGGAGAAGTCCTGTCATTATAAAGTTATATGATCATGGAATTCATAATACGGCACATATTCAGTCTGAAGTGGAATGGGTGCAATATCTTCATGAATACGGTATTCCGGTTGCAGCACCGCTTTCTTTAAGAGGTCAACTTGTTCATTCCCTGCCAACTCACTTTTTTACGATATATGAGAAGATATTAGGCCAACGAATCCAGATCCATGATGAGCAAGTGTGGAATGAACGCTTATTCAAGGATTGGGGGGCAGCCCTTGCACAGATGCATGCAGCTTCAGAAGCTTACGATGGATCTCCTCTTGTCCGTCCGCATTGGAAGGAGCATGCACTGTACCAACAAGAGCATCATCAGCTTGATCCGACTGTGCGGAGCAAATGGGAGCAGTACTGCAAATGGTTGTCTGAACAGACGGTCACCCCTGCAGAGTATGGAATTGTTCACGGCGATCTTCATCAGGGCAATCTCCTGATTAAACAGAATACCCCAGTTATCATTGATTTCGGAGACAGCGAATACCATTGGTACGCATATGATGTGGCGATCGCCATCTATCATGCTGTCTCCACTGTGCAAGCTCCAGAAGAACGGCGAAACTTCGCCGAGCGCTTCCATGATGCAATGATGGAAGGTTACACAAGCCATCGCTCCACGAGGCTTATTACACCACGATTGAATGACTTCATCGATTTTCGACATGTATTTTCCTATGTGTATCACCATACCTTTGCAGACATTAGCAGGTTGACGGAACAGCAAGTAATCTCTATGCAAAATATGAAACAGTCCATCATCCAGCAAGATCATTTTTTAGGATTTTCACTTGTGTAGCAGGTAAGTGGGGAGTTCGGAGCGTGCATGTTTGATTCGCCATGTCCATGCACAGACCCTGGTTGTACGTCCGCCCTTATTTGCCAGTTCGAACGTTGAGGAAGTTCAGGCGTCGGGCAACCTTCAGCTAAGCTTTAGTGGCTATACAGAGGATGTGGTGAATGAAGGGTTTCGAAGCGGTTTGTTCACTCTTGGCGAGCGTAGGGAGTCGCGTGTTCCATTACTAAGCGAGGTAGGGGGATCGGCTGTCGACCATTGGTATGATAGGCAGCATGTGAGAGGGAGCGGAACCTTTTCACCAGGATAATAATGAACAGCGTAAATAGAAGATGGGGTTCCCGACAAGGGTACCCCATTTTTATGTAAGAGTCTGCTAAATAATGATAAGCATGGAGCGTTTATTAGGTCTCAAGAGCGTCTACATATTGCTTCGCTTCTACGAGCGACAAGCCAAGCACTTCTCTCGCCTTTTTGACTGCGGCTACTTTCTTGCCGTCGCGTACAAGCTGAAGCACCTCGTCTTGAACAGGATGTCGAGACAGGCCGTCTTCTTGGGCGATGTGGTCATAACTTACCTGCATTGCCTTGATGCGTGCCTCCATGGCACTTACCTTGTTGTACACAGATAAGCATACGAATAACGTGATGAGTGATATCGTGATAGATAGGTATTCCATTCGAACATCCCCTTTCGATACCTATATATCTATTATCTATTATAGCTGAAAGGATAGGCCTCTCAAAGCAAAATGGCTTATTGCCGTTCTTGCTTACTTTGAGGTGTTCGTATGTTGGCATGTACTCATCGAGCACTTATCTTATAGGGCTATCGGCCTCGAGGGGGAAGAGGCTACTTCTTGCTGGCGAGCCAGTCAGCAATTTTGTCGATTTCTTCTTTTTCCAGACGTCCGCCTTGGGCAGGCATGAGTTTGCCGCCATTTTCAATCGTATTCGCAATCTCTTCCTTCGTCAGCTTGCTGCCGATCTTTTGCAGGTTTGACTCTGGCCCCATCATCCCTTGCATTTCATTGCCGTGGCATTGCATGCAATTGTTTTTATACAGGGTGACAACTTCTTCTGGGCCTTCTAGTGCAGCTGATTTTTTGGCGTTTCCTGAGCTGCTCTCATTGCTGCTATTTGCTCCTCCGCCGCATCCGGCAAGCAGTCCTAGCAAGGCGATACCGGCGACAATTGGGATGAAGCGTGTGAACATTCGACGTTGTGGCACTGATGATGCCCTCCATTCTATTGGGACATTTCTATATGAATAGTATAGAAATTCCAGCACCTCTCTTGCAAGCGCTGGTGTGGATTGTTGGCAGAACGTTCACAACTGGTTCCCTTCATGTATAATGGGCAAGGAGACTGCGCTTATAGGATGAATACTAACTACTAGAGACAAATCAATAGACAAGAGACAGGAGGCCGTCATGGACGAGCAAAAGAGATATTTCAGCCGCGAGCTTCTGCTCTGGTATCGGGCGAATAAGAGGGATCTGCCTTGGCGGCGTCAATCGAATCCCTACTACACATGGGTATCCGAAATTATGCTGCAGCAGACGCGTGTGGAGACGGTAAAGCCGTATTTCGAACGCTTTATTGGGAAATTCCCTACCGTTGAGGCGCTGGCAGATGCACCTGAGGAAGAAGTGCTGAAGGCATGGGAAGGGCTCGGATACTATTCCCGGGCGCGTAATTTACAGACTGCAGCACGAGAAGTGAAGGAACAATACGGCGGACAAGTCCCTAATGACAAGGCGAAGGTGTCCGCGTTAAAAGGCATTGGACCATATACATCCGGTGCGATCATGAGCATTGCCTTCAATCGGCCGGAGCCGGCAGTGGATGGAAACGTAATGCGGGTGCTGTCGCGTTATTTCCGCCTGCATGATGATATCGCAAAGCCAGCAACGCGTGTTCATATGGAGCATTTGGCACAGGAACTTATTCCGGAGGGCTGCGCATCCGATTTCAATCAGGCACTAATGGAGCTCGGCGCGCTCGTGTGCACGCCAAAATCCCCGTCATGTCTGCTCTGCCCAGTTATGGAGCATTGTGAGGGACGCATGGCAGGAGAAGAGCTTATCCTGCCGATCAAGACAAAAGCGAAGCCGCCGAAACCGGAGCTTCGGTATGCGGCATTGATTGAGGGAACTGGAGAACATGAAGGCAAGGTGCTTGTCCGTCAACGTCCGGATACCGGCTTGCTGGCGAAGATGTGGGAGCTGCCGCATATTCTCGTACCGAAGCAGGTGGGCATCGTCGGGATGAGCGACGCTGAGTCGTATGCCATTCTGCATCATTCCTTGCAAGCGGAGGGGGTAGACGTTGCGCCCGTTGAACACTGGATGGATGCAGAGCATACGTTCAGCCATATTCATTGGCAAATGCGCGTGTACCGCTGTAATCTTCGCAATCTGCAGCCGAAGGACAATACCGTATACAAATGGGCAGGTCCAGAAGAGATGGAGGAGCTTGCCTTCCCGAATGTATTCGTGCGATTGTTAAAAATCCGCTTTCAGTAATCCATTTAGTTACTTTCGTGACATTTATTCTGGTGTAGATTTTAAAGATTTACTAGACAAATTAAAGGGTGCTTGCCGTTTAGGCGGAAGTTCCCTTTTTTTCTATTTCGTAAACGTTTACAATGGTCACGACAACATTGTGGAAGCGTTACCAAAGTTAGGAGAGACTTCGGATACGCTTGTTGAGGCATTGGATTTGTCTATACAACATCAAGAGAAAGTCGTCACTTTGGAGGGGATTCTAATGAAACGATTGAAACCGACTATACTTTCCCGAGGTCAGATAAAACGCAAGTTTGCCTTGATGCTCAGCACAGCGATGATTGCTGGATCGCTTGCCGGCTTCGCTGGCCAGGCAGAGGCTGCGCAGCCGCATTCCTCGTATTGGTACCCGGATACGCTATTGTCGTGGTCGGCACAGACAGACAAGGATGCGGCATTCAACCGCAGCTCCGTGAAGCTGGACACTTCTCGTGTACAAGGAGCGAAGGTGAACCCGAATGCGAAGTCAGACGCCAAGGTCATGGCGCTTGCTTCGATGTACAAAAGTACGAGCGGTGCACCATCGCAAGGCAATGACAGCTTCCATGGCTACGCGTTCAGCTACTGGCAGTATGTTGACAAGCTGATTATGTGGGGCGGATCTGCCGGGGAAGGCTTGATCGTTCCTCCAAGTGCGGACGTAATCGATGCAGCGCACAAGAATGGGGTACCGGTATACGGCACTGTCTTTCTACCACAAAAAGAGCACGGCGGTAAAATCGAATGGATGCGCGATCTGATCCAGCAGCGTGAGGACGGTACGTTCCCTGTTGCAGACAAACTCATTGAAGTCGCGAAATTCTATGGCTTCGACGGTTGGTTCATTAACCAGGAGACACAGGGCGGCACGCCGGAAGATGCGCAGAATATGCAGAAGTTTTTGAAATATTTGCAGAAGATCAAGCCTTCCAATATGGAAATCATCTGGTATGACTCCATGGTGAAGGATGGTCCTGTGAAATGGCAGGGCGGACTGACGGACAACAATAAGATGTTCTTCCAAGATGGGGAGGAGCGAGTAGCTGATAATATGTTCATCGACTTCCGCTGGCAGTTCAAGAAGGATGGCAAGTACGACTACGTAACGCCGTTCCAGAACTCGCCGAAGGCAGCTGAGCAATTGAAGCGGGATCGCCATGAGCTGTTCGCAGGTATGGATTTGGAAGGCGGCGGCGGTTATCAAGGGGAGTACAACTTCCCGGTATTGTTCCCGGAAGGACAGGACGCGGTGACATCGCTTGGCTTGTATCGCCCAGACTGGGCGTTCAATACAACCAAGACGAATGACGAATTCATGAAGAAGGAGCAGCTTCTGTGGGTAGGCGATAGCCTCGATCCGTCCAAGACGAAGGCGAACGATTGGGCATGGCGTGGCATTGCGCATGATATCGTAGATAAGACGGTCATTACGAAGTCTGACTTCGTGACCCATTTCAATACAGGCAACGGTACGCAGTTCAGTGTATTCGGCAAGAAGGTTCGTGATCGTGAATGGTTCAACCGCAGTCTGCAGGACGTTCTGCCGACATGGCGCTGGATGGTTGACGAGTCTGGACAGAAGATTGCACCAAGTTTCGACTTCTCGAACTCCTTCTATGGCGGCAGTTCCTTGAAGCTCCAAGGCAAGGTAGCAGAAGGAGCCTCTTCGAATGTGAAGCTATACAAGACCGATGTAGAGGCAACTGCTGACATGCAAATGACGCTGACGTACCAGTCGAATGCACCAGAAGCTGCTGATCTGAATATTGGTGTTGCATTCGAAGGAGCACCGGATACGTATACGTTCGTGAAGCCTTCTGATACGAAGGCGGCTGGCGCGAAGGGCGACTGGACACAGGCAACTTATGACTTGAGCCCATATGCAGGCAAGAAGATTGTTGGCATATCCGTTCAAGTGGAAGGCAAGGCCAATGACAATCTGTACTTGGCACACGTAGGGGAGCTTGCGATTCGCGACATGAATGAGAAGACGGCTCCAGTAGGTCAAGTATCGGATGTTCGTGTGATCGAAAACGATGTCCGTGACGGCATTTATGCAGACGCTCGCTTGACGTGGACAGCGCTGGGCGACGATGTGCAGTATTACCAAGTCTATCGTGTGAAGCCGGACGGTTCCCGTGAATTCATGGGCGCAACAGGCAACAACTATTACTATGTGTCTGAAATGAAGCGCGGCGGCGACATGGAGAAGACGACGCAACTAGCAGTCGTTCCGGTGAATCGTCACTATGAGGAAGGCCGCGCGGTAATGACTTCGTTTGACTGGCCTGAATATCCGTCCCCTAAGGCAGACTTCGAGGCGGATAAGACGTTCGTGGCGCCAGGTGAGGAAGTACAGCTGACAGATAAGTCTTCAGAAGTGACAACAGAATGGGAATGGAGCTTCCCAGGCGGAACGCCTGAGACAAGCAAGGAGCGCAATCCGAAGGTAAGCTTCGCGAAGGAAGGCACGTATGAAGTGAAGCTGACTGCGAAGAATGCAGTTGGTGAAGATGTAATGACGAAGTCGCAGCTCATTACGGTATCCAAGGAAGCAGCGTTCCGGGCAGAGGATCTGGCTAAGGGTGCGAAGACAGAAGCGTCCAGCTTCGTCAATGACAGTGAAGCGCCGCAGTTCGCTGTTGACGGCGAGATGCATACGAAATGGTGTGCAGTCGGCAATGAGAAGCACTGGCTGAAGGTGGATCTGGGCAAGGCGTATGATGTAACGCAGTTCATCGTACACCATGCAGAGGCTGGCGGTGAATCGGCTGCCTTCAATACACGGGAGTTCACGATTCAGCTCAGCATGGACGGCGAGAATTGGACGGATGCTGTGAAGGTGACGGACAACGAGAAGGGCACGTCCAAGCACGCGATTGCTAAGACCAAGGCTCGTTATGTTCGCCTTAACGTTGAGAAACCAACCCAAGGCGGAGATACAGCAGCTCGTATCTACGGCTTCGAGGTGCAAGGCATTAAGAATGTAGCTGCTGAATAATCGAAGATTCGAAGATGGATAAGAGGGTCTTCCCCTTAGGCGACGATGGTCGGCGAAGGGGAGGCCCTTTTTTATGGCCATAATGATTGTTGGGTGGACAACCTCTACTTCGATTGCTTCCGATGCTAGAGGAAGATAGAATAGGGAGAATTATTGGTTCATAGTGTGATGGAACAGGTATGCAACAGGGTGAAAAAATAATGACATTATATTTATGTTATATTGGATAGGGAAGACTCCAATGAAGATGACATGTACTTTAGGGATCGGCGTTAAATGAAGCGAGAAGCTTCCGACATAGAACATAGGAAATAATAGCGAGTAGACCGTGATTAAGATTTCAAGAATGTGTAAACCATCTGCCAGTAAGATGGTTGATAGCAATTACTAAAGAGAAAGGAGTGAGAGAGATGGCTGAACGCATCATTTTACCTTTTGGAGATCCGATATTGCGCAAGCGTTGCAAGCCAGTTACGGAGCTGAATGCGCGTACGATATCGCTGCTTAATGATTTGAAGGATACCCTGTATGCTGAGAAAGGAAGAGCAGGACTTGCGGCACCGCAAATAGGGATTTTGCGACGTGTTGTCGTCATGGATGTCGGAGAGGGCTTGATTGAATTGATTAACCCGGAGGTCATTGAGACGGCTGGCGAGCAGGAAGGGATGGAGGCTTGCTTGTCTTATCCTGGGTACTACGGTAGAGTGAAGCGGCATCAATATATTAAGATAACAACGATGAACCGGGATGGTGAGACGGTCACATTGGAGGCCGAGGATTTCTTTGCCCGCTGCATCCAGCATGAGATGGATCATTTGGATGGTGTGCTGTTCATTGACCGTGTAGAGGATGATTATCTTGTCCATGGAACGAATCATCAGCATATGCCGCTGTTTCATGCACTTCGACTGACATCTCCAGAACAGCGTACCTAAGGGTGGAAGCGGCAGTCATTTATCTCAGTATGTACCTGTGCCTCATAGACTTGAATACACGAAAGGTATTGGATGTTGGCAGAATCTTCTTTTTGTGAGGGGATAATTGGGGAAGTGTTCCGGCGCTTGGGGTCGAATGATAGGAGTAATCATTTAATCGATAAGTGGAGGTGCAGAGGGATGGAGGAGCTACATCAACGATTTCTGGAGCAGCAGCTTCCCCGTAGGTATACGAATCTTGCTGCCGAGAAAATGCTTGTGGAGAAGTACCGCGCGATTGAAATCCCAGCAGAGGTGCTGGCTGATTTGCAGCGCGATCCACTGGCGAATTTTGAACAGGTATTCAAGTGCTTCAAGATTGAGGATCGTGATGTTCTGAACCGGATATATAGTGATACGGAGAAGGGCATCCAAGAAGAGCATAAGGCCAGATATGAGGAGCGGGAAGCTGAAGATAGGCCCCTGGAACCATCGGAGAAGGAATGGATTCGGATTCGAAATGGGGAGCTGCTTCGAGTTGTACTCACTAGTGAAGATGGGGAGCATATGCTCGGATTTACCGTGCAGGGATTGTGTTATGCATTAGTTGATGATCTTATGATTATGAAGGGGATTCCTCAAGGGGAAGAATGTTCACTGAACAACGAGTATTATGTGCACTATCTTCAATTACTACAGTGGCAGGGTCATTTATAAGGCGATGACGAAAGGGGAGGTCGGTGCTCAGCACTGCCCTTTTTTTGTATAGGCGGTCTTCCACTTACACAATTCGGCATGTATGTACAGAAGTGTAAGAGAGTCCATGGAGTGAGCAATTATTATCGAATGAAGAGTGAGGTTCTGCAGTGAGCAGAACCTCTATTTGTTCGCCATCAGCATTCTGATTATATGGCCTAGCGTCTAGTGTCTGGCATTATGCAGTGGTAGTGATCTTGTCCAGTATCATGAAGGCGGCGCCGATCGCAAGCGCCTCGTCACCGTAGCTGCCCTTGCTGAACATGACCTGATATTGCGGATAATGATAGGTTTTGCGAATGGCTGTTTGTGTTGCGGTATAGAAAAATAAATCATTCGCGTTCATGAGCGGTCCGCCAAGCACCACTTTCTCTGGATGGAGAACGTTGAGTAGGTTGGCTAACCCAATGCCGAAATAAGTAGCAGCCTGCGTTACAATCTCGGTCGCTAGTGGATCACGCCGCCGCAGCGCCTCCATAATATGCGCATATGAAATGGTGGAGCTTGCCCCCGCGATCTGCTCAAGCAGACTGCGGCGACCCATTCGGACGAGTGCGTTCGCTTCGCGTTCTATGGCGTATACGGTGGCATATGACTCCAAGCAGCCGTAGTTGCCGTTCCCTGTACGTGGGGGAATGCCATCTGCCTGAATGATCATTTGCCCAAGTGAGCCCTCCATGTCGACAGCCCCATAGATAAGCTTGCCTTCGGACATCATCGCGGAACGGAGCCCAATGCCGACATGTACGTACAGCATATGCCGGACATCTCTTGTTCGATTGGCCCACGCTTCTGCCCGAATTGCGGTGTTCGCCCCATTATCGAGCATGACAGGCATGTTCAATTGTCGTTCCAAGTCATTGACGATCGAGACATTCTCCCAGCCTGGAGAAGGGAAGAAGCTAGGCTGCAAGATGACACCTTCGAATCGATCCAGCGGACCGACGGCGCCGATTCCAAGACCGAGTACCTTATCTGGGCTGAGCTTATGCTTGCCCGTCCAGTGCTTAATCTGCTTCGTTACTTCTGCCAACAAGTATTCCGGTGTCATGAGTGCAGTCATTTCCCATTCGCATGTACCGAGCTTATTTCCGGCCATGTCCAGCATGACGAGGCGGGAAGAGGTGCGGGAGATATCAAGGCCGAATGCATAGCCGTAATCAGGAACGACTCGGTAAAGAATCGGTCTGCGTCCGCCAGTCGAAGCGCCAAACCCGCATTCAGCGATGAGTCCAAGCGTAGTTAGCTCCTCCAATACACGAGTCAGTGTGCTGACCGTAAGCCCGCTGTATTGGAGCAAGTCCAGCTTCGAGATTTCATCGGTGCGTCGAATGAATTGAAAGATTTCCTTCGCTTTGGAGGAAGGAATGTGTTGATCCAATGATTTATCCATATATAACAATCCCCGCAATTCCTGACAATAGGATGACGGCTATCGGATGGAGCTTCAGCTTCATCAGCGCAAGCAGTGCACAGGCGAAGATTGCGACTGGAATGAATGATGATAATGTCCACTTCGCCGTGAGCCCAGAATGCATCGCCATGTTGACCGCCGCATAGGCGATCAGTGCGATTACGGCTGGCTTCATGCCGTCAAGTGCAGACTGCACCCACTGATTATCATACACGCGGTAGAAAATAGTGGCAATAAGCAGCATGATGATTGCAGATGGCAGGATAACTCCAAGCGATGCAGCAATACTGCCGATCAAGCCAGATGCAGTATACCCAACATATACGGCGCTGTTCATTGCAATAGGGCCTGGAGCCATGCCAGCGAGTGTGATTGCTTCCGTATACTGCTCTGCAGTCATCCAGTGATGAGACAATGCTTCGTGTTCAATAATCGGAAGCATCGCATATCCGCCTCCGAAGGAGACAAATCCTAGTTTAAAAAAAGTCCAAAAGAGTTCCCATAACATGGTGCATCCATCCTTCTTGTTCGATTATGGGAGGCTAACCATATCTATTCCATCAACCTAGACCGCTCTATTGTTGTGCTGCTTCGCTTGGCGGGAGCGGGTGGCGCTATTGCTTGTGCGCGGTGGCTTGGAACGGTCGTGTGGATGGTCGCCCATAAAGCTGCTGCGAGTGATCCAATTCAGTACGAGACCAGCGGCTGCTCCAATGGCTAACATGATAACGGGGTGGAGTGAAGTCCAGAACAGCAGTGCTAATGTGGTCAAGGTGATGGTCCATGTGAACACATTGGTTAAGGTGCGCGTGCCCAGACGCACGGCTGCATATACAATAAGTGCAACGATAGCAGGTTTAATACCGAACAATGCTGCCTGCACATACGGTTGATCACGTAGTCCGGCTGCCCCAGCGCATAATAACAGCATAATGGCAATAGTAGGCAAGGAGATGCCGATGACTGCTGCGGCGAGTCCGGATAGGCCGGCAATGCGATAGCCGACAAGTGCGGCGACATTGACACCTATTCCGCCAGGGGCGGCACCAGCTAGTGCAGTGATTTCCCCCATATCATCTGCTTCTAGCCATTTGCGCTTTTCGGCGATTTCCCGTTCGATGACAGGCAAGATTGCATAACCGCCGCCGAAGGTGGTCGGTCCAATCTGGCTAAAGGTCAGAAACAATTGAAGGAGAAGGGTGCGCTTCTTTATTCGCTGCGCAGGACGGAGAGCATTTTGATTCATGGTGATTATCATCCCTTCCGTTCAGTGGTATGGTAGCTTCAGTATAACGCACTTAATTTCATTTTGGAATAAACTTTTAACTAATCGATGTAAATGATCCGTAATATGAAGAAGTTGAATTGCGATTTATTGTATTTTAGAGGGAGTTTCATCTATATTGGAATCATGTTGGCGTGCATCTCGATTCGTTTACACGAAGAGGTGGCATGATTGAAGAAATTAAGAAGATTACAGGGACATAAGTGGGAGTCATTTCCCATTACTTATTGCGAAGGCAGTTGAAGAAGGTAGCAAAATGCCAGTGAGCTTGTGGCGGAGGGCTTCTATATATTAATATGGAATTATTAACGTAAGGAAGTAGGCAGCGTTTGCAACCGGAAGCGGAAGCCGATGCCAGAGGAGGTACATTGGATAAGCGAATATCTCTCGGGCTGTATGTTCTCGCTGCTGTACTCATCTTGGTGTACCATGAGAAGCTGCTTGCTCTACTGCGTCATATGGAGCCTGGTGCAGGAGCGCTCATTATTATGTTTCTTGCTGCTGTCGCTATATCCCTATTTCCTGTCATTCCATTCGGCCTAGTGGCGGGGATTATAGGGGCCACTTTTGGATTCTGGATCGGGGGCTGGATCAATGTGGCAGCTTCGACGGTAGGGGCTGCTTTGATGTTTCTTGCTGTTCGAAGCGGGATATCCGGGCAGGGAAGATCCTATATTGAGCGTGTCGGCTTACTTCGAAGCTTTAATCAATTAATGGAACGAAATGCATTCACTGCTGTGCTTATCGGACGGATGATTCCCATTGTCCCAGCTGTAGCGATTAATGCATATGCAGCCATGCTGTCTATCCCTCTACGCACCTTCATGGTGGCAACTGTATTAGGGAAGCTGCCGGTTATGTTCCTGTTCGCCTATGTCGGCGAGCAGTTGCTTCAAGACTGGACAAGGATTCCGGTCGTCTTGCTTCTATATGCCGTGTACGTGGCTGGCATTTATGGAATACATCGAGTCGTGGAGCGATGCCAATCAAGGCGTGGCCGCACGTAGCGACACAAGGAATTGCGATAATATCGTTATGGAGGAAAAGTTGAATATGTCCAACATTGCATCAAACATTACACAGCTCATTGGCAACACACCCCTAATGGAGCTGAACAACTACAGTCGCAAGCATGGCCTCGGAGCGAGGCTCGTTGCGAAGCTGGAAGCATTCAATCCTGGTGGAAGCGTCAAGGATCGTATCGGATATGCAATGCTTAAGGCAGCCGAGGAGCAAGGTGTCATCGACCGCAGCTCGGTCATTATTGAACCGACAAGCGGCAACACGGGGATTGCATTGGCGAGCGCTGCTGCAGCACTTGGTTATCGTATTATTATTACGTTGCCAGATACGTATAGTATGGAGCGCATTAAGATGATGAAGGCGCTTGGTGCGGAAATCGTGCTCACGCCTGGATCAGAAGGGATGCAGGGGGCGATTCGGAAGGCGGAGGAGCTTGCTGAGAGTATTCCAAACTCGTTCATCCCACAGCAGTTCCATAATAAGGCGAACCCAGAAATGCACCGGAATTCGACAGCACAGGAAATATGGCGCGATTCGGACGGAGAAGTGGATATCTTCGTGGCAGGGGTCGGCACTGGTGGGACAATTAGCGGTGTAGGCGGCGTATTGAAGGAGAATAAGCCATCGGTACGAATAACAGCAGTTGAACCTGCTGATTCACCTGTTCTGTCAGGAGGCAATCGCGGTCCGCACATGATTCAAGGTATCGGCGCTGGCTTTGTGCCGAGCACATTCGATCGCAGCATCGTTGATGAGATCATCCGGGTTACGAACGAAGAAGCATTCACTGCAGCACGCGAGCTTGCAAAGCAGGAGGGCTTCCTAGTTGGTATTTCCTCAGGCGCAGCCTTGGCAGCTGCAACACAGCTGGCGAAGCGCCCTTCGAATGCAGGCAAGATGATTGTTGTGCTGCTCCCGGATACAGGCGAGCGCTATCTGTCGACGCCGTTGTTCGAAGGCTAAGCGGCAGGCGCTGGAATACTTATTATATACGTGTCATGGTACAACGAAATAAGCATCAGCTGCAGGGAGGCACATGAATCTCTGTAAATAAGAAGCCCTGATCCTGTGCAAAGCAGGTCGGGGCTTTTTGCATATGAATAATGTGTTAACATCATAAGCGCTGCTAACAAAAACAGCCGTCCTCCGAGCAGAAAGCCTGCAAGAGGACGGCTGTTGCCAATGCATGAATTACTTGTTCAATGCATCTTCGTAGCGTTTTTCAACTGCTGACCAGTTCACAACATTCCAGAACGCGGAAACGTAGTCAGGGCGTTTGTTTTGATATTTCAAGTAGTATGCATGCTCCCATACATCCAAACCGAGGATAGGCGTCTTGCCTTCCATAATCGGGCTGTCTTGGTTAGGCAGGCTGTATACGGACAATTTGCCGTTAGCATCTACTGCAAGCCACGCCCAGCCGCTGCCGAAGCGTGTAGCTGCAGCTTTAGCGAAGTCTTCTTTGAACTTGTCGAAGCCGCCAAGCTCATTGTTGATTGCATCAGCCAATTTGCCGGAAGGCTGGCCGCCGCCGTTTGGTCCGATGATTTCCCAGAACAGGGAGTGGTTCGCATGGCCGCCGCCGTTGTTGCGTACAGCTGTGCGGATGCTCTCAGGAACAGCATCCAAGTTAGCGATAAGTTCATCCAGGGATTTATCTTGCAATTCTGGAGCAGATTCCAAAGCTGCATTCAAGTTCGTCACGTATGTGTTGTGGTGACGATCGTGGTGAATCATCATTGTTGTTTCATCGAAATGTGGTTCCAAAGCGTTGTTGGCATAAGGAAGAGCTGGTAATTGATGTGCCATTGTGTCATACCTCCTAATAATTATGTAGCATCTTATATACTTCTAACCTAATTAAACATGAAGCGAACGAATAAATCAACATAAATGTTGCGAAAGTCTGCATTGAAAGTAAAGCCTTCGCAATTCTTCACAAATAGATGAATAACAACCTGTCATTCAACGCTATCATATTACCCGAAAATGGTTCTTTTCAAACGAATGCTCCATTGGAGAACGATGGATCAGGGCTAGCAATGAATACGAATTCTTTACAATTTCTATAATCTTTTCTTGTATTGGGTAATGTAAACGCTTTAAATAAAGCGTTTACAAGAGAAAACGAGAGATTTTCCGATCTTTTTTATGGAAGTTGAAAGATAAAGAAGGATTTTCGCGATTTTTGTCGTATTTGTAAAGGTATTGCACAATCTATGTAGATAACCACAAGATACAGATTTAATGTAAAGGCGTAGAAAGGTGTTAGACAGAGAGACAACCGATCACGAAACCAAGCTCAGGATGAGGGAGAGTAAGTCATGAATGTTCGTTCCTTTCGTTTGTCGGATTATCTTCCGGCAACCCAGTTGTTGAAGGAATCACTGTCAGATGAATGTTGTGAGAAGACGCTGGAAGCATTCGCGCGTCAGTTATCGTTGGACGGAGAGCTGGTGCTCATCGCAGAACATGAGGCATCTAGTGGGGAGCAGGCTATTGTCGGACTTGTCATCGGAACCGTTGATCGTAACAACGGCTACTATTACCGCCTTGCCGTACACCCAGATTATCGCAATCAAGGAGTAGGCAAAGCACTGGTAGCGGGATTGGAACAGAAATTCCAACAACGCCGCGTCAAAAACATTATGATTGCTGTGGACGAGCATACAGAAGTCGTATTGCCATGGTTTGAGGCATTGGGGTACGGAGCGAAGGATATGCTGCGCTCCCTGTCGCAGCTGCGCATCGTTGCAGGGTAACGGCGCGCAATCCTGTATTGCAGATGTATTGCAAGGTCGCAATCGGCCTCATTCGGTAAGAGTGGCGATACACGATTTACTATAGCCAAACATTGTACAAGGAAGCATATCTTCTCAACCGTTGCATTCGGGGAAAAGATATGCTTTTCTATTAGTAAAGCGAATTGAACGCAAAGCCGAGGAATTTAGCATGAATCGTTATGAGGAAGCTCTTGTGAAAAGTTTCAAGCACGATGGTCACCTGCATCGGGTATGGCTCGAGAACTGGCTTGTGCCCTCCACGATGCGGCATCCTGATCATGTGAAGGAAGACATGTACGTCCTTATCAATAGTCAGACGCCGATTCGGGAGTCGGATGGGAAGCAGTGGGTCAGCAAGATTCCTGCTGTCACCTTCTTCATCCCGAAGCAGTGGTTCAACGTTGTTGCTCTTATCGAGGAATGCGGTGTTCGGTATTATTGTAATATAGCATCGCCTCCGTATCGGTGCGGCAATATTTTCACTTATATTGACTATGATTTGGATGTCATTCGCATGGCGGACGGGCAAGTTCAAGTAGTGGATCAAGATGAGTATGAGCACAATCGCTTAACCTATCATTATCCGGAGCTTGTTGAGCAGAAGGTGAAGCTAGGCCTGGATCAGGTGTTGGAGTACATTGAGCAGGGTCGTACTCCATTCCATGATGGCACGGTACGTTGGTATTACGAAGAGTGGAAGCGGTTGTTAAACGAACCTCATGAACAGTAAGCAAGTAGACATGAAATCGGTGAACGGCGCCTGTTCCAGAACTTAGTTCCTGGATGCATGGTGCCGTTTCCGATGTTGGCGGATTGTGGACAGGCTTTTTTTATTGAGTATTGGCGCATAGCGCATTAGCGAAATGAATGGAATATGAAAATACATCATGAGACGACAAGGAGGTGAATGGGATGCTTGATTCGAAGAAGCTGAATGGACAACAAAATCATGAAGAGCGGGCGGTATCTGATCAGGGTGCTTCCAAGGATCGGTGGCGCCAGTTGAAGCAGGATATTATAGAGGCCGCCCCGGCACTCGGAATTGATCAGGTCGGCTTTACAACGGCAGACCCATTCATTGAATTGAAGGCGAGGCTGCAGCATTCCATTGACCAAGGCTATGCCTCGGGATTCGAAGAGCCTGACTTGGACAAGCGTACTCGCCCCGAATTGTTGCTGGAGGATGCGCGCTCTATCATAGCCATTGCTGTGGCCTATCCTTCCAAGCTGGAGGAATCGCCGAAGTCGAAGGCAGGCTCCTATCGGGGAATGTTTGCGCGGACTGCATGGGGACTTGATTACCATCATGTTCTGCGTGATCGTCTCGCGAAGCTGGAGACTTTCTTGCGTGAGCGAGTGCCTGAACAGGAACTGCGGGTACGAAGTATGGTGGACACAGGAGAATTAAGTGATAGGGCCGTAGCAGAGCGTGCAGGTATTGGGTTCAGCGGCAAGAACTGCTCGATTATTTCGCCGCAGTGGGGATCGTGGATTTACTTGGGCGAAATGATTACGAATATTCCGTTCCCGTCTGACGAGCCTGTTACAGAAGACTGCGGCGAGTGCACGCGCTGTCTTGATGCTTGTCCGACAAGTGCCCTTGTCGGCCCTGGACAGTTGAATGCGAACCTGTGTATCTCCTTCCAGACGCAGTCGAAGGACATCTTGAGCCATGAGATGATGACCAAGATGGGGAATCGGCTGTATGGCTGCGACACATGCCAGATCGTTTGTCCCAAAAATAAAGGAATGAATTGGACGCACCAACCCGAAATGCAGCCTGATCCCGAGAAGGCGAAGCCTCTTCTCGTTCCAATGCTGCAATTATCGAATCGTGAATTTAAGGAGCAGTTCGGCTCATTGTCGGCTGCATGGCGCGGCAAGAAGCCGATCCAGCGCAATGCGATTGTGGCGCTTGGGAACTTCCGTGATCGAAGCGCGGTTGGGGAGTTGCGTGCCTTGCTGCGAGAAGATACGCGTTATGATATTCGTGCGACAGCCGCTTGGGCGCTTGGTCAGATTGGCGGTACTGATGCGAAGCAGGCGCTGCTGTCAGCCTTGAATCGTGAGAAGGAGGATGCCGTTGTGCAAGCGATAGATGATGCCCTGCAGCAGTTCGACAATCATGTGGAACCTATTTATGTGCAGGAGATGGAGTCGCCGATAGGGATGCTGACCGTTGCCTCATCGGCGACAGGACTATGTTCTATTGAATTCGGCAGTGTGTTGGATACCTCTGCGCGTCTGAACGCCTGGGCGCAGCGCACATATGGTCGGGCTGCCCTCCAGCGTCATCCGGAACGGCTGCAGGAGGCAATTCGCCAATTGGAGGAATATTTCAGAGGGGAGCGGCAATCGTTCGATTTGACGCTTGATTTCCAAGGAACGCCATTCCAACGTGAGGTGTGGCGCGCTCTAATGGATATTCCGTACGGGGAGACGAGATCCTATAAGCAGATCGCAGAGGCAATTGGACGTCCGCAGGCAGTACGAGCAGTCGGTGGGGCGAACAATCGCAATCCGATTCCGGTTATTGCGCCATGCCATCGTGTCATTGGAGCAGATGGCCGACTGGTCGGGTACGGCGGGGGGATGGACAAGAAAGTTACTCTCCTTAAGCTGGAAGGCATGCAGGCGAATGAAGAACGGATGCTGACTGCTCCTTAATGGAACAGGGGATATTTGTCACGATTGATGGTACGTGCTATCATAGTGGCGGTACGGTATATTCGAAATCGAACGGCACATCGATCTCTTTTCGTTTTCTATGTGAAGTTTTCGGTGGATCATTCACGGAATCTGTACCCTACTTGAATATAGAAGCAATGAGCTAAACTTGACGATGTTGGGGTGACCATGGGAAGATGTGGACAGTAATTACGGCAATCGTAACACTAATTGTAGGCATTATCATCGGCTTCGCTGGCGGCGTGTACTACTTGCGTAACCAAATGACGAAAATGCAATCAGACCCTCAAATGCTGCAGAAGATGGCGAAGCAAATGGGCTACAATCTGAATTCGAAGCAGATGCAGCAAGCACAGCAAATGATGAAGAACAAGAATTTCAAGAAAAACCGCTAAGTTAACGAGATCATGCTCACAAGCGCGGCGGAAGGAGGAACGTTCGTGGCTGGTTTGAAGGATTATGTGAATACACAGGTTGGTACGAATCGCGAGAAGATTGAGCATCATATTAAGGAAATCTTGAAGCTCGTCGGAGAAGATGTTGAGCGCGAAGGATTGCTGGATACGCCAGCACGCGTGACTCGCATGTATGAGGAAATCTTCGCCGGTTATGAGGTAGATCCTCGTGATGCGCTCGGGGTAGCATTTGATGAAAATCACGAAGAGCTTGTCATTGTGAAGGATATTACGTATTATAGCCAATGTGAGCATCATATGGCACCCTTCTTCGGGAAGGTGCATATCGGATACATTCCAAGCGGCAAGATAGCAGGACTTAGCAAGTTCGCCCGCTTGGTGGAAGCAATCTCCCGCCGCTTGCAGGTGCAAGAGCGGATCACTACCGAGATTGCCGACATTATGGATGAGGTGCTCATGCCACACGGCGTGATGGTCGTTGTGGAAGGCGAGCACTTGTGCATGTGCGCCCGTGGTGTGAAGAAGCCGGGAAGCAAGACGGTAACGATGGCAACACGCGGCAGCTTCCGGACGGATGCGGCGCAGCGCGCGGAATTTTTGTCACTGATTAAGTAGTAATGTGATGTATGTGGGTGAACTATGAACTGATGAACCCCGTTCCGGGCATGGGACGGGGTTTTTTTCGGACAGAGCAGGGAATTTGAATAGGAGGAGTTACAAGTCACATGACAGAAGCAAAGAAGAAGTCGGAACAGAAAAGTACGGAACAAGAAGTAGAATTGACAGCGGAACAGAAGCTGTGGGCGAGATTGTATGAAGCAGCTTCTGCGTTCAAGAAGCAGGCGAGCTGGGAGTGGATGCCGGAGAACGTGATCTTTGGCGTGAGCAATCCCGAAGACGGAGAAGTGGGCTATTGCACGATTATGAATGGAACAGACTACTTGTTCGGTCTGGCGTTATTCCGCGGCGGTGAAGGATTAGAGAGCCTGAACAGCATGATGCTGGACAATCATGAGCAGAATGCATGGCTTCATCGCCAAAAATGCATCATGGTAACGTTTGAAGACCGTACAGATCTGGAAAAGCGCGATTTGGCGCAGATCAAGGAGCTCGGGTTACGCTTCCGCGGCCGTAATGCATGGCCAATGTTCCGCGCATACGACCCGGGGTTTGTTCCATGGACGCTTGACGAGAAGCAGGTCAGTTTCTTGGCGATCGCCTTAGAACAAGCGATAGATCTGGCAGCGCGCGTGAAGAAGGACAAAGAGGTAATGACAGCACCGCAATCCGGTCAAGTGTTGGTTCGTACTCCGGACAACAAGAAGTGGGTAGATCGCTGGATGGATCCTGACTTCGTATTGGAGCGTCCTGTGAAGGTTGAAATCGAAAATCGCGATCGTCTGAATGATGTTATGGATCGTTTCCCGAATAAGAAGGGCCAATGGGAGACAGAATTTTTCTATGCGCCTGTTGCTGTGAAGGGTGAAGGCGAGCGTCCGTACTATCCTCGTCTTTGCTTGTGGGTAGACCGTACGACACGTGCAGCTGTAGGCTTCCATGTCGCGTATGATGACGACTTTGAGCAGGAATTCCTGAATCACTTCTTGCAGCTTATTGAAGAGCAGGGGGTACGCCCACAGAAGCTCATCATTCGCACAAATGAATGCGTGGATCTGTTCGAGAAGACAGCACAGCGTCTAAAAATTCGCATCGAGCGCGAGTCGCACCTGGCGTACTTGGAGGAAGCGCGTGGAGACTTGTTCGATTATTTCTCCAAGCAAGAAGGGTAGAAGGAATCTATTTACGTTATAAATGATATATGTCCTTAATAAATAGGGAATGAGGAGAAGGCATGGCTTCGCTGAAAGGCGGGTCGTGTCTTCTTTTTTCTTATACTGCTTACCCGGGAAAGGAGGGTGTCTTAATGAAATCGCTGCATGTATAATGGGAATAAAGATGTTTATGCTATCTATGGAAATAAAGGAGTGCTGCTATGAAGATTTCAATGCATATTACAAAGGAAGACTATTGGAAATTTAATAAATTCGTGATATACAGCATGCCGAAATACCGTAAAGTCATGCTAGCGAACATCATCGGCCTGCCCTTGTTTTTAAGCATCATTCTTAAAGTTATCGGCAAACCATGGGTGTACTCGATTGTCGTTGGGATAGTGCTGGGAGTGCTTTTGAACGTATTCATGTATTTTTCGATTAAGAGAAAGGTTATGCGTTGGTCTGCTTCCACAGAAAATGCAGCCTGGCTCGGAGATCATACGATGGAGATTACGGAGCAGGGAATTGATGAGACGACGCCGGTCGGCAGCGCTCATTACAACTGGGATGCGATACCGGAAATCAGAATGACCAAGGACTACATCTATATCTTCATCAGCTCGATGCAGGCACATATTATCCCACTTGCTTGCTTGTCTAACTCGTCCGAGCAGACACAGCTTATTCAGCTTCTTGAGGAGCATCATAAGAAAAAGATTATCGTACATTCCTAACTGGTGATCACATATTACATCCATGCAAAAAGTCCTCTGTATACAAAAGTTGACAAGGAAAAAGCCTAATCAACATCTTGTAAGCAGAGGACTGTTATGTTAAGATCTAATGTACGATATGAGTATATTTTTAAAATGCATTACTATCCAAATATATAATACCATATCGAATCACAGGCTGTCAACCTTGATTTATAAATTTCTAAAGAAGCGGGTGGTTAGATGAGTACGAAAGAAGAACAATGGCGTCTAGAAGAGGAACGAGCGACTCGGGTGATGGAAGCTATTGAGCAGCATATTGAGCCCCTGCAGCAGGATATTGGCGACATCAAACACGAAGTAGTCGAATTCCGCAAGGCATTCTGGGACGATGTCAAAATCAACATGGACGATATAAATGAGGCGATAGAGACCTTCGCCAGCATGAAGCAGCAGGCAGAGGTGTTAACCGAGCGCGAGCATAGACACCGCCATGCTGCGCGTCAGTTGGATGTATTAACTCGCATGGCGAAGTCTCCCTACTTTGCACGAATCGATTTCAAGGAAGATGGAGAAATGCGCGGTGAGGAGATCTATTTAGGCATTGGCTCTTTCCGCAATGAAGAAGGCGAATTTTTCGTATATGACTGGCGAGCTCCGGTGTCGAGCTTGTATTATGATTTCCCTCCAGGCCCTGCGCGCTACACGACTCCTGTAGGGGAGATAGAAGGTACGATGGAACTGAAGCGTCAGTTTCTTATTTCGGAAGGCCGGTTCCGTGGAATGTTCGATACCGGGGTTACGATTGGAGATGAATTGCTGCGTCAAATGCTTAGTCAGCCGTCAGCCGAGCATATGAAGAGCATTGTAGCGACCATACAACAGGAGCAGAACCGCATCATTCGCAATGAACGGAGCGGCGTGCTGATTGTGACGGGGCCAGCAGGCAGCGGCAAGACGTCGACAGCTTTGCAGCGTATTGCATACCTGCTCTATCGGTATCGGGAAACACTGCAGGCGGAGCAGATCGTATTATTTTCCCCAAATCCTCTGTTCAACCGTTATGTCTCGACAGTGTTGCCGGAGCTGGGAGAACGAAATATGGAGCAGACGACCTTCCAGGATTATTTGGAGCACCGCCTAGGCAGCAGTTTCAAGCTTGAGCATCCGTTCGAGCAAATGGAATATTCACTGACAGCTGCAGAAGAACCGGGCTATAGCGCTCGTATGGAGGCGATCCGCTTCAAGGCAAGCCGTAACTATATTGATATGATCCATGCGTACGTACAGTGGTTAGGGACAGAAGGCCTGCAGCTCCATGATATTTGTTTCCGCGATGAGGTGATCGTAACTGCAGAGCAAATTCACAGCCAGCTCTACCGTTATGATGCATCGCTTCCGCTGCCGAACCGTTTGCGCTTGCTGGCCGAATGGCTGCGTGGGGAACTGCATCGCGCGGCGAAGCAAGAACGCAAGAAGGCGTGGGTGGATGAGGAAGTAGAGATGCTGGATGATGATGCATACCACGAAGCTTATATGAAGCTGCAGCGCAAGAAGCAGTTCTCGGAGGAAACCTTCGATGACTTCCAGCGTGAACGCGACTGGCTTGCTGCATCGATTGTGAATGAGCACTTCAAGTCTCTCTATTCACAGGTGAAGAAGCTTGGGTTTATTGATATGGAGGGGACGTATCGTCAGTTGTTCGCTATGCCGGATGTATCGGAGCGATGTGCGGCAGCCGGAACGCTGCCTGCGGAGTGGAGAACCATATGTGCAGATACGGAAGCACGCCTTCTATCAGGGGAGATGCCGTTTGAGGATGCAACGCCATATCTGTATCTGAATGAATGCATTAAGGGGTTCCGTGTGAATACCTCTATTCGCCAACTGTTCATTGATGAGGCGCAGGATTACTCACCTTTCCAATTCGCATTGTTAAGACGAATGTTCCCGCGCTGCAGCATGACGCTGCTTGGGGACTGGGAGCAGGCAATTTATCCGCATGCTGGGGAACAGGATATTAACAGCAGTTGGCTATCTTCGGATATGCGCGGCAATTCATCTACGGAAACTTTCCACTTGACGCGAAGCTACCGCACAACTCGTCCGATTATGGAGTTCGCCCGCTATCTGGCCATGGACGGCGATCGTATTGAGCCGTTCGATCGGGCTGGGAATCTGCCGACAGTTACCGTTGTGGAGAGCGGAGCGCAGCGAGATCGACTGGTCGCGGATCGCATACGTCAACTGCTGCAGGAAGGGCATCGCAATGTAGCCGTGATTTGTAAGACGGCTCAAGAGAGCAAGGAAGCATATGAGGCGCTGCAAAATGAAATTTCGATTTACCTTGTCGAGCAAGATACGGCCTCATTCCATGAGGGTGCGCTGGTTATTCCTTCGTATTTGGCCAAGGGAGTAGAATTCGATGCAGTTGTCATCTATGATGCATCGGAAGCTGCCTATGGGCGTGCAAATGAACAGAAACTGCTGTATGTATCCTGCACGCGGGCCATGCATGAGCTTCATGTATTCTGTGTCGGCAAGCCGAGTCCATGGCTGGCTGCGGTGCCGGCAGAGACATACCTATCTCTGTTAGATCCCAATAAAGCTGATAGGGAATAGAACAGAAATAGAACAGATCTGTCTTTTTCGATTAGCCGGTTGTAGTAATCTTAGGCAAGGGAGGTATGGACATGAAGGTATACATCGTAGATGCTTTTACAGATGCGCCATTCCGCGGCAATCCGGCTGCGGTCTGTCTCGTTGAACAGGAATGGCATGAGACGATGATGCAGCATATCGCATCCGAAATGAATTTATCCGAGACAGCATTTGTTCATGTAGATGCAGAGTGGGAAGAGGGGGCTCAGCGCCCTCTCGGCCTACGCTGGTTCACGCCTGAGGTTGAGGTTGATCTATGCGGACACGCAACGCTGGCTACGGCTCATGTATTAAGACAATGCGGGATTGTGAGCGGGGACAGAGTCTCCTTCGAGACGAAGAGCGGCATTCTCCATGCTGCATATAAGGAAAGCGGGGGCCAATGCGAGATCACGCTGGATTTCCCAACATCTTCGCTAATGCCCGTAGAGGATGAGTCGCTGCGAGTGCGTCTGGAGGAAGCGCTAGGCTGCTCGGTGCATGAGGTACTTAGAAGCCGAATCGAGTTAATGGCCATCGTGGATTCAGAACAGACTGTACGGTCGCTGGAGCCACACTGGGAACAGCTTAAGGCGTGCGATCAAGAAGCGATTGGTGTGCTCGTTACAGCGAGAGCAGGGGAATCAGCCCATGACGGAATTGACTTCGTGTCTCGCTGTTTCTTCCCCGCGCTCGGTGTGAATGAAGACCCGGTTACGGGATCTGCTCATTGCACGATGGGGCCATATTGGGGAGCCAAGCTCGGCAAGTTGTCTCTAACTGGACGTCAATGTTCTGCAAGAGGAGGCGCTGTGAAGTTGGAGCTGCATCAGGAGCGGGTGTACTTAACCGGCACGGCTGTCACAATTATGGATGGCAAGTTCACTTTTTCGTAGATTAGTGATTTCATTTTAGGAGGGAATAGAATGGGAGTTTGGATGGAGATGACCATTCTCATCTTGCTCGCCTGCAATCTACTGCTCCTTCTGCACATCAACAGTAAGCTTCCGAGGCGGGATCGCGCCCAGGAAGCTTACGATCGTGCGAAGAAGAAGTATGGGATTGACTGATGCCTGCACTGCCTATAGGGTTGTACAACCAATGCCTGAATATCCACGTTTCGTCTTACATGTCAATAATTCATAATAATGACCTCGTTGATCACACCACGGCCATCACCTTTGGAATTAATGCTTCGCCTCGCTTTTACCGTATGGATTCGATATCCCTCATACAATTGATGAATATAGTCTGTCGCATGATTGGACAGCATGACATATACACCACGTTCACTAAGTTCCTTAAATACATTGGCTAGACGCTGTTGTTCCGGTCGGCCGAAGCCCCCCTTGGCATACGAAGTGAAGGCGGCAGTTGGCGTCAAGGTGTCATAGGGAGGATCAAAATAGACGAAGTCGCCGGCGCGTGCCTCCTGCACAGCCTCAGCAAAATCTCCATCCATCATTCGAATATTGGCGCGGTTCAAATAGGAGGACATACTGCGAATAGTTGTTTCTCTTATGATGTTCGGCCGCTTGTATTTCCCGAATGGAACATTGAATTGGCCGCCCGCATTGACTCGGTATAAGCCGTTATAGCATGTCCGATTCAAATAAATAAGTCTGGCGGCGCGGTCGATAGGGGATAAGGCGGCGTAGGCTTCTTGGTTCCGGTCCCATGCCCGGATTTCATAATAGTATCCTTCGTCGTTGCGATGCTGGCGAAGGGTTTCAATAAGTTGGTCTGGCTGCTGCTTTATCATTTGGTACACGTTGATGAGCTCTGGGTTGACGTCGTTAATGGCCCCGTTGTCTGGCGTTAATGCTAACAATAACGCCGCTCCGCCGATGAACGGTTCGAAGTAGGCTGCTCGCGTCCAGTCTGCTGAAGGCAGAAGGGAACGGATGTTGGGAAGTAGTTGGCGTTTGCCGCCAGCCCATTTCACAATAGGTCTGAGCAATTCGCCTCACCCCTTTCGAAGTCGATAACTCATTGTTCTGGTACAAAAGGAAAGCGCGGCACAGAACCGCACGTGATCCAGCTATTTCCATTTATTATTGTATAGAACGAAAAGGGTGCGGCGCAACGGCGAATAAGCTCGAAAAATAGGAAGTAAACACCTCATTCATCGAATGATGTTGTAAGCTTAGAAGGGAGTCCATTTTAATTTGCGAGCTTGCTCGAATCGTTCGGATACAGCGGGCCAATTGATGACATTCCACCAATCGGCAATATATTTCGGCCGTTCATTTTGATGCTTCAAATAATAAGCATGTTCCCATACATCAAGCGGCAGCAGCGGGACGACATCCCATTGGGACAAGTTCTGATGTTTCTCTGCTTGCAAAATCTCCAATCTTCGGCTGCGCGGACTCCAGACGAGTATCGTCCAGCCACCACCCTCAACCTTCTCTGCTGCGTTCGAGAAGTGCTTCCGGAAGGCATCGTAGCTGCCAAAGTCATGCTCAATTTGGCGCAGTAGACTGCCTGTAGGCCTGCCTCCGCCCTGCGGACTCATTACATCCCAGAAGATGGTGTGCAGATAGTGACCAGCCCCATTGAACGCAAGCTCGTTCTCCCAATATTTCACCAGATCGAACTTATTGGTGCGCCGTGCTTCTGCTAGCGCCGACTCGGCTTTGTTCAAGCCGTCCACGTAGCTCTTGTGATGCTTGTCATGATGAATGCGCATCGTCGTCTCATCGATATAAGGCTCAAGCGCATTATAAGGGTATGGAAGCGGAGGAAGCCGGTGTCCGCCAATTGGAACGAAGGATTCCCCATCTGTCTCATCATCCTGTTCCGGCTGCGCGCTGCGCGTATTGCCAATGTGAGCATGAATGCCTTGAATGGATTGTTGTGGATAGGGATACTGATGTTGCTGGGGCTGATACTGATGCTGCGGCCAATGCGAGGAAGGCTCGTTCCCCGCAGCGTGAATGCGAGCTGGTGGGGAGGAGCTGCTGCTAGAACGAGTGTTATGATTGCTTCCCGGGGGCTCTACTGCTGGGTGAAAGACAGGTTTAATGGCTTTCAGAAAGTACTGGGATCGCTCCGTGATATGATCGAATACGACAGGGGCGTGCTCCGTATGCTGCACGGCTTGGCTGTTATGCTTAATGGCATCAAGCTGCTGAACGAACTGCTCGGATTGATATACAGAAGCGCGGAGCAATTCTTGAAGCTGTTGAAGCTGATCTGGCTGAAGGACATCTGGCTGCTGCAGGGCGGTGCGCAGCTGTCCCCTCGCTGCATCTTCCGTCTGTGACAGAACCTGTTCCCATTGGGCAAGCAGCTGCACGTATTCAGGCTCCAGCTGGGGCACAATTGCGCGAATGACCTCTGTATGCTTCTTCTCCTGCTGCTTCCAGTAGGCACTCTCTTCCAGTACACGCACAGGCATAAGTGGCCCGTATATGAGCTGCAATGTTCTCCCTCCTTGTGATTGAAATGGTTCTTTTTATTGTATTAGCTTCATAGGTTGACCTATGTAAAATGGCACAAAAAAACCGCAAGCGGGGGCTTGCGGTTCTACTTCGACTTATTCCATCTCGTATTCTGTGAAACTTCCTTGCCGAATTTATGAACGTCTCAATCGGCGTAGCAGGGGAGTTAGTTCTGTGCAATGAACAAACCGCGATCAGCACGATAGGCTGCATTCAGAAATGCGGATGTCTTCGACAAGTATTCTTTGCGCTGTGTGCGATAGATAAGCTCATGCTGTGTATTAGGGACGATCCATGCCTGCGAGAGCTTGTTGGACTGATGGGCGGCAATGCCTTCTGCAATTCCATATGGCGCCTTGGAGTCCGCTGTTCCATGAACGAAGAGAATCGGCATCTCATAGTTCGTTGATTTCACTTCATTGTATGGAATTTGCTGTAGGCTCGTGCCATTGACAGCAGGGAAGAAGGTACGCAGCAGATCAAGCGATGGATGCTTCGGCAGTGGAGCGTACTGCTGCAAATTATGATATAGCGTATCTGGCTCCAGCAGGAAGGTGCTGTCCAGAATCATGGCATTAATATCATGAGTAAGCAGTGCTGCTTGAAGCGCCGTTCCGGCACCCATGGAGAAGCCCCATACGACGACGTGCTCAGCACCGCGTTCCTTCGCGAGCTTGACTGCGCCTAGCAGCTGTTCCTTCTCCAGACGGCCGCCTGTTGCTTTGGTCGGATGCTGTTCGGAAGCAAATCCATAGTCGAACATGATGACATTGTAGTCGAGTCGATGTGCGAATTTGGCAAGGTCATACATCGGCACCCAATATTCTTCTCGATTGGCCCCGTAGCCATGGCTGAAGATTAAGGTGCGCTTGGAAGGCTTATCAGATGGAATGTACCATCCGTCTACCAGCGTATGCCCATCGCGAGCGGGAAAGGATACCGTCTCGTACTTCATCCCTTTGGCCTCCATTGGATTGGAGAACAGCGGAGGTACTTGCGGATTAGCGAACATCCATGCGATGAATCCGTGCAGGGCAAGGAAGATGACAATTGCAGCGAAGAAGGTCGATAGGGATAGCGCAATGGCTACATGCTTCACTCGTAGTCTCCGCGCTGCCGCAGGGGCTGCTCCAGATGGGCCGAGCCATTCAGGCTGTAGTGCGGGAGATGTAATAACAGGTGTGCTCATGTAGATGACCTCCTTCGATGATGTAATGCAGAATGGTGTCGAGCCCAATAAATTCATATAGAACAAAAGTCCCGATGGGAGCTGATTCGTGTAAACGTTGTCTTCGTATCATTATCGTATGCGGGAATCCGCATAGGGTCAACGGATGTGCGCGATTTGTAAGGTGATTGTAATCGTCCCGTAACATTGCAATCTCCCTGTAAAAACATGTCGAAACAAGGGACGTTCGTAGGATGCGGGAGAATGGTGCTAGTATCTTTACGAAAATAAGGAAGAGAGTTATACTAGTTGTAACGATGTTCCATACTATGGAACCGAAGAGGGAGATATATGGTGGAAGAACGAGGAAAGCTAACCGTACGCGCCGTAGAGCGTGCACTCGATATATTAATGTGTTTTGCCAATGAGCGAGATATCAGCTTGACGGAACTTGCAACCCGCGTTGGGCTGAATAAGAGCACTGTTCATCGTCTGATGACAACATTGGAGGATCGCGGATTCGTACTTAAAAATGGTGATAAGTATCGCCTGGGATATCGGGTATGGGAGTTGGCGGCGAATTTGACGCAGGTCGATGATCCTGCTCAGCTGCTGCAGCCGGAGATGGAGCTCCTGCGCGATCAGTTGGATGAGACGGTGAGTCTATATGTGAAGGATGGCAACGACCGGATACGGATTCAGGCCGTGCAGAGCAATCAGGCGATCCGTAGAGTAGCGCCAGTAGGCGTTCGTTTGCCGTTGTTCGTGGGGGCATCCAGCAAGGTGCTGCTTGCCTTTGCTGAGACGCACGAGCTAGAGGCTGCATTGCGCGATTCACGCTGGCCGTCCTCCATTGACAAGGACAGCTATATGAAGCAGCTTGAGGAAGTGCGTCGACTCGGATATGCTGTGAGCTTGGAAGAACGCGAACTTGGAGCGGCGGCTGTATCTGTGCCGATCATGGATCGGAATCAGCGGCTGGTCGCAGCCTTGTCGGTATCGGGGCCTGTCAGCCGGATGTCGGCAGATACGCTTGTATCCTTTGCCCCGCAGATGATGGAGACTGCCCGCCGAATGGGCACGATGCTGCTGACGATGCAGTAACAGTCAGTCTGCTGTAATCGACGGTTAAGATTGTCTTTTTGCTAGATTCTGTGCATTGTAAATAATAAGTCCTTCGGCCCCTCTACTGCGGTAAGCAGTGGAGGGGCCGAAGTTGTATAGACCTATGAAATGCGCCTGACAGCACCCATCAGAACGGAGATCGGAATGCCAGCCATGATCTGCAGTGATGTATAAGGTTATGCTGAAGTTATTGCTCCAATTGCGGCATCCTGCTATAGGGTTTGTGAGGAATGACGCTGGCGATATTGGCCGGGAGTTATTCCTTCGAGCTTCTTGAACATACGATTGAAGTAGGGGGCCTGGTAACCGGCCGATTCAGCGATTTCATTGATCTTCATATCCGTGGTCAGTAGAAGCTGCTTGCAATAGTTCATTCTTATCGAGGTAATATAATCGACATAGTTCGTTCCTGTCATTTGCTTGAACGCTTTGCTCAGTTGGGAGATGCTGACGCCATTACTTTTCGCATAGGTTTCAAGTGCAATCTCTTGACCGTTGCTTTGTGCAATCTGTTCGAGCAGATTGTCTACAATCTCCTTCATAGATGCATTGAAGCTGCGAGAGAGCGAATGAATGTAAGGGTGGATCACCTTCTCTTGGAACCAGGACAAGGATGCTTGTGGATTGCGCAGCATACGAAGCTCTTCATACAGCTGGGCGCTGTCATAGACGGCATACGGATTATGGCCGGCCTGAAGCATAGCGCGATGGATGCTTCCCATTAGTCGCAACAGCGCTTGATGGACAAGCCATTCTGCCGCGTGGCTTGCTTGCAGTGCCTCTACATACTGCTCCAAGGCTTGCGTCGCTTCCTGGGCCAGACCCATATTGAGAGCGTAAATAAGCTCCTGCTCAAGCACAAGCAGAGGGGCTTCAAGCAGCGTATTCGCTCTATCCAGCACTTGATCGGCCTGAAGCAATTGGCTCGTTGCGTCGAAGGTGCGGCACCGAAGCGCACGCTGAGCCTGCTCCATGGCATGGGGAATATCCATCCACGACGAAGTTGGCCCGTTATAGACGATGGTGGCCTGGATGCGCAGAACCTCATGCAGGACGTTGATATAATGGGAACACAGACTGTGCAGCTCCTGTTGTGCTTCTGCTTGAGCATGATCCTGTGTGGGGAGTATGAGCACAAGTCCGAACGATCCATCTAAGAAATTAATCGTGTGAACATGTTCCGCTGCGGATTGGGATAGCTCTGCCACGATATTGATGGCTGCGTACGTTAATAGAACATCGTCTTTATCGGACAGCGGCTTATATTCTTCATCGGTTGGATGAAGTTGTAGAACGATCGCTGCAAATGACCTGCCTTCAATGGCGACCCCCATCGTATGAAGCTTCTCCATCATCTCCCTCTCTGTCCAGTGCGCTGCCTGCCCTGTAATGAATTGATTCATAATTGCCTCGCGCATGGACGGCACGGCCTGATTCAGCCTCCGTTCCAATGTTTCATTTGTAATTCGATAATGCTGCCACTCCCGTTCAATATAATCAAGCTCATTGTGAACATCCGTATCCGGGGAGCGCCAGCCTGTAAGCAAGTTCATCATCCGGCGTATCGGTCGATACATACGGTGGGAAGCGAACCAGCTTAACGCTAACGCAGCCAGCAGGGCAAATATCCAGCACACAATGAGGATATGTGTATAGGGTCGTGTAGGTGCCGTAATGATGGATTGAGGGGTAGCTGATAAGTAAGTCCATTTGCCGCCCATTTTCTCCAAGGTTACGGTGTTTATGAGCAATGTATCCTGATTCAAGGGAACCTTGCTGCTTCCGCTAGGTTGATTCAATGCCTCTGTATGTTGAGTCTGATGAGATTGAATAGCGGCGAATGCCTCAAGATTCTGTCTGCTTGCTTCGCTTTGCCCAATAATGTGTCCTTCCTCGTCGAGCAGGTAAGCATATCGGTCTGGGTTCGCAAATACGAACAATTTAGACGGATTGATGTAAATCACGATAGCCCCGTAGGATGCGTTTCCATTGAACGGCAGCTTCATTACGACGGCATGGGACGAGCCTCTACTGAAGGGACGCTGCAATTCATGTGTCCAGAAGATGCCCTGCTCGGCCGATATAAGCTCCTTCCAGCGAGATTCTTCTGCCTGCTCCAATGTCCGAAGACCAATCGAGGGCTGAAGTACTTTGTTCTGCTTCGCCACGTACAAATACACCTGATCAATAATCGGATCGGCATTCTCGATAAGCGTGAGCGTATCGAGCAATTGGTTCGTTTCCTCGAACTGCTGTGCGAAATCCATATCGGAAATCGTCGGCTTGAAATGCGGCTTCACGACCATATGTAGAGCGTAATTAATAAGCTGCCCAAGCTGTTTATCGATTTGTTTGGCTGCTTCAATCATCTCGCTGTCGTTCTTCCCTTGAAACTGCTTCACAAGCTGCTGGTTGCCCATATATAAATAAGCCGCACTGATGATCGTGATTGGCAGGCAGGTCAGCAGTACGGCGAGCGCGAGACTTTTCCAATAGAAGATTCCCTTGGAAGAGGGACGTAGTATATCATGCAGCTTTCCCATGAATTCCTCCTGTGTGGCAATGGATGATGAAACGGAATAATGGAGTAATCATTGATATTTGATATTGGAATAGAAATTGTAATTTGCTCGACTGCACGAAGCTGTTCATACAAGAACGGTAGTATGGAATGTTCTGGTATGGTGGCCGATTGTATTTATCATACTGAATGGCACAACGGATGAAAAGGCTTACAGAAAAAAAGTGCAGCCTCAGGAAATCGGAAAAATGCTGCATCGAATCTCGCAGCAGGTGATTCTTTGCGGGGCTTGCTTGTGCGTTCATCGAGCGATGAATAAGCGCGGTTATGCAGGCAGGCAAGATGCTTCAGCAAAAAAGTCAAATTGCATGAAATTTTGATAGCGTTTACATTGATAAAAAATCCTAGCAGAAATTGTGATACTCGCTGTCTCAATTGAACATGCAGAAGAAAGTGAGGTAGTACTGATGAGCATGGAACCATCAACATCTGTATCTGCAGCCCAGTTAGAACGGAGGACATCATCTAAACGAAGAGCGCGCACACGTGTATGGGTAGATGTGAAGAGGGATAGATACTTGTATTTGTTGGCGCTGCCAGGACTTCTCTTCTTCCTTGTCTTCAAGTATGTTCCGATTACGAATCTTGTGATCGCCTTCCAAGACTATTCGCCGTATTTCGGTGTGTTTCAAAGTCCATGGGTAGGATTCGAGCATTTCAGCCGCTTCTTTGCAAATGAAGATTTCTACATTCTGCTGCGCAACACACTCGCTATCAGTTTTCTGAATCTGTTGTTTTTCTTCCCGGCGCCGATCATTCTTTCTATCATGCTGAACGAGGTTCGGCATTCGATTGTGAAGCGAACAGTACAGTCTCTCATTTACATTCCGCACTTCTTATCGTGGGTGCTCATTTCGGGGTTGACGTTCCTCATGTTCTCGCAGTCGGAAGGGTTGTTCAACAAGCTGCTGCTGTCTATGGACAAAGAGGCTTTTGATTTGCTCACGAATCCAAGTTATTTCTGGGGAATGTTGACGGCACAGTCGATCTGGAAGGAGGTCGGTTGGGGGACGATTATCTTCCTCGCTGCTATCGCAGGAATCGATCCTCAGCTGTATGAGGCTGCGGTGATGGATGGAGCAGGGCGGATGCGCCGCATTTGGCATATTACGCTGCCGGGCATGCGCAATGTGATCATCATTCTGTTTATTTTGCGGTTAGGCACTATTATGGATACTGGATTCGAGCAGATTTATCTGATGATGAATGCAGCCGTCTCCAATGTAGCGGAAGTGTTCGATACGTATGTGTACAGGGTTGGGATTAAGCAAGGGGAGTTCAGTTACAGTACAGCCATCGGATTATTCAAATCGGTAGTTGGCGTCATTCTTGTGGTGGCGGCCAATCAAATTGCTAAGCGCTTCGGACAGGACAGTTTGTATTAATTTGGGAGGAAGACAAGTGCTATGAGAGATAACAGTGTGAGAGATCGCTTATTCAATATCGGGAACATAGCCATTCTGCTGCTCATCAGCTTGGCGACCGTCTTTCCCATTTACTATACAATCGTGCTGTCGTTCACGGCTCCAACGGAATATTACACGAAGCCGCTTATTTTGTTCCCGGCCAAATGGTCACTGGATGCCTATGAGTACTTGCTGGCAAACGGCTTGTTTGTCAGCGCACTCGGTGTGAGCACCATTCTGGCTACAGTAGGAACAGCATGCAGCCTCATCGTAACCGGGGGCTTGGCTTATGCGCTCTCTCGGAAGCGACTGCGCTTCCGGAAGGCCATTCTGTTTCTTATTTTGTTAACCTTTCTGTTCCAGCCAGGTCTTGTGCCGCAGTATTTAATTGTGCGCAATGTCGGACTTATCGATAATATCTGGTCGCTTATTATTCCGTCGCTGACCAGTGGGTGGTACGTTCTGCTTATGAAGGGATTCTTCGACAGTATTCCCGATAGTCTGGAGGAAGCGGGACGAATTGATGGGTGTAACGAGATCAGCGTATTTTGGCGCATTATATTGCCCTTGTCACTTCCAGCGCTGGTCGCATTCGGCTTGTTCTTTGCGGTAGGGTATTGGAATACCTATTTCAACGCGCTTATGTACATTAACGATCAGAGCATGTGGCCGCTGCAGGTGCTGCTGCAAAACCTGCTGGTCGATCCGGCGGCAATGGGCGGCGGGGCAGGAGGGAGCGGTGCGGATTTCCGTATGAATCGCCAGATGCCGTCTGAGACGTTGAAAATGGCGGCCGTCGTCATAGCAACTGTGCCGATTATGCTGGTGTATCCATTCTTACAGAAGCATTTCGCCAAAGGTGCGATGGTTGGCTCTGTCAAAGAATGAATGAATATAGGATGCACATGGACAGCCTGTAGCGTGCTCGCATATCAAAAAGGAGGGTTCAGAATGGTTCACAATTCATCACGTAAGTTGTCATCCTTGCTCAAGACAACAATGCTTATCATGCTGGCATGTTCACTGCTGCTGACTGCATGCGGCGGTGGAGGCACAGGCGGTGCCTCTAGGGGAGAAGGTCCGACGAAGATTACACTGCAAACGTTGAATTATGCGCCCGATATGGTGAACAACAGCAATCCAATGTGGAAGGAACTAGAGAAGAACACGAATACACAGCTGGACATCACATGGCTGACACCAACGACGATTGAAGATAAGGTCAATGTGATGCTGGCGTCCGGTGAGATGCCGGATGTTACCTTTGTGGAGTCGCTGAACAACTCGCAGCTCCAGAAGATGATTAAGCAAGGCGTGTTCTGGGATTTGACGCCTTTCATTACGGATTATCCGAATCTAACGGAAGGCGTTAAGGCGGCGATGTGGGAAGAGACGAAGATTGAGGGCAAGAACTATGCCATTCCACGGTACTATCCAAGCTTTGGCGGCGGTGTATTCCCGATGCTGCGTAAGGATTGGCTGGATGAGCTGAATCTGCAAGTGCCAAATTCCATGGATTCGCTCTTCGACGTACTGAAGGCATTTAAGGAGAAGGCGCCCGGCGGGAAGACTGATATCGTTCCGTATGCGGCATCCCCAGACTCGCTCGGTTTTGTATATAACGTCTTCAATGAAACGCAAGGCGCATGGAAGTTGAAGGATGGCAAGCTGGCGCCGAACATCACTGAAGATGCTTCCCGTGATGCGCTGCTGTGGATTAAGAAAGCCTACGATGCAGGACTGTTCCCGAAGGATTTTGCCATCTTAAAGTTCTCGCAAATTATTGATATGGTTCGTGGCGGCAAGGTAGGAGCGGTGGGCTTATCCATGAACCATGTCTGGATCCAAGGGGAAGTGCTTCGCCAGATCGATTCGAAGGCCGACCTCATTCCGACCTCTTACCTGGCGAATCCGCAGGGGGCTAAGTATGTCCCTTCCGGTGAGTCCTATTATGGCGTGTATCTGATTCCCAAGAAGGTGCCAGAGGAGAAGGTGAAGAAGATTCTGGCGCTGTTCGATTATGGAAATAGCCCAGAGGGCAATATTCTGGAGTACTATGGCTTGAAAGATGTGCATTACAAGGAAGAGAACGGCAAGCGGATTGCGACTGAGCAGGCGAAGAAAGATTTGACGGGAGACGGCAACATGTCGAGCTTGTTCCACTTGATTAGCGACGATATGGCTATTGCTGCAGTGGGGATGCCAGATGAATTGTATGAACGCAACGTGAAAATTGTAAATGAGCGCAAGGAGCATGTTGTACCAGATCCAGGACGCGGCATTTATTCGGAAGCCTATAATCGGTTCTACCCGGAAATTAAAAAGAAGGTAGATGATATGCGGACGAAGGTGATCATTGGGAAAGAGACGATTGAAGCCTATGATCAGTTTATTGCGATCTTGAAGCAGGATAAAGAGCTGCAAATGATTACAGATGAAATGAATAAGGCTTACCAAGCAAAATAATGAGAGGCCAAGGAACGCTGCTGCTTGCGGGCGTTCCTTCGCTTCATTAGAGGGGGAGAAGCAACATGAAGCCTATCACTGCGGTTGTGATTGGAGCAGGGGATCGGGGAGCACGTGCATATGCTCCATATGCGCTGGAGAATCCGCATGAATTTCGTATTGTAGGTGTCGCTGAACCGAATACAGAACGACGACGCAAATTTGCCGAGCAATTTGCACTAACCGCTCAGCAGCAATTCGATTCTTGGGAGTCGCTGCTTGGCAACGAGAGGCAGGCAGAAGTTGCAATTATCTGTACATTGGATCGAATGCACCTCCAGCCAACGCTCCGGGCACTTGAGTTAGGGTATCATGTTCTGCTGGAGAAACCGATGTCGCCTGTGCCGGCAGAGTGTGTGGAGATGGAGCTTGCGGCCAAACGGCACAATCGTCTGCTCACGATCTGCCATGTGCTGCGTTATACGGCATTCTGGTCATCTTTGAAGCGGGAAATCGACCGAGGTGCGATTGGTGATATCGCCTCGATACAGTTAAATGAGAACGTGGGCAATATGCATATGTCGCACAGCTTCGTACGCGGCAATTGGCGCAATAGCGACGAGTCGAGCCCGATGATCCTGCAGAAATCATGCCATGATATGGACATTTTGGCGTACTTAATGGGGGAACCGTGCACACGCATTAGTTCGTTTGGCTCGTTAATGCATTTTCATGAAGGGAATCGACCGGAGGGTGCACCGCTGCGCTGTATCGAAGGATGTCCGGCAGAACATGTCTGCCAGTATCATGCGCCTCGTTATTACCTGGGGAAGGGATTGGATGGGCGCGGAAAATTACAGACGATCATACGAAGGAAGGCATCATTAAGGCGCTGTGGGAAGGGCCGTACGGCAAATGTGTCTATCAGACGGATAATAATGTTGTGGATCATCAGGTCGTCAATATGGAATTCGCCAGTGGCGCAACGGCTACCTTCAGCATGTGCGGCTTCACACACGATAATACTCGCATTGTGCAGGTGATGGGCACGAAAGGGGATATTCGCGGCAATATGGAGGATGATGCTTTCACGCTCCATGATTTCGTGACGAAGGAGAAGCGTGTTGTCCATATCCATGCATCTGCTGCGGGGCATGGGGGTGGAGACGCGGATATAGTCCGCTCCTTTATTAAGGAAGTGCGTGATTTCGAGGCGGGAATGGTGACGGAGAGCAAGTCTTCTGCCTCTGTCTCCGTACGCAGCCATCTGATGGCATTCGCAGCAGAGGCATCACGGCTGGATGGGGGCAGATCGATTGATCTGCAGGCCTATTATGATGAACTGGCAGGAGCAGCGGTACAACCGCATGTTCATGAGAAACATTGCTAATCATGTCGTAATGCATGCATACTGATGAACTTAAAAAGCCAGCGATCGCTGGCTTCTACTACGAGAAAAGAAACACTAATTACGAACTAGTGGCTATACGCTGGCATGTATCATAAAAGACGGCTTCCAAGGAACGATGTCCATTTTCTGTACGGCAAAGTCTAGCGACAGAATCGCATGCGACCATGACGCCTTCATTCATGAAGGCGACAGTATCGGCCGTGTCCTCCACGACAGACAAAATATGAGTCGAATAGAGGATTGTTGTTCCTTTCCTGCGTTCAGCATGGATTAGTTCCTTGAACGTATGCACCCAATAGGGATCAAGTCCGTTGGTGGGCTCATCCAGAATGATGATCGGAGCTTCAGGCAGCAACGCTTGTGCGAGCGCGAGCCGCTGCTGCATTCCCTTGGAATAATGGCTTACCTTCTTATGCTTGTCTTGTTCCAACCCAACGAGGCAGAGCAGCTCATCGATGCGACCTCGCGGCACCTGCAGCAGCTTGGAGAAAAAGTGCAGCACCTCGTATCCCGTCAAGGAACGGGGAAATACCATATTGTCAGGCATATAGGCGAATGTGGATTTATAGGCGCTGTCCGTGGACGATACCTTGTGCCCGTTCAAGTAAATGCTGCCTGACGTTGGCTTCACAATGCCGATCATCATCTGAATGATCGTGCTCTTCCCGGCGCCATTGCCTCCACATAAGGCGAAGCATTCACCTTGGCCGATTGAGAAGTGGATATCGCGCACCTGATTCTGCTTGGAATAAATCTTGGATACATTATCGAATCGAATCATCGCATTTGTCGTCATTTGCGGATGCGCCCCCCCTGCTTCACAATGATGATGGATAAGGCAAGCGGAGCAATGATCCATGCCGCAGCCGTCAGACAGAAGGCAATTTGTCCGGTGCTCCCCTCGGCCCATATCGTAAAGTCATAGAGCGTCGGCCCGAATATCATGCCGCTCTTCATTTGAACGATGCTCCACACCCGTATTAGCTCAACTGGGTTGAACAGGATGGATGTGGTTAAGAGTGTAATAATCCAATGAAAAGGGACAACACTGGAGACGCCCATCACGATATATTCGTACAGGAGCACGCTGAGCGCCCATGTCAGAATGCTGATGCCAAGCGCTTGGAATCGTGTGCTGGCATACACGCCGATGACCGAAGCTATCGCCAGGAAGATAGCCGCAAGCAGCAGGGTCAAGGCGATAAAGAGGAAAAACAAGGAGGCGGCGAACATGCCAGTGCGGTTCGTGATCCACAGCACAGTTCCGACAATACCGTAGCCGAGCAGGATAACGGCTGCAATGGCCGCCAGCATGCCTATGTATTTGCCAAGGACAATGGAAGTGGGCGATACCGGGTAGGTGAGCAGCAATTGATAGCCCCCATCCTCTTTATCTCCCGCGAGCATGGTACTGCCCATTAACAGCGTGAGAAGCGGAACGAGGAAGAGGGAGAGATTCAGAAGTCCTGCAGTCATTCTCGTAAACCCTTCGTATCCTGCCTGATAGCCGATGCTGCCGAAGAATACGATGAACAGCGCCAGTAGTGTAAATAATATGGAGAAGCTTGCCAGCCAGCGGCTGCGAATGATCAGCTTCATTTCCTGCTTCGCAATCGAACCTATGTGCTTCATTGATGACCGTCCCATTTATGCTGCTTCAGGTCAGAGAACGACAGAACGTTTCCTTTGCCCTCTTGTGCAACGTATTGCTCTGCTTGTTCCTTGTTCGGAAAGGCCAGCACGCCATTCGCCATTGGTGTCCAGAAGTCTTGGTGGTAGGCGAACCAGGCCTGCTCCAGCTCTACCCAATTGCTTGCGGTGTATACATAGGACTTGGCAATCGGATTGTCTGCATTGTGATACGATTGGATATAATCCATCATGCAGCCGATATCATCGAAGGTCATAATCTTGCCGTCCGTTAATACAACCTCTGTTGCGTAGTCTTCGTTCGCTACGCTCATATTGCATATGATGCATACATCGATATCAGGGTTAATCGGGCGCGGCTCATAGCTTGGCTTGCCGCAGGATGTGGCAAGCAGGAGGCCGACTGCCGCTACGACTGTTCCGAATCTCCATGTCATTTCTGAATCCTCCCTTGTGCAAGAATGAATATGCCGCCAATTAGGAACAAGCATCCTGCGATGCCGACAAGATGGCGATTGTCTGTAGGATGTTCCGCTTCTAGGACTGATTGTGCAGGATCATCTACAAGTGGTTGAAGGGTGGGCTGCTGCGTAAGCGGGAACCGATCTGCTCCGCTCGTTGCGTTAGCGGAAGGCAGCATGCGATTAACTGCATTCCATAGCTGTATGGCAGGGCTCTCGAAGTAGAATTGCAGCTGCGGCTGCTTCGGCAGCAGCTTGTCATAGATGGAGCCTGCGTAGTAAGGTAGTTCCCCGATGCCGTCGCCGGTAATATCGAAGGAAGAGTAGTCGTCCCAATAATTGCCCGATGTGCCGTCATCAATGGCCTGCTTCGCATCCAAGCTACGTGCTTGCACGACATTGCCGATGAACTGGTTCCCCGATATGGTAGTTCCGGTATTGCCCTTCAGCAGACTAAGGCCAAGATGATTGCCCGAGATGACATTGTCTGTAATGATGCTGTCTCTCGCATCCTCCAGTGCGAGACCGTTGCTGTTGTACATCATGCGGTTGCCCCGCATCGTGATGCGATCGGTGTCATAGAGCAACACTCCATAGCCGCGATAATCAAGCTGCTTCTGCATGATGTTCTGCTCAATCCGAAAGGAGGAGGAGCTCATGGCCATCATCCCGTTAATGTTGTACATGAATTGATTGCCCGATACGAGACCTCCTTCACCGAACATGAGATGAATGGCGTAGCGTGAATCGGATATCGTGTTGCTGCTTAGCGTACTGTCGGCTGCGAAGTCGATGTAAATGCCGTCCTGAACATCATAAATGTCATTGCCACGTACAACATTACCACTGCCATAGAAGAGGTGAACGCCGTTGCCTCGCTTAGAGATACGGCTGTTATTGCTCGTTATCGTATTGTTCTCGATCTGATTGCGGCTTCCTTTGTTGACATAGATGCCATTCTGTACGCGGGACAGCGTATTGGACACGATCAAGTTGTCCGAGGAGGCGATATAAATACCAGCGTCCTGCTTTTTGCTGCCGCTCTGGATAATCTGAAATCCGGTTAGGGAAACGCCGGGGGCGGTAATCGTGACGACATGTCCTTGATTATTGCCGTTCAGCGTAACCTTAGCACTGCCTGCAGCTTGGAGCTTCAGTGGCTTATCAATGACAAGCTGTTCATGATAGCTGCCTTCTTGTACGGTAATGGTTGCGCCTACTTCAGCCTCATTAATGGCCTTCTGGATCGAATCTCCGGCACGAACGATGAACGCCTTCCCATTAGCGTTGGCGGCATGCAGCTTGCTTGTACCTGGGAAGCAGGTGAGGAGAGACAATAGCAAAGCTAGAGCGGCCAGCAGCATTTTTCTGTTGACTTGTCTGCAATTGGTCACAATTGGCCACCATCCTGTCCCCATTTTCATTTTCTTTGGCTCCTACATTACGACACAATTGTGTGCAAAGATGAAAGAATGTGTGAACGGAGCATGACAACCCGCAAGTTTTTATGTCTCTCTGTATCGCGGCAGCGCAATCGTCACAGTCGTCCCCTCATTCTCGATGCTGTGAAAGGTCAGCGTTCCGCCATGCATAGCAACAATATTGGACACAATGGCAAGCCCCAACCCTGTTCCACCATCCTTGCGGGTTCGCGCCTTATTGGCTCGATAGAACGGCTCGGTTATATGGGGAAGATGCTCAGGGGCAATGCCGATGCCGGTATCGCTGATGCTCAGCTCACAATGGGTGTCCGAGGTTGCGCGCAATTCGACGCTGATCGTTCCCTGTTCCGGCGTATACCTTATGGCATTGTCCAGCAGGTTATGGAGCACCTGTTCGATTCGATTTTGATCGGCTTCAATAATAAGCTCGGGATCAAGATCGATCGCCAATGCAATTTGCTGCTGGACAAGTATGTGTCTGTATGTCATCAGCACGTCCTCAATAAGCTGAGCATACACCAGATGGGTGATGGCAAGCGGATAGGCATTGTTCTCCAGCTTGGCCAGCTCTAGCAGATCATGAACTAGCCGCTGCATGCGGCCGGCCTCGCGGTGGATCAGGCTGATATAGCTTCGCTGATCTTGTTCAGATTCAACAACCCCATCCAGAATCGCTTCGCTGTATCCCTTCACATAGCTGATAGGGGTCCGCAGCTCATGGGACACGTTCGCGAGAAATTCTTTTTTGCGCTTATCCTCCTCGGCAACGGCACATGCCATCTGATTGAAGGCTTGTCCCACCTTGCCGATTTCATCATGTGTTGTAATCGGAACACGTTCCGCATAATTGCCATGTGCCATCTCATGGGCAGCGGACTCCAAGCGTCGAAGGGGCTGCGTGATGCGGTTGATTAATGTTCTGCCCAGCACAAGGGACAGGAACACGAAGCATAAGGTGATCGGAATGAAAATGCTGGTCAGTTCCTTGTTCATCTCCATAATGGTTGCAAGCGGGATGTACAGAAATAAGATGCCTTGCAAGCGATTGTCGTCCAGCAGCGGGATGCTGACAGATAGAATCGTGCGGCCGAATCGTTCCTCGAACCCGGACTTGGTGACGGGGTTGCCCTGAAGGAGCTGCTGGCGATCCTGCTCGCTGATGAGGGAGTCGTATTCAACTTCGAAGGGAAGGCAGGCGCTTAACTCGCGCGGGTTCGTGACAAGAAACACCTCCGAGTCAGACATCTTGTTGTACCAATCGATCTGATCGCGCAGCTTGGCGGTGACCTCTCCACCGCTATAGTTGCTTGCAAGGCGAAGCCCTTCCAGCCGCAGTCCTTCATCTACCTTTTCGACATAGTATTTTTCATAGAAATAGTGAGTGAGCGCATACGAAAAAGACACAGTTCCGATAATCGCCGCGCACACGATAAGCCGCATTTTCTGTGCTAAGGTTAGCTGCTTCATGCCATTTACACCTCAAGTTTATATCCGATGCCCCACATCGTTTGAATGAATTCACCCACATTGCCGAGCTTAATGCGCAGTGTTTTGATATGTGTATCTACAGTTCTAACACTGCCCTCGTAGTCGATACCCCACACGTGCTCCAGAAGCTGCTCGCGGCTGAGTGCTTGTCCGCGGTGGCGGCATAAGAAGAGGAGAAGCTCGAATTCCTTCAAGGTGAGAGCTAAGGGCTTGCCGCATACCTTGACCGTTCTACCTCGTTCATTGATCTCGATTTGGCCGTATAGCTGAACCGTTTTGTCTGCTGCAGATTCTCGATTAACCCTGCGCAGAACCGCGTCGATGCGGGCGATCAGCTCGCTTGGACTGAACGGCTTCACAATATAATCGTCGGCACCGATTTTCAGGCCATAGACACGATCCCATTCTTCTCCTCTTGCCGTTAAGAAGACGATTGGCACGTTAGAGGACTGGCGTATGTTCAGACAGAGCGTGAAGCCATCCAGAACTGGCATCATGACATCGGCAACAATTAGATCGATGGACATGGCAGACAGAATCTCTAGCGCTTCCTCGCCATTCGCGGCTTGGTACACCTCGAATCCAGAGCTTTTCAAATACATATGCACGAGTGCTCTCATATCTTCTTCATCATCGATAATGAGCAATCGAGACTGGTTCATGCTTGCTCCTCCTTGCGCTTATGAGTTGGACGTAATCTGGAATGGGCCTTGGCCCACAGGGATGATTGAGCTGACGGTGAGTGAGTTGGGATCAATGACATAGATCTCATTGCTATCATAACTAGCGATGTATAGATTTCCGCCAATTTCCTTCATCTCGAATGGGTTGGCGCCAATTTTGATCGTGCCAAGCTCTGCGCCGGTATTCCGCGCGAACTTGCGAAGCGTGCTGGAACCGTGACTCAGTGCGAATATGCCTGTATCCGTCTGTGCAAAGCTTACGGGCATATAAGGAGCTGGGATGCGCCGAATAAGCGAACCGGTATCCATGTTGTACACATGGATGTCCGACTCAACTTCAGCCCCGCTTCCGTGGCCGCCAACCCACAGCTCACGCCGATCATCCAACAGCAGACCGCCAGCCGAAGATTCGTTAATGCCGAATGTTTGTACAACTTTTTGCAATCGAGTATCTATAATGGACATCGTCGTATCGTCGAAATTGATGACGTACAGCTTGCTCCCGTCCTTCGCCTCATACATATGCAACGGCTGCTTGCCTACAGCAACCTCGTACTGAAGCGTGCCGTCCAGCCGGAAAGCGCGAATCGATTTATGATGCTGATCAACAAAATAGACAAATTGCTTCGAATGGGACAGCAGCGCATTGGCCGCTCCTTTGCCTATGTCCCACGTCTCGATCTGCTTTCCTGTAGACAATTGATAAATGAGCGCTTTGTCCGCCTGCTTGCCGTAGACGAGCAATTGGTCCTTCGCAAGGAATAGGGCGCCGCTAAGCGGGAAATCGAGCTGCCATGCCGCCGATACCTTATTGCGGACAGGATCAAGGAAAGAGAGACTATGGTCCTTCACATTGACGCTGACGATAATAGGCTGCTGCTCTATAGGCTGGAAATCATTCTTGCCGCACCCGGTAAGAACAAAAGCAAGAGTGAGCAGAACAAACAAAGGCAAAAGTGTGCGTAAGAAAGGTGCAAGGCGCATAAGGCGCTTCCTCCTGTTATTCAAAAAATGGAATATAGCAACATTATAGCGGCTTTAGACACAAAATCTGATCAAATCTATGAAGTTTTGTACTTCTTTTTGGAAAATTGCAACATAAAGTTCAACAATTCATTTCACTTCCTTCACAATCTCCTCACAATTGCTTGCTAGCATTTGTTCTGTAAATGAATTCCATCGTGGAGGGTGTTATATGAAAAAGGGGTTAGCTATTTTTATTTGTTCGATCATGATGCTGAGTATTCTTGCAGGATGTAGCGGTGCAGATCATGCGGGAGAGAAGGGCGGACAAGCTGTGGCGCCGGTTGAGGAAGCAGCGGCTTCGAATACGGGGAAGGAACAAGTAAGCCAAACGACTCAGAATAAGGCACAATCTAAGCAGGAGCTGGCTGCAGCACATGCGGAGGAGCCAACCCATGAGGACTTATGCGCCTTTTGCCAAATGAAAATCTATTTGAGAGAAGAAGATATGGGGATGTTTACAGCGCAAATGCAGACAGCAGATGGTCAGCATCTCTATTTTGACGATGTCGGCTGCTTATTGAATTATGAGCGAGATATGAAAGAGAAGCCGGCTGCATCCTGGGTGAGAGATTATAGTACATTAGAATGGGTGACAGCAAAGGATTCAACTCCGGTAAAGGCTGATATTAAGACACCGATGAAATATGGCTACGCGTTGTTCGCTACGCAGGATGCAGCGCAGAAGTTCGTGTCGGACAATCAAGCCCTGAAGGGCAAGGAAGCATCGTGGAAGGAAATTGATGAAATCTCCCACCAACGTTATTTGAAGAGAAAAGAGAAAATGAAAAACGGCGGCATGCACAATGGAAGCATGAACAAACCAATGGATCATGGCAATAATGGGGACGACAAGCACAAAAGCGATGATAAGCAAAAAAATGATGGCAAACACTAAAGTGATAACAAATACTAAAATGATGGCTCTGAAGGATAACAAACACTAGTGATGAGGACTAAAAGGAAATCTGTCAGCTGTCAGGCATGTTGATACACGTTGAGAAGGTGTAAGGGTAACAATGATAATGATGGTTTAAACAAAACAAGTCCCACCTGTTGCAAAGAAGCGAGCAGGTGGGACTTGTTGTTACAAAAGAAGCAGCAGCATTGCGACGAGTGTCGTGACGGTTAAGCCGATGATCACCGGAACAAGGTTGCGGCGTGCCAGCTCGAACGGGCTGACGCCACAAATTGCTGCTGCTGGTATGAGCGCCCATGGGATTAGCGTTCCCCCTCCGACCCATATGGCGGCAACTTGACCGAGTGCAGTCAGGGTATCTGTCCCTCCGCCAATGGTGGCCCCGAACAGGGACGCTATGGAGCCGGCAAGCGAGATGCCGGAGAATCCTGACCCATCCAATCCTGTAATAGCTCCTACAATGGTGAGGGTAATTGCACCGATGGCAGGGTGGAGTGGAACGCTGTGTGCAAGCGCCAACCCTAGATCATTCACAATCCCATGCGATGCCGCGGACAGAGTTTTGCCGAAGATTTCGAAGAAGGCAGAATCTCCTAAATAGAAAAATGCGGCGATTGGAATGACAGGGCCGAATACTTTGAACCCAAATAGAAAGCCGTCCACGAGGTAGCTGGTTGTCTGTTCAAGTGCTTGCTTGCGATGGGTGAGCAGAGTAACGACGATGAGTATGATTGCAGCGGTTCCGCCGATAAGCGCCGTTGCTTCTCCACCCTGAAGATTCAACTTGAACAGCATGATGACGTCGATGGCGAAGAGCAGGGGAATGACAATGGCTAGAGTTGTTTTGGCAACGGGAGGTAAGGGAATACGAGTCACATGGAAGCTGCTGCGGTCGTCATTTTTGGCAAGACCGGTACTCATGGTCAGAAGACCACGCCCCATATCGCGGCGCATCATCCAGAACGCTACGACCGTGGTGACGACACCCATGACCAGTACAAGCGGGATGCTGGCTTCCAGCACGCTCTTAACGGGCAATCCGGCTGCATCCGCGGTAAGCTTTGGTGCGCCCTGAATGACGAAGTCGCCTGACAATGCGATACCATGTCCGAATAAATTCATAGCCATCGCAACAGCAAGAGGAGGCAGCCCTACGCGAATTGCTGCTGGCAGCAGCACCGCACCAATAAGAGCGACACCTGGCGACGGCCAGAAGAAGGTGCTGATGACGACCATAACAATCCCAAGTGTCCAATAGGCCATCGTGGGACCGCGCATTAGCTTGGTGAATGGAGATACCATCGTTTCATTAATGCCGGACGCGAGCAGCACACGGCTCATCGCGACAATAATCGAGATGATGAGAATGGTGCCAAGCAACTCCTTAATGGCATAAATAAAGCTGGTAAATATACCGCTGACCGCTGAACTGACCGAGGAAGTTGCCAGCAAGCCGAGCAGGAATATCCCCGCCATACATACAATAGTCGTATCTCTCCGCATGACGAGGAAGCCAATAATTAACCCAATGAACAGCAGATACACCCAGTGTATCCCGACGAGTGTAACGACCAATGGAATCGCCTCCCATAATGTAAGCGTTAACATAGGTTTCGGAAGCGTGGAAGCTCTTCGAATTATGTGCTTCATACTATGCGGATACCTATCATTTGGTCATCATCAGGCGGATGAGAGAGGATGCGAGTCGTTCACATTTGCATGTAACCGGAAGATACAGCCAGCAAACGGCGTGTCCTTGCATAGCCCTGTGCTAATCGCTACATATGGCAGGCACAACTAAATGCCTGCCATATGAAGGACGCGCTTCAGCTTGTCGATGTCGACGATCAGGTTATCAAAGCCAGCAAGTGGCTTTGGCGGCTGCTCGATATTACATAGAACCTCATAGTAATTCATACCTGCATAATTGCTAATTTTCCAAAAGTAACTATCCATAACTGTTAACGGCGTCAGTTCGATCAATGTAGAGCCTGGATTGCAGAACACGGTGTTAATGCTCCCGCTTCCGAACGGCGCAACGATAACTTGCGCTGACGAATAAATTGCAATCTTTTCGGCCGTGGACAGCGGTGTAAGCAAAATGCGGACGAAGCCCTTCTCGGCCAAAACTTGCATGACTTCTTCTTCATTAATGACGTGTCGAACGAACGCATCTTGGCGGCTAACGTAGATTCGCTCATAGCCAGGACGAGGAGCAATGGAAGCATTTTTCAGACGGGTGCGAATGTATTGACTGGCCCAGCTCGGACATCCGCCAATAAGGAATGGTACGGCCGGCACGACCAGCTTGTTGGCGACCAAATGGAAATCGTTACGGTCAACCTGTATTAACTTTTCCATCGGAAAGCCGAGCATTTGCAGCGATTCATATTGGAAAGAATGTGTCAGTTGGCCAACCAAATATTTGTCGATAGCGATTCCGCTCTGCTCCAGCAAATGAATGCGGGTCAAATAATCAAAAAACCAGTGCCCGAAAATAGCTTGGTGATATGCATAGCCGGGAATATTCCAGCCCCACATTAATGTGGCTACAGTTTCTGATGTATATTGCGGCTCAGGAAGCTCATTGAACGGGTAAGGATAAGGGGGGAGTTCTACGTCTTGAAGCCGGCGGTGGTCAGGCGTTACCACATGACCGCTCCCAGTGATGACCCTTCCCCCTGGTATAACGGCCACGAATGCTTCATCAAAGTGACATATAGATCCCCATCGAGGCGTGTCTACTCCTTTGGGAGGAGGAAGAATAATCGTTTCTGCCGGGTAAAGCACACGATACATTTCTTGAAACTGTTGAAGGTTAAGAGCGGCTCCGGCAGCCCAGTCTCGTGTTCGTTGATAAGTAAGATGCGGAAATACGTTCACTCTCGAGCCCTCCTTTTGCAGATTGCTTCAGTTGCAATATGAAACGAATAGTAGACTTTCTGAATAGAGTATGCAACAGAATAAGGGGCAGCAAGGGCAAGTCAGAAGGGGAAGATGCACATTTCACATATACATCCAGCTTGAAAGGAGAAGCACTGGCCGGAAAAGGGGAGTTCCTCGCCGGTACAGCAGCTTTTTTAGCTTTTTTCGATGCTCTATGTTTCTGCTCGGTACGTCTTGCCGAGCTCAGTGCCAAGTCCGAAGTAGTGGCGGAAGTTATAAATAAGCGGACTCCATTTCCGCGGATCAATATGGTTATCCCCGATGAGAATATCCTCATGGGCATGAACGTGAACGGCTTCCGTCTCGACAATCGCCATAAACGAAGTATGCTCGGGGATACGAATATGTCTCACCTGTGCTTCGATTTGAATAGGGCATTCTGCAATGCGGGTAGGCTGTACGGCAACTGACTCAGTCGGTGTCAGATCACCCGCTTCGTACTTGTTCTTATTATAAGAAAAACCTAACGGCAGTTTCCATTCTGGAACCTGCTGCTTTCCTGTGTAAGGCGCCAGCTTTTCGACATTTCCCCACAGCTCAGGGCTTGGCACATTGATGACGCATTCTTGATGACGCTGTAGATTTTCAAACGTTTTGCTTCCTAGTCCGATTCCAAGCACGATGCATTGCCCTAACGCCCAAGAGGAGGATAGGGGACTTATATTGACAGTTCCATCCTCATTTAAGGTGCTCAATAAAATAACGGGCGTTCCATAATAGAGGATTTTCGGTTGAATGTGTTTTGTTGCGATTTTTTGTTTGCTCGTCTCCATAGGTGCTGCCTCCTGTTATGTAGGTATTTATTCCTTCTGCCTCATTGTAATACGTAAATAATTCCATTATCATCGAAGTATGGATTACAAATTGGGGAGGGATATTGGATGTCCAGAAAATCGAATCCAAATGCAGCCGTAATTGCTTCGCTTGTCAGCGATTGTTCTCGTGCCTCTATGCTGACGGCTTTATTGGATGGCCGCTTCCACCCGGCTAGCGAGTTGGCTTCAATGGCGAACATCAAGCCGCAGACAGCTAGCTTTCACCTCTCCAAAATGATCGAGGCGGGCGTCATAATGATGGAGAAGCAGGGGCGCCACCGCTATTATGGCATTCGAGATCAAGAGGTAGCGCGTGTTATGGAAACCTTACTATCTATCGCGCCACCGGTTCCGATTCGCTCGTTGAAGCAGCATGCTGAAGATAAGAAGCTTCGCTTTGCACGCACCTGCTACGATCATTTGGCTGGATACGCTGGAGTTCAGGTGACAGAGTCGCTTATACGGATGGGCATGATGGAGGATGACGGAGAGGCTTTTCGAATTACGGAAAAGGGAGAGGCTTTTTTCGCAGAGTTACAAATTGATCTTACAGGAACGAAGAAAAAGCGTCGTGCCTATATCCTAAAATGTTTGGATTGGAGCGAGCGTCGCCACCATCTGGCAGGAGCACTAGGCAACGCGTTATTGGAAAGAATGCTGGAGCTGGGCTGGATGAAGCGGCTGCCGGATACAAGAGCCATTCATATAACGGAGATGGGTATAGCAGGCTTGAAAGAAACGTTCGAAATCGACCTAATGATCCTTGCGGAGTTGTAATGTGAACTGCTCTCCCTACAGAATGGACTTGATGAGGCAGCCAGTCCTGTGTGAAGAGCGTGTCATTGTCGTGATATGACTTGCTTTTGTTAACGTAGAAGGTAACCTCCATCAGGATACAGCGTGCTTCCTGTTGTATAGCCGTTCGTCATTAAGTAGATAACCGTATGCGCGGCTTCTTCGACGTCTCCTACCCTGCCGAGCAGGTTAAGGCGCGCAGATTGCTCATAGGCCTGCTCTCGTCTGGCCTGTTCTGCACCTTCCCAGTTGAAGGGGGTTCGAACTGTCCCCGGAGAGATGACATTTACGCGAATGGGTGCTAGTTCTACGGCTAAGGCTTTGCCAAGACTTTCGATAGCTCCATTGCAAGCGGCGTATGATGCGCCGTCGGCAAGGGGACGTTGACTGAATGCACCTGACATCAGCACGATGGAGCCGCTGCGGTTCAAGTACGGCAGCGCGTATTTAACCGCATGGTATTGCGGCCAGAACTTGGCGTCGAAGCAGCTGCGAGCTATTTCAAGCGTCGATGTAATCGGGCCGCGAACATACGAAGCCCCAGGCGTGAATAAATGATCAAATGGGCCAACCGTTTCGAAGAAGCGGTCGAGTTGAGCTTCATCGCGATTATCCAACGTATAAATCTCTGTCACATCTGTCCCCAATAGCTGACGGGCTTGCTCCAATTTATCTGCGGAACGGCTGGCAAGCACGATGGAAGCTCCTTGTTCAGTGGCTTGTTTGGCCGTCTCCAAGCCAATTCCTGAGCTCCCTCCAATAATGACAACACGTTGCTTGCGTAATGAAATCGTAGACATAGTTCCTGACTCCTCTCACTGGTGATTCGACGTTATTATGGAACAAGTAGAGAGGGATGCCAAGTAGACACTTTCATCGTACTTAGTACGAAAAATCGTACTTTTTGACAGGCTAAGGAATTGGAAGACAGAACAATTATTTAATAAGATAGGACAACATATCTCTTGCGAGGTGAACGGAGCGATGGATTTGCAGGAGCCGCGATTACTTGGCGTGCTGACGACGCTTGAGCGAATCGGGGGCAAGTGGAAGCCTCTTATTCTGTTTATTCTAGTAATCAAGGGCACCCAGCGATTTGGAGAATTGCGGCGGATCATTCCAGATGTCACCCAAGGCACGCTGGCCAAGCAGCTGCGGGAACTGGAACAAGATCAACTTATTGAGCGGATCGTCTATCCGGAGGTGCCGCCTCGGGTGGAATACCGTCTCTCGGAGCATGGCCAGTCCTTGGTTACGGTTCTCGATAGTATGTGCAGCTGGGGAAGAGAGCATTTGAAGTTCGTCCAAAGTCAACAGCTGGTCGAAGGAAGCGGCGATGGCCTGGGTTAAGATTGAGTGTGGGCAGAGACAGAGGCAGCAACGGTAACACTGACAGAGGAAATAACAGTAGCAGAGTCTGAGGATTCAGCTAGCCTTTTCTCGCCATACATTACGTCTCGTGAATTACAGGTACTTCTTTTTTCATACATGTATAAAAAAGTCCCCCTTATACCTTTATTAGAGGAACACATTAGGTGTCCAGCCAATATCGACGATAAGGGGGCTCTTCATGTTGACCATGTTGGGCCGTGATTAATTATAGTTACGCGTGCGAGCGCTCTTGCGCGATCATTTGGCGAAGAACCGTTTGCAGGATGCCGCCGTTATGGTAGTAGTCGACATCGACCATGCTGTCGAGACGAACTGTTACCGGGAATTCGAATTGCGTACCGTCTTCGCGAGTTGCCACAACTTGCAGAGATTGACCTGGCTCCACGTTGTTGGACAAGCCTACGATGCTGAATGTTTCCGTTCCAGTCAAGGCGAGAGTCTGCCAGCTGTTGCCGTCTTGGAATTGAAGCGGCAGAACGCCCATGCCGACCAGGTTGGAACGGTGGATACGTTCGAAGCTTTCGGCAATAACAGCTTTTGCGCCGAGCAGGTAAGTGCCCTTCGCAGCCCAGTCGCGGGAGCTTCCTGTACCGTATTCTTTACCAGCGATTACGATCAGGTTTGTACCGTCTGCTTGATACTTCATGGAAGCATCATAGATGGACATCACTTCATCCGTAGGCAAGTACTTCGTTACGCCGCCTTCTGTGCCTGGCGCGATTTGGTTGCGGATACGGATGTTTGCGAATGTACCGCGCATCATGACCTCATGGTTGCCGCGGCGGGAACCGTAGGAGTTGAAGTCCTGACGAGTTACGCCATTATCGATCAAGTATTGTCCAGCAGGGCTGTCGACCTTAATATTGCCGGCTGGCGAGATATGGTCAGTCGTTACGGAATCGCCGAGCAGCGCTAATACCTTCGCGTCGCGGATATCTGCAATATCGTTCAAATCAGAACCAAGGTTCGAGAAGAACGGGGGATTCTGAATGTACGTGGACTTCTCATCCCACTCGTACAACTCGCCTTCTGGAACCGGAATGGAGTTCCAGCGCTCGTTTTGAGTAAATACATTTTCGTATTTATCACGGAACATATCCGGTGTAATCGCTTGAGCAACAGCTTCCTTGATTTCTTCGGATGTTGGCCAGATGTCCTTCAAGAATACAGGTTCATTGTTGCTGTCGTAGCCAAGCGGCTCGTTCGCAAGGTCAATGTTGACTGTACCCGCAAGTGCATATGCCACAACCAGTGGAGGAGAAGCAAGATAGTTCGCCTTCACCTGAGCATGGACACGGCCTTCGAAGTTGCGGTTACCGGACAAGACAGCGGCAACGGTCATATCCTCATCTGCGATTGCCTTGCTTACTTCGTCAGGAAGCGGACCGGAGTTGCCGATACATGTTGCGCAGCCGTAGCCGGCAACATGGAAGCCGAGCGCTTCCAGCGGCTCGATCAAGCCGGATTTGTTCAAATATTCGGTAACGACCAGGGAACCAGGCGTCAAGCTGCTCTTCACGTAAGCAGGCTTCTTCAAGCCACGCTCTACCGCTTTCTTTGCAACTAGACCTGCACCGATCATTACGCTAGGATTGGACGTATTCGTACAGCTAGTGATAGCCGCGATTACGACAGCACCTGTCTTCAGCTGTGTTGTCTCACCGTTCGGATGAGTAACCGCAACTTGCTGTTCGATCTTCTCGTCGCTCAGACCATATCCACCCTTATCGATCGGCGTGCGCACGATATCAAGGAAGGATTGCTTCATGTTCGTCAGCTCTACACGGTCTTGCGGACGCTTCGGACCAGCCAAGCTTGGTACGATCGAGCCGAGATCCAATTCAATGACATCTGTGAATGCCGGATCTTCGGTAGCCTCCGTGCGGAATAAGCCTTGGGCTGTATAATAAGCCTTCACGAGCTCGATTTGCTCTTCGGAGCGGCCAGTCAAGCTCATGTAGTTCAATGTCTCTTGGTCAACTGGGAAGAAGCCGATTGTTGCTCCGTATTCTGGAGCCATGTTCGCTACAGTTGCGCGGTCAGCCAAGCTGATGTTCCCAAGGCCTGGACCGAAGAATTCAACGAACTTGCCGACTACGCCCTTCTTGCGCAGCATTTGGGTAACTGTCAGTGCAAGGTCAGTCGCCGTAGCGCCTTCCGCCAAGCTGCCTGTTAGCTTGAAGCCGATAACCTCTGGTGTAACGAAGTAGAGCGGCTGTCCGAGCATGCCTGCCTCTGCTTCAATACCGCCAACGCCCCAGCCTACAACGCCAAGACCATTGATCATCGTCGTATGCGAATCTGTACCAACGAGCGAGTCAGGATATACTTCAGTAACGCCGTCAACCTGCTTCGTAGCCGCTACGGAAGCGAGGTATTCCAAGTTCACTTGGTGAACGATACCTGTTGCAGGTGGTACCGCACGGAAGTTGTCGAACGCCGTTTGCGCCCAGCGAAGGAAGCGGTAGCGCTCTTCGTTGCGCTCAAATTCCACGTTCATGTTATATTCGAGTGCATCCTTAGTGCCGAATGCATCAACCATGACAGAGTGGTCAATAACGAGATCGACCGGAACAAGCGGATTAATTTGCTTCGGATCTCCACCGGCTTTTTTCACCGTATCCCGCATCGCTGCCAGATCGACAACAACGGGTACGCCTGTGAAGTCCTGAAGCACGATACGTGCTGGAATGAATGGAATCTCTTTATTCTCATCACGGCCATTCGCCCAATTGGCGATCTGGTTTACGTGATCCTTCGTAATGGCGCGGCCGTCGAATTGGCGCAGGGCTGCTTCAAGCAGCACCTTGATCGAAAATGGAAGGCGGGAAATATCGTTGCCTTGCGCCTCGAACGCTTCCAAGCTGTAGTAGCGATAGGAATGATTACCGACGGTTAACTCGCGTGCTGTAGAAAAAGCATCTGTTCTTGCCATAGAGAAACCTCCTTCTTGGTTCTGTGTTCATCTCTTGCTTGGTGATGCATCTGATTCACGTGTGCTGGCAGGTATGCAGGTAGTTAATTTTTTTCTATTAGTTCCACTAGATGAAACGTTATTTCATAATTGCTTCACATCTCCAGTATAGCGTGTTCCCGTATGAGCGTAAAGAGGTTTTTCTGCATAAAAATGCCTAAATGTACGTGCTTTTCGCACATATTTGTGATGTCTGGTCGTTTGTTCGATAAAGAGCAGATTCGTAGCCCTAAGCACACAATTGATAACCGTGCTTCCCAAGGCCATTCCACAGGACATGAGCGATGTGGATGACGCATATATATGGTAGCAATATTCCGCGGCTTTCAAGGACGGTTGTCCGCCGGAGGCGCGCCCGTACAAGGAGGCAGTAGCATGCGGCAAGATTGGAAAAATACGCTGTATCTCTATGTAGATCAGCACAATCGCTCAGAAGTGGATGATCGGAATTATGCGGTTCAGGCACCTATCGAGGATATGGAGTATGTTATGAAGGCCAGCGAGCGGGCCAGAAGATTGAAATTGTGGTATCGCGAACGCGGAACAACACCGCTTAAGAGCGAGACAAAGGCTAAAATCGTACGCAAGCATGAAGGCGATGGAGAAGTGGCTGTCGACGTAGAGTTCCACGTCCAGCGCGAGTATGACCAGCAGGGTGTGTCCTTGTTCGATGAGCGAATTGACATCGAGCGATTGACACTGAATCGAGACGGTGACAGCTGGATTATTACACGAGTAGAAACACCAGCCCATGAGCGTCATGGCAGCAAGCTGGATGACGAGAATCATGAGGCGCAGCATTATGCTGAGAGGCAGAACCGCTCGATGCCCCTATTGAATTATGATGTGCTAGGCATGAATATGCGGCCGCAGAAGTCTTCCCCCTATCGGCGGGAGAGAGCGGTACAATATGCAGAACAATGGTGGAACGAGCCTAATCCCCGTTTTCTGTCGTTTGAGGTCGATTGCACCAATTATGTCTCCCAATGTCTCTTTGCAGGGGGGGTGCCTATGAACTATACTGGTAGAAGAGAAACGGGCTGGTGGTATAAAGGAATGGTCAACGGTCAGGAGAGCTGGAGCTACAGCTGGGCGGTCGCGAACAGTCTAGAGCGCTTGCTTGCTAATAGCGCATCTAGCTTGCGAGCAGAGCTGGTTGCACAGCCAACTGATCTGCAGCTTGGCGACGTCATCGCCTATGATTGGGATGGAGATGGCCATTTCCAACACACGACGATCGTAACTGCATTTGATGCAAACGGCATGCCGCTCATTAATGCGCATACGACGAACAGCCGTCACCGTTATTGGGACTATCAGGATTCCTACGCGTGGACTGAGGCTACGCAATATCGCTTCTTCCATATTATTGATGCTCTGTAGAGGAGCAGCATGGACAGCGTAGGAGGGACAACAGGCGCTTGATGCGCTGACGGAGGGAATTATGGGACAACAGGAGAAGATGCGCGTCGGCTTGGTGTACGGCGGCAAATCAGGAGAACACGAAGTATCATTATCGACGGCATTTGCCGTGATGGGAGCAATGGATTACGAGAAGTATGATATTATTCCATTCTATATTACAAAGACAGGGGAATGGCGCGTAGGAGAATTGCGTCATCAACCATTTAGCGATAAATCAGAGCTGACATTAGAAGGCGCTGCCGGTTACACGAAGGACGCAATGGAAATGCTGTTCGCTCGAGTCGACAGCACCGGAAATGCTGGGGACAGCATCGATGTTATGTTCCCACTTATTCATGGAACGAACGGGGAAGACGGAACGATCCAAGGCTTGTTCGAAATGGCGAATGTGCCTTATGTCGGCGCAGGTGTATTGGCATCATCCGTAGGTATGGATAAGGCTGTCATGAAGCAGGTATTTGCGCATGCCGGCTTGCCGCAATGCAAATATGTTCACTTCATTCGCAGCGAATGGGAGCATCATCAAGCCGATGTGATGGCCAATATTGAATCAGAACTTGGCTACCCATGCTTCATTAAGCCAGCTAACTTGGGTTCGTCGGTAGGCATTTCGAAGGCGCGCAATGATGCCGAGTTGAAGCAGGCAATCGAGGTTGCGCTTCGCTATGACCGCAAGGTAATTGTAGAAGAGTTCGTAGACGCTCGCGAAGTAGAAGTCAGCGTGCTTGGCAATGACGAAGCAGAAGCATCCGTGCCAGGCGAAATTGTGTCTTCCGGTGAGTTCTATGATTACAAAGCAAAATATATCGATGGCAAATCGCAGATCGTTATCCCAGCTCCGCTGGACGAAGAGCTTCTGGATCGCCTGCGCGAGATGGCGGTACTTGCATTTCGAGCGATTGACGGCTCAGGCTTGTCTCGCGTCGACTTCTTCGTACGGCGTTCGGATATGCAGGTATTCATCAATGAAGTGAATACGATGCCCGGCTTTACGCCTTTTAGCATGTATCCGCTCATGTGGAAGGAAACAGGGATTGCCTACGGAGCGCTGCTGGATCGTTTGATTCAATTAGCGATGGAACGCTACAAAGTGAAGCAGCAGCTTTATTTTGAAAATGTATAAGCAGAAGGCGCTGCTTGAGTTATTGCAGGTTACGAACACGGAATTAGTGTAACCTAATTAATAAGAAGAAATAGAATGGGCTGTCTTGTGAGTAGAGCAACTACTTGCAGGGCAGGCCTATTTTTTATGTAATAACTAGGATGCATATGGTCTATCCAATTGCAGTCGCTTTTATAAAGAAAGTATGAAATCCAAAGGATGCAGCTTAGGGACAACTATAATTAGACAAGGAGCGAGGGACACCATGAGTACGAACATATTACTTGTCGAAGATGATAGAGAAATCGCGAGAATTATTAGAGATCATTTGCGTCGGGAAGGATACGAGGTCACCTGGTCTTCCACAGGACTGGAGGGGTGGGAGGACTTCCGCATTGGTACCTATGACATGGTTATCGTAGACTTGATGCTGCCGGAGATGGATGGGTTCACCTTGTGTAAAAATATCCGGCTGTCGAGCAACGTTCCGCTTCTTATAGTAAGTGCGCGGCTGGAGGATGAGGTCAAGGTACAGGGCTTGAAGCTCGGGGCGGATGATTACGTGACGAAGCCGTTCAGCTTGTCCGAGCTTACGGCTAGAATCGATTCGCATCTGCGAAGATTCAAGCGTTATACGGATGGGGCAGAAGCCTCAACGGACAGCTTGTCCTTCGAGGGTGGGCTCGCTATTGATGAGAAGCATCAACTTGCAAGCATGGGAGATCAGTCCATCACCCTAACAGCCAAGGAATGGGCACTTCTCGTACTTCTTGCTCATCACCCGCAGCGTGCGTTTACGAAGAAGGAGCTATATGAGCATGTATGGCAGCAGGCCGATGCGGAAGGCAACAACACGGTGTCTGTTCATATTAAGAGTCTGCGCATGAAGCTTGGAGATGACGTACGCAATCCCACTTATATACAGACGGTGTGGGGAACGGGCTATCGGTTCATTGGTGAGCGGCGCAGATGAAGATTACACATTGGCTGATGATCACTTGTCTTGTCGTTATGATCCTGCCGCTCGTGGCATTCGCTGCTTTGTTCGGGCTGCTGCAGTCCTATGATGAACGGGAAGGATTAGCCGAATATATGGATGTGATGGAGCGCCTAAGTGAAGTGGAGCAGGTTATAGCAGCGCCTTTGCTGTATCGCATCCAGCCGCAGGACAAGTTCCAGGCGGTCAGTCGAGTCGCTGACCACTCGCTCAAGATCACACTGTATCGGGCAGATGGCGTTCAAGTATTTACATCGATGGAGAACAAGATGCTTCCATCCATGTATCGTGTCAATCCAGAGCAATTGTACGAGAACCTGTACAAGCTGGAGCAAAGCCATGATACGTATACGTTGAAAAAGCCCGTGTTCGAGAAAGGAACACTTATTGGGTTCTATGAAGTCACGATGGTGCGCGAAAAATGGCTTAACGCCTTCCAATATAGGACGTATATCGTCATTGGTTGTGCCGTGCTGTTTTTTATTGCCCTATATGGCGCGGCGCTCTTTGTTATTCAGCGGAAGTTGAATCTTCCAATGAAGCAGTTGATGCGGCAGATGACTGCATTTGCACGCAATGAGCTTGTTCCTGATATTAGCCGCAGCTCCAAGGACGAGATGGGAACCCTGATTGCCCATTTTTACGACATGAGAGAGCAGGTTGGGCAGGCCAGAGCGCAAATTGCTGCGGAGCAGCAGGAGCGGGATTACATGGTCGCATCGTTGTCCCATGACCTGAAGACGCCGCTTACCTCCATTCGAGCATATGCGGAATCGTTGCAGCAAGATAAGCAAGTAACAGCGGATGAGAAGAAGGAATACTTCGGCATTATGCTTGATAAAATCGGCTACATGCAGCAGATGCTGGACGATCTGGCGACCTACACAGCACTTCGTTCTACGGAGAACGGGGATGGGCAAGAGCAAGTCCTCGTGGACGGGGAAGAACTGTTCGATATGCTGTTCTCGGGATATGATGCGGTTTGTGCGCAGCGAGGCATTCATCTCGACATTCGAAATGAGGTGGCCGGCGTCTATCCATTCCATGCGAAGCAGATGATGAGACTCGTGGATAATTTGATGGGGAATGCAATCCGGTATACGCCGTATGGGAAAACGATTTGGCTGGGGGCTTTTTCAGAGAATCAGCCGCTGCCGGAATGGTTGTTCCCGGCGTTTGTTGACCGTGTTCAGGCTTGGAGAGGGAATGCGCTAGTGCTGCTCGTTCAGAATGAAGGCGAAGAGATAGAGCCACAGCATATCAAGAAGCTGTTCCAACCCTTTTACCAGGCTGACCAGTCGAGGACGAAGTCTCGTACTGGCGGAGCATCAGGACTAGGACTTAGTATCGCAAATATGATCGCGGAGCGGCATGGCGGGAGCATCGGCGTATGGTCGGCTGCGGCGCATGGCACATTATTGGCCTGTCGATTTAGTTACGAACAAGGATCAGACAGAGAGGATGAATGAAGATGATGTTCCGATTTGCAGGCAGTCTATTACTAGCAAGCAGCTTGATCTTTACAGGCTGTACCAGTTCGGTGAAATTGAGCGGGGAACAACTCGTGAGTCAAGCGCTGGAAGCGGGTAAGAAGGAAGTCTCCTACTACGCGGAAGGTGTTACGATTTCTTATGAGGACGGCAAAGAAACTGAGCGTTATATCCTGAAGGAATGGTCGGATGCAGAGACGAAGAAGAAGCGGGAAGAAGTAATAAAGGACAATGAGCGAGCCATATCTGTGAGTGACGGCAAGCTGATTACGGTATGGGATGAGCATAATCGGCAAGCATTCAAAATGGACGTAGGTGACGGGATGCGGCCGATGACGCAGCGGGAGCAGTTGAAAAATATGCTGGAACATTTGAACAAATCGTATCGTATTGAATCGATGGGAGACGAAAAAGTCGGCGAACATCAAACGGTTCATATTAAGGCCTCATCCAAAAAGAAGGATGCCCTGCTGAAGCAAATGGAGTTATGGGTCGATCAATCTACTTGGATGGTGATAAAGAGCAAGATCGATAGCGGTGCGGTCAAATCCACTTTCGAATATACGAGGCTGGATATGGCGCCGAAGTTCACGGCAGATACGTTCCAGTTGGGCATACCGAAGGATATTCCGGTGCGTGACATCAATGAGCTGAACCCGGCGAAGCAGGTATCACTGGAGGAAGCGAAGAAAGCGGCGGGAGCTCCATTTCTACAAATAACGGATAAGGATTTTTCGTTGAAGAAGACAGAGTTGGCGCAGTTAGAGGGAGAGATGAAGCGTACGGAAATCTCTTTGGAGTATGACAAAAACGGTATATCTTATGTAAGTGTCAGTCTGTTCAAGACACCTGCTGACGCACAAAGAGATCTGGGCACGGCAGTAACGGTGCGCGGAAAATCAGGATGGTATTGGGACGAAATACACTCGCTTACTTGGGACGAGGATGGATTCCGTTACACGATGATTCCGTCGAACCCAGATGTTGCGCAAGAAGAACTAATCAAGATTGCAGAGGGCATGAGTAAATAAGTCCCGATGGTTGGAGGGGGATGTAGAATGGAGAGTAAGCTGGGGCAAAAGTTGCATCCTGACTATAGGAAGGCATCTCGCATTGCAGGCGTCATTGCACATGGCATTATGGCTGCAGTCATTATTGCCTATGTTATTATCGCTTCTGTACAAGGCTGGATACAGTACCCCGCTTGGATTGCATCAGGATTATGGGCGGTATCTTTCATTTGGTTCGTATGGATTGAACCGATACTAACTTATCGTTATTTTGCATTCGAAGTGTTTGAGGAAGAGCTGCACATTCAATCAGGAGTTATTTATTTGAAGCATACGATTGTACCTATGAATCGCGTACAGCATGTAGAGACAGAACGCGGGCCGCTGCTGCGCAAGTATGGGCTCTCGCAATTGTCAGTCGTAACTGCGGCGACGACTCATCGGATTCTGGCAGTCCAAGAGGAAGAAGCGGAGCGGCTAAAGGCCAAAATTGCAGAACTGGCGAAGGTGGATGACCATGAAGAATAAGGAGATGCGCCTTCATCCACTGCACATGGGATTTTCGATTCTGCAGGTAGCCAAGGCCATATGGCCTTTCCTTATTCTCTACGCATGGAAGGCTAAGGATCACTCGTGGATGCAGATTCTTTTTGCCGCCATTGTTGTCTATGCAATCGTAGATGCGGTGTTGGATTGGAGAAGGTTCACCTTCCGCTTCGAGGAAGATAAGCTCGTCATCAATAAAGGGATTTGGATTCGGGAAGAAAAAACAATCTTCTATCGGCGCATTCACTCGGTACGCTTGGAGCAGTCCTTCCTGCAGCGTGTAAGCCGGACAGCTCAGTTGAAGATTGAGACGCCTGGCGGAGAGGCGGATGGAGATGGCGTGCTGCCTACATTGTCGCTTGCACATGCGGAGGAATTGCGCACTATTTTAACGCAGCGCAAGCAGAGTACTCCGCAGATCGGCCTAGAGAGCGGCGATATACCTAAGACGGCAGGCGCTAATCATATGCTGCCTAGTAACAACGTCCATGCGACAGCAGGCGCGAATCAGAAGGATCAGGACAAACCGTCAGAGGAGGCGGGCTTGTCCGCACGGGACATAAGGCTGAAGGTAGGAACATTATTCCTATCCTCGGCGACAACGATCCATTTAGGCATGCTGCTTGCCTTCTATTTGGCGATTACGAACTTCGCAGATGACCTGCTGAAGCTGATTCTGCCAGATGGGCTGATGCAAAGACTAATGGATCAGATGATGTCCGCGATTCCAAGCCATCTGACTTATGTCGTGCTCGGAGTCGGCGGTCTCATACTTGCATGGCTCATCTCAACGCTGTTGTTCGTCGCGAAGTACTATCGATTTACAGCGGTGGTGCAGGGGGACGAGATTGTCATTTCCTACGGACTATTCGAGAAGAAGGTGAACGCCTTCAAACCAGGCCGAGTGCAGGAAATCATTGTGAAGGAGGGCATACTTCGTCAGCTGCTCGGGTACGCACAGGTGGAGGTCGGAGTGCTGTCAGCAGATAAGAAAGAATCCTTGCTGCTGCATCCGCTTATTCGGGTTCGGGATCTTCCGCATTTGTTAGCCCATTTTGTACCGCAGGTTGAATTGGCGAACGATGCTGTGCAGCATCGTCCGCCTGGTCGGGCCTGGTGGTACTATGTTCGTATGGAACTGCTGCTCTTCCTTATCGCTTACGGACTGCTCTATTGGTGGCAGGGGAATATGGCCCATTGGCTGTGGCTCCTAATGCCGATATTGCTCGGGATGGGGACACTGCGACTTAAGGACGCGGGAATTGGTATCCAGAATAAGCAGCTAATGATACGAAGCCGCGCGATCGCTAGAAAGTCCTGCTATATGTTGAGACCGCATATTGTCTCGCTTTCAACGAAAGACAGTTACTATCAGCGTCAGCGAAATATTCGCTCCCTACATGTTACGATTATGAGCGGACATTCCTATACTGCGACATGTTTCGACGACCGCGACGTCGCACATGTATGGCAATGGTACAGCCGTCACAAACCTGAATAACCAAACAGGAGGGGGGATCCTCCTGTTTTTTTATGTTCTGTAAAACTATGGTACAAAACGCTCAGGCGAAGGGTGACCATAGTCCGATAAATATACATTTTATTGGTAAAATGGTTACAAAAACGCAACTTTTTCGACGTGTTCGCGTCAAATGATGACAAATGATATCGATTTACAATTTCTCCAACCTAATCGTTCGCGTAATCAGAAAAGGAGTGATCAAATCGCTTTGCAGCAGGCTTTTTCTTTGCTTCAGCGCTGCAATAACCAGCAGAAAATGAGGGTCCTAGTTTTCAAAACGCGACTATCTAACCATGTTATTCCAGAAAAAAACTTGGTTAGATAGTATAAGAGGTTGCGGACAACACTCACAGAAAGGGTGAACAGGTCACATATCTATGAACCGTAGGAAAAAGCGAAATCTCGTTATAGGCATACTGATGCCGGTCATAATTATATTTGCAGGCGGATTGTATTGGATGCCGGAGTTGCTGTCTTCCAAGCCTGTCGCCTACGCTGGTGAGGATGGCATCAAGCTGAAGTTCAAGACGGAGGGCGACCGCATCCTAGAGTACAAAGAAGATGGCTTCGAGCCAATCTTTGTTAAAGGAGTCAATCTGGGCGCTACACTGCCTGGATACTTCCCAGGGGAGTTCCCGATACAAGAAGAAGATTATCTGCGTTGGTTCCAGCAGATACATGATATGGGCGCGAATGTGATCCGGGTGTACACCGTGCACAATCCGGTGTTTTACGAAGCGCTTGTGAAGTTTAACCGCGATAAAGCGGAGCGGCCGCTCTATTTTATTCAAGGCATATGGTCGCCTGAGGAAGAGCTGATCGAGTCGCAAGATGCTTACTTGCCCGAGATCAAAGAGAAGTTCAAGCACGAAATTGAGAAGGTTGTACGAGCGGTATACGGCGATATTACGCTACCAGATCAATCCGGTACAGCGAGAGGGAAGTATAGGACGAACGCCAGTGATTACTTGATGGCTTGGCATATCGGGACGGAATGGGACCCAGTGATGGTTGATAAGACAAACAAGAAGCATAGCAAGGTATCGGCTTACATAGGTTCCTTTTTCAACGCGACTGGGCAAGCAAGCCCATTTGAGAACTGGCTCGCCGAAATGCTTGATCACGCTGCCGCGGTGGAGAACGAATATGGGTGGCATCACCCGATGACGTTCACGAACTGGGTGACCACAGATGTGCTGAAGCACCCGGGAGAGCCACTATTCCAAGAAGATATGGTGAGCGTCGACGCAAGGAATATTCAGCCGAAGGCTTGGAGCGCGGGATATTTCGCTGCTTATCACGTCTATCCGTACTACCCGGACTTCTTCCACTTGGATACTTCGCTGCAGACGATTCGCGACAAGCAAGGGCAGTTCAATACGTACAAGGCGTATCTGCGCAAGCTGAAGGCGGAGTTCAAGGATATGCCGGTCATGATCACGGAATATGGCGTGCCATCTTCGATTGGCATCTCTCATCTGGGTATGGGGGGACGCAATCAAGGCGGTCATAATGAGCGTGAGCAAGGGCGTATCGATGCATCGCTCACACAGGACATTTACGATGAGCATTATGCAGGAGCAATTCTGTTCATGTGGCAGGATGAGTGGTTCAAGAAGACGTGGAATACGATGAAGATTGAAGTTCCTGCTGACCGCAGGCCGTATTGGCTCAATGTGTTAACGAACGAGAAAATGTTCGGGCTACTGGGCATGTACCCGAGCAAGGCGGATGCCATTGTTATCGATGGGGATTCCAAGGATTGGGATGCTATTCCAGACGATGAGAAAATGCTGCTGAAGTCAGATTTGCCGGGGGTTCGTGAGATGTGGATCACCCATGACGAGGGCTATGTCTATACGATGCTTAAGCTGGATAAGCCGTTCGATCCTGACAAGCAGACGCTATACATTGGGGCGAATACGCAAACAGGCGGCAATCGCACCATGAAGGAGCTTCCGGGTATTAAGCTGGACGAAGGGCTGGAGACACTTACGGTCATCGGCAAGGACAGTGAGGTTCGCATCGCTTCGAATTATGACTTCAACAACAGGCTGTATGGCCCATCCGGTTATTGGATGGTTGAACCGAAACCACAGGAGATGAAGGATAATTCGGGACTGTTCAATCCATGGAAGCTGGCAGTTAGTCTGAAGATGGAACCGCCGGATACAAGATCGGCTCATCCATTTCAAGATATTGTTGTAGGCAAGCTGCATCGAGGGACGAGCGACCCGAACAGCAAGTCATACAACTCGCTTGCGGCTTGGGAGGCGAAGGGCGACACCGTCGAAATTCGAATTCCGTGGATGCTGCTCGGTTTCGCAGATCCAAGTACGAAGCAAGTCATTTCATATGGCAGCGTGGAACGAAAGCGAGATCTGCCGACGATTGCAACAGAAGGGATACGATTCTTGCCTTGGGTTGTGGAACGAGGAGGTAATTCATCGACAGGTGCACAAACTCGTGCATATAAGAACTACTCCTTACACAATATCCAAGTATACACATGGAAACAGTGGGATAAAGTTGGCTATACAGAACGCTTGAAGCAAAGCTATTACGACATGAAGGAAGTGTTCCATCGTCTTCCATGACACATGCGGCCACCCATAGGTGGCATGCGACTTCCGAAAGCGGTTCGGCAAGTTCCTTGCTGATTGCAACATTGATAGGTGCTTGAAGAACTGCCACTTCTCATGGAACAAAGGAGGCACACGTTACATGTATACAAAGTTAGACCTTGCTGTGTCTTTCATCTACGTCTGTCTGGGCCTGATTGGCTTCGGCGTATTGATACTGCTCATCATGAAAGCCCGAAATATAAGGCTGATGCAGCAACGGGACGCGATCATGAAGAAATATAAACCTTATTTTATCTATTTGCAGCGTCATATCGGTGACGAGGGTTCCTTTCAGCCGCCGAAGGGGGCAGTTGCACAATTGGAGGCTAGGGTTATCCAAGACAAGCTGATCGAATGGATCGAGAAATTCCGTGGGACTCAGCGTGACAAGCTAACGAAGCTGTGCGAAGATATGGGGCTCGTTCAATTGGATATGAAGAATCTGAACAGCATGTTCTACGCGAAGCAGATGCAAGCGGCTTTCCGCTTGGGAGGAATGAGATCGTCCAGGGCGGTTCCGCAGCTGCTGGAACTGCTTAAGCAGGAGAAGTCGGCAGAGCTGATTCGAGTTATTGCCCGAGCTGTTGCGAAATGCGCGGACGATACGGCATCTCTGGGGGTAATGCTGGATGAGCTGGCGAGCCGTGAGCAGCACAATGAGCTGTTTGCTGCAGAGATATTGGAGGAATCAACGTTAGACGTGACACCACTTCTTGTTGGATGCTTAGCGGATAGCAATAATCGTCTGGTGAAGACAGCTCTGCTGGCGCTGCGCGGGCATGCTGGTGCAGAACTTACGCCTGCGTTGTTCAAGCTTGCTGACAACAAAGACAAGGATATACGCTCCTTAGCAATTAAGTTGCTAGTGCGCACGGGCAATGTGCTGACGAAGGAGACATTGTGCAGTTGGTTCAAGGATCCTGAATGGGAAGTGCGGGCGGCTGTTGCAGAGTCGCTCAGCACGTACAACCATACTGCCAGCATTGTCATCTTGAAGGAAGCATTGACGGATTCTAACTGGTGGGTTCGGTATTACAGCTCGAAGAGCTTGGCTACGATGGGGGATGAGGGCTTCCGCGCGCTGTGTGAAGCAGCACTTGAGAGAGATGATCCTTACAAGTCGGATATGGCCAAAGACCGTATTCAAGAGGAGCTTCTGCGCGAGCATTACAATACGAATCGGCGGAAACACGTGTCCAGCCAAGCAACGAAGCGGCTCTTATATGAGCAGTATTTCGGCAAGGCTGCGACAGCACCGATATTTCGAAGCGTAGGAGGCGATTATTCTGCTTAGAGACCTGCTTCTCATGTACGGCTTATTCGCCATGTACTATGTGATCGTCGTCAATAGTATTTACTTCGGCATCATGCTCTTCTCGTTCAAAAGCATTTTCTCGATTGTTCGCCGAAAACGTTACGCACTAAGCGGGACGATAGCGGGTTCAGAGCATGTCCCGCCGGTCTCGCTGTTGGTACCATCCTACAATGAAGAGCTGACGATTATCGAAAATGTAAAGTCATTAATGACGCTGAATTATCCAACCTATGAGGTTATCGTCATCAATGACGGCTCCAAGGATGAGACTTTGAACGTGTTGATCGACGAGTTCGCCCTATATCGCATGGATAACTTGTCCATTCGGTATGCCGTGAATTGTACCAAGATCAATGCTGTCTATCATAATCCAGAATATCCATTCCTCTATGTCATTGATAAGGCGAACGGGGGGAAGGCGGATTCCTTAAATGCAGGCATCAATTTCTCGCATTACCCGCTTATCTCGTCCATTGATGCGGATTCGCTACTGGAGAAGGATTCCTTAATTCAAATGACAACCATGTATATGTCCGATCCAGAGCGATATGTGGCGATCGGAGGCAATGTACGCATCGCTAACGGTTGTTCGATTGAGAATGGAACGGTGAAGGAAGTGCGCTTGCCGAAGAAATGGTGGCCGATGTTCCAAACGCTGGAGTACTTAAAGGCGTTCCTCGGCGGTCGAATCGGCTGGAGTGCGATTAATGGACTGATTATTGTGTCGGGGGCATTCGGGTTGTTCCGCAAGGACTATGTCATTAAGGTCGGTGGATATCGCGATGGCTATCCAGGCGAGGACATGAACATCATTATTAAACTTCATCGCTATATGCTGGAAAATAAACTGCCTTACAAAATTGCCTTCTGTCCGGAGGCAGTATGCTGGACGCAGGCGCCGGATACGTACCATATTCTGTCCAACCAGCGTAAGCGTTGGGGGCGAGGGAACTTGAAGAATATGATCGAGAACTACGATATGACGTTCCGTCCGAAGTACAAGGTGTTCGGTCTATTGTCACTGCCGTATACGATTATATTCGAAGCACTAAATCCTTATTTCAAAGTAACGGGATTGATGTCCTTAATCGGTTATGCGCTGTATGACATGACACATTGGGAAATTGTGCTGGTATTTATGCTCATTAACTTCTTATCGGGTTTATTGCTAGCTGTAGGCTCGCTTCTGCTGGAGGAGATTGCGTTCAAGCGCTATCCGCGCATTAGCGATCTCGTGCGAATGCTTGCATTCAGTGTGCTGATGTTCTTCGGTTATCGGCAGCTTGGCAGCCTATGGCGCATTCAAGGGCATATTCAATTTTTCCAGAACAACAATTCATGGGGAGCCATGACACGTCAGAGTTGGAGTGAAGAAGGAGAACAAACGAAAACCGCCTAAACGGCGCAGGGAAGGTGGAGACTGCACATGCTTCAAGTAATGGAACGAAATGCAGAGTTCGAATTTGTACCGACTTTCAAGCAAACGGTGAATCATCTGGTGATGAGTTATCCCGGACATAGCGTAGGCATTATCTTTATCCATGCGGAGCCGCTTGGTCGAACGTGGGAGGATGAGCTCAGGTCAACGCTGGAGAGAGAGCAAATTCCATTTGAGCTGATGAATGCCGCAGCTCAGAATGTAATTGCCGTTATGCTGCCGCGAGCAACCCTGGACCAGACGCACTATTACGCACTCATGCTGAAGAGTATGGTGGAAGAGCGATTGGCAGGGATGCCAATCGTATGTGCGGTTGCTGCAGTGGCGGATTCGCAGGAGGCAGAGGATATTATTCTCGGTCGTTGGAACGACTGGCCGGCTGCAGATTCCTCCCATATTCGGGTTCTCCATGATCACCTTCAGCTCGAAGGAGCGAAGCGCATCCTAGTCGTGGATCACGATTCTAGCGTAAGAGAGTTCCTGAGTATTTGGCTAACTTCGCAGGGGTATGAGGTGCACGAAGCGGAAGATGCCTTGACTGCGCTGGACGTCATTCATAAAGGACAATTCGATTTAATCTTAACGGAGCTGAATTTATATGGGATTAATGGTCTGCCGTTCATTTCGCAAATTCAGAAGATGAATTTGGAGAAGCAGCCGAAGATCGTGATTCTGTCCGAGCAACGGGTAGGAAAAACGATAGATTACTGCTTCGAGCAGGGCGTTAGCGACTATATTACGAAGCCATTCTCGCCGGTAGAACTTGATGAACGGCTTAGCCGCTGTTTGTCATAACTATACACAATTAACTAGTGGATGGAAGGGTGAACAACTGTGAACATGTATGCTGCCAATTTAGAACATGCAATCGAACACAAAACTTCTGTAATCGGAGTCATCGGGTTAGGCTATGTCGGTCTGCCGCTTGCCATTGAGATGTGCAAGCAGGGCTTTCAGGTCGTCGGAATTGATGTTGATTCACGCAAGATCGAGAGTATCCATAACGGACATTCCTATATTAAGGATATCAGCGATGAGACGTTGACGCAGTGCATGAACACAGGCCGGTTGTTCGTGACGACTGACTTCAGTCATATTCAATTGCTTAATGCGGTCAGCATTTGCGTGCCGACTCCACTTAGCGAGAATCAAGATCCAGATACATCCTACATTACGCGTGTTGTGGAACAAATTAAGAAATATATGCGGAAGGGCCTGTTGATTACGCTCGAGAGTACAACGTATCCAGGCACGACAGAAGAGCTGATTCAACATGAAATTGAAGCCTCCTTGGGTTACCGAGCAGGAGAGGACTTCTTCCTCTGCTTCTCACCGGAGCGCGTGGATCCGTCCAATCCGAAGTTCAATACATTCAACACACCGAAGGTCATTGGCGGGACGACACCAACTTGCCTCAAGCTGGGAGCAGCACTGTACGACAATATCGTAGAGAGCGTCGTTCCCGTCACTTCGACGAAGGTAGCAGAGATGTCGAAGCTGTTGGAAAATACGTTCCGCAGTGTCAACATCGCCTTCATTAATGAGATGGCGATGATGTGCGACCGGATGTGCATCGATATCTGGGAGGTCATCGATGCTGCAGCGACGAAGCCGTTCGGATTCATGCCTTTCTATCCGGGACCAGGTATCGGCGGCCACTGCATTCCGCTTGACCCCATGTACCTGTCTTGGAAAGCGAAGGGGTATCGTTTCTATAGCAAGTTTATCGATATCGCACAAGCTACCAATGCCAATATGCCATACCATGTCATGGAGAAGACATCACGAATTTTGAATCAAAGCTCTAAGTCGATTAAAAACTCGAAAATATTGATTCTGGGTATGGCCTACAAGCCGAACATCGACGATTTGCGAGAATCCCCGGGTCTTGAAATCTATGAGCTGTTTAAGGCGAGCGGTGCTCAGATCGATTATTATGATCCGCATGCGACACACTTCAAGAACAAGGCTGGCAAGACGGTGCATACGATCGATTATGATTTGCCGGCGTTCCAGACATATGACTGCATGGTGCTGATTACGAACCATCAATCGTTCGATTACGAACAGCTCGCGGATTTGAATATCCCGATATTGGATACGCGCAATGCATTCAAGGGCATTCATCGCCCGAACATTCACAAGCTCGGTTATACCGAACAAGAAAGCATACGAGATGTAGAAGTAGAAGAGGCGGTTCTTGTCTAAATCGGGTACGAATCCCATGCGTCCTCGGGATAGTAGGATAGGGAGATTTCTACGATTCTCTCGAGGTTCACGGGGGGTGTTAATTACGCTACTGCTATGCTGCTGTGTCGCAGTCCTATTCTCGCTTCGATCTGCGGATACGGATCGGACAAAGGCAACATGGTTGTGGGATACGGAATGGATTCGCGATTCGGGGGAGGATATCGTCTCGTTCTGCCGGACGAATGGAGTGAATCTCGTCTATTTGCAGATAAGTGACAGAGTAGAGCAGACTACCTACCGTGAATTTATTCGGAAGGCGCACGAAGCCGGGATTGACGTTCATGCCTTGAACGGTGCGCCGGAATGGGCGAAGGAACGGCACGAGGAGGAAGGAAAGTCATTCATCCGGTGGGTGAGTGATTATAATCAGCAGGCCGCAGAAGGCGAGCGATTTGCCGGTGTTCATCTGGATGTAGAGCCTTATTTATTGCCGGAATGGAAGCAGGATGAAGCGAGCCTCGTCCACAGCTGGCTCGACAACATGGAGAGCTGGCTGGAGGAAGGGAAGGAGGCTGGCCTGTATATGGCTGCGGATGTTCCCTTCTGGCTGCCGCGTCTGGATATGCCGACTGGGAACGGCAAGGTGAGCAGCTGGATGCTGGAGCGATTCGACTCCTTGACGATTATGGCATATCGGGACAACTCGGATTCGATCTATGAATCGTCCAAGAAGCTGCTCTCGCAGGCGGACGAGCTTGGCAAGCCGATTGTCATTGGTCTTGAACTGGGCAAGACCAATGAAGGAGGCTACTTGTCCTTCCACGGCAAGTCGCTGGACTACTTCGAGGATCATCTGCGCGATGTGAAGGAGCTTGGTGCAAGCCATTCCTCCTTCGCAGGAGCAGCGGTTCATCACTTGCGCGTGTGGTATGACCGCATGAATTAAAGGGTCGAGTTCGGGTTCGCATTGCTTCCCGAACTCGGCCCTTTTGTTTTAACGCTGGGGCACATTTTACTCAGGTTGAATCATACTTTCAATCTAGAGAATGGGGCTGAATGTTATGTCATAAGGTAAAATCAAGAGGAGCGAGTGATTAGGAGACAATACTCTTTTTAATTATTATTATACTGATTAATGGAACCACCGCTGGAGATGAAGCCTCTCAAGAAGGCAAAGCATTATTGCTTTCCAAGGTAGACGAACTAATGGAACTGTATAAGTTGAAGTGGTCTGCTATCCTTCAATCATTGAAATCCCCGCTGATACATTAAATTTATAGCATAATATCGATTTGGCTGCTTAAATATCCTAAGTGTACTAAGAGTGTATCTTCGTATCCTCCAATTATGAACAAGCAAGGGCTGTCCTAAAGAAGTCCGCCGATGATGTTATTTTCTCTTTTGCAAGCACAGCATAACGAAACAAATGAAAGTAATCGGGAATACATGGATCAAGTGGACAACAATGAAACGAAAAGGTTGAGTCTGAGGGGGGATGTAACCTTAACTCAACCTTTTTTCCAATCTAACAGTTAACTCATAGGTAGTAAAAACTACGTATGAGACAGTCTCCTATGTGCGAAATATGTAGAAGAGGTTCAGTGAGAACTAGTAAATCGGATATGTTTCCAATAAACTACAATAAAATACATAGACATGCATAAAAACCGATGATATACTTTTGATATTCCAAAAACAGGGTTATAAATTGTTTTAATTTGTATTTAGGATCAATGTCAAATGTATAAAAAATTTGGGTGAGCAGAGGGGGAGATGATTTGGAAAACGTTGAAAGCAAAGGGGATTATCGAAAATTCTTAAAAGAACCGACGTCTTTTCGTTTAGATCTTGGTGACTATATCCCTAACATACAGATTGAGAACGTAAATCGAGTATTTTTGTACGATCTTATTAAATCGAATTACTTAATTGCTGTATTTTTATCAACAACCTGTTCTTCATGTGAACAAGCGTTGGAGGGAATGCAAACGTTTTGTGCTAAAAATCCTGAAATAAATATCGCTGCTTTTATTCACACTGAACCTACTCTATTTGAGATGTTAAAAAAATATGTGAATAACTTGTTTCCATTGTTCTATATGGACAAGGAGGTAATGAAATTTGAACTCCAAGTGAAAAGCTTTCCGTTAGGATTAACAATAAACGGGAAAGGTCAAGTTTTAGAATCAGGACCAGTTGGAGCAGAATTTTCTTTTGAAAGATTAAAAACCCCTTTAAGAAAGTTGTTATAAAAAAATGATCAGAGGGAGCAAAGCGGATGGTTAAATTGAGTGATATTTTCAATAAAGCCAAAAAATATCATGAGGCGTCAGAGGCCCGAAATGTAACTGAGATTCCTAACATTACGAAGTTGTTTAAAATATCTGATATAAGCAAACCTTGTGTTTATTGTGTTATTTCATTAAGCTGCGCACATTGTATTGAATTATTACCCCAGTTATCTATTTTTAATGGCAATATTCATTTTAGTTTGATTACGGATGGTGATGAATTAGAGAATAATGAGATAATAAGAGAACTTAAGTTTGACTTTCCTGTGTTTTCTTATAAAGAGCCACTTGAAAAAGCAAATATTTATGAAACACCTACCAGCATTTTAGTTGATGTGAAGGGTAATATTATTGAAAAAATGTTTACACCGAATGTTTCGGAAATACAAGCATTAATTTATAAGGAATTGTAAAATGATTCATAATTGCATAGATTTTTTGCTAGGGTTTGTGTTCGCCTTGTCAGCATATTCCAAACTCACTAATACATATGATTTTGAACGAGAAATCGAGAAACTTCAATTCATCCCACCCTTACTAAAAAAAACAAGTATTTACGTGTTGATAGGTATAGAACTCGTATTTTCGGTTTGTCACCTCAGCGACTTTTTTACTCCATGGAGACAGTTGTTAACCATTATTTTGCTTGTGTTTTTTATTGCCATAGTAATATATCAAAAGAACATTAATGGTTCTACTGAATGTTCTTGCTTTGGAAAAAACAACCTGCTAAATAAAATGCCGATTGTAAGGAATATAATATTAATTTCAATTTGTGCGATAAGTATTTTTATGGAAGGATATTCGGGTGTTTTCACTAGTACTTTTAATTATCTGATTACTCTATTATTGTTGACCAGTATTAACTTATATCAGGGTGTAAAGATATATAAAACTATGAGGGACATTAATGGAAAATTACAATGAAGTGGCAGTGGTGCTTGCATCTTTATTGCTATGTCTTATGGCAATCCGTGTAATACTCTTGTTTAAGATAAAATTTGAAGAAAAGAAATTTATTCAAAAAATACAAGGAAAAAAACGATTTTCTAAGATATTGTTGATTAGCTATAAATCAGCATATTTCAAAAACATTGATAGACATTTACTTGATCCTGACAATGATTTAATAATAGTATTTATATCAAATTCTTGGTTTTTTAATGCAAAAAAAAAGGTTTGGAGATACAAAAAAATGGTATATCTTGATTTAGCATCATTGAAAGAACAGGATTTCACGAGAATATTTATAAGTACCCCATCCGGAAAAATACACTCCAAAGGAGAGGTCATGAAATATCTATGAAATATAAAGAAATAAAGATGAATACCATAGCAAATATCTTAGTTGCCGAGAAAATTATCTATGATCATAAAACAAAAAGGCATTCACTTAACAGTGTAGTAAATTCAATACAAGTAAACATGTTTCCAAGCGCCATTATTACGGATGTCCACTTGAAATTTTTCCTTCCGAGTCCTGAATTTAATAGTTTATATAAATTAGTTATATACGCTCCAGATCATGTTGTGGTATTCAGTAGCTTAATAATCGAAGTTAAAAACTTTCGATTGAATTGTATGATGCCAGGAATGGATGCAGCGGTAAATGTGAAGTTTGCCGTAACTGAAGAAGGTACTTATCGATATTGCTTGTTAGATGAGAATAATAATATTATTTCTGAATATCCTTTATATGTTTCTTTATCAGAATAATGAATATACTAAACTATTTTCGAAACTACTGGTATATTTTCGAAATTGCTTGTAAAGGACAAAATTATAAAATAATAGGTATTATTCTGATAACTCTAGCAGAATCTTTGATACCAGTCTCTCAAGTGTATTTATTAAAGAAGCTAACGGATAGCATTGCAGAAGTATTGAATCAGGGCAACCAAGTGTATGATTCATTAATTTATATAGTAGGGCAACTTTTATTATTTATCTTAGGACAAATATTTAATAATAAAAAAACACTCCTTAGATCAAGATTGACACAATATGCGAACTATTATGTTGATAAGAAAATTGCAGATAAACTTGTACTTTTACCATTAATCTTTTTTGAGACGCAAGAAAATCATAATTTGATACAAAGAATTAATAGTGGTATTGGTAATCGGATTGTTATCTGTTTCATCTCTATTATGGACATTGTTAAAAATATTATTATATTGTGTGGATATACGTATTTATTATTTCAACTTCATTGGCTCCTAGCATTTCTGCTAATAATTCTTTTAGCCCCTTCACTTCATACAATTGCAATTACATCGCGCAAACAATATTCACAAGAACATTCACAACTACAAATATTAAGAAGGAGTCAATATCTTTTTAGTTTATTTACCAACAAAACAGTTCATAAAGAGTTCAAGTTATTTGGTCACTCCAAGTATATATTAAAGCTCTGGGAAAAGATGATGTGGAAGACTTCGGATGAACAATATGGGCTTGAGAAATATAGGATGAAGAAAGAGTTCAATATTGTTATCTTACATCAAGTGGTGAATGCACTGTTCATTCTGGGAATTATATTGATCGGTAGAAATAATAATATAACTATAGGGGATTTTGTTGCCTATTCTCAATTACTTTCAATGAGTACTGCTACTATAAAAATGTTATCTGGAGGAATTGGTACATTAATAAATCAAGGATTATATATAGTAGATATGAATAAGTTTATCACTATTCCAGAAAAAACAACAAACAAAATGTCGGTATTAGAAGATGTGGATCGTACGCATATAATTTCAGTTGAGAATATTTCATTTAAATATCCTAATAGTGATTCATTTATTTTAAAAAACATTTCTTTTTCAATTTCTCAAGGGGAAACCGTAGCCATTGTAGGGGAGAATGGATCAGGTAAAAGTACATTAATAAAGTGCTTGTTAGGTTTGTATTCTGCACAAGAAGGCAGAATTTTAATAGATGGGGCAGACATCGAAGATATCCCGCAAAAAGAATTGTATAGAAAAATGACAGCTTTATTTCAAGACTTTGTGAAATATGAGCTTAAAATAGAAGAAAATATCACATTAAGTGAGACAGAAAATATTAATCAACTACAGTTTAATAAAGCAATTAATGAAGCTGAAGTCATTCAGTTTTTAGAAATGCTATCCGAAAAGGAAAAAACCAATCTGGGATATACCCTCGATAATGGAAGAGAGCTATCAGGTGGGCAGTGGCAAAGAATTGCGTTGGGAAGAGCGTTATATAAAGAGGCAGAGATAATTTTCCTTGACGAGCCTACAGCCTCCTTAGATCCAATAAGTGAAGTGAAATTAATCAATCGTTTTATCGATATTTGTAAAGGCAAAACAGCAATAATAATATCTCATCGATTAGCAAGTTGCCTTTCTGCAGATAAAATAATTGTTCTCGATGAAGGCAGAATTATAGAAGTAGGGAACCATGAAGAACTACTACTTTTACGTGGACAGTACTATAAAATGTTCCAATCACAAGCGAATAGCTATCAATACCAAGTTGGGTGTTCTTCATGAAAGGAGGTGATATAATTGAGCAGCCCTTATGGTTCCTGCGGTTCTGTGGATGAGTGCACGTCGAATCCTTGCGGAGATAAAAAACAAATTAAGTACAGACATCATTATAAATGTTCTCCGCTTGAATCAACTGTTACATGCGTTACTTTTGGTTACCCATGTGATGGAAAATGTTCTCATTGTAGTGATTTTATGGAGTCTGAATATTTATCTTGTTGCTAAACTAAAAAGGTCACGTAAGTGGCCTTTTTCCTGTTAAATATTATAGCGAACTCAAGAATACAGATGTTGGCTCCATTAAAGGGGAGCAGTCGTCTGTGTTTCCCATAGGTAATTGAATAAAAAGGAGGGTGACGATGAAGAAAATTTATATAGTGATACTATCGTTCTTACTATTAATAGTCGGATGTACTAACTCTAAAGAACAAAATGAGCAAGAAGTAACACTTAAAGTGTTAGCGTTTAATAGAGATGTTTTTAATCAGAAATACGGTAACTTTTTTCTCGCTACACACCCTGCATACAAGCTAGAAGTTATTTCTCTATATGAGCTATTGTCGCATGATCAGAATTATTATCAATCTTTGGAGAGGGCAATTCAGAAGGAACAACCAGATATTATTGTGATTTCTATGGATCATTACTTCAATTTAAGCGAGAATCAGAAGTTACAACCATTAAATAGTTGGATAAAGAGAGATGGTTTTAATCTAGCAACGATAGCGCCTGCTATCGTCAATTCACTCACAAATGAGCAGGGCGATATATACGGACTGACTCCAACATTTAATGCTTCTGCACTTTATATTAATAACACCTTCTTCAATGAAAAGGGAATACCTATTCCAAACGACCTACTCACGTGGGATCAAATTTTCCAACTTGCGCAACAATTCCAACATCAGGATAAAGAGAACAAGCAATATGGGCTTTACACGAAATATTCAGAAAATCCTTATATGATGGCACTTCATATTGGAGAGGGAAGTGGATTGTCCTTCTTTCATGCGAGAAATAAGCAGTTCGCGCTGAACGCGAAGGGCTGGGGGGATGTTTTCGAGAACGTGTTAAACTGTGTGAGAACTGAAGTCTGCTTTGATTTAAAATCTTCGGAAATAAAAACAACTGCGAAAAAAGAAGAGGCAATGAAAACCTCTTATCAAAAAAATTATCCTTTTCTGATAGGAAACATTGCGATGGCGGTAGATGACTCAACACTGTACAGCGCCCTTACAGGAAACAACAGTCTGTTCAAGGATTTGGATTGGACAGTATTGCCGTATCCTACAAGTGCTGACTTCCCGACGACGGGGAATGGAATCAACATGGAAGAAATCTTTGCAATTCCAGTAGGAGCGCAGCATCCAGAAGAGGCATGGGAGCTTGCTAAATACATTAATGGCGAGGACTATGGACGGATTTTTACTCAAATTAACCCAGGTGAGCTGCCAGCAAGAAAGCCTGCGAGCAATGAGGATAGTAGGTTGGAAGTGTTTTATAAATTGGACAAGATTAACAACAATATGATCAATACATTAAGAGGATTTCCAGATCCGGTTCTAGCCAAGATGGATCAACTCTCTCAAACCTACATGGCTGATATGCTCGATGAAAAAACTACGGTTCGTGATGCGCTTGACCAGATGCAGCGCGAATTGCAGGCGACCCTTGATAACAGTAACCATTAAAGAAGATCGCAGGATGAAGCCAGCCTCGTCCACAGCTGGCTCGACAACATGGAGAGCTGGCTGGAGGAAGGGCGAGAGGCAGGCCTGTACATGGCTGTGGATGTTCCCTTCTGGCTGCCGCGCCTGAATATGCCGACTGGGAACGGCAAGGTGAGCAGCTGGATGCTGGAGCAATTCGACTCCTTGACAATTATGGCATATCGGGACAACTCGGATTCGATCTATGAATCGTCCAAGAAGCTGCTCTCGCAGGCGGACGAGCTTGGCAAGCCGATTGTCATTGGTCTTGAACTGGGCAAGACCAATGAAGGAGGCTACTTGTCCTTCCACGGCAAGTCGCTGGACTACTTCGAGGATCATCTGCGCGATGTGAAGGAGCTCGGTGCAAGCCATTCCTCCTTCGCAGGAGCAGCGGTTCATCACTTGCGCGTGTGGTATGACCGAGCGAAGTAAAGAGAGCTGCTTCACGGTTCAACTAACGTCGGCCTTCGGGAAGATATCCTCCGGCGCAATCAACCCCTTCTCTTGCGAGAAGCTCCATGAGGGGGGATAGAACCTTCATACTTATCGAAAACGTATCGAGCCTGAGGATGTGCATCCACAGGCTCGTACTGTCTCGTTACTGTGTAAGGTGGAAAAGCTGTAACGTCTACTTCACTATCGTCTCCCTCGAACCGTGTATCGCGTTTGTTCCACCCACTAGATACACTGCGTTTTTGTCAGCATCCAATGCAGCTCTCAGCTTCGTTGTGACTACCTTTCCGTCCTTTTTGTCCGTGTAGTCATTGTGGAAGCGGTACTCTTTCCGTCCGTTATCCCACTCTACTTCACATCCGCTAATATCGACACCCAGCACCTTTTGAGCCAGCGGAGCAATCACTTCTTTTGCAACTTTGGCCGTAATCTCTTTGTCTGTCGTTACTTTTTCCTTTAGACGCGATTTGTGAATGACTTCTATCGCCTTTCCTGACTTTGTGTCTATTTCAACGTAAATACCGTCACCTTGCAATACCCACATCGGTATGGCCAGCACTTTTTTATAGTCATAATTACCATGTCTGAGTGTTGCCTCCGTCACTTCTTTCAATTCGTGATTGAACGCTGTTTTCACTAATTCTGCTGCTGCTTTTGTCCATTTTGGATCAAGTTCTTTGGCATCAACTTTAATCGAGAACCCATTGAGTTGATCTTTTGCTTTAGACCCAGTGCTTGGTTTATAGAGCGAGATATTAAAGTCTTCCTCTGTGAAAACATAGTCCGTATCTACAAATTTAGCCTGCTTGTCATCATATCGTCGTTGCATTTTTACTTCATTACTCAGCACATAGGTTTTGTTTGGATACAACTCTTTTAATCTTTGAAGGACTTTATTCTGATCCTCTTTACTGACTTCATCGATCGAGATTTTTGCAAAGCCCCACCCTATTCCACCTGTTTTCGGATTAAAGTCAATTGAATATTTGTCATCTACAGATCGGATTGTTGCACTCCCACCCGAACCGGAGTAGCTCTCGCCAACATCCTGCATCTTGACCTCTTTGCCTGCCAATTCCTTCATTGCCTTTTTAAGATTGTCGGCCATCTTCTTGTCGATCTGAACCTTCACCTTCTCCGGCTGCTTCTGCTCTAGTGCAGCCGCAGCTTCGACAAGAATCGGTCCTCCCAATGAGGCTAGCATGCCGGATATGACCAATGTTGCGATGATAGCTTTTTTCATAAACATGATCATCCTCCTATGCATCTGTTTGTGTTTTTAATTCCCTGCGGCCGCTCTGCTCCCGGACTTTATATACACGACGTTTTTCTCGGCATCCAATGCCGCTCTCACCGCCGTAACATCATTTTTTTCGATGAAGCGGTAATCTTTAAATAAGCTGTCCCATTTCACTTCATATCCCGTAATGTCGATATTGAATAATTTCTTTGCGAGCGGGGCGACCGCTTCTTTGGCTTCTTTTTCTGTCATCTCTTTGTTCGTCGTGACCTGATTGCCTTGTTCATTGATCAGGCTGATTGCTTTCCCTTTCTCCATGTAAACCGTCACTTTGTCGTCCTTAAGCACCCACGTATAATGCTCAATCTGCGCCTTCGTCACGTCGAATTGATGATCGAACGCCGTTTTGATCGCTTCCGTTGCCGATTTCAGCAATTTCGGATCAAGTTCTTTTTTGTCAATATCGATTGTCACAACGGACAGGGCATAACCTTCTGAAATATTAGCATTTACTGAAACTTTAAAATCCTTCCCGGAAAACTCATAAAACATATAATCTCCAAATTTACCCTTGCTATTATCGTAGGATCGTGACTGTGTAACGTCTTTGTTAAATACGTATTTCTTCTTTGAATAGGCGTTCTTTAACTCTTTTAAAGCTTCGTCTTGAAATTTTTTGTCGACTTTGTCGATTGTCGTCTTGTTGGAAACAAACCATATTTTTCCGCTTTTGGGATCAAAGCCAACACCGTAATTTCCATCTGCAGATTGAACCGTGACCAAAGTCTCATTGTTATTGATATGTTCACCGGTATCCTTAAGCTTAACCTCTTTCCCCGCATATTGATTTACCGCTTTTTGCAGCTTGGGAGCCAACTTCTTATCGATGGGAACCTTCTTATTATCGGATTGCTGCTCTTGCTGATTCTCTTGCGCTGCCTCCGCTCCGGCAGGAATTGGGCCGGCCAATGTGGCCAACATACTAGATACGATCAGGGATGCTAAAATTGCTTTTTTGACACTCATTTTACTTCCTCCTATGTATAAATATATGAGCTCCATTTCCATGCTAACATTGAATAAATAAGATTCTACTTAAAAGATTCTGAATATAATTTAAGGAAAAAATCAGAAATGAAGGTGTATAAATATAACAATATCAATCCGCTTATTTGTGACATCATCTCTATTATTTTTTCATAGAAGGGTGTTGAGCTGCGGACTGTTCCGATATTTTTCAGCTTGATCTCTATCCCCGTGATAATACGAATGATCTTGCTAGTTTAAAAAGGAGGATGACGATGAAGAAAATTTATATCGTGATACTATCGTTCTTACTATTAATAGTAGGATGTACCAATAATAAAAAGGAAAATGAGCAAGAAGTAACACTTAAAGTGTTAGTGTAATTATTACCAATCTTTGGAGAAGGCAATTCAGAAGGAGCAGCCAGATATAATTGCGGTTTCTATGGATCATTACATTTATTTAAGTGAGAACCAGAGGTAGCAATCATTGAATAGTTGGATAAAGAGAGATGGAAACAATTCTAACATGAGAACAAGCAATATGGGCTCTACACGAAATATTCAGAAAATCCTTATATGATGGCACTTCACATTGGAGAGGGAAGCGGATTGTCCTTCTATCATGCGAGAAATAAGCAGTTCGCGCTGAACGCGCATGGCTGGGAGCATGTTTTCGAGAACGTATTAACCACAAATTAACCCGGGCGAGCTGCCAGCAAGAAAGCCTGCGAGCAATGAGGATAGTAGGGTGGAAGTGTTTTATAAATTGGACAAGATTAACAACAATATGATCAATACATTAAGAGGACTTCCAGATCCGGTTCTAATCAAGATGGATCAGTTTTCTCAAACCTATATGGCTGATATGCTTGATGAAAAAACTACGGTTCGTGATGCGCTTGACCAGATGCAGCGCGAATTGCAGGCGACTCTTGTAATACCGTAAACGAACGAGGCTGTGGATGTGCATCCACAGCCTCGTACCGTCTCGTACGGTGTAAGGTAAAAAGGTTGTAACGTCTACTTCTCCATCGTCTCATTCGAACCGTGTATCGCGCTTGTTCCACCCACCAGATACACTGCGTTTTTGTCAGCATCCAATGCAGCTCTCAGCTTCGTTGCGACTACCTTTCTGTCCTTTTTATCCATATAATCATTGTGGAAGCGGTACTCTTTCAGTCTGTTATCCCATTCCACTTCACATCCGCTAATATCGACACCCAGCACCTTTTGGGCCAGTGGAGCAATCACTTCTTTTGCATCTTTTGCCGTAATCTCCTTGTCGGCCGTTACCTTTTCCTTTAGACGCGATTTGTGAATGACTTCTATCGCCTTTCCCGACTTTGTATCAATTTGAATGTAAACACCGTCTCCTTGCAATACCCACATCGGTATGGCCAGCACCTTTTCATAGTCAAAATTACCATCACGGAGTGTTGCTTCCGTCACTTCTTTCAATTCATGATTGAACGCTGTTTTCACTAATTCTGCTGCTGCTTTTGTCCATTTTTGATCAAGTTCTTTGGCATCAACTTTAATCGAGAACCCATTCAGTTGATCTTTTGCATCAGACCCGGCACCTGGTTTATAGAGCGAGATATAGAAGTCTTCCTCTGTGAAAAAATAGTTCGTATCTACAAATTTACCCTGTTTGTCGTCATATCGTCGACGCATTTCCACTTCATTACTCAGCACATAGGTTTTGTTTGGATACAACTCTTTTAATCTTTTAAGGACTTTATTCCGATCCTCTTTACTGACTTCATCGATCGAGATATTGGCAAATCCATTCCCTATAACCCCTGTTTTCGGATTGAAGCTAATCGAGTATTTCCCATCCACTGATTGAACGATTACACTTCCAACAAAACCCTTGTATGTCTCGGCAGCATCCTGCAGCTTGATTTCTTTTCCGGCCAATTCCTTTATTGCTTTTTTCAGCTTGTCGGCCATCTTCTTGTCGATCTGAACCTTCACCTTCTCCGGCTTCTTCTGCTCTTGTGCAGCCGCGGCTTCGACAGGAACCGGGCCGACTGTGACCAGCATACTAGATACGATCAGGGATGCTAGAATTGCTTTTTTGATATTCATTTCACTTCCTCCAATTTATGAATATATGAGATATATTTCCATGCTAACATTGAATAATTAAGATTCAACTTAATAGATTCTGAATATAATTTAAGGGGAAAATCAGAAATGAAGGTGTATAAATATAACAATATCAACTCGCTCATTTGTGACATCATCTCTTCCGAGAGCGTGATTGCCTATCATGTTGAGAGTCAGAAGGCGGTTGCCAGTCTCCACCTTGCCGTGATTCAATATAGTTACACTTTTTACAGGCAAAGGAGCGGAGATCATGGGATTTCAGACAGAGTTTAATTCAGTATGCAAATTTAAGACGGAGCAGGAGCTGTATGAGCTGCTGGAATATGGACGGGGCAAAATGACCAAGCAGGGCTTTCGAGTGTTTCCGACAGGGCAGAAGGTGATTGCCTATACACCAGATAATGTGGCCGTAGCTATCGTAAAGATTGTTGCTTCGATCGCGGAAATCAATTTCCAAGGGGATGAAGTAACCGAGGTGGAGATGGAGTTAATACGCAAGCTGAATGAGGATGAATCACGTATTCAGACTGCATTAGCGCATGAAATGTTTTTCGGAGATCCAAATCGCAAATAATTGTTCAGTAGAAGCCCTACATGCCGAGAGGTATGGGGGCTTCTTTGTATTTGGCTGCGTCTTCGCATACAGTGATGGACGTTTGTAGACGGTTCCTATAGGCAGTTAATGTTGAAATAACTGAACAATCCTACGAAACTGGGAGCCCGGGGGTGAATTGGGCATTTTGCAAAAAAAAGAGCACCCCGATCGTCTTAAGCAACCGGAATGCCCTGCCTTACCGTTTTTATGCTATGCTTGCAGCGCCTGCTTGAACTGCTCAGTCAGGAGCGGCACGATTTCGAACAGGTCGCCCACGATGCCGTAATCGGCAATCTGGAAGATTGGCGCTTCCGGATCTTTGTTGATCGCGATAATGACGCGCGATTGGCTCATTCCCGCCAGATGCTGAATGGCGCCGCTAATGCCGCAGGCAATATACAGCTCCGGCGTGACGACCTTGCCCGTCTGTCCGATTTGCAGGGCGTAGTCGCAATAACCCGCATCGCAGGCACCGCGGGAAGCGCCAACAGCACCGCCAAGTAGAGAGGCGAGCTCCTCAAGCGGTTTGAATCCCTCGGCGCTGCGGACGCCTCGTCCTCCAGATATAATGATTTTCGCTTCACTCAAATCCATTTTGCCAACCGTATTTTGCACGACCTCGCGAATAACAGCGGATAGCGGCGGTTCAGGGTAAGCAATAGCCGTTACAGGCACTGTTCGGCCAGCTTCTGCTGCCGGAGGCTGAATGTTGTTCGGGCGTATGGTTACGATCCATGGTGCAGCAAGGAACTTCTTCTTCTCCATGGCCTTGCCTGCATAGATCGGGCGCGTGAATAATACCTCGCCGCTGCTGTCCACTTCAATTGCGATGATATCGGAAATTTGGCCGCTATGCAGGGAAGCAGCCAACTGCGGTGCCAAGTCTTTGCCCCAAGCAGTATGGCCGAAAAATACGCCATCCGGGTTGGCTGCTTGCACAACGGCTTGCAGCGCGGCAAAATAAGCCTCCGGATGATAATGAATGAGTGCAGTATGCTCCACAGTATAAATATGATCGACGCCGTAGGCCGCCAAGTCGCTGGAATAGCGGGTTGCATCCGCACCGATGATCACAGCGGCTACAGTGCCTCCATTGCCTGCGGCTGTGCGGGCTGCCCCAATCGCTTCATAGGACACTTGGCGAAGACTTCCACCCTTCGCTTCGGCTACGACAAGAATCGTTCTGGACATATCAATACGCCTCCTTGGAATATGAACTTACCGGATTCGTTGCATTCGATGCAGAACTATACGACCTTAGCTTCCGTCCGCAGCAGTCGGAACAACTCTTGGACTTGAGCGGCTGGTTCCCCGGCGAGCAGCTTGCCGGCTTGGCGCTGCGGAGGCAGGAATAGCTCCGCTTGAGCTGTACGTGCGTCAACCGTTACACCGAAGTCGTCGAGCGTAAGCTCACGGAAAGGCTTCTTCTTCGCCTTCATAATTCCTTGCAGCGAAGGATAGCGCGGATCATTCAAACCTTGCTGGGCGGTGAATAGGGCTGGAAGAGGCACCTCTACTACTTCTGTGTCTCCTTCGGCATCCCGGGAGCAGAGGGCACGGCCATCCGCGATTTCAAGCTTCGTAATCGACGATACATGCGGAATGCCAAGCAGCTTCGCAAGTCTAACGGCCACTTGGCCGGAACCGTTGTCGACCGAGAAGTTGCCGCCAAGAATAAGATCGTAAGATTCTGTTCCGACAAATGCGTGCAGGGCATGCGCAACGGCATGCTCATCGCTGCCGATTCGCTCATCGTTGAGCAGCACGGCTTCGTCAGCGCCCATGGCAAGTGCTGTTCGCAGCGCCTCAGATGTACGCTCGGGTCCTGCGGAGACGACGATAACCTTGCCGCCTTGGTCGTCGCGAATGCGAATCGCTTGCTCAACTGCATACTCATCATAAGGATTAAGGACGAATTTGACTCCGTCTTCTGCAATTTTGCCTCCTTCGGTGATGATCTTTTCCTCCGTATCGAATGTCTGCTTGACTAATACGATGATATTCATCGTTCATTGCCCCTTTCGCTTTATTTAGTTTCAAAATATCTAAAGCGGACTTGCAGAACAAGTGGACTGCCATGCAGGAGATTGGGTAGGAATACAGCTCTGAGAAGGGGTATTACAACGTCGGTATCCATTTCCTATATGGCGATAACGTGATAGTGAATCCAAGATGAGACATGATCATATATCCAAGATGGGTCTTGGTAGAACAAGAATAAATAAGGACCTGACCTTAAGAACAGGGTGTAATCGGGAAATTAGAAGGGGAGAGCTAAGGCTCGAGTCCCTTTAGGAAAAAAGTGATCGTGCCATCCAGCTGTCCGACCAGAGAATACTTCTGCCCGGAAATGAGCCACGACGTCACGACTTCATCCATAGAACCGAATATGAGTAGACGGGTAAGCTTGACGTCAATATCGTCACGGAATACCTTTTCTTCAATGCCCTGCAATAAGATTCGTTCAATCAGTACAATATAGGGTTTTATAATTTTTCCGATTTCCTTGCGAAGCTCAAGGGAGCTTTGTCTCAGCTCGATTTGCGTGACGAACGCCAAATCCGGATTGCTCTCAAACTCGGAAAAATGGATTTTGCATACATTACGCAATGCTTCCTTGGCCCCGGTCGTTTCTTCGAGGCTTGCATGAAACTTAGCGATAAGCTCCCCAAGCTTCTCTTGAAACAAGGAAATCAGGATATCCTCCTTTCGTTTGAAGTATAGATAGATCGTGCCGTCAGCAACTCCGGCTGCTTTTGCAATTTTGGAAACTTGCGAGCGGTGAAACCCGTGTTCTGCAAAGACTTTGACCGCTGCTTCGAGAATTTGGGAATATTTTTCTTTTTTCTGACTTGTCATGGAATCACCTCGGTGCTAGAATATGGAATACAAATGAATGAATGCTCATTCAGTTTCTGCTGCTATCATAAATTAGAACTGAGATCATTGTCAATCATTGGATATAGATCTGGGTTAAGGCAGTAGAAAGGCACATGGTGACAAGGGGATGAAAACGCTTCCTGTAGGTAATTCATTCATTTGCAATATTGAGAAAGGGGATGGTTCCGATGCCGGGAGCGATTGTGCAGCTTGTCCTATTTTTGGCCGTTACGGGACTCGGCGTTTATTGGTTTGCCAAAGCGGTCTATCACCGGTTCTTGTATGTCAAACTCGGACAGCCGGTAAATTGGAGCGGACGGGTGAAGCACAATTTGCATGCATTTGCCGCCCAAGTGTTCGGGCAGACGAAACTGCTGAAGGATAAGAAAAGCGGCCTGATGCATATTGTCATCTTCTATGGTTTCATCATTTTACAAGTTGGCGCACTGGATATTATTTATAAAGGATTGTCGGGCAAACCGCTGCCCATTCCCGGGTACGAGGCATTCGAGCTGCTGCAGGAAGCAACCGTGACGTTGATACTCATTGCCATGGGGTATGCTGCCTATCGCAGATACGGGGAGAAACTAGGAAGGCTGAAGCGGGGCTGGAAGCCATCGATTGTCGTCTTCTTTATTTACGCTTTGATGTTGTCTGTCTTATTGACGATGGGATTCCATCGGTTAGCTGAAGGAGAAGGGGCATCGGGATACGCGCCGATATCTTCCCTTATAGCAGGTATTTTTACCGGCTTATCTCACGGGGTGGCTGAGGCGCTCTATATCGCATTCTGGTGGGCGCACTTGTTGATTTTGCTTGCGTTTCTTGTCTATGTGCCGCAGAGCAAGCATTTCCATCTACTGTCGGCTCCCGTCAACCTGCTGCTTCGGCGCACAGAGCCTGTCGGGCGGTTGAGCAAGCTTGACTTGGAAGATGAGGAAGCCGAATCGTTCGGTGTGGGTAAAGTGGAGGATTTTACACAGAAGCAGCTAGTGGATCTGTACGCATGCGTCGAATGCGGGCGCTGTACGAATGTATGTCCGGCTGCCAGTACAGGGAAATGGCTGTCGCCCATGCATATGATCGTCAAGTTGCGCGATCACCTGACAGAGAAAGGAGCGGCTATTACGTCTCGTTCACCATGGACTCCTGCCTTTGCATTCAAATCAACGGGTACTCACAGCATGAATCCAGAGGGGGCCGAGCTTGGAAAGTGGCACGGACAGGGGATAACCGATATTGCTTCGACGATGCAGGCGCAGGCAGCCACTTGGCAAATTGCACAACACCCCCCAGAGCAACTTGAGCTTATCGGCGATGTGATGTCCGAGGCTGAAATATGGGCATGCACGACCTGCCGCAACTGTGAGGATCAATGTCCGGTCGGCAATGAACATGTCGACAAAATCGTCGATATGCGCCGTTATCTGGTGCTAACGCAAGGGAGCATGCCGCATGATGGGCAGCGGGCGCTGCAGAACATTGAGCGTCAGAGCAATCCGTGGGGCATTAGCCGCAGTGATCGTGTGAAATGGGTGAAGGAAGTTGATCCTGAAGGTGTGCTTCATGTACCAACCGTGAAGGAGAATCCGGAGTTTGATATCCTGCTGTTCGTCGGCTCCATGGGCTCTTATGATAATCGCAGCCGGAAGGTTACGCGGGCGCTTGTGCGCCTGATGAATGAAGCCGGCGTGAACTTTGCCATACTCGGCAATGAAGAGAAGAATTCGGGCGATACTCCGCGGCGCATGGGCAATGAATTTTTGTTCCAGCAGCTATGCGAGGAGAACATCGTCACTTTCCAAAAATATAATGTACGCAAAATTGTTACGGCTTGTCCCCATACGTACAACACGTTAAAGAATGAGTATCCCGAGTTTGGGCTGGAAGCCGAAGTACTCCATCACAGCGAGCTGCTTGATGAACTGATTCGCGCGGGAAGTCTTGTTCCGCAGTATGAGGTGGAGGAACGAATTACGTACCACGACTCCTGTTATCTTGGACGCTACAATGGCGTTTATGAACAACCGCGCAATATCCTGCGCGCGATACGCGGCGTAACCCTGCTTGAAATAGAGCGAAGCCGTGAGAATGGCATGTGCTGCGGAGCTGGCGGCGGCATGATGTGGATGGAAGAGACTGCAGGCAAGCGTGTCAATCTGGCGCGCACTGAGCAAGCACTGGCCACAAAGCCGACCGTAATTTCATCGGCATGCCCGTACTGCCTCACGATGATGGAGGACGGCACGAAACTGCTTGAAGCCGAGGAATCCGTTCAGACGCGCGACATCGCTGAAATTTTGGAACTAGCTGTGTTCGGGGCGGTTAAATTGGATGACAAGCAGCCGATGACGGTTTCATAAGACAGCCTTCAGTATAACCACAAGAAATGATTGTATTTTTTGAACAATGGTCAATAACCTCATTCTCTCACCATCAAAGAACTACTCCATATATCAATCTTCTATAGAATCTGCAACCACAGCAACAAGCAAAGTTCAGATATGTACCCTCAAGAGCAGCTTAACATCAAGCAGCGATCTGAACCGCAGCGGAGCATTGCACATCTCAGAAGTACACATTTCAAGCAATACACACCTCACGAAGTACAGACACACTTACAAGTCCTGAAGCAGGAACATCTTACGAAGTGCACCCAGCACTTCTGAAGCAGGGAACATCTCAGAGTATCGTCATCAGCCAACAATTTCATATCTATTTAAAGTCTTGAAGTCGTTCTTGTTGTTCTCATCATGTGACACAGACCATTACAAATTGGGAGGGAACTCGCATATGGTTCAACCGATTCAATGCGCCGCCGTTATCGGCTCTGGCGTAATGGGTGCGGCTATTGCCGCCCACTTGGCGGGTGCTGGCATTCGCTGCCTGCTGCTCGACCTCGTGCCGAACCAGCTTACAGAAGCTGAATCCAAGAAAGGACTCACACTGGAGCATCCAACAGTACGCAATCGTTTAGCTTCGGATGCGATCGCGCGCCTGAAGAAGACGAAGCCGGCACCGCTTTATAGTGAAGAGTTCGCGGGCAGAATTACACCGGGCAATCTCGAAGATGATCTGTCGAAGCTTGCAGACGTGGATTGGATTATTGAGGTCGTCGTCGAGAGACTGGATGTGAAGCGCGACCTGCTGAAGCGAATCGAAGGGGTATGGAAGCCGGGAACGATCGTAACATCGAATACGTCGGGCATATCCATCAACGACATGGTTGCTTCGTGCGGAGAGTCATTTAAAAAGCACTTCTTAGGCACTCATTTTTTCAATCCTCCACGTTATATGAAGCTGCTTGAAATTATTCCGGGAGAGACGACAGATCTGGAAATTGTGTCCTACATGCATGAGTTCTGTGAGCGTCGCCTCGGCAAAGGCGTCGTTGTAGCCAAGGACACGCCGAACTTTATCGCCAACCGAATCGGTACATTCGGACTGCTTATTACATTGCGAAATATGATGGAGCTTGGGTACACAGTCGAGGAAGTAGATGCCGTCACTGGGCCTGCGCTTGGCCGCCCGAAGAGCGCAACGTTCCGTACACTCGATCTGGTTGGACTCGACACGTTCGTGCATGTAGCAGCGAATGTGCATGACCAGACGGCAGCGACAGTAGAGAAAGATGTATTCAGTGCGCCGGATGTTCTTAACCGGATGGTTGATCTGGGCTGGATCGGCGAAAAGCAGGGTCAAGGCTTCTATAAGAAAGTGAAGACCGATTCTGGGAAGGTCATACAGGCACTGCGCTTTGACACGATGGACTACGAGCCGGTACGCAAAATCTCTTCCGCCTCCTTGGAAGCGTCAAAGTCTGCCAAGGGCGCAGCGAATAAAATCAAGGCGCTGCTCGGTACAAAGGATCGTTATTCCGAACTGGCATGGAACACGCTGAAGCCGGTGCTGCTCTATTCGGCGCACAAGCTGGGCGAAATCGCCGATTCGATTGTCGATATCGACAATGCGATGAAATGGGGCTTCAATTGGGAACTCGGGCCGTTCGAAGTATGGGACGCGATCGGCTTGGTGTCGGCTGCCAAACGCATGGAGGCAGAGGGCGACGTGCTGCCAGATTGGGTACGCGCGTGGATTGCTGAAGGACATACTCACTTCTATGAGAAGCGGGAGGCACAACAATTTTACGTTCATGGCGGGGAGTGGACTGAGCTGGAGTCGGCAGCGGAGCATATTTCGCTCAAGCAGCTCAAGCAGCAGAACAAGGTCGTGCTATCTAACCCGGGTGCTAGCTTGATTGACATCGGGGACGGCGTAGCTTGTCTGGAATTCCATTCGCCGAACAATGCCATCGGTGCGGATATTTTGACCATGATTCAGAAAAGCGTGGAGGAAGTTCGCCGTAATTACCGCGGACTCGTTGTGGCAAATGAAGGGCGTCATTTCTGCGTGGGCGCCAATGTCATGCTGCTTCTAATGGAGGCTCAGGAAGAGGAATGGGATGAAATTGATCTTATCATCCGCCAGTTCCAGACTACGATGCTGACGCTGAAGAGACTGGAGAAGCCTGTTGTAGCTGCGCCACATCAAATGACGCTTGGTGGAGGGGTAGAAGCGTGCCTGCCGGCAGACAAAATCATTTTCTCTGCGGAAACGTACTTCGGATTGGTCGAAACGGGCGTTGGCTTGATTCCAGCGGGCGGCGGCTGTAAAGAGATGGCCTTGCGCTCAAGCCAAATCGTCGGCCAAACGAATCCAGACCTGCAATCGTACATCAACAGCTATTTCGAAACAATTGCTATGGCGAAGGTATCGACAAGTGGACATGACACGAAGCGGCTCGGCTATATGGGGCCTAACGACTCCGTCGTTATCAACCCGGATCGCCGTATACATGAGGCGAAGATGGCCGTGCTGGAAATGGATCGGGTCGGATATGCGCCGAGAGAAGAGGAGCGCATCCGCGTCGTTGGTGAACCTGGCAAATCCGTACTGCAGCTGGCAGCCTATACGATGCACCTCGGCGGCTATATTTCAGATCATGACCGGTTGATCGCCAATAAGCTGGCGCATGTGCTTGCGGGCGGCAACGTACCGGCGAACAGCTTGGTGAGCGAGCAATACATGCTCGATCTGGAACGTGAAGCTTTCTTAAGCCTGTGCGGCGAACCGAAGACGCAGGCGCGCATGCAGCACATGCTCTCCAAGGGCAAGCCGCTGCGCAATTAATATCCTTCCAAATTAGGAATGAGGGGAGATCGCAATGAAAGAAGCTGTCATTGTATCTATAGCGCGTACGCCGGTTGGCCGGGCGAAGAAGGGGAGTCTCGCGCAGACGAGAGCTGAGGATCTGGGGAGAACGGTACTGGAGGAAGTTGTTCGACGCGCACCAGGCTTGAACAAATCGGATATTGAGGACGTCATACTCGGCTGCGCAATGCCGGAAGGCGAGCAAGGCTTGAACATGGCACGAATCTTGTCGTTGTATGCAGGTTATCCGCAGGAGGTGCCTGCGGTTACGGTTAACCGGTTTTGTGCTTCTGGCCTGCAATCGATCGCATTTGCTGCAGAACGGATTATGGCCGGCTCTGCGGACACGATTGTTGCCGGCGGAGTAGAGAGCATGAGCGCGGTGCCAATGACCGGTTTCAAGCTTGCACCGCATCCGAAGCTGATCTCAGAAATGCCGGAAGTATACATGGGCATGGGATACACTGCGGAAAATGTTGCGAAGCGATTCGGCATTAGCCGTGAGGATCAGGATCAATTCGCTGCTAACAGTCATCGCAAGGCTGCGGCAGCCATCGCCGAAGGCAAATTCCGTGACGAGATTGTACCTGTCTCAACGGTACAGAGAGGGGTCGACAGCAATGGACGGCCTTGGGAAAAAGAACTGACATTCGATATGGATGAATGCGTTCGGCCGGACACGACAGAAGAAGTGCTTGCTAAGCTGAAGCCTTCGTTCTCCGTGGGCGGCAGCGTCACGGCAGGCAATAGCTCGCCGATGAATGACGGCGCGGCAGCCTGTGTACTGATGAGCGCCGATAGAGCGAAGGAGCTTGGATTGAAGCCGCTTGCGGCCTTCCGCAGCTTCGCGTTGGCTGGCGTCGCGCCTGACATTATGGGCGTCGGACCTGTAGAAGCGATTCCGAAGGCGCTGCGCAAGGCCGGTATTACGCAGGATCAGGTCGATCTGTTTGAGCTGAATGAAGCATTCGCCTCGCAATGCCTGCATATCATTCGCCACTTAGGGCTGGATGAGAGCAAGGTGAATGTGAATGGCGGCGCGATTGCGCTCGGCCATCCGCTTGGCTGCACCGGTTCGAAGCTGACGGCAACACTCTTGCATGAGCTTCGCCGACGTGGTGGCGGCTATGGTGTCGTATCCATGTGCATCGGTGGTGGAATGGGAGCTGCCGGAGTGTTCGAAGTGTTTGCTTAAACGCTGTGCGTAGACTTATTGCCTTGCATTGTTGCTCAAATTGATCAAAAGATTCAAAGTCATTTATCCATTCTTAATCCACTTCGAAAGGAAGAAGATTACCATGACCATGTTGGAACTGAAAATCAAAGGTGGAAGCTTTGTCATTGATGACATCACTCCCGATGCGATTGTTACTCCAGAGGACTTCACCGAAGAACAGCGCATGATGGTGGATACAACTCGTGATTTCGTAGAAGGAGAAGTGCTGCCGCACGACGAAGAATTGGAAAAATTGAATTACGATTTGACGGTTAAGCTGATGCGCAAGGCCGGGGAAATCGGGCTGCTTGGCGCAGATATTCCAGAGGAATACGGCGGTCTTGAGCTCGACAAGGTCAGCTCTACGCTGATCGGCGAAACGCTGACCAAAGCATCTGGCTTTGCGCTCTCGGTTGGCGCGCATGTGGGTATCGGAACACTGCCGATCGTGTTCTTCGGCTCACCGGAGCAGAAGGCCAAGTACTTGCCTGACCTTGCAACAGGCGCTAAAATCGCTGCTTATTGCCTGACGGAGCCGTCATCGGGATCTGACGCGCTTAGTGCGAAGTCGACAGCGAAGCTGTCTGAGGATGGCAGTCATTACGTGCTGAATGGCTCTAAAATTTTTATTACAAATGCAGGCTTCGCAGATATTTTTATCGTATATGCGAAGGTAGATGGCAAAGACTTCACGGCATTCATTGTTGAGAAGGGAATGGAAGGCTTCACGGTTGGGCCGGAAGAGAAGAAGATGGGCATCAAGAGTTCTTCCACTTGTCCGCTCTTCTTCGAGGACGTCAAGGTTCCAGTGGAGAATGTGCTTGGAGAGGTAGGACGCGGACATGTCATTGCGTTCAATATTTTGAACATCGGCCGCTTCAAGCTGGGCGCGGGATGTCTCGGAGCAGCGAAGGAAGCGATCGAACTGAGCGTGAAATATGCTGGCGAGCGCAAACAGTTCGGCAAGGCGCTTACAGAATTCTCTCTGATCGGCAATAAGCTGGCGGATATGAACATCCGTACTTATGTAACGGAATCGATGGTGTATCGGACTTCTGGCTTGGTGGACAATGTGCTGAAGGACATCGATTACAAGCAGCCGGATTCGGGGCAGTTAATGGCCAAGGCAATTGCTGAATATGCGCTTGAATGTTCCATTAATAAAGTGTTCGCTTCAGAGGTGCTTGATTTCGTAGCCGATGAAGGCGTACAAATTCACGGCGGCTACGGCTTTACGCAGGAGTATAAAATCGAGCGCATCTACCGCGACTCCCGCATTAACCGCATTTTCGAAGGAACGAATGAAATCAATAGATTGCTTATCCCAGGCACGCTGCTTAAGAGGGCCGCCAAGGGAGAATTGCCGCTCATGCAGAAGGCGAAGGCGCTCCAAGCCGATCTGATGTCTATCGTATCCATGCCGGAATCAGGTGGAGCGATGGAGCAGGAGGAACATCTCGTTCAGATGGCCAAGAAGATATTCCTTATGCTTGGTGGATTGGCGGCTCAGAAATACGGTACATCGCTTGAGCAGCATCAGGAAATCTTGAGCAACCTTGCTGATTTAATGATTGCTGTATATGCAATGGAAAGCACGCTGCTGCGCACTCGCAAGCTGATGGCGAAGTCCGGCGAAGCGAAAGCAAAACTTGCGATGCAGATGACAACCGTATACGTGCATGAGGCATTCGCAGATATTGAACGAACAGCCAAGGAAACGCTGGCGGCAATGGAGTCAGGAGATGTCTTGCGCACGCAGCTGTCCATTCTGAAGAAGCTGGCGAAGAGCACGCCGATTGACGGCGTTGGCATCAAGCGTGAGATAGCGGAACGCGTGATTCAAGCGGAAAAATACGTGGTCTCGTAATACGCGGGAGCTCCCCGCGAGGAAGGGATGGTTAGGCATGCCATTGGAGAAGCCATGGCTCCGTCATTACCCGCAGGAAATTGACCCGACGTATGATTACCCGCGACAAAATGTCGCCCAATTCCTCATTGATGCAGCCCAGGAATATCCGACACGGCCTGCGCTCGAATTCATGGGGAAGCAGCTGAGTTATGAGCGGCTGCTTGAAGAATGCTGCCGATTCGCAAACGCGCTTGTGCGGCTTGGGATCGGCAGGCAAGAACGAGTGGCAATTATGCTGCCCAACTGTCCACAGACCGTTATTGCGTATTACGGTACGTTAATGGCTGGTTGCATAGCTGTACTGACGAATCCGCTTTATAAGGAGCGGGAGCTGGCGATCCAGCTAGCCGATTCCGGTGCGGCTGCGATCATCACTCTTGATGTATTATATCCGCGTGTGCGTGCCGCTCAGGCACGCACAACGCTTCGGCACGCGATCATAACCTCAATTAAGGATTACTTGCCTTTTCCGAAAAACGTGCTGTTTGCCTTTAAAATGAAGAAAAATGTTCAGGCGGCAGGGATCACTTATGACGATCATGTTCATGCCTTCGTACCGCTGCTCAAAAGCGTACCGCCAAGATTTATGTGCGCCGAGGTGGATGGAGAACATGATCTGGCATTGCTGCAGTATACGGGAGGGACGACAAGTACCCCAAAAGGGGTGATGCTGACTCATCAGAACTTGGTTGCCAATACGATGCAATCGGCTGCATGGTTCTATAAGGTAAAGCGCGGAGAAGAAATCTTCTTGGGAGCGCTTCCATTTTTCCATGTGTTTGGAATGACCATTTTGATGAATCTGTGTACGTTATGCCGGGGGATGAACGTGCTTGTGCCGAAATTCGAACCCTCTGAGATGCTGCGCATTATTCATAAGCTGCGCCCGACCGTGTTCCCAGGGGCACCGACGATGTACATTTCGCTCATTAATCATCCTGACACGGATCGTTATGACCTATCTTCCATCCACACGTGCATTAGCGGTGCTGCTTCGCTGCCGCTTGAGGTGCAGGAGAAGTTCGAGGCGATAACAGGCTGCGTGCTTATCGAAGGGTACGGCTTGACGGAAGCATCGCCGATTACGCATGCGAACCTGCTCTGGGGCAAGCGCAAAAACGGCTCTATTGGCATTCCATTCCCCGATACGGAGGCGAAGATTGTTGATTCCTACACGGGAGAAGAGCTGCCACAGGGTGAGGTAGGGGAACTAGTTGTCCGCGGACCACAAGTAATGAAGGGGTATTGGAACAAGCCGGAGGAGACCGTAACGGCGCTTCGGGATGGCTGGCTGTATACAGGGGATCTGGGCAGGCAGGATGAGGATGGCTTTTTCTCCATCATAGATCGAAAAAAAGATTTGATCATTGCCGGCGGGTTCAATATTTATCCGCGGGAAGTGGAGGAAGTGCTGTACGAGCATCCTTGCGTGAAGGAAGCCGTCGTCGTCGGTGTGCCCGACTCCTACCGAGGAGAGACAGTCAAGGCATATATTGTGACTCGCACAGGTACCCATGTGACCCAAGAGGAGTTAAATGTCTGGTGCCGCGAGCGGATGGCCTCCTTCAAGGTACCGCGCCAATACGAATTTCGCAGTGAGCTGCCGAAGACGATTGCAGGCAAGGTGCTGCGCCGCATGCTTCTGGAAGAGGAAGAATTACTGGTGAAAAAGTAAAAAGGCGAATAAGCAACTAAGCAATTAAGCGAAAAGCAGTAGAACCACTAGCAGACATAAGGTTGAATACGAGAGTGATCGGAGGCGGAGATTTTTATGGCAGAACAGGCCGCATCCCCAGTAGCTATTGCCAGTGAGCGACTTGATCAATTGTATGCGCAAGCGAAGGGAACCTTCTGGGATTACCTTGGCTGCGAGACGATTACGGCAGAGCCGGGGCATGTCGTTCTGAAACTTGATGCTGAACCCCATCATTTGAACGTCATTGGCATCGTTCATGGAGGGGTACTGTCCTCCCTATTGGATAACGCTATGGGATTGGCTACGATGCTGGCTCGTCCTGATGAACATACCGTTACGTCCAACTTGAACGTCAACTTCGTTGCGCCGCTGCATACCGGAGAAATTCGAGTTACGGCGGAAATCGTGCATGAAACGCGCCGTTCAATTACGTGCACAGGACGAGTAACGGATGCAGATGGCAAGCTCGGTTCCCTTGCGCTGGCGACATTCCGGGTGATATAACACCATGTAATAGGTAACGGTAACTTCATAAAGCAAGCCCCTGTACCAATCGGTCAGGGGTTTTTGCATTGGTAAGAAGGTTAGGAGTGTTGGCGCAAATTTAGTGATGAGGAGAGACGGCACTCGGTACATCCGTAACTACGAATATCTCTTAGCCTAGTTCGATTAAGTGCAGGCTAGTAAGGTTATGCTAGAAGGAGAGAATGCCTATCAGGCAGGGTAGAAGTAGGGCCTATACGGCGATAGAAGTGGAGAGGAGTCCGAAGTATGCTGGTTCGTTTCGGATACGTGGCGATGTCCGTCACGGTGGCGAATGCTTCGCCGTCGCGCACGATGACATTCACATCATTTTGCAAACTGGAAGATCGTGCCGCGGCGTTGCGCAAGGCGGAACGCATAGCGGAAGAAAATTTGCATAATACATTGCGGCTCTTGAAGCATAATCGAGCGCATGACATTCAACTGTACCGCTTCTCTTCGAAGCTAATCCCGCTGGCTACACATCCCGAACTAAGCGACTGGGATCCATTCCCGGCCTTGCAGGAGGCATTTCAGGCAATTGGACAATATGTTAACGAGCATCATATGCGTGTGTCATTCCATCCCGATCACTTTACCGTCCTGAGTACGCCGCGCGAAGATGTGCTCATCAAGTCTGTAAAGGATCTGGAGCATCATGTTCGGATGTTCAAGGCCATGGGAGTGGATGCTCGTGCGAAGAACAACATTCATGTCGGCGGGGCATATGGAAATAAGAAGATCGCGGGAGAGCGATTCATAGAGAACTTCAAGACAATGTCTGAAGAGGTACAGAAGCGCATGACACTGGAGAACGACGACAAAACCTTCAATGCGGTAGAGACACTTCATATAAGCGAGCAGCTTGGTGTTCCGATGGTACTGGATATTCACCATCAGTGGGTGAATCATGAAGAGGAATCGTTGGATGAGCTGTGGCCGCGCATATTGAAGACATGGCAGACGCCATTTGGGCAGGCGGACGCAGCGCCGGACGATCCCCTCCCACCTAAAATCCATGTATCCAGTCCGAAGAGCGCTTCCGATATACGTGGCCATGCCGATTATGTGGAAGTGAAGCCCCTACTCGCCTTCCTCAGGGCGATTGCTCCCTATACGGAGCGCATCGATGTCATGCTGGAAGCGAAGCAGAAGGACGGGGCATTATTTCAATTGATGCGGGATCTTGTCCCTTATACGGCGGAAGGGGTTACGATTCTCGACCAAGCGAGCGTGCGAATTGATCCGTAGCTCTTAGCGATGAGATCCACTTGCTACTTGAAAATCAAGCAAAAATAGGATACGTTGAAAAAAGAGCTTTTCCGCAACAGTCAAAAGGGACATGCATATTTCATGAAACCAAATTTGATGATGCGAAATGGCGAGAGGAGGAAATTTAGCAATGTCTCAATTATTAGCAGGTAAAAATATCGTGGTTATGGGTGTCGCGAACGATCGCAGCATCGCATGGGCCATCGCGCAATCACTCGCCGCACAAGGCGCAAGATTGGCATTTACATACGAGAGCGAACGTGTAGAAGCGCGTGTACGCAAGTTGGCAGAGACGATTCCGAACGCCATCATTCTTCCGTGCAACGTTACAGTAGATGAAGAGATCGATCAATTGGCAGATAGACTTCGTGAAGAATTCGGTACACTGCATGGTCTTGTGCACAGTATCGCATTTGCGAAAACAGAAGAATTGACAGGACTGTATGCAGATACGTCCCGTGCAGGCTTTGCGCTTGCGCAAGACATTAGCGCATACTCTCTCGTAGCTGTAGCACAGCGCTTGCATCCGCTCATGACAGAAGGCGGAAGCATTATGACGATGACATACCTCGGCGCAGAACGCGCGATGAAGAACTACAATGTCATGGGTGTAGCGAAAGCTGCGCTTGAGGCTTCTGTTCGCTACTTGGCGGCAGATTTGGGACAGTTCAACATTCGCGTCAATGCGATCTCCGCAGGTCCGATCCGTACGCTTGCTGCGAAGGGCATCAGCGACTTCAACTCGATCTTGAAGCAGGTTGAAGAGAAGGCTCCACTGCGCCGCACGACAGACACGGCGGAAGTTGGCGATACTGCAATGTTCCTCATGAGCCACTTCTCACGCGGCATTACAGGTGAAGTGATCTACGTGGACAGCGGCTTCCACATTGTCGGCGTGTAACACTCGACTTCCATATCCGCCTTGCCTGGCAGCCGCCTGAATTGGTAGCTGCCTGCGGGCGGATTTTTATTTATCCGGGTGGCGGGCAATCTCATACCGCTCAGTAATAGGGCTTACTATGTGAGGAGAAAGTAGGAGCATCCAAATGGCAGCAACCATTATATTTCTTGTTCTTATTGGCCTAATTGCAGCAACGTTCGGCAGTCTTGTCGGACTGGGCGGCGGTATTATCATCGTACCGGGGCTGATTTTTTTCGGGCCGCATTTGCTAGGAGAAGCGATATCCTCCCAGACAGCGGTGGGAACTTCATTAGCGGTGCTTATTTTTACAGCGCTTTCCTCCACACTTGCCTATATGAAGGTGAAGCGGGTGGATTGGCGAAGCGGTGCGATTTATTTTATAACGAGCGGACCTGCTTCTATGCTGGGTGCGGCGTTAACGGAGTATTTCAAGGACAATGTATTTAACTTGGTGTTCGGGTTCTTCATGCTCGGGATGGCAATTCTGATGATCGTGAAGGAACGGCTGAAGCCGGTGAATATCACATGGCGAGGCACACGTATGTATGTAGATCCCTCTGGTCAAGCGACCGAATATGGATACAGTGTTGTGCCGATGCTGTTTATTGGATTTGCAGTCGGCTTCATCTCAGGGCTGTTCGGGATTGGGGGAGGCTCGTTGTTCGTTCCGCTTATGGTGCTGTTATTTCGTTATCCGCCGCATGTCGCTTCTGCCACATCCATGTTTGTCATTTTTCTATCCTCCATTCTCGGAACTACGGTGCATGCCTGGAATGGATCGGTCGATTGGATGCTGGTAGCGGTATTGGCTCCAAGCGCTTGGATCGGCGGAAGATTAGGGGCTGCAATTGCGAATCGAATGTCTGGCAAAGGGCTGTTGCTTGTCCTCCGAATTACCCTGTTCGTACTGGCAATTCGCATGATTGTGAGTGGATTTGCAGGCTCATGAACATTTTACATAGGCTAGGATATTCGAACGAAACTTATAACTGATTACTACGTATATTGGAAGAAAAGGAAGCAATTTTTAATAGAAAGTAGCGTGAAGCCTTGAATACTTCAGATAAAACTCCACACGTGGTCACCAGTAAAAGTTATACAGCGGTAGCGGTCAACTGTGCGGCTAAGACAGGTGAATGGATCAAGAGTAAATTAGGGCAGTACATATCGCTCAATATAAAATCATCTATGCACGATCTCGTTACCGAAATTGACAAAGGAGCCGAGCAGATGATCCGTCGTCTGCTGTTGACTCATTTTCCGCAGCATGCCGTTCTCGGTGAAGAATCAGTAGATCCTGGCAAGGATGCAGCCAAGCGGGCGTTGGAGAACGCACTGCAGGAGGAATATGTTTGGATCATCGATCCGCTTGATGGTACCACGAACTATGTTCACGGGTTCCCATTCTACTCCGTTTCAATTGCTTTGGCGCATAAGGGAGAAGTCATTGTTGGGATTGTGTACGATCCGATGAGAGACGAACTATTCGTCGCAGAGAAGGGCAAGGGGGCCTATGTGCACGGAAGCCGAATGCAGGTGGCGCCTGAACAGCAGCTTGGAGCCAGCTTGATTGCAAGCGGATTCCCCACGGAGCGCGAGCGTGCGCTGCCTGCGAATCTGGCGGGAATTACTGCACTTGCGCCGCAGGTTCGCAACATCCGTACCGCAGGTTCAGCTGCTCTCCATATGGCCTATGTGGCGGCAGGCCGCTTGACAGGGTTCTGGGAACTCAACCTGAATGCTTGGGATTTGGCGGCAGGAAGCTTGCTGATCACGGAATCTGGTGGCAAGGTGACAGATACGTATGGCAAGCCCTATCATTTGGGCGTGCGTGATGTCGTTGCTTCGAACGGACATATCCATGGCTCCTTCATTGAAGCGCTAAGAGATGCGAAAGCTCAAGGGTAGAGAATAGCATTCAAGCTCATACTAGTGGAAGCATATGTTTGAGGGAGGTGTTCCTGTGGCTGAACGGGACAAGGATTCACAAGAACGACTGGAAGCGGAGCTGCATGAGCGTCTGACGGCTGGGGAGATGGAGTCCGAAGAGCCAAGTGAGGCTGTGCGACGGCGGATAGCGCCGCGGACCGAAATCCGTATTCAGACGACGCTGGATCCAATCGTGGAAGAGACGAATCGGTATCGCTCTATCGCTGAGGAAGTAGACGACCGTTATGACCAATATATGAAGCGCGCTAAGCGCGATGGAGAGTCCCGGACATAGTCCGGGATTTTTTTGTGTACCAAAACCATTGCCCGAAGTGAGTCATCTTACTATCGAAATTCATTTTGATGGAGGTTGTTGTTGAAGTGACTTGCTTTTCGCAAATGTATTTATTATCTATTTTTTTCATTTCTGTATAAAAAAACTATTTTAATGGGTTGTGCATCTTATTATCGAAATTGACTTCAAATGAAGGAGGAACGATAATCATGAGATCAAATAAAAAGCTGCTTGCAGCAATAACTGCATTCAGCATGCTCTTCGCTCCGCTCAGTACAGCGTGGACAGCTTTAGCTAAAGAGAGCACGAATAAGGGCATCAAAAGTAATGGGCAAGTGGAAATAGCGATAGCCGATCTGGACGCGCAAAAGGCCCAGAGGGCAATGAAACAACTAACAGGCAAGGAAGTCGAATTGGAAGCAGTCTCGGAATCCAAAGGAACGACGTAATATCATATTTTCCGTTTCCAAAACTATTTAGGGCCTCCATGCATCATAGTGGTGACCGAAGGGGGAGGAACTATGGATCAGAAGATGCTGATTGTCCGCGCGCAGCAGGGCGATACACACAGCTTTGCACTAGCGGTACAGCAAATTCAAGACCGATCGTACCGAATCGCATATAGTTATCTACACGATGAGGCCGCCAGTATGGACGCAGTATGCGATGCTGTGGAGAAGGCCCTTATTCATATACAGAAATTGAAAGACCCCGAAAAATTCAACACTTGGTTCACTCGGATTGTCATCAATCAGTGCAAAACCTATTTGCGTAAAAATAAATCGATAGTCTACATAGAGGACGAAGAGGTTATGGGAGTCGCAAAGCGTCCGCCGACGGACGAAATGCTGGATTTTCAGGCTCTTATGGAGCAGCAGCCGCCAATGACGCGGATGCTCATCCAATTGAAGTATGTACAAGGATACACGCTAGAAGAAATTGCAGAGATGACGGATATGCCGCTGGGCACGGTTAAAACGAAAATATATAACACAATTAAGTTGTTTAAAAAGCAAATGATGCCAGAAATGAAGGAGGCTAGATGCTGATGGAATTTAGGGATGAGGAGATCGAAGCAATGTTCGCAAAATTGCCCGAAGTGCCTATTCCACCTAATCTGTCTCAACGGATTGCGGAGCGGATCGAAAATATGGATCGCCGCCGCCATCGGACGAAGATTGTACAGCGCAGCATAGGAACGGTTGCGGCCGGCGTTTTGCTGTTCTCTGGCTCGATCATGTTTGTGCCTTCCTTTGCCGCGTATGCGAAGCAAATCCCCGGACTGGAGGCCGCAGTCAAGTGGCTGGAGGGGGCGGGCAGCTTTATGGGTATCCGCAATGCCAAGGAGCATGGTTACATTCCGGTGCAGACCTATCGTACGAAGTGGGGAGAGCGGGAGGTTAGCGTCGACAATTTGTATTTGGAAGATGATCGTCTGTTCGTTACGGTTACAATTAAGGGCGAGGATATTGCCGAAGCGCAGCGTTCCGATCGATTGTATAACGATTTCGAGGATTATACGGCTACGCTCCCTGAATTTGATGAACACCGATTCTCAGATGGAAGTAATCATACGACTTCTTATCTTATTGAATCCGTGGATGAGGCGCGTAAACAGGCTAAGGCAAAAGTGGATGGTATTGTTACTTGGACACATAACATTCCTTTGCTTCCAGAATACGTCGAGCAGTTGAAACGAGAAGATAAGGATCGGAAAATAACGATCCGGCTAACAAAAATTAAACGCAATGACGAATACAAAAGCATTTACTCCGAATCAGAGGATATTCAGGTTCCGCTCGGAATCAACAATATAAAGCCAACTCGCGTGGTTAATCTGGAGCGGACGGCAGAACCAGCAAACTCAATTGTGCAGCAGTTTGCTCTTAAGGATATTATGATCTCTCCAACCCGCATGCTGCTTGAGGCTCGAACTCGAATTCAAGATGAAGGAAAGGCAGATCTGCATCCGGGTGACGATTGGAATGAGATTGTCCGAGAGAATCTTATTCTGAAAGATGAAACCGGTAAAGTGTATCCGATTCGACAATCTTCAGGATTCAATGATTTGGTGAATGGGGTTAGCCGCAACCAGTGGGAGTTTGTCCCGTCTGTCTATTTCGAGAACAAGCCGAAGCACATGACTCTGGAATTGAAGAGATTGTATGTGACTCAAGCACGACCCAATCATACGTTCCGTCTTCGCACGGATGATAAATATCCGAAGAAGATCCAATATCAGGGCAGGGATATAACGATACTAGGCACGGAGTATGATAATAAGGGAGTCCTCCATCTCAAGGTTCAGCCAGATCAAGCGGGAAATAACCCGTTTCAGAGCGCATTCTTGACGTATGAGCCCTATTACTTGAAGCTTCAGGAATCAAGCTCGAATGAGCTTTGGAAGCAATATGACTTGAAGCTGGATACACCGGAGACGAGAGCTATTCCATTGGTAGGCAAGCAATTATACGAAAAATATGAAAGAAATATTACGTTCAATTGGGTATTGGGAACGATTTTTGAGGATAAGGATAAATGGGGGCAGGAGAATATCAAGCAAGATGTTTATGATATTGCGATTATGGCTCCGAAATTGGATGAATATGAGATATCGATACGAAGATACAATGAGCCGGTAGAGGTCAATCAGAAGATTGAGTTTACGATCCCGCCGCTCGCAGAAGAACACGATCAGGTAGGGAGCTTGACGGAGCCGAAGCATGGCAAGACGGTGAACGACCTCGATTCTCCCTTGTTAGAGCGCATCAAGCAGGCAGTACGAGAAGTTGCCGGCCGTGACATTGAGTTGAATGGTGTCGAGGAATACCGTGGATCGTCTTATCATGATGTTACCGTCTATAGTAAGGATAACAAGAGCTATGCCGCTCTTGATGTGAAGCGGGGAACTTTCGATGTGAACATCTCTATGAACTACGGTGAGCTGCCAGATAAGATGAAGCGGATTGTTGAAGCACAAACAGGACTGGACGAAAATCAGCTGGCTGCCCGTATTCAGGAAATTACTCGTGCAAAGACAAGGGTAGATCGGGATGTGCATACCTGGATGAGAGGAAAAGATATCGACATCGAGATGGAGGGAGAACGAGTCCTCAGCATGTCTTATGACATTCCGATGGATCAAGTAAGTGCCAAGTCACGTGAGTCGGCGAAGCAAGCTTCCCTCACCGTTAGAGGGAACGAAACCTCGATGGCGCGTGCAAGCCGTACTTATCGCTATGACAGCCGCATCGGAATTGCAAAGGATTATTACAATTTTGAGGATCAGAAGCGTGAGTTGTCCATTCAGGTTGGCTATAACTCTGGACGCATACTGTCCGTTTATGATTCCGACATTTTAGAAACGGGAACGGATGCAACCGAGGCCCTCTTCGACAAATTCTCGAATAAGCAAGTACTCGACGCAGCGGCGCCTGACGTGAAGAGGCTATTCGGCATTGATCTAAACGGGTATTCGGTTGAACGATATAACGGACAGAACTGGTATATCTTCAAAAGAGAAGGCAGCCTGACGATTGAAGGAGAAATGAACCGTCATTCGAAGTTCTACCGCCTGGATATTGATAATAATAACGATATAAATTTAAATTAGACAAGAGAAAAAAAGGTTAGAAAAGCTGACCCGCGAAGCAGAATTCGCTTTGTGGGTCAGCTTTCTGTGTTCATAGGGGTAGTCAGGCATGTTGAAAAAGAAATCCTAATTGCAGTGCTGCCTGCGTAGATATCAACAAGGTGGTGTAGTTGAGTTGGATAGCCAACATGAGCTATTACGGCCAGGTTTCTTAGTTGGAGCGGAGGGATGCGGTTGATTGGCTTTCTGATATGGGTGTTAAGCTGGGTGTGCCTGTTCTGGATATGGGGCGAGGCATCAGCGCGCAAGGGGAAGCAGATTGGTTGTTTATGGGCGCTCGTTGTCTTCCTGCTTGGTCCAGTAGGGATTATTCTCTACCTCATTTTGCGCAACTATGATTAGGGAGAGTTTATCTAAGAATCATTGGGGCAAAGTTTGAATACGGCCAGAAAAAAAGGAACTGACTCTCTGCATAAATGGATGCAGGGAGGACAGTTCCTTTTGTGTTGCCGGTGCGCCTATGTTGCTTGTGCAGTTGGCGCTGTCTTCGTATAGGTGATCGCTTGGCTGCCCATTTGCTCCCATCCGCGCTTGAAGGCGGCGCGCGTGATACGATCGCGGCGGCCAAGTGGATCATGCACGTATACATATTGCTCGTCATAGCCGATCACGAGCAAGGAATGCTCATAGTAGGTAACTTGGATTGGCCCATCTGCAGTATTCCACGTTACCCAAGCGTTAGCGGGAACAGAATCATACAGCGTCGTATGGATAACCCATACGGGTGTCCCTTGTCCAACTGTCCATAACAGATGATCCAGGGAGGTACCAGTCATATCAATGATTCGTCCCGGTAAATACTTCTCCGCGACCTCTGCTATCGGCTCGTGGTATACCCCGAGCCCAGGATTGGCGAACGTGTACATATCGCCGACGAATCCGCGATGCGGATTGCCGAAATAAATGCCGCCATTCTTCTTCTCATAAGGCGTTGTATCTTTACGGATATTTTTCGCAAGCTCCATCTTGTCTACCTTCTGACCTGCGGATTGCAAGAGCATGGCAAGCGCAGTCACTTCACAGCCGCGCGGCAGCTCGGGGAGCTGCAAAATAAGCGGTGCTCCATTCAAGCGGATCGACTTCGGCGCAGGCTTCTTCGGATCCCACATCACATGCTGACCGCGGTAGGTGACTCTGCGTCCGGGAACCTGCTTCGCGTAGTTAACGGCATCTTCCCAGCGGTGGAACAGTGCGGTATAGCTTGTTCCCATCTTGACCGCATACGAGCCGAAGGCATCGTAGGCTAGATAGGAGGACAATTCCTCTCTCCACTCGTTCCACTTCTCTTGTTTAGGCGCCTTAGGTGTCGTTGTCAGCGCGATAACGCCGTCGCTGCTGTAAATATGCCGACCAAACGCTTTACTAGCCGGTCGAAGTGGGACGTAGGTAACTCCGTCCTTCTGGACAGGCAATGTGTTGACCGAGACTGCGGATTTGCTGCCGGATGGGGTCGCGATACTAACCTTGCCTGCCTCGAGCGAATACGTAATCTTCGCGTCGTCTCTTGATAACGTAAGGGTGCGGCCACTCTTATCGACAGCCAGCTCTGCGTCAAGCTTGTCCGCCAAGAAGCGGGCAGGTACAAGTGTCTCTCCCTTCTCTTGATAAGGAGCAGCCTTCGGCTCGGACTCTGCAAGCGGCACCAGATAGCGGCCTACCCTTGCAGTGTTGCTGTACAGCAACAGAACAATGTCATCCGAAGGCGGCCCGAAGGAGAAGGATAGGGAACCTTCCTTGAGCTTAGAGAGAATAAAATTTTGAAAGGGAAATGCACATAAAGCTAGCAATATAAGAAACAGCAGCCATCGATTCAGCTGCCTGACGATTCGCGGCAAAGTTTATACCCTCCTCAGACATACTCCCTTCTTATATCGGCAATGTACCGAGGTTTCATTAGGTACTAAATTTTTTACCCCATTTATCCAATAAATGAACCTTTTATAGAAGATAGTTGTTAATCTAGTAGTGCATGTTCAAGGGGAGCAGCAACTAGCGATGTGTAGGAAAGGTGGAGAACCTGTTGACGGACAGGGAATTTTTCGAACGATACAACAGAGATGTATACAGGACCTGCTACTATATGCTGCGCAATGCCTCGGATGCGGAAGACGTCTGCCAAGAGGTGTTTATGAAGGCGCTCACGTCGGGATGGGAGCAGGTGGAGTTTCTCAAGACGTGGCTCATGCGAATTACGGTCAATCATTGCTTGAATCACTTACGTAAGAAAAAGTCGAGATGGATGAAGGAGAAAGTGCTGTTCTTGTTCCAACGAGAGCAGGTAGAGCCTTCTATTCTAACTGTAGTCGAACAGAAGGAGTCAGAGGACGAGTGGAAGCGGCGGCTTGCGAAGCTGCCTGACAAAATCCGCATCGTCATCACCCTGCGATATACGAACGATCTGCCGCTTGCTGACATCGCGGATATTCTGGATATTCCGCTGGGAACCGTAAAATCCCGGCTGAACCGGGGATTGAAGATGATGAGGGTCATATTGGACGAGCTGGAAGACGACTTGAAGCTGCCGGATGAGCAATCACCCAAGCGAAAAAGTAGCTTGGAAAAAAAGGAAGGTGAGGAACTTGGAGAAAAGAACAAACGAAATAACAAATCTTTCTCAGCAGCTGGGCGATGAAGGCAGCCATTCCTACCCGGACTTCGAGGCGATGTGGATGCGGATCGAGGCGACCAGAAATGAGCAGGACGAACAAGGAACTTCTGCGGTTCCGTTACAGACGAAACCGGTATTCCGCGGGCGCAGGTTGGCTGTGCTGTCAGTGGCTGTGTTTGTGCTATTGGCTACTCCAGTGCTCGCTTATATTACCGGGAAGTGGGATTTTAAAAATCTTAAAGGTGTGGAATCAGCGATCCAACACGGATTCGGGCAACCGATCAATAAGAAGGTTACGAATAGCGGCGTCACATTCGCCATCGATACAGCGGTGTCCGACGATAATGGAACCACGCTGTTATACAGCTTGAATACAGGGGATAAGCAGGAGCGCAAATGGATGTTCGACCAATTTGAATTCAAAGACGATAAAGGAAATTCCATTGCGCGCATGGATCTGGTGCAGATGATGAAGATGAAATGGGATAATGGCCTCTATTGGCATAATTGGAATGAAGAAAGCCGAACCTACAACGGCTTCTTCGATACGTCCTGGACGGTTCCCGGCAAGGAAGCGAATGTGCAATTGTCTGCGCGCGGGCTGCAGGCGTTCGACTATGTTCGTGTACCAATCGATTTGGATCCGCGCAAGGCAGAGGTGCAGACTTTCCCGATTCATGATGGTGGAATTGAGGAATTGAAGGTACAGTTCGTGAAAGACGGACAAGGGCAAGCACTCCTCAAATATTCTGTTTCTTACACGGATGATTCGAATTTCAACATCGTTGGCCCTCAAATTGTGGTGATAAAGGAAGGGGGAATGGTAATTCGATCAGGTGATAAGGCGAATAGAATGATCCCGATTGAGGGGCATCTAGAATGGGGTGTACAAGAAGGCTATAGCTCGGACGAACTGCTTCAGGGCGGCAATTCATTCGAATTTGTGTATGGCGTGAAGGGAAGCCATATCGAGGGAGAATGGGATATCGACATGTTCACCTTGAACAAGGAGAAGGCGCTGCAGGCATCAGTGACCCGGGAATTAAATATTCCGCTCCACACGTCGCAAGGAGATTCGATCCTCCGCAAGCTGATTATCAGACCGACAGCGATAAAATTGGAAGTAGAGAATAAGAAAGTATTCGAGTACATTCCATACCGAGAAGTTTCGTTGCTCGTGAACGGACGTAAGCTTGAAGGCTGGGAGATGATACTGGAATATGCCAATACTTCGCTCTATGGATATCGGCAAGCCTTCACGTTTCCGGCAAGGCCCGACTTACGTTTGACCGCGGACACGCCGGTAGAATTGTTGTTGGAACGTGAGATCGAGAAGATAAAGGACTATAAGAAGCCAATCAAGCTGACAGCTATTACAGATGAAAAGAAAGAAACGCTTGTGAACGTAGAGGGTTATCCGGTCAAAGTAACCTACTATACCAAAAACGGTGACCTGTATGTCGAGAACGAGAGCGAGGATCTAAAGTTCAGCGGCGTTTCTCAGACGTATATGAAACAGGGAGACGAGCGAAAATTCGGGGAAGCCCTGTTTTTCAAATGGGAGGAGAACTGGCTCGATTGGGAGAAATCCAACAAGTACGTAAACGTCTATCGCGGATTTAAGGGACATGAAACAGAGATTTACTTTTTCGAGTTCTTCATTCGACATTGGGATCGGAGTATGAAAATAAAGCTGCAATAGGATGAACGATGCTGTCCTCGTCAGGATATGACGTGAGGGCAGCATTTTTTTGCATTCCTTCCAAATTAGTGAACCTAAATGAGGGCGGCTGTGTTAATTAGCATAGAGGCTTGCGCCTAGGGGATCCCATAAAACGCTATCGTGCGGCCTGAATAACAACCAATATCGCTTGAATAAGAGGGGAGAATAACCTATGAAAAATAAGATGAAAGTAACAATCGCTACACTTTGCAGCATTCTGCTGCTAGGTTCCATGAGCGCTGCTGTACAGGCAGCATCGTCGCAATCATTCAACGGTATCACGCTCAAAACGGCAGCAGCCAAAGCGCCGACTGATGCAGAAAAAAAGAAAATGTTCGAAGCGGAGAAGAAAAAGATATTTCAAATCAAAAAAAATCCTGGGGATTTCTATGTTCTATATGTCAGTGATAAAAAACTGAATGGCGGAAGTGAGTTTTTATATTCTTCGGAGTTCCCCAAATTCACAAAATATGAAGACTACAAGAACTGGACAGCTAAATTGAAGGGAGCAGTTATTCAGGAGCCAGAAGGGATGCCAGAAGGATATAAATTCGTAAATGGAGTAATCCAAAATCCGTATAAACAGTTCAATGAGCAAGTGAAGGCTGAAGCCAAAGGCAAAGTGGTGTACTCCAAAAAGATAGAATGGGATGAAGCCGGAATGATCAGGCTGGAATATGCCAGTGGCAAAAACAAATTGGTGCTGAGTCTGTTTAAGTTAGAAGCTGGAGTGGAAAAGAAAGCTAAAGAAGGATTCCAGTATGAGTCCGCTGACGAGAAGGCCAAGGAAAATGCTAAACAGCCAAAGAATGAAATCCTTCCAGACATCAATAATTCACTGTCATGGACAGAAAAAGGAGTAAGCTGCACGATTTCCACAAATCCCGAGAATCCTTTGACGAAGGAAGAGATGATCAAGCTTGCGAAAACGATGATTAAAAAATAGTTCTGGAGAGGAGCATTACCCATGAAAAACACAAAGAAAGTAACAATCGCTACCCTTTGCAGCATTCTGCTGCTAGTTTCCATGAGCGCTGCTGTACAAGCAGCGTCATCGCAATCAAGCAATAGCATTGCGCTCAAAACGGCGGCTGGCAAAGCGCCGACTGATGCAGAGAAAAAGAAACTGATCGAAGCGGAGAAGGCAAGGATAGTACAGATCAAAAAAAATCCTGGTGATGTTTATCTCGTGTATGTCAGCGATAAGAAGCTGAATGGCGATAGTGAGTTTTTATACTATGTGGAATTCCCAACATTTCAGAAATACGAAGACTACGAGAAATGGACTTCTAAATTGAAGGGAGCAATCGTGCAGGAGCCAGAAGGGATGCCAGAAGGATATACCTTTGTTAAAGGAGTAATCCAAAGTCCGTTCAGCAAAAAATTCGAGGCACAAGTGAAGGCTGAAGCCAAAGGCAAAGTAGTATATTCCAAAAAGATGGAATGGACGGAAGCGGGAGAGATCAAACTGGAGTACAAAAAAGGAAAAGATAATATCATTCTCCAAATGCAAACGGTTCATACCGAAGAAAAGGAAGCTAAAGGATACACATACGAATCCGCAGATAGCTTACATACTGATCGAAATCAAGTTACCTGGTCGGAGAACGGAAAGGTATTTTTCCTCTCCGTAAATTCTGAAAATCCATTGACGGAGGAAGATTTAATGGAGCTTGCGAAAACGATGATTAAAAAATGATACTATGCTGAATCCGGCAAAGCATTATACGGACGAGCAGTGAAGAAGGCGCAAGTGAAGCTCCGCAAAGACAAGTAAAACAGAAACAGCCATAGTCGTTTCCCCCCCGGCTATGGCTGTTTGTTTGCATAGGTTAGATATCTTAATCTTGTTTATTCAGCATATGGAATACTTGCTCGAGGTTCTTGTCTCCGCTGGACGACGACTTGAAGGGGCCAGAAGAGCATTTAAATCAGAAGAACTTGGGAGGAAAGGAAGGTGGGGGATCTGGAGAAAAGAATAAACGGAATAACAAAACTTTTTCAGCAGTTGGGCGATGAAGGCAACCATTCCTACCCGGACTTCGAGGCGATGTGGATGTGGATCGAGGCGGCTAGGAACGAGCAGGACGATCGAAGGATCTCTGCCGCTTCGTTACAGATGAGGCCGTTGTTCCACGGACGCCGGTTGGCCGTGTTGTCAGTGGCTGTGTTTGTGTTGTTGGCTACTCCGGTGCTCGCCTATATTACCGAGAAGTGGGATTTTAATAATCATCAAGGTGTGGAATCAGCGATCCAACATGGATTCGGGCAGCCGATAAATAAGAAGGTTACGAATAGCAGCGTCACATTCGCCATTGATACGGCGGTATCCGACGATAATGGTACCACGCTGTTATACAGCCTGAATACAGGGGATAGGCAGGAACGAAAGTGGATATTCGATCAATTCGATTTCAAAGACAGTAAAGGAAACTTCATTGCACACCTGGATGATGTGCAGAAGATGCAAATGCACTGGGGAAAAGGCTACTATTCGCATGCATGGGATGAAGAAACCCAAACCTACAACGGCTTTTTCGAAACGCCTTGGACGGTGCCCGGCAATGAGACGGATATGCAATTGTCTGTGCGCGGGCTGCAGGCATATGACTACGTTCACGTTCCGATCGCTCTGGATCCGAGCAAGACAGAAGTGCAGACCTTTCCGATTCATGGCGGCGGGATCAAGGAATTGAAAGTGCAGTTCGTAGAGGGCAGGAAAGAGCAAGTACTGCTCAAATACACCGTGTCGTACACGGATGATTCGAATTTTAACATCGTTGGCCCTCAAATCGTGGTGAAAAAAGGTGGGAAAAAGGTAGATCGAACGGGCTATAAGATGACTGATTATATTGAGATTGAAGGGCATACAGAATGGGGCGCGCAAGAAGGCTACAACCTGGGTGAACTACTGCAGGGCAGCAACTCATTCGAATTTGTGTATGGCGTAAAGGGAAGCTATATTGAGGGAGAATGGAATATCGGCATGTTCACCTTGAACAAGGAGAAGGCGCTGCAGGCATCAGTGACCCATGATATGAACATTCCGATCCGCTCGGCACAAGGGGGATCGATCCTCCGCAAGCTGATCATCAGACCGACAGCCATGAAAGTAGAAGTGGATAATAAGAACGGATTTAGCGGACTTCCGTACCAGTCGGTTTCGTTGCTGGTGAACGGTCATAAGCTGGAAGGAGAAGAAACATGGGATTATGCTAATTCTCCGTTAGGTGCTTACAGGTCAGTGTATGCATTCTCGACATCCCCTGACCTGCGGCTGACCGCAGACGCGCCGGTAGAATTGCTGCTGGAACATAAATTCGAGGAGATAAGAGACTACAACAAGCTGATCAAGTTAACTCACATTACAGAGCAAAAGAAAGAAACGCTTGTGAACGTAGAGGGTTATCCGGTAAAAGTGACCTACTATATGAAAGACGGTGACCTGTATGTTGAGAACGAGAGCGAGAATCTAGAGTACAGCGGCGCTTCTCAGACATACATAAAACAGGAAAATGAGAGGATATACGGGGAAGTCCTATTTTACCAATGGGAGAAGAACTGGGTCGATTGGAGGAACTCCAACAAATTCATGAACGTCTATCGCGGATTTAAAGGAACCGAAACGGAGCTTTGCTTGTTTAGTTTCGACATTCGACATTGGGATCAGAATTTGAAAATTAAACTGCAATAGGATAAACGATGCTGTCCACGTCAGGATATGACGCGAGGCAGCATTTTTTTTGCATTCTTTCCAAATTAGTGAACCTAAATGAGGGCGGTGGTGTTAATTAGGATAGAGGCTTGCGCCTAAGGGATCCCATAACATTGCAGTGCGGCCTGAATAACAACCAATATCGCTTGAATATGAGGGGAGAATAACCTATGAAAAACACAATGAAAGTAACAATCGCTACACTTTGCAGCATCCTGCTGCTAGGTTCCATGAGCGCTGCTGTACATGCAGCATCGTCGCATTCATTCAATAGCATAACGCTCAAGACGGCGGCTGCCAAGGCTCCGACTGATGCAGAGAAAAAGAAAATGATCGAAGAGGAGAAGGCAAGGATCGTAAAGCTCAAAAAAAATCCTGGGGATGTTTATCTCGTGTATGTCAGCGATAAGAAGCTGAATGGCGGAAGTGAGTTTCTATACTATACAAATTTCCCGACATTCACCAAATATGAAGACTACGAAAAATATAGTTCTACATTAAAAGGGCCTATCATACAGGAGCCAGAGGGCATGCCGGAGGGATATACCTTTGTCAAAGGAGAGATCCAGAATTCAATTGATTATAAGAAATTGGAGGCACAAGTAAAGGCTGAGGCCAAAGGCAAAGTGGTGTATTCAAAAAAGATAGAATCGCCAGAGGTGGGAGAGATCAAGCTGGGGTACGCCAAAGGAAATGATAAGTTGTTCATGGAACTCTTCACGCTAGAGACAGATAAGAATGCTAAAGACGAAGGGTTCAAGTACAAATCTGCTGACGAATATGATGCAGAAACAAAGAAGAAGAATCCTCAATTCGTTAGAAATTCGGTGTCATGGTCGGAGAAAGGGATAAGATTCACCATTGCCACGAATCCTGGTAATCCATTGACTGAGGAAGAGATGATCGAGCTCGCGAAAACGATGATTAAAAAATAGAACACAAAAGTAAAGGAGAATGGTAGACGAGATGCGATGGGGTTCGTGGTTGAAGCAAGGCACGATTCTAGTAAGCATTATGGCTCTGGTGAGCGGATGCTTCGGATCGAAGCCTGTGCTGGAGGAGCTTGGTAAGGATGGCCGCGGCAAATTAAAGGTGCTTTACTCTAATGAGGGCGATTTCTTTCGAGACTACGGAAATGTATTTACGCTCAAATTTCCGAATATCGACATCGAAGTGGTCGAGACCAATGGATTATACCAGCAGATGCAAATCCAAAAAGGTGTTGATTATGGGACGCTATTAACGAAGCTGATCGATGAACAGCAGCCAGATGTGTTGACTCTATCAGCTCCAGATTATGAAGAATACGCATTGGGCGGCAAATTATATAATCTAGATTCGATCATCAAGCAGGAGCAATTCGATCTGGAAGGGTTCATGCCAGGCTTGATCGATATGGTGAGAGAGCAGGGAGGAGGCGCACTATTTGGCCTGCCGCCGTTTTTCTATACGGAAGTGATCTACTATAATGCCGATTTATTCAAAGCGAATGCGATAGATCTGCCCAAAGGCGGCATGACCTGGAAGGATCTGTTCGATCTGGCTGCGCGCTTCGAAGATGCGGGAATGCCAGGGCTATATGCTGGCTATGAGACCGAGGTTTGGATGCTGAAACGCATAGCGGACACATGGGGCCTGCAGGAATTCGATGCCAAGGGGGAGCATATTCTGCTTGAATCCGAGAGTTGGAAGCAGGCCTATCAAATGATGACGGATGCAATACGTACCCGCGCACTGCAGGTTCAGAAATCGGATGCGATGTTTCTTCCCTCGTCCAACAATCTCTTCCTGCAAGGCAACGCGGCCATGACCTTCGGCAGCTCAGGCTTTATTAGCGAGTTTAGTGATCCGCAGAACAAGAAGGCAAGCAAGATGGATTGGGGCATGGTTCCTGTCCCTATTGATCCCTCCCACCCAAATGAAACGCCAAGCGCACATGCTGTTGAGTATTTTGCCATAAACGAGCATTCGAGCAATAAGCGGGCCGCCTGGGAATTTGTAAAGTACGTCAACGGACCGGAGATGGCGAAGGCAAGCTCTGCCATCTACTATAAGCTGCCGACGCGAACCGGGTTCGTCAAGTCGATTCAGGGCAAGAGTACAGAAGCTTTCTATGCCTTGCAAATAAAAAATATGAAATACGAGTCGGCGATAAAGCGGGTTCCTAATGAATTCTACAGTGCATATGCTCCTTTGCGGGAGGAAGCATTGAAGGCCATCATTGACAAAGAGAAAACCGTGGATGAGGCCTTGACAGAACTACAGCAGAAGGCGCAGGCAGCGCTTCAGAAGGTGCGCCAAGACAAAGTGAAATAAAAGAGATCGTTGAATAGACGTGTAAAGGAGAAGTGAAGTGGAGAAATGAGGCGAACCGGAAAACGAAAGGCGGCTGTACTGATTCTGCTCAGCATCGTCCTGGTCATAAGCGGATGCTTCGGGAGTAAGTCCGTACCAGATGGGCTTGGCGGTGAAGGCAACGGGAAGCTGAAGGTGTATTATCCCTATGTGGAGGACTTCCATAACAAGTACGGCCAGTTATTTACGAGTCAGTACCCGGACATTGAAATCGAGATCATCAAGTCGGGGAATGAAGGAGAAGACGCATCAGACAAATTAAGCGGGCAGGAAAAGCTGCAGCGTATGATGGAGCGTCAGAAGCCGGATGTCCTTGTTCTCAATCTGGATGAGTACGAGCATTTATCCAGTATGGGCAAGCTGTATGATTTGGAATCGGTTATCAAGCAGGAACAATTCGATTTGGACGGTTATATGCCCGGTTTGATCGACATGCTGCGCGAGAAGGGTAACGGTTCCCTATTTGGGCTTGCTCCTACGCTCAGGGCTGGGTACTTATACTACAATGCGGATATGTTTCAGGAGAAACGTATTGATCTGCCGGTGAACAAAATGCAGTGGAAGGATCTCTTTGAATTGTCTGCAAGATTCCATAACGGAAGGACGGATGAAGATGCTTCCTATGGATTGATCAATAATCAAGCTTCTGATGTATTGCGGGAAGTCGCGGATACGATGGATTTGCAGCTGTTCGATACGGAAGGCAAGAAGGTGCTGCTGCAGTCCGAAGGCTGGAAGCAAGCATTTCAGTTAACGGTCGATGCGCTCAAGAAAAAGGCGGTATCCGTTCGCCCGCCAGAGCAGAGCGGCGATCCGGGATCGCGTTATATATTGGCCATGAACAAATTCGTTAACGGGGAATCCCCGATGATTCTCAATGATTCGTCCTTTGCCGCACACATTGGCGGGTCTTCTTCCAAGATAAATTGGGGCATGGTAACCGTCCCTATCAATCCGGCGCACGCAGATGAGACTGACAGAATCTCTGCCACGCAAATATTCGCCATTGCTGCCGATTCGGCAAATAAACATGATGCTTGGGAGCTCGTCAAGTTCATGAACGGCACAGGGATGGCGAAGATCATATCCCGTTCTGGAAGAAGTGATTTACCAGCGCGGACGGGATATATCCCGAGAAGCTTGGAAAGAGGCGCTGAGACCATTTATATGCTGAAGCCAGGGAAGCATCATACGAACGAGCAGTGGAAGAAGAACATTCCAGACAGCTTCTATCAGGTGTATGAGCCGCTGCTGAATGAAGCGCTGCATGCGGTGGCCGGAGATAAGATGACATTGGAACAGGCGATTGCGGATCTGGAGCAGCAGGCGCAAGCGAAGCTGGATCTTGCCCGCAAGGACAAATAAAGCAATAAACAGCCATAGCCGTAGCGAACGGACTATGGCTGTTTGTTTGCAGGATAGGTGTCTTACCTTATTTTTATTTATTCAGCATCTGGAATACTTGCTCGACGTCCTTATCCCCACGACCGGAGATGTTGACGATGATGATCTGCTCTTCTCCAAGCATTGGAGCGAGCTTCAAGGTATGAGCAATCGCGTGTGCGCTCTCAAGTGCAGGAATAATGCCTTCTGTCTTCGACAGCACTTGGAAGGCTTCAAGCACTTCTTCATTCGTTACCGTCACATATTCCGCGCGGCCGGACTCTTTCAAGTGGCTGTGCTCCGGTCCGATACCCGGGTAGTCCAAGCCTGCTGCGATGGAGTAAGTTGGAGCAGGATTTCCTTCCTCGTCTAACAAGACAAGACATTTGAAGCCATGCAGTACACCAGGCACACCCTTTGTTAAGGTTGGCGCTTGATCCGGCTCGACGCCGATAAGACGTACAGAACGCTCCTCAATATAATGGGCGAAAGCGCCGATTGCATTACTGCCGCCACCAACACAGGCGATAACGGCATCAGGGAGACGGCCTTCTTTCTCCACAATTTGACGCTTCGATTCTTCGCTAATAATTGATTGGAAATGCTTCACGATAGTCGGGAATGGGTGCGGCCCGACAGCAGAACCTAACAGATAGAACGTAGACGCATAGTTTTCCACCAGATCATCCAGTGCAACGTCCACCGCATCCTTCAGACGTCCTTGCCCCTTCGAGACCGACACGACCTTGGCCCCAAGCAGTTCCATACGGAATACATTCAATGCCTGGCGGCGAATATCTTCTGCCCCCATATAGATGATGCATTCCATGCCGAACATGGCACATACTGTTGCTGTTGCAACACCGTGCTGGCCTGCGCCTGTTTCCGCGATGATACGGTGTGCGCCCATGCGCTTCGCGAGCAGAATCTGCCCAAGCACGTTGTTAATTTTATGGGAACCGGTGTGATTCAAATCCTCGCGCTTCAAATAAATCTTGGCGCCGCCGAGCTTCTCTGTCAGATGCTTCGCGTAGGTGAGCGGATTGTCACGACCTACGTATTCGCGTGCGTACATATTGTATTCTTGGATAAATTCCGGGTCGTCCTTGTACTTGTAGAAAGCTTCTGCGAGACGCTCCAATACCCCTTGCAATTGGGGCGGAACATAGCTTCCTCCGAACTGCCCGAATCTGCCTTGCTCTGTTGATACGGTCATGTGAATTACCTCCTCGGTTCCAATGATTAGCAATAATTTGTCCATATTTTAGCGCACTATCGGGTTAAAGTCTAACATTATTTCTGGTGCATCAGCTCCTTATAGAGATGAAAAAGGGTATAAAGTTCAGGAGGTGTGTCCGAATCTTAGATGATGTGCGTCATATTATTGGAACATGAATGACCTAATGATATAATCAATATGATGAAAACGTTGTCTTTCGATTTGCGTTTTCGATTTTCGTAAGCGCGATCATAAGTTGGCATATGGGGGATCTCCTCTGAACGAGACAGATAAAGTCAGGCTTGAGAAGGTGAGGGAGAAACATGAAATTGTTAGGCGCTATTGAAGGCGGAGGCACGAAGTTTGTCGTTGCTGTCGGTACCGAAGATGGACAAATTCAGCAAATTGAATCGTTCCCGACGACGACACCGGAAGAAACAATGGATCGTACGGTTGCGTTCTTTAAAGATAAAGGGATTAGTAGTATTGGCTTCGGTTCTTTTGGACCGGTTGATTTGAATCCGAACAGTCCCACATACGGACATATTGCAAAGACACCTAAGCCGCATTGGAGCGGATATGATGTAGTCGGACATTTGAAGCGTCATCTTAATGTCCCTGTCGGCTTCGACACGGATGTAAATGGAGCGGCACTCGGTGAAGCGACATTCGGCGCGGCTAAAGGATTGAACAGCTGCTTGTACATCACGGTAGGTACAGGCATTGGTGCAGGTGCTGTCGTGGAAGGCAAGCTGGTTCACGGTCTGCTTCATCCAGAGATGGGACATATTATGGTGAAGCGCCATCCAGAAGATACGTATGAGGGCAAGTGCCCATACCACAAGGATTGCCTTGAGGGTCTTGCTGCAGGTCCGGCAATCGAAGCACGCTGGGGTGTGAAGGCGTACGAGTTAGGCGAAGACCATAAGGCTTGGGAGCTTCAGACCTTCTATTTGGCACAAGCGCTCATGAACTACATTTTGACGATTTCTCCGGAAAAAATCATTCTTGGCGGCGGCGTTTCCAAGCAATTGCACCTGTTCCCACGCATTCGCGAGCAAGTGAAGACATTGTTGAACGGATATGTTCAGCATCCTGCCATTTTGGAAGTGAACGAGGATTACATCGTGCCTCCAGCATTGCAGGATCGTGCGGGTATTACAGGTGCGCTTGCACTTGCGGTACAAGCATTGAAATAGAGAACCTAGGGAGCGTTCCCTTGGACATAAAAAGAAACCGTTCTTTGCTACATGGATGCATGATCAGCCATTGGGTGAAGGAACGGTTTCTTTGTGTTTGCGAGGTGGAAGGTTCATGTTGATATAGTCCAAGAGAAGATGTTTCCGTTTATTCAAAGTCAGCTCCATGATCGTCTCCACATTGATCGAGTCACTGTTCTCCATGCACGAAATCATCGCATCTATGAATGCCCGGTCTGAGCGGAATTCCATTTCTTTTGTGAACAGAAGGTCGCTTTGGCGCCGCAGTATACGTTTCAGATCTCCTTTATTTTCATACGTAAGGCATTGTTCTTGAATTTCTTTTAGGTTAAAGCCTAAGTCTTTATAAAAAAGAATCCAAATCTTCCACCTCCTGCAATTACTTTCCCATATGACGTGGCGTCACGCGCAAGCCTTATTTTTGCTTTCATGCATCTTGGCTGCTTAATCTACGACATCCCTACACTGTCTGATCTAGCATATTTCATCGGATTGCATACTTTTTCCTGCACTAGGGAAAGGTAAGGCGTACTTAGCGTACTTACATACCTTGATGCGATGAGGGGTTGAATCACATGTTCAAATCAGCGTTCGGCGTGTTGCAGAAAGTAGGCAAGGCGCTTATGCTGCCTGTCGCCATCCTGCCTGCGGCAGGTATTTTGCTTGGCATCGGCAATGCGCTGCGCAATCCGGATATGATTGCGAGACTGCCTTGGCTTGGAAATAGTGCAGTCAGTGTCATCACGAACGTCATGGAGCAAGCGGGAGGCATCGTATTCGATAACTTGTCTCTCTTGTTCGCGGTTGGCGTTGCCATCGGTCTTGCTGGCGGAGACGGGGTAGCGGGCTTGGCGGCTATCGTTGGCTACTTCGTTATGAACGTAACGATGAAGGTCATGATGAACGTTACACCTGATGTTGTGGCTGGCAATTCGGCATATGCTACGATTCAAGGTATTCCGACTCTGCAAACGGGAGTGTTCGGCGGGATTATAATCGGGATTGTCGCAGCTGTTCTGTACCAGCGATTTTTCACGATTGAGCTGCCCTCTTATTTGGGCTTCTTTGCGGGCAAACGCTTCGTGCCGATTATTACGGCTGTAACCTCGCTTATTATCGGTATCATCATGGTGTTTGTCTGGCCATCTGTTCAACATGGCTTGAATGCCTTCTCGCATTCTTTGCTTGATTCGAATCGAGCGCTGGCCGCGTTCATATTTGGTATTTGTGAGCGGGCACTGATCCCGTTTGGGCTGCATCATATTTTCTATTCTCCATTTTGGTTCGAATTTGGGGAATACATGGACAAGGCAGGGCAGCTCATTCGCGGCGACCAGAAAATATTTTTTGCCCAGTTAAAGGATGGGGTGCCTCTAACAGCCGGAACCTTCATGACTGGTAAATTTCCATTCATGATGTTCGGACTCCCGGCGGCTGCACTGGCAATCTATCATGAAGCGCGCAAGGAGAACAAAGCCGTAGTAGCAGGCTTGATGGGTTCGGCTGCACTAACTTCTTTTTTGACAGGGATTACGGAGCCGCTTGAGTTCTCTTTCCTGTTCGTTGCTCCTTTACTATTTGCTGTGCATGTGGTGTTTGCAGGGCTGTCGTTCTTAACCATGCATTTGCTTGGCGTCAAGATCGGCATGACGTTTTCGGGCGGCGTTATTGACTATTTGTTGTTCGGCGTCTTGCAGAATCGAACGCCTTACTGGCTCGTTATTCCGGTTGGGCTTGTGCTCGCCGTCATCTATTATTTTGGCTTCCGCTTTGCAATTCGCAAGTTCAATTTGCGAACACCGGGGCGTGAAGACACAGCTCCAGCAGCTGCCGCAGCTACGGGGTCAGCCGCCTCCAATGAACTGCCGCGCGGCATTTTGAATGCGCTTGGCGGCAAGGAGAACATTGCTTCCCTCGATGCATGTATTACGCGGCTTCGTGTACAGGTGAAGGATTCCGGTGATGTGAATAAGGATCGTCTGAAGGAGCTCGGAGCCTCTGGGGTTCTTGAGGTCGGCAACAGCGTACAGGCGATATTCGGTACGCGCTCTGAAACTATTAAGCATCAGATTAATGAGCTCATCACGCAGGAATCGATGGAGCTGAGGCCTGACGATGGAGATGCAGAAGTTCATCGTGATGCAGATACAGAGCCAAAGGATCGAGACAGTCGTCAGACATCGGATCGCGATACGGGTGATAATCGATAGCGCTTAGAAGAAAGCTATAGAAATAAGGCGTAGAAGTAAGACGTACAACCTGTTTTATATACCTGATTGCTGGCAACCGACTGAGGCAACTGAGAAATACAAGCAGCTTCGAACTAAATGTCAGTGATTGATGATGACTGTCCCCTCACAACTTGAGTTGTGGGGGGATTTTTGATTGTAAGGTTTGTTATCTGGGTTCACAACAACATCTCCAAAAAACTTCTCCTGCTTGATAGGCTCATGATCACAGTAAAGTGTGATGTGTAGGTATTGATTAGAAATTTTCCGTTACTACAACATAATTGTTAACCAATTAACATAATATTTGGTTAACAAACTCTTGTCCTTTGAGAAATCATTAGGTAAAATATATTTCTGAAATGTTAACTATATATTTATTTCTATGGTTAACGTTGAGGAGGTGCTGCATATGGTTCCATATATACATACAGACGAGAAACACCATTTCTCAAGAGGGCTATTTATATCCTCCACAGGAACTGGGATAGGGAAAACGATTGTGACCGCAGGAATAGGGGCGTACTGCCGCGAGATATGGCAGCGTCGAATTCGAATATGGAAGCCGGTACAGAGCGGGGTAACCTTGGGTGATCCTGAGGCAGACAGCTATCGTCTGCGAATGGGAAGCGGACTGTTAGAGACACCGGAAGAAGAGATCGCGACATGGACGCTGCCAGATCCGTTGGCGCCATGGATGGCGTTTGAACGGGCGGGGGTTCCATTTGCATTCGAGCGCTTGTTGGAGGAAGGACGGAGACGGCAGGAGGATGGTTCCTTTTTGCTGGTTGAAGGAGCGGGAGGGATCGCAGTACCGTTCAGCGCAGAGTACACGATGGCTGACGCTGCTCGCGAACTGGGTACACCTGTGCTGCTCGTAGCTCCCCCCGGTTTAGGGACAGTAAGCCATACGGTGACAGCAGTGCAGTATGCGAGGGAGCGAGGCATCACGGATATAGCAGTCGTATTCAGCGGACCGCGGTCATTGGCAGATGAGCGAGAGATTGCGGAAAATGCTCGGATGATTGAGGCCATGGCTGGTGTGCCCGTATGCGGGATTGTTCCCTGGCTAATGCAGCCTGCCAATGCTCAAGCAGTGGAAATGGAAGCTTGGGTGGCTTGGCGAGAGCAGTGGCTTGAATCCTTTGTCCGAATGGAGAAAATGATGGATTGGCTGCGGAAGCGGATATAAACGGTACTGGGAACATAACGAAGGATAGACACAGAGATGAATAGACACAAAGATGTAGCACAGTGATGTAGACGCAAAGATATAGAGATGTAGACGCATAGATATGGAAAAAAGATATAAGCACATAGATATAGACGCAGAGATGCAGGCACAAAAATGCAGACACAAAAATGCAGACACAAAAATGCAGACACAAAAATGGAAAGACACAGATAGATGCAATGTTCTACAGATGGAACGAAGATGAAATGAGGATGTCACAACCTTTAAGGGAGAGATGAGGATGAAGGAACAGTTGGTAAAGGCGGGTATGGATTGGCGCGGTCTTGCAGCAGAGATCATTGAGGGGAAGGTATTATCGCGTGAGGAGGCGCTATCCATTCTGCAGGCTAAGGATAGTGAGCTGCTTGCCATTATGGATGGGGCGTACCAGGTGCGGCGGCATTATTACGGTAATAAGGTGAAACTGAACTTGATTATTAATGCAAAGAGCGGTTATTGTCCGGAAGATTGCGGGTATTGCTCACAGTCGACTCAATCCGATGCCCCAATCGAGAAGTATACAATGCTGGAGAAGGATACACTTGTGGACGGTGCGCGCAAAGCGATGGAAATGAAGGTGGGGACGTATTGCATTGTCGCCAGTGGGCGGGGGCCTACAAAGCGGGAGTTGGATCAGGTCGTTGCAGCTGTAGAAGAAATCAAGACGACGATGCCAATGAAAATATGCGCGTGCCTAGGGATACTCTCGCAAGAACAGGCGGATCGGCTGAAGCAGGCTGGCGTTGATCGTTACAACCACAATTTGAATACGAGTGCCGATCATTATTCGCATATCACTTCAACGCACACGTATGAGGATCGAGTACATACGGTGAGTACAGCCAAGGCAGCAGGTATGTCTCCGTGTTCAGGTGTCATTATGGGGATGGGGGAGACTGACGAGCAGTTGGTGGATGTGGCCTTTTCCTTGCGCGAGCTGGATGCAGATTCGATTCCAATCAATTTCTTAAATTCAATACCCGGTACGCCACTGGCTCATCTGAATGAATTGGATCCGCGCCGCTGCTTGAAGGCATTGGCGATGTTCCGCTTCGTCTGCCCATCGAAGGAGATTCGGGCATCCGGAGGTCGTGAAGTGAATCTGCGTTCCTTGCAGCCGTTAGCGCTCTATGCGGCTAATTCCATTTTTGTCGGCGACTACTTGACGACAGAAGGGCAGGAAGCAACAGAAGATCATCGGATGATCGAAGATCTCGGATTTGAGATTGAACGATGTGCGTTATAAGTTCTGGGTCTGACCGTTGGGCATGGATGCGCGAGCAATTGGCGGAACGCGAGCAGGTCGGACGTCTGCGTCAATTGACGCAGACAACTTGGCTGCCAGATGGCTGGGTGAATCGCGATGGGAAGAGGGTACTTAATCTTGCCTCCAACTATTACTTGGGGCTGTACCCTTGGATATCTGAGACAATGTGGCGATCGTTGAATGAGGAAGCTGTGGAACTGGGGGAGCCGGGACTGCGGATCGGGTCTGGGGCTTCGCGCCTCATTACAGGGCATGATCCTCACCATGAGGCATTAGAGCGGGAGATGTCGGATTTCAAGCAGACGGAGGCATGTCTCATTTTCTCAAGTGGATATATGGCTAATGCGGGAATCATCCCTGCGCTTGTTGGTCGTCACGACGTAGTATTTAGTGATCGACTTAATCATGCGAGCATTGTGGATGGGATTGTGCTAAGTCGTGCAGCACATGTTCGCTACCCGCATCGCGATCTCAATCGACTGGAAGACCAATTGAAGAAGTGGACGGTTGGTGCATCAGGGGCGGGGAGGGCGTCACGCAAGCTGATTGTGACCGATGCGGTGTTCAGCATGGATGGAACAAGGGCATCGCTGGAAGAGCTAGTTATGTTGAAGGAGCGGTACGGTGCAATCCTGATGGTGGATGAGGCGCATAGTGGCGGTGTGTACGGTGCCGAGGGGGAAGGACTCTGCCATGCGCTTGGCATTCATGGGCATGTGGATATCATTATGGGCACGTTCGGCAAGGCTTTCGGGGCAGTCGGTGCCTATGTCGCTGCGGAGGATATTGTGATTAGGTATCTTGTGAACCATGCTCGAACTTTTATCTATAATACGGGTTTGCCGCCGTTCGTGGCAGCGCTTGTGCGCTCACGGCTTAGGGAAGTGCGCGCTGCAGGCCAGGCTCGTTCGGAGTTGATGCATAAGGCGGCGCTCTTTCGTACGCGATTGCAGGCTGGCGGCCTCGACACGGGAGAAGGGGACAGTCATATCGTTCCCGTCATGCTCGGCTCTGATCAGAGAGCAGTTGCGGTAAGCGCGGCTCTGACTGAAGCTGGCGTAGCGGGTCTTGCGATTCGCCCCCCAACTGTGCCGGAGGGTACAGCGCGCATCCGGTTCGCACCGTCTCCGCTGCATCAGGATGAGGAGCTGCTGCGGGCAGCAGATAGGGTTGTGGACGCTGCGAATCAATGGCAGGAAGCGTAACACGCTGATCGGCGACAGTAAAGGATATAACTTAGAAATATAGAGGATAAAGATAAAGTTTGAGAGATAGAGAATGAGATAAATATAAAGTCAAAGACAAAAACAGTAGGACTGATAGTTACACGGGCAAAGCAGAGAAGCAGAGATAAGGATGAGAAGAATGATAAATATGAGAGTGATGCAAAACTAGAAATTAAAAATTGATGCGGGATAGAGCATGAAGATAGAGGTTGATATATGGATGAAGAAAGCGATGGATGAAATATGTATGCTATCACACCGTCCATGCTGAAGGGGATATGGGGAGGATGGAGATTCAATCGACAAGATTTGAAAAAGGCTGCTTGCAAGTTGCGGCATCATTGAAGCTTCCATCTAAACCGAAGCTGTTATGGGTACATGGCTGGGGAATGTCCTCTTCGGTGTGGAGGCATCTTGCAGCGATGCTGCCTGAGTTCGAGCATCGTTATGTGTCGTATGCTGATGCGAGTACAGTTGCAGAGCTGCTGGCTGCGGTTCGACGGCCGTTTGAAGATGAGCCGGAAGGGGAATGGCATGCGATTGGGTGGTCGATGGGCGGTATGCTGCTGCTAGAGCTGCTGACTGAATGGCGCGAGGCATCGGACATCGGGCTGAATAAAGCGTGGGAGCAAGATCAAGGGCAAGAGCAGGTGCTAGAGCCAATGGAAGAACAAGTGCAAAACCAAGTGCATGAGCAGGAGCGAAAGCAAGAGCAAGTGCGAGTGCGAGTGCAAGAACAAAAGCAAGAGCATGAGCATGAGCGGGGGATTGGGCGAACAGGTTGCATGGGCGACTATGTCGCAGCTGTTCGCCCGCCTGTTGTGCGCAGCGTCATTCTGACGGGAACCACGCTGCGCTTCATTGACGACACAGGTCAGGCCGGCTGGCCAGACCGGGTCGTCCGGCGCATGCGCCGCCGCTTGGCGCAAGCTGCGCCGGCGGATACACTCCGCGCGTTCGCGGAGTGTATTCCGGCTGCGGCGGAGCGCGCGAGCGCCGAGAGCTGCCGCTGGCTGCTGGAGCACACGGCAGCTCTCGGCAAGGACATCACGCCCGCGGGGCTTGATGCGGGTCTGGCCTACTTGCAGGAGGCCGACCTGGAGCGGGCGTGGGCGCGTCTTACCGACGCGCCGGATGGTCCGCGCCTGTACTGGCTTCATGGCGCGGACGACAGCGTATGCCCGCTTGCTGCGCAGCAGCGGGCACAAGCGGCGTGCGGCCACCGGAACGCTGCGCGGTTCGTGGTGCTCCCGCACGCCGGGCATGCGCCGTTCGCTACGCAGACGGCGCAATGGCTGCACCATATACGCATGTGGTGCAGCGCATCATCGAAGCAGACGCTATTCGATGATTTTCAGATGGAACAGGGAGGGGAAGCGTGATGTTTGCGGGGGCGAATGTGGACAAACGAATCGTGCGGCAGCGCTTTGATCGGCACGCTAAAGAGTATGACCGTTATGCCGAAGTGCAGCGGGTAATGGCGGATGAGCTGGTCGAGCGTATGTGCCAGACTATAAGACCGCCCTTATCTGAAGGAACACCACAAGGGAATCCTCCTAATACGGAGTCACTAATTTACGACATAGACCTTAATAAAATGACTGCATCGATCGATGAAGTAAGCTGTGCAGTGCGCATTCTTGATATCGGATGCGGGACGGGGATGCTGTCGGAACGATTAGCGCGTGCCTTTCCGGGAGCGGAGCTCACGCTGGTGGACTTGTCTTCGCGCATGCTGGAGCGGGCTAGTACGAAGCTGACACATGCGGGAGTCTCACCTGCCAACATACATCTTATCACTGCCGATGCGGAAGCCTGGCTGGAGAGTGCTTGCGGGCGGGAGGAGACGGAGAGGCCAATCTACAACATTATTGCGTCTAGCGCAGCTTTCCAGTGGTTCAATTTCCCGGCTGATACAACTCATCGCTTGCTGCAATTGCTGGCTCCTGGCGGGCTATTGGCGTTTGCTACCTTCTTGCCAGGAACGGTGAGAGAGCTGCATGACGCTTTCCGCCAAGCGGAAGCGCTGCTTGGTTTTCCTACCCAACCTCACGGCCAGAGCTATCCGAATAAGGAAGATTGGATGACATGGCTGCTCGAACATGGAGGAGATGGCCCTGCAATTCGTTGGGAGACAAGCAGCTATCGCTATACATTTCCTGATGTTCGAACTGCGCTTGCGCAGGTGAGACGAGTCGGTGCGGGCAATGCAGTTCTCGTACACAACGATGCTAGAACAATGGGTGATGGACAGCGTAAAAGTGCAAGCAGCAGGAAGCTCATTCATACGATGCTGCAAGCCTATCAAGCAACATTCCAGCAGGACGATGGGCGAGTCCCGCTTACTTACGAAGTAGCATATTGCCTTACCCAGAGGGGGCTGCATACCAAGTGATTCGAGGATTGAAGGAAGGCATCCGTTGTAGGCCATACAAAAAACGGTCGTGCTGCGACTGTCTCAGTTGACAGTGCCCACGACCGCTCTAACGTTTTGCGATAGGATAAATTAAGCAATTAAGAAAGACATGTAACTAAGAAAAGCAGGTAACCTGTATGTCACGTAGAAGGGATTCCACGTCAGACAGCTTCACCATACCGGCTGAAGGCATAAGCGCATTCGCTGTACCGCAAGCGGCGCCAAGCTTCAGCCTCTCTTCAGAAGAGCAGCCGCGACAATCTGCGACGACGAGTCCTGCAACCATAGAGTCTCCGCTTCCTACAGCATTAATGGCCTCTACGCGCGGGATGGATACGCCATACAATCTCCCATCACAGCCTGCCAGAGCACCTCGCTCGCCAAGGGAGACGATCACATTGGAAATACCATCCTGCATGAGCTGCTGAACGGCTCGTACGATCTCGTCCTCATTGTCTGCAGAACCACCCGTGAGCTTCGTAACTTCATGCTCGTTTGGTTTAATCAAGTAAGGCTTGCTCTGGATGCCTGCGATCAGTGCATCGCCACTCGTATCCAAGATCGGAATCGCGCCTTGGCTTCGCGCGATCTGAATCAAGTTGGCATATAGATCTGTGTCGCATCCCTTCGGCATACTGCCAGAGAAGACCACATGAGAAGAACGAGAAGCAAGCTCTTCGATCTTAGCCTTCATGGCCTCAATCGCTTCCGGTATGATCACAGGCCCAGCTTCCAGCAGCTCCGTCTGCGAGCCTCCTACGGGATCAATAATGTTCAGACAGAGTCGGGATTCTCCGGCCACGGAGAGGAAATCTGCCTGAATACCTTCCTGACGAAGCATATCCACGATAGCCATGCCATTGTAGCCGGCCACGAATCCAGTCGCCGTCACTTCTTCTCCTAATGCATGGATGACGCGAGCGACATTGATCCCTTTGCCTCCTGCCGTAGCAAGTGTCTCATCAGCCCGATACAGCGCATTACTGCCGAATCCGGGAATGTAATAGGTCTTATCAATAGCCGCATTAAGGGTAACAGTTGTAATCATCTTCAATCCTCCAGCCGCGATTAGCGAACGGCGCTAGCCTTCCCGATGCAGCCCGCCATTTCCATCTTGCGGATTGCCAGTTCCTTCACCGCTTGCTTCGCAGGCACCATATATTTGCGTGGGTCATTCTCATCTGGGTTCGCTGTGAACACATCTTTGATCGCGTTCGAGAAGGCGATGCGCAGCTCTGTTGCGACGTTCATCTTACCCATGCCCAGCTTCACGCAGCGCTTCACCTGCTCCTCAGGAATACCGGAGCCGCCGTGCAGTACGAGTGGTACGCTAACTTGCTTATAAATTTGCTCTAGGCGATCGAAGGCGATTTTCGGTTCGCCTTTATAAATGCCGTGGGCAGTTCCGATAGCAGGAGCCAACGTTGGAACAGCTGTCGCTTCTACGAATGCCACGCATTCTTCAGGTACAGCCAGACGCGCATCCTCCTCCTCGACGACAATGTCATCCTCCACGCCGCCGACCTTGCCCAGCTCCGCCTCGATATTGACGCCAGCAGCAAGTGCTACCTTCACGACCTCTTGTGTGCGGCGAACGTTCTCTTCATAAGGATGCATGGAAGCATCAATCATAACAGATGTATAGCCTGCACGGATACATTGAACGAGCAGTTCATAGTCTGTGCAGTGATCCAGATGCAATGCGATGGGTATAGAAGCTTGCTTCGCTGCTGTCTGAGCGGCAGCTACAATATATTCTGGTCCTAGATGCTTTACGGTTCCGACTGTTGTCTGCAAGATAAGCGGTGTATTCGTCTCTTCTGCTGCTTCCACAACCGCTTGCAGCATTTCCAGTGTATGTACATTAAATGCAGTAATTCCGAATCCTTGTTCACGTGCAGCTTGGAGCATGGATGTAGAGCTGATAAGATGTCCCATTTCCGTAACCTCCTGCATATAAATGATTGAAACAATCAAAATAATGATTTATAATTTCATTAAGTTGATTATAAGGGAGGAATTTGTGATATGTCAAACCATCTTGATACACATACGTACCGGGAAATCAGCGATCAAGCGGCGGCGCTGCAAGCGGCTTGGGATCAGCTGCACAATCAGAAGGATTGGGTAGATCAATATATAGGAAACGATCAATTTGAAGAGGTTGTATTCATTGGTTCTGGGTCTTCTTGGTACCAAGCAATGACAATGGCGGCAACATACCGCAAGTGGACAGGAAGAAGTGCAGCTGCACATCCGTCCTCTGATCTGTTCTTGTTCCGCGAGCAGACGGTGACGCCATCGAAGAAGGTGCTGCTTGTGGGTGTATCTCGTTCCGGCGAATCCCATGAAGTGATTCTGGCGCTGGATTCCGTCAAGGACTTGACGCATTGGACAACATGTGGCATTACTTGTCATCCGAACAGCAAGATGGCGCAAATGACGCCATGCCTTGTATCTCCGCTAGGTGCTGAGAAGAGCACAGTTATGACGAAATCGCTCAGCAGCATGACGTTCATGATGCAGGCGGCAATTGCACTGGGTGCAGGACGGACGAAGGAATTGTCCGAGCTTGAGGGAGTATTGCAATCCAGCAGTGCCTTCGTTACAATGGCGGATGACACGACATCTGCGTGGGTGAAGAGCAATCAATTTGATAAGACGATTTACTTGGGTATGGGCGCATTGTATGGATTGGCATTGGAAGCTTGCCTGAAGCTGAAGGAAATGACCTACACGTGGACAGAAGCATACGGCACATTGGAATTCCGCCACGGGCCGAAGTCGATTGTTGAGCCAGGAACGCAGATTGTGCTCCTCTTATCGGAGAGTGCACGTGCTTACGAACTCAAGGTAGCCCAAGAAATGAAGGCATACGGGGCGAAAGTTGTCATTGTAACAACGCAAGCGGGTGCGGACACCGTATTTGCAGACAAGGTCATTGAGCTTGGCCATGTGGACGCAAGCGACGAAGCGCGTGCAGTGCTGTACCTGCCTTTTGTTCAATATAACGGATATTACACAGCGCTCAAGCGGGGCTTGAATCCGGATGATCCACGGAACTTGACGCAGTTCGTATCCATTTAAAGTAGAACGAGCCGTTCAGGCTAAGCATCAAGGTTGCAGGAACAGATAGCAGCTCGCACCTTTGCTTTAGGATCGCGTTTCTTCATAAAGAGAAGCAAGCCCCGACACAGGTATGATTATGGAACGGATGGAGTGTAAGTTATGAGTGAATCGTTATCCAAGGGTGAATTGCGACGCCAGCAAATCCTGCAAGTCATGAAGCAGAATGGACGCATCACGATATCAGAAATCATAGATCGGTTCGAATGTTCGGAAGCTACGGCCCGCCGTGATTTGGATCTCATGGAGCGCAAGGGGGAACTGATCCGCACAATTGGTGGAGCGCTGCTTGAAGGGCCAGGCACGGTAAGAGAAATTTCCTTCGACGAGAAGCGTCAATTGCTGTGGCTGGAGAAGGAAGCGATCGCAAGACGAGCCTTGGAATTCATTGAAGAAGGCGACAGCATCTGCTTGACTGGGGGAACGACAACATTCCTGCTGGCTCGGCTATTGAAGCAGCGCCAAGGGATTACCGTTGTAACCAATGCAGTCAATATTGCGATGGAGCTGTCCGATTGTGAGGGAATTCAAGTTGTTGTCATCGGAGGCGTAATGCGCAGCAACAGCTTCGAGCTGTGCGGGCCATTAGCAGAACGGACGATTGAACATTTGAATATTGAGAAGCTGTTCATGGGAATAGACGGGTTCTCAACAACGAAAGGAATCACCACATACTCCGAGCTGGAAGCACAGACGGCCCGCATGCTAATGCGCCAAGCGCAGCAGACTTTCGCGGTATTCGATCATACGAAGGTGGGCAAAGCATCGTTATTTACAGTGACTACTGTAGATGGGCTTACGGGATGCATAACGGACAGCCTATTGCCGGACGATATGGTCAGCACCTTGCAGCAGATGGGGGTATCTTGCTATTATGCGGGGGACGAACAGTAATCGGCTAAACCCAAGTATGTTAAGGGTGGAGTAAGAATGGAAAACTTGTGTCATATGCGGTTTGAAACGTTTTTTCCAGTGCTGCGTATGATATGCAATATGATGTAATCATCAAATAAACACCCAATTATGTGGTGCAAATGTGGATATAGTGGGTATATTTGTATTGTAACCATGGCGAATCGCAGACGGTATGATTTGTATCCAGAACGCACATCTTATGGATACCGCATAACTCAGCAGCCACTTGAGGATGGACGAATCGACTAGATTTCACCAACAGTCCGCTCGCTTGCATCCCGCGCAACCACCATGATACAATGGGTGTGAATCTTTACACATGAAATTAGCGTGTTACTAGTGCGACTAGGCATGAGCTAAGCGGCCGTTCACGGGGTGAACTGCATGCTTTAGCGCATGCCTTTTTATTTTCTCATAAGAGAAATTGGATTTTTTTGTCGGTTATCACAACAACCACAATGACGGACGAAAGTTCACATGGTTAAATACAAGGAGGAACTCAATATGTTTGGTTTTGGTAAAAAGAAAAAGAAAATTTCCATTACAGCACCGATTACAGGTCAAGCAGTACCTTTGGAGCAAGTTCCAGATCCAGCATTTGCACAAAAAATTATTGGTGACGGAATTGCTATAGAGCCAACAGAAGGTGTATTTATCGCTCCATTCGACGGTCACGTCGTGCATTTGATCGATTCTCATCATTCCTTGGTGCTTGCGCATGAATCCGGCTTGGAACTACTCGTTCACATCGGTGTGAATACCGTATCCTTGCAAGGAAAACCGTTCAAGCCACATGTGAAATCCGGCGACAAAGTGAAAAAAGGCCAAACGCTTATCGAGTTCGATATTGCACAAATTAAAGAAGCTGGCCTTCCTGTTGTAACACCAATTATCGTAGCAAACGGCGACATCGTTGCTGAGCTGAAAGCGAACACAGGCAATGTAAAAGCAGATTCCGATGAATTGATGGAAGTTGTATTGAAATAGATGGTTTAGAACTAAGTTCTAAACTAAGTTCTAAACTAAGTTCTGAATGAGAGAAGCAACACATTCTACTACTACCGAAAAGAGGGCATAACAATGGAAAAACAATTTACAATTAAAAATCCACAAGGTATCCACGCTCGTCCAGCGGGTGCAATCATGAAGAAAGCTGCTGAATTCGCAGGAGAGCAAATTACAATCGAATTCAACGGCCGCAAAGTAAGCGCAAAAAGCATCACTGGCGTATTGACGCTCGGTATGAAAGCTGGCGACACAGTAACAGTATCTGCTGAAGGCGATAAGGCTGCTGAAGCAGTTGAGGCAGTAGGCGCAGTAATCGAATCCGTATTGGACTAATAGAACGTAATCATTAACGCGGAAAAAGGAGTGGAGGAACCGATGCTACTTCAAGGTATTCCAGCTGCATCCGGTTATGCCATCGGCCAAGCATTCATCCTGGAGCATGATACATCTGAGGTTGAGCGCAAGCAGGTCGATGATGTACAGGCAGAAGCAACTCGCTTGCAGACAGCTGTACAGCAGGCTATGAACGAACTGGAGCAGATTAAAGAAGACACAGCGAAAAAATTAGGCGAGCATCAAGCTGAAATCTTCGCTACACATATCCTTGTATTGCAAGATGAAGAGTTTGTTGGGCAAGCGATTGAGAAGGTTCGCAGTGAGAAGGTAAATGCAGAGTTCGCTCTTTCGGAAGTGACTCAGCAGCTGGTCGACATCTTCAGCAGCATGGACAGTGAATATATGCGTGAGCGTGCAGCGGACTTCCGCGATGTGAGCAAGCGTGTACTCGGTCTATTGTCCGGCAAGAAATCTGTTTCTCTGAATGACTTCGAAGAGGCAGTTGTGCTCTTCGCGCATGACTTGACTCCTTCCGATACAGCCCAGCTGGATCGCAGCAAGGTAGCAGGCTTTGCGACGAACATTGGCGGTCGTACTTCCCACTCGGCTATTATGGCACGCTCGATGGAGATCCCTGCGGTTGTTGGCTTGCAGGACGCTACATCTACAGTGAAGAACGGCGACATGATCATTCTCGATGGTTCAAGCGGCATTATCCTGATCAATCCAGATTCGGATACGATTGCAACTTACCAAGAGAAGAAGGTGAAGTTCGAGAAGCGTCAGGAAGAGATGAAGCTGTACAAAGACAAACCTTCGATCACAGCTGATGGCCATGAGGTTGAACTCGTGTCAAACATCGGCAACCCGCAAGATGCGCTTGGCGCACGCAACAACGGTGCTGAGGGTGTAGGATTGTACCGTACAGAATTCCTGTACATGGGTCGTGACAACTTCCCATCTGAAGAGGAACAATACAACTCTTATGTTGCCGTATGTGAAACACTTGGAACGGAGAAGCCAGTCGTGATCCGTACATTGGATATTGGCGGGGACAAGGAGCTGCCTTACTTGCCGCTTCCGAAGGAAATGAACCCATTCCTTGGATACCGTGCGATTCGCTTATGCTTGGATCGTAAAGATCTGTTCAAGACACAGCTTCGTGCGATCCTTCGTGCAAGCGCCAAAGGCAACATCAAGCTGATGTACCCAATGATCTCTACGCTGAGCGAGCTTCGCGAAGCAAATGCGATTCTGGCAGAGACGCAAGCAGAGCTGGATGCAGAAGGCATTGCGTACAATAAAGAGATGGAAGTCGGCATGATGATCGAGGTACCTGCTGCTGCGATTATTGCAGATCAATTGGCGAAGGAAGTTGACTTCTTCTCTATCGGTACGAACGATTTGGTACAATACACGATGGCTGCTGACCGGATGAATGAGCAAGTATCCCACTTGACTCAGCCATTCAACCCAGCAGTACTGCGCTTGATCAAGATGGTTATCGATGCTGCGCACAAAGAAGGCAAGTGGGCTGGCATGTGCGGTGAAATGGCTGGCAACCTGAAGGCTGTTCCGATCCTGCTCGGTCTTGGTCTTGATGAATTCAGCATGAGTGCAAGCTCTGTACTTCCAGTACGTGTACTGCTGAGCCGCTTGAACCGTGAAGAGATGCGCAAGCTAGCGGAAGAAGCGTTGATGCTGGAGACGGCTGAAGAGATTCAAGTTATGGTCGTTGACCGTGTATCGGCAGTTCAAGAAATGTCTATCTAATAGTAACGAATGTGTTGCAGTCGGGTGAGGATAAGCTCCTTTCCCGGCTACCTCATCGTTTACATATGTGTCAATAAAATTACAAATAAATAATATTCTGCAATAATTCTACATATTCGACAAAATTAGATTTATTCGTTGACATTGAATGTAGATTCACCTAGAATGAATGTTGTAGTTGACGCACGAATCGAAAACGTTTCCAAAACGTAATCTTCCATGTGTACGCTCAGGGGAAAGGAGCCTTACTTTGTCAGAACAACGTCGCTTTGAAATCGTACGGTCATTAAGCAACAATGTCGTATTGGCAAACGATGTGTTGGCTAACAAAGAAACCATCCTTATGGGGAAAGGGCTCGGCTTTGGGGCAAAACCCGGAGGTTCTTTGGAGACGAGTGATACACGAATCGAGAAGACCTTTGTGATCGAGGACAAACAGCATTTATCGCAGTATCAGATGCTGCTTGGTCAAATTGATCCTGAAGTCATTGTCATTTCGGAGAAGATTATTTCGATCGTATCGGAGCAGTTGACGCCGGATTTGAACGAGCATATTCATCTCGCTTTGCCGAGCCATATCGAATATGCGCTTTATCGTCTCCGCAACAATATAGCGATTGAGAATCCGTTTCTATGGGAGATTCGCACATTGAACCCGAAGGAATTCGAACTCGCGTCTCAAGCAGCTGAGCTGATTAATAAGACGTTTGATGTAGAGGTGCCGGAGGATGAGATTGGTTTCTTGACGATCCATATTCAGTCTGCGGTTGCCCATGTCCCTGTCGGGAACTTTGTTCAATACAATCATCTTCTGAAGGATTTGGTCGCTCTCATCGAACGCGAGCGGGGCAGGGTCATTCCGAAGGATAGCATTGATTATTTACGATTAATTACGCATTTGCGCTTTGCGATGGAACGAATTCGCCAGGGTGATGCCACGAAGAATCCATTCCGAGACAACTTGAAGGAAATGGCGCCTTACGAATTTAGTGTCGCACAGAAATGTGCGGACTTGATGTCGAAGAAGCTGGAGATCGAAATACCCGAAGATGAAACGGCGTACATCGCAATGCATTTATATCGTTTATTTCATAAAGACTCAGAATAACGCTGGACAAGCGTGTTACTAGTTCGACTAGGCATGAGCTTGCTGGGGGATAACATCTAATTTTTTGGATGTCGTCCCGTCGCAAGCTCATGCCTTTTTTATATTCTCTAATGCGCTTACATTTTGGCGGAGGAGATGACAGATCATAGCATAAATTTTTGACCTTTTATCCATACTTTACTTATTCACCACAAGGAGGAACGACATATGCTAGCCTTTTTGCAAAAAATTGGTCGTGCATTGATGCTTCCGGTTGCAACTCTGCCGGCGGCGGCGATTCTGCTTCGCTTCGGTCAAATTGACTATGTGAAAGATTTTCACTTGGGGGATACGGTCGGCGGGTTCTTGAACCAATACATCGCCCCATTCCTTGATGCAGGCGGATCTGCAATTTTTGATAACCTAGCACTATTGTTCGCAATCGGGGTTGCGATAGGCTTTGCCGCAGACGCGGTTGCTGTTCTGGCAGCAGTTATCGCACATATGATTTTGCTGAAAGTGCTGACAAAGATTCCGGCAGCTTTTACATTCATTCCAGCTGATATGAAGCTGGACATGGGGGTTATCGGAGGTATCTTGGCTGGTTCCATTGCAGCCTTCATGTACAACAAATATCATAATATCAAGGTTCCAGATTGGCTCGGCTTCTTCGGCGGCAAACGCTTCGTGCCGATTGTCACTTCAGCTACGATGATCTTGATTGCGATTCCATTCGGTATCGTCTGGGGTCCAGTCCAAACAGCGCTTGATTCCTTCGGCAACTGGATCGTATCGCTTGGTGCGGTTGGTTCCGGGGTGTACCTGACAGCGAACCGACTTCTCATTCCGTTTGGTTTGCACCATGTATTGAATGCAATTCCTTGGTTCCAGCTTGGAACATTCACGGACGCAGCTGGCGAAGTATGGCGCGGCGATATCGCTCGCTTCTTCCATGGCGACATGACAGCTGGCGGATTTATGACAGGTTACTTCCCGATCATGATGTTCGCGCTTCCGGGTGCTGCGCTCGCTATTATTCATACAGCGAAGCCAGAGAAGCGCAAGGCGGTTGCATCGCTCTTCGTCGGAACCGCGATTGCATCCTTCTTGACAGGTATTACAGAACCGATTGAATTCGCGTTCATGTTCGTAGCGCCTGTATTGTTCGTCGTTCACGCAATCTTGGCTGGTATTTCCGGCTTCGTCATGGCAACGCTCGGCGTACGCCTTGGATTCGGCTTCTCGGCAGGATTTATCGACTATGTGTTGAACTTCCCGCTTGCGACTAAGCCACTGATGCTTATCCCTGTAGGTCTTGTATACTTCGTTGTTTACTACGTCTTGTTCCGCGTCCTCATCAAGGTATTGAACCTGAAGACGCCTGGACGGGAAGATGACGTTGAAGGCGAAGGCGCCAAGACTGAAGCTGGCGGCGGCAATGCAACACTGCAAGAGAAGGCTGTGAAAGTGCTGGGGATGATTGGCGGCAAAGACAACATCATTGTAAATGAAGCCTGCATCACGCGTCTTCGCTTGACGCTGAAGGATGATAGTGTAGTGGATGAAGCTGGTCTGAAATCCCTCGGTGCAGCAGGCGTCATGAAGCTTGGCAAGGGTAACGTTCAAGTTGTATTCGGAACGCAGTCCGAGCTCTTGAAGGAAGAAATTAAAAAGCTGTAAGCAGCAGTGTTTAATAGACACTGTCACATAGGCATGATGGCAAGGCAGAAAGCCAGCGGATTTGTTCCGCTGGCTTTTTTCGTATGTCGAAAAAAGAGGGCGTTAAAGGAGAAGGTATAATTGTTTACGGAAACAAAGTTGATCCAAGGCAAAATGTTTTCTATACTATACGTGCATCCATAGGAACTCCAACCGCTGTTCCAGACCGAAGGATAAGGAGATGGTGGAATTGGGACAAAGGAAAATGATAGACCAGCAGCACCTTCGAGTTAGGGAGGCTGGACGATGACGATTACGCAGCAAGCCAATATGATTAATCATCCAGCCCGTCGGAATATTTTATTGTTTTTGAAGCAGCAAGGAACAGTCGGGGTGCCAGCTATCGCGGGACATCTTCAACTGACGGCTATAGCCGTTCGCAGGCATTTATATGCGCTGCAAAAGGGCGGGTATGTACATGCTCATCTGATTCGTCAGCAGCTAGGAAGACCTACCTATGAGTATAGTCTGGCTGACAAGGCAAGCATGTTGTTCGTCAGTGCATATGATGCGCTGATCATCGATATTCTTGAGCAATTGCAGGAGCGATCCGGTGAAGATACGGTGGAGCAGCTATTCCATTATCGCAGGCAGAAGTTGGAGAAGCGATATGCTCCGTTATTGAATCAAGCAAGCTTAGAGGAGAGAATCTGTGCATTAGCAGCATTACAGGACAAGGAAGGCTACATGGTTAGATGGGGAAGATGTGAGGATGGCAGCTATTGGCTGGAAGAGGCCAACTGCCCGATCTCCCAAGTTGCGGTTCAATTCGGTTCTCCTTGCAGATGCGAGCAGTCGATGTTTGCCGCGGTGCTTCAAGCGGATGTTGACCGGACAGAAAGTATTGTGGAAGGTGGCACGAGATGTATGTTCCGTATCGCTGAGCCGGATCCAGGGGAACTGTGTGAATTGTCTGAACCGGAATGTAAGGATACAGGCATCTGAGCATGAATGGATTTAGCGTGGTTGCAGCTTGCTGGGGAAAGGAGAATGATGATGAAGCGGAAGGTTGATCAAAAGGATGTCGGGGCTGAGACATCAGTCGGGATCGAATGTAATGAAAGTAATGAAGCTATTGAAGTTACTGATCCTTATTTGATTTCCATCGTGAATGCATTAGAGCAGTTGACAGAGTCTTGGTCTGCTAAGCTGAAGAACGGCGGCATTAAGCTTCAGTTTGCCGTTCAGATCGGCTCCAGCCTGAGTGTAATCCAACAGGAATGGCTAATGGAGTTCCTTCAGGACTTTCATGTTCGTGATCAGGAAATGTCTAAGGTGCTGCATGCCTTTGCCACCGAGATACCGGAATGGGCGACCCGGCAAATTCTTCAGCTCTTTCGCAAAGCGGAGCGTGTGAAGGCTGTACTAATTGCTCGGAATGATGTTATGGACCAGCTTGAACAGCGAATGAGGCAAATGGAGTACGACTTCTGGCAGGGCATGCTTCCTACAGATGAAAATGAGCTGGAGCATGTGCTTTCATCATGGCAGCGGGAGCTGGCCGCATGGGAGGAAGAGGCATCTCGCGAGAGGAATACATACAACCGCACTTATGGAGACAGCTCGCGTTCATCGGTGAACGCACCCTCTGCCGGTAAGGATTTGACCTTTCATACGATAATTGGTGTCCCTGAAGAAGCGGATGCGAAGCAAGTGAGGAAGCAGTCCCGCAAGCTGCTGCGGGTGCTGCACCCTGATCACGGTGGAAGCGCGTATTTGTTTACATGGGTAAAGGAAGCGTACGATGCGTATCAAGCGAGCCGGATTCGCCGTGAAAGTCCAACTGCAAGATGGTAAATATAAACGCCCCGCCCTGTGCTTATCACATAGGGAGGGGCTCTGTACTGTATATAACGTTTCTATTTTAGAAAATAGGGTCAGCTACTCGTCTCTTCGTACAACTAGCCTCTCATGCGGCGGAACGCTTCATGCGCAGCTTCAATCGTACGCTCGATGTCTTCCGCGGTATGCTCGGTAGTCAGGAACCATGCTTCGTACTTCGAAGGCGCAAGACAGATGCCTTGATCGAGCATATGACGGAAGAATGCGCCGAACGCTTCGGTATCCGTCTCTTGTGCTTCTGCATAATTCGTGACTGGATGATCGCAGAAGTGCGTCGAGAAGGAGCCGCGAATGCGGTTGATCGTAAGCGGCACGCCATAACGGTCAGCGCCTTCTTGAATGCCGTTCGTCAAGCGGATTGCCAGCTCCTCCATTTGCTCGTATACGCCCTCTGCTTGCAGAACCTCCAAGCACGCAATGCCGGCTGAGATTGAAGCAGGGTTGCCTGCCATTGTGCCTGCTTGGTATGCAGGGCCGAGCGGAGCAACTTGTTCCATGATGTGCTTGCGTCCGCCATAGGCACCGATCGGCAGGCCGCCGCCAATGATTTTGCCCATCGCTGTCAAGTCTGGCTCAATGGCTGCAAAGTCAGGGAAGGCGCGGTAAGTCTGCGCCGAACCATAATGGAATCGGAATGCGCTGATGACCTCATCATAGATAACGAGCGCCCCGTATTCGCGAGCGAGCTTGCACAAGCCTTCAAGGAAGCCTTCTGCAGGCATAACCATGCCGAAGTTGCCGACGATTGGCTCAACCATAACGGCTGCCACATCGTCTCCCCAATGCTCCAGTGCTTCCTTCAAGCTGTCCAGATCGTTGAATGGAACGGTGATTACTTCGTTAGCAATGCTGGATGGAATCCCTGCGCTGTCTGGAATACCAAGCGTAGAAGGGCCAGAACCAGCTGCAACGAGCACGAGATCCGAATGCCCATGGTAGCAGCCAGCGAATTTGATGATTTTCGTGCGCTTCGTATAAGCGCGGGCTACGCGAATTGTCGTCATAACAGCTTCGGTACCCGAGTTGACGAAGCGTACTTTATCCATAGACGGAACAGCTTCCTTCAACATGCGAGCCAGCTTGATTTCCAGCTCGGTCGGCGTTCCGTACAAGGTACCGTTCTGCGCAGCGCGAACGATTGCCTTCGTAACATGGGGGTGGGCATGACCTGTAATGATAGGGCCATAAGCAGCCAAGTAGTCAACATAGCGGTTGCCGTCTACGTCCCAGAAGTAAGCGCCTTGTGCGCGTTCCATGAAGACGGGGGCGCCGCCGCCGACCGCTTTGAATGAGCGGGAAGGGCTGTTGACCCCACCGACGATATGTTGAAGCGCTTCTTCGTACAGTTGTGCAGAACGGTTGCGATTCGTAGTCATGTAGATGAATCCCCTTTATTGTGAATTAGTTTCAGATACGGATTGCGTGACATTCACTTCCAAAGCTTTTTGAATGTATTGCTTCAGCTTATCGTCGTCAATGACCCGGAGCACGGCAGCGTTGTTCACTCGTGCATCGGTGACATTGTCCATCGGCGGGAGCTGATGACTCTGCCCAATCGAGCTGTCGTAGCCAAGCGCGGCCAGCTTCACGATGTCATCGGCTGATAAGTTTGTCTCGACATAGGGCGACACTTCCCTGATAAGAGAGGGGAGCTGCAGCAGGTTCCAGGTTGATTTGAGCTTGTTGGCTAATGCCCCGAGCAGATCGCGCTGCCGCTGGGTGCGAGCATAATCGGACATCGCATCATAGCGGAAGCGGGCGTACATAAGCGCCGTTTCGCCATTTAGCAGCTGCTTTCCTTTTTTTAAATCAATATCGTATTGATGCTTATCTGCCTTGCTCGTATATTTCATATCCTTCTCCACTTCAAATTCCACGCCGCCCAGCGCGTCAATCAACTTGATAAATCCGACGAAGTCTGTATACACATAATATTGAATGTCCAGTCCTGTCAAGTCGCTTGCAGTCTTCATAGCCAGCTCCGGTCCGCCATAGGCGAGCGCCGCATTGAGGCGATCCTTGCCAAAGCCAGGGATGTCAACGTATGTATCCCGCAAGAGGGAGAATAAGTTGGCGCGCTTCGTCTTCGGATCGAAGGAGGCGAGCAGAATAGAGTCTGACCGTGGGACTTCGTTAGCCTCCAGTCCGCGAGAGTCTCCGCCCAGCAGTAATATGTTGACTCTCTCTTCTCCCTGCCATTTGGGAGGCTCTATGTCGACCTTCTCTGGCACGCGATGTACGACGGGGGTGAAGCGAGAGGCTTCGGGCGGCTTCTGCAGACTGTCCAAGCTGCTGTACATGGACCACATATAATAACCGGCACCAGCCAGAAGGAATACACAAACAGAAATAAGGGCATGCTTCCAATACTTTTTCAACATATGGATCGTCCTTTCCGCATCCGGCGGCAAAGCGGCGAGAGTCATGATGTCGAATCCGGTGCATTCAGCATTCTTTCAAGTCGACCTACGTGCTATAGTAAAGGTTATGGGCAAATGCTCCGCATCTTGTCTAATCAATTATAGAATTTTTACAGAATCGAATCAATTGAATGACTTGTACCCGCGTAACGGGTCGGTGACCAGGGAAAGGGTGACAGAAGTATATATGAACGCTATTGACGTGCGGGATTTGCGCAAAACGTTCCAGGTACAGAAAAATCGCGATGGACTTAAGGGAGCGCTCCTTGATTTATTCAAGCGGGAATATAACGAAGTAATGGCAGTGAAGGATATCTCCTTCACGATCCCACAAGGGGAAATATGCGGATATATTGGGGAGAATGGTGCAGGCAAGTCGACGACAATCAAGATGCTGACTGGCATTCTTGTGCCAACCTCCGGTGATATTCGTGTGAACGGATTTATCCCGCATAAGGAAAGAGAGAAGTTCGTGCAGGGCATCGGCGTCGTCTTCGGGCAGCGGAGCCAGCTGTGGTGGGATATTGGGGTCATTGAATCCTTCCGGCTGCTGCGCAAAGTGTATCGCGTCTCTGAACATGATTTCAAGCAGCGGCTGGATGAACTGGTTGAGCGTCTTGCCTTGCAGGAGCTGTTGAACCGCCCGGTACGGAAGCTGAGTCTCGGACAGCGCATGCGCTGTGAATTGGTGGCATCCCTGCTGCACCGTCCTTCTGTGCTATTTCTGGATGAACCAACGATTGGACTCGACATTGTCGTGAAGACGGAAATTCGCGAGTTCCTGAAGCAGCTGAATGCAGAGCATGGAACAACGATTTTGCTGACTACTCACGATTTGCAGGATATCGAAGCTCTATGTACGCGTGTCATTATGCTCGATGATGGACGCATTATTTATGACGGCGGATTGGACACGCTCAAGTCGACGTGGGGCAAGGGACGAGAGGTCCGTTTCCAATTTGCGAAGCCTATGCGAGCAGGTGATGTTGAGGCGCTTACGTCCGGCCTTGATGTGGAATGGACAGTTGAATCTCCTTATGAAGCCGGAGTTCTTGTGCCATTTGCCACGAATGTATCGGATGTAATAGGGCGAGTGGTAGGCGGTGCATCGATATCGGATTTGAGCATAATTGAGACGAATACCGACGATATCGTTCGTGAGATTTACAAGGCGGGCACGGCGGAGAAGCCGGAAGGACTGAGCCCTCTCTTGGCTATGCAGGCGCAAGAGTCGAAGACAGAAGACCTTGAATACAAGGAAGAGAACGACAAGGAGAAGGAAGAGAAGGAAGCGGTGACTCATGGCTAGCGCATATCTTGAATTTATCCGCATTCGCTTCCTGTTGATGCTGGCTTACCGTGTTAATTACTATTCCGGCATTCTCATCTATACGCTCAACATTGGCGTGTATTATTTCACCTGGCAAGCGATCTACGGCGGACAAGGAACACTTGCAGGCTTTACGGCTGACCAGATGACGACCTACATCGCGGTATCTTGGATGGCGCGCGCCTTTTACTTCAACAACATGGATCGTGATATTGCCATGGAAATTCGAGATGGCAGCGTAGCGATCCAATTTATTCGGCCTTACAACTACCTATTCGTCAAGCTGATGCAGGCGTTCGGCGAAGGCTTGTTCCGGCTGCTGCTCTTCATGGGGCCGGGTATGGTTATCGCATGTGTTCTTTTCCCGGTGAAACTTCCGCAAGATCCGAAGCAGTGGGCGGTATTCGGCGTCATGCTGTTCATGAGCTTCCTGATCAATTCGCAGTTGAATATGCTGACAGGATTGACGGCCTTTTTCATTGAAAATAATGAGGGCATGATTCGTATGAAGCGGGTTGTCGTCGATTTGTTCTCTGGTGTTATTGTACCGATCAGCTTCTTCCCAGGCTGGCTGCTCGTGTTGAATGAATGGCTGCCATTCCAAGCGATCACATATTTGCCGAGCTCTGTATTTACAGGCAGAGTGGCGGGCGATCAAGTGTGGGCGGCGCTCGGCATCCAATTGCTGTGGGCGGTAGTGCTTGTTATTCCAATTGTGCTGCTGTGGCGTTCCGCGCGCAGACGCTTGTTCGTGCAGGGAGGTTGATCACGATGTATTACTTCGGACTTGTTAGTGAGTATTTGAAAAACTATATTAAAACACGCCTTACCTATCGTGCAGACTTCTGGATAGAGATCGCATCGGATCTACTTTTTCAGGTCACGAATTTAATCTTCATCTTCATCGTCTTCATGCATACGCCAACATTGGCTGGCTGGACGCGTGATGAGATGGTGTTCGTCTATGGCTATTTCATGATTCCATATGGCATATTCAGCTGCTTCTTCAATCTGTGGGGGTTCAGTGAGCGATATATCGTAAAAGGGGAAATGGACCGGATATTGACACGTCCAGCGTATAATCTATTTCAGATTCTCCTTGAAAATGTAGATCCCCCCTCCATTATCGGATCTATCGTCGGTGCAATCATGATGGGCATTTGCTGGAACAGGCTTGGTCTCGACTTCGGCATCATGGAGCTGCTCATGCTGTTCGTGATGCTGATCGGATCGGTGATGCTGTACTTCGGCATTTATTCTGCACTAACATCGATTTCATTCTATTCGGATGCGCCGACAGGCATTTTGCCGCTCGTGTGGAACATTCAGAGCTACGGTCGTTATCCGCTAACGATCTACAATCGGTTCATTCAAGTGCTGCTCACATGGATTCTGCCGTTCGCATTTGTGGGCATCATACCTGCCTCTTACTTCATGGAGGGCAAAGGATTGCAGCAGATGGCGCTCCTGACTCCGGTTGTGGGAGTTATCTTCTTCGCCCTTGGGTTAACGCTGTGGAACATCGGTGTTAAGCGATACCGCGGGGCAGGATCATAATCGAAAAGGTTGTCGCTTTCCAAGCCAGCAATGGGTTTGGAAGGCGATTTTTTTATACAAAGGGGAGAAAATTAGAATCTAAGCCTCGTCGTTTTTGAAAAAAAGAGTGGGGGATGATAAGCTTAATGCAATAGAACGGCAGTCTTGGCTGCCGGGAAGGAGCCTCAAACAATGACACAATCCACTCAAGTTGAACTTGGACAAGTTATCCCTGACTTTACGCTGCCGGCATCTACCGGACAGGACGTGAAGCTGAGCAACTACCGGGGCAAGAAAGTCGTGATTTATTTCTATCCGAAGGATATGACGCCAGGCTGCACACAGGAGTCATGTGATTTCCGTGATTATCATGGAGACTTTGAGAAACATGGCGTTGTTGTGCTTGGCATTAGCCCAGATCCGATCAAGTCGCATACCAAATTTATTGAGAAGCACAGCCTGCCATTCACGCTGCTGTCTGACACGGAGCATGAAGTAGCGGATCTGTTCGGAGTATGGCAGCTTAAGAAGATGTACGGCCGCGAATATTACGGCATTGTTCGCTCGACCTTCCTCATTGATGAAGAAGGCAAGCTCATCAAGGAATGGCGGAGCGTCAAGGTGAAGGGACATACGAATGAAGTGCTGGAAGCGGTACGCGAGCTCGTATAACGTCATCTATATAGGAAGGGCTGTCCCCATCAGGGGATCACAAATGAATAAGTCCCGCAAGTAAGGCAAAGACGCCTCCAAAACCACTGGGTTAGTGGAACGGAAGCGTCTTTTTTCATGCAAGTTCAAAGTAATACGGTGCACCAAATTCAACATTGACTGCTGGGGCTGCCCTTTTTTGAATCGTGAGCTGCCCTAGTACACACGGTGGATAACATCCTCGAAATCCGGTTCTTCCATATGGACGTCTTCCACTTCACCGAATTGACCCAGGATACGGAGTGCCTCCATGGCACTCAGCTCCTCGCGATTGCATTCCACGGTCAGAGTTTGATTGTTTAACTCACGGATACGAAGCGAGCTTGGCACGCTATTAGAGTGGTCAGGTATTTGGCATTCACTTCGATAGGTAACCGAGATGACGGTCGGCAAGCCGATGCGCTTGCGCAGGTCGTCGATTGTGCCGTCGAAGCCGAGCTTGCCATGATTAATGACGATAACGCGATTGCATAGCTGTTCGATATCGTCCATGTCATGCGTTGTCAGTAGGATCGTCTTGCCAAGCTCCTGATTAATCGTCTTCAGGAAATGGCGAATATTCTTCTTGGCGATGACGTCGAGGCCAATTGTTGGCTCATCGAGAAACAGAATGTCCGGATCATGCAGCAGCGCGGCCGCAATATCGGCGCGCATTCGCTGCCCGAGCGAGAGCTGACGGACGGGCGTATTCATGAATTCGTCCATCTCCAGCAGTTCGGTCAGCTGCTTGATGCGCTTCTGCTTCTCTGCAGGATCGAGCCCATACATAGCGGACAGAATATCATAGGAATCTCGCGTTGGGAGATCCCACCATAGTTGAGTGCGCTGTCCGAAGAGGACACCAAGCCGGCGGGTTACCTGCCGACGCGCCTTATAAGGACTTAGTCCAAATATCCGCACGTCGCCAGATGTCGGATGCAGAATACCGGACAGCATCTTAATTGTCGTAGACTTGCCTGCGCCATTCGGCCCGATATATCCGACAAATTCACCGCTATTGATCGTGAAGCTGATGCCCTGAACAGCTTCCTTCACAATCTTGTCGCGAGAGATCAGGGAGCGTAAGCCCTTGAAGGCACCTTCCTTCGGGGCGGGCCGGACGAAACGTTTATGTAAATCGGTTACGGTAATCACGAGTATCCCCCTTTAATTCCGTTCGTTACGTGTGTTGCCTGTTGCTTTTTCAGGTTAATTGTGCCGTTATTACAGTCGGCTCTATACCTAGTTTCATATCAAGCTGCTGATCGAACTTCATACCGAACTACATATCGAGTTCCATATCGGGCTCTGCATTGAGCTCAATATGGACATCAGCTTAGCTTCCTGTGCTCTGATAACGGGAAATCCCAATCTTCCACACGCGCAGGGCAATCAGGAACACGACGGCCGTAATCGCGGTGGATAGACCAATTAGCCATATGCCGGATTGATGACGCAAGATGTAGAGCGAAGGAATATAGTTCGCGAACCCGACGGGAATGATGCTAAGCAGCACTCCTTGCATCCATTTCGGATAAATGGTCATTGGGTATTGCGCTGCCGTACGAGCAGCATCCTCCGTAATGTTCTGCAATTCCTCGATACGGGTTACCCAGAAGCCGGCCGATGCGGTTAACAATCCAATGGCAAACAGCAGGACGGCACCTGATAAGATGACAAATATCGTGAGCGGTATGGCAGTCCATCCAATCTGTCCGCTGCGCATCATAATACTCATGCAGATGGTCAATATCGCCGTCCCTTGGATGAACTCTCCGAGCCTAATGGAGAAATTCTGTGACATCAGTGCCAGCAGTACAGGGACAGGACGCAGGAGCAGACTATCAAGAGCTCCGTTAACCAGATAGTTCTCCAAGTGGTGCACGTCCGAAGCAATCATTCGGTATATTGCCTTGGACAAGGATAAGATAGCATACAAATATCCAGCCTCCGCCAAGCTCCAGCCTTGAATATGGCCGAACTTCAGCAAAATGACTGCAAGCATAAGAAATTCGACGACACTGATAACGGCCGCCATTAGCGTAGAGAACCAGAAATTAAACTTGTACTGCATGCGGCTGCGAATACTTGCGCGAACAAGCAGCACATACATACGAATCCACTTCATCCGCCCTGCACCTCCACCTTGCGTCGCATAATCCCGGTAACGGCGAGACATGCGGCGGTGAATACGATGCACCACATCAGCGAACCTAACAGCGCGGACGGGGATTCCATGCCGAGATAGATTCGAGTTGGGACATAATGCAAGAACGGATAGAATGAGGCACGGCTAATGTCGGCAAGCCAAGATGGCAGCCATTCGATTGGAATGAGAAAGCCCGACAGCAGCATGCTGAACGCATAATTGACCCAGTACAGCCAGACTGATTCTGTTGTCCAGAGCGCAGCGGCTCCGATCAGATAGTTCAGGCATATTGAAATGTACGCGGCCAGCGTCAAAGCTACAGCGGTCCACACGTAAGTGATAATCGTAGAGGGGACGTGAAGCGGCATTACGAAGAAATATAAAATGTAGATCGGTAAAAACTTGTACACGAACTGGTAGGCAATTTGCCCCCATTCCTTGCTCATCAGCTGATAGAACAGATGAACGGGACGAACGAGATCAAGGGCGATCTGTCCGGTTCGGACGGACTGCTGGATGCCAAGTCCATTCGTTAGAAAGGCAGCAACCCACAAGCTGGCTTGGTTGAAAGCGACGTAGCTTACGATGCCATTCAAGCCATACTCGCCAAGCGGCCTTCCTTCGCCAATCCCTGTCCAGATCGAAATGTAGATAAATCCGAACATGAAGCTGGCGATGTTGTGCACCATATGGGCACTGCGGTATTGCAAATTACTGAGATACTTTTTGCGAGCCAAAGTAAAAAAGAGCATTCTCCACCTCCGTCATCTTCTCGTATTGCGGCGTGCCATACTAGTGATGCTAGGTGAAATGAATAAAAAGAGAGCGAGGAATATAGTACCAGATACGTTGTTGAGATGGCAAGTATTATTTTGGATGCAGCACGGAACGGCTGAAAGTTAATACTCATATTCCTGTCCTTGTTCCTATACTTGCCAATACCTAGATTTACGATATATAGTATATCTAGGTATTAAATAGATGTGGGAGGGATAATCGATATCATGCAGCCTAAGGTTAGCAAGGAACTATTAAAAGGCAGTACGGCTATGCTTATCTTGTCCATGCTGGAGAAGGAAGAAATGTATGGCTACGAGTTGTCCAAGCGATTGGAAGCCGCGTCTTCGGGATTGTTCGCTCTGAAGGAAGGGACGCTGTATCCAATTCTTCATGCACTCGAAAGTAAAGGCGAGGTGGAAGCTTATTGGAATGAGGCAAACGGCAGAGCCCGCAAATACTACCGAATTACGGATCAGGGGCGCAAGCTTCTGCAAGAGAAGACGCAAGAATGGCGCTTATTCCGTCGTTCGCTCGATCAGGTGCTGGGGGAGGTATAAGGATGCGAAGTGATCAGGAATCAAGAGTCACGCAGCATGACTCGATCCTTGAAAAATTTGTGGGTGAGGTTCTAGCTCACGTGAAGGCCAAGCACATGCACAACGAAATTCGGGCAGAACTGCAGGATCATCTATTGAACGAGATCGAGTATGGGATGGATCAAGGCATGGATGAATCATCGGCTGCGCAGCAGGCGGTTCGCAATATGGGAGAGCCTTCGGTTGTGGCGGCGCAGTTCAATCAGGTGCATCGTCCTAAGGCGCCTTGGAAGCTATGGATTTCCGTGTTGGTGTGGATTGCCATTTGTGTACTTGGATTGTTCGCTGTGCAAGCTGGGAATCCTCAAGATATTTATCGCTTATCTGCCGAGGGCTATGCATGGCGTCTAGTACCAGGGGTGGTGGCTTTCTTGTTTGCATTTTGGGTAGGTTATCTGAAATTGCAACAAGAAGCAGCATGGATATATGGCATTACGTTGTGTTTAAATGTGTATACTGTGTTTTTTCCCGTGTACATCATAAATGGGTACCCTCAATTTGGGCTTAAGGGAATTCCTATCCTTGATGGCATTCCTATCGATATCATTTATATGAGTCCGTATCTATACCTCTTATCTTTGTATTCGATGTGGAACAGAAAACCGGAGAATCCGTATCGCTCTATTCTCCAGAAAATGGTTCTTTTTATACTGCCGATCATTGTATTTCTTGTAAATGGGAATCTGCTTCAAGTGTCCACTTATCTTGTCGGAGGAATAATCGTGCTCAAGCTGGCAGGAGTGGAGAGGAAGAACATGGCGATTGCGGCCGGTGTGACACTCCTAACAGGCGGAATCTGCTATTGGTTCATAGAGAGTCTGCGCTTTATGGCCAATCGCAGATTTGGAGATTGGTTTGAAGGCTTCTGGGGTAATGGGGACGGGGCTTACACGCAAAAAATAGCACAGCAGTTATTTCGCGAAGCAGGATGGTTCGGGAACGGAGTTGAAGATATTAGCAGACTCCTTCCTTACGCCTATAGCGAAAATTTGACTGTGACCATGGTGCATATGTTTGGATGGGCAGGAGGTCTTGTATTGATAATCTGCCTTGGTGTTATCATCGTTACGATGTACAATTCAGCGCTGCTATTCCGTGATCCGTTTGCAAGAGGAATTGGTATGTGGGTGAGCGGAATGATGGGGGTTCAGAGCTTGTTGTATATCGGGGGGATTATTGGGATCATTCCCATTAATGGTGGGGGACTTCCTTTGCTCGGAGCAGGCGGGAGCGAGATTATGCTGTGGATGCTGATGCTGGGATTGTATTCCAGTGCACATTGGAAGAAAGACATGGTACCTGTTCTAAATCGATGATCTGAGTTGTGAGAGTAAGTGGATTATTGCGTTTAAGAGAGTTTGCGTTGAAGACTTACATATGCTCGTATTAGCAGCAACGAGGAAAAGGTGAGATCCAATCGATGTCGCCTTTTTTTGAATAGGAAAATGTTGTTATTCAACGGATGAAATCGTATGATCAAGGAGTAGCCGCAATGAAATGAAGGTGGCACCCATTCGGTGTCATCTTTTTTTATTTCCGCCATATAATCTAGCAATAGGGTAATAGAAACAAGGACAAGTCCACGATTGACTGCACTACGAGAGGGAAGAAGGAGACGATGATAATGATGAATGACAAGTTGAAATCGGTAATGATTACGGCGCTATGCGCCTTGCTTGTTCTGATTGGAACGTTGACGTTCGTAGATGGACAGACGCCAACGGAGCATATCGCTTATGCTTCGTCAGGGCATGAGGTGGATAGGCATGAATCTAGTTCACATACACTGGTGGGGGTCGGAGATCAGACTTCTGTGTTGTCAGCGGCTGTTTCTTCACAGATTGCAGGGCAACAGGTTGGTGTCGAGCCTGCGGCTGCACCGGTTCTAGTAAGCAGCAAGAGCAAGTCTGAAGTCCCTGCCAATAAGCCGGATAAGGTCGTGTATCTGACATTCGACGACGGACCAAGTGTACATACGAAAGAAGTACTCGATATTTTGCAGCAGGAGAAAGTGAAGGGGACGTTCTTCGTATTAGGTCAGCAAGCAGAACGGAACCCCAAGCTAGTGGAGCGAATTGTAAATGAAGGCCATGCTTTAGGCAATCATAGTTATAATCATGATTATTCAGAGCTGTACAGTGATTTTCGTAAATTCTGGAGTCAAATCAAGCGTACAGGCGAGGTTATTAAGAAGATCGTAGGCTATGAGCCAGAACTTGTTCGTGCTCCAGGCGGTACATTTTTGAACTTCGACAAGCAGTATTTCGATTTGATGAATCAAGCAGGCTATCTCGTCTATGACTGGCATGTAGACAGCAACGACTCGAAGCGGCGCGGTGTTCCTGCGAAGGAGATTGTTCAAGGCGTCAAAGACGGTGCTCTGCTTCCTTCAACCGTCGTGCTCATGCATGATGGGGTGGGACATGGCGAGACGGTGAAGGCACTGCCGGAAATTATTCGCTACTACAAAACGAAGGGGTATACCTTTGATGTGCTCTCTTCTTATGTGAAACCTGTGCAGTTCAAGCTGGCTGCCAAGCAGCGCTGGTCGAGAACCTCCGTAAGTAAAGCATGGATAGAGGCCAACGTGAAGCCGATTCAGACAGTGAGCAATGATAAGGCTCAGAAGCCGGGTCAAAAGCCAGACACTACCGCAGGCGGCACACCGGATCCGAAGACGAATCAGAAGCCTACTGAACCAGTGAAGCTGGACAGACAACTGACGATTGCGACGGAGCAAGGCGAACTTGAATTTGCGCCGGATCAGTTCATGAGTTATCAAGATCTTACCTATGTTCCGCTTCGTATGCTGGTGGAGCGATTGAACGGTACCGTGAAATGGAATACAGAATTGGAACGGGTAGATATTGAGTGGAACAATAGTTCGGTTGGCATTGATGTACGAGCGGGCAAGATGGAGTTGATTGGTCAATCAGGAGAGGACGGTGAGGTCAAGGTGCAGCCTCTTCGTATTGTGACCGAGAAGTATGTAACATGGGTACCATTAAGGCAAGTGTTGGATGCATTCGGTGTAAAGATGACTAGTTATATGCTGTCCCCGCTTAAACCAATAGAGAAGCAAGAGTAGATGGAATAAAGAGTAGATGTATGATGAAAATGTACCTGCTATGGATAAGAGAATGCAAAATTGATAGGTTTGAAAACAAATAGCTTGGGCGACACTGGGATATAGAACGGCCCGGGACGATTACAGGACGTGCAGAGGCACGCGGGAATCGTTCCGGGCTTTTTTTGTCATGTTGTTGTCTATGAATTGCACAGAAAAGAAAGTTAAAAATGATATACACCGTTCAGAGTTGATAGGGAGGGAATCGCATGACGAATGAATGGAGTGTTAGTGGTGGACAGCGTCCCCAGCGGGATACAGATGTGTGGCTAGCCGAGTTCGCGCAGCGGGGCTGGATTGCTTATCTGGAACGTATGGAGCAGGTCATTGTGGGCAAGAGAGAAGTGATTACGATGGCGGGGCTTGCGATGATAAGCGGGGGACATATTCTACTTGAGGATGTGCCTGGGGTTGGGAAGACGGTACTGGCACGTGCCATGGCGCGTGTGACAGGGGGGGCCTTCCGTCGTATTCAGATGACCCCGGATATGATGCCTGCTGATATTACGGGCAGTATGGTTTGGGAGCCAAGCAGCGGTGAGCTGCGCTACAGCGAAGGAGCACTCCAGGCGAATGTAGTGCTCGCTGATGAGTTGAACCGAGCCCCTGCTAGGACGCAGTCAGCTCTGCTTGAAGCGATGGAGGAGCGGATGGTGACCGTGGACGGCATGACGCGTCCACTTCCAGATCCATTTATGCTGATCGGTACTCAGAATCCGCAGTATTTCGAAGGTACGTATCGGATGCCGGAGGCGGAAGCAGATCGTTTCATGATGCGATTATCTATTGGATATCCGCATGCTGAACATGAGGCAGATATGCTGCTCCGCCAGCGAGAAGAGCATCCATTGTTGCGTGTTAAGCCATTATGGACTCCAGAGGAATGGCGCTTACTCGTGCGGCGCGTGCATATGGTGCATGTAGATGAAGCACTGTGCCGCTATATGGCGGATCTGGCGCTGGCGACTCGTACTCATGAATCGGTAGCGCTCGGGGTCAGTCCCCGGGGAACGCTTGCGTTGATGCGCGCAGCACAGGCACATGCTTGGGTAGAGGGACGAACTTATGCCGTGCCGGACGATGTGAAGGCTGTTGCAGTCTATGTACTGGCGCATCGGCTGCAGCTCCACAACCATGCCATACGAGCAGGCATTGTGGCTGAGGAAATTGTGTTGGAGGTGCTGGGTCACACAGCTGTACCCGGATTCCCATCAGGTTCTGCAGGCAAGAAGGGGACGAGCGGAGGTGGTTCGTCAGCCTCTACGAGTCTGGCTGGAAGGACTAGACAAGCTTCCACTTATCGTACACATGCAAGGGATGTGCAGTTCCCATCTGTTCAAGGAGAGCAGACGAACTCACGCCAAGCAGGGAAGCGCATATGGTTCGGAGGAGATTATCAATGAAGCAAGCGCTAAGACATCTATTCACAGCTATCGGCTGCTTGGCGCTGGCGTGGATCGGGTTTCAACGGGAAAGTGCTGCAGTCTGCTTCCTGGCAGCCATATTGGGTGTCATGTTGGTTAGCAGCGCCCGTTCTTATTGGATAGGAAGCAGGCTACGCTCGGTGCAGACTGTACACCAACCGATTATTCCGCAGCGCAATGAGAACAGGAACATGGTATTTCTCGTCACCATGACAATGAAGCGTCCGTTTCCCGTATTGTGGCTGCGAGTGACAGAGTTCTGGACTCGTACAGGAGGGGAAGGAGGGGCGTGGATGTGTCGACGACTTCTATTTCCTCGCCGCCGCCAATCTCTTACTTTTACCTCATCCTTTGCAGGGGCTCCGCGAGGTGTATATGAGCTTACCCGCATTGAGCTTCAGTATGGGGATGTATTCGGTTGGTTCAAGCACAATGTAATCATCCGTCCGAGTGAAGAGAATGCGCCTGTATGTATTATGGCGCCTGATCTCAGCACAGGAAATGGGTCGGCTAACGAGCAATATGCAATGGAAATTACGGAAAGCTTGGGAGGCCCTGAGGACACAAGCATCTTTGGGACGACTGAGCGACAACTAGACTCAGAGCTGTTCTCCCCATCCTTATATGGAGAAGGGGGCGAGCCGTGCACAGCAGTGACGAGTGGGATGCGAAGTGCTGAGCTTCGAACGTACCGTGCCGGAGATCAATGGAGATCTATTGACTGGAGAATGTATGCGAAGCGCCGATTGCTTGCAGTTCGTGTTCCTGAAGCGGGACAACTCGAACAATGGGATATTGCAGTGGATGATACAGGGTGGCGGAATGAGCTGACTCAGCATACGACGAACATGAACTCAAAAACAAATACGAACATAAATAAAAACACAAACAAAAGTACAAATACCAAAACAACTGCGAATAAGAAATCGAGCGCGAAGGCAAGTATGGGTGACTTGCAAAAGAAAACGAAGCTCTTGCAACAGATGGAAGCAACGGTTTCTGCGGCAGCAGCCCTTGTAAGACAGAAGATGGAAGCGGGACATACCGTTCGCTTATTCTGGATCAGTGATGGAGCTAGTGTGCATGGTGCTCGGAATGCTATTATCGCACTCGCTGCCGAGCAGCTGGGCAAGCGTGTAGAACACCGTTGGAACTATGAAGAGGGAGCTCCTTCGATGGTGCATGCAAATGCAGCAGTCTCTAGAAGGCTTGCCGTTGTAAGTTGGGACAGACACTCCCAGAAGTGGGGGGCTGCACAGCATTTTACAGGGCTTCACCAAGTGGATCAATGGCTGAATGCTGACGAGATCCAACGATTCGAGCCATCAGCGACTAGAATTGTGGGCAGCCAGAACACAGCGAATGCGAGTGTCTCGGCGGCAGCAAGTGAGCGAGTCGGAGTGAGAGGCAGTGACCGAATGAACGATAGTGAGAACCGAGGTGAGTATCGTGTATCTACCGACAGTTGGACGACAGCACAAGGGTAAATCGCAACCGCTGCATACGTCTGCGGATCCAAGCAGCAAGCTTACCTGGCTGATGCGCTGGAAGGCAGCTGGATTTACTGTACTGCTTTTCGCCTTGTTCGCGGAGTGGTTCTATCCCCTGCAAGAGGTGGGACGCAATATTGACTTGAGCGATGTTCGCCCATTTCTCGCTGCGGTGGCGATATATTTGCTTCTTGGCTTGATTGTTCACCATACTGCACTGTCTGTGGTTCTGTATGGGGTGGTGGCGATTGGAACGACCGCTTGGATGTTCGGCTCCGTTCGAGTACTTCCCCATGCGTCAGATTCCTGGCTAATGGGTGAAGGGTTTATCCGTTCTTTGTTGACAGGCTTAGGCAGAATCGGTACCGCACTGCGCGCAGATATCAATGGCTGGATGGATGGCCATTGGATGAACACAAGTGGTGAATTGCGGACACTGCTGCTTCTCATCGGTTGGGCGATGCTGGCGTCATCGATTCAATCGCTTATGTTAAGCCGCAGGACGGTGCTCTTTTTTACGGTGTCAACAATTGTTTATTTATTCGGATTCGAATTGGGATTCGGTATCGAAATAACGGGATCGATCGCGCGATCGGTTGGCTGGGGGTTGCTCTTGTCAGCGTGGCTGTATTTGGATGAACAGTTGGAATCTGATACAGAACGCTCACGCATTGGACATTGGCCATTTAGCTGGTTGTTGTGCGCCTTGCTGCTGTCCTTAGCCGTGGTTGGGATTGCTGAAGGAATCAGGCAGGTGTATGCATGGCCGAAGCCAATGCCGCTGGCATCGTTCGAAGCATTGACGCAGTCATTACAACCAAATGATTTGGCGGAACGAGGCAGGGTAAGCAAGGGCGGGAATAACGGATCGGCTGTAGAGGGGCAGGATCAAGTCCGTACATCGATGATGGTAACAGGCTATAGCACAGACGACTCTGAGCTGGGGCGTCCATTGCGTGACAATAATGAGGAATGGTTCACCGCGATATCTCCTGAGCCTACGTATTGGAGGGGAGAGAGCAAATCCATCTATACGGGGAGGGGCTGGACGAGCCCACAAAAGGGAGAAGAGAAAATTGAACTGTCAAGCTCTTTGAAATTAGACCAAACGGGTGGGCATGAAGGGTGGTCGGAACCTTTTCAACAGACGATTATATGGAAGGGGTTCAAGCCGAAGTATCCCTTGCTGTTCGGAGGGGTTCCTGAGCGGATAATCTCTTGGGTTCCTAATGCTAATGCAGAAGAGGCTGGGAATGAAGTTCCTTCACAGTATTTCGTCCGTTATAATCCTCTATCTGAACGGTATGGAGCTGACATCGGCATATCGGATACGACGGGGATTCCTTTAACCTATCAGTATGAGACAAGGGTGTTTCGTTTTCAGACAGAACTGCTTCAATCAGCACCGGAGAAGACTTGGCCGGATGATATACGTGCGGCGGGATTGCAGCTGCCAGAGGCGCTTCCGAATCGCGTTCGTGAGCTAGGTAAACGCATTACAGCGGGGGCGGACAGTCAATATGACAAGGTTCGGAGGGTGCAGCAGTTTTTGCAGCAGGAATACATGTATACCAAGTCGGATACAACCGTCCCGCCAGCCGGAAGGGATTTTGTTGATTATTTTCTGTTCGACTCGAGGCAGGGGTATTGCAATCATTTCTCGACATCAATGGCCGTGCTGCTTCGCACTCAGGGCATTCCAGCCCGCTGGGTGAAGGGGTTCGCTCCGGGAGAAGCTGATTCGCCTGGACATTACACAATTCGAGGGACGGATGCTCATTCCTGGGTTGAGGTGTATTTCGCCTCCATAGGATGGGTGCCGTTTGAAGCGACTCCGCCTATAGGCGTACCAGGAGGCTCTGTGGCTGCTTCGAATCCTGACGTCATTACGGCTTCTACTCCCATAAGCGAAGGTACGGGCGGATTATCTACCGCTGCATCAGAACAAGCCGGGTACCGTACGCCACCAGAGGTTGTTGCGATGTTGAACGATGCAGCAGCCGAGAAGACTGGAGAGGGTTGGGGCGCGGTTCGTCAGTTCGGCAACAAGATCGCACAATGGTGGGACGCTAGAGTACAGGCCACTCGTACCCATATTGAGCAGGAATGGCATGCGCTTCAGCGTATTCCCGAGGAATGGACAAGCGAGGCTTCCCACAGTGGGATTGGTACAGCGTTGCTATCCCTTGTCCGCAAGGCGGTTACACAAATGCCAGCTCTCCTATTTGGCGGCGTGATCTTTATCGTGTTTCTATTGCTCACTATGAAATGGGCGTGGCAGCGCAATGCGATGCAGCGCAAACTTCGCCGACTGGTGCATGAGCAGCAGCACAGCTTCCGTATGAGTCGCGTACAGGAAATGGGGCGTATCGCTTGGTCGCTTGTCGAGCGCAAATACGGTGCTAAGCCATGTGGAATGACATGGAATGAGTATGCTGGGCAAGCTGCCAGAACTCGTATTCCATCTGCAAGCAATCCGACACGCCATACAGAACATCAAGAATTGGAGCGTGATAAGGAACCGCTAGATCAATTTATAACTGCATGCAATTTGCTTTTCTTCGGGGGGCAGCAAGGGAATGCAGCTGTACAGCAGCAGTTTGTTGATGGCTGTGCACGAGTGCTTCGCGACTGTAATCGAGATAAGCGATGAATCCTCCAATTAGGGAGGATTCATTTTTTTATTTCCGCCGATTATCATAGTGACTTATGCCTGATAGGAATTACGCAGATTTCTTTCTCTTGGAGATTCGACGATTTTGCCAAGATGTTTTGCTTCGTACACGCTTCTTGGCAAGCACGCCTCCTCTAAGCAGACGTTTGCGGAGACGTCTATTGATGCGCTTATTGATACGTCTACTGCTGCGTCGAGTAAGTCTGGCACCGGAACGCGCGGTTCTACGTTTTCTTTTTTTACCGTATTTGCGAGTCCGTATGGAAGTGGAGGAAGCGGTTCTGCGTTTACGTGGGTAGTGAACTGGAGCAGCGCTCTCCTTAGCAGCAGGGATAGACATAGATGCATCAGTCCAATATCGAAGATCGCCATGGGTGCGAATGGTTGGCAGCTGTCCATAATGGACCAAGTGAAGAGCACCACGCTTGTGCAGGCTCGCAAGGTGGGCGGCAATTTGGGGATCGAGGAAGACCTGCAATTCCTCTTCTCTCGCTGTCGTCCACGTCGATAAGCGCCTAACATCGTCATCCACATACCCAGGGTGGCATAGAATCTCCGTGATTCCTTGCGGGACATTGTTCACCAGCTTCAAGAGCAGGGATACACCTGTGTCTTTGCTAAATGTGTGCATCATCAGCGTGTCCGCAACCCATGGAAGTTCGTGATCTGGCCTACTAGGGTGCACACGCACAGGAAGCTGCTCCTGTTGAGCCAGGCGTTTGACCCATGCGTATACGCCTTGACTATAGAAATGGATATGGTGGTGCGAATCAATATGGGTAGGATGAAGACCATGCTGCACCATGCGCTGATACTGATTGTCGAGTTCAAGTGAGATATCTTGCTCAGTCCAATCATCCAGCATGCCGTGGAAGGAGCCGTCCTCTCGTACGAGAGAAGGGATAAGAGCTGGATCGGTAACAGGCGAGCCATAGGTTAAATTGCAGTGCAGTCCCACTCCGAGTGAGGGGGTAGATCGAGCAATGGACACAGCATCGGGGAAGCCAGGGGTGTTGATCATTAAGGACGCACTGCTGACTGTTCCAAGCCGGTGAGCTTCCAAGATACCGCGATTCACGCTGTTCGATAGACCGAGGTCGTCAGCATTAATGATTACATATCGAGACAATGACAATCCCACCTTCTATTGTTTTAGTACTAATAGATGATGAGGCGGGTGCAAAGGAAAGTGCAATTGTCCACATATCCATAAAATAGCTGACAATTAAAAAGGAGACCAAGCCCTATGCCCGGTCTCGATTATTTGCTCACGGTAGGGTAATGAAGCAGTGTGATATAGCGGATTACTTCATCCGTATTATTGGTGTATGTATGACTTTCGTTCGCGGTGAAACGGAGCGCCATATTCGGTTCGAGGATATACGTGTTCCCGCCAATGCCGACTTGAAGCTGTCCATTCATGACCATGATGAATTCATCGACACCCTCGTAATGCGGTTCGGAAGTATAGCTGCAGCCCGGCTCGATGACGACGCTGTATACTTCAAATCCTTTATCCTGCTCGAACGGGAAAATTGGATATGCGCGGTAATCCCCATCCTCCTCCACAAGGGGCGTCGTTTCGTCCATGTGCACAACAGTGACATTCGGTGTTGACTCTTCCATTAAAGTTGCAAATGAAATACGGAGTCCATTCACAATTTTCCATAATACAGATATGGTCGGATTGGATTCTCCGCGCTCGATTTGCCCCAGCATGCCCTTGCTGACTCCACTCATTTCGGATACTTGATCAAGGCTAAGGCCCCGTGATTTGCGTATTTCTTGTAGATTCTTGCCGATTTTCTTATGTATCGGTTCTGACATGGGATACTCCTCTCTGGTTGTCCATCCAATCCGTTCCAAAATCATACAAATCACCATGTACAATATAACGCACAAACGTATAATATATTATACAGGAAAATGTTAGAAATATTTACTGCTTCTATTGTAAGAAAAAATCGAGGAAGGGGCAATCAGTTTATGACCCAAACGATGATCGGATTAGTAAAGGCGGAGCGCAAGCCTGGGGCAGTTCTAAAAGAGGTGCCTATACCTACTTATGGCCCCCATGATGTGCTTGTTCGAGTGAAGGCCTCATCGATATGCGGAACGGACGTCCATATCTACAAGTGGGATGATTGGGCAGCTCGCACGGTCGTTACACCTAATGTATTTGGACATGAATTTGCGGGAATCGTCACTGCTGTCGGCAGTGAAGTGACGAATGTGAAGCCAGGGGATTACGTGTCTGGCGAGGGGCATGTGGTCTGTGGAATGTGCAAGGCATGTCGAACAGGCAATGCGCACGTATGCGCGAATACGCGCAGCTTCGGCATTACGATCCCGGGCTGCTTCGCAGAATATGCGGTCGTACGGGACAGTAATGTCATCCATAATGATCCAAACCTACCTCCGCATATCGCTTGCCTGCAAGATCCGCTTGGCAATGCGGTACAGGCAGCGTTATCCGGGGACATTGTCGGCAAGAGTGTTGCAGTTATCGGCGTTGGTCCGATTGGAATGATGGCGATTGCGGTGGCGAAGGCGTGCGGCAGTGGAACGGTATTTGCCGTTGACATTAATTCGTATCGCTTGGAAATGGCAAAGGCAATGGGAGCCGATGTTGTCATTAATAGTGCGGAAGAGCCGATGGTGGAGAGCTTGATGCAGCATACAGGCGGAGAAGGCGTCGAGGTTGTGCTTGAAATGTCAGGTCATCCTGGAGCGATTCGCGATGCTTTGAAAGCGGCTGCACAGGCAGCGCGCGTATCGCTGCTAGGCATACCTACGGAGGAAGTGCCATTCGACCTGGCACGGGATATCATTTTCAAAGGTCTGCATATTGAAGGCATTACAGGACGGCGCATGTTCGATACCTGGTATCAAATTAAGGGACTGTTGAGTCGTGGCCGTTTGAATTTGGAGCCGCTCGTTACACATCATTTCCGGCTTGATCAATATGAAGAGGCGTTTGAGTTGATGGCTTCCGGCAAATGCGGAAAAATTGTGTTTTCCCACGACGTGGATCAAGCGCTATAACTGGCGTAAATGAAATGTACTGTAATATCAAATTTAGGAGGTTGGCAAAATGGCAGGGTTTGAAGTGATTGAAGGACAATTGAACAGCCTGAAGGAGGAAGGTCGCTATCGCCCGCTCTCTATATGGGAGGGAGGCTCCGATTCCTGGATGACCTTGCAGAATGGACGGCGCGTTCTGCAAATGTCCTCGAACAATTATTTGGGATTGACGAAGCACCCAGCGCTCAAGCAAGCCGCTATTGAAGCTATTGAAGCTTATGGGGTTGGGGCAGGCTCTGTTCGCACCATTACAGGAACACTCGACATTCACGACAGGCTGGAGCGGCGCTTAGCAGAATTCAAGGGGACAGAAGCGACGCTTGTATTCCAATCCGGATTCACGACAAACCAAGGAGTGCTTTCTTCTATTCTTGGTCCAGATGATGTGGTTATTAGTGATGAGCTGAATCATGCAAGTATTATCGATGGCATCCGACTGACAAAAACAAATAAGAAAATATATGCCCATAAAGATATGAATCAGCTTGAAGAGGTGTTGAAGGCATCAGGCTCATTCCGCCAGCGAATTGTTGTGACGGACGGCGTATTCAGTATGGATGGCGATATAGCTCCGCTGCCTAGCATTGTAGAACTTGCAGAACGTTATGATGCGCTCGTCTATGTCGATGATGCACATGCAAGCGGCGTGCTTGGCAAATGCGGCAAAGGCTCCACGGATCACTTTGGATTGCACGGACGGGTGCATATTCAGGTAGGAACCTTATCGAAGGCAATCGGCGCAGTTGGAGGCTATGTAGCAAGCTCTCAAGTGCTAAAGGATTACTTGACTCACACGGCGCGTTCGTTCTTGTTCAGCACGTCGTTGCCTCCATCTGTCGCTGCAACTTGTCTTGCCGCGATTGATGTTCTGCAGCATGAACCGGAGCTGACAGAGCGGTTGTGGAGCAATGCGAATTCATTCCGTACGTCTTTGCAGCAGGCGGGGTTCGATACGGGTGAGAGCCAGACACCGATTATTCCAATCATCGTTGGCGACCCAGCTCGTACAATGGCATTTTCACAGCGATTATTGGAAGAGGGGATATGTGCTCAAGGCATTGTATACCCGACAGTCGCACTGGAGCGAGGGCGTGTTCGTTTGATTGTGACGGCTCAGCATACAGCGGAGGACTTGGCATTTGCGCTTGAAGCGCTGAAGAGAGTGGGCAGTGAATTTGGCATGATCTAATTTCAAAACACCATTTGTGAAGCCAGTCGTCGAAATTCAATTGGCGACTGGTTATTTAATTTTGTTTGAATGTGATGAAAGCAATTTCGAAAGGTCTGCTCAGCGATTAGCTCACTCTTGTTGTAAATGCAAAAACACCTCCAAGGCTGTCTCTATATCTTCCGATATTGAGCATTTTCTTGAAGGTGCTTTGATTCATTCCACTCTATGGGGTCAGTCCAATGTTATTTTTTCACCACTGCTTTCAAAATATCAGTCATCTGCTCTTTTGTCATATCCGAATGGGTAGTAATACTGTAATAGTATTTGCCGGTACCATACCAAAAAACATATCTGTTAACAGGTTGACCAGTAGTAGGCGGCGTTTCGTAACTGAAGCCTTTCAGTTTGGCAAATTCCTCGTCGGCCGTATACTGATTGAAGATTAGCGTGTCTTTGCCATTCGTATACTCAAGACGGATGCCTCCCGGCTCTTTCCAATCAAGCTTTTTCGTGTAAACGGGTTTACCGCTCTTTTTACCTTCGACTCTCAGATCATCAAAGAATTTTTTCTCGATTTCACTTTTTCCATCCGGCCTTGGACTGTCAATGACCGCTTTAGAAAACGTATATCCCTCCGGCAAGTTGGAAGGTTGCTGCAAGATGGGACTGTTCAAAGTAGAAGCCTTTTTAACGTAATCCTCATAGGTTGAGAATGCAAGTTTCTTGCCAAAAGGTTCAAATTCCAGTCCGTTGTTCAGGTTCTTGTATTTGTAATACATGATGTAAAGATCACCCGGCTCCTTGGGCAGTTCTCCCACTCTCTTTCTCTCACTTGCGATAAACTCTCTTTCATCCGCAGATATAGCTTTGGCTGCATCTTCCGCTTTTTTTATAGCTTTCTCCATTTCTTTCTTGTAAAGCTCGCGATCCTCGCGATCGATAACACCTGCGGGATAGATAATATCTGGCTCATGATTCACTGTGGCGTTTGAACCCAGTTCCGATTGTACGGAAGTCGCTTGTGGTACGCTCTCTGCCTTGCTTTCCTTTGCATTTACCAACGTCACGCTACCAAGCGTGAGAATCGTCGCCAACCCTAGAATGGACAGGTGATATGATTTTTTGTTAAATTGTTTGATCATTGTAAGTCTCCTTTTCATTTGTTTATGTGTGGCTGACAAGCCGGCAAGTCCTGGTTGAGGACGGTTTCCTGAAAAATGCTCTAGCACATGGATAATCGTCTGCCCGTATGCATTGTTTTGCTGCGGACTCATCCGATCCAGCACGCATGCATCACAGGCCATCTCCTGATCCTGTCTTGCTTTATGTACGGCTAGCCATAATAATGGATTAAACCAATGGAAGATCAAGATGATGAACATGACCCAGTTCACCGCCACGTCCCGCCGCCGGATATGGGCGAATTCATGCGCCAGAATATACTGAAGTTGATCCTTTTTTAACGTGATGAGCAGACTTGGAGAAATGACGATCGCAGGCTTAATAAAACCGACCACGGCAGGTCCTGGAATCCTTTCAGAAGCCACGAACTGCACTTTGCGCTTCACACCGAACAACTGCTTCGTCTCGTGAAACGATGCCGATAGATAAGGTGTTTTGATAGGGTGCCCTGCTCGTAGTGCTTGTTTCAATCGAAGCTGATCGAATACCGTTTTGGCGGCAAGAAGCAGAACACCTGCAAGCCAGATGAGCATCAAGACATCGGCAAAGTTCATTTGCTTGATCCTATTCCACCCAAAGCGGCTCTCTTGTACGGTTCCAGATTCATGAGGTGGATCTGATACGATAGTCTTCCGAATAGGGTCGCTTTTCTCCGAGTTGAAAGATCGCCCTCCATGAACTGCTGATTCGTTTTTCCTCCCAGCATCTATCCAATATTCGCGCCAAGATGATGGATCTTGAGTCTGCTTATGAATACCGGGTACTATGGCCTCCAAAGATAAAATATTGTACAAGCTAAGTGAAGATTCCGGCGCCCAAGGGAGCAGTAAACGAATCGCCACAGGAACCCAAAGTAAATATTTCCACCTGGCTTCAAGCTTGTTTTTCAATAGAACTTGCAGGATGAGTACAAGTACGACCAGAATGCTGGCCATGAATGATCCGCGAATCACCCAGCCAAAAACCGACAATAAAGTTGGATGTATTGAAGGACTCATCAGGTATCTCTCTTTTCTTCACCGTCGCTGTAGTTTTCGTCAAATAAAGCCTTTAGATCCTCGATTTCCTGCGCATTCAGCTTTTTATCCTCCAAAAAATTAGCAAGCATCGGCTTTAATGCTCCGCCATACAGTTTTTTCATAAAGGATTTGGTTTCGGATTGCAGGTATTCCTGTTCGCTGACGGCAGGAAAAAATAGTTGGGTACGCTTTGCCACCTTTTCAAGCTTGGCACCTGCCGCTCCCTTCTGCACCAGCCGACTGAGAAGCGTCCGGGTCGTATTCGGGCTCCACCCCATGTGAATCGTCATTTGTTTTACGACCTCACTGGAAGGGCAATCTGGAATCGTCCACAACACGCGCATAATTTCCAGCTCTGCATCCGTAATGGGTGGGATTTGGTTCATGCATGAAACCTCCAAAGTCAATTCAATCAGACTACAAATGTTATTTTTTCACCACTGCTTTCAAAATTTCAATCATCTGCTCTTTGGTCATATCCGACTGAGTAGCAATACTGTAATAGTATTTGCCGGTACCATACCAAAAAACGTATCTATTAACATGTTTACCAGTAGTAGGGGGCGTTTCGTAACTGAAACCTTTCAGCTTAGAAAATTCCTCGTCGGCCGTATACTGATTGAAGGTTAGTGTGTCTTTGCCATTCGTATACTCAAGACGGATGGCTCCCGGCTCTTTCCAATCTAACTTTTTCGTGTAAACGGGTTTTCCGCTCCTTCTACCTTCGGCCCTCAGATCATCAAAGAATTTTTTCTCGACTTCACTTTTTATGTTCGCAATTGGATTTTCAATGGCCGCTTTAGAAAACGTATATCCCTCCGGCAAGTTGGAAGGTTGCTGCAAGATGGTACCGTTCAAAGTAGAAGCCTTTTTAACGTAATCCTCATAGGTTGAGAATACAAAACCCTTGCCAAAAGGTGCAAATTCCAGTCCGTAGTTCAGGTTCTTGTATTTGAAGTACATGATGTAAAGATCGCCCGGCTCCTTGGGCAGTTCTCTCACTCTCTTCACCTCACTTTCAACAAACTTTTTTTCTTCGGCATTTGGAGCCTTACTATTAGCTTCTTTTGCTGTAGTTTTTTGGGCCGGCTGGGAGGATGCCGCCTCCGCAGCGAGGTTTACCGAAGAACCCAGTAATAAAACACTGCCTAGTGCTGCGATTGCTACCTTTGATGATGTCTTCACATTGTCACTCCTCTCTAAGTGTTTGTTCATGAAACTACAAGAGTAGTTAACCTATATACTACAACTGTAGTTAAATGATGTCAACATGCTTTATTGCAAAGTTCTTTCTCACTATTGTTTAAGCTGCCAGTTGGAGAAAACATGGAGCATAACTTCCTTACAGCCTGTTATGTAAGCGTTGTATATTCAAGCATGCTTCTAAGTAGCGAATTCAAAATAATTATAGACCAATGTATAGAAATAACTATTATTCAATGAAATCATGCAGTATAATACGTAGAAATACATACATATACATCGCAAAAGGACTTCATTATGGAGAAAATTTAGAAACGAAAAATGTGCGCGAACCGTGGAATAACAGTGATTAATGACTTCTGGTTGTGTACAGAAACGCACGGAGTTATCGATAGCTCATAAATGTATAATTATGAATCTCCCTACGGGAATGCGAATGAACCATTTCAACGTAGAATCGACCCTCACCCAATGACCAATCGTAAACTATTCTAACATCATCGACCCAGCATAAACGATTTTGACAGCAAGCCCTTTTCTTCACAAAAGGAAGACAGTAAGCAAAAAAAAGAGATAATCGAGTGTGTGGTGAAGTTTCCCTTGGCTTTTATAGTCAATTCCCGGGAAATCAGATCTTTTAATTGAAAATCGACGCATTTTTATTGTGTACATAAATTTACCACTGGCTTATAATAAGGCCTATAAAATTCCTACTGAGCTTATAGGAATAGTTGAAAATAAACTTGTTCATTTCAGGAGGGTCAACATGAAGAAAACATTGCTTCTTCTCTTATCTTTAACGATGGCTAGCAGCTTGTTATTGACAGCTTGCTCGAATGACAGTGCGGCACCTGCAGACAAAGGACAAAGTCAGGTGTCATCCAACAATTCTAGCTCAGGAGAGACACAGACACCTCCTGTGGAAGTGTTGACAGAGCTTGTCAGCGCTTCAGATATGTCGAAGCTTCCAGAACAAGCAAAGAAACGCACAGATACGATTATTGTTGGTCTGACAGACCCGAGCGGCGCATTTACTCCTTACTTCCAGCAAAGTGGCTATGACGGCAACGTTTCCTCCATTTTGTACACACCTCTCGTGACGAATGATGAGAAAGGCTTGCCGATTCCGGGCTTGGCTGAGAAGTGGGAAATTACAGAGGACGGAAAAATCTTTACGTTCCATCTGCGCAAAGGCTTGAAGTTCAGTGACGGCTCACCGATTACGGCAGATGATGTTGCTTTCACGTGGACGCTTGTAAATGACAAGGGTTACACAGGTGAAGAAGATTTGTCCCTTATCGGCATCGTTGGGGCAAAAGAATATAAAGAAGGCAAGGCGACTTTGATTTCGGGCATCAAGGTGATTGATCCAAATACGATCTCTGTCACTTTGGAAAAAGGAAACTCTCAGGCGCTGTCGATCCTTGGGGGTGACGTGCTGTCCAAGGCTTATTACGGCAAGGATTACAAGCAGGGACAGTCTCTGGACTATATTAAGAACCTGCACGCGAATCCGGTTGGAACAGGCCCATACAAGCTGGAGAAGTTTATCCCAGGCCAAGAGGTACGCTTTGTTGCTAACGAAAACTATTTCAAAGGCAAGCCAAAGACCGAACACTTTATCTACAAAACAACAGAAGGCGACACGTGGCAGTTTATTGAAACAGGCGAGCAGGACTATGGGGCCTTTACTGCAACGCAAGAAAATATTGATAAGCTGAAGTCATTGGGCTTCTTGAATCTCGTGCCAGCGACAGCTAGCAACTATGGCTTCTTGGCATTTAACCATGAGCATGCGACATTCAAAGACAAACGTGTTCGTCAGGCATTGACTTACGGACTTGATCGTCAATCCATCTTTGTAGATGCGAACCAAGGCGCAGGGCAAGTGGCGAACATCCCAAGCCCGCCAACATCTTGGGCATATACTGAAGAGGGCATTAACCCATATAACTATGATCCGGAAAAAGCAAAAACATTGCTTGACGAAGCTGGCTGGAAACCTGGTAGCGACGGCATTCGCGAGAAGGACGGACAAAAGCTGAAGCTTCATTTCATCGGTTCTAAGAGCAAGGGGAATGACTTGTTCGTAACGATTGCGAAGGAAAACTATGCGGCAATCGGCGTTCAATTCGAGCCTGAGTTGTTCGCAGACTTCAACGCACTTGGTGCGAAATCAGACAGTGGCGATTACGACATTGCTTCCTTCTCAACGCCAGTTCTGGTGGATCCTGCAGATGGCGTTCGCCGCTTCGTGAACGGTGAAGTGAAGGGCTATGATAATCCAAAAGTAAAAGAATTGTACGACAAAGGCTTGGCAACTTCAGACATTGAAGAGCGCAAGAAAATCTACAAAGAGTTGTTCCAAGTTCTGAATGACGACATGCCTTATATCTTCACAAGCTATCGCAAATCGGTATATGCCTACAACGGGCGGATTCAAGGATTGAAGATTACTCCATTGACTGGCGTAGCTGGAAGCGTGTTCGACTGGGAATTGAAATAATGATCATAGGAGCCCCTGGCCTGCATTTCCATTCGCAGTCAGGGGCGAATGACTTCCAAAAGGAGTGCGAACATGAGTAATTTTTTGCTGCGAAGAATGTTGTACATGGTTCTTATTTTGTCTGCGGCATCCATATTTATCTTTGTGCTATTCGCGATGATGCCAGGTGATTTTCTGGCGGGCAATACGAAGCTGTCGCCTGAACGGAAAGAAGAGCTCAGGGCCATATATGGTCTTAACCAACCCGTGCTGGAGCGGTATTGGAATTGGTTGACCAATGCATTTCAGGGCAACTTCGGATACTCCCTTGCACAGCAGAAGCCTGTAGTGACGCTATTCAATGATTATGTGTGGAATTCATTCTTGCTAGCCATTGTTTCTACCTTTTTCACATGGCTGTTGGCAGTCATCATCGGCGTTGTTTCGGCGTACAAGCAGTATTCCTTCTTTGATACAGCAGTAATGGTCTTCTTATTTGCTGCGATGTCTATTCCATCATTCTTCATCGGTTTGTATCTGATCAAGTTGCTGGCCGTTGATCTGAAGATATTGCCTCCTGGCGGAATGATTACAACAGGAAGCAATGCTACAGGGATGGCCCATGTATGGGAAGTCATCGATCATATGATTATGCCTGTAGCAGTTATGGTATTGCTCGGGGTGGGATCGCTAACGCGATATTTCCGCAGCAATATGATTGATGTAATTCGGCAGGACTATGTCCGTACAGCTAGAGCGAAGGGCATGAAGGAGCGAGTGGTGCTGTATCGGCATGCGCTTCGCAATGCGATGCTGCCTGCGATCACCTTGATCGGTTTTGAACTTCCGGGCTTGTTCAGTGGTTCGATGATTATTGAGAAGATATTTAATTGGCCGGGAATTGGGCAATTGTATTTGCAATCTTTCGGGACGAGGGATTATCCACTGCTCATGGGCTTTACGATGTTCATTGCCATCTTGACGATAATCGGCACGCTCATTTCGGATATTTTGTACAATGTCGCCGATCCGCGCGTCAGATTGCATTAAGGGGGTACCAACATGTCATCCATTTCCGGCGGAATAACAGAGGTTCAGCGGACGGCGCCGGCAGCGGCTCGCACGTCGCTATGGCGTCAGGCTTTTCATAAGCTGTTGAAAAACAAACTAGCCATATCCGGCTTACTCTTTTTCATTATTATGTTTCTGGCATGCTTCATCGGCCCTTTATTCTCCCCCTATGCGGACGGCAAGAGTAATCTGGCGATGATGAACAAAGCACCTTCGATGAAGCATTGGCTCGGTACCGACGGGCTCGGGCGAGATGTGCTGACGCGCTTGCTGCAGGCCGGCCGCATATCCTTGACGGTAGGCTTCGCATCTATGGTGATTTCGGTATGTATCGGCTCGATTCTTGGAGCGGTTGCAGCTTATTATCGAGGGATTGTCGATCAGATTATTATGCGGCTTGCCGATCTGCTGTTAACGATTCCGGGCATGCCGATCTTGTTCATCTTAGGGGCAATGATGTCCGAATGGAAAGTACCTACGGAATATCGCATGTATCTTGTCATGTTCATGCTCAGCTTTATTGGCTGGCCAGGATTGGCTCGGCTCGTACGCAGTCAGATGCTTAGTATTCGTGAACGAGAATTTATGCAGGCGGCGATTGTACTTGGATTGGATGATAAGCGGAAGCTGTTTAATCATATGATTCCGAACATAGCACCACTTCTTATTGTCGTCGCTACATTGAGTACGGGTGGAGCGATATTGAGTGAATCTGCGCTCAGCTTCTTCGGTCTTGGTGTTATGCCGCCTACTCCGACGTGGGGGAACATGATAGAGGCGGCGAACAGCTTGATGGATTTCGAGAAGCGTCCTTGGCTGTGGATTCCGCCAGGTCTTGCTATATTTTCTACAGTAATTGCAATTAACGTGTTCGGCGATGGTTTGCGAGATGTTCTCGATCCTAAACAGAAGAAGTAAGGGAATGACAGTTGATGAAAAATGTAATCGAAATTGATCATCTCAGTACTTATTTTTATACCGAAGCAGGGGCAGTTAAGGCAGTCAATGATATTAGCCTGCGCATTCGCGAAGGGGAAACCGTATGCATCGTCGGCGAATCCGGCTGCGGCAAAAGTGTAACCGCAATGTCTATAATGGGGCTCGTCGAAGAACCCGCAGGTAAAGTGGTGAACGGCAATATTCAGTTCGGCGGCAAGGATTTGCTCCACATTCCGAAGGAAGAGCTGCGCCAAATCCGTGGTAACGATATTGCGATGATATTCCAGGAGCCAATGTCCTCTCTGAACCCGGTGCTTACGATCGGCAAGCAGATTATGGAGCCTCTCATGGTGCATATGAAGCTATCGAAGAAGGATGCGCGGGCTCGGGCTCGCGAGCTGGTAGAGCTGGTTGGAATCTCTCGTGCAGAGCAGATCTTGGACAGTTACCCGCATCAGTTGAGCGGGGGCATGCTGCAGCGGATTATGATTGCGATCGCGATGTCCTGTAATCCGAAACTGCTCATTGCGGATGAACCGACCACAGCACTTGATGTAACGATTCAAGCGCAAATTCTGGATATGCTGCGTCAAATCAAAGAAGATTCAAACATGTCTATTTTGCTCATCACCCATGACCTTGGTGTCGTTGCAGAAATCGCTGATTACGTGATCGTGATGTACTCCGGCAAGATCGTGGAAGAAGGCGAAGTTGTCGAGCTGTTCGAGAATCCGAAGCATCCTTATACACAAGGTCTGCTTCGTTCGAAGCCTGTCATCGGCCAGCGTCAGGATGATTTGTACTCGATTCCGGGGCAGGTGCCTAACCCATTGTCTTTGACTGAGTCCTGCTATTTCCATGATCGCTGTGACCGCTGCATGTCGGTGTGTACAACGAAGCAGCCACTGCTGAAGGATACAGCCGAACGGCATCGGGTTGCTTGCTGGCTGTATGAGGAGGGAATTCAACATGGCTGAGACATTGCTCGAAGTGAAACATTTGAAAAAGTACTTTCCGATTACCTCAGGCATATTCAATCGAACTGTCGGCCATGTGAAGGCGGTGGATGATATCAGCTTCACCATCAAGCGGGGGGAGACGTTCGGCTTGGTTGGAGAATCTGGAAGCGGGAAGAGTACAGTAGGGCGTACTATCATTCGGTTGCTGGAGAAGACGGAAGGCGAAGTGAAGTTTCAGGGGATTGATATCTATGGCATGCAGGAAAAGGAACTGCGCAAGCTGAGACCGAAGATGCAGCTCATCTTCCAAGATCCGTATAGTTCTTTGAATCCGCGTGTTCGCGTCGGCGATGCCATTGGCGAGGCGCTGCTTAACCATGGAATGACCACGAAGGAAGAAGTTCGGGATCGAGTGCTTGAGGTTATGGAAGCATGCGGTCTATCGGCCTATCAGTATGATCGCTTTCCACATGAGTTCTCGGGTGGCCAACGTCAGCGCATCGGAATTGCCAGAGCGCTTATCCTTGACCCGGATCTCATTATTGCGGACGAGCCAGTCTCGGCGCTCGATGTATCGATTCAGGCGCAAATTATTAACTTATTCCGCAAGCTGCAGAAGACACGCGGCTTAACGTATTTGTTTATCTCCCATGACCTAAGCGTCGTAGAGCATCTGTGTGATCGGATCGGCGTTATGTACTTGGGCACCATGATGGAGACGGCGTCGCGAGACGAATTGTTCCGCAATCCGCTGCATCCGTATACGAAGGCACTGTTATCAGCTGTGCCGATTCCGATACCGAAGCTGAAGCGTGAACGAATCGTCCTGCAGGGGGATATTCCGAATCCAGCCAATCCTCCATCCGGCTGTAAGTTCCACACACGCTGTCCGTTTGCGACCGATATTTGTCGTGAGCAGGTTCCGGTATTCAGGGATGTAGGTAACGACCATCAAGTGGCCTGTCACCTCGTATAAGCCGATTTTGATCACTTAAACCAATAGAATGCCCCGACAGTCGGATTGCGACTTCGAGGCATTTTTCATTTTCATGAACAATATCAGTCTCTGTCCGTGACTTCCAATTCAAGCAATTTGGCTGTTTCTTTGTGTTTGTACACGATGAAATACGCTTTTTTGTCGACAGGGGCGTATGTAATAAAGCGTACAACCCCCTCTGGGAATACAGTTGTTTGTTCCTCAATTAACGCTTTCCCAAATGTATCTGTAATGATCCACTTGCTATCTGATAAATCATGCATCCATATCTTCCCGGCTTGGTAGGAAGCATTCCAACCGAAGGTATCATTGTCTGTGAAGGTAGATACTTGCTGATGAATTTGCTTTCTTGTGTTCAAATCGTACACAGCATACACCAAATTACCTTTATTATGATCTGGGCCGAACGGGCTTCCGATACTGTTATGCTCCGTTGTTATAATGAGTTTCCCATCTTGTACACCGAAATCGGTTTGTATATTCCCCTCGATTAGAATTGTCGACTCCTGCGAATTACGAATATTGATGATCTTATAGAAAAATTGGGATTGCATAATGCCAGACCCTTCGTACTGGACGACCAGATTGGGAGCTCGGAAGGCGATATCTATAATAGTTAGATGCTCATAACTTCCAGGTTCGATTCGTATATCTTTACGGAGGAGAGGCTTGATCCAAGGAGATGAGTAAAGGGATGCAATCGACTTCTTTTTATAATAATTCTGCTCAAGTACGACAATTTGCTCTTCGATGTTCTGCTGTGGCGGCGACCATCTCACCTTGATGCTAATGCTGTTTAATTCCAGATTAAGCTTAATATTACGGTATAATTGTTGGGATAATGTATTCCCGTGTTGATCGAGAACGATTTTCTTTAGGTTGTCGTTATCGCGAGTCATGACTACGATTTTGGTAGGGTTGGCCAAGACATATACGTCATAAATTTCGGGGAATTTCTTGCTCCACAGTATTTTGGCTTGTGGCAGATTGATCGCATTCAATGTTGAATAATTCTTCTCGTAATTGGGTTCAACGAGCAGTGTTGTGTCGTCTGGCAGATGATAAAGCTGAGAGTAAAGGCTTGTATTGGGAAGGGGAGACAGCAATGGAGCATTTTCGGCACTGACAGTTCTTATAGATGGAATGAAGAGGGAAATAAACAACAATAGTGCACAATAAACATGAACAGATTTTCGCATATACACACCTCGATTTTTAGGGGGGGATCAGCTGTTACCGCTATGGGAAGGGGCTGATGTTCCATGATTTTACTGTTTCGATCCTATAATAACTTGAATACTTTTCAAATTGAAGAAAAATAATAACACTTTACCAGTAATTTTATATAGTTATCCAAACTTGATCACATAACACATTGACTGACGTTTTTCAATTTCGTTATAATAGTGGACAATATGTATTAGGGAGGCACGGCAATGACAAAGCAACATCATGAAATGATCGTTGTCCTCGATTTTGGCGGACAATATAACCAGCTCATCGCACGTCGTATTCGCGATATGGGCGTGTACAGTGAACTGGTTCCATACAACACTTCAATCGAACGCATTCAAGAACTGAATCCAAAGGGGATCGTATTCTCTGGCGGTCCAGCGAGCGTATACGAAGAAAATTCACCAATGGTAGATCCGCGTATTTATGAATTGGGTCTTCCAATCATGGGGATTTGCTACGGTATGCAAATGATGTCGCATCAGCTGAAGGGTAAAGTTGAGCGTGCAGGCAAGCGCGAGTACGGGAAAGCTGATGTTGTATTCCAGCCAGGCAGTGAATTGGCACATGGCTTGGAAGCAAACCAAACGGTATGGATGAGCCATACGGACTTGGTTGTTGAGCTTCCAGAAGGCTTCCGCGTTGACGCAGGTACGGAGCATGCTCCAATTGCGGCAATGAGCCATCCGGAAAAACGTTTCCATGCGGTACAATTCCACCCTGAAGTACGTCATTCTGTATACGGAAATGAAATGATTCGCAACTTCTTGTTCCGTGTATGCGAATGCAAGGGCGACTGGTCGATGGAAACATTCATCGAGGACAAGGTGCAAGAAATTCGCGAGACAGTCGGCGATCGCAAAGTATTGTGCGCGCTTAGCGGCGGTGTAGATTCCTCCGTTGTAGCGGCACTTATTCATAAGGCAATTGGTGATCAACTGACATGTATGTTCATCGATCACAACTTGCTGCGCAAAGGCGAAGCTGAAGGCGTAATGGAGACATTCGTCGGCAAGTTCGATATGCATGTGGTCAAAATTGATGCACGCGAGCGCTTCATGAGCAAGCTTGCAGGCGTATCTGATCCGGAGAAAAAACGTAAAATCATCGGCAACGAGTTCATTTACTGCTTCGATGAAGAGTCCGCGAAGCTGGGCGACTTCGACTTCTTGGCACAAGGCACATTGTATACGGACATCGTAGAGAGTGGAACAGCAACTGCTCAGACGATCAAGTCCCACCACAACGTTGGCGGCTTGCCTGAGGACATGAAGTTCAAGCTTATCGAACCTTTGAACACGTTGTTCAAGGACGAAGTTCGCAAAGTCGGCGAAGAGCTCGGCTTGCCGCGAGAAATCGTATGGCGTCAGCCATTCCCAGGACCGGGTCTTGCAATCCGCGTACTGGGTGAAGTAACAGAGGACAAGCTGACAATTGTTCGTGAATCCGACGCGATCTTGCGCGAGGAAATTGCGAAGGCTGGCTTGGATAATGAAATTTGGCAGTACTTCACAGCATTGCCGGACATGAAGAGTGTCGGCGTTATGGGTGACGCTCGTACGTATTCCTACACAGTAGGTATCCGTGCAGTAACATCCATCGACGGCATGACGGCTGACTGGGCACGTATTCCGTGGGATATTCTTGAGAAGATCTCCGTACGTATCGTCAACGAAGTCGAGAACGTTAACCGTATCGTCTATGACGTAACATCGAAGCCACCAGCAACAATTGAGTGGGAGTAATTCCATTCGAATCTTAACAATTTAAAGGCTATACCGCGTTTAACCGCGGTATAGCCTTTTTGCGTTACGGCATTGAAATTAGGTGACTTCCTTCATTAGCGGCGAACGAAATTCTCTTTTTATTTGAGTTGTTTAGCAAATGGAAGGGAGTATTTATTATGCTTGTTACCAAAACCATCAGAGGAGAAATAAAGTGTTTGAGTGCGTTCATTGTATCTTTCAATAATTCACACGTTTTCCATGCTATAGTAAAATATAGGAAGTGAATTAGGGCGGTTTGGAGGGATAACTTTGGATGTAGTGATCACCAGAACAATCGGAGAACTTATCATAGGCACTAGATGTTCAAGAAACAAATTAGAGAAATGATGAAGAAAATAATCCCTATTTCTCTTGTGAGCCTATTGTTGTTATTTGCAGTGATCACATCAATAATAGTGTTATTTTTTTTCAATGTCGGCATTTTTGAAATCTTAGGGATCGAATATGATTCATGGAAGTCAATACTATTGTTTTATGGATTGTCACTGATTTCAGATGCCGTTGTTACAATTGTTCTCATGTTTATTAAGATTAATTGCTCTATAGTAGGGCGCAATTTTCGAAGACTGCATGAATTTATACTGCGAGTTGTACTTAACTTTACTGCTGTTCACACGATAGATGAATATATGTCTTCGATTCGTATCTCTTTTGTTGCCGAGGTTGTTTTTGCAATCATTATTTCTACTATTGATATCTTAATGGGTGCAAGCAAGCGAGATTCCGTCAATCCTAGAAGTGAATAAAAAGTTCTAAGGGCACCCTTAACATCTACTAGTTTCCGATTATTTATTACGAGTTCACATATGGATTTACAATTTAGCTTTTAATTTCTGAGGAAATAGTAAAGGTTATACCGCGTTTAACCGCGGTATAACCTTTTTGCGTTACGGTATTGATATAGGGTTCACTTTCCTTCGTTAGTGATGAGGCGGCTACCTATTTCTGTACAGGAGACCAGAGTGCTGGTACATTCGAAGGCTCCCAGCCAGTCAGAGATGTATGTGGTTGCACACACTTATAAATCACACCATTATAGGAGACAAGATCGCCTGCCTTGTATGCCTTACCTGCCTGCCATGGATCTGTATTCCCCTCCGGATTTGGGAGATTAGCCGTTACGGATTGACTATGAGGGGAGACATTGCCTTGTCCGTCAATGATCCTGACCGTAAAGGTATACGTATTGCCTGGACTCAGACCGGTTGCAGCATAATTGGTTTGACTGCTGGTTCCGATTTTTTGCTGTTGTTGATAGATTTCGTACGTAAGGCCTTGAATTCCTGTGTTCGGATCGCTCCAACTCAGGTTTACTGAATTATACGTGACTGCCGTTACAGCCAGCTGCTCAGGTGCCTTCAGCACAACCGGTTCTGGTTGTTCAGGGCCTTGGCCAAGAATAGAAGAATGATTGCCCGATACAACTAATGCAAATGGCTGAGGACCTTGTGGCACATTGTATCCTTTGATGGTCACCGTATATTCGCCCGTAGTTGGAGTTGAAAGATATGCATTTTCCACGTTGTTGATGTGGTCATAATTGGCACAGCTTGTGCTAGCTGTATTTTGTACGAAGCAGTTGCCTTTGTAGAGTTCGCCGGTTGGGGTTTTTACTTCAAGATCGAGGTCATTGACCAATTGCTTGCCAGCTTGAACGGCACCTTGGTAATCGCTCCAGACAAGAGATATCTTGAGAGGTTTGCCGGCTTCGGCCTTGACGCGGTAGGAGATAGAATCGTTTGTTTTGATACCTGTGGTGTTGTCGATAAAGCTATTGGTTCTTCCGTCAGTAGGGGTGAGTGAATTCACGAGGTTAACGCGTCCCCATCCTGTTTCTCTGCTCATCCATCCATATCCTACATCTTCAGCTCCATTAATGAGCGTCGCTTTGATGAGTGCTGAGGAAGGTGTTACGTGCTTGTTCTCGGTATAAAATTGGCGAACGATGGCTGCCGATCCTGCGACAGCTGGAGTAGCCATGGAGGTACCGGTCATGTTGGTGTAGTACTGATTTGGATTTGCAGGTCTAGTTGAGGCTGAGGAACGAACGGAAATAATTGAGGTACCAGTAACGACGAGGTCAGGCTTAACTCTTCCATCTGGTGCATATCCTCTGCTGGAGGTTGGGGCAATTTGATTCGAATTTGTTTTTTGAAGATTACCGACCGTAATGGTGTTTTTAGCATTGCCGGGTGAATTGATGGTGTTGTTCCCACTGCCATCGTTCCCTGCGGCGAACAGTACGGTGAAGTCTTTGTTGTTGAACGTATATTCATCAGCGCGAGCAGAGTTGGAATTGTAGGTGTAGCTGCTGGCGCCCCAAGAGTTAGTATGGATGAACGATCCTTGCTGCTTCGCAGAGCCGAACAAGTCGCGCAGGTCGCCTGGGCAGATAGAAGTACCACCACAGCCGATTGTTTGGGCGAACAGTTTGGCGCCATAGGCAACGCCTTTATATTGCCCATTGGACATTGCTCCTGTGCCGAGCACGGTACCGGCTACATGTGTGCCATGACCGATCGTATCCTTCCATGTTCCTTCGGGGTTAGGAACAGGAGTCGTATGCAGCTGACCTTCGAAATCTTTATGGAGTGTGCTTAGATTACCGGAATCCAAGCCGCTGTCGGCTACGGTAACCACTTGACCTTTTCCGGTCAATCCCTTGCTCCATACGCCATTCGACGTAGCAGCCCCAACTTGATTCGTGACGAAGTCGTTGAGGATCTCTTCTTTAGGCTTAGATTCGACGAAGGTGACATCTGGTTGATTAAGAACGAGCGGGAGTGATTCGTTGCTTAATACAGCTTCGATGTAGCCTTCTTGCACATCGGTAACGGGGATGGCTTGCTGCTTAAGTGATTGGGCAACTTCTGCCTCACTGCCCCTGAATACTGAGATGACATAGTTGCTTGGTGAAGTGTTTTCGGATGTGGAGAGGTTGCCGTTCTTCCATTCTGGCTGAAAGAGGGTGACTCTGTAAATCTGATCGTTGGTGGCGAGGTTGCCGGCTTGTTGCGGGTTCATGCGTACGAGATAAGCATAGTCAGGGAGATAATCTCCGAGTTCCGCTCCAGCCTGTTGCAAGAGCTGTTTGGAGGAATCTGTGATGACGTCGTTGAATTGAACAACGTACAAATGGCGTTGCGTGCTTTCTTCATCATGCTGCAGTCCGTAGTGTTCATTTTCATTCTGGAGATCGACGGTGCCTGTTCGCAAATAGAGCAGCTTCTCGGTTGAATTGTTCGCGGGGCCTTCATAGGCTGACACCGCTGGTGACATCAGGCTGATTGCCATGGCAATCGACATGATCATTGAAAGCACTTTTTTGTTGTTTTTGTTCGCCAAATGCTATTCCTCCTTGGTATAAAAGAGTATAGTCTAGTCTGACAAAGCTGGCATTTTTAACGTATAAACTCACCTCCAAAATACTAGATTTACATGTTTACCCGAATACCATTTGTAAAAAGCAATCATAATAGTTTCAGAACTGGGTAAAAATGTATGAACCCATTTTATAAAAAATAATGAATTAATTCAATAGTTTTACTGTGATTTTCCAGAAAAATTTTTTTGTAATTCTAGCATGCTGGGACATCATAGAATGTTGATTTCAGTAATGGAGAAATTGATTTGTTTTCGCCACAAAACACGAACGAGTTATAAGATATTTTGTTTATTGTTCGGAAATAGCGTTGACAACCCTGCCGGATGCCTATACAATGTGAGTAGATAACCTAATAACGCAACTTTTTCGTATAATCTTGGGAATTGGCCTGAGAGTTTCTACGAGATCACCGTAAATGATCTGGCTACGAAGAGGAACGGCTTTCCGGATGAATCTAGTTAGAAGATTCGTCTTATACGCTCTGCCTGCCCATAATCTGTGTGCAATATCAGGATGGGAACTTGCTATTCATTCATATAGCGGGCAGTGCGAGTAGGGAATGCCTCACTTCTTTCACGCCAGAGCTCGGGAGATCAACCTGAGTTCTTTTTTTGTGCTTAGACAGGTTACTGGGGGAAACAGAAGCAGCAGTAAACACACATTCATGAGATGTCATGGGGAGGATGTTATACACATGGAGCGCTTCTTCAAAATCAAGGAGAACGGTTCGACGATTAGTACGGAGATTATGGCGGGTATTACGACCTTTATGGCGATGGCGTACATCTTGGCCGTTAATCCGAACATTCTAACGGCCTTCGGTAAGACCGGCATGGAATGGTATCCCGTATTTCTTGCAACAGCTATTGCAGGCGGTATTTTCACCATTGCGATGGGGATCTTCGTTAATTTCCCGGTTGCCTTGGCACCAGGGATGGGGCTGAATGCTTACTTTGCAACAGTCGTCGTATCGACTGCTGGCTCGGATCATCCGATCACATGGCAAATGGCACTGACGGCAGTATTTATTTCTGGGATTATCTTCTTCCTGCTTACGATTACACATGTTCGTCAAATGCTGCTTGAAGCAGTTCCTGATGCACTGAAGCATGCGATTACAGTCGGTATCGGCTTGTTCATTACGATTGTCGGCTTGAAAAATAGCGGAATGTTGTCCGTGTCCGTTGAGACCGTGAATGATATTCCTAAGGGTACATTCACACCGCTTCAAGGTTTTGAAACAGTATTCGGCTTAGGCAGCTTCTCCAATCCTGATGTACTGCTTACAATCATCGGCTTGGCACTTATTTCGATTCTTATGATTTTGAACGTACGCGGCGCGATTTTGTTCGGTATTTTGGGAACGACGGTCGCTGCGATTTTGATGGGGCGCGTCGATTTCAGTTCGTTGAACGGTGCAAACTGGGTTCCAGATTTGACAAAATTGAGCTTCTTCGAGTTCGATTTTGCTGGCATCATGGGTGTGGGTATCGTATCTATCATCCTAACGTTCACATTCGTTGAATTGTTCGATACATTCGGAACATTGGTTGGTACAGCCAACCGTGCTGGATTCATGAAAAATCGTGAAGAAGGCAACAAGCGTGTAGGGAAAGCGATGTTCGTTGACTCTGTTGCGGTAGCGGGTGGTGCGGCACTTGGTACAAGTACCGTGACTGCATTCGTAGAAAGCTCCGCGGGTGTAGCAGAAGGCGGACGCACAGGACTTACGTCTGTAACGACAGGAATCTGCTTCTTGTTGTCCCTGTTCTTGGCTCCTGCAGTTGCATTGATTCCAGGCCCAGCTACAGCAGCAGCGCTTATCGTCGTTGGCGTATTGATGATGCAAGCCGTTACGGAAATCAACTTCAAAGACTTGGTTATTGGGATTCCGGCATTTATGACGATTGCATTCATGCCGTTCACGTACAGCATTGCAAACGGTATTTCCTTCGGTATTCTTGGTTACGTCCTGCTGGCGTTCGTAGCGAACGTATTCGGCAAGGGTGAGAAATATAAGATTCACTGGCTTATGTGGGTTCTGTTTGTACTGGTTATTGTCCGCTATGTAGCAATGGGCGGTCACTAGGGTTTACTTTTGAACACTTACTACACGAGATACACAACTTAGAATGGCTTCAGGGGGATGGGACTTCATGAAAAAATTAGCGTTAACACTTGCATTCGTACTTTCGATGGGCACACTGCTGGCAGCTTGCGGCGGGGACAAGGCAGCTGAAGGCGGCAAGGAAGCACCGACAGAATTGGTCATCTCGACTTGGGGCTTTGCCGAGGATGCGATGAAGAAGAACGTGTACGAGCCGTTCGAGAAAGAGTATAACGTTAAGATCGTGACAGAGATCGGCAACAACACAGATCGCTTGAACAAAGTCCGTCAAGGCAGCTCGAAGGTAGACCTGATCTACTTGTCCGACTATTATGCACTGCAAGGTGCTGAAGAAGGCTTGTTCGAGAAGATTGATCGCAAGAATATTCCGAACATCGAGCAGCTGTATGATATCGCTAAGGCGCCGATCGGCGAAGACTATGGCCCAGCGCACACGGTAGCGCAGCTTGGACTTGCGGTGAACAGCGATGAGGCAAAAACGCCGATTGAATCATGGAGCGACCTGTGGAAGCCTGAATTGAAAAATAAAATTGCCCTGCCTAACATTACGATTACAACAGGGCCAATGATGATGGATTTTGCGGCGAAGGTAGCGGGCAGCAAGGATATGGATACGGAAGCGGCCTTCAAAGCGATGAAAGAAATCAATCCTGGCGTCGTGAAGTATTACTCCAAATCCGCTGACTTGGTTAATATGTTCGCGCAAGGTGAGGTTGTGGCTGCGCCGATGCAGGACACCTTCTTGGGCAGCTTGACGGAAGCTCTGCCATCCGCTAAGTTCGTAACGCCGAAGGAAGGCGCATATGCGCTCTTGAACACGGTCAACATTGTAAAAGGCTCGAAACATAAAGAGCTGGCAGAAAAGTTCATTAACTGGCACTTGAGTCAGCAAGTACAAGAAGCGAACGCGAAGGCTCGCGTCGATTCGCCAACGAACAAAGAAGTGAAGCTGACCGCTGACGAGGCGAAAGGCTTGACGTATGGCCCAGATGTTGTTGAAAACCTGAAGACGCTTGACCTTCGTAAAGTGAACAAAGAAATGAGCGGTTGGATTGACCGCTGGAACCGTGAAATCGAGTAAAGTCCAAATAGTGAATGTTCAAAAACGTATACGTTGCAACGGCTAAGAGCGACTTCGCGACGACAAGGTACCTTTTTGAACTTCCTCGATCAAGAGGAGGGCTGCCGTATATCGCACCCTCCTTTTTTATTCCCATCAATAGTCAGGAGGCTGGTATCATGGTTGCGGATACGGCTACTTCGAAGCAAATGCCCGTCATTATGGATGTCGATACGGGCGTAGATGATGCACTTGCATTAGCGTTAGTTTGGAAAAGCAAACAAATAGAGCTTGTCGGCGTGACGACAGTGAATGGCAATGTCTCACTCTCACAAGCGACGTTAAATACACGAAAAGTGATACACATGCTGCAGCAGTTGGATGAGGACAAGCAACGCGCGGATGTTGAGGCGAACAAGGTTCCGATCATTCCGGGAGCGAACGAGCCATTGATGCGTCCGACGTTCTTCGAGCACGCTGTGCACGGAAATGATGGCTTGGGCGGAGCTCTATCCGATATGAGTCCGCCGGAGCTGGAGGAAGGGCTGCCGCATGCAGCACAGTTCATCATTGAAGAAGCGAAGAAGCGCCCAGGTGAGCTGACACTTCTTATGACAGCGCCGCTCACCAATCTGGCAATTGCCTTGCGGGCCTGTCCCGAATTGCCGCAGCTCGTTAAGCGGGTCGTTATGATGGGAGGCGCGCTGCAGACGTTCGGCAACGTTACGCCAGTGGCGGAATACAACATCTACGTTGACCCAGAAGCGGCCAAAATGGTGCTGCATGCAGGATTTGACCTGACCATCGTCGGTCTGGACGTAACACGTCAGGCACTGCTGCGTCCCGAGCATTTGGAGAAGCTCGATTCCACACCGCTTGGAGGCTTTGTCCGTACATGTACGGCACAGTACATGGAGCGGTATCGAATGCGCAACGGTGTAGCAGCGTGTGCGATGCACGATCCGCTCGCTGCCTATATCGTGATCGATGCCAGTATCGTCAAGACGCATCGCTATTATGTGGATGTTGAGACACGAAGCGACCTGTGCGACGGTCAAACCGTATGCGACGTTCAGAATCGCCTCGGCCGGGAGGCAAACGCAAATGTATGTGTAGAGGTAGATGGAGAGGCGTTCATGGATCGTTTTATCTCCGTATTGCAAGCTTAGACATCAAGAGAAACAGGAGACGAACTGATGAAAAAACCATTTATATGGCTGCTGCTTCCGGGACTCGTATTCTTGACCTTGTTCATGATCATCCCGATCTTCATGACGATTGGCTCAACTTTCTTCCGTGAAGGGCAATTTACAATCGACGGTTATGTGAAGCTGCTCGGCGATCCGTACATGCTGAAAATATTAGGTACTACACTGCAGGTCAGCTTCGTTACAACACTTGCCTGCATAATGATCGGATTCCCTGCTGCTTACTATATTTCACGGCAGAAGGCGCGTATCAAAGGAATCCTGCTGGCGCTCGCAATCTTCCCACTCATGACGAGTGCGATTGTGCGCTCCTTCAGTTGGATGGTCATTCTCGGCAAGAACGGTTTGGTGAATCAGCTGTTGACCAGCATTGGATTAATTGATGAGCCGTTAAAAATCATGTATACGCCGACCGCGATGATGATCGGTCTTATTCATCTGTTTTTGCCGCTTATGATCATTTCGCTCGTCGGTGTTATGGAGAACATTGACGGCGACCTGTTAAATGCTTCATCAAGTCTTGGCGCATCGCGCATGAAGGGCTTTATGACCGTCATCGTACCGCTGTGTGTGCCTGGTCTTATCGTTGGCAGCATCCTTGTATTCGTCGGCAGTCTAACGGCGTATACGACGCCGCAGCTGCTTGGCGGCAAACAGCGAGTCGTCGCTACGTTCCTGTATCAGAATGCGATGACGCTCAACGACTGGGATATGGCTTCGATTATTGCGACCGTCATGATTGTCGTCACCTTCATCATTATCGGTCTTATGAACCAGCTCGCTCGCAAATTGAATCCGAAGGGATAACGGGGGTTAACTTCTTATGAAAGAACAACATCGCGGACTCGCCGTATTTACGGGATTGGTGTTTCTCTTTTTGCTCGGGCCGCTCATCATTATTATGGCAACGTCTTTTGGAGAGGGTTCGGTACTGAAGTTCCCGCCAGAAGGTTTCTCACTGAAATGGTATCGCAATATTTTTGATGTCGAAATGTTTTTGTCTACGTTCAAAGTTACGATCATCGTCGCGCTTGCCGGCAACCTGATTGCACTTCTGCTCGGCGTTCCTGCTGCATATGCGCTGAGCCGCTATCAGTTTAAGGGCAAGGGGCTGCTCAATGCCATCTTTATCTCGCCGATTTTGATCCCTGGGGTCGTGCTCGGCTTCACGATGCTCAAGTATTTAGTCGTGAAATTCGAACTGCCCGTATATACAAGCTTGCTGATCGGACACATCGTGCTGATGCTGCCATTTATCATTCGGGTCATTGCATCGAGCTTGGCGAACTTCGACTATTCCGTTGAAGAAGCGTCCATGAGCTTAGGTGCGAGCCGACTGCAGACATTCTTCACGGTCGTGCTGCCTAACATTCGTTCCGGTCTTATCGCGGGGGTTCTGCTCGCGTTCCTGGAATCGTTCAACAACGTAGATATTTCCGTGTTCATGACGGGACCTGGGGTGAGCACACTGCCGATTCAAATGCTGACCTATGTCGAGAATTACTTCGACCCGACGATTGCCGCGATTTCGGTGCTGCTGATGGTCATTACAGCATTGCTTATGTTCTCAATTGAACGCTTAATGGGACTCTCCTACTTCACGAAAAATAACTAGCATACATCGGAGGCCAACGATCATGGAATTGCTATCCCTTCAAAATATATCTGTTGCATACGAGAAAAACCTGATCTTGAAAGACTTCAACCTAAGCCTGAACGAAGGCGAGCTGATCTCTCTGCTCGGACCATCAGGCTGCGGCAAGACGACAACGCTGCGCCTGATTGCTGGCTTCCTGGAAGCGAAGGACGGCAAGTTCCTATTCCAAGGGAAAGATTATACACGGGTGCCGGTGAACAAGCGCAACTTCGGCTTCGTATTCCAGAGCTATGCGCTGTTCCCGCACATGAGCGTGTTCGACAATGTCGCGTACGGCTTGAAGCTGCGCAAGGTGGACAAGTCGTCCATCGCGAAGCGTGTACATGAGATGCTGGAGGTTGTAGACCTGAAAGGCTTCGAAAAGCGATTCCCCGGAGAATTGTCCGGTGGACAGCGTCAACGCGTTGCAATCGCTCGTGCGCTCGTCATTCAGCCGGATCTGCTCCTGTTCGACGAACCGCTCAGTAACCTGGACGCGAACCTGCGCGTCAATATGCGTGTAGAAATTCGCCGTATTCAGAAGCAGCTTGGAATTACAAGCGTGTATGTATCTCACGACCAAGAGGAGTGCTTCTCCATTTCAGATAAGGTTGCCATCATGAACAAAGGCGTCATTGAGCAATTGGATGCGCCTGCGAACATTTATAAATACCCGGCTACTGAATTCGTTGCCCGGTTCATCGGCTTCAACAACTTTATCGACATTGGCGAAATGCATGATGACGGAGGAGCGATTACGATACACGGCGCAGAAGGAGTGAAGATGCAGGTCATCCATCGCTCAGGCCATCCATTGTCCAGCTCGATGAAGGGGGCCATTCGTCCGGACGATCTTCTGGTAGCTACAGACAGCGAATATACGGCTGGGATTGGCGGCTTAACGGCTGAGGATGTGGAAGCGGGATGGAACCAGATTGACGGTCAAGTGAAAATCAGTACCTTCCTCGGTCGCAGCTATCAATACATCGTCGAAACGCCGCTTGGCGAATTCACGGTAAATCGCGAAATGGAGACGCCGTTCGAACGCGGTACAGCCGTGAAGCTCGTACTGCCGAAAGAAAAAGTCGTATTGGTGAGAACGTCGAATTAATATTACATGTATACCTCTATACCAACGAACGAAGGACAGCGAGGAGTGGAGACATGAAAATAGATTTGTTGGTAACGAACGTCAGCGTATATAACGTGTATTTGAAACGATTCATACAAGGGAATGCCGCTATTCAGGATGGACGTTTCCTCTACATTGGGAATCGCGGAACGGATGCATTCGAGGCGGTCAAAGTCGTGGACGGTACGGGAAAGTACATGATTCCAGGCCTCGTCGATATCCATCTTCATATTGAGAGCACGATGGTTACGCCGCAGACGTTCTCGCACGGCCTAATTCAAAACGGGGTCACGACGATTGTATCCGAGCCGCATGAGATGGCGAACGTGTTCGGCGTTGAAGGCGTGAAGGAAATGATCAATGCAAGCAAGGGCTGCACAGCGGACATCTTATATGCAATTCCGAGCTCGGTGCCTGCAACGCCACTGGAGACCACGGGCGGGGAAATCGACATTGCAGATATCGATGAGCTGCTGAAAGATGAGCGTGTCGTGTGCCTGGGCGAGATTATGAACTCGGTCGATGTTCTACGCGATCCGGACTGCAAGACGAACCGCATCCTGCACCATATCCGCACCAATTATCCGAATCTCGTTATCGAGGGACATACGCCGAAGAAGCTGGTTGATCTAGAACTGGCACGCTTCATGTTCGCAGGAGTAGACTCCGATCATACCGAGCAGGCCGTGGACAGCATGCGCGATCGGATGGCGAACGGGATGTTCCTTGAGATTCAGGAGAAGTCGATGACACCGGACATTATGGATGTACTCATTCATGAGGACGTAGCAGAGCTGTTCTGCTTCGTAACGGATGACGTCATGGCGGATACCTTCGTTCAAGACGGCCATTTGAATCACTTAGTTAAAAAGGCGATGGCCATGGGCATGAAGCCGGAACGCGCGATTTATGCGGCTACGTATACGCCAGCCAGACGGATGCACTTGTACGATCGCGGAGCAATTGCACCGAATAAAGTGGCGGACTTCGTACTGCTCAGCGACGTTGAGCAGTTCGACATCGCTTCGGTATACAAGCATGGACGCTTGGCTTATGAGGCTGGAACAGCCTATGAGCAAGAGCGCGGTGAACGCCAATTCCCGTCTCATTTCTATGAGAGTGTGAAGTTGCAGAAGCTAACGGCAGAAGATTTCCAGGTAGCTGCAGAGGCTGTTGATGGCGAGTATCTCTGCCGCGTCATGCAGGTGTTGAACGGAACGACGAACACGAAGGAACTGCATGAATCGGTACGTGTGGCAGATGGAGAATTGAAGTGGCAGGAGAGTCCATATGGGTTGATTGCTACCTTCGAACGTTATGGCAAGAACGGCAACCGTGCTTACGGACTCATTACGGGCAACACGATTAAGCGCGGAGCGATTGCGACGACGTATTCACATGACAATCACAACCTGCTTGTCGTAGGTCATTCACAGGCAGATATGGTGCTTGCGGCCAATACAGTCATTGCGGATCAAGGCGGCTTCTGTGTCGTTGATGACGGCAAGGTGATTGCACATATTCCGCTGCCTGTCGGCGGCATTTTGTCAGAGGAGCCGTTCGAGGAGTTCGGACAAGCCGTGAAGAAGCTGCGCGAGGCGATGGAATCAATCGGCTACGAGCATTACAACCCGATTATGTCGCTGTGTACGCATTCCTTGCCAGTAAGTCCGGCGCTGAAGATAACGGATCTGGGATTGATCGATGTTCATGCTGGACAGGTCGTTCCGCTTCTGGTGGAAAAGGTTTGAACAACCGTATCGACTGCGAACCGTTGAGGTATATTCCAGCATGTGGTATGATAACAATAAGGAAGGAGCAGCGGCGAACTGCTCCTAAGCACAAACATCTTGAGTGGGTTTCCCCTCCAGATTAAGAGTTAAAGTAAAGAAGTAACCCATTTCTGGCGCCAACCTTGATGGGTTACTTCTTTTTTCTATCCATGTAAGTCAGCAGCGCGACGATAAACGTGGCGAACATGATCATATCAGAAAAGGAGAAGTTCATAGGACTCACCTCCTTTCAGGAGGGAGTCTTTCCACTCAAGGTGTGTTGTGTCTGATTATTATACCACATATTAACATTGTCTTTTCTCTGGTTGTTTTACTTGAAACCAAGATTATAGGCGAAGAGTCGTAGGGATTGTTGCATCCTTACGGCTCTTCTCGTATTAGATCAGCCAAAGGGCTAAATTAACTACGACTATAAATTTTCAAGTAGGATCATTTGCCGTCGGTTTCTCGTACCTGCGTAGAATCCCCCGAAATCAATTGTGGCTGGAACACGATCTTTTGCTTCGGCATGTCTGGATTGTCTGCTTGGCGGAGCAGCAATTGAATCGTTTCCTTGGCCATATCGGGAATTGGCTGTGCGATCGTCGTGAGACGCGGCACAACGATTTGAGACAGGATCGTATCGTCGAATCCAATGATGGACAACTCGTTAGGAACTTGCAAGCCGATCTGGTGTGCAGACTGCATAGCGCCGACGGCTAGCAAATCATTGCAGGAGAATATCGCAGTCGGACGGGAATACTGCTGCAGTATTTGATTTGCGCCGGAACACCCTTCTGCGACAGACGAGTGAACGACTGTGATCCATTGATCGTTCGGCTCGATTCCTGCATCCTTCATCGCTTGCTTGGCGCCTCGAACCCGGTGCTCACCGCTTGGGCTGTCCTCTGTAATGATGCCGATATCGGTATGCCCAAGCTGGAGCAGGTGACGAATCGCCTCGTAGCCGCCTTTATAGTCATCCACGGTCACGGTGTGCATGGTCAGGGATGTGATGTCTTTGGAGAATAGCACGATGGGGAGACTGTCGGTAATGTAGTCTTCTAGCTGCGACCATTTTGTAAATTGGCAGGCAATGATAAGCCCGTCAATTTGCTTGCGCTGCAATAGGGAAATGTAATTTAGCCCTTTATCATCCTTATTGTCTGTGCTGCACATAACAATACTGTATCCGGACGCTTGCGCTTGATCCTCCAGATTGCGGGCCACCTCAGCGAAAAAGGGGTTGGCCAGATCGGAGATGAGCAGGCCGAAGGTGGACGTTTTCTTTCCGGTTAACGCGGAAGCAACTACACTCGGCTGGTATTGCAGCTCTTTCATAATATGGAGGACACGCTCACGTGTTTTGGCGCTAATATTGCCTGTTTGATTGACGACCTTCGATACGGTGGCAATGGATACGCCAGCCGCCTTGGCTACGTCGTAAATAGTTGATTTCATAGGGAACTCCTCATCGTTCTTCGCACTTCTTGCGTACGTCTTCTCTTTATTTCTCATTATACAACAAAAGGAGAATGGACTACGCCATTCTCCTGTAAGGGACTGCTCGAAATAAGCGGCATCACTTTTTTTCAAAAAGCCACTTGTGTTCGGGATCATTGTGGAACTTCCATGTACGCACAGGTCCCGCCATCACGTTCAAATAATAGGAATCGTATCCTGGAGGCGCGGATACCGGGTGGTACCCCTCTGGAACTAGGACGACATGGCGGTGCGGCACGGCCATCGTCTCATCCAACGAACGGTCGTCATTGTATACGCGCTGCATAATGAACCCTTGCTCAGGATTGACTTCATGATAATAGGTTTCTTCCAAATAAGATTCATGCGGCAAATTTTCCTGATCGTGCTTATGCGGCGGATAGCTGGACCAATGCCCGCCAGGCGTGAACACCTCTACGACGAGCAGGCTGTCCGCCTCTTTTTGTTCCGGCAAAATATTATGGATATGCCGCTCGATGCTTCCAGAACCGCGTGTTTCTACACCGACATCTTCAGGAGCAATGACGCGAGCTGGGTATGTCCCCTTGCCAGGGGCCGCACAGACAGCTAGTTCTAAGGCCGTTTCGGCCTGAACGGTATATCGATCATGGTTCGGCACGTAAACCGAATACGGAGGAATGCGCTCAAATACACTCATGCGCTGTCCAAGCACACCGAACGATTTTTTCGAAGTGCTGACCTCAGCCTTCCCACTCAGCAGGACAAGGCATACCTCCTGCTCATTTGTATCGTTTTGCAGCTTTTCACCTGGCTGCAGCGAATACAGTTCGAACCCTACAAACTCCCAGCCTGCGCTTTGCGGCGTAACGGAAATGACCTTGCCTTGCTCATCTCTTGGTTGTGGCGATACGAGTAATTTAGACATAAAGGCGGCCTCCTTGCCTCAGTAGAGAATAGTTTTTTATAAATACAAATCTATATGTTAATGGGCTATCTTAACAGGCAGCCCGGTACGCAGCGACTCTTTGGCCGCCAGTGCGATGCGTTCCGCCTGCAATCCGTCGTTGGCATCGCAGACGACTGGGCCATCGTGCATAATGGCCCGAACGAAGTCTTGAACCTCCTGAATATAGGCCTGCGTATAGCGCTCGATGAAGAAATGCAGCGGCTTGTCCATATGAACTCCATTAGCCGTCGCAACAACCGCTGTAGAAGGACGGTCGTTCTGTGTTGAGACACAGCCGTCGGAGCCGAATGCTTCCAGACGCTGATCATAACCGTACACGGCCTTGCGGCTGTTCTCGATAATGCCGAGCGCACCGTTGGCAAAGCGAAGACTAACAATGGCTGTGTCAATATCGTTCAATTCCCCAATTTTCGGATCGACCAGATTCGCTCCTTGTGCATATACCTCAACGACCTCGCTTTGCATGACATAGCGGGCCATATCGAAGTCGTGAATGGTCATATCAATGAACAGTCCGCCGGATTTGGCGATATACTCTGCTGATGGCGGTTCTGGATCGCGCGACGTAATGCGCAGCAAGTGTGGGGCTCCAATGCTTCCGGATTGTACGACGTCATGCGCTTTTTTGTAATTATGGTCAAAGCGGCGGTTAAAGCCGACCTGCATTTTCACGCCGGACTTCTTAACCGCAGCTAGTGCTTGCTCTGTCGTTTCGATTGAGAAGCTGACAGGCTTCTCACAGAAAATATGCTTGCCGGCTTCGGCAGCCTCACGAATGATGTCCGCATGTGTACTGGTCGGTGAACAGATAAACACCGCTTGAATATCCGGATCATGAAGAATGTCTTGATAGTCGTTCGTGACAACTGGGATTCCATGCGCGGAAGCCCATTCGTTCAACCCTTCCGTATATACGTCTGATATTGCGCGAACGCGGATATTGCTCATTTGTTGAATATGGCTGGCATGCAGCTTTCCAATTCGTCCGGCTCCGATGATTCCTACTTGCAGCATAATAATCCCTGCTTTCTCTGAGTGTGATCGAAAAATTGTTCTGTATATGGAACAGTAAACGACTTACTAGGCAAAGTAGGGAAAGCGCTTAACTCATATTTTAACTATAGGCTATGTTCCAGAGGTTGGCAAGGTGAAAAATCAATAATCGAGTGGGATTCCGCTGTGTGGCAGGGAAAATGGCAAGTTATTTTAAATAGGAAAAGAAGATGTGTAAGTGAAAAAAAGAACTTATCAAATCATTAAAAAAGCGTTTACATTACCAAATTGGTGTGCATATAATTAGCTATAAGGTAAGCGCTTAACTCAACTCGCAACAGAAAGAGACTGCATCATAGTGGCCTCAGTCCTGCAGAAAGAGGGCATGAGGCAGAGAACATGGAGGTGCTGACTGGATATGAGTACACTATCATTCCCTAAGGATCGGCCATTCGACTTGATTGCCATCGGAAGACTGTGCATCGATCTAAATGCGAACGAAATTAATCGGCCAATGGAGGAGACGAGAACGTTCACGAAGTACGTGGGCGGATCTCCAGCGAACATTGCAATTGGGGCGGCACGCCTCGGCATGAAAAGCGGATTCATCGGCAAGCTGTCCGATGATCAGATGGGCCGTTACATACGACAATATTTGAACGATCAATCGATAGATACGTCGCAGCTTGCTGTTGATGATACGGGAGCAATGACAGGATTAGCCTTTACTGAAATTAAAAGTCCTACAGATTGCAGCATTCTGATGTACCGTGACCATGTAGCGGATCTCCTCCTTAAGCCGGAAGAGGTATCTGAGGAGTATATCAAGCAGACGAAGGCGCTGCTCATATCAGGAACGGCGCTCGCTGCGAGCCCGTCACGCGAGGCAGTATTCATTGCCTTGGAATATGCACGCAAGCATGGGGTATTCGTATTTTTCGATCTTGACTATCGCCCGTACACCTGGAAAAATGTTGCGGAAACCTCGATTTATTATCAGCTTGCGGCGGAAAAATGCGACTTTATCATTGGAACGCGCGAAGAGTTCGACATGATGGAGAAGTTCTCCGGTCAGCAAGCGGACGATCGACTGACGGCAGCGAAATGGTTCGGGCATCATGCGCAGGTTGTTCTCATTAAGCATGGCTCGGAAGGATCGATTGCCTATACGAAAGACGGAGAAGCGCATAGAGGGGGCATTTTCAAGACGAAGGTGCTCAAGACATTCGGAGCGGGCGATTCCTATGCGTCTGCCATGATTTATGCGTTGATGCAGGGCTGGGATTTGCCGCGTGCGATGGAATACGGCAGCGCTTCGGCTGCCATCGTTATCTCGCGCCATAGCTGCTCAGACGCGATGCCAACGACCGCGGAACTGGATGAATTCATCAGAGGCGCGGAGCGTGGGGAATAGACCTGAATGCCGCTGACACACGACCAAATCTTCGATTGGAATGAAACTGCATTCGATTGAATGCAGCCACTACGGATCGATGGGGAATTTGCGGCGGATGAGATATTTATTGAGCAAGTTATAAGTCATTCAACATGGAGGGACGGTTCATGCTCGTTACATTAACGGAAATGATGCGGGGCTTGCCGGAGCTCAATGCGGCTGTGCCGGCATTTAACGTATTTGGCTATGAGGATGCTTCGGCGGTCATTGCCGCAGCCGAGGAAGTCGGAGCGCCGGTCATATTGGCGACAAACAAGGTGGCGCTTCGCTACATGCCTCTTCAAGTATCAGGAGCGTTGTACAGAAGCTTGGCTGAGCGTGCGAAGGTGCCAGTATGCATCCATTTGGATCACGGCGATGGATTCGAGTCGGCAGCCGAAGCGATTATGAGTGGATACACATCCATTATGTATGACGGCTCGCAGCTGCCGCTAGCAGACAATATCCGCAACACGCGGGAAATTGTAAAGCTGGCGCATGCCTGCGGCATTCCTGTCGAAGCGGAAATTGGCGCTGTCGGATATACGGATCCGTCCATGAATGTAGAGGCAAGGCTGACAGCACCAGGCGAAGCGAAGGTGTTTGCTGAAGAGACTGGCGTCGATGCACTGGCAGTGGCGATCGGTACGCTGCATCGGATGGAAGAGCAGTCCGCGCCGATCGATTACGAACGGCTCGCGGAGATTGAGCGTGTCGTATCGCTGCCGCTCGTGCTGCATGGATCGACTGGAGTGAAGGACGATGATTTGCACAGGCTTGCGGCTACACGCATCAGCAAGGTCAATATCGGTACGGCACTCCGCATGGCGTTTGGCAAGACACTGCGCAGCGAAATACTGAACAAACCAAATGAGTTCGACCGCGTTGCCTTATTCGCCCGTCCGATGGAGGCGGTGAAAGAAGCGGCCAAGCAGAAGATGCTGCTGCTGAATGCCCATCAAGCTTTGAATGTGTAACTTTTGAACGTATAAAAGGAACGGTTTGTTAGGTTCACATCCGGATTTCAGATGTTCTTACTATATATGAAATGACGAGAGGAGAATGGAACATGACAGAAGCAATCGCCATTCGCAACTATGTCGGGGGACAATGGAAGGAATCAACATCAGGCAAAACGGAACCGGTATACAATCCGGCTACGGGCGACATTATCGGACATGTCCCGTTGTCCAGCATGGAAGAATTGAATGAAGCGGTAACTGTAGCTGCGGAAGCGTTCCGCACATGGTCGCGTACTGCCGTACCGCGCCGGGCGCGCATCATGTTCAAGTATCAGCAGCTTCTCGTTGAGCATTGGGATGAGCTGGCCAAGCTGATTACGCTTGAGAACGGCAAAAATTTCAAAGAAGCATACGGTGAAGTGCAGCGAGGCATCGAATGCGTGGAATTCGCAGCCGGTGCACCAACGCTCATGATGGGCAAGCAGCTGCCGGACATTGCTACCAACATTGAATCCGGTATGTACCGTTATCCAATCGGTGTCGTTGGCGGCATTACCCCGTTCAACTTCCCAATGATGGTGCCGTGCTGGATGTTCCCGCTGGCGATCGCTTGCGGCAACACGTTCGTATTGAAGCCTTCCGAGCGTACTCCTCTTCTGGCTTGCCGTTTGGCGGAGCTCATGGAAGAAGCGGGCTTGCCGAAGGGCGTTCTGAATATTGTCCATGGGGCGCATGATGTCGTGAATGGATTGCTTGATCATAAGCAGGTGAAGGCGATCTCCTTCGTTGGCTCCCAGCCAGTCGGCGAATATGTGTACAAGCGCGGCACTGCCAACTTGAAGCGCGTGCAAGCCTTGACCGGAGCCAAGAACCACTCGATCGTAATGGAAGACGCGAATTTGGAGAACGCTACGACGCAAATTATCAATGCAGCATTCGGTTCGGCCGGAGAACGCTGCATGGCCTGCTCAGTTGTGCTCGTGCAGGAATCGGTTGCGGACGAGTTTGTTGCACAGCTTGTGAAGGCTTCTGATGAGCTTATTATCGGCAATGGCGAACGCGATGACGTGTTCCTTGGGCCAGTCATTCGCGAAGGTCATAAGGAGAGAGCGATCGGTTACATTGATGCTGGCGTGCAGGAGGGGGCCAAGCTTGTGCGCGATGGCCGCCAGGACGCAGAAACCAATGGCGATGGCTTCTTCATGGGGCCGACGATTTTCGATGAAGTGACACAGCAAATGAAGATTTGGCAGGATGAGATTTTTGCGCCGGTATTGTCAATTGTGCGTGTAAAGGATATCGATGAGGCAATCGCTTGGGCGAATGAATCGCGGTTTGCGAACGGTGCCTGCATCTTCACGTCGAGCGGCGCTTATATGAGACAATTCCGTGAGCATATCGATGCAGGGATGCTCGGTGTAAACGTTGGCGTCCCAGCACCGATGGCCTTCTTCCCGTTCTCTGGCTACAAGGATTCCTTCTATGGGGATTTGCATGCGAACGGCACGGACGGAGTAGAGTTCTATACCCGCAAAAAGATGGTCACTACGCGCTGGTAAGGATGGTGTTCGGGATGGAAACGATCCGTTTAACAATGGCGCAGGCACTCGTCAAGTTCCTGGATCAGCAATATGTGGAGTTTGACGGTGTGGAGCAGCGCTTCATTAAAGGCGTATTTACGATATTTGGTCATGGCAATGTGCTTGGATTGGGCCAAGCGCTCGAAGAGAACTGCGGCGGCTTGGAAGTATACCAAGGGCGCAATGAGCAGGGGATGGCTCAGGCTGCCGTCGCATTTGCCAAGCAGATGCGGCGCAAGCAAATATGCGCCTGCACCTCTTCTGTCGGGCCGGGCGCAGCCAATATGATAACCGCTGCGGCAACGGCGACGGCGAATCAAATTCCGGTGCTGCTGCTTCCGGGAGACACGTTCGCCTCTCGCCAGCCCGATCCGGTGCTTCAGCAAATTGAGCAGCCACATGATCTTACCATATCGACGAATGATGCTTTTCGTCCGGTAAGCAAGTATTGGGATCGAATCGTACGTCCGGAGCAGCTAATGACGGCACTGATTCAAGCAATGCGGGTGCTGACTAATCCGGCCGACACCGGTGCCGTTACACTGGCATTGCCGCAGGATGTACAGGGGGAAGCGTATGATTATCCCGCCTCCTTCTTCGAGAAGCGGGTGCATCGAATCGATCGGCGGCCTGCCTCAGCGGCGCAGCTTGAAGATGCGGTTCGCCTCATCGCTCGCAAACGCAGGCCGCTGCTTATCTGCGGCGGAGGCGTTCGCTACTCCGAAGCGGGAGATGCACTAACGGCATTCGCGGAAGCCTTCCATATTCCGTTGGCTGAGACGCAAGCGGGCAAGAGCGCGATCGCAAGCTCTCATCCGCTTAATCTGGGCGGCATCGGAGTTACAGGCAATTCGGCTGCGAATGCAATAGCCAAGGATGCGGATCTCATTATTGGGGTTGGAACCCGCTTTACTGATTTTACGACAGGTTCTAAGGAACTGTTCGGCAATCCTGATATAGATGTTGTGACGGTGAATGTATCCGAATTCCAAGCGATTAAGCTGGATGCAACTCCGATAGTGGCTGACGCAAAAGTGGGATTGGAGGAGCTTCATCAGCGGCTTCAATCCCTGGATTACCGTTCAGCCTATACAGGGGAGATTCAAGAAGCGCGCGACGCTTGGGATAAGGAATGGCAGCGCTTGGCTGGCATTCAGTACGTACAAGGCGCAGGTTCATTTACTCCAGAAATTGAGGGCCATTTGGATGAGGCACTGCCAGAATACGCGGCGGCGCTTGGCAGCAGCCTGACACAGACACAGGTTGTGGCCGCCTTGAACCAACTGCTCGGCGACAATGCGATTGTTGTGGGCGCAGCCGGCAGCCTTCCAGGGGATTTGCAGCGGATGTGGCGGGCTGAGACACCGCATTCGTACCATATGGAATATGGCTACTCATGTATGGGATACGAAATTGCAGGCGCGCTTGGCGTGAAGATGGCGGAGCCGGAGCGAGAGGTATACGCTTTTACCGGTGATGGAAGTTACTTAATGCTTCACTCTGAGCTGCTGACGAGCATTCAAGAGGGACGGAAAATTAACGTCCTGCTATTCGACAATAATGGTTTCGGATGTATTAACAATTTACAGATGGGTAACGGTATGGGCAGCTTCGGCACGGAGTTCCGTTCGCGTAACCCGTATACGGGCAATCTGGACGGGCCTCTTGTCGGCATCGATTTTGCGCTTAGTGCCTCGGGGTACGGAGCCGTTACGTATTCGGTACGCACCATGAAGGAGCTCGAACAGGCTGTGATGGCAGCTAAGCGCCAGAAGGAATCGACGTTGATCGATATTAAGGTGCTCCCGAAGACGATGACCCATGGCTATGATGCATGGTGGAATGTCGGCGTAGCAGAGGTGTCGGACAAGAAGGCAATTGCCCAAGCCTATGATGATCGGCGCCAATCCCTGAGCCAGGCACGACCATATTAGCCAATCCTCTCGTATATTCGATGGCAAGTTCGACGGCAATAACCTTTATTAACATGTCACAGAGCAGGAAACAGCAGTAATGGAGCAGGCGGTGGACAATCGGGCGCTGTATTTCGTAGGTGGAAGTTGCATGGAATGTTCGATATTCAGAGCGCTTGATGGGCAGCGGAGGTAGAAATTGGAAGGTTTTTTTAGAACCTAGCTTTGCGAGGTGTTCCAGCTGCCCTTCGAAGCTGATCCGCCTGCCTCCATGAATCTTAATTATGACTTCTGGGGAGGAATGGGCATGTTTGCAGCAGAGAGTGTGAAGATTGGGATTGCTCCTATTGGTTGGACGAACGATGATATGCCTGAATTAGGCGGAGGAAATACATTCGAGCAATGCGTGAGCGAAATGGCGCTCGCTGGATTTGCCGGCACGGAAATCGGCAATAAGTATCCTCGTGAAGTTGAGGTGCTGCGGAAGGCGCTGCATCTGAGGAATCTGGAGGTAGCGAGTGCCTGGTTTAGCGCTTACCTGACTGTGAAGCCACTTGAAGAAACGGTAGAGGCATTTATTCAACACCGTGACTTTTTGCATGCGATGGGCTCGAAGGTCATCGTTGTATCCGAGCAGGGACACAGCATTCAGGGAGAAATGGATACTCCGCTTTTCGATAATAAGCCGGTATTCAACAACGAAGATTGGAAGCGCTTAACTGAGGGGGTTCATCGATTGGGAGAGCTTGCTCGGGCTAAGGATATGCACCTTGTGTACCATCATCATATGGGAACTGGCGTTCAGACAACGGTGGAAATCGAGCGACTGATGGCTAGCACAGATCCGGAGATGGTGTCCTTGCTGTATGATACAGGCCACCTTGTGTTTTCCGGAGAGGATCCCCTATACATATTGAATCGTTATATGGATCGCATTAAGCATGTTCACTTGAAGGATGTGCGCAAGGATGTGGCGCGCCGCGTAATTGAAGAAAAGCTCAGCTTCCTGCAGGCGGTAAAGGAAGGGGTATTCACGGTTCCCGGAGATGGATGCATTCCCTTCGAACCGGTGTTCCAATCGCTTGCAACGGCTGGATACCGCGGTTGGATGCTGGTGGAAGCGGAGCAGGATCCTGCTCGGGCGAATCCGCTCGAATACGCAATGAAGGCTAGACAGTATATTTTGCAGCAAGCGGGCGTATAAACGGAGGGACGAACAGATGAAACAGGGCAAACAGATATCGGTAGGTCTTGTAGGCTTAGGAAGACTCGGGCGGCAGCACGCGGATAATTTGGCGCATCGCATTCCGAATTGCAAATTGATGGCCGTATGCAGTGTGATACCAGAAGAGGTGGAGGAAGCTCAACAAGAGCTGAATGTCCCTTACGGGTATACGAATTATGAGGATATGCTGCGCAATCAAGAACTGGACGCCATTTTTATTGCTTCTCCATCTTCTTATCATTGCGAACAGATTGAGCAGGCGCTGGAAGCCGGGTTTCACGTATTCAGTGAGAAGCCGCTTGGGCTGTACATGGAGGAAGCGCTGCGCGTGCAGAAGGCTGTTCGCAAGCATCCGAATCAGGTGTTCATGCTTGGTTTTATGCGCAGATATGACCGCTCTTATGCGTATGCGAAGAAACAAATTGAAGCGGGTGCGATTGGCGAACCCGTGCTGATTCGCTGTTATGGAATCGATCCGGCGCAAGCGATGCCTGGCTTCATGCAATTTGCCAAGAGCAACTATAGCGGGGGCTTGTTCCTCGATATGGCAATTCATGATTTGGATTTGGCTCGGTGGTATTTGGGCGTGGAAGCGGAACGCGTGTGGGCAATCGGCGGTTCTCATCGATATACCGAGCTTGCGGAGCTGAACGATGCAGAAACCGGAGCAGCACTTGTACAATTTGCAGACAATAAGATGGGGATATTTGTAGCGGGTCGCAATTGTGCGCACGGCTATCATATCGAGACTGAAATTATAGGTACGCAAGGATCACTGCGCATCGGGACTGTACCAGAGAAAAATCAAGTCATGATTCTCGATGATCGGGGTGTCGTGAGAGAGTGCGCAAATGGATTCCTTGAACGGTTTGAACAGGCTTATATGGATGAAGCAGTTGAATTTGTACAGGCAATCCTCGAGGGAAGACAACCGAAAGTAACAGTAGAGGATGGGGTGCTGTCGACCGCGCTTGGGTATGCATGCAAGGAGTCATTTGAAAGCGGCCAACTGGTTGACGTTCGAATGCCTGCTGCTGTGACTGCCATCAAGTAAAAATGGGATTTCGTAATCCTTCTCGGTGCCATCAGTCCCATTTACTAGAACTAGCAATGATAAGCACAAGATTTCTCTATGCATAGAGGAGGGCTTTCATGACTTACATCACGGTCATCACCTTTTTACTGTATACTGGAATTGTTGCCTGGTACTCTTGGTACAAGACGCGCAGTGTGGATTTGAACAGCTCGGATGGATACTTTCTGGGCGGGCGCAGCTTGACAGGTATTGTAATCGCTTTCTCGCTGCTGTTGACGAACTTATCGACGGAGCAAATGGTTGGATTGAATGGGCAAAGCTATGCAACTTCCATGGTTGTCATGGCTTGGGAGGTAACATCGCCGATCGCGCTCATCTTTATGGCATTTATCTTCTTGCCGCGTTATTTGAAGTCAGGGATTACGACGATCCCGGATTTTCTGGAACAGCGCTATGATTTGCGTACGCGTCAGATTATCTCGATTTTGTTTTTGCTTGGATATGCTGTTGCTTATTTGCCTACCGTGCTCTATTCTGGTGCACTTGTGCTTGATACGATTTTTAATATTTCGGCTCGATTTGATCTGAGTGATTTCAATATTATATTGGTTGTATCTCTTGCGATTGGGGTTACAGGGATTGCTTACGTGGTACTAGGCGGTCTGCGCGCATGTGCACTCTCGGATACGCTGAATGGAGTCGGCCTTATTGTCGGTGGTCTGCTCATTACCGTGCTTGGTCTGGTTGCACTCGGAGGAGGCAATTTGTTCGATGGGGTCAGCACACTGCTGCACAAAGAACCCGAGAAGTTGAACTCCATTGGTGACAGTTCTTCGCCAGTTCCTTGGGTGACGATCTGCGCAGGGCTTCTCTTCAACAATTTATTCTATTGGTGTACGAATCAGGCGATCGTTCAGCGGACGCTGGGCGCCAAAAACTTGAAGGAAGGCCAAAAGGGCGTGCTGTATGCCGGCATGTTCAAAATTTTCGGAGCGTTCTATCTCGTTCTTCCGGGCATTATTGCCTATCATCTCTTTAACAATTCGCTTAGCAATGCGGATATGGCCTATCCATCACTTGTTATTGAGGTTCTTCCGACGTTACTGTCTGGATTTTTCGCGGCCGTGTTGTTCGGTGCGATATTAAGCTCATTTAATGGAGCGCTCAACAGTTCGTTAACCTTATTCACCTTGGATATTTACAAGCCGATATTCAAGCCGAACGCGACGGATCAGCAGCTCGTGAAGGCAGGCAGAATCTTTGCCGTCGTGCTTGGTCTTATTGCAGTAGCTGTTGCACCCTTTATTCTGTATGCGCCTTCAGGATTGTATTACTACTTGCAGGAGATGTTCGGATTTTATAACATCCCGATCATTGCCGCTGTCGTTGTCGGCTTCTTTAGCAAGAAGGTACCGGCAATTGCGCCTAAAATCGCATTGGTTGTCCATATTGTGCTCTATACCCTGTCCAAATTCTTTTTGGGTACGCTCAACTTCCTGTACATTTTAAGTGTATTGTTCCCAGTCTGCGTGTTAGTCATGCTGCTCGTCGGGAAATGGAAACCGCGCGAACAGGATTTCGAGCTGTTTGAATCAGGCAAGGTGGATTTGACGCCATGGAAGCATGCGAAGGCATTTACTGTCGTCATGATCGTGCTTATGATCGCTGTTTACATTCTATTCTCTCCATTAGGAATAGCTGCTTAATAGGGAGAGAGGAGTCTATCTTCTAGTACTATGAATAAGGGGTTAGCCTGAAAAAAGGAGCTTGGGAGTTTGGGATTCCATGCTAAGTGGGCTGCCCCTTCTCTAGTAAGTGTGTCATCATTATCCTAAGTATCCCTATTATTAATAGAAGGAGTTAGAGGAGAAACATGGCTGGGATAAACAAATTCAAAAAAAGAGGTTGCATTCTTTTAAGTAGCTATGGTATATTCTAATTCCTGCTTCGCTAAGAGGCGGGCAACAACAAAATGAAAACAACTTAAAAAATAAGTTGAAAAAAAGTTGTTGACTTCGGATGAACGAAGTGATAAGATATAAAAGTCGCCGCTGATGAGGCGGTGAGAAAAATAAAGTAACTGAGAGATTGGTTACTGACTAAGATTGTTCTTTGAAAACTGAACAACGAGCAACGTTTGTGAATGAGGTAGTAATACCTCGTCAAAAGATATGAGCAGTTCAAACTTAACTTTAACGGAGAGTTTGATCCTGGCTCAGGACGAACGCTGGCGGCGTGCCTAATACATGCAAGTCGAGCGGACTTGAAGGAGTGCTTGCACTCCTGAAGGTTAGCGGCGGACGGGTGAGTAACACGTAGGTAACCTGCCCATAAGACTGGGATAACCCACGGAAACGTGAGCTAATACCAGATAGGCATTTTCCTCGCATGAGGGAGATGAGAAAGGCGGAGCAATCTGCCACTTATGGATGGACCTGCGGCGCATTAGCTAGTTGGTAAGGTAACGGCTTACCAAGGCGACGATGCGTAGCCGACCTGAGAGGGTGATCGGCCACACTGGGACTGAGACACGGCCCAGACTCCTACGGGAGGCAGCAGTAGGGAATCTTCCGCAATGGACGAAAGTCTGACGGAGCAACGCCGCGTGAGTGATGAAGGTTTTCGGATCGTAAAGCTCTGTTGCCAGGGAAGAACGCCTAGGAGAGTAACTGCTCTTAGGGTGACGGTACCTGAGAAGAAAGCCCCGGCTAACTACGTGCCAGCAGCCGCGGTAATACGTAGGGGGCGAGCGTTGTCCGGAATTATTGGGCGTAAAGCGCGCGCAGGCGGCAATGTAAG